>CAVTFD010000038.1:0-119538 GCA_963733945.1 uncultured Alphaproteobacteria bacterium | reverse complement strand
GCGGTCGACAGCGTGGCCGAGGCCTATCTCACGCTGCTCGCTGAGCGTGGGGTCGAATATCTGTTCGCCAATGCCGGCACCGATTTCGCTCCGCTGGTCGAGGCCTTCGCCAAAGCGGCGCGGACCGGAACGCCGGTTCCCAAGCCGGTCATCGCCACCCACGAGAATTTCGCGCTGTCGATGGCCCATGGCTATGCGATGGTTACCGGGCGGGTCCCGGCGGTCATGGTGCATGTCAGCGTCGGCACCGCCAACGGCGTGTGCGCCGCTTTTAACGCCGCGCGCGAGAATGTCCCGATGCTGTTCACCGCCGGCCGCTCGCCCTTGACCGAGGAGGGCATGGCCGGCGCGCGCGACGTCTACATCCACTGGGCGCAGGAGATGTTCGATCAGGCCGGGATGGTGCGCGAGATCGTCAAATGGGATTACGAATTGCGCAACGGCCAGCAGCTCGAAACCGTGGTCGACCGCGCCCTCGCCATCGCGACCAGCGCGCCGCAGGGCCCGGTCTACCTGTCGTTGCCGCGTGAGGTGCTGGCGTCGCCGCTGCCCGGCTTCGCCTACGACATGCCGGGCCGCCGGGTCGCGGCCTCGCCGCCCGGTCCCGACAAAGCGGCGATCGACGAGGCCGCGCGAATTCTCGCCGCGGCGGACAATCCGCTGATCATCACCGCCAGCGCCGGTCGCGATCCCGCGGCGGTCGCGGCGCTGGGCGATCTCGCCCTGCGCTTTGCGATCCCGGTCGTGCAGCACCGGCCGCGCCATCTCTCGCTTGCCGCCGACCATCCCTGCCATCTCGGCTATGACGCGACCGCGTATCTCGACGATGCGGACGCGATCCTGGTGCTCGAATGCGATGTTCCCTGGGTCCCGAGCCTTAAGGCGCCGAGGCCGCGATGCAAAATCGTCCATCTGGGCGTCGATCCACTGTTCTCGCGCTATCCGATTCGCGGATTTCCGTGCGACCTCGCGGTGACTGGTGCGCCGGCGACGGCATTGCCGGAACTCGCTGCGGCGCTCGACAGCCACAGCGCCAAATCCGCCGTCGACGCGCGACGGCAGCGGGTTGCCGGTCTCGCGGAAGCACAGCGCGCCGGCTGGCAAAAAACCCGCGAGACGGTCGCCGGCCTCCGCCCGATCCACATGGCCTGGGCCAGCGCGTGCATCGCCCGCGCCAAGCCCGAGGACGCGATCCTGGTCAACGAATACACGCTGATGGCCGAGCATTGCGGATCGAATCTGCCCGGCAGCTATTTCGGATCGAGCCCGGCCTCGGGGCTCGGCTGGGGCGGCGGGGCGGCGCTGGGCGCGAAGCTCGCTGCGCCCGACCGGCTGGTCATCGCCACATTGGGCGACGGCTCGCACCTTTTCGGCAATCCAGTGGCGCTCCACCACGCCGCCGCGGCGCATGACCTGCCGGTGCTGTTCGTGATCATGAACAATTCGATGTGGGGGGCGGTGCGGCGGGCAACCAGCGCGATGTACCCGCAGGGCGAGGCGATGCGCAGCAACAAGCCGCCGCTGATCGACCTCGACGAACTGCCGGCCTTCGAACAGGTCTGCGCTGCCGCCGGGGGCTATGGCGAGCGGGTCGAGGATCCGGCAGCCCTGCCGGGTGCGCTCGAACGCGCGCTCCACGCGGTCACGATCGACAAGCGTCAGGCGCTTCTCAACGTTATTTGTCGCGGGCCATGAGCCCATCCTCGCCAGTGCAATCCGCGGTCGGGCACGGCGCGATTTGCCAAGCGCGGCATTGCGCGGGATAGTGATCCCTCCGGGGACAACAGCGAGATCACGAGATGAGCCCTGTGCGCGAGCTTCTCGACGATGCCATTGCGCTGCACAAGGATGGGCTGAGCCCAGGCCGGATCGGGCTGGCGCTGACCGACCGCTGGGAGGCCGAGCAGTTGGGGGCCGGCGGCGAGGTGCGCCGGACCCGGTCCAAAACCGGCGCTATGGAGCTGCGCTTTCCTAGCGGCGAGAGGATCGTGTGGGACGGCGCCGCCTGGAGCTACCTGCAGGCGTGAGTCCCGCGCCCGCAACCGGTCATGTCGCGGTGCAAGGCTGCCGTTCTGGCTGTCGCTCTGATATTTTCGGCGGCGGGCGGCGCCTCCCGCGCCGATGAGATCACGGCGGTCTACAGCGCCTATTGGGCCGGCCTCCCGGCAGCGGAGATTCGGCTGAAGCTGCGCGGCGGCAAAATCGCCTACGACGACGAAATCGAGATCCGCACAGAGGGACTGCCGCGCCTCGTCAGCCATTTTGACGGAACCGCGCGCGCCACCGGGCGAATCGTCGCCGACCGGGCGGCAGAGCCGGCGCGCTACGACGCCCTTTTTGATCTGCGCAAGCGACGCAACAATCGCGTCAGCATGCGATTTGTCGCCCGTGGCGATGCGTTCGTGGCCGAGCGCGGCGCGGACGACACCAGCCGCAAGCCGCCGCTTGCCGAAACCTTCCGCCGCAGAGCGGTCGATCCGCTGACGGCGGTCGAGCGCCTGCGCCAGGCAATCGCGGCCGGAGCCGGTGCGGCGAACCGCAACTTTTCGATCCCGGTCTATGACGGCGCGCGGCGGTTCGACGTTCTCGCGCGGGTTCTCCCCAAAAAGGATCAGGCCGAGGGGCTGGTTCGGGTCGCGCTGAGCTTGCACCCGATCGCGGGCTTCAAGGGGGAATCGAGCGATGTCGGCGATCCCGATGACGCCCCTCGCCCGGTCGCGCTGACCCTGACCGACGATCCGCTGCTACTGCCGACATCGATCATGGTCCGGGTGTTTTCCCTGCCGCTCGTGGTTCGGCTCGACCATTTCTGCGCCGCCTCGGCGCCGTGCCAAAAGTCCGCATCGTGGATTGGCCCGCCGCTACCGACCACCCCAGCGGCGGCCGCTCAGCGCCAGTGACGACGCCACCGGGCGTGCGAATGATGATAGAACGGGCGACCCCAATACACGCCCGCTGGATAGACATACGGATAACCGTAATAATAGGAATAGGGATAGCTGTAATAAACCGAATAGGGGTAATAGTAGGGCGCTGGAGCGTAGTAGCCCCAAGCCCCGGGCACCCCGATCCCAACCCCGACAAAGACCCCTGCCTCAGCCGGCGCTGTCTGCAAGGTCAAGGTGGCGAATCCAGCCAGGACGATGCTGGTCATGGCAAGCTTCCGAAACCACGGCTTTCGGTTGGGTGCGGTCATCTCTTACCTCCGCCTCCAGCGCGGCGCCAAGCGTCGCCTGATTACTTATTTAATCGGGAGAAGGCATTTTCATCCCCGGCGCACCTGTGGTGCAGCCGTGACAAAATCGTGACCGTGGGATAGGGCGCCGCTCCGCCGAGAGTGCTGGAGCTTAACGGGTAGTCCCACTCCAATTTAAATCCTTCAGCGGCCTCTTGACCGGCTACGGGCGCTACGCGCAGGCTGGGTCCTAACCCCCGGAAGCGGCCACAACGAGGATGACCCGATGACCGACCCGATCCGGCCGTTCGCGCGCAGTCCGCTGGGCGCGCAACCGCCTTACCTGCATCCTGATTACGGCAGCACGGTCAAGCGTGCGCCGAAAAACCCGCCGATCCGGCTCGAGCAGACCTTGACTGAGGTGACCGGCCCGGTCTTTGCCGGCGACTGGGCCGGGCCGGACGTGGCCGATTTGACCCGGGGTCACAAGGGGGAGCCGCTCGGCGAGCGGATCATCGTCGCCGGACGCGTTCTCGACGAGGGCGCAAGGCCGGTGCCGGGAACCCTGGTCGAGCTGTGGCAGTGCAACGCCGCGGGCCGCTATCGTCATCCGGTCGATCAGCACGACGCGCCGCTCGACCCGAATTTCGACGGGGTCGGACAGGTCGTGACCAACGAGCGCGGCGAATACCGCTTTCTGACGATCAAGCCCGGCGCCTATCCTTGGCGCAACACCCCGAATTCCTGGCGGCCGGCGCACATCCATTTCGGCGTCTTCGGACCGGCTTTTGCCACCCGGCTGATCACCCAGATGTATTTTCCGGGCGACCCGCTATTGGCATTCGATGCGATCTATCTCGGTACCCCAGACAAGGCGGCGCGGGAGCGGTTGATCTCGGCCTACGACCCGGGCCTCAGCGAGGCGGAATGGGCGCTCGGCTATCGCTTCGACATTGTGTTGCGCGGCCGTGAGGCGACCCCGATGGAGAGCGCGTGAGATGGCGGGTAAACTGATCATTACGCCATCGCAGACGGTTGGCCCATTTTTCCACCTGGCGCTCGATCGGCCGGATTGGGCCGATCTCACCAAAGGGAATCCGACCGGCGAACGGATTGTCGTCGAGGGGCGCGTAATCGACGGCGACGGCGCCGCGGTCGCCGATGCCTGCCTCGAATTGTGGCAGGCCAACGCCGCCGGCCGCTACGCCCATCCCGACGATGCGAGGACCGACAAGCCGCTCGACCCGAATTTTCGCGGCTTTGGCCGGGTGTCGACCGATGCCGATGGCGGTTTCCGCTTTACGACGATCCGGCCGGGGGCGGTGCCGGGCCGCGGCAACGCATTGCAGGCGCCGCACATCGCCGTGGCACTCTTTGCCCGCGGGCTTTTGAAGCAGCTTTACACGCGCATTTATTTCGCCGACGAGCCGGCCAACGCCGGCGATCCGGTGCTGTTGTCGATCGACGATCCGGCGGTCCGCCGGACCCTCGTCGCCACCCGCCGCGACGGACCCGGCCCACCGACCTATCGGTTCGACGTCATCCTGCAAGGCGAGCGCGAGACCGCCTTCTTCGAGATCTGACCCGGCCGCCAGCGCCCGCCTTCAGAGCATCTGACCGCCATCGACGGCGATGTTCTGGCCGGTGACCCAGCCGGCCAGCGGCGAGCACAGGAACAGCGCGACCCGCGCCACCTCCTCCGGCCGGCCCAGACGCCCGAACGGGATACTGCGGAGAATCGCACTATAGAGGTTCGGGTTGTGGTTCTTCGCCCGCTCCCAGGTGCCGCCGGGAAACTCGATCGAGCCGGGAGCGATGCAATTGACTCGGATGCCCTTGCGGGCGAATTGGGCGGCTGTCGTCTGGGTGTATTCGAGGATCGCTGCCTTGACGGCGCCGTAAGGCGGGGTGCGGGCCGACGCGCGAAACCCTGAGATCGACGAGATGTTGAGGATCGACCCGGCCTCGGATTGTTCAAGAAAAGGCAGTGCCGCCCGCGTCGCCCGCACTGTCGCCATCAGATCGACCGAGATGCTGACTGCCCAGCCGGCCTCGTCGTCGCTGGTGCCGAAGCCCGAAGCGTTGTTGACCAGGATGTCGATGCCCCCGAGCGCGCCGGCTGCTTCCTCGATATACCGCGCGACCGCCGCAGCATCGGCGAGATCGCAGACCGCCGCATGCGCCGTGCCGCCGTGCCGCGCAATGTCCTCGCGCGCCGCGGCCAACGCCTCCGCCCCCCGCGCGCAGATCGACACGCCGGCCCCGGCCTCGGCGAAAGCGAGCGCAATCGCCCGTCCGATGCCCCGGCTGCCGCCCGCCACCACTGCCCGCTTGCCCATCAGATCGATGTTCATATTCCCTCCGCTTCGAGTGACTGCCCGCGGCCGATCTTCTGCACCTACAACCGGTGTGTCGACAACCGAGGCCGGTGCTATCGCCACTTGCGGGTGGGTGCGGGCCTATCCAGCGAGCCGCCCACCCGGACCCCGTTGTTGGATATCTCGGTCAGCAGCCGTAGCGGCGCTGGCGCTCTTGAAAGGATCGGATCGCGCGCAGGAAATCGATCTTGCGCAACGCCGGCCACAAGACGTCGGTAAAATAGAATTCGCTGTGCACGCTCTGCCACATCAGAAAACCGGAGAGGCGGACCTCACCGGATGTGCGGATGATCAGGTCGGGGTCGGGGAGTCCGGCAGTGTAGAGATGGCGGGCGATGGCCTCCGGCGTGACGTGGTCGATCGCCTCGGCCAATGTCGTCTGTTCGGCGGCCAGGCAAGCGAGCAGCGCGCGCACGGCGTCGGCGATTTCCTGGCGGCCGCCATAGGCGACGGCGATATTCAGCTCGAACCCGTCATATCCCGCGGTGGCGCGCTCGGCTGCGGTGATCGCCGCCAGAACCGGCGGCGGCAGCATTGCCAGACAACCGATTGCGCGGACGCGGACCCGCCGGCGGTGGATTGCGGGATCGTCAGCGAGCGCGGTCAGCTTGGCTGCGACCGAGGCCAGGATGCCAGACACCTCGGCCGCCGGCCGGTGGAAATTTTCGGTCGAGAACACCCATAGGGTCACCGTCGGAATGCCCAGCTCGACGCACCACTCCAGGAGTTCGTCGAGCTTTTCGGCGCCGAGATCGTAGACCGCCCGCGGCTCGGTGATGCCGAGCGCGCGGCCGTGACGGCGGTTGCCGTCGAGGATGATGCCGATATGGCGTGGCCGCAACTGCCGCCGCACGCCGCGAACCAGCCGCTGTGCGTAGAGATAATAGAGGAGCCGGAGCATCGGCCGCAGCGCAGCGTCCCCCAGCGCCGGAGCGCGGGCGAACCCGCCGCGTAACGGCAGCCGATCGATGAATTCGCTCAAATTAACGCAAACCCATGACGAATCCGTTAAATCGACCCGCCGCGCGGGGTGGCCCAAGCATGAGGTGGGGATCCGCGGCGCGACGGTGGCCGAGAACGCCGAATGATTCGGGGATCGGGTTCAGCGGTAAGCCGCGCATGCCGTCATTCGAGAAACGATGCTCGGAGAAAGAACCGACGTGATTCCCGGGTTCGTCGGCGAGCCGGGTCTACTCGGGGACTTCTGGAAAACCCGGTCCTGCCGGGGTCACGGCACCTCATCAAGTAGAAGAGCCGAAATAGTCCATTGCCGCGACCCCTTGCGTTCCCGCTGACCAGCCTCAGGGGACGTGGTGCAAGGTGATCGCACCGATGCCGGCCGCGACGTTGAGCCCGGTATTGCCTTCGATACTCAACGGCTGCAGCGAAATCGACCGATTCGAACCGCCAATCAGCACATTGGCGCCAACCCCGACCCCGACGGTCGCGCTGGCCGTGGCACCGCCAAAACTCCCGGCTAGCGCGCCCGGAGCTACGTTGGTGGTCGGCGCCAGCACGGCCCAGACCAGCACGCCACCTTGAGTGTAGCCGATGTCGACGCCAAATTTCGAAATGCTGCCGTTGTAACGCTCGGGAGGACGACCGGCCCCAGAAAAGACGCAACGGAGCGCTCTTGACGAGCCAAACACAAAGCCCCAGCCGCTGGCGACGTTGCAGTTCAATGTCCCGACCCGAACTCCTGATTGGGCTTGCGCCGGCGTCGCCTGTGTGGCGAGGCCGGCCGCCAGGCCGATTGCGCCGATTACCAAACCAACTTTTTTGAACATTCCGATGACCCCCAATTCGCGGGAAAATCCCCGCCGGCCGGATTTTGCCTGCTTCCGCGCCGATTTGCTATGGGCAGCGCGCCGCACCCTCGCGGTTTTCTGCGGCGAATTTCGGCGCTCGCCTAGGTCAACCCAAACTTTGTCACCATAACTCCGCCGCGCAGCCCAGCCGACTCCTGCGGCAAGGTGATGGCCAGCAGCTGATCCGTTTGCTCGCTTCGGCAATTCTGATAGTAGTGTGTTATAACATTTCACGCTTCGCGATTTCCGATATGCGCCATCTTATCGTCGGCGGCTTCACCGCCTTTGTCATGACGGTTTCCACGGCCGCAGCAGCCCCGGTCATGGTCGTTGCCGCCGAAAATTTCTATGGCGACATCGCCCAGCAGATCGGCGGCGCCCAGGTTGCGGTCACCAGCATCCTGACTAACCCGGACCAGGACCCGCATGAGTTCGAGGCGAGCCCGTCGACGGCGCGGGCGTTCGCCGACGCCGCGGTCGTCATCGTCAACGGGGCCGGGTATGACGGGTGGGCAGAGAAGCTTTTGTCGGCGTCACCCGCCGCGTCGCGCGCGGTCGTCGTCGTCGCGGCGCTCGTCCACAAGACGGCCGGCGACAACCCGCATGTCTGGTACGACCCCGCCGCGATGCCGGCCTTGGCCGAGGCCCTCTGCGGCCTGTTCGTGAAACTCGATCCGGTTCACCAAGCCGATTACGCCCGGCGTCTCACGACATTCCGAAGGTCGATCAAGCCGCTCGAGGACCGAATCGCCGAGCTGCGCACAAAATATTCGGATAAGCCCGTGACCGCGACGGAACCGGTCTTCGGCTACATGGCGGCGGCGCTGGGTCTCGATATGCGCAACGCCGGGTTCCAGCTCGCGGTCATGAACGACACCGAGCCCAGCGCCAGCGCCGTTGCGGCCTTCGAAAAGGATCTTCGCGCGCGGGCCGTCAAAGTCTTGCTCTATAACAGCCAGACCAGCCAGGCGCTGACCCGGCGGATGCAGAAAATCGCGACGCAAGCCGGCGTACCCGTGGTCGGCGTGACCGAGACCGAGCCACGAGGGAAGGATTACCAGGAGTGGATGCTGTCGCAGCTCAACGCGCTCGACCGCGCGCTGGCTCGCTAGAGGGGTTTGCGATCGAGCTCGACCGAGTGACGATCACCCGGGGCGCGCGCACCGTTCTCGCCGATGTCAGCGCGGCGATACGCCCCGGCGAGTTCATCGCCATCCTCGGCCCGAACGGCGCCGGCAAAACCACATTGCTGCAAGCCATCCTGGGTCTGCTGCCGCCCGCCGCTGGCGAGATCAGGGTCTTCGGGGGAAAGCCGCGGCGCGGCGATCGCACGGCCGGATACCTGCCCCAGCAGCGCACCGCCGTCGCGGACCTTCCGCTGCGCGGCTGGGATTTCGTGGCCAGCGCCCTGAACGGAGAGCGTTGGGGGCTTGCCGCTGATCGCTCGCGACGGCCGGCGGGAGGTCGACCAGGCGCTCGAAACCGTCGCCGCGCAAAACCTCGCTCGCCGGCCCTTGCGGGAACTTTCGGGTGGCGAACTGCAGCGGCTGCTGCTCGCCCAGGCACTGCTCGGAAAGCCAAGGCTGCTGCTGCTCGACGAGCCGCTGATCAGCCTCGATCCGCATTTCCAGCAGGCGGTCGTCGCACTGGTCAAACAGATCCAGCAAGGCCACGGCATCACCGTCCTGTTTACCGCGCATGACTTGAACCCGCTGCTTGGTGTTGTCGATCGGGTGCTTTATCTGGGGCACGGGCATGCCGCGCTCGGCACGGTGGACGAAGTGATCACCGACGCGGTGTTGTCCCGCCTTTACCAGACCCCGATCGAGGTGTTGCGGGTAAACGGCCGGATCGTGGTCGTCGCGGGGCATGGCCCGGTCGAGGCGGAAGCCCATCGCCACGATGACTATGGCCACAATGTTTGAATATGATTTCATGCGCACCGCCTTTATGGCGGGAGGCGTCGTCGCGATCGTCGCCGGGATGGTCGGGTATTTCCTGGTGCTGCGGAATCTGACCTTTGCCGGTCATGCGCTGTCGCATGTCGGCTTCGCCGGCGCGACCGGCTCGGTGCTGCTCGGCATCGGCGCGCTCTGGGGGTTGCTCGCCTTTACCTTGGCGGCGGCGGTCGCGATGGGCTTGCTCGGCGATCGGCTGCGCAATCGCGATGTCGCGGTCGGCATCATCCTGTCGCTGGCGCTCGGCCTCGGTGTTTTGTTTTTGTACCTTTACACCACCAGCGCGAGCGAGGCGACGGCGATCCTGTTCGGCAATGTGCTCGGGGTCGGCGTCGAGACGTTGTGGGGTCTGCTGGGCTTGAGTGTGGTCGGCATGTTGGCGCTCGCGGCGATTTCGCGGCCTCTGCTGTTTGCCACCCTGGCGCCCGAGCTGGCCGAAGCCAAGGGCGTGTCGCTCCGCCTCGTCTCGGTGCTGTTTCTGGCGATCGTCGCCGTCGCCGTCGCCGAGGCGGCGCAGGTCGTCGGCGTGCTGCTGGTCTTCGCGCTGATGGTCGGGCCGGCAGCCGCTTCGCTGCGCTTGGCCTCGCGGCTGCGCGCGGGCGTCGCCCTTGCGGTCGTTCTCGCCCTCGCCGAGACCTGGGGCGGTATTGTGTTGGCCTATGTGACCGACTGGCCGACCACATTCTGGATCGTGCTGCTGAGCTGCCTCGTCTATTTCCTCAGCTTCACGAAAAGCCTCACCGCATCATTCGCGGGGTGATGGCCGCACGATATAGCCTAGCGATCGAGGAATTGCGCTTGATTGGGCCGAGCGGCTCAGGCGCGCTGATCGGGCGGGAGTTGGAGGCGGTAGCCGACGCCGAGCTCGGTCAGGATATGGGTCGGCCGGGTCGGGTCGGGTTCGAGCTTTTGCCGCAGCCCGCGGATGAACACCCGCAGATATTGCACCTCGTCGGCTTGAGCCGGCCCCCACACCTCGCGCAACAGCTGGCGATGGGTCAATACCTTGCCGGCATGCATGACCAGATGGCGCAAGCAGGTCGAACTCCTTCGGCGATAATTTGATCTCGTGGCCGGCGCGGGTGACGTGGCGGCGCACCAGGTCGACCGCCAGATCGCCCGAAGCAAAGACCGGCAATTCGCCCTGCGCCTGAAACGCGTGGCGCAATGCCGCGCGCAGCCGCGCCATCAGCTCGGCCATGCCGAACGGCTTGGCGACATAGTCGTCGGCGCCGAGATCGAGTGCCGCGACCTTTGCGCGCTCGTCGTGGCGCGCCGACAGCACCACGATCGGCACCTGCGAGGCCTTGCGGATCTCGGCGATCAGCTCGATCCCGCTATGGTCCGGCAGGCCGAGATCGAGGATCACCAGATCGGGCTTCTCTACGGCCAGGGAGCGCAGACCGGCGGCGGCGGTTTCGGCTTCGGCGACGCGATACCCGGCAGCGGTCAGGGTGGTGCGCAACAGCCGGCGGATCGGCGGCTCGTCATCGACGACGAGGACGGTCGGCTCCCTAGCCATGAGCCAAGGCGGATTGCCGCTCGGCGCCGATTTCGGGCACCACCGGCATGCGGATCGTCAAGACCGCACCGGAGCGGTCGCGGCGGTTGCGGGCGACGATCCACCCGCCCAACGCCTCGACAAAGCCGCGGCAGATCGCCAGCCCCAGCCCGGTTCCGGCGCGGCGCCGATCCTGCGCCTGCACCCGATAGAATTTATCGAAGATGCGCTCGAAATCGTCGGGCGGTATTCCCGGCCCCTCGTCGACGACCTCGATCTCGACCAATTCGCCGTCGCGGCTCGCCCGGATCTCGATGCGGCTACCGGCCGGTGAATATTTCGCGGCGTTGTCGAGCAGGTTGAACAATACCTGGTCGAACAGCACCACATCGAGCCGCAGCATCGGCAACTCCGGCTCGACGGTTACCTCGACATGGTGGCGGGCGACGACATTCGCGGCCCGCTGCAACGCCGCGCCGATGATCTCGCCGACATCGATCAGATCGAGCTTGAGCTCGATCGCGCCCGATTCGAGCCGGGTCATGTCGAGCAGGTTGGAGACGAAGCGGTTCAACCGCTCGGCCTCGTCCTGCAACGTCGCCAGCAATTCCTCGCGTTCCGCGGCGCCGTATTTCTCCGGATAGCTGCGCAGGCTCGAAACCGCGCCCATGATCGAGGCGAGCGGGGTGCGCAGATCGTGCGAGATCGAGGTCAAGAGGGCGGCGCGCAGCCGCTCGGTCTCCGCCAGCACCCGCGCCTGGTCGAGCCCCTTGGCCAGCGAGATGCGCTCGATCGCCACCGCCGCCTGATCGGCGAGCGCGTCGAGCAGGCGCCGCTCGTCCGGGGTCAGCAGCGGCCCCGGCGTTTCGCGGTCGATGCCGAGCACGCCGACCGGGCCGCTGCCGGTGCGCAACGGAAGGAACAGCCGCTTGCCGCCCGGCAAGGTGTCGGCGCCGCGCCCGGCCGGGCGGTTGTGCTCCCAGGTCCAGCGCGCCGCCGCCATGTCGGCGGCGTCGAGCTGGTCCTCGGGCGGATAGCCGGAGGCGACCTCGAGGCCCTCCCCTTCCCCGACCGGCATCAGCAGCACGGTGCGCACGTTCAGCATCGAGGCGATCTGAAAGGCCGTCGCCCACAACAGATCGTCGAGCGCGCCGATCCCGGCGACCTTGCGGCTGAAGGCGTAAAGCTCGGCCGTCGTATTGGCGCGCGCCCGCGCGGTCACCACCTGCCGGCGGGTCGCCGCAGTCAGATTGCTGACGATAACCGCGACGATCAGAAAAAAGAACAGGGCGACGACGTTCTCGGGATCCCCGATCGTAGAACGTGTAAAGCGGCGGCAGAAAGAAGAAGTTGTATGCGAGCACGCTTAGGAAGCAGGCGAACAGTGAAGGCAACAGACCCCAAGCGACGGCCGAGGCCAAGACCGCGGTCAGGAACACCAAGGAGATGCTCTGCACCGCGACGAACTCCTTGAGCAATAGTCCGATGCCGAGGGCGATCGCGACGCCGCCGGCGCTGCCGAGATAGGGGCCGACGCGCGCCGCCTCGGATGTCGGGCGGGTCGCCACGGATTTCGCCGGAACCGGTTCCTCGGCATCGGCCGAAATGACATGCAGGCTGATCTGGCCGGTCTTGCGCATCAGCTCGCGGACCACCGAGCCATGCACCATCTCGAACCAGCGCGAGCGGGCCGATTTGCCGATGACGATCTGGGTGATGTTGTTGGCGCCGGCATAGGCGACGAGTTCGTCGGCGATGTTGCGCCCGGGGATCGTAATCGTCGATGCACCCAGGCGCTCGGCCAGCCGCAGATGGTCGGCGATGCGGTCGCGCTCGACATCGCTGAGCCGCTGGGTGCGCGCGGTCTCGACATAGATCGCGGTCCACGGCACGCGCAGGCGATCGGCGATCCGCCTTGCATAGCGAATCAACCCCGCCGTGCTCGGCGCCTCGCTGACGCAGACCAGCACCCGCTCGCCGGCCGGCCACGGGCCGGAGATCGCATGCTCGCGCATATGCGACAGCAATTGCTCGTCGACGCGCTGGGCGGTGCGCCGCAGCGCCAGCTCGCGCAGCGCCGTCAGATTGCCGGTCGAGAAAAAGTGGCGAACCGCGCGCTCGGCCTGCTGCGGCACATAGACCTTGCCCTCGTGCAGGCGCTTGATCAGATCCTCGGGCGAGAGGTCGATGACTTCGATGTCGTCGGCTTGGTCGAGCACGCTGTCGGGCACGGTCTCGCGCACGCGGATTCGGGTGATCCGCGCGATCACGTCGTTGAGGCTCTCGACATGCTGGATATTCAACGTCGCGAACACGTCGATGCCGGCGGCGATCAGCTCCTCGACATCGAGATAGCGCTTGGGATGGCGGCTGCCCGGAGCATTGGTGTGCGCCAATTCATCGACAAGAACGAGCTGCGGGCGGCGCTTCAGGATCGCGTCGAGATCCATTTCGGCCAAGAGGTGGCCCTTGTACTCGACCTGCTGCCGAGGAATCGTCTCAAGACCGTCGAGCAGCGCCTCGGTCTCGCGCCGGCCATGCGGCTCGACGATGCCGACGACGACATCCGCACCCTCGCGCAACTTGGCCTGCGCGCTGACAGCAGCATCTCATAGGTCTTGCCGACCCCGGGCGCGGCCCCGAGAAAGATCTTCAGCCGGCCGCGGCCTTCGTGCTTCGCCGCCGCCAGCAGCGCCTCGGGGGATGGTCTTCCCTCACGCTCGGACATCAGTGCAGTCTAGCGCGTTTCGCGGTCACCAGTGAACGAAAGCAGGCCGCCGGCCAACTTTGGAAGAAGGTGGGCGGCCTTGAAAGATACGGCAGGGGTCCGACCTTCCCGGGCGCCGGTCCCCGAACAGGCCCGATCGCGATCCGTCGATAGCGCGCACCGAGCGCTAACTGCCCCGCACAGACGCCGCTTCGGGCTGTATCCGCAACAACGTCAGCGCGCCCAAGGCGGCGAGGCTGAGCCCGGCCGAGACGACCAGCGCGCCGAGTCCTATCCGGCTCATCAACAGGCCGAAGAGCAACGGGGCCGCGGCGGTCGTCACCCGCGCCGGGGCGACAATGATGCCGGTGCGCCGGCCGTAGCCGACCGGGCCATAGAGCGCCAAGGGCAGGGTCCCGCGCGAGATCGTCAGCAATCCGTTGCCGCCGCCATGCAGCATCGCAAAACCGGCCGCCGCCGGGGCGCCGAACACGCCCAACAACGCCGCGCCGAGCGGGTGCAACACCAGCGCTATCCGGGTCGAGACCAGCGGATGCAGCCGCTTTAGAACGCCGAACTCGAACAGCCGAGCTGCGACCTGCGCCGGGCCCATCAAGGCCGAAGCGGCGATCGCCGCGGTCGTCGAGGCGCCCGCCATTTCCAGCAGATATGGCAGATGCGCCGCCATCGCGCCGGTCACGAAGCCGACCGCGCCGAATACAAAGGCTAGCAATATCATTCCATTAGACGGCACCGGTGCGGGTGATTGCGGCGCGGCAATCGCTGCCGGGGCGTTTGGCCTGGGGATCAGAAACCGGTTGATCGGCAGACAGACCAAAAGATTAAGCGCCGCCCAGCCAAAACAGGCGCCACGCCAGCCGAAGCTGCCGTTGAGCCAGGCCGAGAGTGGCCAGCCGACCGTGCTGGCGAACCCGGCGATCAGGGTGATGCCGGTAATCGCGCTGCGCGCCTCGCGGCCATAGATCGCGGTCAGCGCGGCAAAGGCCGGGTCGTAGAGCCCCAGCGCCATGCCCAAACCGAGCACCGCCCAGGCGCCGGCCAGTGCGATCACACCACCTGCGATGCCCAACCAGGCGAGCCCGGCCGCGAGCACCAGGTTCGACAGCATCAACACGCCGCGCCCGCCGCTGCGGTCGATCGCCCGTCCGATCGCCGGCCCGAGTGCGGCCTGCAGCAGCAAGGACGCGGAAAAGAGGGCGAAGAACAGCGACTTCGAAACGTTGAGACCGGCCGCGATCGGCCCCGCCAAGATCGCCGGCAGGTAATAACTCGAGGCCCAAGCCAGGGTCTGCGTCGTTCCGAGCGCCGCGACGGTCAGGGTCTTGCGCGTCGGGCGGACCCGTATCACCGCTTTTTGGCGTCCTCTTCCTTCAGCACTTCGGCCGCGATGCGGAAGCTTTCGAGCGCCGCCGGCACGCCGCAATAGACCGTCGTGTGCAGCAGAACCTCCTGGATTTCCTCGCGAGTGACGCCGTTGTTGAGCGCGCCGCGCACATGCAGCCGCACCTCGTTCGGCCGGTTGAGCGCAGTCAGCATCGCCAGATTGATGATGCTGCGCGTCTTCTTGTCGAGCCCGGGCCGGTTCCACACCTCGCCCCAGCACCATTCGGTGACGAGCTTTTGAAAGGGCTGGGTGAACGCGTCGGCATTGGCGATCGAGCGGTCGACATATTCGGCGCCGAGCACCGCCCGCCGCATCGCCAGACCCTTGTCGAACAATTCGCCTTGCCCGCCATCGTCAGCCATGTGGTTCCTCCATCTTGGATGCGCCTCACTATGCGGCGGCGCAGCCGGGGTGAAAACCCGAAAGCGCCGTTCATTCGAGGACAGCTTGCCAAGCAATGTCGTCAATCGCTTGGCGATCTCGGTTGGGAAGTCGGCGGCCGGTTCGCGCCCAATCGCACTGGCCGAATGAAATCAAATCTCTTGCGATGACACGAGTTAGGGGGGCGGGGTGCGGCCCCGTATCAGCGCGGCGAGCCAGGCGCGGAACCGGCTGTCGGTCTCGGGTCCTTCCTCGAGCCCGGCGCTGCGGCGGAACTGGGCGCCGTAAATCGCGTCGCCGAGCGCGGCGGCGGCGATCAGGTAGACCAGAAATTGGCTGTCCTCCCGCGGCACGGTAGTGCCCGGCGGCGCCGTGGCAACCCGGCGGGCGTGCAGGTGGTCGGCGATCTCGCGCTGGATCATCGTCGCGCCGCTCTGGTCATTCTCGGGATCGACCGTGGCCAGCCACGCCAGCCGCTGTCCCAGCCCGTTGCGGAAGGCATCGAACACCCGATCGAGCTGCTGTTCGATCGAGTAGTCGCGTTCGGTCATCGCGGCGACCAGTTTATCCTTGAATTCGGCGATTGCCTCGCGGGTCAGGGCGCGCACCAGGCCGGCTCGGCTACCGAAATGGTGAAGGATCAGCGGATGCGAGATGCCGGCGGCGGCGGCGATGTCGTGCAGCCGCAGCCCTTCCGGCCCGGTGCGCGCGATCGCCGCCTGCGCCGCATCGAGGATCAGCCGCCGGGTCTCGTCCGGCGTCCGGCGGAACCGCTTGACCGTCTCGGCCATCGCCCGATGTTTCCCCTCGATGCCCCAATTTCATATTGACATAATTGTCAGTAAGGCTAATCTGCCGATGTCGACCTCACGTGAGGATCAAGCTATGCCGCAAACCACCAGCACCCGCCTCCACCCAATCGCCGCCATCCGCGCGATGCGCGGCCTGATGCGCGATCGCGAGGACACCCGCCAAGTGTTTTTGCTTATGGACGCACTGCGCGGCAAGACCTCCCTGCGCCAGTTCGCGCGTTTCCGCCAGACCGAGACCGGCCGGGCGGTGCTGGCCGAGCGCCGCCAGCTATTCGATCGGCTGAGCGACCGGAAAAGCCTTGCGGCGCTCCCGCCCGGCACGCTCGGGCGTGCGTACTATGAATTCATGGCGGCGGAAAATCTGTCGGCCGAAGGGCTGGTCGAAGCCTCGCAATTCCGCGAAAAATTGCCGGCAGGCGAGGACATGACCCTGTTCCGCGAGCGCAGCCGCGAGATGCACGATTTGCTGCACATCGTCAGCGGCTACGGCCGCGACCCGCTCGGCGAAGCCTGCCTGACCGCGTTCTCGTTCGCGCAGACCGGGCTGAAGGGGTTCGCGCTGATCGCAATCGTCGCCTCGCAGCGGATTTCTCGGGCGCGTCCCGGCCATGCGGTGCGGCGGGCTGTGTTCGAAGGCTATCGCCATGGCCGGCGGGCGGAATGGTTGTTCGCGGCCGATTGGGAGAAGCTGCTGGCCGAGCCGGTCGAGACGATCCGCGCACGGTATAGCGTCATCCCGCCGGTCTATTACCCGAAAGTGCTCGCGGCGATCCGCGCCGAGCGAGGCGCCAACGCGCCGCCGGTCCGCGCGGCCGCCTGAGCCGGCGCCTGGCGGAGAGCCGCACACCCGTTCTGGGCCGCGGCTTCCAATACTGGGCGAAAACCCGCTATTCTCGGGCTGCGGCGCCGAAGAAAACACAGCCCAGGATGAGGCGGCAAGGATGACCGAAACGCTTCTGCCGACCACCGTGGTCGGCAGCTATCCGCAGCCCGACTGGCTGATCGACCGCGACCGGCTGACGCATCTGCCGCCGGTGCGGGTGCGTGCGCAGGAGCTATGGCGCGTGTCCGAGCCGTGGCTCGAACAGGCGCAGGACGATGCGACCCGGCTGGCGATTCGCGACATGGAGCAAGCTGGGATCGACATCATCACCGATGGCGAGATCCGCCGCGAAAGCTATTCGAACCGCTTTGCGACCGCACTTTCGGGGGTTGATCTCGACAATCCCGCGGAGGTGCGCGGGCGGTCGAGCGGCACCGTTGTCGTGCCGCGCATCGTCGGCCCGATCCGGCGGCTGCGTCAGGTCGAGGCCCGCGATGTCGAATTCCTGCGGCGCAGCACGGACCATCCGATCAAGATTACGCTGCCCGGTCCGTTCACGATGTCGCGTCAGGCCAAGAACGAGTTCTACCAGGACGAAGAAGAGCTGGTGATGGATTATGCCGCGGCAGTCAATGCCGAGGTGCGTGATCTGAAGGCGGCCGGGGCGGATGTAATCCAGCTCGACGAGCCTTGGCTGCAGGCCCGGCCAGAGGAAGCGCGGCGGCTGGCCTTGCCGGCGATCAACCGGGCATTGCAAGGCATCACCGGCCCGACGGCGCTGCATCTGTGCTTCGGTTACGCCTATGTCTCGCGCGACAAGCCCAACGGCTATTCGTTTCTGTCCGAACTGACCGGCACCGTGGCGCAGCAGATCTCGATCGAGGCGGCACAGCCCAACCTCGATCTCGGCAATCTCGACCATCTCGGCGACAAGACCGTCATCTTCGGGGTCATCAGCATGGGTGACCCGCAGCCGGAAACCCCGGAAACCGTCGCCGCCCGCATCCGCGCCGCACTCCGGCACATCCCGGCCGAGCGGCTGATCCCGGCCCCCGATTGCGGCATGAAATACCTGAATTGACCGGCACGGTGGCGCAGCAGATCTCGATCGAGGCGGCGCAGCCCAACCTCGGTCTCGGTAATCTCGACCACCTCGGCGACAAGACCGTCATCTTCGGGGTCATCAGCATGGGTGACCCGCGGCCCGAAACCCCCGAAACCGTCGCTTCCCGCATCCGCGCCGCGCTCCGGCATATCCCCGCCGAGCGGCTAATCCCGGCTCCCGATTGCGGCATGTAATACCTGCCGCGCGATCTTGCCTTCGCCAAGCTCAAGGCACTGGCCGACGGCGCGGCGATCGTGCGACGCGAGCTGACCGGCGGCTAGTGCTGTTCGGCGGCGGAATCCGGACGCGGGTTACCAGCCGCCGTCGATGCCGATCGCTTGGCCGGTGACAAAGGCGGCTTGGTCGGAGGCGAGGAAGGCGATCATCGCCGCGACCTCGTCGGGGCTGCCGAAGCGCCCGACTGGAATCGCCTTCGATCGTTCGGCAAAACCGATTTCGAGGTCCTCGCCATATTCGCGCCGATTGGTGCTGATTGCCCGCGAGGTGCGGATCGGGCCGGGACAGACAGCATTCACGGTGATCCCGATCGGAGCCAGATCGAAGGCCAAAGATTTCGTGAAGCCGACGATCGCCGCCTTCGAGGCGGCATAGGTCGCGCGATTGCGGCCGGGCCGGAACGCCGCCTTCGACGACACGCTGACGATGCGGCCCCAGCGCGCCTTTCGCATCGCCGGAACCGCGGCGCGCGACATCAGAAAGCAGCCGCGGGCATTGACGGCCATCGTGCGCTCCCAGGCCTCGATCGGCACATCCTCGATCTCGTTGCGATCGGCGCCCTGCGGCGCCCCGGCGTTGTTGACGAGGATGTCGAGCCGCCCATAGCGGCTCAACACGTCCTCGACCATGCGCCCGGCATCAGCCTCAACGCTGACGTCGCCCAAGGTCGAGGAGGCGATTCGCCCACTGCGGACGAGTTCTTCGACCAGGCCGTCGACCCCGCCCCACGAGGCGTCGGTGTCGCCTTGAACGTTGTGCTCGTTGGCCACACCCGTCGCGACCACGTCGGCAACGACGACTGTCACCCCGGAAGCAGCCAGTGCCCGCGCCGTCGAATTGCCGATGCCGACGGGCTTACCGCACCCGGTGATCAGCGCCACACGAGCAGAACTCGGCATCGAACCCTCCCTCAGAACCGCCACATGATCGCCCCACAAGTCGAAGAGTATCCCCTGTTTACCAGCCCCTGTAACCGGGAAAACCGTGACCGGCGGTCTCGACGCGAAAACTCAGTGTGCCGGCGTCGAGCAAAACCCCTATCGTCCCCTCGACATTGCCCACGGCGATGCCAGCCGACTGCAACGGAGTGGGACATGACGATCCGCTGGATAATTATCCATTGGTTCGAGCTGAGTACTCTGGCTCTACTTTGCCTCAACCTGTGGTTTGTGACTTCTGTCTTAAATGCGCTGAGAGAGACAAATCGTTGGTTGTCTTTTCTATCCAGCATTCAGTGGGATCAAACACATGGGCGGAATAGCCCTAATCAATGTTGACGGGCACCCTCAAGTCAGGGACCGCAGCCGCGCACCAATTGCCCCAGTAGCGCCCGAACTGCGGCGCGACTCCTTTTCGGCCGAGGCCAGGAAGGCCGAGCCGCTAGCGTACTCTCGCGCTCGTTTAGATAAGCGTCCGCACGACCTTTCGCCGAACCCGAATTATCGGGTGCCTATTTGGCTCTCTCGGACCATCCGCTCGTGCCCGTCCGCCGCGCTCTTGATTCGGTATTGCGGCGTGTTTCCTTCCAGCGGGAGCAGACGGACGATTGTATAGCGGCCTCTGCTCAGACGATCGACACCCGGGTCGGGAGAGAACTCCACTGCTTGCCCGACGCGGAATTTGTGCTGTGACATGCTTTTCTCCCCAGCTCGATCTCCCCGGCCTGGCGGGCCCGCCGACGCCGCCGAGCGGCGGCGTCGGCGCTCATTTTATGCCGCGTGCAGGTCGACCGCCGAGGTCTTGCCCTGCTGGCCGCGCTCGAGCTGATAGCTGACCTTTTGCCCCTCGTGCAGGTTCCCGAGACCTGACCGCTCGACCGCCGAGATATGGACGAACACGTCCTTCGAACCGTCCTCCGGCTCGATAAACCCGTAGCCCTTTTGCGTGTTAAACCACTTCACAGTACCGATACTCATAGAGCTTCCTTAACAAGAAAATTCTGGTCCGACGCTCTCGCCGGATCAGATCATATCTCAATTTGGGGAAGCGCTGTTCGGTTGCTCGCAAGCTTACCGGCGGGGCCATGCCCTTATCGAAACACGATTACTCTCAAATGGGCCCCCAAGTGCAGATCTACAACCATTCTCCGGCGCCGGGCCCAGCTCAGTAGCCGAGGTCGTGAAAGCTCTGCGACGCCGGGCTGACGACGATATTGCCCTGGGGCTCGACCTCGAGCACGGCGAGGCTGCGCTGAACCAGCCCCTCAGGGGTGAAGCGGAACAGGCCGTCAACGCCGCTGAACCCGTTAGGCTCAAGGATCGCCTCGCGCGAGAAGGGCGGGCCGCGCTCGCCGCGGGCCAGCACCGCAGCCAGCGCGGCGGCGTCATAGCCGAGCGAAGCCAGCCTTGGCGGTTCACTGCCGTAGGTGGCGCGATAGCGCTGCTCGAAATCGCGCCGCGCGTCGGGCGGCGAGGCGGCGAACCAACCGCCGTCGAGCGCCGGCTCATTGCCAATGTCGGGGACATCCCAAAGCCCGCTGCCGAGCAGGCGGGTGGCTTTGGTGTCGAGTCCGGCCGTCGACAGCGCGCGGACGATGTCTTTCAGCTGGCTCCCGCCTTCCGGCAGCAGCAGCGCGTCAAAGCTCGGCACCGCCGGCGCTGCAGGAATGGCCTGATCCGGCGCCGCCGGGTCGCCGCTCGGCGGCGCGGCGCTGCCCGGCAGCAGACGCTGGACCGCCCCTGAAACATCGCCGGTTCGCGGGTCGTAAAACACGACTTTCGCGACCGTCCCGCCGCTCGCCGACGCCGTGTCGCGCAACGCGTCGGCCATCAGATGCCCATAGGCTGTATCGGGAGCCAAGGCCGCGAACCGAGCGATCGCGCGCTGACGTGCATAGGCGATCTCGCGCACCACTTCCTGCCGCGGTAGGAAGCCCATCAAAAAAGTATTGCCGCCGGCGAGGTCGGTTACCGTCGAAAAGGCGATGATGTTGAGGTGCGCATCGCGGGCGATCGGCTTCACCGCTTCGACTTCTGCCGCGAGCAGGGGGCCGAGGATCAGGCCCACCCCCTCGCCGACCGCCGCCCGCGCGGCGTCGGCGGCGCCCGCCGCGGTCCCTTTGGTATCGCGCGGAACCAGGGTCAACCGGTCCCCCCCGGTTTCGAACAGCGCCAGCTGCGCAGCATTGAGGATCGCCCGCCCGAGCCCGGCGTTGGGGCCCGACAGCGGCACCAGCAGGGCAACTTTTGCGGGCCCGGCCGGTCCCGCAGGCTTCGGCGGCGCTGGCGGCGCCGTGGGCGGGCCGTAGGGTGGTTGCGGGGTGACGACCGGCGCCGGTACCATCGGCGGCGGGACGCAGGAGGCCAGCGCGGCGAGCGCGAAAAGGACCAGACAGGGTGAGGCGAACCGGGGGAAACACCAGCGCGGCACAGGCAACCTCGGGTGGCAGCGACGAGGGGCGCGAGCCTAACGGCGCCCCGACTCCGAGTAAACCCGACCCGGCCGAGGCGTCGACCGCCGGCGCGTGCGCAGCTTGGGACGGTGGTCTCTATCTGGTGGCGACGCCGATCGGCAACCTCGGCGATGTCAGCCTGCGTTCTCTCGAGGTGCTTCGCGCGGCCGACCGGATCTATTGCGAGGACAGCCGGGTAACGGCGCGGCTGCTCGCCCGCTACGGCATCAGGACACCGCTGCAGACCTACCACGACCATAATGCCGAGGCGATACGGCCAGTGGTTCTGGCGGCGCTGCGCCGCGGCGAGCGGGTGGCGCTGGTCAGCGATGCCGGCACGCCGCTCGTCTCCGACCCGGGCTACAAGCTGGTCCGCGCGGCAATCGCCGAAAATTTGCCGGTGACCGCGGCTCCCGGCCCATCGGCGGCGCTGACCGCACTGATCCTATCGGGCATGCCGCCGGACATCTTTCTGTTTGCCGGTTTCCTGCCGAGACAGCAGGTGGCGCGGCGCCGGGCGCTGGCTCGCTGGGCAGCGCTCGAGGCCACCCTGATCTTCTACGAGGCGCCCTCGCGGCTTGCCGCCTCGCTCGCCGACATCAGCGAAATCCTCGGCCCCAGGCAGGCCGCGGTCGCGCGCGAGCTGACCAAGCTGCACGAAGAGGTTCGGCGCGGGCGTCTCGCCGATCTGGCCAGCCATTATCGGCAGACCGGGCCGCCTCGCGGCGAGATCGTCGTCGTCGTCGGCCCGCCTGAACTGATCTTGCCGGATGCCGGCGAGGTCGATCTGCGCCTGCGCGCCGCGCTCGCCGAAACCAGTGTGCGCGACGCGGCGGCAAAGCTGGCCGCCGAGACCGGCCTGCCCCGCAGCGAGCTCTATCGCCGTGCCCAGGCGATCCGGGACGGCGAGCGATGAGGCGCACGCGACGCCGCAACATCGTGCAGCGGCGGCGCGCCGAACGCCGCGGGCGGCGGGCGGAGTGGCTTTGCCTCTGGCATCTGCGGCTGCGTGGCTGGCGCATTGTCGCTCGCGGCTGGCGCTGCCCAGCGGGCGAGATCGACATTATCGCCCGGCGCGGCCGGGTGCTCGCGATCATCGAGGTCAAGTCCCGCGGGGACATCGCCGTGGCGGCGACGGCGCTCGCGCCGCGCCAGCGCCGCCGCATCGCCCGCGCCGCCGAAGCATTTCTCGGCACCCGGCCCGACCTCGCCGGGCTCGACCTCCGATTCGATGTGATGCTGGTCGCTCGGCGTAGCTTGCCGCGCCATTGGCCCGGCGCCTGGGGTACCGACCGGTAGAGGCGCACCCCCGCGCCCGATGCTCTGTTTCGCTGGCAACTCCTTGCCGGAACACAGAATTCGATCGGGTTCGCGAATTCCGTTGTCACCATAAACCGTCACGCCACCGCCGCCACAAAAATGGCCACAAGACTTGCGATTGGAAACGCTGGCGGTTTATCGGAAAATCCAGGGCAGACATCTTGGTGCCGGGGGGTTAACGATGTCGAACTTCCGCCTTGTCCTGCGGCTCGCACTGGGGCTCGGGCTGACTTCTGCCCTTGGGGGGTGCCCGTTGGCCATTGTCGGCGGACTCGCCGCGGCCGGCGGGGCGGGCTATGCCGCCAACCAGGAGCGCGGCGTCGGCGGCACGGCCAATGATTTTTCGATCAAGACGAACGTCCAGAGCGCGTGGATCAAGGCGGACCCTGCGATGCAGGCGGACCTCAACGTGACCGTCTATGAGGGCCGCACGCTTCTGACCGGCACCGCGCCGACGCCGGAAATGAAGGCCCAGGCGCGAGAGGTCGCCAGCCGGGTGCCGGGGGTCCGCACGGTCTATAACGAGATCGAGGTAGCGCCGCCCGAAGGCGTCTGGAAGTCTACCAAGGACGCCTGGATCACGTCGCAGGTCAAATCAGACCTCGTCTTCAACACCCATGTTCGCTCAGTCAATTACTCGATCGAGACGGTAAACAGTTCGGTCTATCTGATTGGCTCGGCGCGCAGCCAGGACGAGCTCAATACCGCGACGAACATGGCGCGATATGTACCGGGCGTGAAGCGGGTGGTCTCTTTTGTCGAGATCCGGCCGGGTGAGCCACCGGGCTCTCAGCCGCCGGGAACGCCTTCTTCCACTGCGAGCGACCCCGGGCCGGAAGCGCCCGGTGCTGCGCCGACGACCCCGGTCGAGGTCCAGAAGCTGTGACCGGCGGGCTCCGCCGGTTCGAATGGCGGTGACCCTGTTGGGGGTGGACAGGTAACGAGACGAAAAAATATGTTCGTTTCCGGTCGACGATTGGCGACGAAATATGAACGAGCCCCCCGAACACCCCGACCCCGAGAGCTGTGCGCTCTTTCTGCGCGAGTTGGGCGCCTCGGAAGGACGCATCCTGCCGATAGCCGAAGCGGCATTGGCGCTGGCCTCGTTCGAGCGCCAGCGGGTCGATTTCGCCCGCTATCGTGATCATCTTCAGCTGATCGCCCGCGATGTCGCGCGCCATCCTGGAGCATCGGGCGACCTTGCCGGCCGCGCTCGCGCGCTCAACGAGATCATCCTGTTGAAGTATGGCTATTCCGGTGACGAGCTGACTTACGACGATTTGCAGAACGCCAATCTGATGCGCGTGATCGACCGCCGGAAAGGGCTGCCGGTGGTGCTCGGAATCCTGTTCATCGACGCCGCCCGCGCCCAGGGTTGGGAGGCGGCCGGGCTGGCCTTTCCCGGGCATTTTCTGATCCGTCTTTCCGATCGTGCGGAGCGGTTGATCCTCGATCCGTTTCACAGCGGGCAGATATGCGGCGCGGCCGAATTGCGCGAGCTCTTGAAGGCGGTCGTCGGCGGGGACAGCGAACTGTCGCCGGATTTTTACGCGCCGGTATCGGACCGTGACGTGCTGCTCCGTCTGCAGAACAACCTCAAATCGCGCCTGATCCAGGAACAGCGCCATGAGCGGGCGGTCCAAATCGTCGAGACCATGCTGATGCTGGCGCCCGATCTCGCCGATCTGTGGCGCGAGGCGGGAATGCTGCACCGCCAGCTCGGCAATATGCGGGCCGCCGCCGCTGCACTCGAGCAGTTTATCGTGCGGGCTCCCGACGGCATGGCGCGCCACCGTGCCGCGGCAATCCTGCAGCAGCTGCGCACCCAGTTGAACTAATCTGGGCGTCGCGGCAGGGCGAAACCGCCTATAGTCGCCGGCAACGAAATCGGGAGGTCGGCATGGGGCTCGCCGTCGCGATCCAGATGGATCCGATCGACACGATCAACATTGATGCGGATTCGACTTTTTCCCTCGCCCTCGAAGCGCAGGCGCGCGGTCATGCGCTGTTCCATTATCTACCTGACGCGCTGACTTTGCGCGACGGGCGGCTTTATGCGCGCGGCCGGCCGCTCGAAGTCTTCCGCCGACAGGGCGACCACCACCGCTTTGGCGCCTTCGAAGAGCTCGACCTCGGCG
The DNA here is from genome assembly GCA_963733945.1 of uncultured Alphaproteobacteria bacterium. GTDB lineage: Bacteria > Pseudomonadota > Alphaproteobacteria > ATCC43930 > CGMCC-115725 > AP-15. The sequence continues at coordinate 94,399 of CAVTFD010000038.1, read as the reverse complement.
GGGTTGATGTCGTGCTGATGCGTCAGGACCCGCCGTTCGACATGGCCTACATCACCGCGACGCACCTGCTCGAATTGCTGCCGGAGGACGGGCCGCTCGTCGTCAACGACCCGGCCGCGGTGCGCAACGCGCCGGAAAAGCTCTTTGTGCTGCGCTTTAAGGAATTGATGCCGCCGACCTTGCTGACCCGCGACCGCGACGAGATCCGCGCCTTCTGGAAGGAGCACGGCGACATCATCGTGAAACCGCTGTTCGGCAATGGCGGCGCCGGCGTGTTCCGGCTGAGGCCGGGCGATGAGAACCTGACCGCGCTCCTTGAGATGTACGAATCGATCCAACGCGAGCCGGTCATGGTGCAGCGCTATCTGCCGGAGATCCGTCAGGGCGACAAGCGCATCATCCTGGTCGAAGGCGAAGCGGTCGGCGGCGTCATGCGGGTGCCGGCCGAAGGCGAAGCGCGCGCCAACCTGCATGTCGGCGGCCGTCCGGTGAAGACCGAGCTGACCCCGCGCGAGCATGAGATCTGCGCCGCGATCGGGCCGACCTTGCGCGCCCAAGGGCTGGTCTTTGTCGGCATCGACGTGATCGGCGACTGGATGACCGAGATCAATGTCACCTCGCCCACCGGCATTCAGGAGATTGCTCGGCTCGACGGCGTAGAGATCGCACCGAAGATCTGGGATGCGATCGAGACCCGGCTCGCCGATCGCGCCGCCCGCGGCTCGGCGTGAACCGCCGCGCAGAGGCCAACGCGGACGAGGCGAAGAGCCGCATCCGCGAGGCAGCCATGCCAGGGAGCGCGCGGATTTCCCCGACACGCCTGACGGTTTGTCCTAAACTCGCCCGGAAAATAGGCAAAAGAGAGAGCCGATGATGCCGGCGGGTCTCGCCCGAGTATGTCGCGGACGGGTGCACTACGCCTGGATCGTGCTGGCGGTGATGTTCTCGGCCACGCTCGCGGGCGTCGGAGTGCGCGCCGCCCCAGGGGTGATGATCATCCCATTGGAGCGGGCTTTTGGCTGGAATGTCGCGACGATTTCGGGGGCGGTGTCGCTCAACATCATCCTGATGGGCGCCACCGGGCCATTTCTGACCGGGCTGATCGACGTTATTGGGCTCAAGCGCACGATCATCGGCTGCATGATCGTCCTGGTTGCCGGTACCGGGCTGTCGAACTTTATGACATCGCCCTGGCAGCTATTCCTGACCTGGGGGCTGATGGTCGGCATCGGCTCCGGCGCCAGCGCCGTGGGCATGGCGGCGGCGGTGGCCAATCGCTGGTTCGCCAGGCGCAACGGGCTGGCGATGGGCCTGCTGACCGCGGCCAATGCGGCGGGGCAGCTGATCTTTCTGCCTGTCCTGGCGATGCTGGCCGGACGCTACGGTTGGCGCGGGGTCTCGGTCACGGTGACTTTGGTGATTGCCGCGGCGGTGCCGGTGGTGGCGCTGCTGCTGCCGGAATCGCCGGCCGATGTCGGCCTCGGGCCGTTCGGGACCGAAATGGCGCCCGCGCGCCTGCCGCGCCATCTTGGCAACCCGTTTGCCGCCGCGGTCGGGGCATTGTCCCGGGCCTCGCATTCGATGGATTTCTGGCTGCTGACCGCGAGTTTTGCCGTCTGCGGACTGTCAACGAACGGTCTGATCAACACTCACCTGATCGCCTATTGCGCCGATCGCGGCATCTCCCAGATCGCAGGCGCCAACATACTAGCCGCACTCGGCGTCTTCAGTCTTATCGGCGCCACGGCATCGGGCTGGATGTGCGACCGCTTCAACCCGCGGATCCTGCTGTTCTGGTATTACGGGCTGCGCGGCCTGTCGCTGATCGTGATCCCGTTCACCCAGTTCGACGCGGTTAGCCTGTCGATCTTCTCGGTCTTTTACGGTCTCGACTGGGTCGCCACCGGCCCCGCCACCTTTGCGTTGGCCAATGAGGTGTTCGGCCGCCGCGATACGCCTGTGATCATCGCGTGGATCTTCGCCGGGCACCAAATCGGGGGCGCGCTTGCGGCGTTTGGCGCGGGTGCGGTGCGCAGCCTCACCGGCGATTACCTGCTGGCCTTCCTGACGAGCGGCCTCGCCTGCCTCCTCGCCTCGCTGCTGGTGCTGCGCGTCACCCGCTCCGAGCCCGCCCTCGTCCTGGCCGAGTGACGAGCGTTTGATTGTGCAGAGCTTGGGTAGAAGCGGGGAATTGGGGTAGAGGCGGGAAACTGGTTCGCCGTTCGGGGCAGCGGGCCGATTGCCCACAAATTCGCCACAACTCTGTGCGATCGTCCAGTGCAAGGAACTCGGCCAAAGGAGACCCGGGCGTGAGCAGAATTGAGCCTATACCGTTCCGGATCACCATTTGTGGACTCGAGGAACTTGCCGGCGGCCGCGCGGTCGATGCAACTCATGTGCTGTCGATCCTCGATCCGGGCTGGCCCGAACCCGAAGCGCTGCGCGCCTTTGGTGTCCATCGACGTTTGAAGCTTAATTTTCACGACGTGATCGAGCCGTCGCCGGGCTGGATCGCACCGGAGCGCTGGGATGTCGAGCTTTTCCTCGCCTTTGGCCGCGACCTCGATGCTACTCGACCCGAGGACATCGAGGAGCTGACGCACTTGCATCTTCTGGTGCACTGCCACGCCGGGGTGTCGCGCTCCACCGCAGCGGCGATCCTGCTTTTGGCGCAGCGCGACCCCGGCCAACCGGCCGAGCACGCAATATTGGAGGTTGTCCGGCAGCGGCCGCGGGCGTGGCCCAATCTGCGGATGATCGAGTTCGGCGATGCGCTGCTCGGCCGCGATGGCGAGATCGTTGCCGCCGTGCATGCGCATTACCGCATGGCGCTCGACCGTGAGCCCTGGTTGGCCGAGACAATGATCGACAACGGACGCGGACGCGAGGTCGCGGCGGGTAGCCGCTAAGCCGGACCATGGCCGTTCGACGGCGCAGCCGAAATCGCGGCGGGGAGCGGGGATCCGTTCTGCTGATACAGCACCTTCAGCACGACGAACCAGTGGTGGTCGGGGTCGAGCACAACGCCGTCCGGCCCAGCGAGGTGGCCGTCGGCGGTGACCGGGATATATTTCATCGCGACCGCGTTGTCGACATTGCCGCCGATAACGTCGAGCTGACCCGGCTTGATGTTGACGACGATGTCGCAATGGCCGGGGAACTTGCCCGCCGGCAGCTGGTCGAAGGTCACCCGCCGGCCGCGCCATAAGCAGATCAAATCGCCACGCTGCGGCGCGTAGACTTCGACCCGCTCGGCCATCAAGGGAACGCCGGGATCGTGGCGGGCCGCAGCGTTGATGTAATCGGCGTGGTTCTCCGAATAGGGAAAACTGCCGCCGGCGCCGGCCAGCCGCATCACGTAGCAAATAAAAGCCGCCGACCAGGCATAGTACCCGTCGCGGGTGTCGGAGAAGACCTGGCCATTCTGGTCGTGGATGCCGGTCCAGCCGCTTTGCGGCCAGCTCGGGTCGAGTCCGAGCCACCAATAGAGGCCGACCCGCTGCCATAATCCCTGCTCTCGCTCTTCGTCTTCCGGCAGCTCGACATTCGGAAACACCACAGGCTTGCGGAACGCCCACCACTCGCCCAGCGCGATCTGGACCGCGGCCTCGCGCGAGAACGGCTGATAGGGCGCACGGGCGAACGGCGGAATGTGGGCGTCGAGCGCGGTCGTCGGCGCTAACCGCACCGGAGCCGGCGGCGGCGGGGGCCCGGCGGCAGCGCAGCCAGCAAGCGCCAGCGCCAGCACGATCATGGCGGAGTGCCGCATTTCGTCCGATCCTGCGAAGGTGCTTTGGGAAACCGACCGATCAGGCGCGAGTTGCGTCCGGGTGGCCTCTTTTGCCCGAACGGTCGCGGCTCGGCTTGCGGCTGCCAGCCGCCCGATCATCATCCGCAGCCATGCCGACCGCCGTATGCGGCGAGGGATCGGCACGCCACAGACCGATGCCACCGGTCAGCCCGTCGGTGTTCGGAACTATCGTCACATCATCGGGCAGGGGGCTCAGATCCTTGGCATTGCCGCCGCCGATATAGAGATGATCAAAGCGCACGACCTCGCGGAGGATGCCGATCACCTTGAGGACGCGCTTGTTCCAAACTTTCTTGCCCTTAGCGCGACGGGCGGCGTTACCGACATACTCGTCGTAGGTTTTCTTGCCGCTGACTGGATGGTGAGCGAGCTCGAGATGCGGCATGACCTCGCCGTCGCGAAAGATCGCCGTGCCGGCGCCGGTACCCAAAGTCAGCACCATCTCGATCCCTTCGCCCTTGATCGCGCCGAAGCCTTGAACGTCGGCGTCGTTGAGCACTCGAACCGGCTTGCCCCAGCGCTCGGCCAGGGCTGCCTGCAGATCGAAGCCGGCCAGCACTTCCGTCCCGAGATTAGGCGCGGTCAGCACCCGCCCGTCGCGCACATAGCCGGGGAAGCCGACCGACACCCGCTCGAAGCTGCCAAGCGGCACCGCCACCTCGTCGATGGCGCGCACCAGCGCGTCGGGCGCGACCGGCTTGGGCGGGGTGGGGACCCGGCGGCGGTCGCTGATCATCTGACCGGCATCGTCTAGAACAGCGGCCTTGATGCCGGTGCCGCCAATATCGATCGCCAATGTGCGAGTTTCGGTCATAGCTCCCTTTCCCGGCCGGGTTTCCGGCCGCGGCATGCGGCGCGACGATAGCGCAGTTGCCGGCCCGCCGCCACGGAGCGCCGCCGCGCCCGCCGCCCCTTTCAGCTTTGTATCGCCTGGGTCACCGCGCCGCCGACCGCGGTGCGCCCGCCATCGACGACGTATTGCGCGCCGGTAATGGCGGCGGCGAGATCGGAGCACAAGAATAAGACGGTGTTGGCGATCTCATCCGGCGTGACATAGCGGCCCATCGGGATCGCCGATTGATAGCGCCGGCTGACGCTCGCCGGGTCGGCCGGGTTGAGCTGCGCCTCGAGCGAATGGATCATCCTGGTATCGACCGGGCCGGGACACACCGCATTGACGCGGATGCCTTGGCGGGCGACCTCGCCGGCCGCGGTCTTGGTCAGCCCGATCACCGCGTGTTTGGAGGCCACATAGGCCGGCATGCCCGGCGTCGCCACCAATCCGGCGACCGAAGCGGTGTTGACGATGGCGCCACGTTGCTGCTGCAGCATGACCGGCAGCACATGGCGCAGGCCGAGAAAGACGCCCTTGACGTTGACTGCGATGACCTGGTCGAACGCCTCCTCGTCATGTTCGGCGGTGTGCGCCCATTTGCCCTCGATGCCGGCGTTGTTGAAAAAACAGTCGATCGCGCCATGGGCGTCGAGCGCCGCCTTGACGTAGTCGCGCACCTCGGCCGATTTGGTGACATCAGCCCTGACGAACCGTGCCTCGCCGCCCTGTTGACGGATGATTCCGGCGGTCGCTTCACCCCCGGCCGCGTCGCGATCGACGAGGACGACTTTGGCGCCGGCCTTGGCGAAACCGAGCGCAGTGGCGCGGCCGATCCCGTTGCCGGCCCCGGTGATCAGCGCGACCTTGCCGGTGAAATCGAGATCCATGGCTTTCCTCCCGCGAATTGCTTTTTGACGCCCGTCTCAGTTCTTGCGGCTAATTTGTCGGGTCCAGCTCTCGAGCGCCACCAGCATATCGCGGATAAATCCGCGAGCGGCTTCGTCGGTCAGACCGCCATTGGCGTCGAATTTGGTATGCGCCTGGCCGATCCGCACCTCGGGCTTGTTGATCGGATGGATGTCGAGGAAGACGAAGGTGCGCCTCAGGTCGCCTTGCGCGTGTGCGGTGCCGGCCATTCCGGCGCCGGCGCCGATGATCGCCGCCGGCTTGCCAGCAAAGGGTTGATCCGGCGGCCGCGAGGCCCAGTCGATCGCGTTCTTCAGCACCCCCGACATTGAATAATTGTATTCCGGTGTTGCGAACAGCAGCGCGTCGGCCGCCTTTATCTGTTGCCGCAGCTTCTCGACCGCGGGCGGGAACCCCTGCGCGCGCACATCCTCATTGTAAAGCGGAAAGGCGGAGATGTCGGCGATCTCGATCGTCGTGCCGGGCGGCTTCAATTCGATCGCGGTGCGCAGCGCCGCCATATTGTAAGAACCTTTGCGCAAGCTGCCGCAAATGCCGAGAACAGTAATTCCCTTAGCATCGCTCATACTATTCTCCCGTCTGGCGCCTCCAGAATATAACGAGCAACCCCTTATCGCACCTGCCGATCTCGGGCAAGCGGCTTCCCCCGTTCCGGCTTGTGCCGCCGCACGGTTGGCTCTAAACATCGCCTTCGCCAGCACAACGCGGCTCGATGATAGGGAGGAATGGTGATGACTCGGCTCGACCGGCGCAGGCTTTTGAGACTTTCCGGCGCCGGCGCGATAGCAGCAGGCAGCGGCGGCCTCGCTGGGATCCTCGCCTCGGGTCGGGCGCCCGCCTATGCCCAGACTACGAGTATTCACTGGGTGCGCTGGTCCGATTTCGTCCCGTCTTCCGATAAGCTCCTAAGGGAGAAAATCCTGCCCGAGGGGGAAAAGGCGCTCGGCATGAAAATCGTCCTCGAGACGATCAACGCCAACGACATCCAGGCGCGCGTCACGGCGGCGATCCAGGCCGGCGTCGGCCCCGATATCATCATGGCGCTTAACAACTGGCCGCAGCTCTACGCGACCAGCCTCGCCGACGTCAGCGATGTGACTGAGGAGATCGGCAACGCTCAGGGCGGCTATTACGACATGGCCAAGAATGTCGGGATCTACCAGGGCAAGTGGATCGGAGTGCCCTGGGCTATCGGCGGCGGGCTCGTCGTCTACCGTAAATCCTGGCTCGCCGAGGTCGGCTATCCGAAATTCCCTGTGACCTGGGATGAGTGGCACGACGCCGGCAAGAAATTGAAGGCCAATGGCCATCCGATCGGGCAGACGCTCGGCCACACTTTCGGCGACGCGCCAGGTTTCTGGTACCCCTATCTGTGGTCGTTCGGTGGTAAGGAGGTCGAGGCGGATGGCAAGACCGTCGCGCTGAACAGCAAGGAGACGATCGAGTTGGTCAAGTTCGCGGTACCGTTCTGGAACGATTGCTGCGATCCGGGCGGGCTGGCCTGGGACGATTCGAGCAACAACCGCGCCTTTCTCGCCGGCACGATCGCCGCCACCAACAACGGCGCCTCGATTTATCTCGAAGCGAAAAAGAAGCCCGATGTTTACCTGACCGACAAGGGCACGCCGATGAAGGACGACATCTCGCACGCGCCGCTCGGCACCGGCGCCGGCGGGCATTTCGCGCTGCCCGGCCCGTTCATCCACATGCTGATGGGCTATTCGAAGAACCAGAAGGCGGCCAAGGATTTCCTTCGCTGGGTGAATTCCAAGCCGGTATTCGGGGAATGGTTCACCTCGCAGCAAGGCTACACCGACGGCGCGACCAAAATTTGGGAGAACGACCCGGTGTGGAAACTCGACCCGGTGATGCTGCCGTTCAGGGATCTGCCGAGCGCCGGGCGGCTTGCAGGCTACGCCGGGCCGCCGAGCCAGAAGGCTGCCGAGGTCCAGACCAAGTACATTATCGTCGACATGTACGCCAAGGCAGTACAGGGCATGAAGCCCGAGGACTCGGTCAAATGGGCGCATGACGAGCTGGTGAAGGTCTACTCGTGACCTCAGTCTCGCCTGGCTTGGAGACCCCGAAATGACATTCACCACAGTCGCCGCTCCGAGGACCTATGTCGGGTCGCCGAGACGCGGGCCGATCACCCGGCTGCTCGAAGACGAGCGCTGGCTGGCAACGCTGCTACTACTACCGACAGTCGCGCTGCTTGGTCTGTTTATCGCTTACCCGTTCGTCAAGGGTGTGATGTTGTCGGTGACCGACACCAGGGTCGGGGTTCCCGGCCATTTCGTCGGATTGCAGAATTTTGCGGACGTTTGGCAGGACAGCATCTTTCGCGTCGCCGTTTGGAATACCTGCCTCTACACATTTGTCGCTACCGTATTCAAGCTCGTTCTGGGCCTATGGCTGGCGGTCCTGCTCAACCGCCACTTCAGGGGCAAGGCGCTTACGCGCGCTTTTATCCTGCTGCCCTTCATCATTCCGACCGTGCTGTCGACCCTGGCCTGGAAGTGGATGTTCGATCCGACCTTCAGCGTGATCAACTGGGGGCTGTTCCGGCTCGGCTTGATCCACGCGCGGATCAATTGGCTAGGTGATCCGAATTTGGCGCTGATCTCGGTGATCATCGTCAACATCTGGCGCGGGTTACCGTTCTACGCGATTACTCTGCTCGCCGGCCTGCAGACGATCAGCCCAGAGTTGCACGAGGCCGCGGCGATCGATGGCGCACGCGCGTGGCAGCGCTTCCGCCATGTGACTTGGCCATTGCTGCTGCCCGTGACCCTGGTGGTAACCTTGTTCTCGGTGATCCAGACCTTCGCCGACTTTCAGCTCGTTTACGTCTTGACCGGTGGCGGACCGGCCAACGCCACCCAGCTCTTCGCCACCTACGCCTACCAGATCGGTATCGGCACCGGGCTGTTGAGCCAGGGGGCGACAATTTCGCTCGCGGTCTTTCCGGTGCTGCTGCTCGTCGTCATCTTCCAGCTCTTCTACATCCGCAAGGCGGAGGTCCACTGAGCCATGATCGAGGGCGCGATTTGGCGACGGTGGGTTTTCTTCTACGTTCCGCTGACCAGCTTTGTCGTGCTGTTGCTGTTTCCGTTCTACTGGATGGTGATCACCACCATCCGGCCGGATGGTGAGCTTTATCGCCCGTGGAACTCGGTCAATTACAACCCGTTCTGGACCTGGCATCCGACCCTGGATCACATCAGGGATCTGCTGACGCAGACCTTGTTCACCACCTGGATGCTGAACACGATGATTATCTCGTTGTCGGCAACGGTGATCTCGCTGTTTTGCGGCCTCTTGGCCGGATATGCGCTGTCGCGCTTGCGGTTCCCATTTGCCGGGAGTCTCGGGACCGCAATCTTTATTACCTATCTGGTGCCGCAAACCCTGCTGTTCATTCCGCTCGCCGACATCATCCGCAACTTCCGCCTCGGCGATTCGCCGTGGGCCCTGATCCTGACCTATCCGACCTTTCTGATCCCGTTCTGCACTTGGCTGATGATGGGCTATTTCAAGTCCATCCCCAAGGAATTGGAGGAATGCGCCCGCATCGACGGCGCGACCCGCTGGAAGGCGATGCTGTACATCATCTTTCCGATCGCCGTCCCGGGGATACTATCGGCCGGTATCTTCGCCTTCACCTTGTCGTGGAACGAGTTTCTCTATGCCCTCGTCTTTCTTTCCTCGCCCGAGGAAAAGACGGTGCCGGTCGGGGTGACCTCGGAGCTGATCCGCGGCGACGTGTTTTATTGGGGTGAGCTGATGGCCGGGGCATTGCTCGGCTCGATCCCGGTCGCCTTTGTCTACTCCTTTTTCGTCGAGCACTACGTCGCCAGCGTGACCGGCTCGGTCAAGGGATAGCGTAACCACACGAGAGAGCGATGGCCGAGGTAGTCCTCCAGAATCTCAACAAGAATTTTGACGAAGTCTACGCCGTCAAAGACGTCAATTTGTCGATCCGCGACAAGGAGTTCATGGTGCTGGTCGGCCCGTCCGGCTGCGGCAAGACGACGACGTTGCGCATGGTGGCCGGGCTCGAATCGATCTCATCGGGCCGCATCCTGATCGACGACAAGGTCATCAACGAGTTGCCGCCGATGGATCGCGACATCGCGATGGTGTTCCAGAACTATGCGCTTTACCCGCATATGAGCGTTTACGACAACATGGCGTTTGGCCTCAAAATGCGGAAATTCGACCGCGCCGATATCGCCCGGCGGGTGCAGGAAGCGGCTGAAATCCTCGGCATGCAGGATTTGCTGAAGCGCAAGCCGCGACAGCTGTCGGGCGGTCAGCGCCAGCGCGTCGCTCTCGGCCGCGCGATCGTGCGGCACCCCCAGGTCTTCTTGTTCGATGAGCCGTTGTCGAACCTCGACGCCAAATTGCGCGTGCAGATGCGCGTCGAACTCAAAAAATTGCACGATCGGCTCGGCACCACCGCGATCTATGTGACCCATGACCAGGTCGAGGCGATGACCCTGGGCGACCGCGTCGTCGTCATGCGCGACGGCCTGGTGCAGCAGGTCGGCGAGCCGCTCGAACTCTATAACGAGCCGGCCAACCGCTTTGTCGCCGGATTTCTCGGTTCGCCGGCGATGAATTTCGCCACCGTCGTGGTGCATCAAACCGACGGGGCATTGTGGGCCGAGGATGACGGCATCCGCATCAAGGTGCCGGGCCAGACCGCCGGGCGACTCGGCCGCTATGTCGGGCAGCAGGTCACGATCGGGATCCGCCCCGAAGACCTGCATGTCGCCTCCGAAGCCGACCCGGCCGAGCTGGGTTTCGACGCCGCGGTCGAGGTCATCGAGAAGCTCGGCTCGGAAATCCTGCTCGACGTGGCGGTGGGCCCGCACACGATGGTGGCCTCGGTCGAACCGAGTGTGCGGGTCAATGTCCGCGACCGCTTGCGGCTGGCGCTGAACCCGGAGCGGCTGCACTTCTTCGATGCAGAGTCTGAAGCGGTGATCTAAATCGTGGTGAAATTCCTAACGGAGAGGGAACGGCAAATGCGACGCTCGATCGGATTACCGGGGATCGTGGGATTCATCGGCGCGCTTGCTGCCGTGAATGTGCAGGCGCAACCGGCTTCAACCGCCGGAACGGCGTTTGACGGAACATATCGGTTCGTTTCTTCAGCGAGGGTCAATCAAACCTATACAACGAGGAATGGGCGCACCGGCCCGTGCCCTGACCGGAGAACAGGGCCGCTCCACATCGCGAATGGTCTGGTACGGTATACCACCACCACGGGTTACAAGCTCAGAGGAACGGTTGGGCCGCAGGGCGAGTTGGCGTTGAATATAGTCGCGCCGTCCAACAGCAACAACGCCGGCTCCCAGCCACTCAACATGACCCTCAGCGGCAATATCGACAACACCGGCACGGTTCGCGCACGCCAAACCAGCAATTCTTGTAGTTACGATTTCGTGTGGCAGAGGGCATCGCAGTAAGAGCACGACCCAGTGGTGTCCAAGTCGAAACGAGGTACACGATCCCAGCGCTCTACCGTCGCCCCCGCGAAAGCGGGGGGCCAGGGACGATCACACGTCGCTGGCCCTGGGTTCGCGCTTTCGCGGGAACGACGAGCAGAACGCGCAAATGGGAGGATACGCGGAATTAGATTACAGTCTCTTTTAGACCTATTTCGACCTCCCCGGCGCAGGCCGGGACCCATGGCGGACATGGATACCGGCTTTCGCTGGCAAGAGAAACGCGGTTCTCTGCCGCGGGTTATGACGGTGATGAAGACGGGAGCGCACGCACATCCAGAGGCACATTGCACGGTTGTGGATTGTCAGCCTTTTCGGCGTGGTCTCCGCAGCGAATGCACAGACTTCATCTCCTACGACCGCGAACACGCAATATGATGGCGCGTATAAGTTGATATCGGCAACTTCTGTTAATGAAACTTGGGTTTCGCCAGGAACAGAGCATACTTTTCCGTGTGGGCACCAAATAGGTGGACCGCTAGTTATTTTCGATGGGCAAGCGCGATTCTCTAACCCCGCACGAGATTTCCAGGGAATTGTAGGGCCGCATGGCGAGTTCACGATTTGGGGTGTTACCGAGCCCGCGTCTAAGGCGTCGAGGGGACCCGGTACTCTCAGAACCATCATCGGCAGCATCGACAGCAGCGGCACGGTAAGAGCCCGTATGATGAACGGCACTTGTTACTACGATCTGATTTGGCAAAAAACCTCATCGGTTCTCTCAGGCGATACGCGGTTCGACGGCAGATATGCGTTCGTCTCGCTGACGCAGGTGAATGAACAAAATAGCGGGTTATGTCGGAAACCAATTTCGCTTATCGTCACCGTTGGTGAGGCTTGGTTACCGCATTTTTATGGAAAGGGTAGCGTCGGGGGGCGAGCTGACGATGCGAGCGGTAGGGACCGGTGACGACAGGATCATCAACGGTAGAATAGACGGCGGCGGCACGGTCCGTGCCAGCGAGATCGGTCGCGGATGTGCTTATGACTTCGTATGGCAAAAGGTAAACGAGTAATGGGAGGAAGGAAAAGGATGACACAATATACCAGTCGCCGCCGCTTTCTACAGGTGTCCAGCGCGGGTGCGGTGGCCGCGGGGACCGGCGGTCTCGCCGGAATTCTCGCTTCCGGCCGAGCGCCGGCTTACGCGCAGGGGACGACCCTGCATTGGCTCAAATTCGTCGACTTCGTGCCGGTTTCCGACAAGCTGCTGCGGGGCAAGATCGCCGACGAAGCCCAGAAAGCCCTGGGCATCAAGCTCGAGGTCGAGACCATCAACGGCGACGGCGTGCAGGCGCGGATCAGCTCGGCGATCCAGTCGAAAACCGGCCCCGACATCCTGATGGCGGTCAACAACTGGGCCCAGCTCTACGCCGACAGCGCCGTCGATGTCAGCGATATCGCCGAGGAGATCGGCAAGGCGCAGGGCGGTTATTACGAAACCGCGCATGCGGTCGCCAATGACGGCAAGAAATGGATTGCGGTGCCATATACGATCCTCGGCGTGCTGATGACCAACCGGACATCGTGGTTCAAAGAGGTCGGCTACGGGCCCGACAAGTTTCCACAGACCTGGGACGAGTATCGCGCCGTCGGCAAGCAGCTCAAACCCAAGCAGCATCCCTATGGCCAGACGCTCGCCCATGCCTTTGGCGACGGCCCCGCGTTTTGGTATCCTTATCTCTGGTCATGGGGCGGCAAAGAGGTCGAGGCCGACGGCAAAACGGTGGTGTTGAACACCAATGAGACCGTCGAATCGGTTAAATTCGCGGTTCCATTTTGGAAAGAATGCTTCGACGAGGGTGCTCTCTCCTGGGACGATGCCGGCAACAATCGCGCCTTTCTCTCCAATACGATCAGCTCTACCAGCAATGCTGCGTCGATCTATTTGCTGGCCCGAAGCAAACCCGATGCGTATCTCAGCGAGAACGGCGCGCCGCTGTATAAAGACATCTTTCACGCCCCGCTACCCAAAGGCCCCGCCGGCCAGTTCAGCTATCACGTGCCGTTTTCGAACATCATCCCGGCCTATACGAATAATCAAAAGGCGGCCAAGGACTTCCTGCGCTGGTTTCAGTCAAAGGACATCTACGAACTATGGTTCACCTCGCAGCAGGGTTTTTCGACTGGCGCCACGAAGATGTGGGAACAGGACAATTTGTGGAAGATCGACCCGGTCATGGCCCCATTCCGCACCGCGGCGGAAAGCGGCCGCTTCGCCGGCTACGCCGGCCCGTCGGGCCGCGCCGCGGCTGAAACCATCTCCAAATTCATCATCGTCGATATGTACACCAAGGCCGTCCAGGGCATGGCGCCCGAGGACTCGGTCAAATGGGCGCACGGGGAGCTACTGAAGATCTACAACGCTAACGGGTAGGGGCCGCGACGAGATATTCGATCGTCGGGGCGGCCGCTCGGCGGCGACGAGCGGCACCTCGTTCATGTACCGATCTGCGCGGTGATGATCGCCTTGAGCTTGGCGACGGCGCTGCCGGGACTGGTCAAAACCGGGCGATCGAGTGCTGCGCTGACCGCCGGCGCCGCGCGCGCCGTCGAAAAATGCGCGAGCAATACCGCATCGCACTCGCCAAACCGCGGCGCCGCCTGCGCCAGCAAGCCGTTATGCGTCGCCGCATCGCCTGCCTTCAGCGCTGCCATCGCCCCCGGCACGCAATAGCTTTCGATCGTCGCCGGGGAACGGTGTGTTTCGGCCATCGCGCGAAACTCTTCTTCCATCGATTGGACACTCGGTGCGAAAGTCGCCAGCATGCCGATGCGCCGCCCGGCCGTCAGCGCCGCCTCGAACATCGCCTCGTTGGGCTTCAGCACCGGGATCGGGGCGCGCGCCGCGGCGGTCTCGATCGCCTCGCCGAAGGCCGAGCAGGTGAACAGGATGCCGGCAGCGCCGGTCGCGGCCACATATTCCGCCAGCGCAAGGATGCGCTGAGTCATTGCCGCGGTCAGCACCCCGTCGCGCTCGCGGTCGAGGCTCAGTGAATCATCGAGAATGTTGCCGCATTCGGCCTCCGGCCACAGTGCCAGGAACGCCTCCTGCACCGGCTCGATCGCGACGGCGACGGCGTAAATCAACGCGATGCGGGTCTTCATCCCCGGCTCCTTTACACTGCGTCTGGCGATCCGCGAGGATCAAGCCTGGAGTACCATGTACGTCAAGGGTCCCAGGCAGGGAACCTGACTTGGCTCCGACTATGCTCCCGTCGTCGCCCCAAATTTCAACGGAATAGCCGCCGTTGCGGTCGGCGCAAACGGCACCGCTGCCCCTATACGTCGTTCGCGCAACGATAACAATTGAGCCGCGGGCGACACTACGATATCGTTTGAGCGAGACGGCGGGCTGCGTTATCATTTGCAGCATGGCGCTGTCTATCTTAGTGTAAGGTGGTGCGACGAGCGCCGGAAGGCGCCGCTCGCAGAATGGGCCGCGCGAGCAGGGAAGGAACATGCGGATGAAGGGTACCACACGGCGTTCGGTGCTTCGCGGCTCGGCCGCGCTGGTGGCCGGGGCTGCCTTGGCGCGACCGTTTCTCGCCAACGCCGCGGCCACGACCGCCAGCATGTGGCTGGCGCAGGGTTTCATCCCCGAAGAGGACGTCGCCTACCGGGCCATGGTCACCGACTATCAGAAGGCGAGCGGCAACACGATCGACTACAGCATCATTCCGTTTGCTGCATTGCGGCAAAAGGCGGTCTCGGCAGTTGCTGCTGGGGTCGTGCCGGATATGATAGAAACCGCGGATTTCAACTTTCTCTACTTGAATACCTGGAATAATAAATTCGTCGATGTGACTGACGTCTTTGAAGCTCAGAAACCTCACTGGAGCCAGAATGCTCATGATTGCAGCTTTGCCTACAACAATGTTACCAAAAAACGCAGTTATTATCAGATACCGTGGAAATCTGCTGCGGTGCCGTTCCGTTTCTGGAGGTCTATGGTAGAAAAATCAGGCCAGAATGTCGCCGACGTTCCGAAGACCTGGGATGCGTTCAACGACTTTTTCCGGCCGGTGCAGGACGGCCTGAAGAAGCAGGGGATGCGCAACGTCTACGGCATGGGCTATCAGCTGACCGCGACCGGGGTCGACCCGATCAACCTCTTCAACGCCTTCACGCTCGCCAACGGCGGCGAGCTGGTCGACGCGGAGGGCCAGTTGCAGACCGGCAACCCGCAGGTCAAGGAGGCGGCGATCAAGGCCACTACCTATCTGGCGAAACAGTTTACCGACGGCTACGTGCCGCCGGTCGTCCTCAACTGGAACGATGCCGACGACAACAATGCCTTTCACGCCAAACTGATGGTGATGGATTTCGACGGCTCGCTGTCGACCGAGGTGGCGCTCTACCACGACAAGGAGCAATACAACGACATCATGACCTATGGCCTGCCGCTAAGCAACGACGGCAAACCGGTCCCGGCGCAGGTCAACAGTTTCGGCGTGGCGATCCCGCAAGGGGCGAAGAACGTTCCGGTCGCCAAGGAATTCATGAAGTATTTCAGCGAGCCGAAGGTGCTAAACACACAGTTGAAGGCGTCTCTCGGCCGCTGGGTGATCCCGTTTCCGGAGATCGCCAAGAGCGACCCGTTCTGGCTCAAAGAGGATGCGCACGTCGCGACTTACGTCAACGAAACCCTGTTTGGCCCAAACATCCCGATCTACGAGGCGCGCAACCCGGGCATGGGGCCGGTCGGGGTCGAGAATGCCATGATGCGCGCCGTGATCAACGTGATGAAAAACGGCATGACGCCGCAGGCCGCGATCGAAGCGGCGTTCAAGCGTGCCGAGACTATCGTGGCGAAATTCCCTATCGTAGCGAGCTGAGGGGGGCGACCATGGCGAACATATCGGCGATCCAGCTTGGCCGCCCGCTGGCTGGGCGGCGCGAGGGCCTGTGGGACTATTTGCGCGGACATCTGAAGGGCTCGGAATACCTCTGGGCGCTCGCCTTTGTCATACCGTATCTCGCGGTGTTTGTCGTTTTTGTCGCCTTTCCGATCGTCTACGGTTTGTGGATGGGCCACGACCCGGCCCTCTACAAAGAATTGTGGGCCGATCCGGTCTATTTGAATACTTTGATCAATACGGTGATATACCTAGCTGTCGCCGTGAACGTGAAGATGTTCCTGGCCTTCCTGCTTTCGGGCTTTTTTGTGCGGCCTGGCTGGTGGGTAAAGGCGCTGTTGATCATCTTTGTTCTGCCTTGGGCGGTGCCACTACTGCCGACTTTCATCTCGGTCCACTGGATGCTCGACGGCCAGTGGGGGCTGCTCAACAACCTGATATGGAAGTTTTTCGGCGTCGACGGCCCGTTCTGGCTGGATTCGCATTGGATCGCGCTAGGCTCGATCATCGCCTCGTACATCTGGAAATTCATGCCGTTCTGGACCGTGATCTTTATCGCCGGCCGGATGGCGATCGCCCCGGAGCTTTATGAGGCGGCCGCCGTCGACGGTGCGACCGGGCTGCGGCGGTTCGCGCACATCACCTTTCCACTGCTCGCCACGCTGTATTTCGTCAATACCCTGCTGTCGACGGTCTTTTCGGTCGGCGATTTCGCCACGCCGTTCTTGATCACCAATGGCGGCCCGGCGTTGACGACTTATACCTTGGCGAACCTTGGCATCCGCAACGCCTTCGACCTGTCGGATCCCAATCTCGGCGTTGCCACCGTGATGTCGGCGCTGCCGCTGATGATCCCGCTCGTGATTTTCCTGATGCGCAAATTGCGCACGATGGCCGTGGAGCAGTAACGATGACCGTCATAGCTGTCGAGGGTCGGGCGCGAGCCCGCACGGATACCGGCGTACTGCACTCGGTTCGGGTGGCGCGACGGCGTCGTTATATGACTAATATCGGGGCGGCGGCCCTCAGCGTCGTGCTGGTGATATGGTCGCTCCTGCCGATCTACAACATGGTCATGATTTCGCTCGACTCGCACAGCGATGTGTTGTCGACTCATGTGTTCCCGCCGCATCCCTCGCTCTACAGCTTCTGGATCGTGATCACCCAGGGCTACTGGTATCTCCAGTTTTTCTGGGAACAATTCGGCAGAAGCGTGTTTCTGGCCGCGATGGTGGTGCTGCTGACCTTGTCGATCGGGTCCTTGGCGGCCTTTTCGATCGGACGGCTGCGCGTCCGGCACGGCTGGCTCGTCACCAATTGCGCGCTGTTGACCTATGTAATCCCGGCCTCGTTCCTGGCGATCCCGTACTATCGCCTGATGGCCAACTACGGCATGATGAACAATCTGTGGGCCGTGATCGCAGCGCTTGTCGCCTTTACCACGCCCTATGCGATCTTCATCTTCCAGCAGTACGGCCGCAGCATTCCGATCGAGCTCGACGAAGCGGCCCGCATCGACGGCGCCTCTCCGGTACAAATCTACTTCATAATATATCTACCGCTGATGGCGCCGGCGCTCGTCGCGATCGGCACCTTTGCCATGCTGGCGGCGTGGAACGAATTTCTCTACCAATTCTTGCTGTTGTCCTCGACGAAGAGCATGACGGTACCCATAGCGATCGTCCAATTTCTCAACAGCGACGAGGCGCCGTGGAACTATATGATGGCAACCGCGGTCATTTACGCGCTGCCGCCGGTCGCGGTCTATTACGCGTTCCGCAAATATATGGCTGCCGGCTTGACGATGGGCGGGGTCAAAGGCTGAGTTTCCCGCTGCTGAGTCATCACGGCTAGAGCCGTGGGGCGCTGCGGCGAGCCCCCGCCTCGGGCCGGGGGCGGAAATGGGCCTGGCGTGGGTTGTTGAACCGGCCGTCTCGTCGGCGCATAGTTTTTCGGGATAAGGATCCGGCCGCAAAGGGCAGCCGGCTCCAAACCCAGGGAGGAATTCATGGACCAGCTGACGAGACGCTCGGTGCTGCGCGGTTCGATGGGGCTGGCGGCGGGAGCGATCGCACGCCCCTATGTCGCCAACGCCGCGGCCACGACCGCGACCGTGTGGTGGGTACAGGGTTTCGCCCAACAAGAGGACATCGGCTTCAAGCAGATGGTCGCCGACTACGAGAAGGCGAGCGGCAACCAGATCGACTACAGCATCGTGCCGTTCGCCCCGATGCGGCAAAAGGAAATTGCCGCGGTGACGACCGGCGTCGTGCCCGACATCATCAACGTAGGCGATTATTTCTTTGCCGTGTTGAGCGCCTGGAACGACCAGCTCGTCGACCTTACCGACGTCATCGAGACGCAGAAGTCGCTGTTCACCCCGGCGGCGCTGAGCACCGGCTACGCCTATAACAATGTCACGAAAAAGCGCGGCTATTACATGATCCCGCAGCGGATTGCGGTCACCCCGTTCCACGCCTGGAAATCGCTGATCGAGAAGGCCGGCTACAAGACATCGGACATCCCGAAAACCTGGGACGCCTTTGTCGATTTTTTCCCGCAGGTGGCCGCGAAACTGCGGGCGCAAGGCAGACGCAACATCTATGGCTATTCCATTCAGATTTCGGCGGCCGGGTTCGATGTTGTCGCTCAGTTCGACCATGTCATGTGCGCCTATGGCGGCAAGGACTTGTTCACGTCGGACGGCAAGGTGCACACCGACGACCCGCAGGCGCGTGAGGCCGCAATCAAGGCGGTCGAGCGGCTGACGACGGCCTACAAAAAGGGCGACATGCCGCCACCGATGCTGAACTGGAACGACGCCGACGACAACAACGCCTTTCACGCCAAATTGATCACCATGGATCTCGACGGCACGATCTCGACCGAGGTGGCGCTCTGGGACAACAAGGAGGAGTACAACGACATCCTGACCCTCGGCCTGCCGCTGAGCAATGACGGCAAGCCGGTGCCAAGTGTTCTCGGCGCCGCCACTGCGGTGATCCCAAAGGGCGCGAAAAATGTCGAAGCGGCGAAGGAGTTCCTCAAATATTCGATCGAGCCAAAAGCGCTGGCTGCTTATCTAAAAACCGGGCTCGGGCGCTTCCTTCCGCCGATGCCGTCGATCGTCGAGGACGACAAGGCGTTCTGGCTGGACCCGAAGAACGAGCCGCTCCGGGCCTATACCACACAGGGGCTTGGCCCGACGATCCCGCCCTACGAAGTGTTCAACCCGGCACGCGCCCAAGTCTCGACCGAGCACGTATTCGCGGTCGCGATGATCGATGTGATCAACAAGGGCGTGACGCCGCAGGCGGCGGTCGACAAGGCGTTCAAGCGGTGCGACGAGATCTTTGCGAAATTTCCGATCGAAGAGGGATGAGGGCGCCTCTGCCCATGACCGCCGACTGCGCAGAGGGCGGCGGTCAAGGGTGTGCAGTGCGTCACCTGCCGACGGCGCTTCGAACCTCTCGACGCTTACTCCTGCGGGTAGCGCCAGACGTTTGCCGGTTGCGCGGCGGTCTCGTCGATGGTCCATTGCGGCAGCGCGAGGCCGGCGCCAACGTCGCTGAAAACCATGCGCACCCGGGTGCCGACGCCGACCCGCTTTACCAGTTCGGGCGGCGCCAATTGGCCGTCGGGGGTGGTGAGGTTGCCGACGACGCGCAAGGCTTCATCGGGCGTGGGCTCTCCCTTTTGCGTGTCGAGATCGACCAGCAGGATCAGATAGGGTGTCTTGCCGCGAAAGGCCGGCTGGATCGCGTGGTGCACCTCGCTGTAGGAATGCACCGTTCCTTTGCCCTCGACTTTTTTCCAGCTTGATTCGAGGCTCATGCACCACGGGCAAGCGGTGGTCGGGGGGTAGCGCAGCCGCCCGCATTGGGCGCAGGCCTGCAGGTGAAAATCGTGCTCCGCGCAATGGCGGAAATATTCGAGGTTCTCGACATCGAGATCGTCGATGTTGAGCCCCATGCCAAGGTATTCGCCGCGAACAGGCATGTTCGGTCTCCTCCTTAGCCGCGCCGCATGACCATCGACGAGGCGGTCGCCGGGTTGGCCCAGCCGAGATTGGCGCTAACCTCGACATTGCTGACCTGGCGGCAGCCGCCTTCCCGGTAGTCGTAAGTGTGCTGGCGCTTGCCGTCGGCGCCGACCGGGCAGGAATCATCGGCATCGTGGCGCAATTGGCGGGTGTTTTCGATGACCATGTTCATGCCGTGGGTGTAGCCCTCGCACAGATGCCCGCCGCTGGTGTTGTTGGGCCGCCGGCCGCCGAGCTGGATCGCACCGCTCGACACGTATTCGCCACCCTCGCCCTTTTTGCAGAAGCCGTAATCCTCGAGCTGCAGCATTGTCGTAAAGGTGAAGGCGTCGTAGGAGCCGGTGATGTCGATATCTTCCGGCCCGACCCCGGCATTCGGCCACAGGATATTCTTGGCGTAATAGCCGGCGACGGTTGAGATCGGCCCGTGCTGGTAGTGCATATCGAGGCGCGGCTTGCTGCAACGGCCGACGACGCCGCGGATCAGCACCAGCGGCTGCTTCATGTCGCGGGCGCGCTCGGCCGAGGTCACGACAATCGAGGTCGCATTGTCGGTCTCCACGCAGCAATCAAGCAGGTGCAACGGCTTACAGATGAAGCGGCTCGACAAAACGTCATCGACCGTAAAGCGCTTTTTGTAATAGGCCTTCGGATTGTTTGAGGCGTGATGGCTGTGCGCGACCTTGACCGCCGCGACCTGCTCCGGCTTGGTGCCGTAATCGTACATATGGCGCATAAAAGTTGGGGCGAAGCTCTGCCCGGCGCTCTGCCAGCCATAGGCGCGGCTGTGCAGCGCGTCGCCACCCACGGGCGCTGCCGAGCGCGCACCGGTGCCGCCGATCCTGACCTGCGAGTAGCCGTTCATCGAGCGGAAGATCGCTACCGTCTTGCAGCAGCCGGCCTCGATCAGACCGATCGCGATGCCGACGAGCGCCTCGGTCGAAGAGCCGCCGCCGACCACATCCATGTAGAAATTGGGGCGGATGCCGAGATCGCCGGCGATAAAGGTCCCCGAGGTCGAGTCGCCGCCCGAATAAGACAGAATGCCGTCGATGTCGGCGGCCTTGAGCCCGGCGTCGAGGATCGCGTTCCTGACTGCCCAGGTTCCGAGAGCGCGGGTCGTCTTGCCCGAGCCGCGGGTATAGGTGGTCTCCCCTACGCCGACGATCGCGTATTTGTCGCGCAGGTATTTCGGGGTGGTGGCATCCACCTCTGCTGTCGGCAACGGCATTGCTGTTTCTCCCTTGTGTCAGCCCAACTCCCGTCGCTTGCCGCCCCTCACCCGGGAGGGCGAGCGGCTTGTTTACGCCGGCAGGCGATAGGCTTTGGTTGCGGCGCCGCTGAACAGCGCGGTCTTTTCGGCGGCGGAACAGCCCGAGGCGATGCGCTTGAACGCGTTCCACATCACCGGATAGCTGCACATCCCCTTGTCGACCGGAAAATTGCTCTCGAACATCGAGCGTTGCGGCCCGAAGGCCTCGATGCAGACCTCGATGTAGGGCCGCCAGGCCTTCTCCAGATCTTGCGAGGAAGGCGGCATGTCATCGTTGAAGAAGGTAAAGCCCGAGAGCTTCATGCCCAGCCCGCCGAGTTTGACATAGGTGTTCGGGGAAGCGGCGGCGACCTCGCCGATCGATTTCTTCCACGCGGCAAAAGCTTCCTCTCGCTTGCCGGCATAGGGCCCGATCGCCAAAGGCCCGCCGACATGGTTCAAGACGATCGTCGCCTGCGGAAAAGCGCGCGCCAGATCGGTCACGTCGTCGAGCTGGGTCTGGAACAGCCAGGCGTCGAAGCTGAGGCCGAGCGATGCGAGCCCGGCGAACCCCTCCCGGAAATTCGGGTCGCGATACAGACCCTGCGGCGCGCCCGAGCAATAGATCTCCAGGCTCGGATCGGCATGCCAGGTGGCGCCGTTGCGGATGCCCTTGAAGCGCCCGCCCGACCTCGTGACATGCTGTTCGAGGATGCCCTTGGCGCGGCTGCCGATCCGCAGATCGACATTTCCGATGATCCCGGCGATGCAGCGCGTCTTACCGTATTTGCCCGATGCGCTCATCGCCGCTATGCCGTTGACGAATTCGGTCTCGCCGAGCGACCTTAGCTCCTGCGGACCGTCGGCGCGATACATCTCGCGGCATTCCTCGAAGCAGGTCGCGGCTATGTTGTGGCCACTGCCGACATCGGCCAGCAGATCCTGAAACAGATAGCGGTTGCCTGGCCGGTCCCACATATGATGGTGGGGATCGACGATCGGCAGCTCGGGCTCGATGATCTCTTCTTGCCGCCGATCGAGCCAGTCCGGGCGGATCGGCGCATGGCGGCCGGGCGGGATCGCGGATTGGGGCACGGTGGTAGTCCTCCCGAGATTGCGCTTGGGCTCCGCCAACTCTGCCCCTCCCCGCGACGCAATTCCACGGCTTTATCAGCCGGCGGCGGTTCAACATTGATATTACGGCGAAATTTCCCAAATTTGGGGTTCGAGCAGCGGCGGTCAGCGACTCACAGCCCCACCCGGTCTATACCGGCAAACCCGAGTACGGCGGTTTTTCGCAGCCTGGTAAGTGCCTTTCGGCGCCACTATTCCCAAAATCCCGACCTCGTCTGTGCTTCGACAGCATAATATAAGGGAATTGGCCGCTCTTGTTTGGGGACGCGAGCGAGCCGCCGGGGGTGGGGCATGTGGGATATCGCGTGCGCGCGGCGCGACGTGTTGCGTCTGCTGGCGGGCTGCGCCGCAATCGGTGCGAGCTTCGACGCGGCTTCGGCGCAACCGGCGGGGCGAGGAAAGCCGGCGCTGCGAGGGAAGCCGCCAGTGCGCTATCGGCCGATGATCGTCCTCGATCCCGGTCATGGTGGGATCGACCCCGGAGCGATTGGCTGGGACGGCGTCTATGAAAAGAACATCGTCTATCCCACGGCGCAGTACGTGGCGCGTCAGCTAATCGCAACGCACCGTTTTCGGGTCGCGATGACCCGCGGTCCCGACGAGTATGTCCCGTTGCGCGAACGCGTGGCACGTGCCCGCGCGCTGCACGCCGATCTCTTTTTGGCTATCCATGCCGATGCGCTGCCGAACCCGGCGATGCAGGGCCTGTCGGTGTTCACTCTATCGGCCAAAGCCTCGGACCGTGAGGCAGCCGCGCTCGCCGAGAGCGAGAACAAGGATGTGGTAGAGGGCGTGCGGCTGTCGCGGGAGCCGCGCGAGGTCGGAGCCATTTTGATCGATCTGGCGCGGCGGCAGACCGACAATGCGTCGATTGCGTTTGCCCGCGACGTGGTAACGGCGCTCAGACACGACGTGGTGCTGCTGGAAAATCCGCAGCGATCGGCCGATTTCGCGGTGCTGACAGCGCCGGACATTCCCTCGGCGCTGGTCGAACTTGGCTGCCTCTCGAACCCCTCCGAGGAACGCCGGCTGCGTCAGCCGGGCTACCAGCAGCAGCTCGCCCGAGGTCTCGCCCGCGCGATCGAAGCTTATTTCGCCACCACTCGCCCAGGGACGATAGCGCACCAGTCCTAAATCGCGGGCGGGAAGCGGGCGATCCAATGGCGGGCAATGTCCTCGCGGCGGCAGATCCAGACGCGGTCGTGGCTGCGCAAGTATTCGATGAAGCGGATCAGCGCCTTGGCCCGACCGGGGTGGCCGGTCAGCCGCATGTGCAGCCCGATCGACATCATCCGTGGCCGCTCGGCACCCTCCTCATAGAGGATGTCGAAGCTGTCGCGCAGAAAGGCGAAGAAATCCTCGCCCGAACCGAAGACACCGCGGCCGAATTTCGAATCATTGGTCGTCAGCGAATAGGGGACGACGAGATGCGGTTTGTCGCTGACCCGCACCCAATAGGGCAGCTCGTCATTGTAGGTGTCGCTGTCGTACAGAAAACCACCGTGCTCCACGATCAGCCGGCGGGTATTTTCAGACGGCGCATAGCGGCAATACCAACCGACCGGGGTCTTGCCCGTGGTCTTGCGGATCAGATCGGCGGCTGCGGCGATTTGGCGGCGTTCCTCGTCCTCGGGCAGGCCCGGATGATTGGTCCAGCGATAGCCGTGGCTGCAAATGTCCCAATCGCTGGCAGCGATTGCCGCTGCGGCCGGCGGGTTGGCCTCGAAGGCGCGGGCGCAGCCGAAGATCGTCACCGGCACCTGAAAGCGGGTAAAGATCCGGTGCAGGCGCCAAAAGCCGACCCGCGAGCCGTATTCGAACATGCTCTCGGCGCCGAGATCACGTCCCTTGACCCCGAGATCGCTGCCGATCATCTCGGTCAGCCCACCCTCCGAGACGCCGTCTCCGGCCGGATAGGAGAGTTCCGACCCCTCCTCGAAATTGATCACGAAATTGACGGCGATCCGCGCATCCCCGGGCCATCCGGCATGCGGCGGCTCGGCGCCATATCCAATGAAATCGCGGGTCATGGATTTCCTCCGGGTCGATCGGGATACCAGTCCTCGCGGCAGATATCGTCGAACGAATAGGGGCACCCTTGGGGCAGGCTGTCGGCGGCGGCGGGCTCGCCGTACCTGCGGAGGCTATCGGCAGCGCGTTTGCGCCCGTCCGCATAGAGCTTGTCGAGGACCTGCTCCGCGTCGCGCCGCAGGGTTGGGCTGATTTTATCAGACAAGGTCTGCCGCGCGTCGAGCACTGTTTCTATCCAATCGAAACGGGGTGGCTCGGCCGGCGAATAGCCGAGCTTCAGCAAATGCTCAATGATCCGGCGGATCTGGCTGCGCACAGCATCGCGCTCGCTCTTGCCCAAATCCTCGATCTCCTCAGCGACATGCTCGCGGTCGAAGCGGTTGTCGGCAACCGCCATCGAGCGCAGCACCTCGGCTTGGTGCTGGGTCCAGGCATAGAAATCGTCGTCGTAGCGAGGTCCATCCGGCATTGGCGTCGACCCTTCACAATC
Source organism: uncultured Alphaproteobacteria bacterium (assembly GCA_963733945.1). Taxonomy (GTDB): domain Bacteria; phylum Pseudomonadota; class Alphaproteobacteria; order ATCC43930; family CGMCC-115725; genus AP-15. The sequence goes on along the minus strand of CAVTFD010000038.1, from coordinate 69,502 downwards.
TACCGACAGCATAAGCGAGACCGGCCTGCAAGTCAGTCAGCCGAGGTCGCTCGATCTTCTGCTCCGCCGCGATCCGCGCCGCGCGGCGCGTGATCAAGGTCACCGGCGCGCACAGCACAACCATCAAAGTGCCGAGGATGACAAAGCTCTGACCAGCGCCCCAACGGTCGGCGATCATGCCCATCGCCGGCGGGATCACGATCGCCGCCAGGCGGTTCATGGTCTGCCGCAGCCCGACCACCGAGCCCTGGCGGTGCGGGCCGACGGCTTTTGCCTGCACCGAAAACATCATCGGCTGGACGACGCCTTGCAGCCAGCCCCGCAATGCCTGCGCCACGAACAGCAAAGCCGAAGACGCCGCCAAGAAACGGGGTCCCGCAGATCAGGAAAATCGACACCACGGTGCCGCTCAGCATCGTGCGCTGAGGATCCCCGAGCCGCATCGCCCGCCCGGCAAATAGCGAGCCCAGGCCGGCCATTATTTCGGTCGCTGCGAACAGGACGCCGATCGACGTGCCCGTCAGCCCGAGCCCCTTTACATAGACGACGTAGAGCGAGCTCTGCACGCCATTGGTGGCGGTGCGCAGAAAGATGATCGCCATCGTCGTCGCCACCGCCGGGATCGCCATCAGCGCGAAACAGCGCACATAGTCGGGCAGACGCGGCAGCGCGTCGCTGAGCCCGGCGGCGCGGGTCCTGGGCTTCGCCTGCCGGAAGCTGCGCCTCGGGTGCACGCAGCAATGCGACGGTCAGCGCGGCACCCCAGGCGAAGCCAAGCGCATAAGACGGCCAGGCGCCGCCGAAATCCCAGGCCACGCCGGCAATCATCGGCGCTAGTGTCGTGCCGAAGCGAGCGAAGAAGTTGAACCTGCCGAGATATTCGGCCTCGCCTTCGGCCAATTGTGCGATCAAGGTCTGCGAACCCGACCAGGCAAACTGCAGCGCGCCGCCATTGACGACCTGCAGCAGCAGCAATGGCCAGAACCATGGCACCAGCGGAAATACCGGCGCCAACGCCATCGCCGTCCAGACGAAGAACTACGTCACCCGGCGGGTGCCAAACCGGTCCATCAGCACCCCGACATGGATCGACAGGAACACCGCCAGCAACGAGCGTCCGCCGACGAGCATGCTGATCTGGCTCGCGCTCATGCCGATCGAGAGGCCGTAAAGCGGGATCAGGAAGGTGTAGAATTCGGTGTAGCCCATGGCGAACGGCCCGGCGACGTAAAGTGACGCCGGCGGTCGTGATGGGCGAGCAGACATTCGCGGGGAGATCGACCGAGAGGTCGCTGGCTTTGGCGAAAGCGCAACAGCCCCGTTCTAGGCGGCGGCCACCTCAAGAATGGTCAGCGCCAGGGCCTGGGCGCGTGGGACCATCGTGTCGATGCGGCACCATTCGTCGTCGGTATGGGCGTTGCCGCCGAGCGGGCCGGTCGCGCACAGGGTCGGGGTGCCAAGCGCCGCGGTGAAGCCGCTGTCGGCCGAGCCGCCGGTCGCCTCGCCGCCGATCCCCGGCATGCCGAGCCCGGCCGCCGAGCGGGCGTAAAAGTCGAGCAAGTCGCGGCTTGCCTGGTCCTGTTCGAGCGGCAGGAAATTACCCTCGCGCAGGATGCGGCTTTCACTGCCCGGCAATTCGCAGCAATTGCAGATCTCGCGCACCTCGCCGAGGATTTTTTCCATGATGTTCAAGGTCGGGAAGCGCACGTCGATACCCGCGGTGGCGCGTGGCGCCACAGTGTTGACCGACTGACCGCCTTGGATAAGCCCGACATTGACCGTCGTGCCGAGATCGTAGTCGGTCAATTTGTGCAGGCGCTGGATCTTGCGCGCCATCGCCTCGATAGCACTGACCCCCTGGGCATGGGCCGCACCCGAATGCGAGGCGCGTCCGGTCACCTCCAATTCGATAAAGGCGGCCCCCTTGCGCCGCGAGACGAGATTGCCGGAGGGCCGCCCGGGCTCGGCATTGAATACCGCGCGTGCGTCTTTCGCTTCGGCCTCGATCACCGGACGGGAGGAAGGCGAGGCAATCTCCTCGTCGGCGGTGTAGAGGCCGGTCAACGGACCGGGCGCGCCGAACCGGCGCAGCGCGTCGAGCACGAAGCTGTTCATCACCAGGCCCGCTTTCATATCGGCGACCCCGGGTCCGAAGGCCTGATTGCCGTCGATGCGAAACGGCCGCTGCGCGACAGTGCCGTCGGGAAACACCGTGTCGCAATGACCCATCAACACGATCGGCCGATTGCCGCCGCCACCGCCGGGAAGGCGCGCCGCCATGCAGTTGCCGAACCGCTCGCTCGAAAACATCTCGCAGACGACGCCGGCCCCTTCGAGCCAGGCCCGCAGCCGATCCTGGACGGCATCGACGCCACGCTTGTTGTAGCTGCCGGAATCGATGTTCACGAGTTCGGCCAGCAGGGCGACCATCGCCTGATGCTGACGGCCGAGATGCTCGATGATGGCGGTCTTTGCCTCGACGCTCATGGACGGCGCTCCGATCGATCTATCTGCGGGCGCGCAGAGTAATTCGTTCGGCCGCGGCAAGCGAGACGCTCGTTGCGCTGCCGCTTGCAGGGCGCCTCTCGGAAAGCGTGGGTGAGCTAGCGGACCTTCATCTCGCCCAAATAGGCGTGGCGGATCTGCTCGTTCTGGCGCAGTTCGGCGGCAGGGCCGCTTAGCACCACCTGGCCGGTTTGCAGGACATAGGCGCGGTCGGCGATCTGCAGCGCCATGTTGGCGTTCTGCTCGACCATGAAGATCGTCGTGCCCTGGCGGTTGATTTCGCGGATGATGTCAAAGACCTGCTCGACATAGGCCGGCGAGAGACCCATCGACGGCTCGTCCATACACAATAGCTTCGGCCGTGCCATCAAGGCCCGGCCGATCGCGACCATCTGCTGCTCGCCGCCGGACAAGGTGCCGGCGAGCTGGCGCAGCCGCTCCTCGACCCGCGGAAAGAGGGTGAAGACACGGGCGAGGTCCTCGCCGAATTCCGGTCCGCGGCGGCGGGTATAGGCGCCCATTTCGAGGTTCTCGTACACCGTCATGCGCGGGAAGAGCCGCCGCGCCTCGAGCACCGGGGCGATGCCGCGGCGCACCCGCTCCGCGGTGCTCACCCCCTTCAAGGATTGTTCCTCGAACAGGATGTCGCCCATGGTCGGCGATACGGTCCCCATGATCGCCTTCATCGTCGTCGATTTGCCCGACGCGTTGCCGCCGAGCAGAGAGACGATCTCGCCGGCCTCGATGCGGTAATCGACCGATTTCAGCACATGGAGGTCGCCGTAATGGGTATCGACCGCACGAAACTCGAGCATCGGCGAACTCATGCGAACACCGCGCTCCGGCCGAGATAGGCGCGGATCACCTCCTCGTCGCGGCGCACCGCATCGGGCGCCCCCTCGGCGATCTTCTCGCCGTGGTCGAGCACCACGACTTTGTCCGCCAGGCTGACGACGACATCGAGCTTGTGCTCGATCAGCAAGATCGTCAGCCCGTGCCGATGCAGGCTCTTGATCTGGTCGGCGAGTTCAAGGGTTTCGGCCGGGTTCATTCCCGCCGTCGGTTCGTCGAGCAGCAACAGCTTTGGCCGCGAGGCGAGCGCCCGCGCAATCTCGGCCCGCCGGCGATTGGCATAGGACAGGCTCGCGGCAAGATGGTCAGCCCTCGGCAGCAGCCGGTTGCCGAACAGCGCCAGGATCTCGAACGCACGTTCGCGCGCCGCTTCCTCCTCGCGGCGGGTTCGCGGCAGGCGCAACAGCGCGCGGACCGGGCCGGTGGCAAGCCGCGCATGCATGCCGATCATGACGTTTTCCAGGACGGTCAGGTTCGGGAACAGGCGGATGTTCTGAAAGGTGCGAGCGATGCCGCGGTCGAGCACGACATGCGGCCGCCGCCCTCCGATATCTTCACCAGCAAAGCTGATCTTGCCGCTATCCGGTCGCAGCAAGCCGGTCACCGCGTTAAACAACGTCGACTTGCCGGAGCCGTTCGGCCCGATCACGGCAACGACCGAGTGCGACGGAACGTTTAATTCGACGGATCGCAAAGCGACCAGCCCGCCAAACTGGACGGTCAAGCCGGACACCTCGAGCAAGGGTCCCGGCGCCGTGCGATCGACCGCGCCCATAACCGGCAGATTGTCGAACCCGCCGCTCCCCACATGCGCCGCCTGCTCGGCCAGGGTCAAACCCGGCACTCGCCGCGACGCGGGGATCAGCCCCTGGCGTCGATAGAGCATCATGAAAACGAGAATGAGCCCGAAGATCAGCTCAATCGAAGAGGCCAGCTCAACATGTTGAAGCCAGTCTACGTTGACCAGACGGCCCAGAGCGTGAAGCCATTGGGATAAATCCTCAAGAAACCAGGATTGCAGGATCTGCAGTAGCAGCGCGCCGACGACGACGCCCCAGACGCTGCCGATCCCGCCAAAGACGACCATGACGAGGACCATGACCGATACCGGAAACATGAACATGTCCGGCGTTGCGGTCTGCAATTTGGCAATGTAGAGCGTGCCGGTCGCGCCGGCGAAGGCAGCGCCGGTGGCGAAGGCGAGCAACTTCATTCGAACCAAATCGACGCCCATCGCCGCGGCGGCGATCTCGTCCTCGCGGATGGCCATCCAGGCGCGCCCGATGCGCGAATCCTTGAGGCGCAGGCTCGTCAGGATCAGCAAAGCGACGAGAGCTACTCCGACGTAATAATACGGAGTGGCACTCACCCCGAAATCAAAGCCGAAGAGTCGCGGCGGGGCGACCCCGTTGAGGCCCATCGCGCCATTGGTCAACGAGGGCCAGTTGCGCACGACGATCGGCACGATCTCGCCGAAGCCCAAGGTGACGATCGCCAGATAGTCGCCCTTGAGCCGCAAAGTCGGGGCGCCGAACAACGCGCCGCACAGTGCCGCGATCGCCGCCGAACCGGGCAGCATCAGCCAAAACGAGACCTGAAAATGGACGAAGTCGCCGGCCGTCGTATGGTTTCGGGCAACGAGGCCGAGCCATTGGAACGGCCCCCAGAAGCTCGTCCATTCCGGCTGCAGCTGCCATGAGCTGAGGATGCCGTAGGCATAGGCGCCGATCGCGAAGAACGCGGCATAGCCAAGATCGAGGAGACCGGCGAAACCGACAACGATATTGAGCCCAAGCGCCAGCGCGGCGAAGGACAGCGCATTGGCGATCGAGTCGATATCCGCGTCGTTGCGGTGCACGAGCGGGAACAGCAGCGCCGCCGCCGCGATACACGAGATGCCAAGGCGCGCCCGGCTGCCGGGCCGCATACGCGCGATCGATCGGAGCACGGGCGTCCTCGCCCTCAGGGTGGGCCAGAGGCCCACGGTCCTGACCGGCGGCGGCTCGCCGATTTCGGCCATCTCAGGATTTGGTCGGGTTGGCCCGGCCGAAAAGGCCGTTCGGGACAAACACCAGGACGAGGATCAGGATCGAAAAGATGATCACGTCGGTCCATCGCACTGCGATCAATTGACCGCCGAGGCTTTCGATCAGCCCGATTATCAGGCCGCCGAGCATCGCGCCCCCGACACTGCCGATGCCGCCCAGGACAGCGGCGGTAAAAGCCCGCAGCCCGGCAGTGTAGCCGATGATGAAGCTGGTGAAGTTGTAGTAAAGGCCGAAGATCAACGCCGCCGCGCCCGCCAACGCCGAACCGAGAAAAAACGCGGTAATGATCACCCGGTCGACTTCGACCCCCATCATCCGCGCCGCCTCGGCGTCTTGCGCCGTCGCCCGCATTGCCTTGCCGAGGCGGGTGCGATGGACAAACAGATGCAGCGCCACCATCAACACCGCGGTGACGCCCCAGATCAGCACTTCCTTCATTTCCACGACCACTTGGCCGAACTGCCAGCGGACCACCGGCATCGGATTGGGGAAGTTTTTCGTCTCGGCGCCGACGGTCAGCAGGATGACGTTGAACAGGATGTAGGACACCCCGATGGTCGTGATCATTGCCGCCGGGCCCCGCACGCCGCGCAACGGCCGCAGCGAAATGCGCTCGATCGCGACCCCGAGCCCGCCCGCCGCGAGCATCGTGACCACGAAGGCAAATGCGAGGACCCCGGCGAGCGCGAAGCCGGTCAGCACGCGGGTCTGACCGGAGACACCGAGCAGCTCGAGCGCCCACATGCCGATAAACGAGCTGACCATGAACACGTTGAAATGAGCAAAATTGATCAGCTCGAGGATGCCGTAGACGAGCGTGAAGCCGAGCGCCAAGAGGGCGTACATCGCCCCCAGGCTCAACCCGTTGATCACCTGTTGTAGGAGCACCCCATAGTCGGTCATGGCAAGGCGGTGGTCTGGCTCATCAGCGCGCTTTTCAGCGGCGACAACGGGTCACGAACTCGCGGGCGCCACCCCAAGGTACTTGTACTGGTGGAGAACGTCGTCGAGCGGATACTTATCGTTCCGGGTAATCCGGAAGACGCTGACCACCCGGTTCTCGATATCGCCGTTGGCGTCGAAGCTGACCTCGCCCTGCAAGGTCTTGACGTGCGATTGCTGGATCGCATCGCGAATCGCATCGCGGGTTACTTCCTTGCCTGAAGCGGCGACGGTTTTGATGGCGTCGAGAATGACCAAAGCCGCATCGTAGGCGGTGATCGAATAGTTGTCGGGTTGCGTGCCGTATTTCTTGACAAAGCGCTCGATCATCGGCGCCGCATCTGGATTTTCGACCATGTTCGGCGATGCGGTCGTCGCGTACCATCCCTGCGCCGCCGGGAAGCCGGCGCCCTTCAGGATCTCGGCGCCGTAAACCCCGTCGCCGCCGCTTTTGATGATGTCGGGAACGATATCGTAGGATTGCTTGACCACCTTGACCCCTGCCTGGGCCACACCACCATAATAGATCGAATCGGGATTAAGCGCCTTTATCTTGGTCAGGGTGGTGGTGTAATCGGCCTCTTTCGGGTTCAGCTGATCGCGGCCGAGCACGTTAATGCCACGCTTCTTGGCCTGAGCCTCAAACGCGTCGGCAAGCCCTACGCCATAGGCGCCGCTGTCGTCGAGCACATAAACCGATTTCACCTTCAATGTGTCGGCGAAATAATTGGCCATGTTAGGACCCTGAAAGGCGTCGGTCGTCACTGTGCGGAAATAGATCGCCTTTCCTGCAGGTCGATATTGCGCGGCGAATTTTGGGTTGGTGATGTCGGGATTGGTTGAGCTCGGCGTGATCGTCGCCAGATCGCCCTGACTGAGGATCGGTGACATCGCCTTGCCCGAGCCGCTCATCTGTGGCCCGATCGCGGCTACGACCAAATCGTCCGACACCATTTTACGCGCGTTGGTCGCTGCTTGCGCCGGATCATATTGCCCGGCGGTGGCGGTGCCGTCGTCGAGCTGCAAGACCTCGATCTTGTAGCCGGCGACGCCGCCTGCCGCGTTGGCCTCATCAATCGCCAGCAAGGCGCCGTCCTTGATCAGCTCGGCGTCGTGGGCGTCGGCGCCGGTAAATGGCAGATTAATGCCGATTTTGACGGTTTTGTCGGCGGCAAAACTCGGTCCCGACCGCCCGGCCAAAACACCGACCAACGCGGTTGTCGACAAACTGATGAGCAAAGAGCGGCGCGATAGCATCTTCGACCTCCCCGTTCGAGCTTCGACCGCTGCCCCGGCAAATGCCGTGCCGACCCCTCGGCGCTGCGGCGAAAAATCGACTTTACCCGATATTGCGCCGCGGATCAGCCTCCTCTATTTCATCGGCCCCCGGTTTGACGAGACATCCGGTCGCGGCGCAGCCCACCGGCGTCGGCGGCGAGCGTCAGCGTACGCAACCCAATGATCTCGGCCAGGAGGCGCCGCCGCCGTCGGACGTCCTGGTCATAGCCCAAGTGCTTGCGCGCTAGGGTGTGTCGGAGTAACAAATGTGATGCGCAACTTTGGAGTGCGACGATGGCCGAGCAGAATTTCGACGCCCCCACCCGGGCGGTAACGCCTTCGGGCATCAATCATCTGGTGCTGAACGTCCGCGACATCGAGGAATCGCACCGGTTCTGGACCGAGATCGTCGGCCTGAAGCAGGTTGGTGAGCTGCACCCTCGCGCGGACCGACCGAACCCGCCCAAGATGCGCTTTTACAGCGGCGAGCACAGCGGCAAGCTGACCCATCACGACGTCGCCTTGGTCGAGAGCCCGAACCTGCCGGCGCCGGCTGAATGGGTGCTGTCCGACGGCCGGGTCGCGATCAACCATGTGGCGCTGACCATGGCGAACCGCGAGGCATGGCTGAAGCAGTTGGCCTTTCTGCAGAGCCGTGGGGTCAAGTTCAATTGGCGCGTAAACCATGGGGTCACGCACAGCGTCTACATCAACGATCCCAACGGCTATGGCGTCGAGTTCCTCTACGAGCTGCCGCGCGAAATGTGGGAAGGCGACATCGACGGCGCGATCAACTGGGCTGAAAACTTGCCGAGCGAGGGCCCCGAAGCGCTGGTCGACCGCACCGACACCCCGAGTTTCGGCAAGCCACAGGCAGCCGCGGCCCCGGCCGAGTGAGTATCGGCAGAAAAGCAGCCGCTGCGCCTGGGCGGGGTCGGTCCCCGCCGAAGGTCAATTCGCTCTGTTCAATTCGCGGGGGTTCTCTTGACGGTCACGCGTTGGAGAGCCTAGCCTACACAGCAGGATCTGCGCTGCCGACAAGTGCAGGAACTTAGGGAGAAAGCGGATGGCTCGCATCAGGCATATCGCACTCGTGACCGACGATCCCGCGAAGACCGCGGAATTCTACAAGGAACAGTTCGGTCTAACCGAGCTGTACCGCCGCCCGGGCGACACCGGCGAAAAGGGAGTCTGGCTCAGCGACGGTTACATTTATTTCGCTATTCTGAAATATGGCGAAGCCGGGGCGCCAAAGCTCGGTCCGGGACAGACTTCCGACTTGCGCGGTATTCACCACATCGGATTTTATGTAGACGACGAACAAGCAACCGCCAAGTCTCTGAGAGACGCGAATTTTTCGCCCGTGCCAATCCCGAAAACCGAAAGAGCCGAGATGACGCCGATGGGCGACGCGGTCAACTTAAAGTATCTCGGTCCCGATGAGGTCCAGATCGATATCCGCAGCCGCGGCTGGAACGAAGCGATCAGCTTTGCGATGCAACGCTACGACCTGACGCCGGTCGCGGAAAAGGAAGCAGCGGAATAACCGGCGAACCGGGATCCGTTGAGCGGCACTCGCCGCTCACCGGATCTAGGCCTCGCGCCGCGCTGTCGCGCACGACATAAGCCAGCGCGGTCCAGCATTGTTGCGGGCGGCTCGATAGACGGCACCATGAGGGGCGAAGCCGCGCACTGGGCTTGAACAAATTGGCTGACCAGCCGCGGTCGCCGACCAAACGCTGACATCGCCGGCCTTCTCAAAGCTGGTGGATAGTGGTTTCCGCGACGATCTTAAGTTGGCCTTGGAACAAAATGTCAGCGGGCTAGCGCCGATACTGCCATGCAGCTCTTTCGCGACACGACAAGCAATTATGGCGGCTGAGGTGCTGGGCGGGGTAACAGGCGGCTTCGGCGGTCGTAGTGCGCTCTGCGGCGGTCGTGGTGGCGGTGCGAGCGCGGTGGTGTTCTCCGGCGACTACGGATTGGTGGTCGCGGCCGGCGGTGGCGGTGGGCCCGGAGGTCCCTCGGGAGATCGGGTTTCGATGAGATCATGCCATCGCACTCGCCACATCCGCCGCTCATCGGCGCGACCTCACAGAAACCTCTCGATTATCACGTATAGCCGACTGCCTGATCACCGCGCCTGAGCCGGGCAGGGGTCGGAAATGTCACGCTTGCCGAGAAGCCTCGCCACCTCGCCGGCGGCGATACCATAAACCGCGGCGATTTGAGCGATCGTCATGCCATAACTCACAGGGCCAATAGGAACTCGCAATGACGGAGTGGCCCCTTGTTCATGCGGCTCCAGTCGCTTGCTCTGCTTGGGCGCCTGATCAGGTAGGAGACGAAGAAGATCGCAAGAAGAGGAAAGGCCAGTAGTGCGGAAGTTCCCGGCTCCGGAACCGCCGCGGGCGCAGCGGAGAAGTATGTGAACGAACCCGTCAGCGCGGGCTCGGCGCCCTCGCAATGCTGAACGAAACTTGCCGAGAAGGAGTTGATCGTGTCGCCGGTGAACACTGCGTCGGTGACGGTGAAGCTGCCGCTGACCGTGTTGCAGCCCCGGTTCTGGAAGCTGATGTCGAGGCCGGGGTGTCCGGGTGTCGCGAAGTCGGCGCGCTGCGCGTCCGTATAAACACCGGTCTGCATGGGTATGCCGAGCTGATCCGTGCCGAAGAACAGCAGAGCAAAGGTGTTGGAGGCGTCGCCCGTCACGGTCCCAAGGACGAACAGGAGCTCGGCGGGCGAGGAGCCGACCGTCCGTCTCACCTGCGGAGAGAAGAAGTCTGAGTTCGCAGGGGTATAGGCGATGTCGAAGATGTCGCCTTGGCCGATGAAATCGCCCGGCTGGCTTTGAAGCGCCAGATTGGCTATCGGCCCAGCCGCCGCAGTGGAAGCGACCGCGAGTCCGAGGATCAGAGCCATATAGAGAACACGCATTGAAACATTCCTTACAGGTTCAAGCTGAACCTACAGTTGCCGCCGCTCTCTCGCTCTCTCTCTCGTGCTCGATCTTGGTCGGCGCCGCCATCGCTTTCGTCACCGCGTCAGCACCCGCTTTCAGCGAGACGGCCAGGGCGGATACTACCACAGCGGATACCAATGGCTCATCGCGGGGCCCCGATAGTCGATCGCGCAGTCGGGCTCGGTTACGGTAACCGTGGTGAAATTCTTTAGCGCCTCGGGATACCAAAACGAGCGTAAGGTCCATACCGCGTGCTTGAATTGATGCTGCACGGCGGCGCTGCGTGTCGCAAAATCGACTTCTTCGACGATCTTCGTCCCGATCTCCGCGCGCGCCCGATTGCACCGGTAGCGCAAGCAGCGCAGCCGCGGCGAAACCCATAGAAATTTGACGGTGCTCATGACCGCCGTCCTCCCCGAAGCGGGCCTTTGAGGCGGTGAGACCATAGAGGCGTGCACTGGGCGCATGTGTGAACAAGCTCACACTTGCAAAAATTCTCGTAATTGCGTCAGGGACGACGACTTCCACGGCGACGGTGCGATACTGCGCGGTGGCGTCGCTCACGAGGAGGCCGGCAAGATCGCCGGCGGTAAAAAAATCCGGATCTTTCGCGCCGCGGTGGGCTGATGCCTTTGACCGTGTAACCGATCGGTCCCGAAAGGCTGGCGAGAGAGGGGATTATCGAGCTTATGGTGTCGATACCCTAGCTCGTCGATCCGCCCGAGCCATGACGCGGCCATTGCGCGGTGTAGTGGCGTGAAACCCGGGGTGTAGTAACCTTCGGCACTTCGATCCGAGCTGGGAGCGATCGACGATGCAGCTCGACGCGCTGTTCAGGCCGACATCGATCGCGATAATCGGTGCCTCCGACAAGCCGACGATCGGGCGGCGGTTGATCATTTCGCTCGACCGCATCGGCTTTGCCGGCGGGGTCTTTCCGGTCAACCCGAATTATTCATCCGTGCTCGGCCGCCGATGCTGGCCGAGCATCGCCGAGCTGCCGGAAACACCCGACGTGGCGCTGTTCTGCATGGGTCATGAGCGCGTGCTCGATGCCTTTGCCGGCGCGGCCGAGCGTGGAGTCAGGGCCGCAGTCATCTATGACGGCGGCTTTGCCGAGCAGGGCGAGAACGGCCGCCGGCTGCAGGTGCAAATCGCCGGGATCTGTCGTGAGGCCGGGATCGCGCTGTGCGGCCCCAATTGCATGGGCGTCCTCAACCCGCATCATCCCAATACGACCTATCTGCAAGAATTGCGCGACCCGGCGGGCCTTGCCGGCAATGTCGGCATCGTCTCACAGAGCGGCGCCTTTTGCGTGACCCTGCTGACCGACATCAGGCGCTTCGGCTTCAGCCACGTCGTCTCGTCCGGCAACGAAGCGGTGCTGGCCGCGGCCGATTACCTCGAATATCTGGCCGACGACCCACATACCAAGATCATCGGCGCCTTTATCGAGACCGTCAGGCAGCCGGAACGTTTCGCCGCCGCGCTTGAGCGCGCCAGAGAGGCCGGCAAGCCGGTGGTGGCGCTGAAGGTTGGCCGCGCGTCGCGCACCCGGCATGCCGTCACCACCCATACCGGCGGCGAGGCCGGCGATCCCGGCGCGATCTCAGAACTGCTGCGCGCCCATCGTGCGATCGAAGTCGCGGACCTGGTCGAGCTGACCGAGGTATTGGCGGCGTTCCAGCACTGGAAGCCGCCGGCCGGGCGGCGGATCGGGGTCATCACCTCGTCCGGCGGGCTGGCCGAGCTGATCCTCGACCTCGCCGCTACGGCGGATTTGCAAGTGCCGCCTCTCGCGCCCGCTTCCCGGGCCGAGATCGCACGGCAGATCGGTTTCATCACCGGCGACGGCAACCCGCTCGACGCCTGGGGCAGCGGCACCTTCGCCGCCAATCTGCCTAGAGCGCTGGCGCTGTTCGACGCCAGTCCCGAGCATGACATCATCGCCTTTTGCCGCGACAATTGCGACGGCCAGCCGTTCGACACTCCGGAGCTCGCCCGCACCTATCTCGATCTCTTCGCTGCCGCGGCGGCGCGCAGCGCCAAACCCCATTACCTGCTGCACACGCGACCGGGCGTCATGGACCGAGACCAGATCGCCCATTTGCGCACCCAGCGCATCCCGGTCGTCAGCGGTTTGCGCGAGGGCCTCACCGCGATCGACCGCATCGCCCGGTGGGCGATGCCACGAAACCCCTAGCCGAGGAGTGTCCAAAGTGGCCGATCCCATAGTGTTGTACGATGTCGACGACAAGGTCGCCGTCATCACCTTGAACCGTCCCGACAAGCTCAACGCCATCAGCGCCGAATTGCAGGATCAGCTGCTCGAGGCTTTCCGCCGCGCCGATGATGACCCGGCGGCGAGCGTGGTCTTGCTGCGCGCTGCCGGGCGCAGCTTTTGCGCCGGCTACGACATCGGCGCCAAAGAGCCGGGCAAGGATGACTGGCGCAGCGACCCGACCAAGGCGCACGAGCATTTAAAGGTGCAGCTGGATTTCGAGATGGCGCCGTGGATGATGAAGAAGCCGGTCATCGCCGCGGTTCAGGGGCATGTAATGGGCGGCGGCTGTGAGCTCGTCTTGCTGTGCGATCTGACGATCGCGGCTGACAACGCGCTCTTCGGCGAACCGGAGGTGCGCTTTTCGAGCGTCGGCCCGGCAATCGTGATGCCGGCGATCATCGGCTACAAGAAGGCGCGCGAGCTTTTGTATTTCGGCGACACGATCGACGCCGCGACGGCACAGTCACTCGGCATGGTCAATCGCGTTGTGCCGCTAGCCGAATTGCCCGAAGCGGGCCTGCGCTGGGCGAAGCGGCTGTCGCTGATCTCGCCTGAAGCCCTCTATGCCGCCAAGCGCGCGATCAACCGCACCGCTGACGCCGCCGGTTTCCGCACGGCGCTTTATGCGGGGCTCGACGTCGTCGGCCCGCTCTACGCGACGAGCACCGAGTTCGGCGTCAAATTCCGCAACATCGTCGCCGCCGAGGGCGTTCCCGCCGCCGTCCGCTGGCGTGCCGCCCAGTTCAAGGAATAGCCTCATCCAACCTCCTCCTGCCACGCCGACGGCGCCGCTATGTCAGTCAAGTCTAACGATGGGGTGAGGACTTCGCCGAGCTGCGGGCGCTTATTGCGGAGACGCGCGCGACGGCGATGAACGATGCCGACCCCCGGCTGGCGTAGACCCCGCCTCTCAACATCGAGCGCGCGGACTTGGTTATGGCCTAGAGCAGCACCGGTTGCGATGCACTGGTTTTTGGCGGCGACCGTGCCGCTCTGCGTTCCAGCCTTCGGATGCGGCATCGGACGGCGCACCTCGGGCGTTGGCAATTCGCCACAGACCAGGACCTCGTCCGCCGCTCCCTGCCGCTCGTACCACACCGCATGCATCGCTGCCTCCTGCCCACGAGCGAGAGCGTTCTAGCACGGTCTCGACTCCCCGCTGCGAATGCATATCGGGCTAACGTGCTCAGCCTGTCGTCGCGGTAGATTTCCTTGCCGGCCAATCGGCCGGAGCTCTGGAGGGTGTGATCGGCCCAACGGGGGCGACCATGGATTGCGAGGGCCAACCAAATCGCTGCCCGCAAGGAATATCTCTTGTTCCAGGGATCGGATCGACGCGAAGAAAACGAGTTCAGCCTCCGAAGCGGAACCCTTTCCACCTCAGCACTGGTCGACATCGACCAGCTCGATAATCTATCCCCAGAGCGCTCTTCGCCGTCAGTGGGCGGTTGGGCAGGGTCGGGAGAGAAGCACATGATCAACGGTTATACGGAGTTAATCGCCCATCTCGGCTACCCGACCGAGACCTTTACCGCGCCAATGATCTACAATCCGTGGTTCGCATCGCGCGGCATCAATGCCGTGGTGGTCCCGATGGGTGTGCGGGCCGAAGATTATGCGGCGTTCCTGCGCCCGCTATTTCGCCTCAGCAACATCCGCGGCGCGCTCGTGACGATGCCCCACAAGGTCGCCACGGTGGGTCTGCTCGATGAGGCCGCCGTGGCAGTACAGGTGGCCGGCTCGTGCAATGCCGTCCTTCGTCGTCCGGACGGCTCGCTCTATGGCGAGCTGTTCGACGGCATCGGTTTTGTGCGCGGGGCAAAGCGCAAGGGCTTCGACTTTACCGGCGCGGATTGTCTGATTGTCGGGGCCGGCGGTGTCGGTTCGGCGATCGCCGCCGCGATTGCCGCGGAGGGGGCGCGATCGATCGCGCTGTTCGATATCCACGCCGCAGCTGCCCAAGGCCTCGCAGCCCGCCTGCGCCGGCACTTCCCAACCTTGACCGTCGGCCCGCGAGACAACGATCCTGCCGGGTTCCAGCTGGTGGTAAATGCGACACCGCTCGGCATGTCGGTCGGCGACCCGCTTCCGTTCGATCCGGCGCGCCTCGGAAGCGACACCTTCGTCGGAGACGTAGTACTGACCGACGAGCTGTCGCTGCTGCTCAAAGCGGTGGCGCGGCGCGGCTGCCGTTACCAGGTCGGAACAGACATGCTGTTCGAACAGATACCGGCATACCTCGAATTCTTCGGCTACGGCAACGCAACCCCCGACGAGCTGCGGGCAGTCTCCCAAATTTCATACTGATAGCTGGCAGCAAGGTGAGCCTGCTGCAAATGCCGCACAGGTCTTATCGGCCGTTGGGCGTCGAAACCAGCCGTTCCCCGGTCATGGGTCGAACAAGTCAAACCGTCAACGTCGACACTAATTCAAACTAGGATGCGGGCATTCGTCAGGCTGCTTAGCCATAGCCGTGCCCACTGACCCCGGGGACTCTCAGAACGCCTTCATTTTAGGAGTATAGGAAAGTTATGAATTGTCGGATATTCACCCATTTCAGCACGAGTATTTATGTATCCCTATTTCGTGATGTGCCCTCTTCGATCTCCAGGCGGGCAAGGTCGCCAGCGGCAGCTAATGTAGATCGTTGCCTCAACCCTGGCCAAAGCCGCTATCCCGCCGGCGCGTCTTGTGCGTCAAATGCTGGCCGCACGGTGCGAACCTGACCAGGAGAGCAGAATGGTTCTTAGCCCACATTGACCAGACGCGAGCCCAGATCGCGCGACGAATGGCGGAATCTACGCCGAATTAACTTAGCGCATATTACCTCGTTACTCTCCCCTCCCGTGCTTCGTCTCGCCCGCCTCAACGTCGGCACTTTTAAGCTCGCCAACAGTATCCGACCATTGTCTTCCACGAGGCCTGCAACACGGCTTCAAAGCAACGTGTGACGAACGCTGAACACGCTACATGAGGCTTGACGGCCCTGGGTGCGCTTTGCCGCACCGTTTGTTCGCCGCGTGAAACCCACCTTTCTGTTAAATGCGCACGCGGCTCCAAGACAGCTGGCTCAGGACTTACAAAATAGACATCTAGCGCACCCTCGACTTTAGGGATTCACCTGTACGTACACCCCGGCAGAACCCGGCGCATGCGTCATGGCCTGCCGCATCCGCGGCGAATTGGGCGAGGAATGTTGCTGTTGTTCCTTCCACTCCGCGCTTTCGGGCACCGCCGTACTGGCAAATTCGTAGACCGTGCTGTAGCCGCTGGCGCCCTCGAGAACCCGATAGCGGCGGGCGTAGATCACTCCCGGCACCTTGCGGTAACCTGGCACATATTCCCTACTGTACCAGGCGTTCCACTCCGCATCGACCTCGGCAGGGACGGACATGCGGCCAATCTGCAACACCGGCGCCATGCCGCGCTCCGGCATTTCCATGCCCTCCGGGTAAATCTGTTCCCCGACAATGCGTGTCAAATTCTTCCCAATAATGGACGGCGAGACTTTCTGTCCCCATGGCGTCCGCGGCCGGTTGGTAAACGCCGGCGTCTGCATCACCGCCGCGCTTTCCAGTTCATAGCATGCCAGGTACTGCGGGCCACCCTTGACCGCCTCATAGCGGGCCGCTGAGAGAATGCCGGGCACCGACAGCAATTCCGGCAGATGTTCCTTGTTATACCACTCGTTGAATTCCTGCACGTGCTGGGCGTCGATATCAACGTACACCATGAAAATCCCGCGACCTTTTTGTGCCATGTTTCCGTCTCCTCCGTGAAGCGTAGCCGCCATCGTTTTGCCTCGTCTCGTCGGCACCCGGTCCTCACGCCTGGAGCCCAGGAGAGACACGAGACAACAACTGGGGAGCCATCTTAGCTTAAGTCGCGATAGCCCACAGCCTCTGTATTACAGGCAGGAAGACCTCTCAGTGACGCCGTCATTGCCACCCTCCCGCTGTGCACAAGAGACAGGCATTAACGGGCGGAGAGGCGGCGCCCCTCGACCAGCCCTGGCGTGCTTCTCACCGGAGCGGTCATGATGATGCGAAAGCCTTGCTCCAGGCGCATCGCCACCTCATCAGCCGTGGCTCCGGTCGCACAGGGGACGCCGAACTCTTTGCAGGCGGCCAGGACGCGCAGCAGATTTTCTTGCACGGCTGGATGGCTGGCTTGGCCCCGCAATCCCATCGACACCGACATGTCCCCGGGGCCTGCCCAGATGGCGCCGATGCCCCTCACCTGACGCAAAATGTCGCGTATGTTCTGCACCCCTTCTGCTTCTTCGATGATGCCCATCAGTAAAATATTGCCCTCAGGGTCCAGGGGCCAGAGGTCGGCGGCGTCGTAGTATTCCTGCGGGGTCAGGCCCCAGTATCGGGAGGCGATGCGATTGCCCCAACCGCGCTCCCCAGCCGGTGCAAAGTCTTGCACCCCCGGCACCTGGGGATACCGTGCCGCCGCGACTGCGGCTTGGGCGTCCTCCACTGTGCTCAGGTGGGGCAACACCAGACCATACACGCCGCTGTCCAGCGCCTGCTTGATCACCCACTGGTTGCGCTCGCGGGCGTTCGGAGGAATCCGGACCATCGGCACTACGTCGGGTTGCAGGTTGCCCTTCTCGGCAATCCTTTTGCGGTTCAGCAGCACTTGCAGGGAGGTACGCAGGGTGGGGAAGCTAAAACCCTCGTGTTCCATTTCAATGATGACCGCGTCGTAGTCGGCATCAGCAATGTAGGTCAGGTCATCCAGACTGCCGTTAGGGACCGTGCTGGTGCTGAACACCGGCTTGCCGTGCTCGAGGAGGTCGATGATCTTGTTGTAGCGCATCTTCTCAGCCATGTTTTTCCCCTTCCAGTTTCCGGCTTGGCTGCTGGCCTCTCCCTCTACCCTTCGCTCTCCCTACTGTAGGCCCCTTTGCTGGTGTGATACACACCTTGGCCTATCAATCGCTCCCAACGAGCATGAGCGACCCGGTTTTCGGGATGAAATCATTATCCGCCGCCATCGGGTACACGACCCAGGGGGGCTAATCCGCTAAGGGCACGATAGCGGTCAGGCGGTCCCCACCGACGCTCCGGCTGGTGTGCCCTTGTCCCGTGAGGTCTTCGAACAGGACGGCGTCTCCAGGGCCGAACCGCCGGGTGGTCCCATCGCCGATCACGACCTCCATCTGGCCTCCGGAGAGGAAAATGGCGTACTGGCGGCGCGGCGCGTTGTGCCAATCGCTGAAACGGCCGTTGGGCGAACGCGTGAAGGTGATACTGCTGACGGCCTGCTCGATTGACCTCTCCATGTCAGGTGGGAGCAGGTCCAGGTCCTCAAAGTGTGACTGACCATTCGTGCCGGTATAACATCTGACAAACGCCATGGGCGTTCCTCCTGGGGGTCCCAGTGAAGGCGGCGAAGTCCATAGGGCCTTGCCCCTCGTATTGTCGCGCGGATCGTCCAGGCACACAACGGCCAGCCTACCCTCCGGGGGCAATGCCCGGGCGTGCCGGCGGCGCGGCTCCCGGCGGCCGCACCGAGCTCATACGGAAAGTACTCCTTATCTGAGACGGACCTGCAGCGGTCGGCGAATGACACAAACGGGGGCATGAAGACCAGTTCATGCTCTCAAAGCGTGAACGGCAGTTGTAGCTCGACTTGACTCCTTCACCCGTAGGCATCCGAACGGCCGGAATCGGACGCAAACCCGATGTCAAGGGCGGCCAGTGCGAACCGCCGGGTCGGGTGGAAACCGGTAGTTTATCCGCTTGCCAGCTACTCGATGACATCGTCGACGCTGGCGAGCAGCGAGTGCGGCAGCGTGAGGCCGAGCGCACGAGCGGTCTTTGGTTTGATCAGCAATTCGAATCGCCGGGACTGTCGGTCGCAGTTTTTTTGGCGATCCGATCGATCGACCGGATCAGTCGCGCCATGTGCACATCGAAATCTCGCTCGGCGTCGATCGTCACCGCGTTCCGGTAGGCGAAATCGCGCAGGGAGCTCGGCAGCTGCTCGACCGTCGGCATGTGCGCGTTCAAGACCAGGACCGGGATCAGCGGCTTGCGTTTTTGCAAGGCGGTCTCGACTTCCACCCTGACCGGATCGCTCGGCTCGCTGAGGCGGTCGCGCCCTGAATGGGAGCCGATCCAGCGCGGACCGACGATCGCGAGCACGACGTCGCTTTGGTCCAGGGTTTCGTCGATGTGCTCCCGGAAATCGACACCGGCCGGGATATTGTCGATGTCGCGGAACACCGCGTTCTTTCCGTAGTGGTTCGTCAGCCGGTCGAAAATGCGACCGGTGATGATTCCCAAATCTCCCCGTCGATAGGAAATCGTAATCCTCGGGCTGTTCTGCGGAGTTGTTTTCGCAACCAGTTCGCCGGAGCCTTCGAGGTAGCCGTCGCCGACATAGGAGATCCCGGCGCCTACCTGGTCAGACTCACCACGCGCAAGAGATTGGGCAAACTGACGGCGCGACACCGTATCGCGCCAATACGCAATCAAGCAGACGACGGTGGAGGCGCAGCTCAGCTGGAACGAGAAATAGGTCGTCAAATAAAAATTCGGCGGCGGGTGGTGGTAGAGGAGCAGCGCATGTGCCAGCTGAAATATGGCTTGCCCCACCACCATGTAGAGAAACCCGATCGGAAACAGCGCGCCGAAAATCGCCGCCAGCTGGAAATTCAAGGTGCCGTTGCCGCGCGCGATGTTAAATTCGGTTTCCATGTCAAAGAGCACGATCGACCGATACATGCAAACCGTGACAACGACGCAGAAGAGCACCGAGTATTCCTGCCACCACCTCTTCATCCCTCGGTGAAAGCTGCCGGCAAAAAAAATCGCGAATGCGGGGAAGGCGACCATGTACCGGAACCGTGTCGACATGAGCCCGCCGCTGGCGCTGGTCAGGTCCCAGATGCCGAAGACGGCATTGGTGACGACGGCGAGGCCCATCGCAATCCGCATCCGATAGATAGCGTATTCTGCGAAATAGGCCCTGTATTGGTCTTCAACGGCCGGGTCGTTGAACCTGAGGCCGAGGCGGACCAAAAGCGAGGCGATCGGCTTCGGCCAAACTCCTCGGCGGCCGGATTTAGGGCTGACGCCGCTTCTCAAATCGGTCGCAGCTTCGGTCTGGGCGGACGACTCGAGCGGCATCGCTCTCCGGTAGCGTTTTCGGTTCGTTTACTCGGGCTCCGAAAGTGCGGACGGCCATCATACCAGTTCTGGCGATTTGGATCATCAGACCGTTGCGACCTCGTCCTTTGGGCGCCGGTGCAGCACTACGAGCGTTCACGGACGGCCTGCGCCCAGGATCACCATCACTCGCCGCCTCAACGTTACGCGCGCGCCGACGGTGACGGCGCCGCTCCAGAACAAAAAGTAGGGGCGCCGGGAAAACTTTCTCGATCGCGCCAGAACCGGACCCGTCGCGAACCTTGCTGCGCGCCCAGGATGGTCGTGCTTTTTTGGTGCGGCCGGGCGGTTGCGTGGGTACTGCCTCAGCGTGAATTTCGGCTCTGGGAGCGGGGCCGAGATGACTTTCGGCGCGAAGCCCCGCTTAGGGTGCGAAGGCACGCGCTCGTCGGAGGCCCGTGGACCGGCTACTAACTGATTTTTGAGCGACCTTGGTTGCGCTCAATCATACCGGCTCAAACCGGTGGAAAGACCGACCTTTCGGGCGATCAAACGAGGACGACGAGGAATGCGCCTCAAGGTAGACTTTCGCTACTCTGCGATGACGCGGGCACAGGGGGCTACCAGCTCGATTAGACGTAGCGCCCCTCCCGGCGTTGCTGCCGGGAGAGCCGCTACAGCCAACCAAATTAACTGCGCCCTCTTGGCTAACGGGCCCCTGAAAGCTGGCTTGGAGGTGTGGTAGGCGTTGCATCACTCCGCGTCGCTACAACCAGGTTCGGTCCCCCTTCGCTTCGGCCGGCACCGTCCGCTGTCTTATCATCAGCCTCTTTTTCCTGGTCTTTGCGAAGATTGGCCAAAGTGTCCTGCATGCGCTGGGTCCAGCCGCTGAGTTCGGTCGCCAACACCTGCTCGGTGTGTTGGACCAAGGTGTCGACATTCGATGGATCGCCTTGCTCGTCCGGCCGCAGAGCCGTCCACCAGCCTTTGATGTTTTCGAGATCGATAGCGGTCTGGTTGTAGTTCGTCAGGGTCGAGTCCACGCCGCGATAGCTCAGATAAGTTCCCAACGCCGCGGCGATGGCGGTGGTCAGCGTCACCCACAGGTCAAAACCGATCGCGGCCAGCAGAGTGCCCAGCCCGCCGACGCCGAGGATCCCCCACTGCAGCCGCTCGAGCAGGGTGTCCAGTGTCACGGCCTTTTTGCGGAAGAACTTCAGCTGATCATCGAGCCGCACCGCGATGTAACGATCGGGTACCAGCGGGCTCATGCCGTCATCGCCGTCGCCGGCCGCATATTGCGGCGGGATCGGACCGCTGTAGATAGGTAGAGCCGTCGTGTTCGCCTCGCTGCGGGCGAGACGTCTGGTCACGTCCTCGATAGCCTTCGCCAGGTCTTTTTCGCGCGAGGCTTCGTCGCGATACGGCACGGCGCCGGTGCGGAATTGAAAGATCTCGCGCTTGATCGCCTCCGCCGCCTGGCGTGTCAGAACCCAGCGTTTGCCATGATGGAACCGGTTGGACCAGCCGATAAGGACCGACAGGGCGATCGGCGCAATGATGACCAGATAGTGCAAATCGCGTCCGCAGCCGAAGTCCTGATCTGAGATCGGGATTGGGCAGCGATCGGAAACCGCTTGGTGCAGCACGACCGTCGCGGTTACGCCGACGGACAAGGCGAGGATCAGGCCCTGCATGCGCCGGAAGAATTTTTGCTGGCCGTCGGTCGCCAGATCGAGCGCTCCGAAGCGGAGCCACGCCTGTCGCAACGTGCTGTCTCCGCCCAGCTCCCGGCCGATCCGCCGCGCCAGGACTTCGGGCGGGTCGCCGATCGCAAAGGCGTGCAGGTCGCCGTCGGCGAGGATTTCGGCGATCACCGGATCGTCATCCTTAGCGACCTTGGTCGTCCATTGCGCCAGCAATTCGTCGGCGGTGCCCTTACTCCCCGCGATGATCAGAACGCGCCAATGGTGGCGGACGGCGTTTAGGATCTCGGACAACGCCCCCTGCCCGCCACCGATCATCACCACGACTACCGGCAGTTTTCCGGCGATCTCCAGCGCTAGATCGAACATCACCGGCGTCTCCGCACCCCACGCCTCGCCCCGCGTCAGGACGAAATGCGTGTGGTTAGGGGCGAGCGCGACGCGATGGTCGGGCGCTTCGGCTGGCGAAATATCGGGGGCCTGGATCAGTGCCTCGGGCGCCACGCCGATCAGGGTCATGGGCTCGGCCGCGGAACCGGCGGCCCGTCCGATCAAGGCCATCACCCCGACGTCGGTGCCGCCATCGATAAGGACCGCGCCGGCCACTCGACCCGCTCGGAGCAGGCCTCGGCCGATCAGCTGGGTCAGCTTTGGCGCCATGGCCGGGTCGAATGTGTCCGCCCCGCCGCTGATCAAAACGACCGGAGCCGGCGTTGCGATACCCAGCGCGTCGCGCAGACCGGCGATGTCCTGATCGGCCTGCCGGACGATCGTTGGCACGCTTTGCGGGCCCGTTGCGCTATTCATACCCGGCCACTCCGTTAGCAACGGTCTCCATACTACCTCCCGATCTCCGGCTCTCGACGCAAAACGGCCTGATCGGGTCCGCTCATCGGGCGGTCTGGCGATCGGCGGCGCGCAAGCCGCTCTTCGTCTCGCCGACTGTCCGTCAGTTTGAGGGGACGCCGAAGGAGCGACAGCTGGGCTGCCAGGGAGTGGCGGCGCCGATGTAGCGGGCCCACTCAGCTTTCGACAGTTTGCGGCCGGCGCGAAGACAGAGGGCGGCAATCAGTTTCTTTTCGTCAACAAGCCAGAGCTTGATCTGGCCGCCCTCGCCGCCGCTTGCCAGCCGCCCGTCCGCCAGAGCCTATTTGATCTTCCAGACGCTGCAGGGTCGGGGGCTCCCGCTCGCTTGTGACCGTCGCCTCGACTGAGTCGCGCAATTTCCAGCTCCTTCCATCTAGTCCGTTCGGCGGCCGTCGCAATTACCCTACCGGGCCTACCGTCCCGTCGGAGCTACATTCCGAAAGAAGATGAACACCGGCGCGGGAGGCCTGCCGCCCGATGCGACCGAATTTGACCGCGTTGTGTTTTCAGGGCAGCCGGCGCGGCTTATAAACCGAAGAAAGCAGCGAGCTTTGTGTCAAATACCGATCGTAGCCACTTTTTCCGCTGGTATTGGAGAATTTTGATGTGGCTCATCGCCCTGATCCTCGCGGTGGTCCTCGGGAGCGGGACCGCCGCGGCCTCGATTGCAGCGGTGTGACCTTTCCACCGACCGTTGTGATCTGCAGCGATCCCGAGTTGATCCGGCTGACGGACGAAAGACAGCAGGCGATCAACGAGGCGCGCGCCCGCATCGGGGAACGAGCATGGCCGGTTCTTTGGGAGGACCAGAGAAGATGGGTCCCGTCCTACGCCACCGCCTGCGGCGTGCCGCCCGACCGCCCGCCGCCAGACCCGGTCCCCGCCTCCATCAAGGAATGTTTCAGGCGGGCCGGCGAAGCGCGGATTGCCTACCTCCGGTCTTACGGAGTTGCCGCCAGCTCAACCTCGGTCGCTACGCCGGCGGAGCCCACAGCAAGCGGCCACATCGGGCCGAGTTACGACTGCAGCAAGGCCACCACGCCGCTTACGCTCCTGATCTGTGTCGACCCCGGATTGTCGCGCCTCGATTTGCGATTCGGCCAAGCCTATTGGGCCCTGTTTCAGCAACTCGACCCATCCGATCGAAAAAGCCTGACGGAAGAAGACCTCTCATTCATAGATCAAGTGCAATTCGATTGCGGGCTGCCAAGGGCCGGCGCGTTGACAGCCGAGGTATGGCAAGCTCGCGACTGCGTCCGCGCCGGATACGAGAAGAGGCGCGAGACATGGATCTCGCGCCTCACAGGAGCCGCGCGCGAGGAAGCGGATCGCCCGCTCAATGAACATGTGGAACTCCAGCGCATTTTGCGGCAGCTCGGGTTCATACCGCCGGGCCCGGTCGATGGCGTCTATGGCCGGGACACCGGCGCCGGGATTGTCGTCTGGCAAACCTCCCGCGGCCGACCCGTAACAGGCTTGCTCGGCGATTCGGACGCCCGTGCGCTCGCATCCGAGGGGCAGGCCGGCTCACAGGCGGCCGCTCAGCAACCACAGCCGCCAGAGCCCGGGCCGGTAAGCGGTAGAAGTGCATCCGCACCACCACCGGCTCCCACCGCGGAGGTCACCACCCGCGAAGAGCTGCGGCCCCAGGCCGGCGAACCGCATCTCGCCGCGACCGGGACTGCATACTCGATTGGATCCCTCAGTTTATTGCAACCGCTTCCAAATCAATCTAGGACAGATTATACTTGCGTTCCGCGACCTGAATTAGAGAATACCGTTTCCTGTAGTCCCAATCGCACAGCTCCAACTGGGTCCTCGAATATAAGCGGTCTATTGGTTGATACGTCGTCGTCAATACTGTACGTCTATGAAAAGTCTTCCCGGACCGACACGCTCGATCGCGTAGAGAAAAGCATGTTGCCAGAAACATCTGCTTCTTTGGGGGGGGTCAACGGCAAAGCGCTTTTCCATAGACAACGCGGTTGTTTTGGTTTGGGGCGGAGTGAAGTTGGAGGCCGTCTCGCCCGGCGCGACCGAGTACGACCAGTACAATCCAAGCGAAGGAGCCATTGATCGGTGGTGACCAGGGCGCGCAGCATCGCATCGTGTTGTGTAATTGCTTCTTTGCTGATCGGATCGCCCTGGTCCGCAGCCCGCCGCACCGGTTCGTGCCGCTCCAGGAGCTGGACAGGCTCGGCCGCAATGCTCTGCTCATTGCAGAAGATGCGGGTCAGCTCGCACCAGCGCCGATACGCCTCCGGCGCCAGCCGGGGCAGGATTTCGGCCATCCGCACCACTAGATAGCGGTCTAGTCGTGTGCCAAACGTGTGCCAGAGAAGTCACGGAACTCCGCGAAAAACCAAGGAATTCCGCGGAATTTGACACAAAGGCTGTAGCACACGCGCACCCCCTATTTTTCTTTCTAAGATATTGAAAAGACTGGCTGGGGCGGGAGGATTCGAACCTCCGAATCGCGGAATCAAAATCCGCTGCCTTACCCCTTGGCTACGCCCCACCGGCCCCAAACAGCGGCAAGTTATCGGGAAAGCCGCTCGGCGGCAACAAACCCTCCGGCCGCAGACCACCATCCAGGCTCGGCCTTAGCGATTGCCGCGCGCGCCCGCTCGGCTTTCGGGCGGTCGGCGAACAGCGCGAAACAGGTGGCGCCGCTGCCGCTCATGCGCGCAATCAGAGCCCCGGGGAGCCGCGCGAGCGCCGCCAGCACCGCGCCGATCTTGGGGGCGATGCCGATCGCGGCGGTGGTCAGGTCGTTGCGCAGCGGCCCCAACACCGCGGCGAGACGAGCCGCATCCTGCGGCATCGGCGCAAACCGGCCGGTCTCGCCGAACGGGCCGCGCCGGGCCGCGAACACCGCGGCGGTCGGCAATGGGATCCGCGGATTGACGAGCACAATTCCGGCCGTCGGCAATAAGGGTTCAGGCTCGATCTCCTCGCCGATGCCGCCGATCCAGGCCGTACCCGCATGCAAGCAGGCCGGGACGTCGGCGCCAAGGCAGGCGCCAAGGCGGCGCAGATCCGCCTCGTCGACCGACACATGCCACAAGGCGCACAGCGCGCGCAGCGCCGCTGCCGCATCGCTCGAACCGCCGCCGATGCCGGCGGCGACAGGCAGGTTCTTTTGCAGATGGAGGGCGCCGCAGGCGGCAATCCCGACATGACCGGCGAGCAGGCGCGCGGCGCGGAGCATCAGATTGTCCTCGCCCAAACCGGCGAGACTGGCCGCCTGCGGCCCGTCGATCTCCAGGGTCAGCGCCGCGGAGGCTCCCGCGGTGACCCGATCGCCGATATCGACAAACGCGACGAGGCTGTCGACCAGATGATAGCCGTCCGCCCGTACTCCGATCAGATGCAGATAGAGATTGACCTTTGCCGGGGCAAAGGCCGCGACCGCCATCGCCGCTCAGCCGCCGCCGGCCCGGGTGGTTGCGGTGGTCGGCAGCCCGCCTTCGAGCTTGGCCTCGATCGGTTTGATGTCTTCCTTGTCGGGTTTGAACTGCAGGGCCTGCCGCCATTGATAGCGGGCTTCGGTCGTCCGCCCGCTCTTCCAATACGCGTCGCCCAGATGATCGTTGATCGTCGGATCATTGGGCACCAGCTCGAGCGCCTTTTCGAGATATTGGACCGCGCTGGCATAGTCGCCGAGCCGATAATGCGCCCAGCCGAGGCTGTCGACGATGTAGCCGTCCTCGGGCCGCAGCGCCACCGCTTTCTCGATCATCTGCAGACCGCGCTTCAGCTTTTCGCCACGGTCGATCCACGAATAGCCGAGATAGTTGAGCACCAGCGGCTGATCGGGCTTGAGCTCGAGCGCATGCTCGAGGTCGGCTTCCGCCAGGGTCCATTGACCCGATCGCTCGAAGGCGATGCCTCGACTGTAGTACAGCGCCCAGTGGGGCGCCGTGCCGACCGCTTTGAGGCGCCGGATCGCTTCGTTATAGGCGCCGGCTGCCTCGGAAAAGCGCTTCTGGCCGCGCAACAGATCGCCCAGCTGAATCTCGGCGCTGGCCCGGCTCGGCTCCTTGGCAGCCATCGCGCGAAGCTCGGCGACTGCTTCCTCGACGCGATCGAGGGCTTCGAGATTGGCCGCGGCGCGCAACCGTGCCGACCATGAATAGAGCGAGTTCCCCGGGATCCCGGCAAGGACGTCGAGGCTTTCCTGTGGCTTGTTCTCGCCACTTAGGATGTCGGCGAGCAGCAGCTGGGCGACGGCCAGATGCGGCCGCAAATCGAGCGCGCAACGAACATAGAGCAGAGCCAAGTCCGTCGTTTCCGGCTGGTTGACGACGCTGGCCAGATCGAACAAAGCTTCGGCGAGGCCATCCTCAGCCGAACCGATCAACGGCGCTGGGATTCCGACAGGTTTGGCTGCCAGCATCGATTCAGCCAACTCGCTGCCCGAGTTCTCTTTGATAAATCGCTTGTAAACTGCATCGGCTTGATCGCGACGGCCGTGACGCTGATAAAAATTCGCCATAGCGTCGGTCAGTCGCCAGTTAAGTTGCCCGGTCGAGTTAAGAGTCTGCTTATAATATTCTTCGGCCTTGTCAGGTTTTCCGGCAAAATCATAGAGCAGGCCGAGCTGGAAATATTTGAGCGGGGCAAAACCGTCGAATTTATCGAGATTCTGCAGCGCCGCGTCGGCGCCCGCGAGATTACCTGTCGCCATTTGCATCCAGGCGCGAGCCAATGGTCCGACATAGCGGTGCAGCCCATCGTCCGGCAGGGCCTCTGCGCGAGCGAGTGCGGCGGCTTTGTCGCCCGCCTTGACCCGGTCGATCAATAGGACGAGGTCGGCGACCGCGTCGGAGCTATCGAGCTTGAGGGCCTGGTCGGCAAGCGGACGGGCCGCGTCGAAGTGGCCGGCCTGCGCCTCCATGTCAAAGGTGCGGCTGACCAATTCGGGCGAGTGCGGATCCGCTTTTAACGCTTCCTCGAACCACAACGCGGCGTTGCCATAGTCGCGCTCCTCTTGTGCGTGTCGCCCGGCCAAGTAGGGGCCGTATGCCGTATCCGTCGAAATCGCCGGCTCCTCCGTCCCTTGCGCGGCGATGCTGGTGGCGCCCGCGAAGAGCGTCAACAAAGCCCCGGCGACACACACTGCCCGTAGCTGCTCGATCACTTTCATCCCCATCTGTCTCGATCCGTCCGCCTGCGTCACATATTCGGATAATTGGGCCCGCCGCCACCTTCAGGCACGACCCAGTCAATATTCTGCTCCGGGTCCTTGATGTCGCATGTCTTACAGTGCACGCAATTCTGCGCGTTGATCTGCAAGTAGGGGGCCACCGCCTCGGATGGCTGCACGATCTCATACACGCCGGCCGGACAATAGCGCTGTTCCGGCGAATCGTAGAGCCGATAGTTGACCTCTATCGCCTTTGCCGGATCGCGGAGCCGCAGATGCGCCGGCTGGTCCTCCTCGTGATTGGTGTTCGAAATGAACACCGAGGACAACCGGTCAAAGCTGACCTTGCCGTCGGGCCTAGGGTATTCGATCCGCCGCGCCGCGCTCGCCGGCATCAGTTGCGTGTGGTCGGCATGGTTGTGAAAGGTCCACGGGGTCGCCCCGCGCAGGATGTAGGTGTCGAAGGCCGAATAGGCGAGACCGGCATAGAGGCCCCACCGGAAGCTCGGCCGGATGTTGCGCACCCGGTGCAGCTCGTCCCATACCCAGCTCTGCTCGAGCGCCTGTCGCACCGAGGCGGCCTGATCGCCGGCGAGGCGCCGCAACACGGTCTCCGCGGCTACCATCCCCGACTTCATCGCGGTGTGACTGCCCTTGATCTTGGGCACGTTGACATAGCCGGCGGCGCAGCCGATCAGCGCACCACCCGGAAAATCGAGCCGCGGGATCGATTGGAACCCGCCCTCGTTCAAGGCGCGCGCGCCGTAGGCGATGCGCCGCCCGCCCTCGAAGAACGGGCGGATCGCCGGATGTGTCTTGAAGCGCTGAAATTCCTCGAACGGATTTAAGTAGGGGTTGCGGTAATCGAGCCCGATCACGAAGCCGACCGCGACTTGTCCGGCTTCGAGATGATAGAGGAACGAGCCGCCATAGGTGCCCGTGTCGAGCGGCCAGCCGATAGTGTGGATGACGAGCCCCGGCTGGCGCTGTTCTGGTACGACTTCCCACAATTCCTTGATGCCGATCGCATAGGTCTGCGGATCGACGCCATCGCGCAACCGGAACCGTTCGACCAGGGTCTTGGTCAAGGAGCCGCGGCACCCCTCGGCGAACAAGGTCTCCCTGGCGACCAGCTCGACCCCGGGCTGATAGCGGTCGGTCGGCCGGCCGTCCTTGCCGATCCCCATATCGCCGGTCGCAACCCCGCGTACCTGGCCGGCGTCGTCGTACAGCACCTCGGCGGCGGCAAAGCCGGGATAGATTTCAACCCCGAGCGCCTCGGCCTGCTGCGCCAGCCAGCGGCAGAGATTGCCGAGGCTGATGATGTAGTTGCCGCGATTTCTCATTTGCTGCGGGGTCGGCAGCCGAAACGCCCGGGATTGGGTCAGCAGCAGAAACCGGTCCTCGGTCGCCGGGGTGACGAGCGGCGCACCGCGCTCGCGCCAGTCGGGGATCAACTCGTCGAGCGCCCGCGGCTCGAACACCGCACCCGACAAGATGTGGGCGCCCACCTCCGAGCCCTTCTCGACGACACAGACGGCAATCTCACACTCGGCCGCCGCGGCGAGCTGCTTCAGACGGATCGCGGCGGCAAGGCCCGCGGGCCCGCCCCCGACGACGACCACGTCGTATTCCATCTGCTCGCGCGGCACACGCTCTACGGCCATCCCGCCTCCGCCGACCGTTCCGACAGGACTATAGAGGATTGCAGCGAAAACGGGGCTGCTGACTGACAGCCGGGACGAGACCTGCGGACATGCGGCTTCGTTGCGCGAGCCGCTATCATCCGGCGGTCCATCGGGTTATTTTTGCGCCACTTGGCTATTGATGAAGCTGTGTTCCGCCTTGCTCCCGTGATCCGCGTCGTCCGACATCCCGGCCCTCAATCGCACCACCCGCGCGGCGCGGTCCTGGCGATGGGCAATTTCGACGGCTTGCATCGCGGCCACGCGTTGCTGATCGAGCGGGTGCGCGAGCTGGCGCGCGAACACGACCGGCCGATCGCGGTGCTGACCTTCGAGCCGCATCCGCGTAGTGTATTTTCGCCCACGACCGAGCCGTTCCGGCTGACCCCGTTCCGGGTCAAGGAGCGCGAATTGGCGCGCCTCGGCGTCGATCTTTTGTTCGTGCAGCATTTCGATCTCGGCTTTGCCGCCAAGAGCGCCGAGGATTTTCTCTCTGAGATCATCGTCGATGCGATCGGCGCTTCCCATGTCGTCGTCGGCTGGGACTGCACCTTTGGCAAGAGCCGGCGCGGAACCCCGGATTTTCTGCGCGCCGCCGGGACGGAGCGCGGCTTTGCCGTGACCGTCATCGAGCCGATTCGCGGCTCCGACCAAACGGTCTATTCCTCGACCCATATCCGCGAGCTGCTCAAGGCCGGCAAGCCGCGCGAGGCAGCGGCTCTGCTCGGCCGGTTCTGGGAGATCGACGGCCGCGTCGCGACCGGCGATCGGCGCGGGCGGACCATCGGCTTTCCGACCGCCAATCTCGGGCTCGACGACTATCTGCGACCGGCCTTCGGCGTTTACGCCGTTCGCGTCTCGGGCGACGGCCCGGACGATCCGCTCGCCGGCCGCACCACCGACGGCGTCGCCAATCTCGGGCTGCGCCCGACGGTCGGCACTCCCGAGCCACGGCTCGAAGCCCATCTCTTCGACGTCGACGTCGATCTCTACGGCCGCCATCTGCGGGTCGCGTTCGTGGACTTCATCCGCCCCGAGCAGAAATTCGCCGGGCTCGACGCCCTGAAAGCGCAGATCGCCGCCGACGCCGCGCGCGCCCGCGAGATCCTCGCCGCCACCCCGCCGATCGGATAGAGAATACTGGTGGCCGACAGCGACAGCCCGGCGACCCCGGACCTCGAACGCAAGCTGGCGACGATCCTGTCGGCGGATGTCGCCGCTTACAGCCGGCTGATGGCCGAGGACGAGGAACTCACCCTGCGAACCTTCCGCGGACACAAGGAAGTGTTCGAAAAGCTCGTGGAACTGCACCGGGGCCGCGTGTTCAACACCGCCGGAGACGCCATCCTGGCGGAGTTCGGCAGTGCGGTCGAAGCGGTACGCTGCGCCACCGAGATCCAAGCGGCGCTGCGCACCCGCAACGATCAACTGCCCGAAGAACGGCAGGTCAGGTTTCGTATCGGGGTCAATCTCGGCGACGTCATGGTGCAGGGCCAGGATCTGCTCGGCGATGGCGTCAACGTGGCCGCACGGCTGCAAGGGGCGGCGGAGCCCGGCGGCGTCTGCATCGCCGGGAGTGTCTACGATCAGATCCGCAACAAACTGTCCTTGTCGTTCACCCCGCTCGGAGAGATGAGCTACAAGAATATCCCTCAGCCGGTCCGCACCTTTGCGATCGCCGAAGCCGACGGCCTGGGGATATTGCCGGCGCCAGCCCTCAAGCGCCGCCTTGGCGCCGGACGGGTATGGGCCGCCGCCGCGATCGTCCTGCTGCTGGCGGCGGCCGGGGCTGGCGTTTGGGGCTATTCGGATTACCGGCGCAGCCGAGCCGAAGCCGCGCACGCAGCCGCTGTGGCTGCCCAAAAGATGGCGGACCAAGCGGCCAAAGCGGCGCAACAGAAGGCGTTGGCCGAGCAGAAGCGCATCGACAGCGAGGCCAATCATCTCGCCGAAGAGAACCGCAAGAGGAGCGAGGCCACGCAACTAGCAGCCGTCACGGCCCCGCCCCAGGTCGCACCGCCTCAGCCTGATCTGCCGCCCAGTCCGGCAGCCCTGTCCAAGCCCGCCTCCGCCGGTGACCCGACCGGGGTCTATGGGGGCCCCATCTGCTTCGGTCCGGGCGAGACCGACCCGGCCCGCTGCTTCCGGGCGCAAGCGGTCGTCAGGAACAGGACGATCTCGGGTCAGTGGCCCGGCCGCATTTCCGGCGCGACGGTATATCTTGCGGGCGATGTTACCCGCGCTGGCGATGTCGCGATCCACATGCACACGAAGCGGGCCGACGGGTCCCGCTTCGCGGTCATCGATCTGGTCGGCAAGTTGCGCGACGGGCGGATCGACGCCACCGGCAGCTTTCGTAACGGGCGCAGCGTCACCTTGAACTGGCGCAAGGACTGAGCGGACCGCTGGTCCTCTGCGAACCTCGGCGCAGCCAACTACCCCTCGAATTTGACTGGGGAGGCTGTTATATGTCCGCCATGTTTCTGCGTCGCACCTGGATATCGCGAATTATCGGCCCGGTCCTCGTCTGAGGATCGGGACGCTTTCGCTTTTTCCTCTTATCCAGGGATTTCCGATGCCCACGGATTATCGTCCGACCGTTTTCTTGCCCAAGACTGACTTCCCGATGCGGGGCGATCTGCCGAAGCGCGAGCCGCTGATCCTGGCGCGCTGGGCAGCGATGGACCTTTATCGACGGCTGCGGGAGGGCTCGCAGGGCCGGGAGAAATTCGTCCTGCATGACGGCCCGCCCTATGCCAACGGCCATCTCCATATCGGTCATGCGCTGAATAAGATCCTGAAGGACGTGGTCAACCGCTCGCAGCAGATGCTGGGCAAGGATGCGCCCTATGTACCGGGCTGGGACTGCCACGGCCTGCCGATCGAGTGGATGATCGAGGAGAAATACCGGGCGAAGAAAATGTCGAAAGACAGCGTTCCGGCCGATCAGTTTCGCCGCGAATGCCGCGAGTTCGCCACCCATTGGATCGAGGTGCAGAAGGCCGAGTTCGAGCGCCTGGGCGTTATCGGCGATTGGGCCAATCCCTATACGACAATGGCCTATTCGGCCGAGGCGCAGATCGTCCGCGAGATCGGCAAGTTTCTGGTCAATGGCGGGCTTTACCGCGGCTCGAAGCCGGTCTTGTGGTCGGTGGTCGAACAGACGGCGCTCGCTGAGGCCGAGGTCGAGTATCACGACCACAAATCGACAACGGTCTGGGTTCGCTTCCCGATCGTCACGACCGGTCTGCCGGCGCTTGCCGACGCGGCAGCGCTGATCTGGACGACGACGCCTTGGACCCTGCCCGGCAACCGTGCGATCGCGTTCAGCGCGGCGCTCGATTACGTCGCGATCCGTGTCGAGCGGGCGGCGGAAGGCAGCCGGGCGCAGCCTGGCGAGACCCTGCTCGTCGCTGCATCGTTGGCCGATCAGGTCGCGGCGAATGGCGGGATCGAGGCCTATTCGGTGCTCGAGCGGTTTCCCGGCGCGGCTCTCGCCGGAACGGTCGCGCGTCATCCGCTCGCCGGCCGGGGCTACGAATTCGACGTGCCGTTGCTGGCGGCAAGCTTTGTCGAATCCGACCAGGGGAGCGGCCTCGTCCACATCGCTCCCGGCCACGGCGCCGACGATTTCGACCTCGGCCAAGCGAATGGTTTGCCGGTGCCCGAAACGGTCGGACCCGACGGGGTCTATCTGCCGGGCGTGCCATTGTTCGCCGGCCGCACAGTCTATCGGCCAAACGGCAAGCCCGGCGACGCGAACGACGCGGTGATCGCCGCGATCGACGCCGCGGGCGGTTTATTGGCGCGGGGCGTGCTCGTCCATTCCTACCCGCATTCTTGGCGGTCGAAGGCGCCGTTGATCTTTCGCAACACGCCGCAATGGTTCATCAGCATGACGGCGAATGGGTTGCGCGAAAAGGCGCTGGCGGCGATCGCCGAGACCCGCTGGGTCCCGCCGCAGGCCCGCAACCGCATCGAGGCGATGGTCGCGGGCAAGCCCGATTGGTGCGTGTCGCGCCAGCGCGCCTGGGGCGTGCCGATCGCGGTCTTCACTCATCGCGAGACCGGCGAGCCATTGCGCGACCCGTCGGTCGTCGAGCGCGTCGCCGCCGCGGTCGAGCGCGAGGGCTCGGACGTCTGGTTCAGCGCCGATGCGTCGCAGTTTCTCGGCAACGCCCACGACCCGGCGGAGTGGGAAAAGGTCACGGATATCATTGAGGTATGGTTCGATTCGGGCTCGACCCACGCCTTTGTCCTCGAGCAGCGGCCGGAGCTGCGCTGGCCGGCCTCGCTTTATCTCGAAGGCTCGGACCAGCATCGCGGCTGGTTTAACTCCTCGTTGATCGAAGCCTGCGGGACCCGCGGCCGCGCCCCTTACGACGCGGTGCTGACCCACGGCTTCGTGCTCGACGAAGAAGGCCGCAAGATGTCGAAATCGCTCGGCAATGTCGTCGCTCCGCAGGAGGTGATGCAGCAGAGCGGCGCCGACATCCTGCGCCTGTGGGTGGTCGGCTCCGACTATTCCGAGGACCTGCGCATCGGCCCGGAGATCCTCAAGCATCAGAGCGATGTCTACCGCCGCCTGCGAAACACCCTGCGCTACCTGTTGGGCGCGCTCGACGACTTTGCGCCTGAGGAGGCGGTCGGCATTGAGGCGATGCCCGACCTCGAGCGCTGGGTCCTGCACCGGCTCGCGGAACTCGATGCGCTGATCCGCCGTTCGGTCGAGGCGTTCGATTTCCACGGCATGTTCACCGCGCTCTATAATTTCTGCGCGGCCGATCTGTCGGCATTTTATTTCGACATCCGCAAGGACCGGCTCTATTGCGACGCGCCCGACGACATGCGGCGGCGGGCGGTGCGCACCGTGCTCGATCGCTGTTTCGACTGCCTGGTGCGCTGGCTAGCGCCGGTTACCTGCTTCACCGCCGAAGAGGCCTGGCTCGCCCGCCACGGCGACGCCCCGGAGCGCAGCGTCCATCTCGAGCTGTTCGCCGAGGTGCCGGCCGGTTGGCTCGACCCGGCGTTGGCCGAGCGCTGGGCGACGCTGCGCGATCTGCGCCGCGTCGTCACCGGCGCGATCGAACTCGAGCGCGGTGCGAAACGGCTGGGTTCGAGCCTGCAGGCCGCGGTCGAGGTGTTTGTCCCCGACCGGCTCGCGGATCTCGTTGCCGATGTCGACCTGGCCGAGCTGTGCATCACCTCGGCCGCCACGGTCCGGCCGGCTCCGGTTCCGGAGGGCGCCTTCACCCTGCCCGATCTCCCCGACATCGGGGTTCGGGTGTCGTCGGCGCCGGGCGAGCGCTGCGAGCGCTGCTGGCGCGTGCTGCCCGAAGTCGGGCAGGCGCCGGTCCACGCCGATCTGTGCCGCCGCTGCGCCGAGGTGGTCGATTCCGCCGCCGCAGTCGCGCGCGCGGCGAGCACCGGGTGATGCTGCGGCGAGGGATTGCCGTCGCTGCAATCGTCGTGGTCCTTGACCAGCTCAGCAAGGCCGCCGTCCTCGCCCACTTTGCCGACAGCGCCGCCGCCGCCGAGCGGGTCACGCCGTTTTTCAACCTCGTCTTGACCTACAACCGCGGCATGAGCTTTGGCCTGTTCAACACGGGCGCCGCGGGCGGCGGCGGGCTTAACGCCGTCCTCTTCTCGCTTGCCGCCGGCGCGATCATCGCCGGACTACTCTATTGGCTGAGCCGGATTACCAGCCCGCTCCTTGCGGTCGCAATCGGCCTGATAATCGGTGGCGCGATCGGTAATGTCGTCGACCGGATTCGCCATGGCGCCGTCATTGATTTTCTCGATTTCCATATAGGAGCGTGGCACTGGCCCGCATTCAACGTTGCCGACAGCGCGATCTGCGTCGGCGTCGCGGCAATGTTGCTCGACGGCTTGCTTCTGCACCGCGAAGCGCATTAAAAATAAGGCGGGAGGGATTACTGCCATGACCGAATATCGCCTGCTTCGCGGCGCGGGCCGCGGTCGGCTCTCGCTTTGCGTTGTTTGTCTGGGAGGACTTTCCCTTCTTTCGGCCTGCGGCGATTTCAAGCAGCTGATTGGTATGGATCAACCGATGCCCGACGAGTTCGCCGTCGAATCGCGCGCGCCGCTGACGGTGCCCCCAGACTTTGATCTGCGCCCGCCGGAGCCGGGGGCGCCGCGGCCGCAGGAGAAGACGCCGCAGCAGCAGGCCGAGCAGGCGATGGAGCAAGCCGGACCCGGCGAGCCGGGCAAGCAGGCCGCCGATCTTCGTCTGCGCGGCTCTGGCGGCCTACCCGATATCGGCCCATCCAACGCACAGGCCCCAGACCAGAATGCGATCGTCGGCTCGCAAAGCCTTTCGAACAAGCTGTTGACGTCAGGCGCCACCGACACCGCCGGGGCCACCGTCGAAAAGCGCGAGACGACCCCGCTGAAGGGGATTTATTGAGCCGCTCTCCGTCGCCCCGCTCGCGAGGACAGGCCTGGGATGAAGGTGTGCTCGTTTTTGTCGTGGGTTTCGCTTTCCGGATCGAGTTCGCTCTGAGATGATCCTGTTCGACCTCTCCGGGCGCGTCGCCGTGGTCACCGGCGGCAATGGCGGCATCGGGCTTGGCATGGCGCGCGGGCTTGCCGCCGCCGGGGCCAAGATCATCGTGGCGGCGCGCGATGCGGTTAAATCCGAGGCGGCGCTGCGCGCGCTTTCGGAGCTCGGCGCCGATAACACTTTCATTGCGCTCGATGTTGCCGATGAAAGCTCGTGCCGATCAATGGTCGGGACGGCCATCGACCGCTTCGGCAGGCTCGACATCCTGGTCAACAATGCCGGCATGTCGATTCGCAAGCCGGCGGAGACCTACAGCGCAGCCGAGTGGCAGACCGTGCTTGCCACCAACCTGACCGGGGCGTTCATCTGCGCGCAGGCAGCCCACCCGGCGATGAAGCGCGCCGGCGGCGGCAAGATCATCAATATCGGCTCGATGTACTCGATCTTCGGCGCGGCCTATGCGGTGCCCTACGCAGCCAGCAAGGGTGGGCTCGTCCAGCTGACGAAATCCCTGGCCGCCGCCTGGGCGGCGGACAACATCCAGGTCAATGCGGTGCTGCCCGGCTGGATTGATACCGAGCTGACCGTAAACGCGCGCCGCGAGGTCGCCGGGCTTCACGAGCGCGTCTTGGCGCGCACCCCGGCCGGCCGTTGGGGCATGCCCGAGGATCTCGCGGGCGTCGCGGTCTTTCTCGCCTCCGCCGCTTCCGACTTCGTGACCGGCGCAGCCATTCCGGTCGACGGCGGCTTCGCAGCCTCCGGCTGACGAACCGTCAGAGGCGATTCGGCTAGCGCTGGCGGCGAGGGCGTCCCTTTAATATCAATGTCGTAGCGTATTTAAGCGCTCGGCAAACGCTTGATTTTCCCTCGGAAGCTCCAATAATACCATTCCGTACCGTACCGGAACATTTCCGATACGGGCGGAAAGCCGACGATCGTCAACGAAATGGAGAGAGCCGGTGGGACGTTACCTTATCAGCTACTTTCGATTTTTTCTTGGTTAAAAAATTAAACAAGAATTGTTTTGCATGAA
This sequence comes from uncultured Alphaproteobacteria bacterium, assembly GCA_963733945.1. Classification (GTDB taxonomy): domain Bacteria; phylum Pseudomonadota; class Alphaproteobacteria; order ATCC43930; family CGMCC-115725; genus AP-15. Next base: position 32,544 of record CAVTFD010000038.1, on the reverse strand, counting down.
TAGTGAAAATGCATTAACTAATCGCCGAGAAGGAATTTGACAACAGATGATCTCAAGGCTCATGGGGACGGCTGTTGTCGCGGTGGTTGGAATTTTCAGGTTCTGTGGACGGACGTAATGAAAAAGCTCTTGCTCGCTGCGGCGGCCCTTATCGCCCTCGGCGCCGCCGGCCAGGCCCAGGCGACGTGCGTGTCCAGCACGCAGATCAGTGCGCCGGATCCCGGCGCCGGCACGACCTGCGCGATCACCGCGACTGCGTCGACAGTGGACATCGTCTTCGCCTACAAGAGCGCCGCCGATGTGGATCTGCTTTTCAATGGCGTGAGTTTGCTGGTCAGCAATCTGGATCCGTTCGGCACCGAGGCGATAATAACCGGCCTTACGGTAGGCCAGGTTCTCGATTTTGTATTCACCAACCAAACGACCGGTGACAGCTTTCAGGCCGGCGTCGCCGCAAGTGACGGTCACCAGCACATCGCCGTTCAATCGACCTACGCCGATTTCCAAACTGACGCACCTCGTACGTACTTGACCCAGGCGGACCTGGGTCCGGCTTATGGCGTGATGACCGGGATCGCGCCGATCGACGACTGGACCTTTGCCGGCATGGAGGATTTGCTGGCCAATCAAAATAGTGACTTCGACTACAACGACCTCGTCTTCGGCCTCCTGGGTATTGACCCTCCCGCGGATCCCGTACCGGAGCCGATGACCCTTTCATTGCTCGGGATCGGATTGGCTGGGCTCGCTGCGATCCGGTTTAGCTCTAGCCATTCTGTTGGTAGGAAACCGCCTTCAGTGAGGTCGTTGGGAAGCGAATCCGGATTTCCCGCCGGAACTGTCGGAGAAATAGTCGCCCGTTGATAACGGGGCTGGCAATTTCTCACTGCAATTTCTCAAAAGGGGGCAGCGCCTCCCGCCGCATACCCAAGGGCGCTCCTAAATGAACGATGTCGAGCTAAACCGGGCCGCGGCTTTACCGTGACTATTTCAAAATATTGATATTATTAAGCGGTTGGCGGAGGGGGCGGGATTCGAACCCGCGAGACGATTCATCACCGTCTACACACTTTCCAGGCGTGCGCCTTCAACCGCTCGGCCACCCCTCCGTGCCGGCAGCCTCGTCGCGTGGAGCCAGCGCCTCAGACTAGCCGCGGCGCCAGGCGTGCGCAACGCGTGGACAGCATCGTCGAGAGCCGAACGGGCCACGCCCGGCGCGGATTTGTCCCCGTCTGACGAGCCTGTCGCTCGCTACCACAACGGGTAGATATTCTGGGTCTCGTGCTCGTCGGCAATGCGGCGTGATCGGCGCAGGCGGGCTACAGCACCGATCGCCATAGCGATGACCGCTAAGCCCAGCAATATCCACAGTTCCAAAATCCTACCCCCGCTGCCGTTCCTGCTCCAGCGCTTGCACGGCAGCGGCGAGGCTGGGCAGCATCGCCTCGGCGACCGCGGCATTGCCGGCTTCCGACAGATGATAGAGATCGATGTAGACCGGGTCCGTCCAATCGTCAAACAGCGCCGACAGGTCGACCGTATCGGCGGCATAGGCGATTTCGCGACAGCCCCGGCGCGCGTCGAGGATCGCGGCGTAGAGCCGGCGGCGCGCTTCGGGATGTTTTGTATAATCCTTTTCCCAGCGCTGCTCGTCGCGGGTCAACGTCCGCTTTGTGGTCAGCGCCGGCTGCCAGAAAAAAATCGGGCGAAAGCCGTATTCGCGCGCCAGGAGCCGAACCAGCCGCAGATTCGCCTCATAAACGGCGATTACTTCCGCGGCGAGAGCGCCAATGTCGACCCGCGACAGATCCGCTTCGGTCGCCGGTACCGGCCCGGCGAGGCTTAGCCCGGTCAATTGGCGCAGCCGGCGGAGGGTGCGTGGCGCGGCCATGATCATTGCCGCTGCGAACAGCTCGCGGCGACGATCGGGATGCAGCAAGTTGAACTCGGCACGGCGCCGCGCTTCGTTGAACAAGCCGTCGGCCCGGCCGGTCTGCTCGGCGCAGGCCATCTCGTTGATACCGTCGTAAAAGACCGCGATGTCGATCCGCTCTCCAGCCTTTAGGAGCTGCTGCAGCGTGATCGCTTCCTGCGTACTGTTGTGGCCAAGCTGGCCGTAATTGGTCACCCCAACGCGGTGGCTCAGTTCGCCGAGACGTCGGGTCAGCACCGCCGGTATCGTGTGCTCGTCGCGCGCACCCATGCCCATCATCGTCGAGCCGCCGAAGCACAGGATCCGGATTGCTTCTCCTTCCGGCGCATTCTCGCCCGGTGTCGGCCGCAGCCCGCGCTCGTCGAGCGTCACATAGGCGCCGCGGAACGGGCGCTGCCACCATTCGACATAGGGTTTCCAGTCGACCCGGACCGCGCGACGGAACTCGTCAAAGTAAGCGACCGACCATTGAGCGCCGGCGTAGGCGTCTGCGGCAGCCGTGCGGTCGGGCCGGGTCGGGCGGCGATAATGCAGCCATCGGCCCAGCCGCCGCCACCCGTCGACGCCGAATTCGATCACGAGCACGGCAACGAGCAAGAGCCCGGCGACGTGCCATAGGGCAACGACAAAACGGACGATCAAATTCATCTTACGCCAAACCAGGGACAGGTCGGCCCCCGCAGAGCAGTCATTTCCGTCTCGCCTTCGGCAGCGGAATTGGAGGATGATCGGCGCCGAGCAGGCTCGCTGACAAGGGGTGAGGGGCGATGACCGGGATCGACGAAACCCATGATGCAAAGCGGGAAAGCTGGGTCGCCTCGGCCAGGGGCCATAGCGAGTTTCCGATCCAGAATCTGCCGCTCGGGGTGTTCAGCCCGCCAGGCGGCGCACCGCGCGGTGGGGTCGCAATTGGCGACATGATCTTTGATCTCTCTGCCGCACTCGAAGCGGGGCTGTTTTCGGGCGAGGCGGGAAAAGCGGCCGAGGCCGCAGCGGGTCCGGCCTTGAACCCGCTGATGGCGCTTGGCTCCGCGCCGCGGGCGGCATTGCGCCGGCGGGTCTCCGCGTTGCTCGCCACCGACGGCGCCGAGCGGGCAAAGGCCGAAGAGATCGCTGCACGGCTGCTGCACCCGGCGGCCCAATGCACCCTGCATCTGCCGGCTGCCATCGGCGAGTTCACCGACTTCTTTGCCGGGATCCATCACGCGACGAATGGCGGACGCCGGCGCGATCCGAACAATCCGCTCAACCCCAATTACAAATATGTGCCGGTGGCCTATCACAGCCGCGCCTCCTCAGTGCGCCCGTCGAATGTGCCGATCCGCCGCCCAAATGGCCAGCGTAAGGCGCCGGACGAGGCCGCGCCCAGCTTTGGCCCGTCGCAAAAGCTCGATTACGAACTCGAACTCGCGGTCTGGATCGGCCCCGGCAACGCCCAGGGCGAACCGATCCCGATCGCCCAGGCGAGCGACCACATCGCCGGGCTCGGGCTCGTCAACGACTGGTCGGCGCGCGACGTGCAGGGCTGGGAGTTGCAGCCGCTGGGGCCGTTCCTCGGCAAGAGCTTCGGCTCGACGGTGTCGCCATGGATCGTCACCTCCGAGGCGCTGGCTCCGTTCCGCGTGGCCCAGCCGGCGCGGCCTACCGGGGATCCGCGCCCCCTGCCCCACCTGTGGGGCGATGCCGACCAGCGCGCGGGCGCTTTCGATATCGCGCTCGAAGCCTTTCTGCTGACCGAGGGGTTGCGGGCAAAAGGGCTGCCGCCGCATCGGATGTCGGCCAGCAACACGACCGATCTCTACTGGACCTTGGCGCAATTGGTGGCGCACCACACCAGCGGCGGCTGCAATCTGCGCGCCGGCGACCTGTTCGGCACCGGCACGATCTCCGGCCCGACTCGCGAAGGCTATGGCAGCCTGATGGAATTGAGCGAGGACGGAAGGCGAGCAACCACGCTGGCCTCTGGCGAGACCCGGACCTTTGTCGAAAATGGCGACGAGGTCATCCTCCGCGCCCATTGCCACCGCACCGGCTTTACGCCGATCGGCTTTGGCGAGTGCCGCGCGCGCATCATCTGAACGGCGCGTAAGCTCGCGCACCCCGGCGGCGGGAGAATCGAGAATGACCGACGCGCGCGCCTGGCGGATCAAGTTCGGCATCATCGCACCGAGCACCAACACCGTGGTGCAGCCGGAATTCGACATGATGCGCCCGCGCGGCGTCACCAACCACTTTGCCCGCATCCACATTCCCAATGACCCGCTCCGCGGCGACGCCGATTTTGAGAAGCTGATCGATACCGTCGATCGCGAATTATTGGCAGCGGTCGACCGGGTGATGACCTGCGAGCCCAGCCACCTGATCATGGGGATGTCGTCGGAGACCTTCTGGGGCGGGCTCGACGGCAGCGAGCGTCTTCGAGAGCGCATCGAGGTACGGGCCGGCGTCACCGTGACGATGGGTTCGGACGCGTCGCGCCAAGCCTTGCGGCGCTGTGGCGAGATCAAACGCATCGGGATCGTCACCCCTTATATGCCGGTCGCCGATCAGCAGGTGCGGCGCTTTTTCACCGATTGCGGGTTCGAGGTGGTGCGCCTCGTCGGGCTCAAATGCGCCAGCCCGGTGTTGATCGCGCATGTCGGTGAGCGGGAATTGCGCGACGCGGTCCTCGCCGTCGACGGCCCCGATGTCGAGGCCGTCGTTCAGGTCGGCACCAACCTGGCGATGGCGCGGCTCGCTGCCTCGGCTGAGCTGTGGCTGGACAAGCCGGTGCTGGCGATCAACACCGCGACTTATTGGTGGGCATTGCGCCGCACCGGCATTGCCGACCCGGTCGACGGCTTCGGAGCGCTGCTGCGCGACTTTTGAGACGCTTCGGCCGGGCAGCGCTCGTTACAGCGACAGCAGCCGGTCGACGAGCGCCTTGTCTTCGCGCAGTTCGGCGGCCGCGCCGGAATAGCGGACGGCGCCTTTTTCCAGCACATAAACGCGATCGGCGAGCGCCAGCGCAAAGTCGACGCGCTGCTCGGCCAGCAGGATCGTCAGACCCCGCATCTTCAATTCCGCGATCTTGTCCCGCAACGTGTCGACGACGAGCGGCGCCGAGCCATCGGCAAGGCCGCCTGACGCGCGGGGAGGAGCCGTTGAACGGTTGTCTCAGCGCGGGAACTGAAACGTAACCTTGAGCTGCAGCAGCCATGTCTCGTTGCCAGCCGCGGGCCGGATCGCGTTGTAATAGGCGTCGAGGTCAAATCTGACGGGCTGGGCGCTGACCCGGATCACCTTGCCAAAGCCGCCGCCGACCGGGACAGTCCACTTCCCGCCGCTCGCGATCCAGTTCGTGGTGATTTCCGGCGACGAGCCGACCGACCAGCCATCGCCGAAGTGATAGTTGACGAACGGGTTCAAAAACAATTGGTTGGTGCGGTCGCTGCCGGTTGTCGGGCCGCCAAAGGACCAGATGTTGTTGACGACCGCCCCAAAATCCCACGGGCTTTGATCCTTTTTGATAAAGGCCACCGAGGGCCCCGATCCCCATTTGTTGACGCCGAGCGCCGGGTTCGTCGCCGTCGGATAATAAAGAACCGGTCCGACGCCCCAATAAAGCCCCCGCCCATGCTCCGGCGACAGAAAGAATGTGGTGTATCCATTGGAAAGCCCGTCGGCCCAGGGCTCGTTGAGCTTTTTCGGCGGCTGCACCTCGCCCGGTAATTTGGTGCGGGTGATCAATGCCCAGTCATCGTTCAACCGGAACGGCACCACCGCCTGATCGAGCTCGAAGGTGTCCTTGGTGGCTTTGTGTGGACCGTCGAGAAAATCCGCCTCATAGCGTAGCGGCAAGGTGATCTGCCGCGTCACCGGGTTCTCGATCTCTTTGGAGAGGTCGGTGTCGCTGGGTGCTGGCGGGGCCGACTGCGCCAGGCACTGGCCGCCCCACAGCGCCGCCGTGACGAAGGAGATCGCTACGCGCTTGCGCATTTCTCCAGCTATGCCGCCGCCAAACCGCTGTTCAATGCTCTAGCTGCACCTCGACGATGCCGGCGCGCACTGCGGCCTTCAGCGCCGCGTGGTCGCGTTCGGCCTGGTCGGCGTAGGCGAGGGCGAACTTGCCCATCGCCACGTCGAACTGGCCACCATTGCCAAGATAGCCGCTGATCGTCCAGGGATCGCCGGCCTTGGCGTGAGCGCGGGCCAGAGCCCAGCCGCACATTTTGCCGTAGATCGCCAGCATCTCGGCATCGAAGGTCTCGACCAGCGGCGAGAGCTTCGCGTCGCGCAGCTGGCGGATGTAGAAATGCCGGCCCTCGGGGCCGATGCCCCAACCGAGAAACAGGTCGGAGGCCGGCTGCATCAGCCGCTGGCCCTGGACCACCCGCTCGCCATGTTGGGCATAGGCGCTCTTGCCGGCATACGCCTCCAATACCGACGCGTTGGCCTCCTTGAACTGCAGGAAGAACGGATGGTCGGCGACCGACATCATCAGCGCCACCATGCACAATGTCCCGACGCTGCCAATGCCGACCACCTTGACCGCCACATCCACCAGGCGGTAGCGGTCGAGCAGAACCCGCCGGTCCTCCGCCAAGGTCTCACGGTATTTGCGGAGGGCCTCCCGGATCATGTCGATGTTGCCGGCGGCACGCGACGCCTCGGCATGAAAAATGGTCGGCGGAGTGTCATGGATGCGACGCTGCCCGCCGGTCTGCTCGGCCAGCTTAGGAAACACCAGCTCCGAACTGCTGGCCGCGGTGGCCTTGGCGATGCGCTTGCGCAGCACCGCCTTGCGCTCCTCCGGCAGCATCGCCAGAACGTCGCTGTCGTCGAGCCGGGCGTACCAGATGTCGAGCACGTCCATGGCGGCGAAGTCGCGCATTTTCCGGCGATAGCTGCGGGCGCAGGCGACCGCCGCATCACGGCCGTTTGCGTCGCTGAGCCCGTTGGTGCGGGCGGCCAGCACAAACGAGGCGACCAGCCGTTTGACGTCCCACTCCCAGGGCGCCGGCAAGGTCTCGTCGAGGTCGTTAATGTCGAAGAGGAGCCGACGCTCCGGTGTGGCGAAGCCGCCGAAATTCATCAGGTGGGCGTCGCCGCATACCTGGACATGGAGGCCGGTTGCCGGCGTTTCCGCCAGATCGGCCGCCATGACGCCGGCCGACCCGCGATAAAACGTGAACGGCGATTGCAGCATGCGGCCATAGCGCAGCGGCACCAGTTCCTTCTGCCGGGTCGCGTCCGCGGCGTGAAGAATACTGATCGGGTCCGCCCGGCCGGCATGCGCGCGCCAGCCCGCATGCGCGTCGCGCGGCACGCGGTCCCGCAGCCTTTTGCCGGCGGCCTTTCGGTCGGCCGGCGTCATCGGCGACGAATGCGGTTCCGGCTGGGTGTCGGCGACTGTCATCGTTACCTCCATGTGCGACGAGCAGGCCGCCTCTCTGAAGAGACAGCCCGCGTGCCTCACAATCAGACTACCCGCTTAGTCGCCCATGCCGATGGTCCTCACGACTTTCTTGATGTCCATGAGGGGCAAGGGGTTTGCCGGATTCTGAAGATTCGGATTCATATCGTTCGATGCTCCACCGGGGAAGCGCTTGATGTTCGGGAAGTCCACGATGGATTTGTCAAACTCCATGATCACCGGCGAGAGCAGCGAAATAGCCCAACCATTGTCATAGCCGACGTAGCGGCCCGGCGAGGTGGTCGGCAGGCGTGTGCTCACCGCACCGTTGAACGTCATGTCGTATTTCTCGAACGGGTCCATAGTAAGGTTATAGTACGAGCCGATGGCGCCGAGATTCTGCTGTGGGCCGAGCCAAGTGTCCTTGGCGGTATAAAGGACTTTCCAAGCGATATGTATGTCGGGGTTCTCGGGATCATCGCCGACGTCAGCGCGAGCGCCGGCGAAGCTTTCACCGTCGACATAGATCCACGAGGTGCGCGCCGAATGCCGCGCCTTGCCCATGATGTAGGCGCTGTTGTCAATGCTATCAAAATAGATCGGCTTGCCGTCGTTACCCTTCCAGGCCCCGTGGGGCGGCGGGGTGAGGCCGACCATCGTCGCCAACGTCGCCCAAAGGTCGATGTGCGACATCATTTCGCCATAGTGGGCACCGGCCGGAATCTTGCCGGGTGCCCACATGATGCCGGGCACACGGAAACCGCCTTCGAACGGCGACCCTTTCTCACCGCGGAAGGGAACGGTGCCGGCGTCCGGCCAGGCATCCTGCCACGCGCCATTGTCGGCGGTGATGATGACGATGGTATTGGGTGCCTCGGCCCGGATGGCGTCCATGACTTTACCGATGTTGGAATCCAGTTCCAACATCGAGTCGGAGTAATTGCCGAGGTGTGATTTACCAATGAACGCCTTGGCGGGAATGTTCGGGTTGTGCATCTTCATGAAATTCACATCCATAAAGAACGGTTTGGCGTCCTTGGCGTGCTGCTTGATGTAAGCGACAGCCGAATTGGCCTGCCGAACATCAAACTCATGCAGATAGTCGTAGTTGATGCGGGCGACCTTGGTCGCGGGCCTGCCAGCTGTCCCTTCCCACTCGTACAAATTGACGATCTTTTGATATTCGTCCCAATAAGCGGCGTTGAATTTCGGGAACCAGGGATGGGCGAAGTTATCCGTATCGTCATACGTATAGACACCCGGATAGTAGGCGGCAAACTCCTTCATTTCATCGAAGCCATGTTCAATCGGGTAGAACTTGGGTTGGTCACCCAGATGCCACTTGCCCGAGAAGTACGTGCCATAGCCGTTCTTTCGGAAGAACTCGGCGATCGTCGGCGTGGACTTCGTCAGGCCGTTTTCGTCGCCAGGCACAACCACCACCGAGAGGGCCGAGCGGATGGGGATGCGCCCGGTTATGAACGAGGCGCGGCCGGCGGTGCAACTCGCCTGACCATACCAACTCGTGAATACGGCTCCTTCCTGGGCGACGCGATCGACGTTCGGGGTCGGATGGCCGAGGTTCGCGCCCCCACCATAGGCCCCGAAATCGTTCCAGCCGGTATCGTCCGTCATCAGCATGACGACGTTGGGCCGCTTTTCCTGCGCCTGCGCCGGGCTTACGAACCCGGGCACGGCGCTTAGCAACAGCCCCCCGACGACGGCGGCGGTCCCTAGGGCCGCCTTGGCCGTCGACATGAATAAATCGCGTGTTTTCACCACTGCCTCCCCTCAAAAAGCTGCGTCAGTGTTCACGGATTGTGCAGCGAAATCCAATATGGCTCATGCCGGTGTCGGCCATCTGCGCGTGGCGCGCCGCCGGGCGATAGCGCCGGCAGTAGTTTGGCGCACAGAGAAAAGAGCCGCCTTTGACCACCTTGCGCGGGATAGAGAACTGGGGCTGGGCGGCGTCGAAGCTGGCGTCCATCGCTCCGCCCCGTGGATTATCCGGGACGCAGCAAGGGCTCGCGGCGTCGTCAAGCTGATGCCGCGAGCTGAACCAGTCGACAGTCCATTCCCATACATTTCCAGCCATGTCGTAGAGGCCGTAGCCGTTTGCCGGGAAGACGCCGACCGGCGACGTTCTCTCAAAGCCATCGAGACATACGTTTTGCCACGGGAATTCGCCCTGCCAGGTGTTTGCCATCTGGCGGCCGCTCGGCGCGAACTCGCTGCCCCAAACGAACTCGACGCCGTCCAATCCGCCGCGCGCCGCAAACTCCCATTCGGCCTCGGTCGGCAGGACCTTGCCGGCCCAACTTGCGTAAGCCTCTGCGTCCTCGAATGCCACCTGTACGACAGGGTGATCCAGCCGCCGGGCAACCGAACTGCCTTTGCCTTCCGGGTGGCGCCAGTAGGCGCCCGGTTTCCAGCCCCACCAATACGAAATGTCGCGCAGATCCACCGGCCCTCGGGTCTTGCGAAAAACCAATGAGCCGGGCTTCAGCATGTGCGGCAAGGCACCGGGGTAATCGGCGGGACTCAGTGCGCGTTCGGCAACCGTGCGATAACCGGTGGCGGCGACAAAGGCGGCAAACTGGCGGTTGGTCACCGGGCGGGGGTCGATAAAGAAGCCGCCGACCCGCACGCGGTGCGCCGGCGCCTCTTCCGGGTAGTGGGAGTCTGAGCCCATCCGGAACTCACCCCCCTCGATCCACGCCATGTCCCGCACAAGCTCCGCACGGGTGGCCGAATTGCTGTCGTTCAATGCGGACAAAACCGAGGTTCCTGACGGTGCGCTTGAAGATGTAAACCGGGCCGCGCCAGCTGACGCCGGCTTCGGCCGACGCAATAGCCGGAAAACACCCTCTGCGGTCTATGCGATTTCGGCCAAAATGCGACCGGGTTCGAGCGCCGTTTGCCGCCCCCCTTCCGGCGGGCGGCGCAGTGTGACCGAGGGCGGCTCGTTAAAGAGTGTCCTGTATTCGGCCGCGAAACGGCCGAGCTCCCAGAACCCGAATTGTGTGGCGATCGCCGTTACGGTCGCCGCCGCCGGGTCCGCCTCGCGCAGAGCCTTCCGTGCCAGATGCATTCGCCGCCGCAGCAGGAACCGCATCGGACCCATCCCGATCTGTTCCTGGCAGCATCGGCGCAATGTCCGCTGCGACACTCCGATCATTTCAAAGATTTGTGGGAGATACAGGCCGCCGTCGGGATATGCCTCCAGCGCGCGGCGAAATCGGCGCATGATCAACGCGTGCTGGCGCAGAGCCGATTTGTCCTCGCGAACCTCCCCGCCGCCGAGACAGGCGACCATGGCTTCGATCAACGCCTGTTCGAGCCCGTGCGCCGCGTCGGGATCGGCGATGATTTTGGGGGACCTCTACGCGAGATTCCCGGCCGCCGCATGCAGCCGCTGGAGCCTCGCCATCGCGGTTGGTGAGGGGTTGACTATCAGTGCATCGCGCGGCGGCACCAGGTCGACACCGGGCAACCGCCACCCCCACGGAAGCCATTGCTTCGACCGGCAGCGACATGGCGCCCCAACAAGCGGATCCGGATGACTGCTGAAAGCTGTCCCCACCTTCATGGTGTCGCAAGATGTTGGTCGGCTGCAATTCCGCACCGCCCCAGACCAGGCTTGGGCCAGGGTCTGTGCGAAACGAGATGATGGCGCGCCCGGGAAAGCTAGCCGAATGGGCAATTCGCGGGAGGTTGTCGGAGAAACGCTGCATCCACAGGCGATGCAGATCGATACGAATGAGCTTTGCAGCGAAACGTCCGCGCCGGGCGACCGTCAGCTCGGCCCTGGTTGCGCGGATTGCCGCCGCGTAATCCTCAGGATCGGTGAAGGTCCGAACGGCGCTCGACGGCATCGTGTTCCCCCGCTCCTACAGGCCCGAGAAAATCTACGGTAGTGCGCCGCCGCGCTCGGCAGTTGATCTATCGCAATCCTCGCAAAAACTTCACATGGGAACGCGCGGAGGGTAACAGCGATCGCAGCATGCGGACATAGCGGCACCAGATCCGGTTGCCGGGTCGCGTCGGCAGCGTGCAGGATGCCGATCGGGTCCGCTCGACCCACATGGGCGCGCCAGCCGGCATGCGCCTCGCGCGGCACGCGATCGCGCCATATGGTTCGTGGCGTTGCCGACTGTCAAGCGACGCCTTGCCGCTGCCCCCAAAGCTGCCGCCAGCTCAGCACGCCGCCCAATGGCTCCGCCATGGTCAATGCACGCATAACCGCCCGCGCCAGGCAATCCGCCGCGGCGCTGCCAAGCCGCAGCAATATGGCGGGCGAACTCGGCGGGCCGGCTCCAGTAGCCAGCGAAAACACGGTATCGCCGTCGAACGGGGTGTGGATTGGACGGATCGCACGGGCGAGACCGTCCTGCGCCATCATCGCAAGGCGCCGGCAGCCGCCCTTGTCGAGCGTCGCGTCAGTCGCGACGACGGCGATCGTCGTGTTGGCGCCGGCGGCCGCGGCCTTGCATTCGGAGAAGTCCTCCGGATCAAACGGCGTGTCGGAGATCGCCGGCTGCGGGTCGATCTCGCCGGGCAAGGCCAGATCCGCAGCCCAGAAGCGTCCGCAGCCCGGCCGCACCGTCGAGCCACAACTGTTGACTGCGACGAGAGCGCCGACCATGGCCCCGTCGGCGAGCACCAGCGAGGCGCTGCCGATGCCGCCCTTGAGCCGTCCGGCGGTAGCTCCGAGCCCTGCTCCGGCATTGCCCTCGACGAATTCCTTGCCGGCGGTCCCGACTGCGCGGCGCCCGAGGGCGCGGTAGGGTGGCTCGCCGCTCCACATCCGCCGGCCGGGAAAGCCGAGATCGAATAGGATCGCGGCCGGCACGATCGGGACCCGGATCGCCGACGCCCCCGTCGCCGACCCGACGGCGAAGCCGCGCCCGGCTGCGGCGAGCCACTCCATGACCCCAGCTGCGGCATCGAGGCCAAAGGCCGAGCCCCCCGACAGCACCACGGCATCGACCCGGTCGACCAGCGTATCGAGGGAGAGCAATTCGGTCTCGCGACTGCCGGGCGCCCCGCCGCGGACATCGACCGACGCTGTTGCCGGCGCTTCGCCGAGCACGACGGTCGTGCCTGTCACGCCGTCGCGATCCTCGGCCTGGCCGACCAGTATCCCCGCTACGTCGGTTATCAGATTGCGCGGACCGGGCTTAGCCACCGGGTTTCCTCCCGCTGTCGGGTTTCGCGTATATCATCGTGGCTTCGACCTCGCCAGCGCTCCGGGGAAAGACCTGCCATGACCGCCACCGTCATCAAAAACGCCGACTGGGTCATCGCCTGGGACGAAGGCGTCTCGCGCCAGGTCTACCGGCGCGGCATTGATATCGCCTTTACCGACGCCCGCATCGATTTTGTCGGGCGGGATTACACGGGGCCGGCGGACCGGGTCATCGACGGCCGGGATCGTCTGGTGTTGCCGGGGCTGATCGATATCCATTCGCACCCCGAACACGAGCCGCTCTACCGCGGCGTGCGCGAGGAGCATGGCCTGCGCAACATGCACATGACCGGGCTGTACGAACGCTCCCAGGCGTTTTCGGCAACCGATGACGCAGCCCGCGCCGCCAGCGCGGAATTTGCCTATTGCGAGTTGCTGCTCAGCGGCGTCACCTCGCTGGTCGACATTTCTCCCGCCTGGGACGGTTGGATTGACCTGTTCGCCAAGAGCGGGCTGCGCGGGTTTCTGGCGCCCGGCTATGCTTCGGCGCGCTGGCGGCTCGATAATGATTTCGAGCTCAAATTCGCCTGGGACGAAGCGCGCGGCCGCGAAGGGTTCGCCTCGGCGTTGGCGTTGATCGACCGGGCTGCCCGGCATCCTTGCGGGCGGCTCTCCGGCATCGTTTCGCCGATGCAGATCGACACCTGCACCGGCGATCTGTTGCGCGACAGCCGCGACGCGGCGCACGAACGCGGCCTGCCCTTGACCGTCCATGTTTCCCAAAGCGTCGCCGAGGTGCACGAGATGCTGCGCCGCCACGGCAAGACGCCAGTGCAGTGGGCGGACGAGATCGGCATCCTCGGGCCCGGGACGATCCTCGGCCACGCACTGTTTTTGGACAGCCATTCCTGGATCCGATGGTGGACCCGCGGCGATCTCGCGCTGATCGCGGATACCGGATCTTCGGTCGCGCATTGTCCCACGCCGTTCGCCCGCTACGGTCAGATCATGGAGAATTTCGGCGACTATCTGCGCGCCGGCGTGACGATGGGGCTCGGCACCGACACGACTCCGCACAATCTGGTCGAGGAGATGCGCAAGGCCGCGATATTGGCCCGCATCGCCGCGCGCGACATCGAAACGGTGACGACGGCCGACCTCTTTCACGCGGCGACGGTCGGCGGCGCGACCGCGCTGCTGCGCGACGATCTCGGGCGCATCGCGCTGGGTAAAAAAGCCGATCTCGTGCTCGTCGATCTGACGGTGCCGCAGATGGTGCCGGCGCGCGATCCGCTGCGCTCGTTCATCTACCATGCTGCCGACCGCGCCGTGCACGACGTGTTTGTCGACGGCCGCCAGATCGTCGCCGCGGGCAAGGTCGTGACCCTGGACCAAGCCGAGGCCGGCCGGCGACTGGCCGACGCACAGCGCCGCATGCTGGAAACCGCGCCGCGCCGCGACTACCGTGGGCGCAATGCCGAGCAGATTTCGCCGCTGAGCCTGCCGCTCGGCGACTGACCGGTCTGTTCGCTCGCCCACGCACCCCCGGGTTTCTGCCGCCGCGAACCGTTACGGCAGAGGAGGGAATCTAACACCCGGGCCGTTACTGGGAAGTTATGCCTTGGCGCGGCGCCCTTTGGTCCGCATCCGGCCACGTTTGCGTCCGAGCCCCAGCTGTTTCGCCATCGCCGAGCGCTGCTCGGAGTAAGCCGGAGCGGTCAACGGGTGATCGCTGGGCAATTTCCATCGCCGCAAGTATTCCGCGATCTGCAGACCATGTTTGGTGCCAAGGTGTCGGCGCAGTGTCTTGCCGCGGAAGCCGCATTCGAGGCAAACGACATGACCATGCTGCACCGATCGTTTAATCGGGACAGCAGGCAGGCGCAGCGGTTGCTGCTGGACCGGCATCCCGAGGTTACGAATCGCTTGGTCGACCGAAATGATCAGCGCCGAAAGCTGATCCGGCGCTACGGTATGATTGCCGACATAGCTGGTGATGATTTTTGTCACCGGTCCGAGCCCGCCGCTTCTTGCCGTGGTATCGTCACTCATCAAAGAATCACTCCTCGCCGTCTGGTTGTAACCGCTCTTTTAATACGGCAAACGGCAAGCAGATCAAACAAATTCTCGGCATCACTGCCAAAATGCTGTTTTATGCCTCGATCGGGTAAGATCAGGACGCGGGCGATCCCCCGCCATAAGGAGAATCAAGCATTCCGTGCCGCTGCCGGTCCGAAGCGAATACGGGCTCGGCGCGCCGGAGGGAAGCCGACCGAGGCGGCGACCCAGCTCGGCACCGGCCTAGTCTCGCGAGTACTTCGTCGAATCGGACGTCTTCCTCCGGACAGACGAACGCTTGCGCAGTTTCGATAAAAGCCAGAAATTGGCGGGTCGATGCCGCCGGAAGCTGCTCCAGAGAACGTATCGCAGCCGTCGTCCACGGCATGTCGGCGTTGCCTGCCGCATTCGCTGGGTTGGTGCGACTTGTAGCGGACAGGCGCCGGGCCATAAGACCTGGTCTGCCCTCCGTCTGTTTTCGGCCAAAGGTCTCTGCCCAGCGGGCCCCGCCGAAGCCTCCGCTTTGACTATCATGACCGCGATTGAGCGCACCCTCGATCCGGTGGCGCATACTCGACGCTGTCTTGTTGGTGACTTCGAGCCTCAGATGCAGCCGGTGAGTACTGATCGTGCTGTTGGAGGCGGTCAATAGAAAGATCGCCTGAAACCATTTGTGCAGTGGAACGTGGCTGCCCTCGAACAAAGTCCCGATCGTCGCGCGAAACTGTTTGCGGCAGCGGCAGCAGAACTTCAAGCTGACGCGGGCAGCTTTACCGGCGACCGCGCCTATCCGATCGGTCGCGCCACAGTACGGACAGACAGGGCCGTTCGGCCACGCGATTTCCTCGAGCTTGGCATGCGCCGCTTGCTCGTTCCAAAGGCAGGGCTGTGACAGGCTTTGCACGGTGACGCCTCGCGGTAGCCGGTATTCCGCAACGGCCCGACGGTTCGAGCCGGGAGGCGATCAGAAAACAGACTTCTGCTTAACATTGAGTTAATTGAGTTGGCGGTCTTCTAAAAACGTCGAATAATACGCCGTTACCGTGAATCAGCCGAAGCGAAAGGCATCAATGAGAACTTTGGCGTCGACTGTGCTTATGCTGGCCGTTCTGCTATTGGCGGCGTGCGCTCAGGGGATGGCCGGGAGCCCGGCCGCTCCACTCGGCCCACCTTATGACAGTGGGGACAAAGACGGGGGCGGGGGCGGCGGGATGTAACCGAGGAACCGCCGACCACTGCGAGCAAGCCCCGCACCCTACCGGCACACATCGCGTGGCCGTTTCGGGGCGAGGGCGATACTCATCCTGAAAG
Source organism: uncultured Alphaproteobacteria bacterium (assembly GCA_963733945.1). Classification (GTDB taxonomy): domain Bacteria; phylum Pseudomonadota; class Alphaproteobacteria; order ATCC43930; family CGMCC-115725; genus AP-15. Next base: position 16,659 of record CAVTFD010000038.1, on the reverse strand, counting down.
CTTATCCCATCCACATCCCGTTCGGAAAAGTTTGAAGTCTATGCAACCCCCTTACTTTGAAACGCCTGGTTTCGGAGCCGACCAGCCAGGCGAAAGCGACAGCGGGGGTCGGAGGACTGGGACCGCCACGTGTTTTTCATAGACAGCGCTGCAGCGGCTGGTGAGATTGAGGTGACCAAATTGACGCTACTTCGTGCTCCCCAATCGAGTCGCCGGCATGTCGCAGCCTGATCTGGGCTCACCTGATCCGCTGACCTCACCCGAGTACGGCGCCGGGCCTGGCAGAGCGGTGATCGGGCTAGGACGATTGGAGGCGCGCGGCAGCCCGCTGGACACCGCCACTCTGGCTGCGCTGTTTCCCGAGTTCTCGAATAGCGGGGCACTCGCCGGCCTCGGCGCCTGGGTTGGCTCGCGACACCAGCGGCGGATGCGAACGCGCGCGGCGGCGCTCGGCATTCCCGTCATCACTTTCGGCCACGGTGTGCTGCGGGCTCCGCCACGGCGCGATGCCACCAGCCCGCTGCTGAGCGTGACCGCGGCTGCCATGCGCGGACCGGGCTCCCCGGCTGACCTCCTGTGGGCCGACCGGGTGCTGGCGACCCGGGGTTGGGAGACGCCCGATCTCATGGCGCGCGCCGCCGCGGGACGGCGTGAGCTGGTCGCGCGGCAAGTTGGCGGTTCGTGGTGGCAGCCCGGCGAGTTTCCCTCTGGCGATCGCATCGCGCTCGTTGATGCGGGGGGAACCGGGACGCCGCCTTCGACCGCCGTGCTGCGCGCGATGCTCGCAGCGGCGCTGGCGGAGAACGCGCCGCGCCAGGTCGTGATCCTGGCCTCCGACCACATCGCGCCGCGCGGTGTTTTGGCCGACGCTGCCTCGCGCGGCGGCCACGTGATCACGCGGCCGGTCAACCCGTGGGCGGCGATCGCACGCGCCGAACGCGTCTATACCGCCGGTGGTGAGATCGGTTTTCTTGCCCTGCTCGCCGGCCGTGCGGTGCGATGCTTCGACGATTCTTTCTATTCCGGTTGGGGCGTCACCGCCGACGACGCACAGGTCGCGCAGCATTTGTTCCGGAGAACCGTCGACCAGATCTTTGCCGGCGCCTGCTTGGTTGCGACCCGCTATCTCGATCCGTATCGACAAACCGCTTCGACATTCGACCAGACACTGTCGATCCTTGCCGAATGGCGAAAAATCGAGAGCGCTAATCGGCGTGTCGCCGTCCTGGTCGGTATGTCGTTCTGGAAGCGCCGCCGAGTCGCCGAGTTCTTTCGGTCAACCGTCGGGACGCCGATATTTCGCCGCACCACGAAGGGTGCGCTTAGAGCGGCGGGTGCGGGCTCGGGCGGGGCCATCGCCGTCTGGGCCTCTCGAATTCCCGCCGGGCTCGTCGATGCGACCGCACGGCAAAAGATCGCGCTGATCCGCGTCGAAGACGGGTTCGTGCGCTCGGTTGGTCTCGGCTCTGATTTCGTGCCGGCCGCATCCTTGGTGCTCGACAGAAGCGGCATGTATTATGATCCGGATGCACGCAGCGACCTCGAGCAATTGTTGCTGGAGGCCGAATTCGATGCCGCGCTGATCACGCGCGCGGGCAAGCTGATCGACCGGCTCGTCGCGCGCGGCGTCACCAAATACAATCTCGCGGGAGCTTCGGCGCCGCCCCTAGAATTTCCGGGCCATGAAGTTTCGGTGCGCCACCGCATTCTGGTGCCGGGACAGGTCGAAGACGATCTTTCGGTGCGCCTGGGCGGTGGCGACATCCGTGGCAATCTCGATCTACTCGCCCGCGTCCGCGCGGCGAACCCCGATGCCTTGATCCTCTACAAGCCGCACCCCGATGTTGAGGCCGGCCATCGCATCGGCGCCATCCCCGATCGCCTCGCGGGCCAATTCGCCGACCGGATAATCCGCGACAGGTCGACGGCGGCGCTATTTTCCCAGATCGACGAGTTGCACACCTTGACCTCGCTCGCCGGCTTCGAGGCGCTATTGAGGCGGCTCCGGGTGGTTGTATACGGCCGGCCATTCTATTCCGGCTGGGGGCTGACCGTGGATCACATGGCCGTCGACCGTGGTCGCCGACTCACTTTGGAAGAGCTCGTCGCCGGGGCGCTGATCCTCTACCCGCGTTATCTTGATCCGGTAACCCGGCTGCCCTGCCCGCCCGAAATCGTGCTCGAGCGGTTCGATACGCCGGAACTGTGGCGGCCGGGTCCGCTCGTCATCGGCCGCCGGCTTCAGGGTCTCGCCGGGCGAGGCTGGAGCCGGCTCTCCGGGCGGCTGCCAAAGCTCGCTGCCGGTCCGAAATAGGCGCGTTCAGGGCAGCGGCTCGCGCGCGGAGCTTCGTTGCCTTATCCCTCGCAACGGCACAAGCCAGAGCAGCGCAACAGCATAGACAAACACAATCGTGTAGAGCGCGGCGAAGATCCAGATCGGTAGCTTCCAATAGATCAGCCGATCGACCCAGCTCTCGATCAGCGGCGTCGGGCTTGCCGCAGATCCGGCCAGATCGCTCTGCCAAAGCGTCAGAAAACAGGCACGGCTGGCGAGCGCCTGCGCAGCGACCGCCGCCAGCAAGGCGACGTGCAGCACGCGCCACCAGGCGATATGCACGAAACGCCAGCCGCAGGCCGCCCCGATCGGGACAACGATCAAGCCGAACACATTAAACAGGATGACCGCAACATGCGCCGCCAGGACGGCTTCGGCCGATATGGGGGCAGCAGGCGCCATCGCCGGCTTACTCGGTTGCGGCCGCCGTAATCGAGGGCGGCCGGTGGGACGCGGCCGTCGGCCGCGAGGCCATCACTCTCCCCAAATCAGAAAGAGGCCGATATCGCCCGGCATCCCTCCGGGAAAGTCGACTATGCGGGCCGCGAGGCGAAAGCCGCGGGGCTTCAGATCGCGCTCCCAGCGAAGATACATCTCAGCGGCCTCGCCGCGCAGCGTCTGCGGCCAATGCGGGTCCGGCGCATTGACGGCTCGGCCACCGTCGCTGCACAGCTGCCCCGGAAAGCGCAGCAACAGGAATTCCTGTTCGCCGTGCTCAGCCGCCAGCCGCGCCTGGTGCAATAAAGTGCGCCAGTTTTCGTCAGAAATATGGTGCTCGATCAAGTCCTTGGCTTTCTGACGACGCTGTTCCGCGAGCGCACGGCGCTCAACATCCTGATGCTGTGTCTGGTGATGGGCGAAATCCGCGACAAGGGCGCGGAAGTCATCGACCCGCAATGCCTCGCCACCCGGCGACTGGGACGGTTGGATCGTCGGCTGACCCGGCGCCGAGCCCCGACTGTGGTGAAAATGATGATTGATCCACGAAAAGAGGTCGTGCCTGGGCTCGGAGCCTCCGGGTGCGCTGCTTTCCGGCTGCTCTGCGGCCAGAGCGCGCAACAGATCGGCGCGGCTGACGATGCCGACGATGCGGCCATCGCGCACCACCGGGACACGCTTGATGCGATAGGCCGCCAGCAGCCGCGCGATCTCGGCGACCGGGGTGTCTTCCTCGACGGTCACCACCGGCGCCGACATGATCTCGCGGGCTCGGCGTTCGGGTGTGCGCAGGTTGGCGAGAAAATCTTCGTGGAGCAGGTTCCCCTCGGCCAACAGCGCGAGCCACCAGTCGCGTCGAGCCTCACGGTCGTTGTCGTCGCGGCCCACCAGGTCACCCTCGCTGACCATGCCGATCGGCGCACCGCCGGCATCGACGATCGGGATCGCGCTGATCCCTCTCCTCAGCAGCAACGCGGCGATTTCGCTGGTCGGCGTATCGGGGTTCGCCATCGCAACATCCGTGGTCATCACATCGCGTGCCTTCATTCGCACCGATCCCCTCTACCGCCACCGCCGTTTCGATACCTCCGCCCTCGGGCCGCTGACCGGAGGATGACGCAGACGCGCCGCCGTCCATTCGCCCTCGTCGCTCTGCCGGCATTGACGTAGATCAGACGTTGTGTCGGCATCATAACTTTTGCACCCGTTCGACCTGAATAGACGAGCTTATCCGCTGTTGCCGGGACCTGGACGCAGCGCCGGATGCTGATCTATCGTAGTTAAGGAACCAGGCGCCCCGAGCTTGAGCTCCGGACACCGCGGCAAGGCCTCTGGAGGGAGGGTGAAAATGGCGGATTACAAGCTGATCTCGGCCGATTCGCACGTCAGCGAACCACCGGATTTATGGGCCGAGCGAGTTGATCAAAAATACCGCGAGCGGGCGCCCCACCTGATGGTCAATCCGCCCGGTAAGGAAGGCGCGTACTTCTATTACGAGGGCTTTCCGCTGCATCCGATCGGGATTGGCCTTGGCGCGGGTAAGAGCCCCGAGGAGCTGAAGGAATTCCTGACCAAGGCGACCTACGCCGACGCCCGGCCGGGTGGCTGGGACCCGGCCGAGCGGGTAAAGGACAATGCAGCCGACGGCGTCGAGGCCGACGTGCTCTACACCACCCTCGGCTTTCGGATCTTCTGGCTGAAGGACCCTGGGCTGCAGGCCGACTGCTTCCGCGTCTACAACGACTGGCTCGCCGAATTTGTCAGCTACGACCCGAAGCACATGGCTGGGCTGCCGATGATGTCTCTGTACGACCCCAAGGCCGGCGCCTTGGAACTCGAGCGCTGCGCGAAGATGGGCCTCAAAGGGGCGATGATCTGGTGCTCGCCGCCCGATGACGCTCCCTACAGCTCGGACATCTACGATCCGTTCTGGGCGGCCGCGCAGGAATTGCGCATGCCGGTCAGCCTGCACGCGATCACTGGAATGGGAATGGAAAGCCAATTTAATTGGGGCGAGCGCTACATGCGCGCGACGGTGCTGTCGCACGAGGTCGAGAAGTCGTTCAGCGTGCTGATCTTCTCCGGCGTGCTCGACCGGTTTCCGGAACTGCAGATCGTCTCGGCGGAGAACAATATCGGTTGGCTGCCCTACTATCTGCAGCGCATGGATCGCGCCTTCGAGCGTCAGCGCATCTCCGCCGGTTTCACCAACAAGCTGAAGCCCAGCGAGTACTTCCGGCGCCAGATGTGGGCGACCTACATCGACGACTTCGTCGGCGTCGCCAACCGCAACTTCATCGGCGTCGATCGGATGATGTGGTCGTCCGACTACCCGCACCAGGCCTCGACCTGGCCGCATTCGCAGGAGGTCGTGGCGCGCGACTTCAAGGACGCCAGCGCCGAAGACCGCTTTAAGATCACCCGCGGCAACGCCGCCCGGCTCTACGGCTTCGCGGCGTAGTCGCGCCACCCCCGCGCGCCCCGGCTCATCACTCAGATCAGCCGGGACGGTCTACTGGTTCATCCCGGCCGTCACCCTTCGGCCGCGGCCGGGTTGCCGACCCCGGCGGCGATGTCGAACAGCGGCAGGAACATCTCGGGTTCTTGCGCGCCGGCGATTGCGTAGCCGCGTTCGAGGACAAAGCACGGGACTGCATGAATACCGAGCCTTCGCGCTCGGTCTTCTTCGGCGAACACTTCCTCGGCGCCTGCTTCGCCAGCCAAATAGCTTCGGGTCGCGTCATGGTCGAGACCAGCGCGCGCGGCGCTCGCGGCCAAGGTTTGGATATCGCCGATGTCGAGCCCGTCGATGAAATAGGCGCGGAACAGGGCCTCGACCATCGCATCGCCGCAGCCCTCGGTTGCGGCAAGCTGGATCAGCCGATGGGCGCGCAGGGTGTTCGGCGTCCGCCGGATGCGCTCAAAGGCGAATTCGATCCCCTCGCCGCGTCCGGCAGCGGCGATCGCGGCGTAGCTGCGCACGGCCTGGCGCGGGTTGCCGAACTTCGCCGCCAAGTAGAACTCCCGCGAGATTCCCTCGGCGGGCATATCCGGGTTCAGCTGGAAGGGGCGCCACAACCGCGTCGCGACGATATCCGGCCGCAGCGCCAAGGCCCGTTCGAGCCGTCGTTTGCCGATATAGCACCAGGGGCAGGCGATATCGGCGACGATGTCGATGTGCATGACTTGCTCCTCGCCGCTGTGTCTGCGAGTAGGAAAGGCATTCCGCGGAGCATGCCGGCAAGATCGCCGGGCGCAAGAGCAAGATTGACCGCCCCTGCTTTCGACTGTTATTGACACCAGCTAAATTAACCACTGCGTTCGCCGGTTGCGCAACGGTCGGGGGAACAAGCGCACCTTCGAGTCGGACACGCCCTCGAAAACGGATGCGGTTTTGCCGCCGGCATCAATACGGAAGGACCAGAGATGCGCCTCACAACGATGCTCGGCACGGCTGCGGCCTTGCTGCTGATACAAGCCGGCCTTCCGGCACAGGCCGGTCTGATCGGCAACGGGACGAACACCGTTTCCGCAACATCCTTCTTAGGTGCGGCGAGCGCGCCTCTGCCCCCCTACCCGAACACAATAGATTACGTGAATTCGATGGGGATGATAACGGATACCCCGCCACCAACGATCCCTGTCACTTTCCTGGAAGACGCGCTGAGCTTGACGACCATAGCTGTCGGCGACACCCAGATCACGATTACCAACAATGCCCCGTCTGGAACCGCTTTTTGCCCGGGGCGCCCCCATGCAATAACACCTTCGCGGGCTTCGGATTTTCCTTCTCCAACGGGGTCGACATCACCGGGGTCAGCGTAGACCCGGCCAGCGCCACCGACTTTCTACCGAATACGAGCTCGCCGCATATGGGCCTTCAGCTTTTGTCGTCGACCGACATTCTCGTCGACGTCACCGGCGAGGCGCCTAATATGGGCGACAAGCTGATCCTTGACCTAGCCTTCCCCGGCACCACGCCCACTCCGGTGCCAGAGCCGGCGAGTTTGGCGCTGCTAGCGATCGGTCTCGTCGGATGCCTGGCGGCAGGGTCGCGTCGGGTACCTCGAGCGCGATCAGCCGGCACGCTGTTGTGACCGTGGGAAGGGCGGGACGATGAGCCAAGCCTTTCTGGGCACGATCAGGCTGGTTGGGTTCAATTTTGCACCGGTCGGCTGGGGGCTGTGCCAGGGTCAGACCCTGTCGATCTCACAAAACTCGGCGCTGTTCTCGCTGCTCGGGACCTATTTCGGCGGCAACGGCCAGACAACCTTCAACCTTCCGGACCTGCGTGGCCGTGTGGGCGTCGGTCAAGGCCAAGGTCCGGGTCTAGCGAATTATGATCAGGGGCAGACCGGGGGCGTCGAGACGGTGACCCTGACCGCCGCCCAGGCGCCGGCGCATAGCCACACCCTGATGGCGGCAACCAACGTCACCGCGCCCAACCCGGGACCGAGCCTCGCCCTGGGGACGCCGGCGGCGGCGGTCAAGCTGTATGGCGCAGGCGCGCCGACGGCGTTGGCGCCGGCATCGATCGGCAGTTTCGGTTCCGGCGGTCCGCACGAAAACCGCCAACCCTATCTGGGGTTGAATTACATTATCGCGCTCACCGGCATCTTCCCGTCGCGCAGCTGATAGAAAGCTCGGGCCAGATGGACCCCTTCCTCGGACAGATAACCATTTTCGGCTGCAATTTCGCGCCGGTCGGCTGGGCATTGTGCCAGGGGCAGACGCTGTCGATCGCGCAGTATACGGCGGTGTTTTCGCTGCTCGGTACCAATTTCGGTGGCAACGGCGTCAACACCTTCATGCTGCCCGATTTGCGCAGCCGCGCACCGCTTAGCTTCGGCCAGGGGCCAGGTCTGTCGAATTATGCGATCGGCGAAACCGGCGGCGCGGAAGCCGTGGCGATAAATTCGGGCTCCTACCCGGCGCACTCGCATGGTCTGTTTGCCGCCGCCAGCACCGGCACTGGGAATGCGCCGGGCGGCCTGATCGAGGCCGAGGGGCAAACCGGCGGTAGAGGCGGGGCGGTCAATCTCGCGCTTTACAGCGCCTCGGGCACTGCCACGACACTGGCGCCAGCGGCCCTGACTGCCGCCACAGGCGGCGGCCAGGCACATAACAACGTTCAGCCTTATCTCGCGCTGAATTTCTGTATCGCATTGCAGGGTATTTTCCCGGCGCGCAGCTGAGGCGGCTACCCCAGGTCCAGGAGTGGTTAGCGGATGTCGCAACCATACCTATCGATGATCGAGGCCTTCGGCTTCAACTTTGCCCCGCAGGGCTGGGCGCTGTGCGCCGGCCAGACCCTGTCGATCGCCCAGAACCAGGCGTTGTTCGCCCTGCTCGGCACAACTTACGGCGGGAACGGCACGACGACGTTCAATCTTCCCGACCTGCGGGGCCGGATCGCCGTCGGTTTCGGCCAGGGCACGGGCCTCTCGCCTTATGTCCAAGGGGCGGCCGGCGGCCGGGAAACCCATCAGCTGCTGACCGGCGAAGTTCCGAGCCACACGCATACCGCGAACGCCGTCAACAATGGCCAGTCTAACGGCACCAACGTGCCGAGCAGCACGGTGTTGATGGGCAGCGGCTACGGGATCGAGACCAACAACCCGGTCGAAAATATCTACAGCAGCGCGGCGCCGAGCGTGGCGATGGGGGCAAATGCAATAGGCCCTGGGGGCGGGAATGTACCGCACGAAAACCGCATGCCGTTTTTGACGATCAACTACTGCATTGCGCTGCAGGGTATCTTTCCGTCGCGAAGCTAATGCCGCCTTCGCCCTAATTGAAGACGATCTGATAGTCCTGGTGGTCGCGTGCCACGGTGAATATCGGCATAACGTACAGTTCCAATGTAGGCCCGCCATCGATCGTTAGGTGATAGGAGCCCTCGGGCAATATCGGGCCGCGCGGACCACGCAGGATCAGAGTAAACGGCTTTCGCGCCATCGCCTCCCAGCCCGGCGGTTCGCGCCGGTCGAGAGCCACCAAGCTCAACACGAGATCGCTCCCGAACGGCTTAAATGCGTTGCCAACGTGTGGTGTGAAATCCTCGGCAGTGAGTTGGTCGATCGTACTCATTTGGCCCTCTCGCGGTTCCGGCGACCCTCCCGGGAATCACCAACAGGTGGGACTGGCATATTGCCGTCCGCATCATCCGGGCGTAAACCGCGGCTCAGTCGACGACCCTTGCAAAGAGTTGCCGAAAACACCGATGCCACGAGCCGACATGAAAATTCGCACCGCTCATGGCACAGTGGGGTTGCGGCCGGCCGCCGGCGGCCCCGCGGAAGAGGCGTTTCTTTATCTGCTGTTCGCAAGCAACCGAGCCGCAGAAATGGCGCTGATGCCGCTAGCGCAGAATCACAAGGAATTCTTGCTCCAAGTCCAATTCCGCTCGATGAACGAGACCTATCACCGCGATTTTCCCGATGCCCGGTACGAAATCATCGAGCTCGACCGCTGGCCGATCGGCCGCATCGTCAGCGAAATTCAGCAACACTGCGTCTACTACATCGATTTTACCCTGCTCCCGCAGGCACAAGGCATCGGTATCGGAACAACGGTGCTGGCGGCGGCGTTGGAGGAACCGCGGCGTCTAGGCCTGCCAGCGCGGCTGCGGTCGTTTTCCCATAATTGGGTCGCACAGCGGCTTTACCACAAACTCGGGTTTACGGCGCTGGCCGAAGAGCCGCCTTACGTTCTGCTCGAATGGCGGGCGAAACGATGACGGCGTCGCCGCGTCGGGGCTAACTGTTCGAGCCAACCATACGTCTTGACCTCGGCCTGGCGTCCCTGGAGGATGCGAAGAGTATGCCGGGTCAGGGATGGGGTTGAAGGTGTCATCGTCCGGCGGGCAATATAACGCACCGCATCTGGCCAGGAACGCTGCGAACTTTACAGCGCTGACGCCGCTTTCCTTTTTGGCTCGCGCGGCGTTGATCTACCCGGACAAGCTCGCGATCGTGCATGGCGAGGCCCGTTTCGGCTATCGTGAGTTTTTTGCCCGCTGCCGGCGGTTCGCCGATGCGCTGCGGCGGCGCGGCATCCAGCCGGGAGACACCGTCGCGGTCATGGCGCCGAACGTGCCGGCCTTGCTCGAGGCGCATTACGGGGTGCCGATGGCGGGGGCCGTGCTGAACGCGCTGAACTATCGTCTCGACGCGCGCTCGATCGCTTTCATCCTCGCCCATGGCGAAGCCAAATTGCTGATCGCCGATCGCGAATTCGCCCCGATCGTCAAATCCGCGCTCGACGAACTGGGCCGGCCGCTGCCGGTAATCGAGATCGACGACATGTCCGGCGGTGACGCGCTCAGCGCCATGGATTACGAGGACTTTCTCAACGAGGGCGACCCGACTGCGCATTGGAGCGGCCCGGAAGACGAGTGGGCGCCGATCGCGCTCAACTACACCTCGGGCACCACCGGCGATCCCAAGGGCGTGGTCTATCATCATCGCGGGGCGTTTCTAAACGCACTCGGCAATGCAATCGCTTTCGGGCTCGATCGCGACTCGGTCTATCTGTGGACCTTGCCGATGTTCCACTGCAACGGCTGGACCTATCCTTGGGCGGTGACCGCCCTCGCCGGAACCCATGTTTGCCTGCGCCGGGTCGAGCCGGCGGCAATCTTCGCCGCGATCGTCGAGCACCGGGTCACTCATCTGTGCGGCGCGCCGATCGTGCTGAATATGCTCGTGCACGCGCCCGAAGCGGATAAGCGCCGCTTCGATCATGTCGTCGAGGCCGCGACCGGAGGTGCGGCGCCGCCCTCGGCAGTGATCGAGGCGATGGAACGAATGGGGTTTCGTGTCACCCACCTCTATGGCCTGACCGAAAGCTATGGCCCCTCGGCGATCTGCGCCTGGCAGCCGGAATGGGCCGGTTTGCCGCTGACCGAACGCGCCGCGCTTACCGCGCGCCAAGGTGTGGCCTATCCGACCTTGGACCGGCTGCGGGTGGTCGATCCGCAGACCATGACGGATGTCTCGGCAGATGGCTCGACGATCGGCGAGCTGATGTTGCGCGGCAACACGCTGATGAAGGGGTATCTGAAGAACCCGGCGGCAACCGAAGCCGCATTCGAACACGGCTGGTTCCACACCGGCGATCTCGCGGTCCGGCACCCGGATGGCTATGTCGAGATCAAGGATCGGTCGAAGGACATCATCATCTCGGGTGGGGAGAACATCTCCTCGATCGAGGTCGAAGAAGTGCTCTACCGTCACCCGCAGATCTTCGAGGCGGCGGTGGTCGCCAAGCCCGACCCGGTCTGGGGCGAGAGCCCGTGCGCCTTTGTCACCCTGAAGCCGGATGCCGACGCAGTCGCGGCGGACGACATTATCGCTTGGTGCCGCGCCAACCTCGCCCATTTCAAAGTGCCGCGCGCGGTCGTGTTCGGGCCCTTGCCCAAGACTTCGACCGGCAAGATCCAGAAGTACGAATTGCGCGAGCGCGCCAAGGAGACTGCGCCGTGAGGCTATACGTCGTCATGACCGGGCCTGTCCCGGCCATCCACGCGACCCTTGCCAGGGCTATCCCGCGGGTCGTGGATGCCCGGAACAAGTCCGGGCATGACAAACCGGCAATGGCCAACGAATGACCCCGCTGCCGAGTTTCGACCTGAGCGGTCAGGTGGCGCTGGTCACCGGCGCGTCGAGCGGCATCGGGCGGCATCTGGCGTTACTGCTGGCCGCCGCGGGCGCCAAGGTGGCGCTGGCCGCGCGCCGCACCGACCGACTCGCCGAGGCAGCGCGCGAGATCGAAGCGAATGGCGGCAATTGCCTGCCGATCGCGCTCGACGTGACCCGGGCGGACAGCGTCGCCGCCGTGGTCGCCGCGGCCGAGCAGGCGCTCGGGCCGTTAAGCCTCTTGGTCAACAACGCCGGGGTCGTCGTCTCCAAGCCGGCGCTCGAACATAGCGAAGAGGACTGGGATTACGTCATCGACACCGATTTGAAGGGGGCTTGGCTGATGGCCCGCGAATTCGCGAGCCATCTGGTTGACCGCAGACGGCCGGGTCGGATCGTCAACATCGCCTCGGTTTTGGGATCGCGCACCACCGCGTGGGTGCCAAGCTATTGTGCGGCCAAGGCCGGGCTGATCCACCTGACCCATGCGCTGGCGATGGAACTGGCGCGCCATGGCATTCTGGTAAACGCGCTGGCGCCGGGCTATGTCGACACCGACTTTGCTCGCGAGTTCCTGGCCAGCGAGGCCGGCAAAAAGCTCACGGCGCGCATCCCGCTGCGCCGCATCGGGCAGCCGGACGATCTCGACGGGGCGATGCTGTTGTTGGCGTCGCCGGCGGGAGCCTATATCACCGGCGCGGTCATCGCGGTCGATGGCGGGCACGCGGTCGCCGCGATCTGATTCGCCGCCGGTCACTGGCGATGACCGCAGGGCGTCATTGGCGCGGTTCCTCGCCGCAGCGAGCGGGGCGACGGCCTGCGAGATCACCGGGCTGACGCCGCTCAGCGGCGGTTCGATTCAGGAAAATTGGGGTATCGACGCGGGTTTTTCGGGCGGCCGGCTCGATGGCGACCAGCGTCTCGTGCTGCGCGCGGCAGCCGCGACCGGGGTCCCGTCCAGCCTTGACCGGCTGCAGGAATTCGCCGTGCTGCAGGCCGCGTTCGCGGCCGGAGTGACGGTGCCCGAGCCGCTTTTCGCCAACGCCGACCCGGCGGTTTTCGGCAAGCCCTTTTTCGTCATGCGACGGGCATCCGGGACCGCCGCTGCGCACCGCATCACCCGCGATCCGGCGCTCGACCCGGCGCTGCCGGCAATCGCCGAGCGGCTTGGGCAAGAGCTCGCCCGGATCCACACAATCCGGCCGCCGCGGTCCGATCTAGGCTTTTTGAGACCCTATCAAGAGATTGGGCCAGCGCAACAGGTCGCCGGGTTTCGCGCCTATCTCGACAGCCATCCGGCGGCGCGTCCGGTGCTGGAATGGGGCATCCGATGGCTCGAAACGCACCTGCCCGCGCCGGTCACGCCAGTGCTGTGCCACCATGATTTTCGCACCGGCAATTATCTGCTCGACGATGCCCGGCTGACCGGCATCCTCGACTGGGAATTCGCCGGATGGGGCGACCCGCACGAGGATATCGGCTGGTTCTGCTCCAAGGGCTGGCGGTTTGCTCGGCTCGACCGCGAAGCTGGTGGGATCGCCGATCGCACCCCGTTCTACCGCGGCTACGAGAACGAGAGCGGCGCCGTTATTGACCCGCTTCGGGTCCGGTTCTGGGAAGTGCTGGCGAGCGTGCGCTGGGCGGTGATTGCCTTGCAGCAAAGCGACCGTCACATGCTGGGCGGCGAACGCAGCCTCGATCTGGCCTTGACCGGGCGGCGCGCCAGCGAATGCGAGCTGGAGATACTGATGCTGCTCGACCAAGGGTGCGAGCCGGGCTCGCGCCCTCCCGACAGGCTAAGCGCCGCTTCGCCGACAGGGGCGGAGCTCCCGCCGATGCATGATTTGCCCGATGGTCCGGCGCTATTAGCGCTCGCCCGCGACGTGTTGCTGAACGATTTGATGCCGCTGCTGCCGCCCGAGCGGCGGTTCGAGGCGCTGCTCGTCGCCAATTGCATGGCGATTGCCGAGCGTGAGGCCAACACTGATGTGCCGGAGTACGCGCTTCTCCGCGAGCTGGCGGTGCTGCATCACCCGGCGGACCCCTCATTCCCCGTCTCCGGCAATGTGGATGAGGGCTCGGAGATACTGCGGCGCTTCGCCTGCGAGCTGCGCAATGGGGCGTTCGAGAATTCGCCGGACCGCGATACCCGCGCCCGCGCTATTCTGTGGCCGATGACCATCGCCAGGCTCCGTCTTGCGAACCCGAAATTCCTCGCCGCCAACGGCTTTGCCTAGCCGGGCGGCGGCTGCCGAGAGGATCGACGTGCCCCAATCCCGTGTCCGCCAGGCGATCGATGCGTTCGCCGCCGGCGAGATCGTCGTCGTCACCGATGACGACGACCGCGAGAACGAGGGGGATCTGATCCTCGCCGCGGTCCACGCCACGCCGGAGAAGATGGCGTTCATCATCCGCCATACCTGCGGCATCGTCTGTGCGCCGCTGACTGGTGAGATCGCCCGGCGGCTCCATCTGGCGCCGATGGTGGCTGATAACGATGCGATCCACGGCACCGCCTTTACCGTTTCGGTCGATTACCGCCACGGCACGACTACCGGCATTTCGGCTGACGACCGCACCGCGACGATCCGCAATCTCGCGAATGGCAATGCCGGGCGCGCCGATTTTGTCCGGCCGGGCCACATCTTTCCGCTGATCGCCAGGGATGGCGGCGTTTTGATGCGCTCCGGCCATACCGAGGCGGCGGTCGATTTCTGCCGGCTTGCAGACTTGGAGCCGGTCGCCGCGATTTGCGAGTTGGTCAACGACGACGGCACGGTCATGCGCGGGCCGCAAGTCGCCGCTTTCGCGCAACAGCACGCGCTGCAGCGCATTTCGGTCGCCGATTTGATTGCCTACCGCCAAGCGCGCGAGAAACTCGTCTCGCGGGTCGCCGAATTCAAAGTCGCGAGCGAGATCGGCGAGCTCGCCGGCTACGCCTATGTGACGCCGTTCGACAAGGTGCATCACTACGCGTTCGTCTACGGCAATATCGGCGACGGCGCCAACGTGCCGACCCGCCTGCATCGCGCCAATGTGCTCGAGGACGTCTTCGGCGGGGCGAAGCCAATCCATGCCGCTCTCGACCGTTTCAAGACCGCCGGGCAGGGCGTGCTCGTCTATCTGCGCGACGGCACGTCGGGCGTGCCAATCTCGACGATTAGCGAGGATACGACCCCGTCGGAGCGCGAGCGTAATGTGCAATGGCGTGAAGTCGGGCTCGGCGCACAGATCCTGCGCGACCTGCGGATTTCGTCGATTCAGCTGCTGGCGACCCGCTCACGAACCTATGTCGGCCTGGCCGGCTTCGGCATCGAGATCGTCGAAACCGAGCCGCTAGAGGGCGAATAGCGTGGCGCGCCGATGGGTGCGAGGGTTATTGCCGATGCAAGTGGGCCATCGCTGAGCCAGATCAGCTGAGGAGCGAGGATGGCTTCAGCGAAGAAGCTGCACTACGCCTGGATCGTCGCCGCGGTCACGTTCGTGGTGGGGCTCTTGACTGCAGGGGTGCGCGCCGCGCCCGGGGTGCTGATCGTCCCGCTCGAACAGGAATTCGACTGGTCGCGGGCGACGATTTCGTTCGCCATCGGCATCAATCTGCTGCTCTACGGTCTGGTCGGGCCGTTCGCCGCGGCCCTGATGGATCGCTTTGGCGTGCGCCGAACGATGACCATCGCGCTAACGATAACTGCCGCTTCGGTAGCTTTGTCGCCGACAATGGGTCAGGCGTGGCAGCTGGTTTTGCTGTGGGGCGTGATCGTCGGTCTGGGCACCGGCGTTATCGGCGCCTTTCTATCGGCTTATATCGCGGTTCGCTGGTTTCGCCGGCGCCAGGGGCTCGTGGTCGGGTTGCTGACCGCCGCCAATGCCGCCGGGCAGCTGGTTTTTCTACCGAACCTGGCAGAGCTCGTCACCCATTTCGGGTGGCGCGTAATGTCGTTGGTTCTGGCCGGTATCGTGATTGTCTTTGTCCCGCTCGTCGCACTTTTGATGCGCGACCGGCCGCGGGATCTGGGTTTGACCCCCTACGGCGGCGAGGGCGAGCCGAACACTGAAGTAGCGCCGCAGGGAAATCCGCTCGTCATTGCGTTTCGCGCGCTCGGTGCCGGCGCCCGCAAGCGTGATTTCTGGCTGATCGCGGGGGGTTATTTCGTGTGCGGCGCCACGACGAACGGGCTGATCGGCACGCATCTGATCCCCGCTTGCGTGGATCACGGGCTCAGCGAGGTTGCCGGGGCAGGTCTGCTCGCCGCGACCGGGGTGTTCAGTTTCGCCGGCGGTACTCTGTCGGGCTGGCTCAGCGATCGGTGGGACAACCGAGTGCTGCTCGCCTGGTATTACGGATTGCGTGGGCTGGCGCTGATGTACCTGCCTTTCGCCTTTGGCATGTCGGTCTACGGCCTGCCGCTGTTTGCGGTGTTCTACGGCCTCGACTGGATCGCCAGCGTGCCGCCGACGGTGCGCCTGCTCAACCGCGTCGTCGGCACCGAGAGGACCGGGATCATGGTCGCCTGGATTACCGTGATCCACCAGGTCGGCGCCGCCTTGGCGGCTTATCTCGGCGGGGTTTTGCGCGGCGCCTTTGGCACTTACCTCGAGGCCTTCATGCTGGCCGGTCTGTTGTTGCTCGGCGCGGCGCTGATGGTGTTGTTCATCGGCGTCGGCGGGCGCGAACCCGAGCCGGCGGATGCCGCGTTGGCCGCGGATTAGCCGAGCTGCAACGACTAAGTATGGGTTGGATGTCGTCGACAGCTGCCCTGGCGCCGTGGTTGCCGGCCTTGCTGGCGCTGATCCTGAGTATTGTTGCCGTGGCCGCGGCCGGCACCATGCCGGCCGGGTCCGCCACAAAGCGGTTGCGGATCGCTGGGATTGCCTTATTGGGCGGGCTTGCCGTCGCGGCGACAGTATGGCAAACGCACATTTACATGGATCGGATCTCCAACGAAGAGCTCCGTTTTGCGGCGCAGACCAAGCAAGTTCAGGCTCTCGAAGATCAGATCGACACGCTGAAACAAATTACGAAAAGGCGCACTATAAGCGCTGACACAGGCGGAAAACTCGCTGATTACCTTCGTACGTTTGGAACCCATCAAGTCATGGTCTCATGCTCTCCCGGCGATATCGAGGCCTATCACTACGCAACCGAAATCGTCAATGTGCTGAAATCGGCGAATTCGGATGCCAGTGGCCCCGGGACGACAATGATATTCGGTATGTTAAATCGATGGCGGTCAATGTCTACGACAA
>CAVTFD010000037.1:0-162232 GCA_963733945.1 uncultured Alphaproteobacteria bacterium | reverse complement strand
TGACGAAGCGGGTCCAGCCGTGCCGCTCGGCGACGCCGAGCGCGCGGGCGAACTGCCACGCGTGCATCGACGAGGCGCCGATATAGCGGGCCTTGCCGGCCTTCACGACGTCGTGCAGCGCCTCGAGCGTCTCCTCGATCGGCGTCTCGTAGTCCCAGCGATGGATCTGGTAGAGGTCGACGTAATCGGTGCCGAGCCGGCGCAGGCTGTCGTCGATCTCGGCCATGATCGCCTTGCGCGACAGGCCGGCGCCGTTCGGGCCGGGGCGCATGCGGCCGTAGACCTTGGTCGCGATGACCACCTCGTCGCGCCGGGCGAAATCCTTGAGCGCGCGGCCGAGGATCTCCTCGCTGCTGCCGACGCGAATAGCGGTTGGCGGTATCGAAGAAATTGATGCCGGCTTCGAGCGCCTGCTTGATGAACGGCCGGCTCTCCTCCTCGCCGAGCCTCCAGGCGTGGTTGCCGCGCTTGGCCGCCGCCGTAGCTCATGCAGCCGAGGCAGATGCGCGAGACATCGAGGCCGGTGCGGCCGAGCTTGGTGTATTCCATGGCTATCTGGGCCAATAAGTTTGAATTCGCGGCCGATATTAATCAGCCATCAGAACCATTTTTCCTTGTCGACGGGGTTCAGTAGCGGTTGCCCGGCGGCAAACCGGCGGCAGTTCTCGATCAACATCGCCTCCCACTTCTCGCGATATGGCGTGCCATAAATCGCGACATGCGGCGTGATCAGCACGTTCGGCATGCTCCAGATCGGGTGGTCGGGCGGCAACGGCTCGGGGTCGGCGACATCTAGGCCGGCCCCGGCGAGATGGCCGGAGCGCAGGGCCTCGACCAGGTCGTCCGTTACCACGCAGCGACCGCGCGCGATGTTGATGAAGTACGCCCCGCGCTTCATCCGCGCGAAGAGCGTGGCGTTGAACATTCCCACGCGTGTTCGGCGTCTCCGGGGTCGTCAGGATCACGAAATCGGCCTCGCCCAGACGGTCCTCGATCTGCTCCGGGCCTGCAAGATCGGCCATACCGGCCGGCGCTCGGTTATCCGCGGATCGATGCCGAGCACGTGCATTCCGAGCGCAGCGCAGAGCTTCGATGCTTCGCTGCCGGCGCCGCCGACTCCGATGATCAGCACCGTCTTTTGTCGGCAGATCGATCATTTCGGGCCCCCGCAGCCACAAAGCTTTTGGGCCAGGTAGTGATCGAAGCGGCGGGCGAAGGCGAGGAGGAACGCAACGGCGTGGGCGGCGAGGTGCTCGTTATAGCTGCCGCGCATGTTGGTGACGATGACGTCGCTCTTGACCAGCGCGTCATAGAACCAGGCACCCCCGAGTCCGGCTCGGGCAGCGCAGATCCAGCGCAGTTTTGTGGCTCGCGCGAGCAACTCAGGTGGCACCGTACCATAGGCGGCATCGTCGGCGTCGACAATGTCGTCGGCAGCGTCCTTAGGTCGGCAAATGCCTTGACCACGACGCCCGGTACCGCGCGTCGGATTGTTTCCGGCCAAGAAGGATCGGCGTCGGGAGCAAGCAGCAGAATCTTAAAACTCATTGATTGATCCTCTCTCGCCGGCTCAGTCCGGCAGTCGATTACGCTTCGGTTTAGCGCCGAAACGGCGCGTCAAGAGTCAGGAACTCGGCGAATTCGTCCTTGTAGTCGGGATGCCAGCGCGACAGCGGCGGACGGTTGCGGATGATGTCCTCGGCCGCCCACAGGATCGCGCCGGTTGTCGATCGTCGCGGGTCACGTCGTTGTCGGGGCAGATGATGTAGAAGTCGCCGGCGTCCATCCCGCGACCAGCATGTCCACCACCTGCTCCGGCGTCCAGGCGCCCGGCGGCTTCTCGGTGCGGCCGCCGGCGGTCATGCCGGTGAAGGTCGAGCCCGGCACCAGCAGATGCGCGCTGACCTGGCAGCCGGCGATGTTGCGCAGCGTATGCTGCAGGCCCTCGGTCAGCACCTTCACGCCGGCCTTGGAGACGTTGTAGGCGGTGTCGCCGGGCGGGCAGGTGATGCCCTGCTTGGAGCCGGTGTTGATGATCGCGCGCGGGCGTGCCCTGGTCGATCATCGCCTGGGCGAAGGCCTGCACGCCGTTGATGACGCCCCACAGATTGACGCTCGAGCACCCGGCGCCAGCCGTCGGAGTGCTCGAACGGACCGCCGCCCGGCGCGACGCCGGCGTTGTTCATCAGCACCGCGACCTCGCCGAACGCGTCGAGGGCGCGATCCTTCAGTCGCCGGACGTCATCCAATTGGCTGACATCGGTCGGGATGGCCAGTACGTCGGATGCGGCGCCCTTAGCCGACTGCATCACTTCAGTCGCTGCGCGGTCGAGCGCCTCGCCGCCGAGATCCGCGAGGCAGACCCGCATGCCCATCGCCGCAAACCGCTTGGCCGCGGCCAAGCCGATTCCGCTCGCGGCTCCGGTCACGACGGCGACTCGCCCCTCGGTCAGCGCAGGATGTTGATCCATGATCCCTCCTTGCCTGCTGCAATGCCTTACTGCCGGCGCGGCGTGTTAAGGTTGACGGTAACGTTCTTGCGCTGGGTGAAGCTATCGAGCATGCCTTCGAGCGAGAATTCGCGGCCGATGCCGCTCTGCTTGTAGCCGGCGTAGGAATGACCGGGCTGTTGGCCGAGCCCTTGGTTAACCTGACCCAGCCGGATTCGATGGCGTGCGCGGCGCACAGCCCAACCCCGATATCGTGGGTCCAGACATAGGCGGCGAGCCCGTAATGGCTGTCGTTGGCCATGCGGATAGCCTCGGCCTCGTCGCGCCAAGGGATCGCTACCAGCACCGGACCAAAGATCTCCTCGCGCGCCAGCCGCCAATTGTTAGAAGCGTCGGCGAACACGGTAGGGATGACGAAATAGCCTTCGCTCAGCGGGCCCTCTTTGGGCGGTAGTCCGCCGAATACCAGCCGCGCATCGGCACGCTTTAGGCCCTCAGCGACATAACTGCAGACCTTGGTGAACTGCTTTTCATTGATGATGCTGCCGATGTCGGTTGCCTCGTTGAGCGGATCGCCGAGCTTCAGCGCCTGCGTCTTGGTCCGCAGCTTGTCGAGGAAGCTGTCGAAGATGTCAGCGTGCAGGAACAGCCGAGATCCCGCGGTGCAGGATTGGCTCTGCCTGAAGCGCATGCCGGCGATCACGCCGTCCACCACCCAATCCCCGTCGGCGTCGGGATAGACAATCGACGGGCTCTTGCCACCAAGTTCGAGCGACACCGGCACGATCCGGTCCGCCGCGGCGCGCATGATGAGCTTGCCGACCTCGGTCGAGCCGGTGAACGACAGCTTGCGGACCAGCGAGTGCTGAGCCAGCGGCCAGCCGCATTCCGCGCCGAGACCCGTCAGCACGTTCAGCACGCCCGGCGGCAGGAATTCCTGGCAGATTTCGGCCATCAGCAGCACACCCAGCGGCGCGTCCTCCGCGGCCTTCAGCACCAGCGTGTTGCCGGCGCACAGGGCCGGGGCGATCTTTAAGGCACCCAGCAACACCGGGGCGTTCCACGGGATGATCGCGCCGACGACGCCGAGCGGCTCGCGCCGCGTATAGCTCAGCACCTGCTCGCCGAGCGGGATCGTCTCGCCCTTTAGTTCGCCGGCGAGGCCGCCGAAGTAGCGGAAGATGTCGGCCGAAAGCCGTGCCTCGCCGCGCGCTTGGGTGCGCAGCGCATTGCCGGTTTCGAGCGCGATGGTGCGGGCGATCTCCTCGGCCCGCGCCTCCATCGCTTCAGCGATGCGCAGCAGCAGCCGGCCGCGGTCCCGTGGCACGACCGTGCTCCAGGCCGGGAAGGCCCTCGCGGCGGCTTCTACGGCCCCGTTCACGTCAGCCGCATCGCCGCGCGGGATCTCGACGATCGGCCGTCGCTTTGCCGGATTCTCGACGGCGAGTACTCCCCCGACATGCTGTCGACCCAGGCGCCGTCGATCAACATCTGAGCGCGACGCAGTTTCTTCTCGGCTTGTTGGCGCATCTGTTCAACAACGGACATCGAATTCGCCTCCGCTCCCGACCGCAGGCGTAGCGGCCTATGGAGTTATCACGTTATATGTGCTTGGCGGAACTATGCACTTGACAAACCGAGGGGAAAGCGCTATCTTATAGGTAGATAGACGCCATTGAGCCAGCGCGATGACCGACCTAAACCTCGCTACCGTCTCCGCCTTTACAGAAGATCAGGCACGCGAAACGTTTGAGCGCATTCGGTGGCCGAACGGCCCGGTTTGCCCGCATTGTGGGAATGTCGAGAACATCATGAAATTCCGCAATCGTGCCGAGCGCGAGCAAACGCCGAGCGGCGGCGCAAGGGCCGGAGTGTGGAAATGCAATGGTTGCGGCGACCAGTTCACAGTGACGATCAACACCGTCATGGAATCGAGTCATATCCCGCTGCGACTTTGGCTGATGGCGTTCTCGATCATGTGCTCCGCCAAGAAAGGCATCAGCGCGGCACAGTTGCAGCGCCAGCTTGGGATCGGGAGTTATCGGACTGCGTGGTTTTTGTGCCATCGCATTCGCAAAGCTAAAGAGCGTGAGCCTGTCGCTTCCCTCCTGGCGGGAACGATCGAAGCTGACGAAACCTATGTCGGCGGCAAGCCGAGAAAACCAGCCGGGCCGTCGCGGGGAACCGGAGAAAGCAAACGCCGTGGCGGCGGTCGGAGCACACGTCACCGGACCCCGGTTGTGGCGTTAGTCGAGCGCAACGGACGGGCCATTGCCAAGCCGACTCTCGACGCCACATCAAAGACGCTGACCCCAATGTTGCGCACCTACATCGACAGCAGCGCTACTCTGATGACTGACGCGTGGCGCGGATACATCACGGTTGGTCGCGAGTTCGCAGGCGGTCATCATCGCGTTGACCACGGCGCTGGCGAATACGCTCGCGGCTCGGCTCACGTTAATACCGCCGAATCGTTCTTTGCGTTGCTAAAGCGCGGCATCACGGGATCGTTTCACCACGTGTCGCCGGAGCACCTTCATCGGTATTGCGACGAGTTTTCGTTCCGCTGGTCTTATCGGTTTGTCACGGACTCGCAGCGGACAGAGGTTGCGATTCGTCAAGCTGAAGGCAAGCGGCTGACCTATAAGCCACTCACGACGCACGGCGGGCCGGCATAAGTATTCCCATGCCGGTCCACTTCGTGTAGCCTAGTTGGTGTCCCGGGTCGGATTCGAACCGACATGCCTGGAGGGCGGCGGCACCCAAGGCCGCTGTGTCTACCGTTTCCACCACCGGGACGCAGGTGGGCGACCCGCTTAAGTCGGATCGCCCGTGACGCCCTCACCGGCGTCTGCCGGTAGCGCCGAACTGCAGATTCCGCGCTACCGGGAAGTCAGTGAGCTAAGGCGGTTCCATTTGGGCCTCCTTGGTTGTGAGGGACAGGAGCGGCGGGATTGGCTTCGTAGGCATGTCCCGCCGTTTCTCTCCAGCAGCGTCGAGCAGATCAGATGCTGCCATACTTTGGTTTAGTTCCGCATTCGTTCCTAATGGTATGCCGAGCAGTTCGGCTGCGGCCTGCGTTGCACGAACGGCTCCACGATCAACACGCTCATAGAGACCTTCCTCTCTGAGTTTGTGCAAATGCGTCCGGATGTTCATCGAGCGTGATGGATCATGTCCTGCCGATCTCTGGATCGTTCCAACTTCGGAATTTTTGACGACTTCCGGATAGCGCTCTACCGCAGCACGAAGGACTACCTGCCAATGGGCAGCGAGCTTCGAACGTGTCGAACCTATCATTGTCGCCGAAGTGCCGACCACGGTTTCATGCGAAGGTTCCAGTCCTTCTTTCGCCTTCTGTAGATCGTCTCTGCCGTGGGCGAGCCGCGCCCGAACATCTTCATACGTCCGCAGCTCAATGCCGAGGTCGTGCCGGCGTTGGTCGAGCTTGTGACGTTCTGTCTCGATCTTAGCGATCTCGTTCTGGCGCCTCTCGATCTCGGCGTTGAGGTAATCTAGCATGGCAATCTCCTATCGTTCGCGGGAATGACGATTACAGCATGCACCCAAAGGTGCCGGCGGTGCAAGTGTCTCAATTGGGCGTGCCGGAATTTGCTGGGATGTTCTGATGTGCCGATACGGGTGGCAACCTCCCCACTCCCAGGTTGACGGCGTATCGGTTGCGGGTTAACGCTCCAGCGAGACGTTAAGTTTGAGGGAAAACCTAAATATGGCGCGGACTAAAAAACCCCATAGTAACCAAAAACTCGCGAAGGGCGGCGATAACGCGTCGCTGTATCCTCTCGACCCCGAGGCGGCGATTCGCGCGATCATGGAAGCGGGACCGCATCCCAAAGACGACAAGCCCGCGAATTGGCGATCGGCAGAAACAAATCGCCGGAAAATCCGCCGCTAAGGCGGAGCGCGCCTTTAGTGGAAGGGCGCATGCTTAGATCGTCGATCCTAACCGCCAGTTTAGCTCCTGGTGACGCGGTTTGTCAAGTGCATAGTTCCGGTGCTTGGATATAGCGATGATGGCGCAGCGGGACGCGCCTGGCAAGGGTTCGTCCTACCGCTTTTCGCTCATCGCGTGGCCGACAACAGAGGAGGAACGAACTATGGACACGATCGAACTCGATCCACGGCTTCGGCATGCTGCCGGGTATCTCGGACGGACACCGTTGATGCTGATCGACGGCAAGCTTGTTCCGGCCGCTTCCGGCAAGACCTTTGCGGTCTACAACCCGGCCACCGGAGCGGTCATCGCCAATGTGCCGGAGCTGATAAGGCGGATGTCAATCATGCGGTCGCCGCCGCGCGGCGCGCCTTTGACGACGGGCGCTGGGCCAATGTCGGCGCCGCCGGGCGGGCAAGATGCTGTGGAAGCTGGCCGACCTGATCGAGCGTGACCTCGAGGAACTGGCCGAGCTAGAATTGATCGACAACGGCAAGCCCTATGCGGTGGCGCGCGTCGCCGACCTGCCTCGGGATCGCGGGAGACAGGGCCGTCTGACCGATGCTCCCGTCGCGGCATAACCGGGAACTTTTTTCCCCGAACCGGGAAAATATTCGGCGTAACCGGGAAATAGACGGGAACGGAAGATCGCGACTGCATTCTCGACCAACGGCTCTGTTTCTGGTCTGTTCGCATCCAGATATAGGGTGTGCCCTCAACTTGGAAAGAGGATCGACAGCAGGCGTCGGCAGTCCGCCATCTTAGCCGTTGCCGCTGCCCAATAGTCTCAGCAGGGAGGCGGCGCGAATGGGGGAGTTTCATCGTCAAACTGCACGGCACAGGAGCCAAGGAGGCGGATTGCATCCGCCCTACTTGCTGACTGCGAAAATACGGGAAAATCTCGCCGTAGCTTCCTGATATACATACTGAAAGTTCCGCAGGACTGCATTAAATGGGAAAATCACTCAGCGGTCGGCGCAAGCAAGAACGCTTGAAGAATTGATCTAAATCAATGATGCGCGAAGCCGCGATGCGCGATATAAACCTGGCGTAAAAGAACGCAAAGAACGAGGTCTGACATGTGGTGGGTTATCGGTATTGGTGGCATATTGATACTTGGTGGTTACCTTTTATATAAGGGGGGGTATATCATGATAAACTTCCCATTATTGGGGAGTAACAATCCGGATTACTCAAATAATCCGGATGTTGGCCCCGGCGGCAACAATCCCAGTACCGGCAGCCCGGATCCTGGCAGCGGCGGCAACAATCCCAGTACCGGCAGCCCGGATCCTGGCAGCAGCGGCAACAGTCCCAGTGGCGGCGGCGGATGCTTCGTAAAAGGGACATTAATAGCAACCGAAAATGGACCCGTTCCTATAGAAGCAATAGGCGTTGGGGATCGCATATTTTCATTTTCTAAAGGTAAACCAACAGAAGCTTTGGCGCGCGACGTTGAGGGAGTTACTTCAACAACGTGCAAGGAACTTGTCCTTATGGGCCTTCGCACAGGCGAGATCCGCTGCTCCGTGCGGCAGGCGTTCTTCTCTGAAGGCAGGTGGGTTCGCGCATCGGAGCTCAGGCCAGGGAAAACGATTTTAAATCGCGCTGGCGGCTATGATGAAATCGTGCACATTCGGCGAGAACCCAATGATCTCCCCGTCTTTCATTTGCATCTTAATATGTATTATGTAACGCGTAAGCGCGATGACGGCGATGGGCCGCACACTCGCGAAGAAGGTGACAATCCAACGGTGAAACACGAAGATTAGTACAATTAGCACAAAACGGTAAAAGTGGCCCGATCGAGCAGTGTAATGGCTACGGTTGGAGCAATTAAATCGACTGCTATTGGTTCGAATAATATGCGAAATGGCGCGGCGAGGCACCCACAGCCGGGGGCTTCTAGCAAGCGCATTCCGGAACAGCGCAGCGCATTCCGTCGCGACTTGTGGGTCGGCGCGCGGCTAATGCGCTGCGCTGTTCGGCCCTACGCTTGCTGGATGGCACCAAATTCGGGCGCGGCTCGACCCGACAGCATCAAGTGGCCAGTAAGTTGACCCAGGTCAATGACGTGCACGAGATGCCCGGTTAAATTTATTCTCCTTCCGTGAAACGCAAGCGGACTCCGCTTATGCACGGAATGTTCTGCGAGTCTGCGACATGCTGAGGGTAATACCTGTTCAGACCGACCGCGCTGCTTCTCCCGTAGATTATAGAGGTATATTGACGCTAGCATTTTCTTTAGTCGCCATCTTGATTTCGGCAACTGGCACTTGGTATCAATTCTTTCGCACCGCAGCGCATCTCAAAGTCGCAATCGCTTCAGTAAGCGCAGCTTTTGACACATCCGGTTTTTCTAGTTCATATAATATCGCGCTCATAAATAACGGGAATAAACCCATCATCGTTACACACATATGGAGCGTTATTGAACCAATCAAATACGATGCAGCCAACTATGATCGTATTACCCATTACATGCAGAACCCGACAGATAACGGGCTTACGGAAATGATGATGGTTGTCCCGAAATGTTCCATGACTGATGATTATGCTCCCCCCTTCCGCCAATATCTGCACGATGACAAATCTCAAGGCGGAGGAATAATAGTAGTAAAACCAGATGACTTTTTTGTAATGGGCGATGTGCTTTTTTCAAATCTCGCATTTCGGAATTTCTCTGCAGAGATACAAATGTTTCTGGAATGTATAAAGTTCGAGTATATAAAATCTGATGGTCGCAAAGGCCTTAGATTAATACCGTCAGCTGTTGTTGCTGTGATGCAAAATCGTGTTGGGTTATCTGTAGCGAATGCCGTTCCTGTAACAGGTATCCAGGATGTTGATTAGGTGGAACTTTCAGTATTGTAGAAACGGTTGCGTCGACGTTGGTCTCGCATGGAGATCGACTTCCTTGAGACGTAGATCAGTTTTCCCAATGCTAACGGTGTCGCTTTTAATTCATCATCCAAAGTAGTTCGTGACTTGTTCATCTCTCGCGGCCCCGAGAGGTCACCATCGATTATCCGATATGACTTGTGCCGTAGGCAATGCGCGCGAGGTACAGCGGCCGTAGAATCAAGAGTGAATTTGTGCGACGGCTAATCGGCTGGCTCGGCCAGTCTCGAAATTCTTGAATTTTACTCACGCTGGGCAATCTCGGCGGCCGCGGGTAGGCGCTCCCAGGTGCGGGGCCTCTTGCCCGATGGCAGGGGGGAGGCCAAGATCGTTGGGTCCGATGCTTGGGTCCCAACGCGTCACAAAGATGCCCATATCTCGTATTAGCCGTCCTGGTTCGCGCGGCTTCCGGTCCGGCATGTTGCGTTATCTCTCGTTCCCGCTGATCCGCCCGTTCGATGGCGCCTGCGCCGACCGCCGTCGACAAAGCGGCTTCACCTTGCTCGAGCTGCTCGTCGTTCTCGCCATCCTTGGATTGCTGATCGGCTTGGTTGCCCCCGCGGCATTACGTCAGCTCGGCTCGGCCAAGGAGAAAATTGCCCACCAGTCGATCGAACGCCTCGCCAGCGTGCTCGATATCTACAAGCTCGACGTCGGAAATTATCCGACGACCGAACAGGGTCTCGACGCGCTGATCGCCCGCCCTGCCGGGGCCGAGCACTGGAGCGGGCCCTATCTCAAGGGAGAGAAGGCGCCCGAAGATCCTTGGGGTCATCCGTTCCTCTACCGCATGCCAAGTCAGCGGCCCGGGCACGATTATGATCTTTACTCGCTCGGTCCGACCGGCAAGCCCGGCGGCACCGGTTCGGACGCCGAAATCGATAACGAGTGAGCGGCTGCGGTCAGTCGCTCCCGCTGCCCCACGAGAGCACGACGTAGCCCTGAGGCAAACTCAAGCCGACCCGCACGATCGCAACGCGGGTTGCCCGGGCATTCCCCGAGCCGAGCGCGGCGGCAGAGATGCGCACGGTCAACAGATCGGTTGGCGCCGGGCTGGCCGGCGGAGCGGCCTGGCCGAGCTGCGGGATCGTGGCCAGAGCCGCGGCTACAATCGGGTCGGCGCCGGTTCGGTTCGGTTCGGCGGGGCCGAACAAGGTCAAATGGGGTTGCGCCGCGGCGAACAATGCCGGGGTCATGCCGAGCACCCGGCCGAGTTCATCCATAGTCTCCAACGGCGCCCCGGGGGGCCCGTAATCGAGTCCCGCAGCACGATAATCGGCAAACAAAGCCTCCTGCGGCCGCGGCGTCGGCGCCGAGCCAACCCAGTCGGCGATAGAGGAGGCGAGGCGCCGCGCGCTAGCGGGGTCATTGCCGAGAGCGCGAAGCAGGCCTTCCATCAGCGCCGGCGAAGCCAGGTTCGGATTGATCCGCGACGCCTCGTCTTCGAGCCGCACCACCACCCGGCTATTGCCGATCGTCAACGGATGGGCAGTTCCGTCGAGCGGCCAACGCTGTTCGGGCTTCGGGTTCGATTGGTTGAAGATGGCCTGGGAAATCGCCCCGTCAGCCGCCGCCGCGGCGACGGCGTTGTCGACGAGATTGTCGGCGATGCGGATCTCGGTTCGCCCGCTCGCGGTCAAATGGAGGACCAGGAAGGCGATCAGCGCCAAGGTCCATAGCACGATCAGCAGCGCGAAGCCGCCGTTGCGGGGCACAGGCCGGCGTGGCATCCCCGCTCGCCGCATCCGGCTCACAGGCCGTTGGGGTTGGCCAAGCCCGAGCCGCCCTGGCGCTGCACCTGCTGCGGAACCAGCCCGGCATTGATCAGCTGGCTGCGCAAATCCTCGGTGAGCGCGCGCGCGTCGCGCTGATCGTGCACGACGTGGGGGGTGATCAGCACCAGCAACTCGGTGCGCATCCGCGAGTTGGCCTGGGTCGAAAACAGCGTGCCGATGACGGGGATGTCCTTGATGAAGGGAAGACCCGGATTCCCCTGTGAGACGTTGTCGCGGATCAGCCCCGCCATCCCCACGGTCTGGCCATCCTGCACCGCCACCCGGGTGCGGAACACCTGATCGTCGAAAGTCGGCGACCCGGTGACCGTATTGGTCGCCTGCTGCGCTACGTCGCTGACTTCCTGAGCGATGTCGAGGCTGACGAGTCCGCCGGTGTTGACCCGCGGCGTCACCTGCATGATGACGCCGGTCTCGTGGTAGTCGACGCTGTTGACGACCGGGGCGCCCGCGGCCAGCGTGCTGGTCGCGGTCCCGGTCAGAACCGGGACCTGCTGGCCGACCTGCAGGCGGGCCGGCTGGTTGTCGAGAACCATGACCTCGGGCGCCGAAAGCACCTTGACCTTGGTCACATTGGCCAGCGCCGCGAGCGCGAAATTGGGACTTTTGCTCAGAATGAAATAGGGCGAGGTCGAGGGAAAGGGCAGCTACCCAGCGGAGGAAAAGGAGGGTTGAAGGGGCCACCGGTCCGGTGCCCAGAGTCTCGGCGACATGGTCGGTCTTGAAGAAGAATTGCGTGCCGTATTGCAGCTGGTCGTTGAGGTCGACCTCGGCGATGGTCGCCTCGATCAATACCTGCAGAGGAATGATGTCGATCTTGTGCAGCATTCCCTCGATCACCGAATATTCAGCGGGGGTGGCATAGACCAAGAGAGCGTTGTTGGTGCGATTGGCGATGATGCGGATCCGGTTCACGTTGGCGTTGGCACCACCCCCGGTCTCCGCCGACAATGGCTCGGTCGCGGGCGTCTCCGCCGCCGCCGCGGTCGGCGCCGGGATCGACGAGCCAAACCCGCCGGTGGCGCCGGCGCCACCCGCTTGTCCGGCCGCCCCGGTGGTGGAAATCCCTCCGGCTGCCCCGCCGACACCCGGGGTGCTCCCAGTAGCGTTGCCGAACCCCAAACTTTGCTGGCCGGCGCCGGGGGCGGTGCTGCCGGGCGGCGGTGGGGTCGCCGAGACGTTGCCGGGGGTGAAGGCACGCTGCAGCAGGCCTTCGAGGTCGCTGCTCTGGCCATTCTGCACGTAATAGACATGCCAGGCCCGCGCGGTCGCATCCTCGACCCGCCCCGCCAGCCGGAAGAAGCGCTCCGCCGCGTCGATGTAACGCGGTTGCGAGGACACGACGAGAATCGCGTTGACGCGCGCCATCGGCAGCACCTGAACAATGCTGGCGAGCGGAGCTTCGGCTTGGGCCTGAAGCACTTTTTCGAGCTCGCCCGCAAGCTTGGCAGGATCGTCGTCGCCGACCGGAAATAGAGCGTAGGATCGCCCGGACAGGATATCGATGTCGAAGGCGCGGATAAGACCGACCAAAGTCTGCCGCACCGCAGCGTCACCTGTCACCAGCAGCGCATTGCTCGCGGCCTCGGCCGTGATCTTACCGCCCTCGCCGACATAGGGCTCCAGCATCTTGGCGAGGTCCTTGGCCGAGGTATAACGCAGCGGCACGACCTGGGCGCCGGCTCCTATGCCGCCGGCGGCAGACTGGTTGCTGATATTCCCGACAGCGACCGGCACGACATCGTAGACCCCGTTTCTTTGAACCACGGTCGCGCCGTTCTGGTTGAGCAAAGTTTCGAGCGCGGGCAGCAGCGCCGAGCGCGCCAGCGGCGTCGTTGTCTCGATCGATCCCGTGCCATGTACACGAGGGTCGATCGTATAATTGAGCTTCAACGTCGTACCGAGAATCGTGCGGACGATCTCGCGAATGTCGGTATCGACGAAATTCAGCGTGACGTCGCCGGTTTGGTCGGAGACGGCGCCCGCTGGCGGCGGCGAGGACCGCGCTGCCGCCGACCCGCCAACCGTCCCGCGGTCCACGAACACACGCTCTCCGGTATGATTGACCGGAATAGGGCCGCTGATCCGCGGCGCCGCCGGCTGGAGGCCGGCGGGTTGCTCGAGCGGGGTCAGGCCAGGGGCGGGCGGTGGCTGGCAGGAGCCAAGAGCCGCCAGCAGCACCGTCACGGCAGATGCCCAGACTAGTCGCCGGTAAATCTGCATCACCGCCCCCGCAGCTGGCCCGGCCGGGGCGGGGCCCGGTTAAACAGCGTCAGCGGAAAGCCCGGCCGCGCCGCTGCTGGGACAGGCGCCGGGGCAGGATTGCCTCCACCGACGGTGGGGGATGGCGGCGGCGCCAGATTGGGGTCGAATTTCGGCTGCAAGGTTTTGGTCCCGCTCGGACCGCTCAACGAGACCTCTTGCGGATTGATGCGTTCAACCCGCCATCCGCTCACAGACTCGCCCTCGCTGACGACCAGCGGCTTCGACCCGTTGGGGACAAAGATCGCAATGCGGTGGCCTGGTGCGATGATGATGCCGGTCAGCCTCGTATCGGCGAGCCCGGAATCAGCCATCGCATTGTCCCCGCCGCGTGGCGGGGGTTGCCGCGTGCTGCTGAACAACGGCCGGGCGAGGATCGACGCCAGCAGCTCGGTATATCGCCCAGGGGGCTCCGGGCGTGTCGAGGGAGGTGCAGGCTCCGGTGGCGGCGAAGCTATGCTCACCGGGTCGTCGCGGTCGGGCGCCCGCGCCATCTCGGCGGTGATGATGGCGGCGGCGAGGAGGCAGCCCGCGAGCAAGAGTGCAAGGACCAGGCGGTCGATCATGGCTCGCCCGGAGACGACGCTCTTTCGATGCGGAATCCGTAAACGTCCAGCCCCGCGTCAAGACTGAGGTCACCGCCCGGACCCGGCGGCAACCCCGGCCGCCGCAGGACGCCGTGGACTTGCAGATTGTCGACGATCAGGGGCGGCGTCGCCTCCTCGATCTTGGCGAGCAGCTTCACCAGGGTGTCATAGGGACCGTTGAGCGCGAACCGCAGACCGATACGGCGATAGCCGTCAGCTGTTTCAGACGGAAGGCTTTCGGTACTGCCGATCGTCGCGCCCACCGAGGCTGCAAAGCCCTCGATCCGGCTCTGCAAATTGGCCGAGGCGATGGCGTCGCTGGCGCCGTCGAGAGTGACTTTGCGCGTAAGCGCGGCGGCGCGCAGTTCGGCGACCTGCGCCCGCAGGGCCGGCAGCGCGGCTGCGGCCGCCTGCAGGTGGGGCAGCACCATACGACCGTTCTCGAGGCCTGCCTCGCGTCCCCGATAAAGGTCGACAAGAGGCGCCACGGCAAGAAAATACAGGCCTCCCAGCACGAGGAGCACCAGGCTGAGTGCCAACAGCCGGCCGCGCTGGCCGGTCGGCATGGCTGCGATCGAGACTACGGTGCCACCTCCGTGATGATGGTGAAGATCTCCTGTCGGAGCGCTTCGATCCGGGTGACGGGAGCGGCAAATGCCGGATTTCGGAATTCACTGTCGGCGGAAACCGCGCCGATCAGCCGGGCGGCTGCGGCGGACCGGCCACTCATTGTCAATTTGCGCTGTTGCAGCTCCATCTCGGTTAGGTACGTATCGTCGGGCAGGACGCGGGTTGCCGCAGCCAATACCGCGAGCGGCTGGCCAACCTTCTCGCGCGCTTTCTCGACGAGATCGGCGGTGCCGGATAACCGTGCGATCTCCCGGCGTAGGCTGTCGGCTTCGCCGGCGGCTTTACGCCCTGCGGCGAGTGCCCGGTCCAGCGACCCCATCGCGATAGATTGGCGGACAAAGGGCGTCACAATCGCAGCCAGCACCAGGATCGCGAAGCATACGGCCGCGGGTTTGATCAAGCGGCTGATGCCGCGATCAGCGGAATGACCGGCGCCGTCGAGCGGCAGCCAAAAACCCGCGTCCGGTCCGTCGGCGATTTCCGCTCGTACCGGAGCGATGCCGATCTGGCCGAGCAGATCCAGCAGTGGGGCCAAATTCGCTCTGGGGACCAGCAGCAGGCGCAGCGACAGCCGCCCACTCTGACGGTCGGCTTCGACGATCCTGTGGTTCCAGTAAAGCTCGTCAGCCGTGAATGGGGTTTCGCGGTCCATTTCGAACGTCAGAGCCTGATCGATCTCGCGTTCCGCGGCGAGCGGCAGGACCACCGTCTTTCCCAACACATCAGCCTCGCCCAGCCGCAGCACCACCGGTTTGCCGGTCGGGCGGGGCAGCTCCGCGAGACCCGAGGCACTTAGAGCGAATTGGCCGACTGAGGTTTCCTTGCCGTTTTTGCGCAAGCCGACGGCAACCGCCTCGATATCGTGGCCGGCAGCTCCGATCGGCGTGATGACTGTTGCATCGGCGGCGGTTGGAGCGGACCGACGCAAGCGCTGGGGCATTAGATCCGCCAGCTGTTCGAACCACCACCGGAGAAAGTCACGCACCATGCCCGGCACCGAGCCGATCAGAATCGCTAGAAGCTACGCCACTATGCTACAGAGCAGGGCAGCGCGGAACAGGCCGACGGGGCGCCGGCACTTATCCTGCCAGCAAAGTGTCCGAATGTGGCCCGATCAAGGCGATCGCCACCAAAGGTTGGCTATATTGGGCCTTCCGGCGTCCCTTACTCTCCGTTTACGGGTATTTTTCCGCACCGTCGTCCGAAGCAGGATCAGCTACAAGGTCGCCTGTTCCCGATTGATGAAGCCGCGCGGCGAATCGCCAATCGCGGTTAGAGCTCTGGTGTCGCGATCAGGTCGGGCCAATGTCGCCGGTCGCCCTTGGCGAAGACAACGCGGATTCGGATCAATCCCGGAGCTGCGGGCCCATCCCACTGCGTCTGCCATGCGGCCGGTTGATCCGGAGTGGTTGTGCCCCAAAAAGCGATCTCTAGATGGGCGACGCCAGAGATCAACTCGGTGACGGTCGGCTGCGGCGGCGGCCCAAACGGAATTTCATGTAGATGGGGCGTCCAGCGCAACACCAAGCGTCCATCGCGCAGCTCTATCGAGATGTCGGCGCGCCTCGTCGTGCCAAGCCCAGTCGGCAGGTCTCCGACAAAAGATAGGTGGTTCGCGTCGCCTTTGATCTGGCCGCCGGCGGCTGCGCCTGGACCAAAGGCGCCCGGTGTCGCCGCGGCGGCGCCGGTCAGCAAGGTACGCAAAACGCGAGCAGAAGCATCGAGTTCGGCGGTTTCGCCGACCCGCAGCTGCTGCGCGTGCCACAATGCCATCCCGGCGCGCACACCTTGCGTAAGCCCGACCACCAGAAAGCCGAGCACCACCACGACGACCAATATTTCCAGCAGGGTGAACCCGCTCTGTCGGCCAGTAGCGCGATCCATCAGCATGGCGGCGTCATCCGCCGGCGCCGGTAGTGCCGATGCGCAATGTCCGCAGCACGACCGCGCGCTGGTGAGCGCGCGCCTGCCACGAGATTGCGACCTCGACGTCGAACAGGGACGTCGTCTGCGGGGTGACCCCGTCCGTTGCCACACCTGGCCGCTGCGTCACCGGCTGTATGTGCAACCGCCAACGGTAGCCGCCGCCGTCATCGCCGCTGGAGTCTCCTTCGACCAGGGCGGCGTCCCGCCCGACCGCGGCGAGATGGGATTGTGCGCGCTGCAACGCTTCCTCGGCCCGAGCCGCGGTGTCGACGGCGAACAGCCCGCCGGTACCAGCCTGGAATAGCCCGATCAGCGCCAACGAGGCGATCACCAAAGCGACAACGACCTCGAGCAAGGTGAAGCCGGAAGCGGTCGACGCCCGTTCAGTGCACATCGGCGACCGTGACCCGGCCGGTCAGCCAGTCGACCCCGACGGCGACGCGCCGCGAGCCGTCGGCAAGCGTGATTCTGCCGCCGGTGGAGCTGCCGTCGGGGTTGAAACGAATATCGCCGGTGGTGGCGTTGCGCTTCTCACCGGTGACCGTCAGCAGCGCGATCGAGAGTTTGGGAGGCAGACTGCGCGGCACCTCGCCACCGACCCGGTAACGATGACCGGACAAATCGAGCGAAAATGCCACCGGCTGGTTGTCGGCGATTGCTTGCGAGCGCGCCAGACGCAGACCGGAGGCGAGCTCGGCAGCGGTTCCTTCGAGCCCGAGCGCGCTGCTCCAGGGCGCCTTGTAGCCGACGATCAGGACCAGAGCGAAGCCCATGACGGCAAGCACCACCACTAGCTCGATCAGGCTAAAGCCATTTGGTTTGCCGATGCCCGGCGCAGGCCCGATGGCCGGCGTCGATCCCGGTTCACCTCGCCAAATCATTGAGGCTCAGCATCGCCGTCAGCAGCGCGCTGATGATCCCGGCAACGGCAAGGCCCATCGTGATCGTGATCAGCGGCACCGCTAGGGCTACCAGGCGTTGCATCATCAACCGCGCCTGCTCGTCGTGGATATCGGCGGCTTTTAGTGACATCGCCGCCAGCTGTGCCGCTTCCTCGCCGAGCTGCAACAGATGGATCGTGCGCGCCGGAAACACCCCGGCGGCGGCAAGCGGCCGGGCGAGGCCGGCGCCGCCCTTGGCCCTGAGCGCCGCCGCTTCGACCGCGGCCGCCGCCGCGAGGTTACCGAGCGCCTCCTGGGCGATGCCCAGCGCCGGAATCAGCGGCACCCCATTGTCGAGCAGGCTGCCGAGCGTTCGCGTCAGCCGCGCCGCGACGGTCTCGCGGATCAAACCGCCGGCGATCGGCAGGCGCAGCAGCAGGCGATCAAACGGCAGCCGGTAAGCGGGCTGCCCCAGCAGATGACGGGCGACCAGACCGCCGACCAGCAATGCCGCCAAAAACCACGGCAAGGCTGCGCCGATGATGGCGCCGAGCGTCATCAGCACGCGGGTCGCGGTCGGCAGTTGCGCGCCGGCTTGCTCGAAAATCGGAGTGAATTGCGGCAGCACATAATCGAGCAGCAGCACGATCGAGCCGACCGCGGCGACGACCAGAAGAGCCGGGTAAATCAGCGCCGCGCGCAGGCTGGCGGTCAGGCTGCGTTCCCGCTCAAGCAGGCCGGCGAGGCGGTCGAGGGTCCCGGGAAGGGTGCCCCCGGCTTCGCCGGCGCGGACCAATCCGATGTAAAGCTTCGAAAAGCTGCGTGGTTCGCCGGCGAGCGCCGCGCCCAACGAGCTGCCCGACCGCACCTTATCGCGGACATTGCCAAGAATCTTGCGGGCCCGGGCGCTGCGGGTATTGTCGACGACAAAGCGCAGCGCGCGATCAAGATCCTGTCCCGCCATCAGCATGATCGCGAGCTCCCGGGTCACCTCGACGAGCGATGTCTTGTCGAGACCTCGGGCGCCGCCGATTTCTATCTGCAACAACTCGCCGAGGCCGCGCCAGCCTTCGGCCGGATCCGCGCGCAGCACGATCTGCCCCTGGCGCTGCAGCCGCTCGACCACGGCACTGCGATCGGGCGCGTCCATGACGCCGTGGACGGTCTCGCCGCCGCCATTGATCGCCGACCAGCGGAACGATGGCATCTCAGCTTTCCGGCTGTAGTCTCATACGGATCGTCGAAGGATAGAGCGGGAACCCGGCCCCGGTTCTTCCCTGTTGCAGGAGACCGTGGGCGCGCGCGTGCCGACGGTCAACGGCGCGGACGATCAGGCTTCGCTCCTGATGCAGCGGACGACCTCCTCGATCGTGGTGTCACCCTCGAGCACCGCCATCAGACCGCTGTCGAATATCGGGCGCATGCCGTCCGCGACTGCGGCGCGCTCGATCGCGGTGTCGTCGGCCCCCTCGAAGATCAGCCGGTCGATCGCCCGGTTCGGCACCAGTAGCTCGGCAATAGCCCGGCGCCCGCGAAAGCCGGTGCCGCGGCATTCGGCGCAACCCTTCGAGTGGTAGATCGTAATCGCGTTCGACGTGGCCAATCGTTCCAGGCCGAACCGTTCGATCAGCGCGGCTGGCGCCGGCTCCCCGGTTTTGCATACCGGGCAGAGCCGACGGACCAGCCGCTGCGCCAGCACCCCCTTCAGGGTGGCTGTCATAAGATAATCCTCAAGTCCCATATCGCGCAGACGCGTTATCGTTGCGGCGGCCGAATTCGTATGCACGGTCGACAGCACGAGATGGCCGGTTAGCGCAGCCTGGACGGCGATCTGCACAGTCTCGATATCGCGGATCTCGCCGATCATGATGACGTCCGGATCTTGCCGCAAGATCGAGCGCAGCAGGCTGGCGAAATTGAGGCCGATCTGGGGCTTTACCTGGATCTGGTTGATGCCTGCCAGCTGATATTCAATCGGGTCCTCGACGGTCACGACATTCCGCGCCACGGTGTTCAACTTTAAGAGGCCGGTATATAGCGTCGTGGTCTTGCCGCTGCCCGTCGGCCCGGTTACCAGCACCATCCCGTTCGGCAGTTCGAGCGCACGTTCGATCCCCTGCCAGATGTCCGGGGGCAAACCCAGCTTTTCGTAGTTGAACTCGACAGCGGTGCGGTCGAGCACGCGCAGCACGACCTTCTCGCCGTGGAGCGAGGGCACCGTGGACACCCGGAAGTCGATCTCGTGGCCGCGCACGGTCAGCTTGATGCGGCCGTCCTGCGGCAGCCGGCGCTCGGCGATGTCGAGCCGCGCCATGATCTTGATGCGCGAGACGATGGCGGCCTGGAGCCTCGCCGGCGGCGGTTCAAGCTCGTGCAGCACGCCATCATAGCGATAGCGCACCCGCAGCCGGTCCGGGAATGGCTCGAGATGGATATCGGAGGCATGGGTCTCGACGGCGCGCGCGATCATCTGATTGACGAGGCGGATCACCGGCGCCTCGCTGGCGAGGTCCTTGAGTCGCTCAGCGTCCTCCTCAGCTGGTTCAGCGTCGGCAACCACCGCGTCCAGCATCGCCTCGCCATCGGCGCCGTCGCCGGGCTCGGAATAGAGCCGGTCGAACGCGGCTTCGAGCTCGATCGGGACGGCGACCGCCACCGCCACCGGCCGGCCGAGCGCCGCCGCCACCGCATTGCGGGTAAAGACGTCCAGCGGGTCGGCCATGGCCAGCACCGCGCGGCCCTCGCTTTCGACAATCGGCAGCGCATGCACCTTGCGCAGGAATTTGGGCTTCAGCCGGTCGACGAACAGCGCAGTATCGGGATAATCTGCCGGCCTGACGATCGGGGCCGCGACGAGCTGCGCCAGAGCCTCGGCGAGCCCGCGCTCGCTGATTAGGCCGAGCTGGGTCAGGACACGGTCGAGCCGGCCGCCGGTCTCGGACGCGACCCGGCGCGCGCGCTCCAGGGTGCGCGGGTCGACGGCGCCGCTGTCGATCAGGGCCGGGCCGAGTTTGGCGAGCGCCTCGGCGGCATCCTGCGCGGTTGGAGAAGCAACGGGTTCGAACGTCATGACGGCATCTTATCCTCTCGGACGCTGCTTCAGAAATGGTTCCCGAGAGCGATAAAAATCGATCGACAGCGGGAGCGGGAACGGATGTTCGGGGCGGAACTGGTCGACCGTATGGCCGATGCCGACGCCGCCGCATTGGGGCGCGGTGCTCGCAGCCCCGTTTATCGGCAGCTTCCTTGGCGTCGTCGTCCAGCGGCTGCCCGACGGCAGGCCTATCGCCCGGGGGCGGTCGCGTTGCGAGGGGTGTGGCGCCGCTCTTGCGGTCCGCGACCTCGTGCCGTTGTTCAGCTGGCTCGCGGCCGCGGGCCGCTGCCGTTTCTGCAGGCGCCCGCTCGGCTGGTTCTATCCCGGGATCGAGCTCGCCGCGCTGGCGGTCGCGTTGCTCTCGGTGTCGATCGATCGCGGGATGGGAGCGTGGCTCGACTGCGTGCTCGGCTGGTGGCTGCTCACGCTCGGTTGGATCGATCTCCGCACCTGGCTTTTGCCTGACGCGCTGACCTTGCCGCTCGTTGTAGCCGGGCTCGCCGCCGCCGTGGCCTTCGAGCCCGAGGGGCTGACCGATCGCGCCCTTGGCGCCGTCGCCGGCTATCTCGGCCTGCGCGCGGTCGGCCTTCTCTATAGCGCCTTGCGCGGCCGCGAGGGCTTGGGCCACGGTGACGCCAAGCTGCTGGCGGCGGCCGGGGCGTGGATTGGAGTGCGAGCGCTGCCGCAGGTGGTTCTGCTCGCGGCGCTTGCGGGGCTGGGCGCCGCCGCCTGCATGCGCCTCGCCGGCATTCGTCTCGGCGCGCAGTCGGCGCTCCCGTTCGGCCCGTTTCTTGCCTTTGCCACCTGGCTCGTTTGGCTGGCGCCGGCGCTGACCGTTTAGAGGCGCGGCACTAGCGTCCTCCGCCCGGAGCCTTGACGATTTCTTGGCGCTCGGCAGCGTAAAATCGATAAGATTTGCGCTTGTGCAAAAACCGTGTATTTCGGCCCGGCCTCGCAGGGTCGGTTCGTCGAGACGCGGGAGGATGTGGCATGATTCATCCGGTCATTCTGTCCGGCGGCTCGGGCACCCGGCTGTGGCCGATGTCGCGCACGCTTTATCCTAAGCAGTTGTTGCCTCTGCTCGGCCGCGACAGCCTGCTGCAGCAGACGGTGCAGCGAGTCGAAGACCCTGGCCGCTTCGCCCCGCCTCTACTGGTCGCCAATGAAGAGCACAGGTTCATCATCGCCGAGCAGCTGCGCGAGGTCGGGGCGGCGCCGCGCGCGCTGTTGCTCGAGCCTGTCGGCCGCAACACGGCGCCCGCCGCTTGCGTCGCAGCCCTGGTGCTCGCCAAGAGCGATCCCGATCCGCTGATGCTGCTGCTGCCCTCCGACCACATCATCGAGGATGACGCAGCCTTTGCCGCAGCGATTGACCGCGCGGCCTCGGCGGCTCGCTGCGGCAGTCTGGTCAGTTTCGGGATCGCCCCCGAGCGCCCCGAAACCGGTTATGGCTATATCCGACGAGGGCCGGCGTTCGACGGCGTCAGCGGTGTCTTCCGGGTTGCAGAATTCGTCGAGAAGCCCGACACCGAGAAGGCGCAAGCTTATATCGCCTCGGGCGAGCATTTATGGAACGGCGGCATCTTTCTGTTTCCGGCGCGACTCCTTCTCGACGAGCTGGAGCGCCTGCGGCCCGATATCGTCGCCGCTTGTCGGCGGGCGCTCGCCGAGGCGAGTCATGACGCCGATTTCACCCGCCTCGGCAAAGAGGCGTTCGCGGCGTGCGCAACCGAGTCGATCGACTACGCGGTCATGGAGCACACGCAACACGCGGCAGTCGTACCTGTCACCATGGGCTGGAGCGATGTCGGCTCGTGGGATGCCCTGTGGGAGATCAGCGCCAAGGACCCTGCCGGCAACTCGATCGCCGGGAACGTCGTCGCTCAAGACACCCGCAATTGCTATCTGCGCTCCGAGGCCGGCCTGCTTGCCGCGATCGGTATTGAGGATCTCGTCGTTGTCGTCACGGCCGACGCGGTCATGCTCGCGCCGCGCAACCGCACGCAGGAGGTCAGACAACTCGTCGCGCGGCTCGTCAGAGAAAGACGCGGGGAGGCTGAGGCGCCGCCGACCGTCCATCGCCCATGGGGCACGTACAGATCACTGCACAACGGGCACCGGGTGCAGGTCAAGCACATCATGGTGAAGCCCGGCGGCCGGCTCTCGCTGCAGATGCATCATCATCGCGCCGAGCATTGGATCGTCGTCCACGGCACGGCAAAGATCCGCCGAGGAAAGGAAGAGACAATCCTGACCGAGGACCAGTCGACCTACATCCCGCTCGGCACGGCTCATCGGCTCGAGAACCCCGGCAAGATCCCGCTGCACCTGATCGAGGTACAATCGGGAAGCTATCTCGGCGAAGACGACATCATCCGCCTCGAAGACAGCTACGGCCGGAGCTAGGAGGGGTTGGGCGGCGGAGCCGAGAGATTGTTAGGCGGCCCAATGCAAGTGTAATTTTCTACATAGGCCGTCGATCCGCGAATAAAGCGCCGCAAAATCGCCCGCCAACGCCGACAGCGCCGTGTTCGTGATCCCCCGGAGCGCCCGCAACCGATGATCTGCGCGAACCCATGTCTCCAGGTCTATGTAACTGAAAAGCTGACCTCAAATCTGATCCTCGCCGCGCATCCTCATCCCCAGCCCGCGACCACGGAATCATGAACATAAGGAGCAAAATGCCCACAACCCTTCTTCAACGGCCTGTTAGAGGTTCCTGTGCACGGTCTTCCTGTGGTTATAAAGCCCGTTTCGTTCTTGCCTCTAGCCTCCTCGAGTCTTTGGAAAAAGCCATGTCTACTTGCGTCCGGCGTTTTTTCGCCGCCAATCGACGGCTCAGCGCGGCAGTTGAAGCCCGGCTCCCATATCTGTTCAAGCGCCACCCCCACACTCTCTACAAGTACGAGGTGGCGGAGTTACTCAACCGTCGGCCAGGACAGGTCGTGCTCGATGTCGGCGGCGGCAAGGACTGCCCTTTCTTTCCTTACATCAACCAGCCGCGCGGGCTACTAATCATCGGGCTCGACTACTCCGAAGATCAGCTTCGAGGGAACCGCGACATCAATCAGAAGATCGTCGCCGACGCCACGGCGCGCGGACTTCCCCTTCGTGACGGTTCGGCCGACCTCGTCGTGTCTCGCTCCGTTGTCGAGCATATCCGCGACAATAAGGCGTTTTTTGAGAACTGTACAAATGTACTTCGTCCGGGAGGCGCCATGATTCATGTATTCCCCGGTCGGTTTGCGCCTTTTGCGTTACTGAACCAGCTGCTGCCGAACTGGCTAGCCCGTCGCATAGCGGGTTACCTGCTGCCAACAGAATGGGTGGAGGAAGGAAACTACGGCTTCCCAGCCTTTTACGATCGCTGCTACTTCTCGGCGGTGCAAGATCTTCTCAAGCAAAACGGTTTGATAAACGCAAAATATGAATTAAGCTTTTATCAGTGCATATACTTTGAATTTTTCTTTCCTCTGTTCTGCGCGGTACTGGCTTATGATCTGATCGCGTGGAGTCTCGGCATCCGAAATTTAGCGTCTACAATAATGGTGATGGCGGAGCGGCCGCTACGATAGCGGGGGCTTGTGAGGCGCCGCTGGGCGCGCGTTCCCTCCTCCGGTAGGACCTTTCACCTCCGCGCCCAAATCGGTGTGGATTGATCGCGATACAGCCTCACAAAACCCGAGGCGCGGCGCCGCCGGTTTGCTTGTAGTGTCAACCGTTGGGAGCTCCGAGCGCTGCTCAGCCGGTCGGCAGAGGGGTGAGGTCGCCGCGCGGTCGCGGGATCAGGGGTATTCTCGCGACCACGGCCGCGTCGCGGCTCGCAATTTCGGCCGCGACGATACGGCGCGCCGCTGCGGCGATAATCACTACGGCGTAGAAGCCGTCGAACATCGCCTGGGTCGCGAACGACCCGCCGGCACAATATCCGATCAATGACGCCTGGAGCATTCGCCCGAGAGTGTTCGCCCATTCGAGATCCGGATTTCCGCGCGAATGTCGGACGAGCCAGCTTGCATCGAGCGCGGTGCTGATCAAGATGGCGATAAAGATCGCAAGCCCGACAAAACCATGATCGCCAAGCATCTCGAACCAGTTGCTATTCGGCCGATCTCACGGGTACGCAGACGCCCTATCCCAAGATGCACAATGTGCTGAGCCGATGGACGCGCGAATTCTGGATCGGCGGCACGCCCTCGGCCCAAATCAACATCGACAACAATCTGGCCTATCTCGAAAGCACCCGGTTCCTGCCGAATTTCGACACCTCGATCGTCATCCCGCAGACCTTGATTGCCACCGAATATTCGCTGTGGGCCGGAAAACCGAACGATATTTACGACGGAGATTGCGACGGCCATAGGGGTCAATGGTCGTGCGGGATGGGCGTCGCCGGGGCACATGATTATATTGCACCCTATCCGCAATGGGCGGCGATATGGCTCTACACCGGCGATTGGCGCATGAGGCAGATGTCACTCGGCATGGCCGACCTTGCCGGGGCCTATCCCGCCAATTTGCGCGAAAGCGACCCGACCCGGCGATTGTCGCGCGGCGATCCGACCGGCCTAAACCCGGAAACAGGGCTCGGCCGCGTGATCTCGACCGCCGATCGCAAGACCCTATGTACACCAAGGTTCTCTGATGGTCAGCTACGGACTGCCGGCGGATAATTTGACGCAAGTAGGCCCGATCGCTTGGAAGGGTCAACCGAATTGGCAGTGGGACACCGACCACACCCCGAGCCCATTTTATCCGGCATACATCTTGACCGGCGACTCGTGGTACCTTGATGAAATGTATACGTGGGCTGCGTTTGCAGCCGCGAGCCCTTCGCGATGCAACTCGGTCACGAAGCCGTGGTCCGACCGGCGCCTATGGCGGTTTCTATGCCGACTTGCGCGGAGAAGGGTGGACCTCACGTATTCGCGCCGAGGCCGCCTTTGCCGCCCCGGACGGAACGCCGGAAAAGGCGTACTTCACTTATCTGACCAATGACATGCTAGCTCGTTGGGAAGGCGGCCTTGGGATTACCGGCACGCCATATGACGGCTCGGCAATAAAAGTCTGGGGCGCCAAGTATGGAGATCCCAACAACGACACTGGCGGCCCAGTTTCGACGCATGCTCCAACACTGCACAATTGGGAGAGCACTTGCAATCCCACGACGACTCCTTGTGCCACCATCATAAACAATCAGACCGAGGGACAATATGTTCCAGGCGCTGTCGGCACATACTCCGCCCCTTGGAATCAGTGGTATCTGCATTATGGCTTGGGTCGGATCGCCGAGCTAGGTTTTGCTGCCGAACCGCTTTCTCTATGGAGCGGCCAATACCCGATCGGGATGATCAATAACTCTGGTCAGCCGATCCTGGTTACGCAGTATGAGATGCCGGTCGAGCAAAAGGGGGGTGGCTTCTTCCCGACATGGCCGGCCGTGATCAAGGCTTTGACGCCTGGCTGGGTCAACCGATCATGTGCTACGTCATGCAGCCCAGCCGGCGGCTTGCCTGCCTATTTCCGCAACAATTTGGCGGCTGACGGGCGTCAGACATGGCTCACCCCCGGCTTGGCGATGCTGGTCGATCAGAATGCCCCCGGCGCAGCGGCCGCATGGAACTGGTGGAAGACAAACGTCTATTCCAAAGTTCCTGATTTCGGCAAAGATCCGAAATGGGCGATCGTGCCTCGCACCGACAACAACACCCTGCCGCCGCAACCGACGACGATGCCCTAGGCCCGACGGGCTCATTGCCCGAGCCAGCCGTGCCGCGATAAAAGCAGCATGGGCGGCGACGGCCTAACGCCATTGCATCGCGGGCTCCGGGCAAAATCCACGTTCTCATCACCTCGACGCCACCGCACGCGCCGGTATGGTGCGCCCCGGCAGACTATGCCGCGGCGGAGCGGACGACCGGCCGCCCTGTCTCAACCCAATGCAGGATCGTCCATGCCGAGTACATCGCGATCCACGGCATCAAAACGAAATGAAAACGTGATTGGCCCGAAAACACTATGGATATTGCGGTAAAATATCCGGCCAGCACGTAGCCGGTCCCCGAATGCGGCGGCAGCGAGCGCCGCTCTCGGTACCAGTAGGCCACCGACACCATGAATAAGACCATGATACAGGAATAGTAGAGCTGATTGAATATTCTCGCCGAGCGGAACAGTAGCCAATAATCGTCGTAGTTGTTGAAACCTGACTGAAATGCCCATTCGCCCTCGCCATCGGGCGCCCAAAGCCGCCACACCTTCTTGGGAATGAGGGCAACGAAAGCAGCGGGGTGTTCGCGTATCCAAGTCAACGCCAACGACGTCGCCAAGTGATCCGCCGCCACTTGCCCGCTAACGCTGTGCAAGACTTTCCTGACCAGGGGATCATTGTCCGTGTAGCCTCCCTGAGCACTAGGGTTGTTGCCAGTCAATAATGTCAATCCGCCATTTGTGGAGACTGGTACGAATGCGTCGAAGACGAGGTAGTTGCGCACCGTCCAGGGCAAAACTATGACCGCCATGGCAGCGTAGACGAGCAGCGCCTTTCCCACATCCCAACGAAGTCCACCCTTGTGTCTTGGGCTAAGCCAAGATACCGCAAACAACACAGCGGGAATCAAGAGGGTTTGCGCTTTAGTCAAGGTAGCGATCCCGAATACGATGCCGGAACCTGCCAGCATCATCCATCCGCGCCGGGCCAAGAGAAGATAAACCGCCAGCATCAGTACTGCGGTGTAGAAGACCTCGGTCCCGAGCGACGGAACATATGCAATCTCATTCGGATAGAATGTCAGCATCAACACGGTCAGCCGTCCGACCCGATCTTGACCGAACAACGCCGATGCCAGATACAATGCGAGTACGAAGGTCGCTGCGGAACAAACCAAATTTGCCATTTGTCCGACAACCGGCGAATTGCCGAACAGCCAAAACAGCATACCCAAGAAGGCAGGCCATCCGACCGGCCAAAATGCGGTCAAGACGTGATTTTGCGAATATCCCTCGCCGGCCGCCAGGCCGACAGCCCTGTTATAATACCAAAGATTGTCGGAATGTTGCGTGATCGGAATGAAGATAATAATGGCGAGGCGCAGCATCAGATAGACGACGAGGCACACCGGCACGAAATAGGGACGGGAAATGACGAACAAAATTGCCGATGATTTGGCTCGCTGCATTGCTGACCCCGCAGAGAGGAACCGGTACTGTAATGTAACGCAGTCCCGGCGAACCATGACTATCGCGCCGATGGTAGCGGATTGGCAAGCGTGCCGTGCATGGCGCGGAGCGGCTGACCGTCTCAGCGTTGCGAGAATGCTGGGTAACAATGCCGCCGCGCTCGAAGGATCATTCGCGGCATGTACCGATAGAAGTTAGCGGCCAAGATTGCCTCAGGAAATGATGCGTTATTTGTTGCGCAACGTTGTGGCCACCGT
This sequence comes from uncultured Alphaproteobacteria bacterium, assembly GCA_963733945.1. Taxonomy (GTDB): domain Bacteria; phylum Pseudomonadota; class Alphaproteobacteria; order ATCC43930; family CGMCC-115725; genus AP-15. The sequence continues at coordinate 134,317 of CAVTFD010000037.1, read as the reverse complement.
TCTTTTGGTAATTCTAGTGGTACGAAAGCGACATTTGGTATCCGCTCTTTTCCATCTTGCCCGGGAGAGTCGGCCCCATTGCGGAAATTTCTAAGGGCGATCCGTGGACCTGGGATGATGCGCATCAGCCGAGTGCATGGTTCCCGCAATACATCCTGACCGGCGACCCGTGGTACCTCGACAGGATGTATGCCTGGGCCTGAATAACCGCGGCGACTACTGACGGCGACGACGGCAACGGGCCGCGTCTTCGCGGAAGGACGGGGCCTATGGTGGTATCGCCAGCCAGACCCGCGGCGGCGCCTGGGCCATACGCGGCCGTGCCGAGACCACCTTTGCCGCACCGACAGAACGCCGGAAAAGGCGTATTTCACCTATCTGACGAATGATGCGCTGGCCCGTTGGGAAGCCGGCTTTAGGATCACCGGCACGCCCTTTGACGGCAGCGCCGAGAAGGCCTGGGGGGCGACCTACGGCAACTCTTATTTATCGAATGCCGGCGCACCAGCCAGCCCGGTCAATGGTCAGCCTCCGGTGTTGGGGAATTGGGGCAGTATTTGTGCCCCCGCCACGACGCCTCTGTGTGGTTCGTCTGCCGGCCGCATGGTCGGGTATCGGTTCGGACAGCTCGCGCAGCCTGGACATCGCCACCGCGTTGTAGCCGAGATCGCGAAGCCCCGCGTCAGTGTGATCGGCTTGGTCGGGCGCAGTTCGGTACGGGGCGGGGTCAGGGAAGAACGTCCGGCGACGCCGTCACTCTCCCGGGCCCTGCCGAAACACTTGGTCGGCGATCCTTTGTTGCGTCGGCGACAGGCTCGCATAGAGCGCTTGCAGCGCCGGCAGCATCCGCTTCAAGCCAACAAGTTCCTGTTCGCCCGTTTGTATGGCGAATCGCAAACCCTGGATCGGATCCAGGTTCGTGGGCGGCGGCGCGTTCGGCATCATCCGGGCATTCTGCCGCATGACGTTGGCGAGTGCCTCGAAGCGAGGCTCCTGCGCCGGGGTGATCTGCAGCCGCTGGTGAAGCTGGGCGATGTTGGCCTCGATATTTGGCGCGGGTGGCGGGGCTTGAGCCGGCAGCAGCGGTAGCGCCCGATGTCTGGGTGCTGGGCCGTCCATCATCGCCGCGGCCATCGCGGCGGCTCGGGACGGTGCGCCTGACGGCACGAGCCAAGCTGCGGCTAAGCTGGCCACCATGACTAGTCGAAAAATCGCCTGCAACATTACTTGAAACCTCGCGAGCCACCTTCGGTATAGGGTTGCGCCGAATAAAGCACGGTTCCAAGCATCGAGGTCAGCCGGGGGCGGCGCCCTGCGTCGCTACCTCCAGCATGTAAAGCGACTGGCTCGCCGCCATGAACAGCCGGTCCCGCTTTGGCCCGCCAAAGGCGAGGTTGGCGCATACCTCCGGCAGACGGATGCGGCCGATCAGCTTGCCCGCCGGGTTGAACACCAGCACCCCGGCATAGCCGAGCGGCGCGTTCGAGCTGCACCACAAATTGCCGGCGACATCGGCGCGCATCCCGTCGGGGCCGCATTTGACGCCGTCGACCGTCATGTCGGTAAACAGTCGCTGATTGACGGGCTTTGTCCCCTGCATATCGAAGGCAAAGATCACCCGGTTGCCGCCCGGCCCGCTGTCGCCCGGGCCCTTGCCGGTGCTGATCACGTAAAGCGTCTTGTGGTCTGGCGAAAAGCAGATGCCGTTCGGGTCGGGCAGCTGCTCCTCGACTGATCGCCACATCGAGCTTGCCGCTCGGGTCCCAGCGATAGACGTTGGTCGGCAATTCGCGCTTGCGACCGCCGATGGCCCCGGCGTTCTCGGCGCCGATGCGCGGGTTCAGGATGCCTTGCGGGTTGGTCGAGCCGCCGGCTTCGTCGGGATGGCCCTCGGGGATCGAATCGCCGTAAGGCGGGTCGGTGAACCAGATGCTGCCGTCCGGATGCGGCACCAGGTCGTTCGGCGAATTGAGCGGCTTGCCCTGATAGGAATCGGCGATCACCGTCATCGTGCCGTCATGCTCCCAGCGCACGACGCGGCGGAAGAAATCCTCGGTCGAGAGCTGGCGGCCCTGGTAATCGAAGGAATTGCCGTTGCTGTTGTAGGACGGGCGGCGGAACGGCGTCACCCGCCCGTCGTCCCAGATGTAGCGGTATTGGGTATTGCCCGCGACGTCGCTGAAGACGAGGTATTGGCCTTGGCTCGACCAGGCCGGCCCCTCCGCCCACAACGCTCCGGTCCACACCCGTTGGATACCGGCGATCGCCCGCCTCACCTGGTTGAACGAGGGATCGACGACGATGACGTCGGGATCGGGATAGATCGACGGATGGCCGCGCGCCCAGTCGCGCGGCGGGCTGGTGATGACGCTCGCCGGCGTGCCGAGTTTCGCGTTTTGCTGCGCGGATGCGGGCTCCTGGGCCAGCGCCGCGGCGCCCATCAGGCCCGCAGTCCCCGCCAGCATCGTGCGTCGGGACAAACCATGCCTCTGAACCGGATCCTGCGTCATTGCTCCCTCCCCAATGCGGTTTTCTGGATGATTGTGGATGGGCTTTGGGTTGCCGGCAATCGATCGTCTCCTGCTGGCGGCAATTCAGCCATGCGAAGCCGGAAGAGCATGCCTTCGATTTCATGGTGCGCCGTAGCGCGCAATCGCGTGCTACTATTTTCACCGAAGAATCGTGGTCTGCGATCCGGACAAGGAAAGGAAATGCGATGGCTTATGATCTGCTGATCAAGAACGGCCGCATCGTCGACGGCTCGGGCATGCCGGCGTTCCGCGGCGATGTGGGCGTCAAGGACGGCAAGATCGCCGAGATCGGCAAATTGAGCGGCCCGGCGACGCGCACGATCGACGCCGCCGGCCGCGTCGTCGCCCCCGGCTTTATCGACAACCATTGCCATTACGACGCCCAGGTCACCTGGGACCCGCTGTGCTCTTTCTCGTGCGACCACGGCGCCACCTCGGTGATCTTCGGCAACTGCTCGCTGTCTCTGGCGCCGGTGCGCAAGGGCAACGAAGAGCGGCTCTGTCCGAATTTCTGTCCTATGTCGAAGCGATCCCGATGGAGGTGCTGCGACACCCTCGAATTCGACTGGGAGACGGTGCCGCGAATATCTCGACCAGCTCGATCACAATCTCGGCGTCAATGTCGGCAATCTGATCGGCCATACCGCGGTGCGCTATTACGTGATGGGCGACGACTGCCAAAAGCGCACGGCCACCGACGACGAGATCAAGCAAATGCAGGATCTCGTGCGCGACGGCATGAAGGCCGGGGCCCTTGGCGTCTCTGTGTCGCGCAACCAGGGCCATTTCGACCCGCAGGGTGTTCATATCCCCGCGATCTGGGCGGACGAGAAGGAGATCTTCGCGATCGGCGACGTGCTTGCGCGAGCTCGGCACCGGCCTGATCCAATCGGGCGGCGGCAACGGCGCCGAGATGAAGGACGCGCTGATGAGCCGGCTCTCCGAGGCGACCGGCCGCGTCGTCGTCTACAACAATCTCGGCCAGACGATGCGCCGGCCCGGCCAGTGGCAGAAGCAAATGGCCCAGGTCGATGCGACGACCGCCAAGGGCATCCGCGCCTACCCGATGTGCACGCCAAATCGCATCACCGACTATTTCACGATGCGGAACACGCAGACCTTCCGCGGGATGGCGGTGTGGCACCCGATTTGTCTGTCTTCGCCGGAAGAGATGCTGAAGGCCTATGCCGATCCCGAAATTCGCCGCAAGCTTCACGAGGAGGCGATCGAATTCAAGAACGGGCCGGCGATCGGCATCTGCAGCACTTGGTGGGACTACATGGTGTTGCAGACTGCGGTCCTGCCGAAGAACAAGCAGTACGAAGGCAAGACGCTCGGCCAGATCGCCAAGGCGCAGGGCAAGGGCGTCATCGACGCCTTCCTCGATCTCGCGATCGAGGAGAACCTCGACACCGAATGGCTGCACGGCGAGAACAATGTCGATGAGGAAGCTGTCGCCAAGATCCTGACCTATCCGAACGCGATCATCGGGCTGTCGGATGGCGGCGCACATGTCCAGTTCCAGAGCGGCTTCGGCTTCAGCACCAGGCTGCTCAGCGAATGGGTGCGCGAGAAGCAGGTCATGACCCTGGAGCAGGCGGTGCGGCGGCTGACCTTCGACAGCGCTTCCACGTTCGGGCTTTATGACCGCGGGCTGCTGCGGCCGGGATTGGTCGCCGACATCGTGATCTTCGATCCCGATACGGTCCGACCGTTGCCGCTCGAGGTGCTGCACGACTTCCCGACCGGCGCCAAGCGCATCAAGGAGCCGGCCGAGGGCATCCACATGACCATCGTCAACGGTAAAATCCTGCTCGAAGACGGCAAGCACACCGGCGCATTGCCCGGCCGCGTGCTGCGCAACACCTACTATAAGGGCCTGCACGCGTAACACTCAGGCGACGCCCCTCACCCTCCCTCTCCCCGCTTGCGAGGAGAGGGAGGGACCCGGGAGGCAGGACGGTGAGGGGAGCGGCGTCAAAGGGAGGATCGCCATGCCGATATTCCGGCCGACCCCTGATCTCGACATGCACTACCAGGTCGACGACTTCACCGATCCGTGGCGTACGCCTGACACAGTCCTGATGCTGCACGGCAATGCCGAGAGCGGATTAGCCTGGTATGGCTGGGTCCCGGCCTTGGCGCGACAATACAAGGTCGTGCGGCCGGACATGCGCGGCTTTGGCGCCTCAACGCCGATGCCGCGCGATTTCCCGTGGACCCTCGACATCATCATCGACGATTTTGTCCGGCTGATCGACCATCTCGGTATCGATCGCTTTCATCTGGTCGGCGCCAAGATCGGCGGCACGATCGCGCGCGCCTTCGCCGCTCGTCGCCCCGAACGGGTCAAGACCTTGACGGTCGTCGGCACCCCGCCGCCGCTCCGCGCCGGTGCGGCCGAACGCGTGCCCGAACTGAACGCGGCCTTCGAACGCGACGGGGTCGAGGCCTGGGCGCGTCAGACCATGGGGGGCCGCCTCGGCAGCGCGTTTCCGGCGGAAGGGGTAGAGTGGTGGATCCGGTTCATGGGCCGCACCGCGGTCTCGACCCAGATCGGCTTTATGCGAACGATCGCCTGCGCAGACATCCGCGCCGATCTGCCGAAGATCCGCTGCCCGACCCTCGTCATCACCACCGACGGTAGCGGTCTCGCCTCGGTCGACGAGACCCGCGCCTGGCAGCAGCAGATCGCAAACTCGACGCTCGTGGTATTACCCGGCAACTCCTATCACGTCGCCGCGACCCATGCCGAACCCAGCGCCGCGGCGACGCTCGATTTCATCGCAAGGAACGCCGGCGCCTGAGCCTGAGCCGCGCGGTTAGCCATGGCTTCTTCCGAGATCTCCGCCGGCGTCGGCAAAGCTTGTGGCGGCGCTGGCGAGCTTGTGCTAGCAAGAGCCAGCTAAACTCAACCTTGTGATGCGATGGCGGCGCTCCGCGCGCCCGCCCGCGATCACTGATACTCGCGTCATTGCCTTGGATGCACAGACAACCTCGGGACACATATCCCGACCGATACCAGGGCGGAACATTGACCGCCGCAAGCTGCGGGACTTGCAGCGGCCCGAGGGCAGAACGTGAGCGATCGCCCCGCCGCCGTCTCGAACGCGCGCCGGCCCGGACGCAACGACCCTTGCATCTGCGGCAGCGGCCGAAAATTCAAGCTGTGTTGCGGCGCGGCGCCGATGCAGACGCGGGACGGCGAACCGTCAGACATCGGCGTTGCTCCCGCAGGTCCGCGGCACCCGAGTTGGGCGAGCGAAGCAAGCGCCTCGGTCCGCTGACCGAAGTAAGCGCGCTGCGCGAGACTGCGGAGCAGTTCATGCGGTTGCAATCTGCGCCGCCTGCCGCGCGGACCCTCACCGGTGGCGCTCCCGTTGCCCGGCACAGGGTCACGCCCGACCGAAGCGCCGCAGCCCGGCGCTATCGAGAGCGCGGCATCAGGCTCGTCGAGGCCGGCAGGCCGTCCGCCGCAATTTCGGCGTTTCGCCGCGCGATCGAGCTCGATCCGGGCGAAGCCGCCTCGCACCACGCGCTCGGCCGGGCGCTGCTGCGTCTCGATCGCCTCGCCGAAGCTGCTGCCAGCTTGAGCTTGGCCACTACCTTGAGAGACGATGCTGCCGCCTACCACGATCTGGGTGTGGCGTTGCATCGGCAGGACTTGCGTTCGAAGCGACGGCAGCCTATCGCCGGGCCGTCGAGCTGGCCCCGGAGCTGGCCGAAGCGCATGCCGCGCTTGGCGAACTCCTCGATTCTGGCCGATGAGGATGAAGAGGCCGCGCGGTGCTTTCGCCGCGCTGCGGCGGCCGAGCCCGATGCCGTAGCGGGCCGCTTGAACCTGGCCAAAGCCTGCATGCTGGAAACGAATTTTTCTGAAGCAGAGACCCAACTGCGGCAAGCCCTGGCTGACGAGCCGCAGAACGACGAGCTGATGAAATACTTGGGGGACGTTCTCGCGCGCCAAGGACGTTTTGATGAGGCGAGCGAGGCCTTTGACCGCACGCTCGAGCTGAACCCGCGCCATGTGGCGGCCTATTTCACCATGGTTGAAGCCAGAAAATGCACCGAGGCAGACCGTCCCAGACTCGCGCGGATGCTTGCGGCGCTCGACGATGCCGGACTGGGGGACACCGACCGGGTGCAGCTTCATTTCGCTATCGGCAAGTTGTTGGACGATTTGGGCGACTACGCGGAGGCGATGCGGCACTTCGACATCGCCAACCAGCGCCGGCGCGCCGCGTTCGACAGGGTGGGATTCTCGGCTGATGTTGATCGAATCGTGCGGCGCTTCACCCCCGGCTTCTTTGCTGCGAATTCCACTTTTGGGCGGGAGGACGACGCGCCGCTGATGATCGTCGGTCTGCCGCGCTCGGGCACAACACTGATCGAGCAGATCATCTCCAGCCACCCGCAGGTAGCCGCAGGCGGGGAGTTGCCCTTCTGGGTCAAACGCGCCGACCCGTGGGGAATTGCCCAAGCGACCTATCTGTCGACCGAAATGGCGCACGACCTTGCGGGAGAGTATCTCGCGCAGCTGCGTCGCATCGGACCCACCGCAACCCGGATTACCGACAAGCAGCCGTTCAACCTGCTCAACCTGGGCATTATTCACCTGCTGCTGCCCAAAGCGCGGATTATCCAATGCCGCCGGCATCCGGTCGACACCTGCCTGTCGATCTACTTCACAAATTTTTTCCAGGTGATCGGGTTCGCCACCGACAAAGCCGATCTGGCAGATGCTTATGAGCTCTATGCCCGGCTGATGGACCATTGGCGCACGGTGCTGCCCTCCGACCGGTTTCTCGAGGTCGCATTACGAGGAGCTGATCGCGGATCGCGAGGCGGTGACCCGGCGGATGGTCGCGTTCAGCGGTCTCGATTGGTCCGATTCCTGCCTGCAGCCAGAGCGCAACAACCGGGCGGTGGTTACCGCCAGCCTATGGCAGGCGCGCCAGCCGGTCTATGCCACCTCGGTTGAGCGGTGGCGCCATTACGAACCATGGCTCGGCGAGCTCCGCCGCTTGTTGCCGGCCGACCGCGCCGGCGGGTCCGAAGCGGCCTGATGCCGACAACGTCCGTGCCGCCGCCGCGGAGGGCTATTGTGCACCGCCCATTGTCGGAAAATTTTACGCCTTATCGAACGAAAAAACGTCGGAGAAGTTTACAATCGGCCCGGGTAGGACAGGGAGCCTGTCTTCGTATGTAGCTGATCTAACGAATTTTAGCCAAATACGCGAGAATTGTTTAACCACGTTTAAGCTGTCAAAAACGCGTCCGAGCGATCTGCCCGCCGTCGGCAGAATTGACACTTTTTTGCCTTGGCGCGGCCCTCGACTTCTATCTCGTTGAATTAATTGTAAGATTTTTTTGGCCCGTCAATTGCATCAGGAATTGTTAGGCAACCGCAACGGGCGCCCAATGCGATGGCCGTCGGGTTCCGAAATGCCGGATCGCGATGGCCTCTGGAACGAGCATCCCTACGGGGGGACCGCAAAGCTGATGCACTGCCGGGCTCTCACGATGAATGCCATTGCCGCTGACCAGCGAACTGCTTCGCGCCGCGCGAGCGGCATGCCGCGAAGCCGCACCTGAACGTGTTTGGGGGGCTTTGATGGGCAGCCAGACACTCATGCAATTCGACGGCGTCACGCGACGTTGGGCGCAGGCGCCGCTGAGCGTCCCGTTGCGCGCGTCGGACGCCGCCGAGGAGGAGGGGATGCAGGGCTCGCCGACCGTGTTCATGGTCGGAAACAGCTCGGCAATGCTCGACGTCTTCGAGCAAATCCGCCGCTTTGCCGCTTGCGATATGCCGGTGCTGATCACCGGCGAGAGCGGCACCGGCAAGGAACTGGTGGCGCGGGCGATTCACGAGCGCTCCGGCCGGGCGCAGGCGCCTTACGTCGCGCTCAACTGCGCCGCGGTGCCGGCGACACTGATCGCCTCGGAGCTGTTCGGCTACGAGAAGGGGTCGTTCACCGGCGCTACCGGGCGCAAGCACGGGCATATCGAGCACGCCCATCGCGGCACCCTGTTCCTCGATGAGATCGGCGACATGCCGATCGACCTGCAGGGGTTGCTGCTGCGCTTTCTGCAGGAGGGGGAGATCCTGCGTGTCGGCGGACGCCAGCCGATAAAGGTCGATGTTCGCATCGTCGCGGCGACCAATGTGCGGCTGCGCGAGGCGATCGCTGCCGGCAGACTGCGCGAGGATCTTTATTATCGGTTGAACGTGCTGACCCTTCACTTGCCGGCGTTGCGCGAGCGCGACGGTGACGTCGAGGTGCTGGCCACCTACTTTCTGCGCCAAATCGCGCAGGAGCTGGCGCGCGATTTGCGCGGCTTCACCCCCGCGGCGTTGGCGGCGCTGCTGGCTTATCCGTGGCCGGGTAACGTTCGCGAGCTGATCGCCACCTTGCGACGCGCGGTGGTGCTGGCCAACGGCCCGCTGATCGGCGTGTCGGATTTGCGACTGGACCTGGATCCCGCGCCGTTGCCGCTGGCGGCGCCGACAAGAGCCGCGATGCGGCCGTCACGGCCGCGGGGCGCGCCGCGGCCGAAACCCGGCAGCGCCGGCGAGCGCGACGCGATCTTGCAGGCCATGCAGGAGAGCGGCTTCAATATGACCCGCGCGGCGCAGTTGCTCGGAGTTGCCCGAGCCACCTTGTACCGCATGTTGCAGCGCAACCGGATCGAGCTCACCCAGCACTGTCTGGTGCAGCCGCCGAACCCGGAGGCGGAGCAGTGAGGCGCGATCGCGATGTAACTGGCGCCGCGGCTGCCGCCGTCACTGCGCCGCCGCGACGCGACCGTATCGCACAGCTGTCTCATCGTGAGACACGGCAACTGTCTCATCCAAGCTCAGCGAGCAATAAAAAGTTAATATCGTATTGCCAAGCGTTTGAAAACGCTTGGCTTTTGAGAGCATTCGGCTGGCATTTATGTGGCACGCCGATTGCTTGTTCGAAGGGGTCGGCATGAAATCGAGCGAGGAACCAGTGATCGGCGGCGATCGCCGCCGCCATCGCTCTCGCATCGCAGCATGCCGGCATGTCATGGCGTCCGCCGCAGGGGCGGGGAAAGGAAAAGGAAAGAGGGTATGAGAAATCTTCTGTTAGCAACTTGCGCGGTCCTCGCCCTGAGCACTGGGGCAGCGCTCGCGCAATCCGCTTCGTCCACCGCCAACGGCGGCGGCGGCGGCACCGGCGGCAAGGGCGGCACCGCGACCGCGACAAACCCGGGCGGCACCGGCGGCATGGGCGGCACCGGCGGCAGCGCCAGCAATAAGAACTCCGGCAACAACGTGTCGGGCAACACCACAACCGCTGCATCCAATAACACGATCTCGCCAACCACCACCAAGACCACCGCATCCAACAACACGATCTCCCCAACCACCACCAATACCAACAGCGGCGCGGCCGCGGCCAAGGGCAGCACTGCGGTGCAGGCCAACAGCAATACCGTCGCCTCCAGTAACAGCAGCACCAAGTCCAGCACCAGCAGCAAGAGCAGCACCAATACCAACACCACGACCAACAGCGGCGCCACCGCGGCCAAGGGCAGCACCGCGGTGCAGGCCAACAGCAATACGTCGCTTCCAATAACACCAAGACCAGCACCAGCACCAAGACCACCAACGATCTCGCCAACAACACCAATAGCGGCGCCGACCGCCAGCAAGGGCGGCACTGCGGTGCAGGCCAACGGCAACTCGCTGCTGTCGGGCAACACCACCAGCAACAGCAGCACAAGACCAACACCAGCACCAACACGAAGAGCAGCGCGGCGTCCTCCACCGGGGCCGGCAGCCCGACCGCCAACAATGGCGGCGTCGCTGTCAACAAGAACTCGGGCAATTCCACGGTGGCGGTCAGCAACAGCAAGAGCAGCACCAGCACCAGCACCAGCACGCCGACCACGACCACCAGCGGCACCAGCGCGGGAGCCACCAACGGCGGAAAGGCGCTCAACGTCAGCGGCAACACCACCGCTTCTAATAAGTGGCAACACCAAGACGGTGACTCGCCGGCGGCTCCGCGTCCGGTAGCGGCGTCAATGCGGGTCGAAAAGGGTGGGACCAGCACCGCGGTTCAAGCCAATAACAACACGCTGAACCTTGGTTCCAACAATACCAAGACTGTGTCGGTCAGCAACAGCAAGACCAGCAGCTACTCGAACAGCAGCACCAATACCAAGAACAGCAGCAACACCACCACCGCTCAACAAAAGAACAGCAACAACACCAGCACCAAGAACAGCAACAACACCAAGTACCAAGCCAACCAGACAACAATCGGCCTCGTCGACCGGCAGCTCGGGCGGTACGGCGTCGGCTACGAATGGCGGCAAGGCGACCAACGTCAATAACGGTGGCAACACCACCACCTTTAGCAGCACACACCAAGAGCAACAGCTACGCAGACAGCAGCACCAACAACAAGGACAGCTACAACACCACCAGCACGACCAAGACGAACGACAGCACCAACATCTTGGGTGAGCTGAAAAACTCGGTGGTCGGCAGTGGCAGCCTGAACGCGAGCACGACCAGCACCGTCACCAACACGACATATGCGACGGGTGGAGCTGGGTCGGCGTTCAATACCGCCACAGTTGCGGGCAACCGGAGCAACTACGCGGCGGTGTCGGCTGGCAACAGCGGCACCGTCACGATGCACGACTCGATGGGCGGCCAAGGCATCTTGCAGGCCAACCTGAACACCGGCGCCAACGCGGTGCAGCAGAACTCCGTCGCACTTACCTCCACGGTGGGCGGCAATGGCGGCGGGCTGGCCGGGTTCAGCCCGGCACGACGATTACGAATCCGCTAATCGCACGTTGTAGAACTGTCCGCACCGCCTCGTCTTGGGGGCGGTGCGGACCCCTTCTTTCGGCGAACGACAATGGGTGAAACATGAAGACGTCCGCCATTTTGGCGATCGCACTCCTGCTTACCGCAGCTGCCGGCATTGACGGGTCGTGCCTCGCCGGCGAGAAGACCGGGGCCGGAGCCCGAGGCATCATCAGCGTTTTGGCCGGAAGCGCTGTTCCGACAGCCGAGCTCAACAGCCAGCATGCGCGCGGCAGCACCAACATCAAGGTCGATGCCGCGACCGCTTCAGGAGGGAACGGGTCGTCCTTCGACAACGGTCTGGTACACGGGAACGCCGTCACTGGTACGTCCACCACCGGGGCGATCGCGACCACCGGATTCGGTCAACAACAACATGGGCATCACCACGGTGTTCCAGAACTCCGGCAACAACTCGCTGTTTCAGCAGAGCACTGCGATCAACATAACCCTGCAATAAAGAAAGCGTGCCGGAAGGCGTGTTCGAATAGACAGGGGTGTCCAGCATGACGCGTGCTCGGCGGCTTCGAGTGATTGCCGCGGGGCTGTGCCTCGGGATGGTGTCCTTTTTCGCGACCTCAGCCGGCGCCGGATCCCTGTTTCTCGATGGTGTCGGCTTCGGCAGCAGCGCGGTGACGATGAATGTCGAGAGCTTTCAAGAAAAGAAGTACAAGACCACCTTCGCACAGCAATATGACTTTTCTTGTGGATCTGCGGCGCTGGCGACATTGCTGACTTACAATTACAACATCCCGGTCAGCGAGCAGTACGTGTTCAAGGACATGATCGAAAACGGCAACAAGAAGGTGATCAGCGAGTCCGGGTTCTCGCTACTCGACATCAAGAACTTTTTAACCCGGCGCGGCCTGGAGTTCGAATGGCTACCGCGCGCCGTTGTCGAAGCTCGAGCAAGTGGGGGTGCCGGCGATCGTTCTGGTGAATGTACGCGGCTACAGCCATTTTGTCGTGCTGGAAGGCATTCGCGGCGGCTGGGTGCTGCTGTCGGATCCGGCAAACGGGATGCGAAGCGAGCCTGTCGGCGAGTTCGAGAATCAGTGGACTGGGATATTTTTTTTGATCGTGACCAATGCCGAGCAAGCACAGAAACGCTTCAACGAACCCGCCCGGTGGGCGGCGGCGCCGCTCCCGCCTTGGGATTTGACGCGCTATACGATCGACCTCGCGACCCTGGCGCAACCCGCCATGCTCGGGCTGGGCCGGTTCTGAGGAGTGTTGAGTGGTGAGGCCAACGCTGCTGCTCGCTGGTTTCGCCGCCATCACCGTCGGTATCTTGGGCGGATGCTCCGATAGCCGGGTTGCGGCCGTCGGCGATGGTATCGCCACGGCTCAGAGTGAAAACCACAAGGAGGATCAGCCGGCGCCGGCGGCTATCGGCAAAGCTTTCGCGAAGGTCGCGTTGGACGACCAAGAGCTGGGCGGGATTCGCGGCGGGTTGAGTGTCGGCTCAGGAGTGGTGTTGAACTTTGCCTTTCAGGAGGCGACCTTCGTGAACCATAATCTCACCCAGAATATTGTCATACCAACCATCACGGTTTCGCCAGGCTCGACCACCGCCTCGGTAGCAGGCGTGACTGTGCCGGGTGGTGGGGTTAGCAACTTCTCCCCGAACTCGGTCGCGGGGGTCGGCAACCTGGCGACGCCGGTAAGCTCGCCGGCTTTGGCGGTTCAGTCGATCTTGAACAGCGGTATGACCCAGGTCGTGAGCAGTATCGGCGGCGGCGGGGTTACCAACCTGATCAGCAACACCGCGAACAACCAGTTGGTGCAACAGCTGATTACCGCTAATATCAATATCAGCGGGTTGTCACAGACCGTCCAACAGAGCGTGGCGTCCACGGTGTTGAGCCGGGTTCAAGCCGCGACCTCGCAGTTTCGGTGACGCGGCAGTGACCGATCAAACCGGCAACCGGCCGGAACGAATACGCTGGGAGGGGGTTCAACTGGCGATTAGCGGATTTCCGCTAGCCTTGGGGGATAGGCTTATGACGGATAACGGAGAGGCAGGTCTGCGGGTGAGACCGAGACGAATGAGCAATATCGTCGCAGCCTTGGCGCTGGCGGTGGCAGTTTGGCTCTTGTCGGCGCAATGCGATGCGGCCGAGCCTTCGGGTTCGAAGCCGGCGCATGGGCTTAGCACTTTGCTCGCCGCTGCCTCGGAGAACATTCTGTCGGAATCGGCCATGGCCGATCAAAAAGGGGCAGGACTGAGGCCGCCCAGCATCAACGCCAATGAAGAAAACGGCGCCCCAAAAGTGATGCTGTGGGACGAAATGAAAACCTCGCCCATAATGAACCCCGCGCCAGATGGGGTCGTGACCGGCGGAATCGGCGGCAAATAGGCGATCGGGGATTTGGGTCCGGTGGGGTTGCCGCAGCGGCCGGCAAGATCGGTTGCGCTCTGAGATTTGGCGCGGTCTCCAAATCAAAGCGAAAACTTGTAAGGTACCTCCAGCAGTACCTTTGCCGCAGGCGTATTCGGGCCGGCGCCGATCCCGACGCTAAGATTGAGCCTCGTCGATTGAGAGATCTGATATCCCAGGCCAAAATTGAACGTCCCGAAGGAGTAGGGTGATCCGGCGACCTCCTGATGATTGGCAAAGGCGGAAAAGACATGGGTCTGCTGATAGCTGAAGGTCAAAGCAGCCCGGTCGTTCAACGCAAAGCCTACGCCGAAGGTAACCGCCGGAGACTCGCCGGGTTGAAGATAGACCGGGGTTGGCGGGCCACCCTGACGGTCCTGGATCGGTTGAGTTGCACCGAAGTTGTGTTGGTCCTGCAAATTGGCAAACAGCACTCCCGGCGCGGTCGGCAGAAGCACCGTCACGCTTGGCGTGGCGGCATAAAAGCCGGTCCCGGTCGCGAGGCTCTTTGGGGTGCCTGACAGGAACTGGCCGTTCGGATCGTTTAGCGTGATGATTGGCACGCCGAACGGGCTCACCCCGGTCGCGGTTTTGAACAAGCCGTTAACGACGAAGATCGGCCAGCCATTGTTACCCGAATTGAGTTGATAGCTGGCGCCAAACTGAATGTCGCCGATGCCGGCGCCGGTCGCGCTGACGGAAAGAAGTTCGGCGGCTGCGCCGACCGGGATAAGGCTGCTCGTGCTGCCTGAGTTGTAGACGAAGGGGATTTTGACGTTCAGTTCCAGCCGATCGGTCACTCCGTAACGAGCCGTCGCAGCCGCGGTCAGAATGTTTTGCTCGAAACGAGTAACGAAGATGTTGCCGAAGGTGATGCCCGGGATGATTTGGAAACCGTTGACCCCAAGCTGGTTCTGCGACCAATAGTCGAACTCGATCGACGGATCGATGACGAACTGACCCTTCGGGGTCAGGACGCCGCCGGCAGTCGATAAAGACGGTGCGGTTTCGATCACCTGTTTAGCTTGCTGCTGCGCTGCCGAGGGGCCCTGAATCGGCGCCGATTTCACCGCCCGCCGGGGGCGTGGCGGGCTGACCGCCCGTGGCCGCAGGAGCTGACGGCGCTGAGGCCGGGGATTGGGCCACCTCGGTAACGGAGGGTTCTGGAGGAGCGCTTGCCGGCGGAGAATTCGATATCGTCGCCGTCGAGCCGGGCGCTCCTACTCCGGCCGGAACAACGCTGGCGGCGGCGCTGCCGGTGGCACGCAGATTGCGCAATTGGGAGTCAAGCAGTTCGCTCTTGCGGTCGAGCAATTTGCTCTTGCGATCGAGGTCGAGAAACTGCTGGTGGAGCTTTGCCTCCTGCTTTTTTAGGGCGCCGATTTCCTTTTGGATTTCGGTGCGCAGCTTGTTCAAATCATCGGTGGACGAATCGGCGGCAGCGGCAGCCGGTAGTGCCGTCAGGCTCAGCCCGCTCAGGAGCAGCGCCGGAACTGCCTGGCGCAAGCGCCCTTCGAGACTATTCCATGCGTCAGCGGCGGCGGACCTGGAGCGGAGATGGGACTCGCCTCGACGGGCGGCCGCGATGCCGCTTCCGCAAAGCCGTTGTCGAGACCCGCTCAGAAACATTGATGCCGCATCCCGGATTGTCCGCGACTGCTTGGCTCTTATCCTCGTTGTCAGCATAGCGCGTTTGCGCGGGGTCCGCGAGCCTAATTCCACCCCTGGGCAACCCTTGGCCGAACCCACCCCGGATCCGCAGCAAAATCGAATCACCCAGACCCTCCCGCCACGGTTCATTCGCTATTGCCGGGAGCGAACCGCTTGGCCCACAGCAGAGTTCGGCCACACCGCCGGGGTCCGACTTGCCGGGGGTGGAACACGCTATGATCACCGTTTCTTTTTGATGCGAAATAGGGCGGCAATACCCGTTTGATCCAACCACTCCAGGCGGTCGGGCAAGAAATTACGGAGGTCTCCCGCCACTCCAGCGTTGAGCACCAAGACGTAGTCAAACCGCGAACGCCAATTCGCGACGTAAGGAAAATTCTTCAAATCTCTCGCGGGAATATCATCGAGTGCTAGGCCTTGATAGAGAGGCAGCGAACCGTTGGCGTCGGAAATCTCCTTAAAAGGTGGCAAGACCTCCAGCGGCTGCTTGTCGTCGGAGGAGAACAGATTGGGCCAGAACGCATGCCTTTCTATCGCAACCAATGCCGCAATGTGCCAGTAGGTCGGAGTTCCTATAATCGAGAGAAAGCGACCCGGCGGCGCCCCGGGCTGAAGAGCGGGATCACCCCCCGCCTTAAATCTGTCGGCACCGGGCCCTTGGACGGCGACAACGAGAACGCGGCTTCCCGGTTCGATCGGCTTAATAGCCTGTCGTAGATCTGCGAGGTCCTGCCGTTGATCGTACCAAACACGAGCGACGACGCCCGTCCTCAGCAAGAACAGAGAGACCAGTGATATACTGACTATCATTATGATTGATCGCGGAAGCTCTCGCGGCGTGAATACGCAAAATACTAGAAATCCCAAGAACACCACAAATCGTACATCGACAAATGTTGCTGTTTTGGTTTCAAATGGTATAAATGGGTAGGCTATGAACAGGCCGATGGCCAAGACACACATTTGACGCGAGATGGTAATACGTCCGAATGCCATACAGACTATGAAAGCCAGAATTAAGCATCCCATCGTGAACAAATCTAATATCGGATAGTAATTTAGAACCGGGGCGAGAAGAAATTTCAGTTTGTCTGTCCCTCCAATCCATGAATTTCCGATCGGCGCCGCGGCAAGGGGAGACGCCAGATAAAGGCCTAAAGGACCAAGCACGACAATGCCGAATCCACAGCCTTGAACAAACGCCGCTCGGCCGACATCTCTCCAATCGGGCCACGGTTCTACAATGTAAAACATTTTATGCACGAATATAATCGCTATTAACAGCGCAAGGCCGACGATATGGGTAAAGAACGTAACAATCGCACAAGCAGCAGTAATCACGGTATTAATAATTGCATTGCCCCGCATTGTTTTGTAGAAAATGGCAGCGGACAATAGCGCTATGCCGAAAGACAACAGAAGATTATGGAATCCTAACAAGAAGACAAGATTATAGGCAACTAGGAAGGAGCTCAAGGGCCAGAAACTACTGCCACCAAATAGGGCCCTGTGATAAGCTATCGTCCCAATTACTGGCAGGAGGAGAGTGAGTGCCAGCATAATGCTACCTGCCAGATACAGAGGCAGAAATGAGAGAGTCCATGGCACCAATAAATCAATGCCTAGATTCGGAATGATAGCCCAGTGCTGCTTGTACATATGCGACAGCCACGGATCGGATGACCCATGTGCACTAATATACAATCGAGCCAAATGGTTGGGGTAATCTACGATGGGAGGAACGTCAATTATGAATAATGGTACGACAAGCACACAAGCAGCAATGGCGAACACTAACCAGAATGAAAGGTTACGTTTCACGACGTAATCCCGCAAGTTCTCGGAACTCTATTGTAATGTGTGCAATGCGTAGCACGAAACAGTTAGTGGGACACGCATGGAGTCAAAGGCGGTCTAGGTTTTAACGTCTTGTGCTTCGTGTCGAGGATAAAATCTAAACTAATCACTGTTAGGGCTCGCTGGCACCCGGTCCAGTGTGAATGATCACACCAGCGGAAGCGCGCCCAGGGAGAGCACTCGCGCGCCAAATGGGTTTTGGCGATGTACGGCCTTCTCTGTACTCTCGCGGGCGCTGGCATTCGGGCGGAACCCCGCCCGCGTCTTCAACGAAGTTGCGGCTGTACTTTTTCGCAGATCAGCTGCAGCGAGTGCATGACCCGTTCGTGCGGCACCAGCCCCCCGTAATTCAGCTCGCCGAGGATGCCGGCGAGGCCCAACTGCTGCTGCAGGGTCAGCAGACGGTCGGCAACGACCTCCGGCGTGCCGATGATGGCCCGGCCTTGCAGCACCTCGTCGTAGGTGAGCGTCTGCAGCCGCTGCGCCCCCTCGATGCGGCGCGCGCTGTCGAAAACCCCGGCGCTGTGGGCCGACTCTTGGAGTCGCGCGCCCAACCAGCGGTAGGTGTTCATCAGGCTCTCTTCCGGGTCCCGGCGCGCCTGCTCCATCGTGTCGCCGACATAGACCGGTGCCCGCAGATAGACCTCGCCAGTGCCGGGGTGACCGGCTGCCTTCCAGGCTTCACGATAGATCTCAAGACTGGGCAGCACCTCGTCGATCGTGCCGCGGCGCGCGCCGACAAAGATCGCATAACCTTGCCGGCCGGCCGAAATAAAGGTGTCTTCCCGATTGGCCGCGATCCGGATCGGCGGGTGCGGCCGGTGGTACGGCTTTGGCACGATGCTTACGTTTTCGTAATTGTAGTATTTGCCGGCGAAGGAGAATTTTTCTTCGGTCCACGCGCGCTTGACGACCTCGAGCACTTCGGCGAAGCGCTCGGGGCTTTCGCCATAGGAAATGCCGTAGGCTTCGTAGGCCCGCGGAAAGCCGCTGCGCCCGACACCAAAGAGCAGCCGTCCGCGGCTGATGTGATCGACGGTGGCGGCGTCTTCGGCAAGCCGCAGCGGCTGGCACAGCGGCAATACCTGAACCCCGGTGCCGATCTTGATGTTCTTGGTACGGGCGGCAATCGCGCTCGCGATGGTCATCGGCACCGCACACACCGAGCGCTCGGGCGCCATGTGGATTTCCGGCAGCCAGATCGCGTCGAGGCCCCAGCGCTCGGCGGCGTCGACCTGATCGAAAGCAGTGGTGAACGCCTCGGCCTCGCTCTGCCCGGGGCGCCGCTGGAACTCGTGGAATACGCCGAATTCGAATGCCATCGATGTCACTCCTCTCAGTTCGTCATTTGCCGGCCAGGGCGAAGGCGGGTTCGTCGGCGAAGGCCGGCATGACCTCTCGGGCGAAGCGGCGGATGTTCTCGCGCGAACCGCCGAAATTGATGATTACATACTCGACCCCGCCGGCGCGCAGCTTTTCGAGCTTACGCATGATCTCGTCGGGTGCGCCGAACAGCGCGCTCTCGGCGCTCTCGTGACGGGCCTTCTTTTCATCATCCAGAATATAGCGGTTGCGCGTTTCGTTGCCGGGCCGGCGGGCCAAGGCGTTGACCCGCATATGGCCCTGATAGCGGCGCTCGATCGCGGCCTCTTTGTCGGCGGCGCTTTTGGCGAAATGCACGGCGCGGGCGACCGCGACTTCCATTGGACTGAAACGTCGGCCGCGCGCCTCGACCTCTTCCTTGAACTGCGCGACCTGGCCAAGGATTTCCTCGGCCAGCGAGTGCTGGCCCAGCAGCATGTTGTGGCCGCGCTCGGCGACTTGGCGAACCGAGTTCGGGCTGCCCGCCCCCATCCAGAATGGCGGGTGCGGCTTCTGCGCTGTCGGTGGCTCGACGACGATGTTGTCGAATTCCCAATATTTGCCGCGATGCGAGAACGGGGTCTCTGAAACAAAAGCCTTGGTGATCACGCCGAGCACTTCCTCGAAGCGCTCATCAGCTTCCTCCATTGGCACGCAGAAGCCAGCGAACTCGTTCCAGCGATAACCTTTGCCGATGCCGAAATCGAGCCGCCCGCCGGACAGCAGATCGAGGGTCGCGGCCTGCTCGGCCAACAGCACCGGATTGTGCCAGGGCAGCACCAGGACCGCGGTGCCGAGCCGTAGATGCCGGGTGCGGGCGCCGAGCCAGGTCAGCAAATTGAGGCTGGCCGAAACCTGGCCAAAGCCGGTGAAATGATGCTCGACGAGAAATGTGCTGTAGTAGCCCAGCGCCTCGGCTTCGACATTGTTGTCGATAAAGTCGCGAAAGCCCTGGCTGCTGTCGGTATCCGGACCGGCTCGTCTCGCTTGCGCGCTGCCGAACAATCCGAACTTCATCGTCTAATCTCCCAATCTGTCTGCCTGCAGGCGCCAACGCAAGGAGCGCTCAATGCAGTCGGGGCAAGACCTTTTCGCACAACAGTTGCAACGACCGGGTCATCGGCTCATGCGGGATCAGCGCACCGAAATTGAGCTCGGCGAGGATGCCGTCGAGGCCCAGTGTCTTCGTGCAGCTCCAAGAGCCGGTCGGCGACGCGCTCGGAGCTGCCGATGATGACCTTGTCGCGCTGCACCTCCTCATAAGAGATCGTGCGGATGGTTATGGCCTCCGCCGCGCGACGGCGGTTGGGGGCGTTTTCGAGCCGGGTGCTCAAAGTCCGGTAGCCGGACATTATGCTTTCTTCGGCCTGGTCGAATGCCTGCCGGTCGGTGTCGGCGATGTGCAATGTGCAGCGCAGATAGACCTCGCCATGGCCGGGATGGCCGGCCGCCTTATACGCCTGGCGATAGGCCGCGAGATCCGGCGCCAGCCCCGACAGAGAGCCGCTGCGCACTGCGACAAAGATCGGGTAGCCGGCCTCGCCTAATGACGGAAATGTCTCCTCGCTGGCGGCGGCGACGCGGATCGGCGGGAAGGGTTTTTGAAACGGCTGGGGCACAGCGCTGGCGTTGTCGAAATGCCAGTACTTGCCTTCGTACGAAAACCGCTCCTGGGTCCAGGCTCTCTTGACGATGTCGAGGGTCTCGAGAAAGCGTTCGCGGCTTTCCGAATAAGGCACGCCATATGCGTTGTAGCTGCGCGGATTGCCGCTGCGGCCAACACCGAACAGCAGCCGGCCCTGGCTGATCTGGTCGACCGTGGCAGTTTCCTCGGCCAGGCGCAGCGGATGGCACAATGGCAGAACCTGGACCCCGGTGCCGATCTTGATCCGCTTGGTACGCGCGGCGATGGCGCTGGCCACGGTCATCGGTGCGCTCATTACCGAGCGGCGCGCCTGCTGATGGATCTCGGCAAGCCAGATCGCATCGAGCCCCCAGTGGTCGGCTGCCTCGATCTGGGCCAGCGCCTCCTCGAAAGCCGCTGCTTGGGTCTGGTCCGGCCGGCAGTGGAATTCATGGTAGACCCCGACTTCCATGGCAGCTTCTCCTTTTTGAGCGTAGCCCGCTGATATGACGCTAAAATCAATTCATTCATCAAGCAAATGCCGATTGCCGATCATGCTCATGCCGTAGCGGCATGATCCGCGGTGGCTCGGCCTATTCTCCGGGGTGCGCGCAGAGAGCCGCGGTTGCAGGCATCCCGCACCACAATTCCGATTGACCTTGGCGTCCGCGGGTGGGCGGAATCGCGGCTATCATGGAATTGCGCAGCCTCCATTATTTCGTCCGCATCGCCGAGCTTGGCAGCATCACCCGTGCCTCGGCGCATCTACAGATAGCACAGCCGGCTCTGACCCGGCACATTCAGCGGCTCGAGGACGAGCTCGACGCTGCCCTGTTCACCCGCGCCAATCGCGGCGTCCGGCTGACCGAGGCCGGGCAAAAACTGCTCGACAGCGCCCAGCGCATCCTGCGCGATATCGAGCGCGCCGGCGACGAGATCCGGGCGCACAAGGCGCACCCCTCCGGCAAGATCATCCTTGGCGTGACACCCCCACTGTGCCCGGTCGTGGTGCCTGAGTTGTTCGCGCGCATGCGCCAGCATTTTCCGCTGATCGAACTGAAGGTGGTTCATGCCGGCACGGCGCGGCTCGAAGAATTCATCATCGCCGGTCTCGTCGATTTGGCGCTAATGACGATGATTTCGCGCAGCCGGTTGATCGCCTTGACCCGATTGGCGGAAGAGGAAATGGTGCTGGTGACGCGTCCCGATGCGCGGCCACAAGGCTTTGTCGCCATTGAGGAATTGAACCGCACACCGCTGATCCTCGGTGACGGGATGCGGGCTTCGCTTGATGTGCTGCTGGGCGGCCGCGGCATCGCATTGCGGGTTGATACAGAGCTCGACGATCACGAAACCATCCGGCTGATGGTGCAGCAGGGCGTCGGCGCCTCGATCCTGCCGCACTCCTCGGTTTATCGCGAATCCGCGCGCGGTGCGGTGCAGGCGCACAGGATCACGGCGACCGGGCTGTTCCGCACCCTGGCGATTGGCGTCGCCGCGAGCCGCGGCCCCTCCGCGGCGCGGCAGGCGGTTGCCGAGATCGTTACTGAGGTTCTTGGCGATATCGAAGCCGACGGCAAGCTCCGCCGGCCGCTTGACCAGGCGGCCGTCGAAGCCGCCGTTGGTTCGCGGCTGCGCCAACCCGCCAAGATCGAAGCTTAGACGCAAAATAGAGAGGAAAAGCGCCATGCAGATCGTCGATTCACAGATCCATCTCTGGGAAAACGCGCAGATGTCGCCGCAGCACCGGCAAATCCCGACCTACAACGTCGATGACGCGTTGAAGGAGATGGCCGAGGCCGGGGTCGATGCCGCAGTCATCCATCCGCCTAGCACGCTCGGCGAGGGGCCAAATGTGCAGGCGGTCGAAGCCGTCAAAGCCTACCCGGCTAAGTTTTGCATCCTCGGGAATTTCGACCTGCAGGCCCCGAACCGCGAGGAGATCGTCAAGAACTGGCGCGAGCGGCCCGGCATGCTCGGTTTCCGTTTCACGTTCAATCAGCCGCACCAGGCGAGCTGGTGGTCGGACGGCTCGCTGGAGTGGTTCTGGGCGGCCTGCGAACGCGAAAAACTGCCGGTCGGCCTAATGGCGGGCGGGCATCTGACAGACCTCGGCCGCATCGCCGAGCGCCATCCCGGCCTTAAATTACACATCGACCACCACGGCCGCGGCGGCGGGGCCGGTTCGGGGAAGGACGATGCCGCTTTCGCGAACCTCGGCGATATGCTGGCGCTCGCCAAATATCCCAATGTCGCGGTCAAACTGTCGGGCGCGCCGAGCTATTCGAGCGAACCCTACCCCTACCGCAACGTCCACAAATACATCCGCCAGATCGTCGACGCGTTCGGCCCGCAGCGCTGTTTCTGGGGCACCGACATCACCCGCATGCCGTGCTCGTATCGGCAATGCGTAACGATGTTCACCGAGGAACTGCCGTGGCTGCAAGGCCGCGACAAGGAGCTGGTGATGGGCGACGCGATCTGCGCCTGGCTCGGCTGGAAACGCCCCGCGGCCTGACCGGAAGGTTCCACTATGGTAGCCGAGCCTGACGAGCTTTGCTCGTTCGGCCTCGCATTGGATGGAGTTTTGGTCTTAATTAACGGCCTCCCGTGCAGGTGACGCATGTTCAGCGAGGGAATCCCAGTCAATAAGGACGTGATTACGTGGGCACGGAAGCGGGCAGGGTTGAGCGAAAAGGAAGCGGCGCAAAAATTTCCGAAGATTGCGGCATGGGAAGCGGGCACGGCGCTGCCGAGCTATCCGCAACTCGAAGCTATGGCCGAGGAGTTCCGCATCCCGATTGCGGTGTTCTTTTTTCCACAGCCGCCCAACGTGCCGCCGATTTAGGAGACATTCCGCACACTGCCTGATGCTGAGTTCGAGCGACTTCCGCGCCGCATTCAGCAATTGCTCAGGAAGGCGAAAGCGTTTCAGCTTGGGCTATACGAACTCACCCAAGGCCGTAATCCGGCCGAACGGCTCATCACGCGTGAACTGGAGTTCAGCGCGCAAATGTCCGTCGACGCTATGGCTGCCCGCGTTCGTGGCTATTTGGACGTCACGCTCGAACAGCAAGCCGCCTGGCGCGACGATGACGCGACCTTGAAAGAATGGCGGCAAGCACTTTACCGCGTCGGCATCTTCATTTTCAAAGATGCGTTCCGCGAAGAGAGCTTTTCGGGATTCAGCCTTTACGATAACGTTTTTCCGATCATCTATGTCAACAACAGCGCCGCCAAAACCCGGCAGATTTTCACTCTGTTCCACGAGCTTGCACATCTACTATTTCAGACCAGTGGCATCGACCCGATTGACGGCCAATACATTGAACGTCTGACCCAACAGCCGCGGCGCATCGAAGTCTTGTGCAATCGCTTCGCCGCGCAATTTCTGGTGCCAGAGAAAGCGTTCGAATCCGCGTTTGCCGGGCACGAAGCGACCGAACGGAGGGCCGAAATCCTCGCCTCACACTTTCACGTCAGCCGCGAGTTTATTTTCCGCCGGTTTCTTGATCGAGGATTGATCACGCAAGATAATTACACGCGTGCAGCGCAGCGATGGGCGGAACAAAAGCAGGAAGGCAGCGGCGGCAATCCATATTGGAGCAAGC
This sequence comes from uncultured Alphaproteobacteria bacterium, assembly GCA_963733945.1. Taxonomy (GTDB): domain Bacteria; phylum Pseudomonadota; class Alphaproteobacteria; order ATCC43930; family CGMCC-115725; genus AP-15. The sequence goes on along the minus strand of CAVTFD010000037.1, from coordinate 110,426 downwards.
TAGCGTATCTCGGTCGTGATTACGTCGCCCTAGCCTTTAGCCAATACCATGAGAACCGCATCGACGAGGTACAACTCGGCGAATATCTCGATATGAAGGCAAAGAATGTCGGCACGCTTGAGGAATATTTTGTCAGAGGCGTGCAGTGAGCTATGTCTTCGACAACTCACCCCTGTCCGCCCTCTTCCGAAACTACTACCGCAGTCGCTTTCCATCCCTCTGGCAGCGTTTCGACCGCCTCGTCGAAGACGGCCGCCTTGTCTCGACGCGCGAAGTGTTCCGCGAGATCGAGGACGGGCCGATTGAGACCCTACTCGAATGGGCGAAGCAAAATCGCCAACTCTTTGCGACGCCGACGGCGGAGGAAGGCGCGTTTGTCACGAGAATTTACGCCGTTCCCCGCTTTCAGCAAAATATCCAGCAAAAGAAGCTGCTGCGCGGCGGCAAAGTAGCGGACCCCTTTGTGATTGCGAGAGCCGCTCGCGAAAACCGTGCCGTTGTCACCGTCGAGGTGATCAAGCCCAATGCAGTGAAGATTCCCAACATCTGCGCGCATTTCGGCGTTAGATGCCTGTCGCTTCCTGAGTTCATGGAAGCGGAAGGATGGACGTTCTAGACTAGTCTTAGTCTAGACTAGATCCGGCGTTCAGGGACGGACCCCCTTCCTTTGCCGACGCCCTGATTGCCGCCCTTGCAGCCAAAGCCGGCTGCGGGGTCACGCTTGAATTCCGGGCTTTGGCCCTCCCTGAATTCGCCGGCGGTCAGCCGCCTTGCGGGACGGGTCCGTAGGGCTGGGTGATCAGTTCCAGCAGATGGCCGTTCGGGTCGTCGAAATAGACGCCGCGGCCGCCGTAGAGGTGATTAATCTCACCTGGCCGTTCACGGCGAAAATTCGCGTAGTGCGCGACGGCGGCGGCGCGAATCCGTGCGAGAGCGGCGTCGAACTCCGCTTCGCCGACCAGGAAGGCGTAATGCTGAGGGCGGAAGTCCGCGGAGTCGGAAAAATCGAGCGTGACCCCATTGCCGGTGCGCACCGGCACGAAATGACCCCATTCCGGCCCCGCCTCCAGGTTCAGAATGTCTGCGAGGAACTTGGCGGAGGCCCATTTGTCCTTCGCCGGGATGATCGTGTGGTTAAGCTCGACACTCATCTTGGCTCTCCTTCTCAAAGGGGCTTACTCATCTTACCAGCTGCGTCGGCGCCCCGGAATGGGATGCGGGGCGACGGGTGGGTCAGCCGAACGCGCCGGAATTTCGCAGCGCAGCGATCTCGTCGGGAGGGAGCCCGAGCACTTCGGCCAGAACCCGATCGGTATCCGCACCGAGTTTCGGCGCCGGGCCCGCGGTGCGGCCAAAACTGGCGTGCCATGGCAGGCCGGGGAGCACGCCGCCGCCGTGTCCATCCCAAAACCCGCGCTGCTTCAGGTGCTCGCTGTTGACGAGGTCGACGGAATTCGCCAGCGCGGCGGCCGGGATGCCGGCGCGGATCAAGTCGGCGGCGATGGTCGCAGCGACCTGGGAGCGGAGCCAGGCGGCGAGCGTGTCGTCGATCGCAGCGCGCTGCTCGATACGCTCGCGAAAGCCGTACCCCGCCATCGGCGACAACGCCGGGACGACGGCGCACAGGCTGCGCCATTGCTTGTCATCGGTGACGGCGATGCTGATCCAGTCGTCGTCGCCGGCGCAGCGATAGGCCCCGTGCGGGACATAGCGGCTGGAATGGTTACCCTGCGGTCGCGGCGGCGTTTCGAGCTGCGTCGCCAGCAAGGGTCCCGCCATCGTCCACAGCAACGCCTCGATCATCGAGAAGTCGACCCGGGCGACGCCGCCGTAACGGCGCCGCTGCCACAGCCCGGCGGCAACGACGAAGGCCAGCATCAAACCGCACATCGGATCGAGCCACGCAAAACCCACGCGCGGCGGGATCTCCGGGTGGCGGTTGAGGCCGGCGAACCCGGCATAGCATTGCAACAAGGTGCCATAGGCGACGGCATGCGCCTCTGGCCCAGTGCGCCCGAGACCCGAGGCCGAGACGTAGATCAGATCGGGGTTCAGCGTTTGCAGCGCGTCGGCGCCGAGGCCCAACCGGTCCATGACGCCGGTGGCGAAGTTTTCGATCAGCACGTCGGATTTGGCGGCCAATTCCCGCGCGACGGCGGCGGCCTGCGGCTTTTTCAGATCGAGGACAATGCCGTGTTTGGCTTGGCCGAGCACGGTGTGCAATTCGGAGGTGCGGCCCGGGTCGCCACGGCTGGGAGCTTCGATCTTGATCACGTCGGCGCCCATCGCCGCGAGATAGCGGGTAGCCGTCGGCCCGGCGATGACCCAGCTGAAATCGAGGATACGAACCCCGGAGAGCGGCATCGGCCCGGATCTGCCGCGCCCGATACCCGGCTCCGCCGCCGCACGCCCGGTATCGGTGATCCGCAATCCGAAGGGAGGCCCCGGCGCCTTGACCGAGCGCCCGCCGATCTCGAGGGGCCGGTAGAAGTCGCGATGTGCGAGCTGCGGCGAAGCGAGCTGTTCGGTCGGCTCGCGCAACGGGAAGCTCGGCACATGGGCGGCCTGGGCGTGATCGGCGATCCACTGCTTATCGTGTTCGCGGCTCCACGCCGACATCAGCGCGTGAAGCGCGTCCCAATTGGCCACTCGGTCGGGTTTGGTCGCAAAACGCGGGTCGCTTCCCCAATCGGGCGAGCCCATCACGCCCAACCAGGCGGCCCATTGGCGGTCTTCACGCGGCGAGATTGCCGCATATCCGTCGCGTGCGGGCAGAATGCAGACCGTGGCCCCGTTGCCGTCGGTCAGCCGCTTGCGCGCCCGGCTCTTTCCGGTGAGCCCGGCATTCGCCAACTCGCCGATCGCCATCGTCGCCAGTGCTTCCTCGATCGACACATCGATCACGGCGCCGGACTCGGCCGCGAATACCGCGTGCATGCCGGCGCAAGCGGCGGCCAATCCGCCGATAAAGGCCGATTGTTCGCCAACCGCGCGGATCGGCGCTTCGGCGAGATCGTCGACCTGTCCGGTCAACAGCCGGGCGATGCCGCTGGCTGAAGAACAAGGTCAGGTCGGTCGCGGGGTCGCTGGCCCGTGGCCCCGACTGTCCGAAGGGGGAGATATAAACAAGCGCCGCCGCCGGGTTGCAACGGCGCAGAGCGGCGACGTCATAGTTGGCGAGCCAGGAGATCATCGGGCCGGCCTTCGCAGATGATCAAATCGGCCATTGCCAGCGCGTCGTGTGCCTGACCTGAATTGCCTGAAAGGATCGTCCTGCCGTGGCTGAGGTACTGCGCGAGAGGGGTCGAGGCTTCGGGATCGATGCCGATGACGCGCGGCGCCCATGTCGGCCAGAAGGCGTCCGCACACGGCGGCGGCCAAGCCATCGCCGACTTGAACGACCCTCAATTCTGCCAGCAACGCCATTGGTGACGATTGCACGGTAGGCGACCCTCCTGCGGCCGAGCGCTCGCCGAATGTATCCGGCTGACGGCGCGCGCAGGAACTGTCCCTGTTATGTTATTCGGCCGCTTCTCGAATTGGCGGTGCAGAACCGCGGCTGCCTGTCGGGAGATCGAACAACGCGGCGGGCAATCGATCGACGTAGGAGAGGATTTCGGCCGTCGGAACAACGTCGGCGTATTTGGCGTGCATGTCGCAGAGGCTGACGGCGTGGCTCGCCTGGCTGCGGTCAAAGCAGCCCTCCTCGGCCAGGATCACGCGATAATTGAGACTGAAGGCGTCGACCACGGTGGCGCGCACGCAGCCCGAGGTGGTCGTGCCGACGACGATCACGCTGTCGCAGCCGAGTAAGGTGAGGAAGGAGCTAAGGCTCGTTCCGAAAAAACCCGAAGGCTTCTGCTTCCTGATGACGATGTCCGTGGGGCCGGGCGCGATCATCGAAACGATCTCGTTGCCGTCGACCCCATCATGAGTGGAGCCGCCGGCCTCCTCGCCACGGGTGCTCTTCCACCGCCAGCTGCCGGCGTCCCAATTATCCGGCCGCCGCTCCCCGGTGGTGTAGATGACCGGCAACCCTTTGCGATGTGCCGCGTCGATCAGCGACTTGATGTAATCGAGCGCGATCCAGGCCTCATCGCCGCAGGAAGTGCGCCAGCGCTTGATCGACTCGAGGATCGGTTCCGGCCGCTCGCCGCAGAACGCCCAATTGACGTCGATCACCAGCAACGCCGGCCTTTTCCCGAACCCGGCGCGGGCGCCGAACCCGCCGGCGGCAAAGACCGCCTTATCGCGCTCGGTCAGAAACTTGTCCCAGATCCGCTCGGTCATCGCCAATCCCTCCTTTTTTCTCGGCTCGCCTGCGAGTCAGCCGCTGATCCGAACGAATTCGGCAGCGGGTCTTAGCGGCCGGTAGCTGTCGACGCCGATCAAGGTGCCGGTTCGGCGCATGCCGGGTTTGCGCCGCGCCTGGAAGGCGGCGCGGGTGGCCTCGTCGGCGCCGTGCAGGATGCCCTGCGGCGTGTGCCGGAAGCTGCCGGGCCGGCGCCCGCCCGGATCCTCGTCGGCATGGCTCAGCATCACTTCGTCCATGTCGATGTTGCGGTGATAGCTCGGCAATTCCTCGGCTTCGAGATCGGTGACGGCGAGCATCGGCACGATGCTCAGCACGACAAAACCCGGCGCCTCGAAGGTCACCCAGGACGAGGGCGGGACATGGATCCGATCGGACATGATCGGCAGGATGTTCCGCACGTTGAGCTTGAACGGGAACAGATCGCCCTTCCAGCCGACCACCTTCATCGGATCGTTACGGTAGAAAATCGAGCTGTGGCCGCCCGTATGCCGGAGCCGCACCTCGTATTCGTCCTGCTTCGGTCGGTCGTAATCGGCAAGATCGGGGACTTCAAGCATCGTCGGGTCGATCGGCGTATGCCGGCCGACATTATCATGCTCAGCGAGCCGGATCGGCTGCGGCGACTCGACGACGAGAAGGAGGCTGTCGCCGCCCTCGGGCAGATGGCGGTACGTCGTCCCCTTCGGCAGCAGCACCCAGTCGCCGGGCTCGTAGGCAAGTGGTCCGAATTCGGTGGCGAAGACGCCGTGGCCGCGATGCACGAAATAGAGCAGGTCGCCGGTCATATCGCGATAGCAATAAGGCATCGCCTCCCGCCGCCGGCTGATCGCCACCGCGACATCGTCGTTCGACAGCAAGGTCTGCCATCCGCCGCGCGGGTCGCCGGCATCGGCCGCCACGACATCGGCGCTGTCGATCTGCCGTGGCCGGTAGTCGCCTTCGAAGCGCACGACCTCGTTCGGTCCATCGGTGCGGTAGAGCATCGCCGCCGGCCCGGCAAAGCCCTGCCGGCTCAGATGCTCCTCGCGCAGGTCGCCGAGCCCGACCCGCGCCTGCCGCACAAAGCGGCCGCGCGTGAAATGGATCCAAGAGCGCGTCATCCCAATCCTCCCGCAGTGAGCCGTTTCATCTCCGACGGACGCGCCAGCATATTGCAAGCCCGCCCGCCCATACAGACTGCACTCAGGCACTCTCTGCGAGCGCCTTGGCCTTCCACAACTCCCAGGGCCGGCCGATCTGCGCGCTATTAGTTTCGGCCGCCGCTTTGGCTTCCGCCTCGTTGAGGAACACGACTTGTCCCTGCCCGAGGCGCAGCGCCTCGCTTTCAAGCCGAGCGTTGACCTCGGTGTAAATCCCGCGGAAAACCGCCTCTTTGACAGATTGGCCGACGACCACGTTGCCATGCCCGCGCAGCAACGCCACCGGCGCGCTGCCGAGTGTCTTGGCCAGAGCCGCGCCGAGCCCGGCGGTGCGTATCAGCATGTCGGTGCCTGGGCCACCGGCGTCTCTGATCTCGAACACCGGCACTCCGGCGCCGAGAAATCCGCCAAGATGGAAGATCGGCCGCAGCGCCACGCCGACGACGCCGAACGGGATCACCGCCGGCGAGTGGCTGTGCACGACCGCCTGCACCATGGGATGAGCCCGGTAGATTTCGCCATGGATGAAACGCTCGAGGTAGGCGGTCGGCCCGCGATCGGGTTGCTGTCGAGATCGAATTCCATGACATCGCCGGGTGACAGCGCCGGCGCCATGCTTCGCGCCAACAAGAAGCGGCCTGGGTCCTTGTCGTGCCTGGCGCTGACATGGCCGAAGCCGTCGAGCACGCCCTCTGCGGCGAGGATACGATTGGCGGCAACGAGATCGCTGATCAACTCGGCATCAACCGAACTCATCATACCATCACCCCAGGCCTCAACGTCGGAACCGATTGACGAGCATCGGGTGTTCACTTTCCCTCAGATCATCCATGTCAGCTCCAGCGCGGTCTTGTGCCGCCGGTCATGCCGCCGTCAATCACCAGTTCCGCGCCCGTCATGTGGCTGGAGGCGTCGGAGGCGAGGAACAGCACGCCGTTGGCGATGTCTTGCGCCTGGCCAGCCCTGCCGAGCGGAACCCCGGCTTTCGCCACCTCATTGGGATCGATCGGCACGTTGCGGCCGGCGGATCCCGATATCTTTGTCCAAATCGGGGTATCGATGACGCCGGGATGGACCGTATTGACCCGGATGCCGTCGCCGGCCGCCGCGCACTCCATCGCGACCGCCTTGGCGAACAGGCGCACGCCTCCCTTGGTTGCGCAGTAGCCGGCCAAACCCCCGGATCCCCTGAGACCGGCAACCGACGACATGATGATGATGGAGCCGCCGCCGGTGGCCTGCATCGCGGGAACAGCGTACTTGACTGACAGGAACACGCCGTCGAGATTCACCGCGGTCTGCCGCCGCCAGTCGGCCAAGGACATCTCGACAGCCTTGCACAGGATGCCGATCCCGGCATTGGCGACCATCGCGTCCAAACGTCCAAAGCGCCGCTTTGTGCTTTCGATTACATCAGGCCAGCTCTCCTCCAGACTGACGTCTTGATGAAGATAGGCCGCCGCGCCGCCGGCTTTGCCGATGTCGTCCACCACTGCCTGGCCGCGGGCGTCGTCCAGGTCTGTCACCACCACCTTCGCGCCTTCGCGCGCGAGCGTCGCCGCACAGGCGGCGCCAATCCCCGATGCGCCACCGGTTACGATGGCAACCTTGCCCTCGACCTGGCCCATGCGTCCCTCCTCGCTTTTAAATCGCTATTTTCAAATCCTATATCGATCACCCACCGGTATGGGAGAATTTGCGATGCGTCGGCTGTTATCGGCCTTTTGCCTCCTCGTGGCTGTCGCGATCACCGGCTCCGCGGGCGCCGAGCCTCAATGGCTGACCTTGCCGCCTACACCGACCCTACCGCCAGCAGCGCGCTCCGGCTATGCCCCGGTCAATGGGATCAAGATCTGGTTCGCGGTGTTCGGGCATGGTTCGCCGGTAATCCTGTTACATGGCGGGCTGGCTAATTCAAATTACTGGGGGAACCAAGTACCGGCATTGATGAAACGGTATCAGGTTATTGTCATGGATACCCGGGGCCATGGCCGAAGCACGCGAACCGCCGAGCTTTTCGGCTACGAACTGATGGCCTCCGACGTCATCGGTCTGATGGACTATCTCAAGATCCCCAAGGCCGCGATCGTCGGTTGGAGCGACGGGGCCATTCTCGGTTTGGAGATTGCGATCCACCATCCCGAGCGCCTGACCAAGCTTTTTGCCTTCGCCGCCAACTCCGATCCCAGCGGCGTGGCAGACATCGCCAAAAGCCCCGTTTTCAATGCCTATATCGCGCGGGGGGAGACCGAATACCGCAAACTGTCGCCGACCCCCGATCAATATAAGCCATTCCTCGCGCAGATCAGTCAAATGTGGGCAACCCAGCCCCACATTACTGCCGAGCAGCTGCGGGGCATCACCGTACCGACGTGGATCGTCGATGCCGACCACGATGAGGCTATCAAACGCGAAAATACCGAATTCATGGCCAGCCAGATCCCCAATAGCGGCCTGTTATTGCAGCCGCAGGTCAGCCACTTTTCCTTCCTGCAGGATCCTGCGCAATTCAACAGCGATGTCCTGCATTTCATGGAGCATGCAGGGCAGCAATAAATGCCCCGGCTAGACTTTCACCTCGCTGACCTGGATCGTCGGCTGGATGTCGGTGTAGTTCGGAATGTCTGCCATAATCTCCTGTGCATACGGGCCGAACGCAGCTTGAAATGCTTCTGCCGAATCGAAATAGAGATGTCCCATTGCAACAAAGGCGGGCCGTGATCCGGGTGTCGCAGCGGAGAGGCCGTGTTCGACGGCAACGCCTTTGCAGGCCGCTCCCAATCTCTGCTGAACCATGGGTATGTGGCTCTTGCAGTAGTAATCCATATCGAACTTGCTGCCGTTTTGGGTGGGGTAGAACACGCTCACTTTGATCATCTTGATCTCCTCGGTAGCAGCTGGATGGGGATCGTTCGAAGTCTGCTGACTACACCAGCGTCAGCAGGCGGCCATAGCCGGGGATCGGCTGGCGCACCCCAGCGAGGCGCAGCGCGTGCCACATCATCGCCGTTCCCCGCGACACTCAGCTCATGCCGGAAACCGAGACCGGTTCGATCTCGTACATGACGCGTACTTCGCCCGGCTGGCGAAACGGATACTTGTCCTTGCCGAGATATTTCTTGGCGAGCGAGTCGATGTGAGCGTCGGCGCCGGTCTCGGTCGCGTTCGCGACGCGGCCGCGGATCTGGAGGTAGCGATAGGGGTTGTCGGGGTCCATGATCGCCAGAGCCACCGCCGCTCCGGGTTTGAGGTTGCGCGCCTTGACCCGGCCCTTGGCGGTATTCACCCGAACCCTCGCGCCGTGGTAGTCGAACCATACCGGCGTCACCTGCGGGGTGCCATCGGGCATGATCGTGGCGAGACTGGCGAACGCCTTTTTCTGCTGCAGAAGATCGAGATAGTTGTCGAGATTTGCTGCCATCTGACGATTTCCTTTTCAAACTGAGCGAGCGCAGGCCAATCCTGCTCCGGGGCGAACGCTTCTGGTCCCTAACGGCGATCCGCCGCTGCAGTTCCGACCCCGCCGTGGGGTGCACTTTCGGGCCAGCGTTTCATCAGGGTGTTCGACGGGCGGGTCTCGTCGATGAGCTTTTTCGCGGTTTCGATCCCGGCGACCGGCAGACCCTTGGGGTCGAGCAGCCCGATCTGCACCAGCACGCTCGCCTGATCCCAATAGATGTGTTCGTGATAGAGCTTGTCGCCGCGGAATTTTACGATGGCGACGGTCGGCACCTCGACATAGCGCCCGGTCGGCGGCACCCCGGGCAGCATGAAGTCGATCTCGGTGTCGTGGGTAAAGCAGAACAGCATCTCGTCGACGACGCGGTCCGCGCCGACCGTGCGCGAGATCGGTACCAGATGCGTATCCTTGGGCAATTTCGGGATGAAGTGGTTGGCATAGAAGCGGGCGAGGTCGCGCGCCCCGACCCCGCCGGTCATGACCGGAACATGGTTGACGTAAGGATCCGACACCATCGTCCGCATCGTCGCCGCGACGTCGCGAGTGCCGAACTCGTAGGTCGTGTGCGCCTCCCATAAGGCTTCAAGGTCATAATGCGGGCCCATCGCCCGGCGTAGCAGCGCAATCGAGCGTGAATGTGCAATGTCCGCGGCGCCGCGGTCCCAAACCGGTCCGTCTCTGCGGTCGAACCCGCGCATTGTGCCGGGGTAGACATGGAGCGCGACCTCGGGGCGACCCACAAACGCCTCTTTGATCCGCGCGACTGCCTCCGGCGGCACGTCCGGATCTTTCTCGGCGAAGTGCATGACCACCGGGCAGGCGACGCGCGGAGCCGGATCGAGCGCCTTCGTGATGCCGGCGCCGTGATAAATGACCGCGCCGTCGACGCCGCCCTCAGCTGCCGCAAGAAAGGCGATACCGCCGCCGCGGCCGAAGCCGAGCACGCTGACCTTTCCTGTGCATTCCGGGCGTGCGCGCAAAGCCGCTATCGTCGCCGAGATGTCGCTCTCGATTTGCTCAGGGCACAGCACCACGTAACCTTCCGCGGCATAATGATCGGCAATCTCCAGCGCGGTGGTCTCGTCCAACAGCACAAGACCCGGCCCATGCCGGGCCTCGGGAATTGCGAGGTAGGCGCGGCTGGTGTTGCCATCGGCCGTAGCGATGCTGATCCACTGTCCCGGCATCGTTTCCCCTCCCTTGCAGGAGCGCTAGCTGGCACGGCTACCGGCAAAGCGCCGGGCCCCGTTTGGGCCGCCCGCACAGAGCAACTCCGAACGGGACCATAGCCTGATGATGCAATTCAAGGGAACTGGAAGAAGCCGCTGCGGCGGCTCGGACAGCTTGACAGCGCGCCAAGCGAGTGGCTGATTTTTAACACACTCTGGTGTACGGAGGAATTCATGGCGTTAACAGTGACAGCGATGCCCTTGGCCGTGGGGGTAACCAGGTCGAGCTGTCGGATTACCGAGTCAATCAGGCCGGCTTTGTGATCCATCCAGCGCTCAATTATCGCGCGGCATGAGCGACCTATGGGTCGTAGGGCGCGCCTTTGACCACCTCAATGCAACCTCACAGAATGAGGCCTAAATCAAAATGTGCTCCGTTCCAGGCAGGATTTGAACGATGAAATGTTCTTCCATTATATCCCTTGCCGCGCTATCGGCGGTCTTGTTGACCATATCCGTTCCGAACTCTTGTTTGTCGGCACAGACAAAACCGGGGCCGACATCGACTCTGAACGATCAGAAAACAGAACTTACTCTTAAACTTCCAAACGCACCTCCGGTCGTTCTGGACACGGCCGAAGTAGAGAGACTTATAATAACATTGGCTGATACGCGTGCTGGCATGAAGCCGCCTCGCCCGGTGGCCGACCCTGCGCCAGGGTCGGCCGTAAATGTGGCTACCGTCGGCCGTTGGTGGGTGCAGCAGGACGGGACGGGAATAGATCTGGCTGTTTCGCATCCCGGTTACGGCTGGGTCGGTTTGTACATGGACCAGACCGCGATCGAGCAACTGAACCGGCGCTTGTCTCGCTCCATCATCCATCAGAGGCCTGTACGAGCGAAGCACGTGTCCGAGCGGAAATGAGAGACTTCGTTGGCGAGGTTCTCTTCACTTTGCTGCGCTGACGGCATCTCGTGCCGCCGCCGGACCCTCGCGGCAGCGCCGTAATCTACCGCCGCGCTGCCGCGCGCGGTTTGACCAGTTCCGGCGTCGCCGGCGGCAATGCCGCCTCGTTTTCGGGATGGGCTGCGCGGGCGAGTTTGACCAAGGCCTGAAGCAGGCGGGCGACGCCGGCGAGGCGCTGCTTTTCGTCGTCCCAGTTGCGTAGATAGACGATCTTTTGGTCGGGTCGGATCTTCAGGCTGCCGGCATTGCGCTGAATCAGCTCGACGAGACCGATAGGATTGCCGAAACGGTTGTCGCGTAGGGTGATCACCGCCCCTTTGGGACCGGCCTCGACGCGCTCGACGCCGGCCTCGCGGCACCAGCGCTTGATCGCGATGATCTGCAGCAGGTTCTCGACCTCGGACGGCAGGGCTCCGAAGCGGTCGATCAGTTCGGCGGCAAAGGCGTCGATCTCGCGCCGGTCGGCCAACGCCGCGATACGCCGATAGAGCCCGAGGCGCACGCCGAGGTCGGCGACATAGGCTTCCGGGATCAGCACCGGCGTGCCGATCGTGATCTGTGGGCTCCATTCTTCCACTGCCGGCGCATCGCTGCCCTCGGTGCGAGCGGCGGCAACCGCTTCCTCGAGCATGTGCTGATAGAGTTCGATGCCGACCTCGCGGATATGTCCCGACTGCTCGTCACCCAACAGATTGCCGGCGCCGCGGATGTCGAGGTCGTGGCTTGCCAGCTGAAACCCGGCGCCAAGATTGTCCAAGGTCTGCATGACTTCGAGCCGTCGCTGCGCCGTCACCGAGAGCTGTTTGCGCTCCGGAAGGGTCAGATAGGCATAGGCGCGGACCTTGGCTCGACCGATGCGCCCGCGCAGCTGGTAGAGCTGGGCCAGCCCGAACATGTCGGCGCGATGCACGATCAATGTATTGGCCGACGGGATGTCGAGGCCCGACTCGATGATGTTGGTCGACAGCAGCAGATCATAACTGCGCTCGTCGAACGCGGTCATAACCGCCTCGAGTTCGGAGGGCGCCATGCGGCCGTGCGCCATCGCGAATTTGATCTCTGGGGCGATCTCGCGCAGCCGCTGGGCGACCTCGTCGAGATCGGCGATCCGTGGCGCGACGTAGAAGATCTGACCGCCGCGGTCGCGCTCGCGCATGATCGCCTCGCGGATTGTCACCGGATCGTAGGGCATGACAAACGTGCGTACCGCCAGCCGGTCGATTGGCGGCGAGGCGATCAAGCTCATTTCGCGCACCCCCGACAGCGCCAGTTGCAAGGTGCGCGGGATCGGCGTCGCGGTCAGCGTCAGCACATGCACGTCGGCCTTGAGCTGCTTCAGCTTCTCCTTTTGCGAGACGCCGAAATGCTGCTCCTCGTCAACGATCAGCAGCCCGAGATGGGCGAAGCGCACATCCTTGGCCAATAGCGCGTGGGTACCGATGACGATATCGACCCGGCCGTCGGCTAGTTCGTCCTTGACCGCGCGCGCCTCCTTCGCCGGAACCAGCCGGGACAGCTGGGCAATGCGCAACGGCAGCCCGGCAAAGCGCTCGGTGAAGCTGCGGAAGTGCTGCCGCGCCAGCAGAGTCGTCGGCACGATGACCGCGACCTGGCCGCCAGCCATCGCCGCGATAAAGGCGGCGCGCAATGCCACCTCGGTCTTCCCAAAGCCGACATCGCCGCAGATCAGCCGGTCCATCGGCTTGCCCGCGGCCAGGTCCGTCAAGGTGTCGTCGATCGCGTTCAGCTGGTCCTCAGTCTCGGGGTACGGGAAGCGAGCCGCGAACTCCTCGTAGATTCCTTCGGGCGGGGTCAGCAATTCGCCTGGGCGCAGTTGGCGTTCGGCAGCGACTCGGATCAACTCGCCGGCGATATCGCGAATGCGCTGCTTGACCCGCGCCTTGCGGGACTGCCAGGCGACTCCACCAAGCCGGTCAAGCTGCGCCCCGGCCTCTTCGGAGCCGAAACGCGACAGCACCTCGATGTTCTCGACCGGGACAAACAGCCTGTCGTCGCCAGCGTAGAGCACGCGCAGGCAATCATGCGGCGCGCCGGCGACGTCGATGGTCTCGAGCGCTTCGTACCGGCCGATGCCGTGGTCGGCGTGGACGACGAGATCGCCGGGCGAGAGGTTGGTCGCCTCGGCGATGAACTGGTCGAGGTTGCGCCGCCGCCGCGGAGTCCGCGCCAGACGGTCGCCAAGGATGTCCTGTTCGCCGAGAAGGACCAGCGCGTCGGTCGTGAAGCCCTGTTCGAGCGGCAGTACCGCGAACCCGACCGACGACCCCGGCAATGCCGCGAGCGCGCCGCCGTCGGCGATGCGGCGCAGATCGGCAACTCCACGCTCGCGCAACACGCCGAGGAGGCGCTCGGCCGAGCCCTCGCTAAAGGCGGCGATTGCGGTTTTATGGCCGGATTTGCGCTCGGCTTCGAGATAGTCGCGCACCGCCTCGAACAGCGCCACCTTCGGGTCGGCGCGCTCGGCGGCGAAATTGCGCACCGGGCGGGCGCCGGCGTCGAATTGGTTGCGATCGGTTTCGGGCGCGGCGAAGGGTGAGACCTGGACGACCGGTCGCCCGTGCAACGCCTTGCGCCATTCCGCTTCGTCGAGATAAAGCCGCTCGGGACGCAGCGGACGATAGACCGGGGAGCCAGCGCGCGCGGCGGTCGTGACATTGCGCCGGGCGCCGTAGAAGTCGGCGATTGCGTCGAGGCGGTGGCCGCGGACCTCGTCCGCTTGATGGTCGAGCGAGATCCCGGCGCCCGGCAGGTAGTCGAACAAGGTCTCGAGCCGCTCGTAATAAAGCGGCAGCCAATGCTCCATGCCAACATAGCGCCGTCCGGCGCTGACCGATTTATAGAGCGGGTCGTCGGTGCCGGTGGCGCCGAACTCCTCGCGGTACCGCTCGCGGAAGCGGCGGATCGCCGTGTCGTCGAGCAAGACCTCGCTGACCGGGCGCAGGTTCGCCTCTGTTGCGGCGCCGGTCGAACGCTGGGTCAACGGGTCGAAGCTGCGGATGCTTTCGATCGTGTCGCCGAAAAAATCGAGCCGCAATGGCTGCGGCGCCCCCGCCGGGTAGAGGTCGATAATGCCGCCGCGCACCGCGAATTCGCCCGGTTCGCGCACCGTGTCGGTGCGGATGTAGCCGTTGTTGCGGAAGAAGCTCTGCAGCCGGTCGAGGCCGATATGTCCTGATGACCGAAGGGTCAGCACCCGGCCGTCGAACAATCGCCGCGACGGCACCCGTTGAACCAGGGCATTGACGGTGGTCAATACGGCGAGCGGAGTTTCGGGGCCGGCCGAGGCGAGCCGGGTCAATGTGTCAATGCGCCGGCTGAGGATCTCGCCATTGGGCGACACCCGGTCATAGGGCAGACAATCCCAGGCCGGGAAGGTCAGCGCTTCGATGTCAGGATGAAAAAACGCGAGGGCGGCGGCAAAGCGCGCCATCCGCCCGTCGTCCCGGCACACATGTAGCCAGCGTCCGGAGTGCCCCTCGGCGACGAGCCGACCGATGACCGCCGCGTCATACCCCTCGGGCGCGCCGAACAAAGTCACGGCACGCGGTCGCTCGGCAAGCGAGCGGGCGAGTTCGCCGAGCTTGCTCACGTGGCGGGCGGCGTGCAGCGGAAGGCGAGCAGCAGGCGCATTACGTCGTGGTCATGTGCAGCGGGCGGCGGTGCCCGGCCGCTGACCCAATCGAACAGATCGGCGTCGGCGCATTCGAGCAACGCCTCGTAGCGGTCGAGCTGTGCCAAGTCGAACCCGGCGAGATGGGTCTCGGCAAAGCGGCCGAGAATAAGGTCGCTCTCGCGCGTGCCACGGTGCCAGGACCGAAACAGCAGGCGCTTGCGGCGGACGTCGGAGAGGGGTGTCACGGGGCGCTCTTGGCGGTAACGCCACAGGGATATAGAGATCCTTTCTCCCGGTGTCAGCCTCGGTCGATGCGAACCTGACGTGCGTCCCGCGATCCTCGACAGCCTTTTTGCCCCGGTGACCTCGCTTGCCGGCATCGGGCCGCAGCTCGGCCGGCTGTTCGAGCGGCTGGCCGGCCCGCTCGTCATCGACGTGTTGTGGCATCTGCCGTCAGGCATCGTCGACCGCCGTGCGGCGCCCCCGATCCGCGACCTCGAAGCCGACCAGATCGTCACCGTGCAGGTGCGGGTCGAGGCGCACGAACCGGGCATCGGGCGGCGGCCCTACCGGGTGTTCTGCGCTGACGACACCGGGACCCTGACCCTCGTCTACTTCAACGTCAAAAGCGACTATCTGGCGCGCCTGTTTCCGATCGGCGTCGAGCGGATCGTCAGCGGAAGGGTCGAGTTCTACAACGGCATGGCGCAGATGCCGCACCCCGACCTGGTGCTGCGCCCCGATGAGCTCGACCGCCTGAAGCCGATCGAACCAGTCTATCCGCTGACGGCAGGCCTCGCGCCGCGTCTGGTGCAGCGCGCCGCGGCAGCAGCGCTCGATCGCGCTCCCGAGCCTCCCGAATGGATCGACCCGTCGCTCCGAGAAAGGCGTGGCTGGCCCGGTTGGACCGATGCCCTACGCCACGCCCATTCTCCCGCTGGCGAGGCCGATCTTTCGCCCTCCGACCCGGCGCGCGAACGTCTTGCCTATGACGAGGTGTTCGCGAGCCAGCTCGCGGTGGCATTGGTCCGTGCCCGCCGCCAGCGGCGCCGCGGCCGGATGATCGTCGGCTCGGGCATGCTCGCCGCCAAGGTCGAGGCGGCCCTCGGCTTTGCGCTGACCGGCGCACAGCGCATGGCGATCGCCGAGATCAGCGCCGAGATGGCGCAGGGCAGGCGGATGATGCGGCTGCTGCAAGGCGATGTCGGCAGCGGCAAGACCGTGGTCGCGCTGATGGCGATGCTGACCGCGGTCGAGAGCGGCGCGCAGGCCGCTCTGATGGGGCCGACCGAGATCCTCGCCCGCCAGCACCAGGCGACCTTGCGGCGGCTCGCCGGGCCCGCCGGGGTCGAGATCGGGCTGTTGACCGGGCGGGAGAAAGGCCGGATGCGCGACGCGGCCCTAGCCGGCCTCGCCTCGGGCCTGACCCCGATTGTCGTCGGGACCCACGCACTGCTGCAGCCCGACGTCGCCTTTCGCGACCTCGCCCTCGTGGTCATCGACGAGCAGCACCGCTTTGGCGTCGAGCAGCGCCTGGCTCTTGCCGAGAAGGGCCACGACGCCGACACCCTGCTGATGTCGGCGACGCCGATCCCGCGCACCCTGATGATGACCGCCTATGGCGATCTCGATGTATCGCGGCTGACCGAAAAGCCGCCCGGACGGCAGACGATCGACACCCGCACGGTGGCGCTCGAACGCCTCGACGAGGTCGTGGCCGCAGTCGGCCGGGCGCTGGCGCAGGGCGCCAAGGCCTATTGGATCTGCCCGCTGGTCGACGAGTCCGAGGACGCCGATTTGGCCGCCGCGCGTGAGCGCTCGAAGGCGCTCGAATCACTGATGCCAGGCCATGTCGGTCTGGTCCACGGGCGGATGAAGACGACCGAGAAAGACCGGGTCATGGCCGGGTTCGCCGGCGACGCGATCGATCTGCTGGTGGCGACAACGGTGATCGAGGTCGGGGTCGACGTGCCGGCGGCGACAATCATGGTGGTCGAGCACGCCGAGCGCTTCGGCCTTGCCCAATTGCACCAGCTGCGCGGCCGCATCGGCCGCGGCGACAAGCCCTCGACCTGCCTCCTGCTGTACCATTCGCCGTTGGGCGCGGTAGCGCGGCAGCGGCTCTCCACCCTGCGCCAGACCGATGACGGCTTCTTGATCGCCGAGGAGGATTTGCGGCTGCGCGGCGCCGGCGAGGTCCTCGGCACCCGGCAGAGCGGCTTGCCGACCTTGCGGCTCGCGGACCTCGCCGCCCATGCCGAGCTGATCGCGATCGCCCATGACGACGCCCGCCTCGTCCTCGACCGCGACCCGCATCTCGAAAGCGCGCGCGGCCAGGCCCTGCGCACCCTCCTCTACCTGTTTCGCCGCGATGAAGCCGTCCAGTACCTGCGCGCCGGCTAATTCCGTGAACCGGGATATAACCGCGAATTTCTTCGAATTGGCCATCCGACCGCTGATTTCTTCGAGTGTTTTCATGCGATTGAATAGCAATTCCCGTGTCGGATAACCGGGAATTTTTTAGGCCCAACCGGGAATTAATTTTTGCTAACCGGGAATTGACGGGAATGTTCGATCCCAGAGGCGGCCATCGATCGGAAATATCGTTAGTGGCGAGGTTACGACACCTTTGTGGCCAAATTCGCTGCGTGCTTCAGTACCGGTGACGCTGCAACAAACGACGCGTGAAGAGAAGCGAGGAGCGCAGCGTCCGCTTCGCGCAGATTCCGGCCGTTCGCGTTACGACGATCGGTCGGCTCGTGTCCCCCTTTTCGGCCTTACTACGCGAGTTGATTTGACGGCCGGGTTCGCCGGGACGAGGTGGCTTGTTAGCGAGATCACCGTTGGCACCCTGCCTGACCAGCGCATACGACAAACTGATAGCTATCGGATCTGATAGCTATCAGGGGCACCGCGGGCTTCGTAGGTTCTCTGCGTCAACCATCCGACAGCAGAGGCCACACGATGGACCAGATTATCTCACTCCAGCTGGCCCGCGGGCCAACCCCGGGTTCCGTCTCGGCGGTCCCGGTCGCTAACGAGCGCCTGGCTCAGGCCAAGACCTCCTACACAACACGCCGTGTTCCGTTGGACACGGCGCGCGGACTCGAGCAGGAGGGTTGTCCGCTGCCCGGCGATCTGGTCCTCGCCCGCGTCGTCGAATTGGGCCAGCACCAGCACCTGGAGAGCGGCGCCGGCCGCCGCGCCAAGCTGTGGCCCGGCGACGAGATCATCGTCGCCTACGGCAACCGGTATGCGCCGGATCAGTTCGAGGCGCTGGTCCCGGCCGATCTCGGCCCCTGCGACCTCGTCGCCAGCGGCGGCATCGCCGCGCGTGTCGCATCGCGGCACAGCGCCGTTCGCCGCGCCACGAGGATCGAGCCTATCGGTCTGCTGGTGGATCACCACGGCAAGCGGCTCAACCTGATCGACTGGCGCCTGCCCCGGAGCGCGCGCCGGGCGCCGCAGCCCTATACGATCGCGGTGTGCGGGACTTCGATGAACGCCGGCAAGACCACCGTCTGTGCGGGGCTGGTTCGTGGCTTTGCCCGGAACGGGCAGCGCGTCGGTGCCGCCAAGATCACCGGCACCGGCTCCGGCAACGACGTTTGGGCGGTGACCGACGCGGGCGC
Organism: uncultured Alphaproteobacteria bacterium; assembly: GCA_963733945.1. GTDB lineage: Bacteria > Pseudomonadota > Alphaproteobacteria > ATCC43930 > CGMCC-115725 > AP-15. The sequence continues at coordinate 92,110 of CAVTFD010000037.1, read as the reverse complement.
GACCCCCGTCCTTGATTTCACCGATGCGGGCCATGCCACCACCTTCGGCCTCACGAGCAACGAAGTGCAGGCGATCTTCACCTGCCTCACCGATCACCTCGCGGCGGCAGGCGCCCAGGTCAGCGTCCTGGAACTGGCCGACGGTCTATTGCAGTCGGAGACGGCGGCCCTGGTTGGCTCCCGAGCCTTCGTCAACGGGATCGATGCGGTAATTTTTGCCGCAGACAGCGCCATGAGCGCCAAGGCCGGGGTGGAGCATTTGCGGGCTCTGAACATTCCGGTGCTGGCGGTCGGCGGCGTGATGACAATGTCACCGCTGGCGTGCCGCGAAGCTGCCACCGCAACGAAACTGCCGGTTCTTGGGCTCGACGAGCTAAGCGCCGGAGCATGGTTCGGCGAGCTGATCCGCACGCCGGCCTGCCTTGCCATAGCGTAGGCGCCCATGCTCGACGGTACCGCACTCCCGAACGGATGCGCCCGGCTGCACCGGCTGGCCGAGGATACAAGGCAGGAATATCACCTGTTCATACCCATCTCGGCTCAGCCCGGCGCACCGCTCGTGATCAGCGTCCATGGCATTTCTCGCCACGCGGGGGAGCATCTGCGCGCCTTTGCCCACCTGGCGGCCCTCTATGGCGCCATTCTCGTCGCGCCATTATTTCCGACCGACCGATTTCCCGACTACCAGAGGTTGGGGCGGGCGGGCCGGGGGATGCGGGCGGACGTGATGCTGGACCGCATTGTCGATGAGGTCGGCCGATTTGCTGGGGCGACCACGCGGCGGTTCCTGATCGGCCATTCCGGCGGTGCGCAGTTTGTGCACCGTTATGTGATGGCGCACCCCGCCAAGGTCGAACGATATGTGGTCAGCGCCGCTGGATGGTACACGCTGCCCGACCCGACGTTGCCCTTCCCGGCTGGTACGGGAAGGATTGCGGAACTGCCCGACCTGACATTCGACGCGGCCGCCTTTCTCGCTGTTCCCGGCTGCGCCTGCGTGGGCAGCCGGGATATCGGGCGCGGAGCTGCCGTCAAAAAATCGCTGTCTGTCGATCGTGAGCAGGGCATGACGCGTCTCGAACGCGCCCGTCGCTGGTCGGCGGCGATGAACCAAGCGGCGCTGGCGCAGGGATTGCCAGAGCCGATATCGTTTCGTGTTCTGCCGGAGGCGGCGCACCGATTCGGCGGCATGGTCCGCCGTGGCGGATTGGCGGAGATTGCCTTTGCGTTCCTGTTCGCTGCGACCGATCGGCAGCCGCTCATGTCGCGGCAACGGCTTGAAAACAGGGTCGATTCCTTCGACGGCGAGGTGACGCCGAGCCCCCCGCCCAGCCGGGGCTTCCCGGCATCCTCGGCGGCAGCGCTTGCTTCTGTCGAGCGCCGGCGATGACCCGGCTCCGTTTGCCGGTTCGCGACGGACGGCTCCTGGTGGCGGTGCGCGGGCTGCGCAGCGTGAGCCAAGGCGCGCTGGTCGTCGATTTCGCGCTTTATCTGCGCGCGCTGCACTGGTCCGGGGCCGGGATCGGGGCATTGCTGACCGCCTCCATGATGGTTGGCATCCTGCTGACGGCGGTGCTCGGGCCGCTCAGCGACCGCGTCGGGTGCAAGCGCCTGCTCCTCGGCTTCGAGGCAGGGCGCGCTCTGGCCGCGCTGGCGGCGCTGTCGAGCGGTGCTCCGAGCCTCCTCGTCCCGGCGGCCTTCCTCGGCCAGTACGGACGGGGCGGCAACGGCACGGCCGGGCCCTTCGGGGCGGTAGAGCAGGTCTGGCTTGCCCATTTGATGCCGCGCGATCGATGGGTGTCGCTCTACAGTCTCAATTCTGCAACCGGGTTTGTCGGCCAGGCCGCCGGGGCCTTGCTGGCGATATTGCCGGCCTGGCTATCGCCCTGGCTGCCCGGCGCGCTGGCGTTCCGGCCGCTGTTCGGGCTGGCGCTGATCACCTCGCTGATCGCCGCGGCGTTGATCTCACAAGTTCCGGAGGCGCCCCGTGCCTCGCGGCGCTCGGTGGAAGCGGCCTCGGCCCCTTCCGCGCATCGGGCGACATCTCCCCAGGAGAACCGATTGTTGCTGCGGCTTGCCCTGGGGAACCTGATACAAGGCGTTGGTCTCGGCTTGTCGGGCCCAATGGTGGCGTACTGGTTCGCGGTGAGCTTTGGGCAGGGACCGAAGCTGATCGGACCGGTCATGGCCGGCGGCTTTCTGCTCTCGGCCGGTGCCTCCGTGATCGCCGGCCGCTTAGCGCGGCGCCACGGAATTGTTCCGGTTGTCATGGCCATGCAGCTGGTAGGCGTCGGGCTCCTGGCGGCGCTACCGCTAGTGCCGCTGCTGCCAATTGCAGCCGGCCTTGAGATGGCTCGCTCGTTGTTCAACCGCGGGACGAACGGCGTGCGACAAGCGTTGAGCATCGGGCTGGTGCGCTCCGAACGGCGCGGGTTAGCGGCCAGTCTGAATTCGGTCTCGGTGTCCGCGCCGCGCGCTCTCGGGCCGCTTTTCGCCGGAATGCTGTTCGATACCGGCTGGCTGGCGATGCCCTTCCTGATCGCGGCCGGCTTTCAGACAGCCTATCTATGGCTTTACGCTGCCAGCTTTACCGAGCACGACCGCGAGTCTCGCCGGTCAGCCGCCGTTGCGCTCGCGCCAGCCGCCAGCGTACCGGCCGGATCGGTTTAAGGCCACAGGCGTATCTTGTCGCGGCTGGATTTCCCTTCCTCAGCTATAGCAGCGTGCTGGTAATGATCCTGGCTTCGGGTAGTGACCCGGTTTGAGTCACGACCCGGCTTCGGCTGCTGGCACATATGCCGGATCGTCGACGTGGTGATGGCCTACCACGGAGCCTGAACAAGAAAGATGTCGCTCGGCTGACCTGCGCGTGAGGCGGTCAGCCGGCGATCCCGGCCTGCAGTGCAATGCGGACCGCATCGAGGCGGTTGCGCGCTCCCATCTTCCGGAAGGCGTGGTACAGGTGCAACCGGACGGTGACGGCAGCGATGCCGAGCTCGTGCGCGATCACTTTGTCGGCCATTCCGCGCACCAACAGCTGCACCGTGTTCAACTCGCGAGGCGTCAGCGCGAACGTGGCAACGGCGCCGGGTTCCTCGCCGCTCTTGCTCGATCCTTCCGGCGGGCGTCTATCCCAACTCGGTGCGGCGAGGATTATCTCCCCGGCGAGAATGCGCCCGAGCACATCCCTGAGCGCATCCCCGCTGAGTTCCTTCGAGATGATGCTCGTTGCGCCGTTGCGAAGCGCTTCGGCGGCTTCATCCTGGGAAATGTTGCCGGAGAGAACGACGATGGGGGTTTCCGGAATTTCCAGTCTTGCCCGCCGGATGCCTTTAGCGCCGTCCATCCCCGGCATGACGAAGTCCAGCAGAATGAGATCAGGCTTGCCGCGCCGTGCCGCTGCGAGGGCGCCATCGAGATCGCTTGCTTCTAGAATCTCGATGTCGTCGGCGCATTGCCGCAAATAGTAGCATAGCGCCTCGCGAAACAGGGTGTGGTCGTCGGCAAGAATGAGACGCATACCGTCTTCCGGCGTCACGCCGCGGCGGCCTGCTGTGCGGCCATGCCGACCGCAGCCGCTTTGGGCAAGTAGATCGAGACGGTGGTGCCGGCGGCGGGTTTGCTCTCTATGTAGACGCCGCCATTATGGCTCGCGATGATCCCATGGGTGATCGCCAGGCCCAATCCGGTGCCCTCGTCGACCGGTTTTGTTGTGAAGAACGGGTCGAAGGCGCGCTCGACAACTTCTGCCGGCATGCCCATTCCGTTGTCGCGGCAGGCCACGCGGATATAATCGCCGCCCGGCAGACCAAGACGCCGCGCCTGGTGCTCGTCGAGCGATCGGTCCTCGATCGACCACGCAATGCGCCCGCCGCTGCGGGTGCCGATGGCCTGGATCGCATTCGATAAAAGGTTGAGCACGGCCTCCTGTAGCTGCGCCCGATCGCCAAGGACGTCGCCAGCCGACAGCCAGTCCGTGCCGATGGCGATATTGGGCGGGAGGCTTCCTTGGACCAGTGCGAGGGCGCCCTCGATGATCGCCGTCATCGAAAGAGGGTCGTGTCCCGGAATTTCGCGGCGGCTGAAGACCAGGATTTGATGCACCAGCTGGCGACCTTGCGCGACCGCATCGATCATGCGCTCGACGCGCCGTGCCGTAGCGCTGTTCTGCGCAACCTCGCTCAGTGTCTGCTCTAGCAGCCCCGACATCGCCGGCAGCAAGTTGTTGAAATGGTGCGCGATCCCGCCGGCCATGCGACCCAATGCCTCCATCTTGAAGGCCTGCCGCATCTGGCTCTCCATGCGCTGGCGCTGTTCAGTCTCAGCCTGCCAGCCGCGCAACGCCCGCTGCTCGTTGTTGGCGATGCGAACGGCATGGAAAGAGGCGCTGAACAAGATAACTGAGCACGCCACTGCGATGAGGCTGAATACACTCAGATGCTCCCACAATTCCCGGCGTACGCTGCTCAGGTCGATCGCGTAGGTAACATAGAGAGGGTAGCGGCGCAGGGGCTGGATGCCGGCGATGCTTTTTCTGCCGTCGACGCGGATTTCGAACACGTCCGTCCCATTGGCCCTGCCGCGGGCCTTTGCGAGGTAGGGATTGTCGGCGGGCAGGGTGCTACCCGGAGACGGGCCGCGGTTGCTCGCCAGGATCACACCATCGGCGCGAATTAGCATCACGGTCGGCGTCTCGGCATTGGCGACGCTCAGGAAATGCTTCTCGAAATATTTAGGCGACAAAGCGAGCAGGATGACGCCGTCGAAGGTGCCGCCCGGCACGGAACGACGGCGCGCAACGTGAAAAGCGAAGGTGCCGGTCATCCTGCCGGCGGCCGGCATGCCAATGCTAATGCCCTGTCCCTCGTGTTGGGCGCTCAGAAAATAGTCGCGATCAGCCACATTGATACGGCGTCCGAGCGGAAAAGCACGGGTTGTCGCCCGCACGTCGCCCTTGGCATCAAACAACCAGATCGAATCGATGTAGTCCGATCTTTTGTCCAAGTTTATAAGGAACTGGTGCAGCTCCGTCGAATGCTCGATCTGATCCCAGCTTTGATTGCGAACGCGGTCGTCGATCCAATCGAGCGCCATTTCTTGCGCCTCGAAGACCTTTTGTGCCTCTTCGGCGATGACCGCGAGCGTGCTCCGCGCTCGCGCGTGCGATAGATGCAGTTCTTGCTCCCATATCTGCCACCCAGCGACCGCCAAAAGCAGCAGCGGAACCAGCCAGGACAAAGACGCGACCACCCGTAGAAGCAAAACCTGCCGACCGACCACGAGACCCGTGCTCAGAAATAGCCCGCTTTTGTCGGCGCTTCGCCACCACATCGACTTGGTTCCCGTCTAGCTGATATCACTCGGCAATCACAGCCCCGCGCGGCCCTGCGGACGTCCCCCGATTTCGGGTCCCGTCGAAAAGTGTCTCGCGTATACAGCTATGCGGTGCGCGTATCGTTGATGCAGATCAACCCATTAGCTCGCGATCCGGGCAGCGATGTCCAGCTCTTCGCGCTTCAGCGTCGGCCGTCAAGAGCCTGACACTTCGACCCGAACCGGTGCGGCGCGAGAAAGCAGCATCAGGCGCTTCACCCAGCGGCCGGTTTCCACCCGGCTGAGCCATCTGGGCGCTGCTGAGAAATGGCCGAAGTGGGGCAAACGGCGACATGGCCGTGGCGCCGAAATGAAGCCTTATTTAATCTGTATTTAATCTGCATTTAATCTGCCGCACGAAGAGCGGATCTATAGCCTCGGATACGGTTGCGCGCTCGCCCTGCGCTCCGCCGGGTTGCAAAAGCGGGTTGCCGAGGTCCCTGGTATATCGTATACCTCGGTCATGACCGAAGCCGGACCGCGCCCCGTCGAAAAGATCGATCGGCCCACCCTCGAGGTGCCGCGGCTGGACATTGGCGCCAGCTTTCGCAAGGAAGCCTATGCCGCGCTGAAGCGGGCGATCACCGCGATGGACATCTACGGCCACGCGCAGGAGATCAGGCTCGACGAGCGGCGACTCTCGGACGGGCTCGGGGTCAGCCGCACGCCGATCCGCGAGGCGATGACCCTGTTGGAGCAGGAAGGCTTTGTCCGCACCCTGCCGCGCCGCGGCATCTATATCGTGCGCAAGACCAAGCGCGAGATCGTCGAAATGATCACGGTCATGGCGGCGCTCGAAAGCATGGCGGCGCGGCTCGCCGCCGAGCGCGCCGCCGACGCGGATATCGCCGGGCTGCGCCGCCTGATGGCCGAGTTCAGCGCCGGAAACCAAGACGAGCGGCTGGACGATTATTCCGAGGCGAACATCGCTTTTCACCAGGCGATCATCAAGATGAGCGGCTGCGCGCTGCTTGCCGAAATGACCGAAAACCTGTTCATCCACATGCGCGCGATCCGCAAGATCACGATCCACCAGGACAATCGTGCGGCGCGTTCGGTTGCGGATCATCTGCGGATCATCGAGGCGCTCGAGCGGCGCAACCCCGAACTCGCCGAGCGGCTGGCGCGCGAGCACACGCTCGGGCTCGCCGCGCATGTCGAGCAGCATGGCGATTTTCTCGACCGGATGCGCGACGATGTTTGAGTTTCGCCGGGAAGGAAGACGATAATGCCTGATGCCACGAATTGCTGCGAGATTACTTCGCTGCGCTCGCAATGACGGGGAAAAGGGCTCTTATGACCGAGAAAGGCGTTGTCATTGCGAGAAGCCAAGCGACGAAGCGATCCCGGGCCGATAATTCTTTTGCTGAAGAGAGCCGCTGATGAGCAAAGCGCTGGAAGGTGTCCGCATCCTCGATTTCGGCCATGTGCAGGCGGGGCCGACCGCGACCCAGCTGCTGGCGTGGATGGGCGCCGATGTGATCAAGATCGAGATGCCGGGGCGCGGCGACATCACCCGCGGCCAGTTGCAAGACGTGAAAGGCGCCGACAGCCTCTATTTCACGATGCTGAACTCGAACAAGCGCAGCATCACGGTCAATTTGAAGGCGCCCGGCGGCAAACGGGTCATCGAAGAGCTGGTGCGGCGCTGCGACGTGATCCTCGAAAATTTCGGGCCGGGCGTGCTCGACCGCCAGGGCTTCACCTGGGAGCGCTTCCAGGAACTGAACCCGCGGGTCATCTACGCCTCGATCAAGGGCTTCGGCCCCGGCCCCTATGTCGATTGCAAGGCCTATGAGAACGTCGCGCAATGCATGGGCGGGTCGGCCAGCACGACCGGCTGGGAGGACGGCCCGCCGACCGTGACCGGGGCGCAGATCGGCGACAGCGGCACCGGCGTGCACGCGGTCGCCGGCATCCTCGCCGCCCTGTTCCAGCGCGAGCGGACAGGGAAGGGCCAGCGGGTCGAGGTGGCGATGACCGACGCGGTCCTCAATCTGTGCCGGGTCAAGATGCGCGACCAGCAGCGCATCATGAAGGGCCCGCTGCCCGAATACCCGAACAAGGAATTCGGCGACGCGGTGCCGCGCGCCGGCAACGCCTCGGGTGGCGGACAGCCGGGGGCGGCGCTGCGCTGCGCCCCGGGCGGCCAGAACGACTGGGTCTATGTGATCATCCAGCCGCCTTCATGGGAGCCGCTGATGAAGCTTGCCGGCCGGCCGGAGCTGATCGCCGACCCCGCCTATGCGACGCCGCAGGCGCGTCTGCCGAAGATCCCCGAATGCTTCTCGATCATCGAGAAATGGACGATGACCAAGACCAAATTCGAGGTCATGGACGCGCTGAACGAGGTCGACGTGCCGTGCGGCCCGATCCTGTCGATGAAGGACATCTACGAGGACCAATCGCAATATGAGCGCGGCTATCTGGTCGAGGTCGACCATCCGACCCGCGGCCGCTATGTCCAGGTCGGGTCGCCGATCAATCTGTCCGACTCGCCGGTCGAGGTGAAGCGCTCGCCGCTGTTGGGCGAACACACCGACGAAGTCCTCGACTGGCTCGGCTACGGCAAGAACGAGATCGCGGCCCTGCGCGAGGAAGGGGCGGTCTAAGCCGAAGATGCCGCCGTCTCCAAAACACGACCGCCGCATCCATCCGGGCTCGGGGCGGCGGCGCGGCCTCGATCATCCGAAGGGCCGGCAGGTCGATCCGGCGGCCTTGGCCGAGGTCCAGCGCATTGCTCGGCGACCGCGAGCGGCGCCGCGATCTGCTTGATCGAGCACCTGCACCTGCTGCAGGACCATTTCGGCTGCCTCCACGCGCGCCATCTGGCGGCGCTTGCCGAGGAGATGCGGCTTGCCCTCGTCGAGGTCTACGAGGTCGCCTCGTTCTACGCCCATTTCGACATCGTCATGGACGACGAGAAACCGCCGCCGGCGCTGACGGTGCGGGTGTGCGACAGCCTCAGCTGCGAGCTCGCCGGCGCCGTGACCCTGCTGAGCGATCTCCAGAGCCGGCTCGGCGCTGATGTGCGCGTCGTGCGCGCGCCGTGTATGGGCGGCTGCGACAAGGCCCCGGTCGTGGCGATCGGTCACGCGTTGCACGAGCATGCGACCCCCGGCTCGGTTGCCGCCGCGATCGCCGCCGGTGAGACGCATGCGCCTGTCCCGGAATTTGTCAGCCTTCACAACTACCGCGTGGAGGGCGGCTATCACCTGCTGCAAGCTTGCCTGGCGGGCGAGCGCACCCGCGATCAGGTGATCGAAGCCCTCGAGCATTCGGGTCTGCGCGGGCTCGGCGGCGCCGGTTTTCCGACCGGGCGTAAATGGCGGTTGGTATGCCAGGAGCCGGCGCCGCGGCTAATGGCGGTCAATGGCGACGAGGGCGAGCCCGGCACTTTCAAAGACCGCTATTTTCTTGAAACCGACCCGCACCGCTTCCTGGAGGGCATGCTGATTGCCGCCTGGGTGGTCGAGGCGGCGGAGATCTACATCTACCTGCGCGACGAATACCCGCAATGCCATGCGATCCTCGAAGGGGAGATCGGGGCGATCGAGGCGTCCGGGCTGTCGCCGCACGCCCATATCCACCTGCGCCGGGGTGCGGGCGCCTATATCTGCGGCGAGGAATCGGCGATGCTCGAAAGCATCGAGGGCAAGCGCGGGCTGCCGCGGCAGCGCCCGCCGTTTCCGGCCCAGGTTGGGCTCTTTGGCCGACCCACGCTGTGCAACAACATCGAGACCCTCTACTGGGTGCGCGACATCGTCGAAAAGGGTGCCGACTGGTTCACCGGGCAGGGCCGAAACGGGCGCAAGGGGCTGCGCACTTTCTCGGTCTCCGGCAGGGTGCGCGAGCCGGGGGTCAAGCTCGCCCCGGCCGGGATCACCGCACGCCAGCTGATCGACGAATTCTGCGGCGGCATGGCCGAGGGTCACGTCTTCAAAGGCTATCTGCCGGGCGGCGCCTCGGGCGGCATCCTGCCGGCGACGATGGCGGATTTCCCGCTCGATTTCGGCACGCTCGAGCCGCACGGGGCGCTTTACCGGATCGGGGGCCGTTGTCGTCCTGTCCGACCAGGACGACATGAAGGCGGTGGCGCTTAACCTGTTGCGCTTTTTCGAGGACGAGAGCTGCGGTCAGTGTACGCCCTGTCGCGCCGGGACCGAAAAGGCGGTCAAGTTGATGACCGCGCCGCATTGGGACGAAGGTTTGCTGCAGGAATTGACCCAGGTCATGAGCGACGCCTCGATCTGCGGCCTCGGCCAGGCGGCGATGAACCCGGTCAAGCAAGTGCTGAAGCATTTTCGTGCGGATCTGGCGAGGCCGGCGTGATGACGGACGTCATGCGGATTCCCGCGGATGCTCTGTTGGTAGATGAACTGGCGTGCGACGAGGTGGTCGAGATGGCCAACCTGACGAGCGCGCAAACCGGCGTCGCCGGCACGATCTTTATCTCGACGGCGATGGGCCCGCACGGTCCGCGGGTTAAATATTTCGTCCAGCCTGGGCGCACGCAGCCCAGTTTCTCGGTTTCGGTTGCCGATATCCCGGCCGTCGTCGCTAACAGCCTGCCCGCGCGGGTCGTACGCCAGATGTCGCCGCAAGTGATCGAATGGGTATCGCGCAACAGGGATGACTCTGCTGGATTTCTGGCACCACGGCGACACCTGGACCCAGCCCGAGGTCAATGAGTTCATCCAAAAGCTCCAACGTGTTTGAAGAGGAGCGCGCCATGACCGATCCGATCCGCTTTTCTCTCGACGGCGCGAGGTCGAGGCCGCACCCGGCGAGACGATCTGGCAGGTCGCCAACCGGCGGGGCATCGAGATCCCGCATCTGTGCTGGCTGCCCAAGCCCGGCTATCGCGCCGATGGCAATTGCCGCGCCTGCATGGTCGAGATCGAGGGCGAGCGGGTGCTAGCGGCCTCCTGCGTGCGCCAGCCAACGCCCGGCATGAAGGTGCAGACATGCAAGCGAGCGGGCGCGCTTTTCGCGCAAGATGGTGTTCGAACTGTTGGTCGGCGACCAGCCGTCGCGGGCGGCGGCGCACGACCCGAACTCTCGGCTATGGCAATGGGCCGACCGGCTCGGCGTTGAAGAGAGTCGCTTTCCGCGTGCACGCCGTGCCGGCGCCCGACCGCAGCCATCCGGCGATGGCGGTGCAGCTCGACGCCTGCATCCAGTGCAATCTGTGCGTGCGCGCCTGCCGCGAGGTCCAGGTCAACGACGTGATCGGCATGGCGGCGCGCGGCCATCATGAAAAGATCGTGTTCGACTTCGACGATCCGATGGGCAGCAGCACCTGCGTGGCCTGCGGCGAATGCGTGCAGGCCTGCCCGACCGGCGCGCTGATGCCGGCGACCCTGGTCGACGCCAACGGCGTCTACGCCAACGCTCCCGACCGCGAAGTCGACAGCGTGTGCCCCTATTGCGGCGTCGGCTGCCAGCTGACCTACAAGATCCGCAACGACCGCATCGTCGCGGTCGAGGGCAAGGACGGCCCGGCCAACCACAACCGGCTCTGCGTCAAGGGCCGCTTCGGCTTCGACTATGCCCACCATCCGGACCGGCTGACCGAGCCGCTTGATCCGCAAGGAAGGGGTGTCGAAGCACGACACCGATATCGACCCGGCCAACCCGTACACGCATTTCCGCAAGGCGAGCTGGGAGGAAGCGCTCGACCGCGCCGCCCAGGGTCTCGCGCGCATCCGCGACCGTGACGGCAAGCGGGCGCTCGCCGGCTTCGGCTCGGCCAAGGGGTCGAACGAGGAGGCCTACCTGTTCCAGAAGCTGGTGCGCACCGGCTTTGGCAGCAACAATGTCGATCACTGCACCCGGCTGTGCCACGCCTCGTCGGTCGCGGCCTTGATGGAGGGGATCGGCTCGGGCGCGGTGACGGCGCCCGTTCACCGCGGCGCTGGATTCCGACGTCATCATCGTCATCGGCGCGCGGCCGACCGAGAACCACCCGGTCGCCGCCACCTTCTTCAAGCAGGCGGCCAAGCGCGGCGCCAAGGTGTTTGTCATGGACCCGCGCGGCCATACCTTGGTGCGGCACGCGACGGCGACCCTGCGCTTCAATCCCGGGCGCGACGTGGCGATGCTGAACGCGCTGCTCCACACGATCATCGAGGAGGGCCTGACCGACCGCCAATACATCCAGGCGCACACCCAAGATTACGAGAAGCTGCGCGAGCACATCCGCGATTATTCGCCGGAAAAGATGGCTGACGATCTGCGGCATCGACGCCGCGACCTTGCGTCACGTCGCCCGCACCTATGCCCGCGCCGAGCGCGCGATCATCTTCTGGGGCATGGGCATTTCGCAGCACGTCCACGGCACCGACAATGCGCGCTGCCTGATCGCGCTGGCGATGGTGACCGGCCAGGTCGGCCGGCCGGGCACCGGCCTTCATCCGCTGCGCGGCCAGAACAATGTACAGGGCGCCTCGGATGCCGGGCTGATCCCGATGGTCTATCCCGATTACCAGTCGGTCGCGAACCCTGACGATCCGCGAGAAATTCGAGGCGCTGTGGCAGACCGAGCTCGACGACAAGCCCGGGCTGACCGTGGTCGAGATCATGGACGCGGTCCATCGCGACGAGATCAAGGGCATGTACATCATGGGCGAGAACCCGGCGATGTCCGACCCCGATGTCCAGCACGCCCGCGACGCGCTGGCCCATCTCGAACATCTCGTCGTGCAGGACATCTTCCTGACCGAGACCGCGAAATACGCCGATGTGGTGCTGCCGGCCTCGGCCTGGCCGGAGAAGGACGGCACCGTCTCCAACACCAACCGCCAGGTGCAGATCGGCCGCCGCGCATTGCCGATGCCGGGGAATGCGCGCGAGGATCTGTGGATCATCCAGGAGATCGCCCGGCGGATCGGGCTCGACTGGTCGCTACAGCCATCCGCGCGACGTGTTCGCCGAGATGAAACTGGCGATGCCGTCGCTCGACAACATCACCTGGGAGCGGCTCGAACGCGAGAGTTCGGTGACCTATCCGTGCGATGCCCCGGACAAGCCCGGCAACGAGATCGTCTTTGGCGACGGCTTCCCGACCCCCTCGGGCCGCGCCAAGCTGGTGCCGGCGGCGATCATCCCGCCGGCCGAGGAGCCCGACGACGAATATCCGATGGTGCTGACGACCGGCCGCCAGCTCGAGCATTGGCACACCGGAGCGATGACCCGGCGCGCCAGCGTGCTCGACGAGATCGAACCCGAGGCGGTCGCCAGCCTCGCCCCGGCCGAATTGCGCCGGCTCGGCGTCGCCGCCGGCGAGCCGGTGCGGGTCACCACCCGGCGAGGCAGTGATCGAACTGAAGGCGCGCGCCGACAGCAACGTCGCGCCGGGTCATGGTGTTCGTCCCGTTCTGCTACGCCGAGGCCGCCGCCAACATCCTGACCAACCCGCAGCTCGACCCCTTCGGCAAGATCCCCGAATTCAAATTCTGCGCCGCCAAGGTCGAGCCGGTCGCGATCCCGGCAGCCGCCGAGTAGGTCCGCCCGGGATTGCTTCACTTCGTTCGCAATGACGATAAGAGTTGTCATTGCGAGGTGCGTAGCGCCGAAGCAATCCTGCACCAGCGAATTGGACATTGCCGACTGCCAGCCGCGGTACTCTTTGTCTTGCTCGCCGGCTGCGCCGCTCTACCGGCACCGCCCCCACCGCCGCAACCCGCTCCGTACGGCTGCCTGCTTGCCGGTGGAACAGCGGATGCTGGTTGCCGAGCTGTTTTTCGGTCGCAACATCAAGGGGCGTGGGCCGCTGACCGATGCCGAATGGGCCGAGTTTGCGGCGCGAACCGTCACGCCGAACTTCTCCGATGGCTTCACCGTATTCGACGGCGAAGGTCAGTGGCGCAACCCGCGGACCGGCCAGATCGCGCATGATCCGACCAAAATCCTGCTGGTCGCGGCCAAGCGAGAACCCGATCTCGTGCGCCGGCTATCGGCGGTGATCGACGCCTACAAGTCCGAATTCCACCAGCAATCGGTCGGCCTGATCACCCGCGACTCCTGCGCCGCGTTCTAGAGCCATCAGGAGGCCGTGAGCCGACGGCTCAGCTTTAGCGGTGGATCGGATCGACCCAGCGGACTTGTTCGGGGCGCTCGACCGGCTCGATGTCGAGATTGACCACGACCGCCTCGTTATCGCTGCGCACCAGCACGCATTCGAGTGTCTCGTCGGAGGACGCGTTGATCTCCTGGTGCGGGACATAGGGCGGGACAAAGATGAAATCGCCTGGGCCCGCTTCGGCGACGTATTCGAGGTGGTCGCCCCAACGCATCCGCGCCCGGCCCTTCAACACATAGATCACGCTTTCGAGCGCGCCGTGATGATGGGCGCCGGTTTTGGCATTGGCGTGGATCTTGACCGTTCCGGCCCAGATCTTTTGCGCACCGACCCGGGCAAAGTTGATCGCCGCGGCGCGGTCCATGCCTGGGGTCTGAGCGGTGTTCGGATCGAGCTGATCGCCCGGGATGACTTTGACGCCGTGGACTTTCCAATCGACCCGCTCATGCCCGTGATCGTGGCCGCTGCTCATCGCGATCGCCTCGTTTGCTTGGGAGGCGGGATTTTATCACGCGGGCCGAGGTTTCAAAGGGCTTGAAATCGACTCGATCTAGATATATCTTACATTAGATATAACGAAATGAGGAGCATATCAAGATGTTAAGACATCCACATGGTCACGGCGAGCGGCGGCATGCACACGGCGGTTTCGGTCACGGCGGCGGGCGCTTTGGCGGACATCGCGGCGGGGGCCGCGGCGGACGAGTCGCCCGGGTCTTCGACCATGGCGATTTGCGCTATGTGCTCTTGCACCTGATCGCCGAGAAGCCGCGCTACGGCTATGAGCTGATCAAGGCGATCGAGGAGCAAGTCGGCGGCATGTACAGCCCGAGCCCGGGCGTGATCTACCCGACCCTAACCTTGCTCGAAGAACTCGGCTATTTGCGGCCCGAGACCGCTGAACGCACCCGTAAGCTTTATTCGATCACCGGGGAAGGCGCCGCGTTTCTCGCCGCCAATCGCGCGCTGGTCGACGCGATCCTCGGCCGCATGGCCGAAATCAGCCGGACCTACGCCGGCGGGCCGGCGCCCGAGATCCGGCGCGCCCTGCACAATCTGGAGCAGGCGCTGTCGATCCGGCTCGCCAAGGGTCCGCTCGATACAGCTCAAGTGCGTGCAATCACCGAAGCGCTTGACCGCGTCGCCGGCGAAATCGAACGCGGTCCGTGAGGTCACCGTGCCGATCCCGGTTATTGAAAGTTGTTTCGTGATCGCGTGCGCGGTTGCGATACTGCTGATGCTGCTCGTGCCATAGCCGCGCAACCGAATCGGCGGTGATCATATGAAGCTCGCGGTGCCCGACCTGATCTCGAATTCCTATTTCCCGGCGGTGGCCGCTGTCGAGCTCGGCTTTTTCAAGGAGGAAGGGCTCGACGTCACCCTCGAACTGGTGTTTCCGGTCGACCGGGCCTATCGCGAGCTGCGCGACGGCAACATCGATTTCGTCGGCGGCTCGGCCCATTCGGCGCTGGCCGCCTTCCCCGAATGGGAGGGGGCCAAGCTGCTCTGCGCCCAGGCCCAGGGCATGTACTGGTTCCTGGTCATGCGCGCCGATCTCGATGCCTGGCGCGGCGATGTCGGCGTGGTCAGGGGCCGCACCATCGGCGCCGCACCCTGGGTCGAGATGGGGCTGCGTCGCTTGCTGATCGAAGCCGGGATCGACCTCGAGCGCGACCAGGTCACGATCGCCCCGGTGCCGGGGACGACGGGGGCTGGGATCGTCAATTTCGGCGTCAGTGCGGCCAAGGCGCTCGAAGAGGGCCTGATCGACGGGTTTTGGGCCAATGGCATGGGCGCCGAGGTCGCGGTGCGCCGTGGTGTCGGCACGGTCGTCCTCGATGTCCGCCGCGGCGACGGGCCAAAGCCCGCCTTCAACTACACGATGTCGGCGCTGGCCACGACCGACCGGCTGATCGAGCATTCACCCGAGGCGGCGGCAGCGGCGGTGCGCGCGCTGGTCAAGACCCAGGCGGCGCTCAAAGCCGATGTCGGCCGAGCCACCGAAATCGGCCGCAAGCTGTTTCCGCCGGCCGAGGCGGTGCTGATCGCCGAGCTGATCCGCCGCGACCTGCCCTATTACGACCCGTCGATCTCGCGCGAATTTGTCGCCGGGATGAACCAGTTCAGCCGCGACATCGGCATTTTGACCGGCGAGATCCCCTACGAAAAAGTCGTCGCGACCCGCTTCGCCGATCTCTGGCGCGGCTAGGGCCCCGGATGTGAGAGTTTTCGAGTTGGATTCTGCGAGATTCTTCCTTGCCGAGGGAACAACGTCAGCGCACGGTTCCGCTCAACACCCGCGTATTGAACAGGATGGTTTGGTTTGTCGGATTTGTGAACTCAAGCGTCACTGTTGTTGATTGCCTCGAGGACAAGGACTGACCGGTTGCAACCAGTGCGTACGGGCTCAATGGTGCCAGGCACGCCGTGTTTCCGGCAGGCTTATACAACGATGCATTGCTGCTCAAACCGTCCACTGCCAGCGAAATCGGCCCTGGAATTGTCGAGGCGCCGGCATTCGTCAAGGTTACCATCTGCAGGAAATGCCCATTGGCCGGATTGCGCCGGAAACCGCTGCGCGTTAGGTGCACCTGGGATGTATCATCTGTGCCCTCATAGGCGGAGCACAGGCCATCCAACGCTCCTTTGATGTTGATCTTGCCGTAACCCCAGTCATCGTTGGGTGTCGTGCCCGTGTAGGTATCGGACGTCGCCGACGCGTTGAGAAGCGCCCGCGCCTGGTCGGAGGTGAGATCCGGCTTTATCTGCAACATCAATGCAACCGCGCCGAGCGCAATCGGCGACGCGCCGGAGGTCGCACCTTGCCGCCCGTAAAATCCGCCGCCGTCCTGCACAAGGTTGAACCGAAAGGTTTCCCAATACGAGTTGGTCGCATAGGCTGCGAAGATGTCTTGGCCCGGCGTGGTCAAGTCGATTCCCATACGGCCATCCCTGGTGGGACCGCCAGACAACTCGAACCAGAGCTCCCCCGGGGTTCCCTCCTGCGGATTGCTTTGCGATATGCCATCGATATCCGTCCAAGTGTCGCGCAACACGTGTGCCCCAACGGAAATTGCTGAAAGGGTCGACGCCCAGTCAGTCAATCGCCCAGGGACAAGATGGTCGCTAAAAGAGTCCACTGCGTCGAGATACGCGTAGATATCGAACTTACCGCTTCCCGAGATACCATTGATTATGATGCTGCCAGTGCCCTGATGACCGTTGACGTAGATGTTGACGAACCGGTCCCCGCTGGTCGACGTGACCGGATAGAACTCCTGGCCGGGATTGTACTGCACGACCTCGACGTTTCCATCGAGACTGACGCCGAATGTACCCGGTCCCACCGGGCCAACGGTCGTTCCGTCGCTCAACGACACTGTGACGTTGGCTGGCTGCGAGCCCGTATACCACAGCGCCATTTGCTCGGCTGTCCCGTTGAACTTGCTGAAATTGACGGTTGTGTTTGCGCTGCTCGAGTACGTGCCGCCCGCATGGGTCGGAAGCCCACCCTCATCGCCAGACGCCTCGATGTAGATGCGTCCCGGCCTGCTCCTGCCGAAAATCTGGTCGATCGTCCGGCTTACGATCGATGTTCCGTCCACTGGGCCCCAAAGCTGCACTCCAGAGTTAATCAGCCCTGCCACAGGTTCGCCGAGCGCCCGGACTTTCTGATCTAACCAGTTGAGGGCCTGCGTATGACACGCTGTGAACGCCGCTTCCGCGGGTTGATTGTCGTGAGCCGGAGCACCCTCAGATGTCAGTTTGACAATGATCAGATCGGCATTCGGTGCGAAGCCAGCGTATTTCCCATTCGCAAAGGCGCTCCCGTTTCCAGCCGCGATTCCGGAAGTGACGGTGCCATGCCCCACTGCATCCCGCTCGGGGACCGATGCGTTTCCCGCGAGTGCGGCGTTGATCTCCGCTTCGGAATACTCGATCGGAGCCGGGTTGCTCGGATTGCAGTAGTTCTGGCCGCTCATGTCCAGCATGTACTTGATTCGCGTGGTTCCGTCGGGGTTGAGAAAGTCGGGATGCTGGTACTGGATGCCCCGATCGAGAATGGCAATGATTACGCCTTTCCCGGTAACCCCATAGCGGGCAAACGCCTGGTCCGCACCCGTTTGCTGGTTGGCGAGCGGATCGGCTCGGATCGCCGGAGCATGCCCGAGGATTTCAGCTATCAGTAGGGCGCCGCCGCACAAACCGCTCGCTCGGCGCCGGGACGATGCGAGCAGGACGCCTAGACCTACAGCGAGGAGGACGAATGTCCCCGGCTCGGGAACGCTTGAGACGGGAGTTATGGCCGCGCTCACTTCCGCAGGACTGGAGACGGTGTAGACGGTCGAACTTCCGGCGGACGTTCCGTCGATATCGAATGACACGAGGGCGTTCAGCCCGAATGGATCATTGGTCGTGATCAGGGAATCAACACCGTCGGAATTCCGTAGGTACAGGGTGAACTCATCGGGGGCTATCGTCGGCGCGCCCTGGGTGGCATCCAGCTCGAACGAGAACTCGCTGCCGAAGGTGAAACCGGACAGGTATTCGCTGAAACCCGCAGTGTCGAACAGCGAGACCGGTCCAGGCAAAGTTCCCGTAACACTTCCTGTGGTGGAAGAGGAACCAAGTGTTCCACTACTCGAAAATCCCGCGATCGTAACGTTATTCGGGGGCGGACCCCCGTCGATGAAATCAAACACGAGGTCGCCGGTCTGGCCATTCAACCCTCCGGTCGAGACCGCGACAAGGACACTGCTGGCACACAACGGCGTCCAGATTGCGGTTATCAGCAAGCAAGCGATTATCGACGCGCAAAGGCGCCCGATGCCGCAATCCATGGGTCGTCTCCCTGTGGCACGCCACGTTTCGCGTTCAGGTAACATTATATGTGGACCGGGCAGGCGACAAGCCTAAGCCAGCGCTACGAGTGAGGAGCGAGCCGTGAACGTTGAGTCGACGTTGGAGCGGATCAAACAGGCGGTCGGCCCCGCGGGGTGGATCGCCGACCCGCAGGACCAGGAGCCCTATCTGGTCGAGGCGCGGCGGCTCTATCGTGGCACGACAAGGCTGGTCGTTCGCCCGGCTTCGACCGCGGAGGTCGCGGCGGTGGTGCGGATCTGCGCCGAGGCGGGCTGGCGACCCGTGCCGCAAGGCGGCAACACCGGTCTCGTCGGCGGCGGGGTTCCGCCCGACGACCGCGACAACATCGTCCTAGCCCTCGGCCGGATGAACCGCATCCGCGCGATCGACCCGGTCAACTTCACGATGACGGTCGAGGCCGGCTGCATCCTCGCCAATCTGCATCAGGCGGCGGCCGAGGCCGACCGGCTGTTTCCGCTGAGCCTCGGCGCCGAGGGCAGCTGCCAGATCGGCGGCAATCTGTCGACCAACGCCGGCGGCATCGCCGTCTTGCGCTACGGCAACACCCGCGAATTGACCCTAGGCGTTGAAGTCGTATTGCCCGACGGACGGGTCTGGGATGGACTTCGCGGGCTGCGCAAGGACAATACCGGGTACGATTTGAAGCAGCTGTTCATCGGCGGCGAGGGAACGCTCGGCATCATCACCGCGGCGACGATCAAACTGTTTCCAAAGCCGCGCGAGGTCGAGACCGCATTTCTCGGCCTGTCACGGGTCGAGGATGCGATGAGCCTCTTCGCTCATGCCCGAGCCGCCAGCGCCGACCAGCTGACTGCGTTCGAGCTGATCCCGCGCGCCGGGCTCGACCTGGCGCTGGCCCACATTCCCGGCACGATCGACCCGCTCGCTGCGCGTCATCCCTGGTATGTCCTGCTCGAAATGTCGTCGAGCCAGACCGACAGCGGCATCCGCGCATTATTGGAACGATTGCTGGAGACTGCGCTCGACGAAGGGCTCGTCGCCGATGGCGTTATCGCGGCGAGCGGGGCGCAGGCCAAGGAGCTGTGGCGGATCCGCGAGGCCATTGTCGAAGCGCAGCTTAATTCTGCCTCGATCAAGCATGATGTCGCAGTGCCGGTCAGCCGGGTCGCCGAGTTCATCAACCGCGCCAGCGCCGGGGTCAGCGACCGACTGCCGGGCATCCGGCCGATCGCCTTTGGCCATGTCGGCGACGGCAACATCCACTTCAACCTGACCCAGCCCGAGGGCATGTACAAGGCGGCCTATCTGGCGCGCTGGCAGGAATTCAACGACATTGTCCATGGCGTCGTGCGCGACCTGTCAGGTTCGATCAGCGCCGAGCACGGCGTCGGCATCATGAAACGCGACGAGATCACCCACTACAAGCCGGCGGTCGAGATCGAGCTGATGCGCCGGGTCAAACACGCCTTCGACCCCGCCAACATCATGAACCCCGGCAAGCTCGTCAGCTTTTAGGCTGGTCCCAACTCCGGAGGCAAACGCCGATTACGTCGGCATCTCGCCGAGAAGTGCTGTAGCCGCATGGGCGTAAGCGGCGGCGAGCTGGCTGTCTTGCAGCAGTTCGGCCGGATGGCAGTGGTACAATTCGCAGATCGCGGCGAGGTCGGCAAAATGGATATGCCGCGCGCCGGTCTCGATGCGGTGATAGGTGAGGCGCGACATGCCGAGGAGCTGCGCTGCCTGTTGCTGGGTCAGCCCCAAAGCCCGCCGCCGCCGGCGCAGCGCGGAGCGAATACAGGCCTGAACATCACGGGAAGCGCGCATCGGCATCTCCTCGGATCGCGGGCCGAACAGATGGGCGGTCAGCGCCGCACCCGAACGTGCGGATTTTGACTGATAGCCCCACGGCTGAACCCATCTGAAGGTCGCCATGCCGGGAACCATCGCACAAAATACGCAATTTGTCAATATCGCATCACTAAGGCCGCGCTGGCCTGCCGCCAGGCGCCGGGCTTGACGGCTCGCTGTGTGATTCCCGACCATGGCCGGTCAGCGCTCGCCTACGATCATCTTCGCGGGGTCACCGATGGATTTTTCGCTGTCCGACGATCTGGTCGAATTGAAAGAGCGCACCGAGCGCTTGGTGCGCGAGCGGATCATCCCGTACGAGAACGATCCGCGGCAGAGCCCGCACGGACCGAGCCCGGAGTTGCGGCGCGAATTGGTCGCGCTCGGGCGCGATGCCGGGCTGCTGTCGCCGCATGTTGGGCGCGAGTGGGGCGGCCTCGGCCTCGATCACCGGGCCAAATCCGTCGTCTTCGAGGCTGCCGGCTATTCGCCGCTCGGTCCGGTGGCGCTCAATTGCTTTGCGCCGGACGAGGCCAACATGCACCTCCTCGAACAAATCGCCGAAGAACACCAAAAAGAGCGCTGGCTACGACCATTGGCCGCCGGCGAGATCCGCTCGTGCTTTATGATGACCGAGCCTGCCCCCGGCGCCGGGTCGGACCCGTCGATGCTGAAAACGACAGCGCGCCGCGCCACGGACGGCAATCGCGGCGACTTTGTCATCGACGGCGACAAATGGTTGATCACCGGCGCTGCCGGTGCGGAATTCGCAATCGTCATGGCCAAGACGGATAGCGACGGGGCCGGTCCGGCGGGGGCCACAATGTTCCTGACGCCGATGAACGCTCCGGGGATTGTCGTCGAGCGCGTGCTCGACACGCTCGACCAGTACATGTCCGGCGGCCATGCGGTAATCCGGCTCGACGGGCTCAGGGTACCGGAAAGCGCGGTGCTCGGCCGGGTTGGCGAGGGCTTTCGCTATGCCCAGGTACGGCTCGCCCCGGCGCGGCTTACCCATTGCATGCGCTGGCTTGGCGCCGCCCGTCGCGCCCACGACATCGCCGCCGATTATGCCCGCCGCCGCACCGCCTTCGGCAAGCCATTGGGCGAGCATGAGGGAGTCGGCTTTATGCTCGCCGACAACGAGATGGATTTGCACACGAGCCGGCTGGTCATCTGGCACGCCGCGTGGGTGCTCGACGAAGGCGGGCGGGGCGGCCATGAATCGAGCATGGCCAAGGTGATCTGTTCGGAGGCTATCTGGCGCGTCGTCGACCGCAGTATGCAGATCCTCGGCGGGCTCGGCATCACCGACGACACGATCGTCGCCCGATTGTGGCGCGAGGTGCGCCCGTTCCGCATCTATGACGGCCCCAGCGAAGTGCACCGCTGGTCGATCGCCCGCCGCGTCCTCCGCACCGATGGCGGAGCGTAGTGGGGTCAGGCCGCGGCGCCAGTCAGGGTCTTTTGCTCGCGACGCTTCGAGCGGGCGTCTTCGGGAATCGGCATCAGCGCGGGGTCGCTGTAGAGCCGCTGGTCGCGTTCGACGCGGCGGCGGATACGGTGCAGATAGAGGTAAAACGCGGCGAGCTTGGCGTGGGTTTCGACGATTTCGCGGATCCGGCGAAGATAAAAGACGAGCGGGTTCTCGCGCGGCAGGGTCGACCGGCGGTGCCTCCGTATTTTGCGGCGAAGATAACCGCCCTGCAGCGGATGCACGTTTTCCTGAATAAAGGTGAAATAGAACTGCACAATGTGGTTCAGCAGCCGCACCGGCTTGATGCCGCTGACCTTGGCGCGGCGGAAAATGGTTTCGATGTGCTCGGCTGAATAATAAAGATCCCAGGCTTGGCGATAGATCTTCTGCCACTCGCCTGATGTCATCACCGAGTGACCGGTGGTGACATGTTCGAGGTCGTACTTGTTCATGTCGGGATCCATCCATACCCCGTCGGCATCGAGCGCCTTATGATCGGCTGAACCCGGCAGCGGCGTCAGGATGAAGAATTCGAGCAGGTCGACCGGCAATTCCTGCTGCACGGTCTTGATGTCGCGCGCGATCCGCTCCGGCGTGTCATTCGGAAAGCCCAGGATGTAACCGGCGTAAGTGATGACCCGCTGCGCCCGCCAAGCGAGGAACATCTGGCGGTATTCATGGACCCGATTCTGCTTTTTCTTGGCCTGCAGCAGATTATCCGGGTTGATGTTTTCGAGGCCGATGAAGACCCGCTTGCAACCGGCGCGCGCCGCCTTCTCGACAAAATTCGCGATGCGATGGCACAAGGTGTCGACCTGAATGATGAATTGCAGGCCGAGCCCTTCCTGTTCGCGCATCTCGATCAGGCGGTCGAAGATTGCTTCCCAGTTGCGGTTGCGGGCGAAATTGTCGTCGGTAATGAAAAACCGAAAGACGCCTTGGGCCAAATTGGCGCGCACCAGACGCTCGACATCGTCGGCGTCCCGCCAGCGCGATTTGCGCCCCTGGACGTTGATGATCGTGCAAAAGCTGCACTGAAACGGGCAGCCGCGGCCGGCATCAAAGGCGCCGATTGTCTCGCCGTAGCGGCGCACGATGTCGATCGGCAGAAACGGGGTCACCTGCTGCTGCAGCCCCGGCAGATCGTCCATGTAGTTGTAGATCGGTTGCAGCCTGCCGGCGAGCGCATCGGCAAAGAGCCCTTCGAGCCGGCCCTCGGCCTCGCCGGCGAATAGGGTAATCCCCATCTGCCCAGCCGCCTCAAGATCGGGCGGCAGCCGCGGCAGCATCGCCAGACACCCCGAGACATGAAACCCGCCGATCGCCACCGCGATCCCGGCTGCCCGAAACGGCGCGGCCAGATCCATCGCCCGCGGGAATTGGTTCGACTGCACCCCGACCAGACAGACCAGGCCGGCATCGGCCTGTTTGATGCGCCTGATGATCCTGCGAATCGGGATGACCGTATGGCACTCGTCATAGGCGTGGATTTCAAGCGCTACATCGGGGCCGAGCGCGCGCCGCTCTGCAATGTCGCTCGCGATGCCGTAGAGCGAGGCGAGCGAATTCGACGGGATCCAGGATTTCCACCACTGGATCACATAGCCGTCATCGTCGTAATGCGACGGCTTGATCAGTTCGACGACGAACCGGCGGTCCCCCAACACACCCTCGCCCGATAGGATCAACTCTAAACGACTGTATTCCGTTATACGATCGTGGAGAAGCCGTTCTCGTCGCGATATCGATCGTTCAGATCGCCAAGGCAACCAATATCGACGTACCGATCGCGATCGCACCGAGGACGATCAGCGGCAGCTTGACGATTATCGCAGCCAGCAACCCGGCCGCGAGCCCGGACAATGCTTCCGCCGCCACTTGCAGTGCCTGGTTGTTGCCCATGGCCAGACCCTGATCGGCGGCCGGTGCGGCATTTGACAGCAAAGTTGCGCAGCTGGGCAGGCAAATGGCCAGCGCCGCACCGGTTAGAAACAACTGCGGCCACAGGGCAAGCGGCGTTGCCGGTACAACGATGCCCACCATGAAGATGCCGGTCAGCGCGGCAGACCCGACGGTCATGGTCTTGATCCGAAGCCGCGCGGTCAAAAAGCCCGTCAGCCACAAATTGGCGAGCACGATCGGCACGCCGACCCAAGCCACAAATTCCGATACACGCGAAACATCCATCCGGTACTCGTCCACTAGATACATCGGGTAGGAGCGGAAAAACCCGAAAATCGCGAGATACAGCAGAAAATTGACGCCATAGAACCGGCGCAACCGCCGGCCGGAAAAGACCTGCGAGAGCGCGGCGAACATCTCGACGACGCGGACGCGCTGCGTAGTGTCCGGTTTGGCGGTCTCGCGGAACAGGACAAGGATCGCCAGCGTCGTCGTCAACAGCAGCGCAAAGCTGGCCCAAAACGGCGTCGCGTCGGTAAACCATGAAACCAAGTTCGAATCGGCGAGCTTACCGCCGCCGAGCGGCCCGATGACGTAGGCCAGGCTGGCGGACATATAGATGTAGCCGAAATAACGGTTGCGCTGCTCGGCTGGAACAACGTCGGTAATAGCGCCTTGTGCGGTGACGATGTTGCCTTCGGATAGCCCCGCGAGCAATGTCGCCAGCCCCAGCAGCGGCAGGTTGTGGCTGGAGATAGACGCGCTAATCCCTGCGTAGAACAGCGTCGTCGCGGCAAGAGACGCGAGCAGCACCGGTCGACGTCCGAAACGGTCCGAGAGGCTCCCCAGTATCGGCGATCCGACAAATTGGCCCGCGGGATAGAGGCATAGCAGAACGCCCAATACGACCGTTCGATGCGGCATCGTCGATCCCGGCGCCAGCATCATCGTATCGGCACGCAGCAGCATCGGGGTAAAGACGGTTATCATCAGGCTGTAGCCGACGAAGCCGATGAAAACGACGACATATAATGGCATCAGCGCGCGCAGCTCCGCGTGCTGCATTGAAACCGACGCCATTGGGTCCTGCGCTACAGGAGCTTCGCGCGCCACCGTTTGATTCCGTTTCGCGTCAAAACGTTCGCAGGCCAAGCCTCGCCCGGCCGCCAAGCCCACTTATCTATCTCCCGGCGAAAATTCGCGCTAGCTTTGGCCATCGCAACCCAGGAAGGACGCGGCGGATGTTCGAAGGGTTCACCCGGACCGAGATCGAGACCTCAGGCGCACGCATCAATCTGCGCCATGGCGGCGACGGGCCGCCCTTGCTGCTGCTGCACGGCAATCCGCTGACCCATGCCTCCTGGGGCAAGATCGCCGGCCGACTGGCCGAGCGCTTTCATGTCGTGGCTGCTGATCTGCGCGGCTACGGCGACAGCGTCGGCCCCGACGATGGCGGCGAAAACAACATCAACTATTCGTTTCGGGCGATGGCTCAGGACCAGGTCGAGGTCATGGAGAAGCTCGGCTATCGCGAATTCTTTGTCGCCGGGCATGACCGCGGCGCCCGCACCACGGCGCGCATGTGCCTCGACCATCCCGAACGGGTCAAACGCGCGGCGCTGATCGACATCCTGCCCAATCATCACATCTGGACCCACACCTCGAAGGAATGGGCATTGCGCTCGTGGCACTGGTCGATGATGGCCCAGCCTTACGATTTCCCCGAGCGCATGCTGGCCGGCATCCCGGCGCGGTATTTCATGGAGAAGAAACTATCGAAGCCCGGCATCGGTCTTGGTTTCTTCGATCCCGAGGCATTCAGCGAATATGTCCGCTGTTTCAACTGGAAGACCATCAAAGGCTCATGCGCCGACTACCGCGCCTGCGCCACCTGCGATTTCGACATGGACAAGGCCGACTTTGAAACCGGACACAAGATCACGGTTCCGCTGCTGGTGATCTGGGGAGCGCGCAGCCATACCGAGGGCGTCCACGGCGACGTGCTGGCGATCTGGCAGCGCAATTACGCGACTGATGCCTATGGGGGCGCGCTGCCCTGCGGTCACTACGTGCCCGAGGAGGCGCCCGAGGAAACCCTGAACTGGCTATTGCGCCACTTCGCCGGGTGATTCGATCAAGGAGGCCTTAAATGCTGCCTCATGGCTCCGGCAAAAACGAACGCGATAGCACCTTTTTTCGAGGTGAATGGACAGTTCGTAGGGAGCTCTACGGGTGCGCCGACTCCTTACCGCTGGTGCCATCCGGTATGGGGTCTGGAAGAAACGACGCCGATACGATTTCTTCAAATGTGAACGGACAGGCCGGAGGGAAGTCGGCTTCCGGGAGGCCGGTCTGATCTATTGCGTCGATCCGCGCGTTAGCGTAGGCGCGTGGCAGCATCCCTGCGGCCAGGGGGCGTAAGCTCGGCGAATCTTCGAGAATGAGTTCGATCTGAAGCCGCTGCTCGCGAATAGTTCCTAACCAACCGCTCGACCTTGCGGTCGGTTGGAAGCGCCACTTCAATAGATGCATGGTCAAAACCACGAGCCGGCTTTGCAATTCGCGCCGATCGCGGCGCCCCATGCTCTCGATCTCCTCGGCGATATTGGCGGCATCGATAGCGGACAGTGCGCCGGTACGTAGAAGCTGGGCCTGCTCGATGGTCCAGGCGTAATAGTCGTCTTCGTATAGAACTGCGTTTTGACCCATCGCCGCTCTCCGGTCTCCGGCTTCTTATCCTATCACATCGATAGCCCGCGGCGCATGCTGGGCGCTTGAGGCGCCGGGCGAAACTGGGCAGTGTGCGCGATCGCGGGTCACCCAGCGCAGGCAGGAGGGGTCATGAAAATCGGTTTTGTCGGGCTCGGGATCATGGGGCATCCGATGGCCCTTAACCTGATCAAAGGCGGGCACGAGCTCTTCGTATATGGCAAGCGGCGGCTGCCGGCCGATGTCCGCGAAGCCGGCGCCACCGTCTGCGACACGTTGAAGGAGATCGCCGAGCGCTCCGAGGTTGTGATCCTGATGGTGCCCGACACCCCCGACGTAAAGAGCGTGCTGTTCGATGCCGGCGGCGTCGCCGAAGGCCTGTCGCCGGGCAAGATCGTCGTCGATATGAGCTCGATCTCGCCGATCGAGACCAAGGAATTCGCCGCAGAGATCGCCAAGAAGGGCTGCGGTTACGTCGACGCGCCGGTGTCGGGCGGCGAGGTCGGCGCCAAGGCGGCGTCGCTGACGATCATGGTCGGCGGCTCGGAGAGCAATTTTGCCAAGGTCAAGCCGCTGTTCGAGCTGATGGGCAAGAATATCACCCTGGTCGGCGAAGTCGGCGCCGGGCAGACCACCAAGGTCGCCAACCAGATCATCGTCGCCTTGACGATCGAAGCGGTCGGCGAGGCATTGCTGTTCGCGTCGAAAGCCGGAGCCGACCCGGCCAAGGTCCGGCAGGCATTGATGGGCGGCTTTGCCTCCTCGCGCATCCTCGAAATCCATGGCGAGCGCATGATCAAGCGCACCTTCGATCCCGGCTTCCGCATCGAGTTGCACCAGAAGGATCTGAACCTCGCGCTGCAAGGCGCTCGCGCGCTCAGCCTGTCACTGCCCAACACCGCGACGACGCAGGAATTGTTCAACGCCGCCGCCGCGCTCGGCGGCAAGGGCTGGGACCATTCCGGCCTGGTCCGCGTCCTCGAACACCTCGCCGGCCACGAGGTCGCGAAAGGCTAGCGCACCCGCGGCGTATCTCGTCGTCTTGGCGCCGCTCCGGACCCCGGGGGAAAATGGATACCGGCCTTCGCCGGTATGGCGGGAAAGAAAGCTCAGCGCTTGGCGACACCGAGGACGCGGTCGAGGGTCTTGATGGCGTTGTCGGGACCGGGTGCGCTGTCGTCGTAGGCCGCCGCGAGATCGGCGTAGAGGCGCGCGACCGCGGCGTAGATGTCGCGCGAGGGCGGGTTCTTTTCGAGAAAGTCCGAGATCTCCTCCATCTCGGCGACCCAGCGATAGGCCTTGTCGTACATGCGCGGAATGCCCGACCGCATCCGGGCGAGCATCTCGGGCTGGCTTTCGGTCAGCTCGGCGATCAGCGCCTCGCCGCAGCCAAAGCGCGCCGCACCCAGCAGCATTGCCGAGGCGATCGCGGTCGTGCCCTTGGTGATCCCCGCGTAGGACATCTTGAGCGCCGAGGCGGCGCCGATCGGCCCGTCGATGACCCGCCAATCGATCCCCCAATCGCGCAATACCGCGCTCTGCCCCGCCGTCGGACCGGAGGCGTAGATCGTCGGGCTGTAGCCGGGCCGCGGCGGCCCGCCGATGATCCCGGCATCGACGAAATCGGCTTTGGTCGGCGCGATGACCTCACCGATGCGGATCGCGGTCTGCGGGCTGACCGCGTTGCAGTCGACATAAACCGGCTTGCGGTCGAGCGCCTTCAAAGCAGGCGCCAGACGTTGCGCCAGCGCCTCGGCTTCGCCAGGTGGTAGAATCGACAAAAAGAAATCGGCGCCCGCGAGCAGCGCCTGCTCGTTGGCTGCCGCTTCCATGCCCGCCTTTCGCGCGCGTTCGGCGCTCGAGGCACTGCGGCCTGACAGCAACGTGCGGACTTCGGCGCCGCTTTCGTGAAAGCGCCGGCCGACGCCGGACCCCATCATCCCCTGCGCGATGATCGCGATAACTGTCATTCCGCTGCCTCCAGCAACAATTCGTCGCTGGTCAAGGTATCGGGCGGGACCCCTGATGGGAAGGGCCGGAAGACGCCGGGTCGAGCCAGCCGCGCCGGTCGACCCATTCTTGCGTCCATCGGCCGATCGCCGCCGGGTCGGCGCCGGCCTCACGCCAGCCCTGGCGTAGGGCTGCGATCTCGTCGAGGCGGATTTCCCACTGCGGCCCGATCCGATGTTCCAGCACCCGCCGCATCAACGCTGCGAGACCGGGGCTCTTGCCATTGGTCGATATCGCCACGGTCAGGTCGCCGCGCCGGAACACCGCGGCCGAGTGAAAATCGCTGTGTCGGCGGTCGTCCTCGACATTGATCAGGACTCCCGAGGCCTGCGCTGCCCCGCGGATTTCGGCCGCGGCCGGATCGGGAATGCCGGCGACAAAAACGAGCTGCGCCCGCGCGATCTCGGCGGGCAGCGGGAGACGCCGCTGTAGCCTTGCCCCAGCCGCTAGAGCGAAGGCAGGGTCGGGTGAGGGGGCATAGATTTCAAGCGCATCGGCGCCCGCCTCGTCGAGCAATGCCAAGCGACGGCGTGCGGCTGATCCGTGGCCGACCAGCATGACCCGGATCTGTGCCAGATCGACGCTAATCGGCAGCATGAGGCCGTACCCCGTTATACCGCGCGAGCGCTCGCTGAAGCGCCGGTGGGCCTACGCGATAGCAGAAATCGCCAAACCCTTCGCCGGCGATGCGATCTGAGGCATAGAGCGCGAAGAGCGGGTCAAAGGTCGCGCCGATTTCCCCGAGCGCCACTTTGTCGGCGATCGGCATGTTGAGCCGGGTCCCCTCGAAATCGCCGCCGACAAACAGCGCATAATAACCCGGCATGCGGCCGACGATGCCGATATCCCCGGTGTAGGGCCGGGCGCAGCCATTGGGGCAGCCGGTGATGCGGATGCTGAGCCGCTCGCGCTCCAGGCCATGATGGGCGAGGCTCCCTTCGATCGCGGCGACGATGTCGTCACGCACGCGTTCGGCTTCGGTCAGCGCCAGGCCACAAGTCGGCAAGGCCGGGCAGGCGAGGGCCCAACGCTCGGCAGGCAGCATGTCCTCGCCGAGGCGCACGCCATGTTCGCGCAGAATCGCGGTGATCGCGTCCCGATCCTCTGGCCCGATCTCGCTCAGGATGATGTCCTGGCTCGGCATCAGGATCGGGTCGCAGCGGAAACCGGTGACGATCTCGCGCAAGGCGGTGCGGATCTGCCCACCGGCGCTATCGACGATGCGCCCGCTCGCTACCGGAATGCCGAGATAGAACAAGCCGTCGCCCTGCTCGTGCCAGCCGAGATGGTCGGGCACCGAAAGCGCCGGCAACGGACGGCAAGGTGAGAGTTCCTTGCCGAGATATTCGCAGAGCCGCGCGCGCGCCCAGTCCTCGCCGTTTTCGGCGATCACGTATTTGAGCCGGGCATGGCGGCGGTTGCCGCGATCGCCGTAGTCGCGATGCAGACGCACCACCGCCGCCGCCGCTTCGAGCAAATCCCCCGGCTCGACAAACGCGACCGGGGTCGCGAGCCGCGGATAGGTCTTCGGGTTGTTGTGGGTCATGCCGTGACCGCCGCCGAGCAGAAAATCGTAGCCGGCGAGCCGGTCGCCCTCCCACAGCGGGACGATCGCCAGGTCGTTGGTCAAAACGTCGATCGTGTTGTCCTCGGGGATCGCGAGGCCGATCTTGAATTTGCGCGGCAGGTATCGTTCGCCATAGAGCGGGTCGGGTTGCTCGGCTCCCTCAGCCTGGTCCTGCCATTTCTCGCCGTCGACCCAGATTTCGTGATAGGCCCCGGTCTGCGGCAGCAAGTGAGTCGAGAGGCGCCGGGCGTCGGCTTCGAGCCGGTCATGCACCGGATCGCGGATTGGCGCCGGCACCGTCGTCACCGTGCGCACGACGTCGCCGCACGCGGCCAAGGTCGTCAGCAAGGATTGGTTAACCTCGGCGATCGCCCTCTTCAGACCGGATTTGACGACGCCGTGGAACTGGATGCTCTGCCGGGTCGTGATCCGCAAGGACCCGTCAGCCCAGCGCTCGGCGATTTCGTCGAGGCCGAGATACTGGTCGGCAGTCAGCCGTCCGCCGGGGATCCGTACCCGGACCATGAACTGCCAGAGTTTGCTCTCGCCACGCTGCTTTAATTCGGTCGCGGTATCGCGGTCGTAACCCTGATAAACGCCGTGGAATTTGAGCAGCGCATACCCCTCCTTGTCGAAGGGCACGCTGGTGTCCGGCAGGTCGCGGGCGATATGGCCGCGCAATTGGCGGCTCTGCTGCTTGATGGCTTCGGGTTTGGAAATGCTGTCGATCTGAGCCATATCGCCCTCTATTGGCGGGCGGCACGTACCGTCCGCTATGTGGATAAGGTAAATATACCGGAAATTCAATGTCAATAATTTAATTATTTACATTCTAATCCAGTAATCTGGCGACGCGGTCCGGACTCATCGATTTCCTGCCCAGACCGGGCGGAGCATTCTCCGCCGAATTGACCTGTGGCGCCGCCGACCCTTATCTCGGGCAATGGGCCCGATGCATCTCGACGATTTCGACTTCCCGTTGCCCCGCGAGCTGATCGCCGACCACCCCTGCGAGCCGCGCGAGGCCGCGCGCCTGCTGCACATCCCAGCGGCAGGCGGTTTCGTAGACCGGCGGATCGCAGATCTCCCAGCGCTGCTGCGCCCGGGCGATCTGCTCGTGTGTAACGACACCAAGGTGATCCCGGCGCGGCTCGTTGCTCGGCGCGGCGGGGCAACGATCGATATCACCCTTTACCGGGATCAAGGCGGCGGTTCGTGGCGCGCCTTCGCTAAAGGCGCTCGCCGGCTACGTGTCGGCGATAGCCTCGTTTTCGCCGAGGATTTCGCCGCGACTGTCGCCCAGAAGCATCCTGAGGGCGACGTGACCTTGCACTTCGACCTCGACAGCGACGCGCTCCGGGCGGCGCTCGCCCGTTACGGCGCGATGCCGCTGCCGCCCTACATCAAGCGTCCGCGTGGCGGCGATCCGCGTGACCGCCGCGACTACCAGACGATCTTTGCCCAGGTCGAGGGCGCGGTCGCCGCGCCAACCGCCGGGCTGCATTTCACCCCGGCGCTGATCGAGGCGCTGACAAAGATCGGCGTCGCTTGGGCGACCCTTACCCTGCATATCGGCCCCGGCACCTTCCTACCAGTCAAGACCGACGACCCGCGCGATCACCATATGCACGCCGAATGGGGCGTGTTGTCAGCTGAGACCGCCGACCGCATCGCCGCGGCAAAACGGCAAGGCGGGCGCATCGTCGCGGTTGGAACGACCAGCCTGCGCCTGCTCGAATCAGCTGCGGCCGAGACTGGCGAAGTGCGCCCTTTCGCCGGCGAGACGCGGCTCTTCATCCTGCCGGGCTATCGTTTTCGCGCGGTCGATTTGCTGTTGACCAACTTCCACCTGCCGCGCTCGACCCTGTTCATGCTGGTCGCCGCGCTCGCAGAGCTCGGGCGGATCAAATGCGCCTATGCCCACGCCATCGCCGAGCGCTATCGCTTCTTTTCCTACGGTGACGCCTGCCTGATCGAACGGAACGCTCTACGTCATCAGGCGGACGTCTCAAATCGCGATGGGCTTCGTTGCGCTTAACCCATTCTACCGCTGTTTATCGGATTGAAACCGTGTGGCCGTCGCGGCAAGCGTTGATGCCGCGATTGACCAGGTGTGCCCCGTTGTCGAAGACCATCTTTACGTCGACCTGGCAATTGCCGTTTCGATCGTCGAAATCGACGGACACGGACCCGCCGGGGAGCAGAAACTCCGAGCCCAGCAGATCCTGCTGCCAATCGCCGGCGCGGTCGTCCGAAAGGTAAATTTCGACGATCGGCTCACGGGTATTGTTGGTCAGGACGAGATGCCGCTCGCCGCTATTGGCGGGAGCGCTGGCCGCGCTCTGAAACAGGAACAGCAGCAACCCGATCACCACGCTATTTGATACATTAAGCATCCTGGCCTCCGGCGATTGCCCGGCGAATCGTCAAAAATTCGTCAGTCCGGCGAAGTTAGGCGCCGCCGAGCCTGCCCGATGTGAACTAGGTCACTCGATGATGTCTCTTTTCAGAATATCTTAAGCGTAATATCGTAGTGGTTGTGTTGTCCCACACGATTTCTCGCTGACGGGTAACGGCGGTGTTTGGCGGCTCGCGCCCTGCTGCCATGGCTGGCGCCCCCATCCGAATTCTTCGGGTAGTCCGCCACCGCCTCCAAAAATCGCGGAGGACAGGATCTATTCAAATCACCTGGGTTGAGGTATCTCGCCATGTTCAGGGCGGACTTCAGGCCGCACCGGCCGACGCCGCAAACAGGGAAGGCAATGATGAACGACGTAGCCCCGATCCGCCAGCTCAGCCCCGTCACGCAGCCGATCAGCCCGGCAAAATTCGCGCATTTCGTGTTGCGGACTGGGCAGTTCGAAAGCATGGCCAAGTGGTATCAGACCGTGCTTGCCGCGCGGGTCGTCTATCGCGACGAACTGTTGTGCTTTCTGTCGTATGACGACGAGCACCACCGCCTGGCGCTGATCAATATTCCCAGCCTCCCGATGCGCGATCCCGATGCCGTCGGGACCGACCACGTCGCCTACGCCTACAATAACCTCGGCGAGCTGTTGTCGACCTATCTGCGGCTGAAGGCGGCCGGGATCTTGCCGCATTGGCCGATCAACCATGGCGTTACCACGTCGATGTACTATCGGGACCCCGACAACAACCGGGTCGAACTGCAGATAGACAATTTCGGGACGCCGGCGGAGCTCGACGGGTATTTCCACAGCCGCGCCTTTGCCGAGAACCCGGTCGGGGTGACCTACGATCCGGAGGAGCTGTGCCGGCGCTATGCGGCCGGCGAGCCGATGGCCGATCTGCTCCGCATCCCGCCGCTGCCCGAGGGCAAGACCCCCTGGGACATGCTGTCGAGCCACTGATCGCTTCCGGGCGGCGGCGCACGGCCGCCGGCGGGCGTTTGTTTCGAGCGACGAAGCCCTCTCCATCCGGAGCAGCTCGTCGCCCGGCGCTCGCAATAGCGGGTTGCGGTCCCATATCCAACGCCAAAGAGGGTGGTGGAGGTTATGATGTCGGCGGGGCCGCAGCGGCGCGATTTGTGGGACAACCCGATGGGGACGGACGGGTTCGAGTTTGTCGAATACACCGGCCCCGACCCGCAGGCGCTGGCGGCATTGTTCGAGCGCATGGGGTTTGTCGCCGCGGCGCGCCACCGCTCGAAAAACGTAACCCTCTACAAGCAGGGCGACGTCAACTTCATCCTGAATGCGGAACCCGAGAGTTTCGCGCAGGCCTTTGCCCGGCTGCACGGCCCTTCGGCGTGTGCGATCGCGTTTCGCGTCGCGGACGCGGCCAAGGCCTATCAGCGGGCGATCTCATTGGGCGCCAAGCCGGTCCACGGCAAGGTCGGGCCGATGGAGCTCAACATCCCGGCCATCGAAGGGATCGGCGGCAGTCTAATCTACCTGGTCGACCGCTACGGCGAGCGGAACATCTACGACGTCGATTTCGTGCCCTTTATCGACGACAGGGCGCCGCCCGGCGTCGGGCTGACCGGGATCGATCACTTGACCCACAACGTCCACCGCGGGCGCATGGAGTTGTGGGCGGAGTTTTACGAGCGGCTGTTCAGCTTTCGCGAGATCCGCTATTTCGACATCGAAGGCAAATTGACCGGGCTGCGCTCAAAGGCGATGACCAGCCCCGACGGCAAGATCCGAATCCCGATCAACGAAAGCGCCGACGACAAGTCGCAGATCGCGGAATATCTGGCCGCCTATCATGGCGAGGGCATCCAGCACATAGCACTCGCTACGAATGACATCTTCGCGACGATCGAGGCGCTGCGGGCGCGCCGGGTTTCGTTCATGTCGGTCCCGGACACCTATTACGAGGCGGTTGATACCCGCGTGCCTGGCCACGGCGAAGACCTCGACAGGTTGCGGCGCGACCGCATCCTGATTGACGGCGCACCCGGCGAGGGTCAGGGGTTGCTGCTGCAGATTTTTACCGAGACAGTGATCGGACCGATCTTTTTCGAGATCATCCAGCGCAAGGGCAATGAGGGCTTTGGCGAGGGCAATTTCCGCGCCCTCTTCGAGTTGATCGAGCGCGACCAGATCCGCCGCGGCGTGCTGGCCCAGGGCGGCGACGGCGCCGAGTAGTATCGGGTAGAAATGCCCTTGAATTTTCCGAGATCGTCCTATACACTGCCGGCCGCGTCTGGGACGAGTCGCTAAGCGCCTCAACTTGGGGCTCCAAGCCCCAACAGCCCAGCCGCATTTTTTTTGCGCAGGAGGCGCATCTATCGATGTACCTGTGCTACATCGATGAATCTGGTACGCCAGACGTGCCAGGAAACACCTCTCATTTCGTGCTTGCTGGCGTGACGATCCCGATTTGGCATTGGACACAGGCAGATCGAGAGATCGGCGCCATTATGTCACGGTATGATTTGGCCGGTGCTGAGCTTCATACGGCTTGGCTAATGCGCCCCTATCTCGAACAAGCGAAGATACCCAATTTTGAGCAGCTATCCCGGCAGGCTCGCCGCAGCGCTGTTGAACGCGCGCGCAATGCCCATCTTCTTAAACTTCAGCAATCGTCCGGACATCGCAAAACATATCTGCAAGCCAGAAAGAATTACGACAAATCCAAGGAATATGTTCATTTAACTTATGATGAACGCGTTTCTCTTGTGCGTGATGTTGCTCATTGTGTCTCGCAGTGGGGCTTTGCGAGATTGTTCGCTGAATGCATAGATAAGCTTCATTTTGACCCATACAGAACCGCACGGACAATCGAAGAACAGGCATTTGAGCAGGTTGTTTCTTGCTTTGAGCGGTTTCTAACAAATATTACCGGAGGTCAACAACAAAAGACGTACGGGTTGTTAGTGCACGACAATAACGATACGGTGGCTCGCAAACATACAAAGCTGATGCGGCGTTTTCATGGGCAAGGGACGCTTTGGACACGGGTCGATCATATCATTGAAACACCAATGTTTGTAAACAGCAGCCTTACCAGCATGGTCCAGATCGCCGATCTTTGCGCATATGCACTGCGACGGTTTGTAGAAAAGCAAGAAAGAGACCTATTCGACAGGATTTTCCAGAGAGCCGATCGCGCCGGTGGCGGATTCACCGTCGGCGTGCGCCATTTCTCCGATTTGACGTGCCACTGTCATATCTGCGCTAGTCACGGTTAACCTGAAGCGGGGCGCGCCACCTGAGATCGGGCCAACTTTCGGACGTTACGGTTCTGCTGCGAAAAGGTCATGCCGCATTCAAATAAACAGGAGGCACACCGATGTCGGCAACGATCCGTCCATTGCATCCGGTCTTTGCGGGAGAGGTGGCGGGCGTCGATTGCCGCCGTCCGCTCGAGTGTGACGCGGTCGCCGCGATCGAGGCCGGCATGGACGAATATGCGGTACTCGTCTTCCGCGATCAGGATCTGACCGACAATGAGCAGATCGCGTTCACCCGCCACTTCGGCGAGCTCGAGCACAACGCAAGAGCCGGTCATGTGCGCAAGCCCGAGGACCATCGGCTCGGTCCCGGCATCGCCGATTTCTCGAATCTCGACAAATCGGGCGAGCTCATGTCGCCCGAGGACCGGGTGTGGTTTTTCAAACTCGCCGACCGGCTGTGGCATTCGGACAGCTCGTTCCGCCCGATCCCGGCCAAGTACTCGCTGCTCTCCGGGCGGGTTTTGCCATCCTGGGGCGCCAACACCGAATTTGCCGACATGCGCGCTGCCTATGATGCGCTCGACGACCGGACCAAGGCCGAAGTCGAAGACCTGGTCTGCGAGCACTCGCTGATCTATTCGCGCGAGGCGATCGGCTTTACCGAGCTGACAGCGGAGGAAATCGAAGCCTTTCGCCCGGTGCGCCAGCCCTTGGTCCGCACCCATCCGTCAAGCGGCCGCAGATCATTGTTTCTGGCCGCGCATGCCGGCGCTATCGTCGGCTGGACGATCCCCGAGGCTCGGATGTTCCTGCGCGACCTGACCGAGCACGCGACCCAGCGCGATTTTATCTATTCGCACGCCTGGCGGCCGAACGACCTCGTCGTTTGGGATAACCGCTCGACCATGCACCGCGCCCGCCGGTTCGACGCGAACGAGGTGCGTGACGTGCGCCGCACGACCCTGGGCGGCGACGGACCCTTGATCGAGCAGCCGGCCTATGACGAGTGAGCCACGATCGATCGAGGAACGAGCTGATGACAAAACGGCAAAGCGTCAACTTCCCCGGGTTCGCCCACGGAAACCCGATCCCTAACGCCAGCCGGATCGGCAACATCATGATGTCGAGCGTGATCAGCGGCGTCGACCCCGGTACCCGTAACCTGCCATCGGACCTGGCCGGGCAGGTGAAGAACCTCTTTATCCATATCAGGAGTGCCGTCGAAGCTGCCGGCGGCAAGGTCGACGACATCATCAAGATCAATTTCTGGATGGAGGAGCCGGCGACCGGTCGCGCCGCGCTAAACGGCGAATGGGTCAAGATGTTCCCCGACGAAGGCTCGCGCCCCGCCCGCCATACACTGGCGCTTGGCGCCGAGGGCAACGCTCTCGTGACCTGCGATTTCGTCGCGGTGTTCAGTTAGCCCGTCGACGCATTCACTTCCTGGAGTCGGCGGAGCGGAACTAAAGGAAGGCGTGGATCGCCGGGTCAAGCCCGGCCACGGGGCTAGTTATATCCTAGGTGTCCTCCTAGCGGCAGTGCGGCATTACTTCCTTGGCGAACCGGGTCATCGATTGGCGCACCATGGCATGGTCCATGATCCCGCCCTGGTTGAAGTAGCAGATGAACTCGTCCATGCCGTAGTCGCGGCGCAAGGCTCGTACCCGGTCGATGCAATAATCGGGATCGCCAAAGACGCCCATCTCGCGGTCCATGTCGTCGAAGGTCACCCGTTCGATGCGCGCCAGGACCTGGCGGAAGGCTTCGAAGCTCTTGATGTCGGCCTGGCCAAGCGGCGCCAGCCGTTCCGCTGCCTCGCGCAGAAAGCGCATCAGCCCGGCCTCGCTGTCCTGGCGCGCCTGCGCCCGACTGGTCGTCACATGCACCGGAAACGCGAGCGCGGTGTCGCCGGCCGGGAGTGTGCCGCGATAGACCGCCAGACCCTCCTTGAGCTTGTCGGGTGGGTTGATCAGCGGGGTAGCGAAAATCGGGAACCCGCGGCGCGCCGCGAACGGGAAGGTGTCGGGGCTGTTGGCGGCGATCCGTACCGGCGGGTGCGGCTTCTGCACCGGCTGCGGGATCACGGTCAGATCCTTCGCCCGATAGTGTTTACCCGCATATGAAAAGCGCTCGTTGGTCCAGGCCCCGATGATGAAGTCGAGCGCCTCATCGAAGCGCTCGCGGCTCTCTTCCTGCGGGATGTCGTAGCCGGCGTAGTGCAACGGCGCTGTGCCGCGGCCGCAGCCGAGTTCAAGTCGGCCGTTGCTCAGGATGTCGACGGTCGCCGCGTCCTCAGCGATTTTGACCGGATTGTGCAAGGGCAGTAGGGTCACCGCGGTTCCCAGGCGGATGCGGCGGGTACGCTGCGCTGCCGCCGCCAGGACCATCAACGGATTAGCGAGAATGGAAAAGGCGCGGCTGAAATGGAGTTCGCCGAGCCACACCGTGTCAAAATCGGCCTCGTCGCCGAGCTCGATCTGGGCCAGGATATCGCGATAGCGCTGCGCCTCGGTAAAGCCGCTCGCGCACGGCAGTTGGTCGAAAAAGCCGAACCGCATTTGCCTTTCCTCGCAATCGTTTATTGGCTGCAGGTCGTCCGCTCGCATAGCATGCGCCCGTTCCCGCCGGCAACCCGCGCCATCCGTACCGCGCGTAGCGGCGTTGAACCCCGTACCGTTTGATGATAGTTGAAATCATTCAATCGCACAGCAGACGAAAGTGGGGAGGCCGCCCGGTTCCATGCCGCACACCGGAGTCTGGAACGTCGGCATCGCCGGGTGCGGCATCGGTCGCACTCATATTGCTCAAGGCTATGCCCGGCACCCCGACAAGTTTCGCGTGGTTGCTCTATGCGATGTCGATTCGGGCCGCCTGGCTGCTGTCGCCGACGAGTTCGGCGTCGCCCACCGCACCGCCGCCTTTGACGAATTGCTACGGATCGATGAGGTCGACATCGTCGATATCTGCACCCCGCCGCATCTTCATGTCGCGCAAGTACTGGCGGCGTTATCGGCCGACAAGGAGGTCGTCTGCGAGAAGCCGATCGCCGGCTCGCTTGCAGACATCGACCGGGTGATGGCCGCCGAGCAACAGGTGCCCGGGCGGGTTCTTCCGGTTTTTCAGTACCACTTCGGCAACGGAATGCAAAAGGCCAAGCGGATCATCGATGCGGGGATCGCCGGCAAACCGTATCTCGCCACCATCGAGACCGCCTGGAAGCGGACGCCGGAATATTACGCGACGCCTTGGCGCGGGCGGTGGCGGACCGAGCTGGGCGGCGTCCTGCTGAGCCATGCGTCCCACGCGCATGACTTGATGACCTGTCTCCTGGGTCCGCCCGCATCGGTTTTCGCCCGCGTTGCGACGCGGGTGAACCCGATTGACACCGAGGACTGCGCCGTCGCCAGCCTCGTCATGCACAACGGGGCGTTGGTCTCGCTCGCCGCCACGCTCGGCTCTCAGCGCGAGGTCACCCGTCTTCGCCTGTGCTTTGAGCACGTGACCTTCGAGAGCGGCGGGGCACCGTATGCTCCCGGCGACGACCCCTGGGCGATCATCCCCGCGTCGACCGAGGCCGAAGCGGCGATCGCCCAAACTCTCGCCGGCTACCGCCCGATCGCGACCCGGTTCGAGGGACTGCTCGGCGCCTATCACGCGGCGTTGGCAACCGGATCGCCGCTGCCGATCACTCTAGCCGATGCTCGCCTTGCGACCGAACTCGCCACTGCTCTTTATCATTCGGCCGCGACCGGCACCGCCGTAACCCTGCCGATCGGCCCCGACCATCCGAGCTACGCCGGCTGGCGCCCGATCCTTGGCTGAGCGTCAGTACGCGGCCGGCGTCACCACTTGTTGCGCAGCTCGCGCAGCTTCAGAAACACGGTCCGCTGATCGGGATTGTCGGGCAGGTCGGGGAAGGCTTCGCGCAGCCGCCGGATCACCGACGGGCTGGTCAGGCGGAAGAAGGTGTTTATTTCCCGCTCCAGCGCCAGCGTGGTGACGAGCGCCCGTGTTGTATCCTGCTTTTCGACCTGCGGCAGCATACCCTTGGCCTTGGCGTTGTCGGGCTCTCGGTCGAGCGTGAAGGCAAGGTTGCGCGCGATGTAGTCGTGGCCGGGGTAGATCAGCGTTTCCTCCGGCAATTTCGCCAGCTGGCCGACGAAGGTGTTGTAGAGCTCGTTCGGGTGGCCGCCATTGTGGCAATTGCCGGCGCCCGCGTTGAACAGGGTGTCGCCGCAGAACAGCGCTGGTGTGTCGCCGTGCGCGGCAATGCAGATATGCGACATCGTATGGCCTGGCGTATCGAGGCATTCGAGCTCGACGGTCTTACCGACCTTGATCACGTCGCCCGCCCGCAAGCCGAGGTCCATTTCAGGGATCTTGTCCTTGGCGTTGACATGGGCCAGCACCTTGGCGCCAGTCGCCGCCACCATTTGCGGGTTGCCGCCGGTGTGGTCACGATGCTCGTGGGTGTTGAGGATCTGGGTGATCATCCAACCCCGCGCCTTGGCAGCGGCCAGGCATTTTTCATGGTCGAGAGGATCGACCGCCAATGCCTCGCCGGTCTCCCGACAGGCGATCAGGTAGTTGAAATTGCGGCCCGCATTGGCGGTCCAGATCTGTTCGACGATCATTGCTCGCCCCTTTCGCTGTGGCGCCGATCGGAATGAAGAGCGGGGCACGCGGCTGCGCCCGCCCGCTTCTATTGCGCGGGGCCGGTCTTGTCCATCGCCGAGCGCATGCAGGCGTGGGACGGCGGCAGGACAGCCGCCGGCGCGACGTTACCAATCGCCTCCGACACGCTCTGAGTGGCGGACGTGCGGTGGCCCGCCCAAGCTGTGAGGATTTTGGGATGGCCGTCGGCTGATTGTCGCACCTCGCAACTCTTCAAGCTTCGCAAGCGTATGCGTGACATCTATTTTTCGGTGATGCGTGGATTTTAGCGTGCGGGGATGCGGCACCCTTTTAGGGCGTAAAGCATGATCCGGGACTTTGACGTTTTTCCGACGTCGCCTTCCTAGTTTGCTTTACATGTCTCAACCCCATCGCGTGGTCGTCATCACCGGTGCTTCGAGCGGGCTCGGGGCGTCGCTGGCGCATTCCTATGCCCGACCGGACGCTGTCCTCGGGCTGCTCGGCCGCGATCGGCAGCGGTTGGGGAAGACGGCTGACGCCTGCAAGGCGAAAGGGGCAAGCGTGAGGGTGGCGACGATCGACGTGGCAGACGCGCCGGCGATGGCCGAATGGCTGGGCCGGTTCGATCGCGAACAACCGGTCGACCTGCTCGTCGCCAATGCCGGGGTCTCGGCCGGGCCAGACCCCGACAGCCCTTCGGAAGGGGCAGAGACCGCATCGCGCCAAATTCGTGTAAACCTGCTAGGCGCGATCAACACGGTCGAGCCGCTGCTGCCTGCTTTGTGCGCGCGCGGCCGCGGGCGAGTGGCGGTGGTGGCGTCTATCGCCGCCTATCGGGGGCTTCCCTACAGCCCCGGCTATTGCGCGAGCAAGGCCGGGTTGCGTGCCTATGCCGAAGCGCTGCGCCCGCGCTTGGCGCCGCGTGGGGTCGGGGTGACGATCGTATGTCCCGGCTTTTTCGATTCGCCGATGACCGACCGCTTCAACGGGCCGACCCCGTTCCTCGCCAGCGGCGAGGCCGCAGCCCGCATCGTCAAGCGCGGCATCGACCGCGGCCGGCGCCGGGTCGCGTTTCCGTGGCCGCTGGTGCTCGGGCTGCAATTCTGCGACATCGCGCCGGCGATCATCGGCGACGCGATCCTGCGGCGCTTCCGCTTTCACATTCAGCCGGGCTGGGCACTGGATGAGTGAGTTGCTCCAGCCTGCGATCGGCATAGTGCTGATGCTGGCGGCGTGGCTGATCCCGCGCCATATCGCCAAGGCCCGAATGACGAAGTTGCCGGCGGTTTTGCTCGATCTCTCCCCGGTTCTGCTCGCCTCCGGCCTGTTGCTGACCGCGACAGGGCGACCGATTTTTACCGGTCTCGCCCTGGTGTCGCTTGGCGCCGGCTTCGCGCTCGCCGACCGGACAAAGCGCGAAGCACTGCGTGAGCCGGTTGTCTTCTCCGACATGTCCGAGCTGCCGCACGTCTTTACTCATCCCCAGCTCTACCTGCCGTTCGCGGGGGCCGGCCTGGTTATTGGCGGGGCGCTGGCGACGATCGCTTTCGGGATCGCTCTTCTCTGGGTAGAATCGCCGTTGTGGCCGCCGGATACGCTGTTGATCGTACTTTTGGTTGCGGTCGTCGGTGCCGCCGGATGGGTCGTATCCCGCGAGCCGGCGCTTGGGCTGGCGGCCGGCGCGCTGCGGCGCCTCGACCCCGTCGATGAGCCGTTCGCGGATGCCGCGAGGCTGGGTCCGTTCGCGATCCTCCTGGTTTACGGCGTCATCGCGCGTGCCGAACGCAACGCTCGCCGCGTCCGGCATGCGCCGCAGCCGGCCCCGGCGTTGGTAAGCGCCGCGGCCGCTGTACCTCTGGTCGTCGTGCAGTGCGAATCATTCTTTGATGCGCGCCGGGTGTCGCCGAGCGTGCCCGAAGACCTGCTGCCGGGCTTTGACGACTGCCGGCGACACGGCGCGACTTTCGGTCGGCTCGAAGTCGCAAGCTGGGGCGCAAACACGATGCGCGCCGAATTCGCGGTACTTACCGGCATTCCCGAACGCGATCTCGGCTATGACCGCTTCAACCCCTATCACGCCTTCGCCCGCGCCCCGGTCATCTCGCTCGCCTGGCGCCTGCGCAACGAAGGTTATCGCACCGTGTGCCTGCATCCGTTCGACCGCGGCTTTTTCCGCCGCGATCTGACCCTGACGGCGCTCGGCTTCGAGACTTTTCTCGGCCGCGAAAGCCTGGGTGGCTCTCGCCGGGCGCCCTATCGCTCAGACCCCGATCTCGCCCATCAGGTGTTGCGTGTGATGGGCGAGGTAGGGCCACGCAGCTTTATTTTCGTCATCACGATGGGCAATCACGGCCCTTGGTTCGAGGCCGGACCGCCGATCGATGCGGATTTGCGACAGCGCTTCGACCCCGCGGGCCTGCCGCAGGGCGGGCAATTCTTGCGCTACCTCGATGGGTTGGCCCGGTCCGACGAGATGCTCCGGATCTTGGCCGAAGGCCTGGGGCCGCGCGGATGCGACGGCGTGCTCGGCTTTTATGGCGACCACCAACCGAGCCTGCCGGAAACGTTCTGTCATTTCGGCTTTGACGAGTGGGCGAGCGACTACATCCTGATAGACGGCGGGGCCTCTTCGGCGCGGCGGCTCGATATGCCGGCCCATCATCTGCCTCGCGTCATCCTCGATCGGCTGCGTGAGAGGAACGCCGTCGCCGGGCGCCGGGCCGTCGCGCTCGGCGCGGCTTGACACCGGCCGCCGCCAGCGCGGAACATCCTCCGCCCTGGGAGTAAGAGCACCGGCGG
Organism: uncultured Alphaproteobacteria bacterium; assembly: GCA_963733945.1. Taxonomy (GTDB): domain Bacteria; phylum Pseudomonadota; class Alphaproteobacteria; order ATCC43930; family CGMCC-115725; genus AP-15. The sequence continues at coordinate 49,218 of CAVTFD010000037.1, read as the reverse complement.
AGCGAGACGGCGATGGATCTGCAAGACCGAACCATCATCGTCACCGGCGGGGCCTCAGGGATCGGCAGGGCGACGGCGCTGCTGTTGGCGCGCGAAGGCGCCAAGGTCTTGATCGGCGATGTCGATGCGCAAGGCGGCCGCTCGACAGCGGCCGAGGGCGCCGCCAATGGCTTCGCCATCGACTACCTGCCGCTGGATTTGACCGTCAACGCCTCAGTGGACGATTTCGTCGCGGCGGTGCATCAACGGGCGGGGCGCGTCGACGGCCTGGTCAACGCCGCCGGTTGGGACCAGATCCAGCCTTTTCTCGAAAATCCGCCGGAGATGTGGGACCGCGTGATAGCCGTCAATCTGATGGGGGCGATCAGGCTAACCCGCGGGCTGCTGCCGCCGATGGTCGAAGCGACAGCCGGCAAGATTGTCAACATCTCGAGCGATGCGGGCCGGGTCGGCAGTACGGGCGAGACCGTCTATGCCGCCGCCAAAGGCGGGTTGATCGCCTTCACCAAGTCGCTTGCCCGCGAGATGGCGCGCTACCGCATCAACGTCAATTGCGTGTGTCCGGGTCCGACAGACACGCCTTTGTTCCAGCGTCAGCCGGAACGCATGAAGGAAGCGCTGACCCGCGCTATCCCGTTCCGCCGGATCGCCCAGCCGATCGAAATCGCCCAAGCGGTGCTATTTTTCTTGAGCGCACGATCGGATTACGTTACCGGCCAAGTGCTGAGCGTCAGCGGCGGGCTGACGATGGCCGACTAATATGGGAACAGGAGGAAAGAAAATGCAGCGGTATCAAACGGCGGCATTTGCCGCTCTATTGACGATCGCGTTCGCCGGGACCGCGATGGCTCAAGCGATGCCGACCAACGATCCCGAAGCCAAGGCAAATGTTCGTCAGAGCGAGGCGTATTCGGCGATGTTGCGCAGCAATCCGGCGTTCCGCAAAAAACGCGAGGCGATCGAATGCGGTCCGATCACCATTCCCCAACTGCGCGCCAGCTGCATCGCCTCGTTTGAGGCGTATGCCGCGCCCGCAAAGCGATAAGCCTGCGAGGAAATCACCATGCCAAACCCAGCCCCTGGATTTGTCAATCGCCCCGAGCACCGCGTCGACCTCAAGCGGGATCGGCGGCATGTCAAAGTCGTCTTCGCCGGCACGACCGTCGCCGACAGCACTGCGACCTTGCGGGTCGAGGAAACCGGCCACGGCCCCGTGCACTATTTTCCGGAAAAGGACGTGCGGCTCGATCTGATGCACCCGACCCAGCACCACACGACTTGCCCGTTCAAAGGCGAAGCGTCTTACTGGACGATCGAGGCGCCGGCGGGCGGCGAGATCCGGCGGTCCGAGAATGCGGTCTGGGGCTATCCGACGCCTTATGACGAGGTCGCCGCGATCGCCGGCTATTACGCTTTCTATCCGACCCGCGTCGACGCGATCGTCACGGAATAGCCGGTGCCCGGGATGCACCTGACGCAAAACTGGGAGGTCCGCAAACCGGGCGCCTCGTCGCGCGGCGGCATCGTCGCCTCACAGAGCCGCACCGCCGCCACGGTCGGCGCCGAGGTGCTGGCGGCAGGCGGCACCGCGGTCGATGCCGCCGTCGCTGCGGCGCTGGCGCTAGCCGCGGTCGAGCCGTGGAACAGCGGGCTCGGCGGGATCGGTTTTATGGTCGTGCATCGCGCCGACGCCGATCATGCCGAGGCCGTCGACTTTGGCCCGGTGGCGCCGCGCAGCCTCGATCCGGCGGCCTACAAGCTCACCGGCGCCACCAAGACCGAGCTGTTTACCTGGCCGCAGGTCGACGGGGACCGGAACATCCACGGTCCGCTCGCCTTCGCGATCCCGAGTTCGGTGCGCGGCTATGCGACGGCGGTCGAGCGCTTCGGGCGCATGCCGTGGCGCGAGCTGGTCGCGCCGGCCGTGGCGCTGGCCCGCGAAGGCGTGCCGGTCGACTGGTTTACCACGGTCAAGGTTGCCGGTGCGGCGGCGGAATTGCGCCTCTATGACGAAAGCCGGCGGATCTGGCTGCCGGACGGCCTGCCGCCGGTCTGCCCGCCCGAGCGCGACTGGACGAACCTGCCGCTGGGCCGCCTCGCCGATACCCTGGAGAGGATCGCAACGGCCGGCCCCGACGATTTCTACGAGGGCGACATCGCCCGCTCGATCGCCGCCGATGTGCGCGCCGCCGGCGGAGTGCTCTCGGGCGAAGACCTTGCGGGCTGCCGGGCACGGATCATGCCGGCACTAGCGATCCCTTATCGCGGCGCGATGTTGCAGTCGGCGCCCGGAATGACCGCCGGCCCGACCCTGGCCTTTGCTCTCGAGCGGCTCTCCCGGCAGCGTTTCGGCGCATCGCCCGACGCCGCCTATTTCGCTGCCGTCATCGAGACGCTGCGGGACGCCTATGCCGACCGGCTCGATCATGCCGGCGATGTAGAGACCGTGGCGCCGACCTCGACCACGCACATTACCGCAATCGACCGCGAGGGCACGATCGTCGCGCTGACGACCACCCTGCTGTCGAGCTTTGGCAGCCGCTATGTGCTGCCGGGCACGGGCATCTTGATGAACAACGGGATCATGTGGTTCGACCCGCGGCCCGGGCGGCCCAATTCGATGATGCCGGGCAAGCGCGCGCTGACCAATATGTGCCCGGTCGTCGCTGCGCGCGACGGTCGGCCGTGGTTCGGGATCGGCGCCTCGGGCGGCAGGCGGATTCTCGCTGCGGTTCTGCAGATGGCAAGCTTTGTCGTCGATTTCGCCATGGATCCCGAGGAGGCGGCGCATTACCCGCGCATCGATGTCAACGGCGGCGAGCGCTTCGGCGTCGACCGCCGCCTTCCGCCGGCGATCGTCGCGCCGTTGATGGCGAAACCGGGTGCGACCCTGGTCGAGCACGGCGTCTACCCGACACGCTTTGCCTGCCCGAACCTGGTGATGCATGGCGCCGACGGGTTGAACTACGGCATTTCCGACGTGATGTCACCCTGGTCGGCAGCGATCGCCGAACCCGAGCGCACCTGATGTGACCGGCGGACGAGGAGCGCGCGATCGGCCACCGACTCCGGCTTCGCGGCGCCCCGGAATGGCGATCATCGGGAAGCGAAACTTAGACTGAGAGCACTAAAATTCGCCGCTGCGATAAGCCTCGTCGAGGCGCCTCTTGTCTTCTTCGGAGGGTTCGTCCCAGGCGTCGCCGCGGCGGCGCAGCGCGCCGGTGAAGTCGGGTGGGCGCTTTTCGTTGAAGGCCTGGCGGCCCTCTTCGCCGTCGGTGGTAGTCTGGATCAACAGCGAGTTGATCAGGCTCTGGATGTGCCAGGCCTGGTCGGTGGGCAAATCGCCGAAGCGGACCACGAACTCCTTCATCATGCGCACTGCGACCGGGGGCAGGGTGACGATACGGCGGGCGATCTTCTCCGCCCGCTCCATCAGTTGCGCATGCGGGACGACCTCGTTGACGAGACCGATCCGCAACGCCTCCTGGGCGTCGAACGGTTCGTCGGTCAGCAGGATCTTCATCGCGTCGATGTAGCGGAGCTGGCGGGCGAGCAGCGTCGCCCCCGGCCCATGCCCCAGCCAGCCCTGCGTCAACAGCGCGAACTTGAACCGCGCGTGCTCGGCGCTTGCGATACGGATGTCGGTCGAGGACAGCAAGATATAGAGCCCGGCGCCGGCCGCCCAGCCGTTGACCGCGGCGATGACCGGCTTCCACACCCGCGGGTAATGATCGCCCATGCGCCCGTCGACGCCCGTTTTCTGGCCATGGACGGTGCCAGCGAGCGGCCAGAAGAGGCGCTGCGTGCGCAGATATTCGCGTTCTTCCTGGGTGATGTTCTTGCGCGGCGCCAGATTGTGCCCGCCGCAGAAATGGCGGTCGCCGGCGCCGGTCAGGATTGCACAGCGGATGTCGCGATCCTCCCACAGATCGGTCCAGGCCGCCGAAATCGCGTCCGAAGTAGGCTTGTCGAGGATGTTCGCCTTATCCGGATTGTTCAGGGTGATGTAGGCGACCCCGTCGCGCTTTTCGTACTCGATGGGCAAAGCGATTTCCTCCACTCGGGTAGGGCAATTCGAGCCGCTGATCCTAGCGCATCTCGTCGGCGGACCGGCGAAATGTCCTGCTCGCTACCCAGGAATCCAAACCGAGCAAGATGCCGACTGGGCTAATATCCTTCCCGCTCCAATCGCTTGCGCATCGCTTTACGATATCGGCGGACTGCCTCGGCCTTCTCGCGGACGCGCCGTTCCGATGGCTTCTCGTAGGCCCGCCTCCGCTTCATTTCGCGGAAAGTGCCCTCGCGCTGCATCTTTTTTTTTAAGACCCGCAAGGCCGAATTGAGATCGTTATCACGCACGAAAACTTGCATTAACTCTTCCCCTCCGATCCACGGGAACTGCCCGGCCGTTCGATATAGGCAGGCGATTCCGTGTGCATTTCGCTAGAGCTTGCCAATCCCGGGGACGAGCCATGGACGATGCGGCCGCTGGTCCGCTGCCTTTCCGCGCGCATCGGGATCCGCAACCGCGGTGTCGCGGTTGTCCGTTGCCCCGGTGCGACCGTCGTTATTTTGCGAGTAGGCTTCCGCCCATTTCCTGAATCCGCTCATCTTACTGTTTATGGAGATGCTCATGCTCGTCTCCCTCTAGCGAAAGGTTTTTGCGTATTTCTCATTGAAGTGATGCGGTCTTAACAGCCGCAGCGGTGGCGTTGTGCTTTATCTATATTTCATTGGAGGGCTTGATAGGTCGCGAATGCCACGACCATCAGGACAACAAAAATCGGTACGACAACGGGTGGAACGAACCAGGATGTCATGGCTGTTGCCTTTTCGCTAAGAAATCTTCCGTGGTTCCAACTGGGGCAGTTTTACGGCGCTTCACTGCCCGCCAAAGGCCGGCCAAGCGCTTCGCTTTTGAGAGCTGCGCTGGCGTCAGAGAAGAGGCCATACGTTCGTACCCGGATCGCGCCTGATGGCGGTGAATGCCGCGCGAGCTTGTCGTCGCCAGCAGAAACCAGGCACAGGCGTTTACGTAGTTTCCCGATGCGTTGGGGCCGTCGGCATAGAGTTCGGCGAGCCGGCTTTGCGCGCGCGGCAGGCCCTGCTCGGCGGCCGCCAGCAGCCACTTGATCGCCTCCGCCCGGTTGCCTTCGATGGCATACCCGTTGTCGTCCAAGCGGCTGTCGTAGAGGACGCCCAGATTGAATTGCGCGGCAGCCTCGCCGCCTTCAGCGGCAAGCCGGAGGTGCCGCATTGTGCTGGTTTCCATCGCACCCTCCTAGCCGTCCGGAGAAATCCCGTTGCTGCAAAGCCGATGAGCGCCACCGCTTTTCCGTCTTCAAAAGAAGAATGGCGGCGCTCGTCGAAGCAAAGCAGCATCGATCTCAGTATCCCGCTTCGGCCATGCCCCCGTTCGTCAACGACGATGACGTTTTGTCGGTCCTCTCGGCGACCATCACCTCGGTGGTGATCAGCAGCGAGGCAACCGACGCAGCGCCCTGTAAGGCCAACCGCACGACCTTCGTCGGGTCTATGATCCCGCTCTTGATCATGTCGGTAAACTGGCCAGTTTGGGCATCGAATCCGTAATTGGGGTCTCCCTTTTCCATGAGCTTGCCGGCGACGACCGAGCCCTCTGCACCGGCATTCGCGACGATCTGGCGCGCCGGCGCCTGTAGCGCGCGGCGTACGATGTCGATGCCGGCCTTCTGATCGTCATTTTCCGGATTCAGCTTGGCGAGCACCTTGATGCTGTAGAGGAGGGCTACGCCGCCGCCGGCAACGACGCCTTCCTCGACCGCAGCGCGGGTCGCATGCATCGCGTCTTCGACACGGTCCCGGCGCTCTTTCACCTCGATCTCGGTGGAGCCGCCGACACGAATGATCGCGACGCCGCCGGCCAGCTTCGCCAGGCGCTCCTGCAGCTTCTCCTTGTCGTAATCCGAGGTCGCTTCTTCGATCTGGGCGCGCAGCTGCCCGAGGCGGCCTTGGATCTCCTCCTTCTTACCGGCGCCGTCGATGATCGTCGTGTTTTCCTTGTCGATGCGCACCTTTTTGGCGTGGCCGAGCATGTCGAGCGTGATGCTTTCGAACTTGATGCCGAGATCATCGCTGATCACCTGACCGCCGGTCAGGACGGCGATGTCTTCGAGCATCGCCTTGCGCCGGTCGCCAAAGCCCGGCGCCTTCACCGCTGCGACTTTGAGGCCGCCGCGCAATTTGTTGACGACGAGCGTGGCGAGGGCCTCGCCCTCTATGTCTTCCGCCACGATCAACAGCGGTTTGCCGCTCTGCACCACGGCTTCGAGCAACGGAAGCATCGCCTGCAATCCGGGCAGTTTCTTTTCATAGAGCAGGATGTATGGGTCATCGAGTTCGGCGAACATCTTCTCGGCGTTGGTCACGAAATAGGCTGAAAGATAGCCGCGGTCGAACTGCATGCCCTCGACGACTTCAAGCTCGGTTTCGAGAGACTTTGCCTCTTCGATCGTGATTACTCCCTCTTTACCGACCTTGCGCATCGCCTCGGCGATCATCTCGCCGATTTCGTTGTCGCCATTGGCTGAGATCGTACCGATCTGGGTGATTTCGGCATCCGTCGAGACCTTCTTCGAGCGGCTCTTTAAATCGGCAACCACGGCTTCGACCGCGAGATCGACGCCGCGCTTCAGATCCATCGGGTTCATGCCCGCGGCCACCGCCTTGACCCCCTCGCGCACGATTGCCTGCGCTAGGACGGTTGCCGTCGTCGTACCGTCGCCGGCCTGGTCGCTGGTTCGTGAAGCGACCTCCTTGACCATCTGGGCGCCCATGTTCTCGAACTTGTCGGAAAGTTCGATCTCCTTCGCCACCGTCACCCCGTCCTTAGTGATGCGGGGTGCTCCCCATGACTTATCGAGCACCACGTTGCGCCCCTTGGGGCCGAGCGTCACTTTGACGGTGTCGGCAAGAAGATCGATGCCGCGTTGCATCCGATCGCGCGCATCCGAATGAAATCTTATGTCTTTCGCTGTCATAATGGCTTCCTCAAGCGGCCTTCAGCGACGCGGTCTTCTCGACCACGCCCAAGAGGTCCGATTCTTTGATGATGATGAGCTCTTCGCCGTCGAGCTTGATCTCGGTGCCGGACCACCTGCCGAACAGCACGCGGTCGCCGACTTCGACATCCAATGGATGAATCTTACCGTCCTCCGACCGGGCGCCGGCGCCGGCCGCGACAACTTCGCCCTCGACGGGCTTCTCCTGTGCTGTGTCGGGAATAAAGATGCCGCCTACCGTTTTCTCTTCCGCGGCGACGCGCCGGATCACGACGAGATCCTGAAGCGGGCGCAATGTCATCGAGACTCTCCTCGCAGCAATATGCGCGTCCGACGACAATCGTCGAGCCGCAGGTTCTGGAGCAGTTGAAGGCGTTTGGGGCGACAATGATTTGTCGTCGACATTCTAAATGGGCCTCAAATTATTATTTACAATAGGGAGCGGAGTCTTTAGACGGTTTCAAGTCATTTGCCGATTTATTGTTGATACAACGTTATCAGACCTTTAGATAGATTCGTCGCATGGGCGTGTCGCCCGATTTGACCACCCGACACCACAATACTCTGAGGCTTGCGCCGGTTCGCCGGAGTCGGGATCGGTGGACGGGGTCATCCGCGTGCAGGCACTCCTCGACGCGTATTGGACGTGCTACAAATAGGTGGCGGTCAATAAATCGTGCTTTTAACGTGCCAGTATGGCAAAATTCATAACGGAAATAATTTACTGACACGATCATTGAATTTGGTGGTTGGCGATCCTATATGAAACCTACCTATGCCAACACGGTAAGAATATTTACGGACTTTTGCTAGCACCGCTGTCCTCCATAGAGAAGGTGATAGCGGAACTAGTCTGAATACTACAGTTGGAGGCCGCGCGGCTGCTTCCGAGCGAGAAGGACGCAAACCAAAAGGAATATCGGCCATGACGGACCGCCCAGTCGACCTCGACGACCATCGCGGCATGTCCGCCCAAAAATCGACCGAAATTCGCCGACGCCTGCATGAAGTGCAAGCCGACCAGGCCGCCCTGCGCGGCCGCCAAGACGAATTCGAGCGTAACGCCGTTGCGGCGCCGTCGGCGACTTGGGCCGAGGCTTCTGCAAAGGCACGGTATCTGATCCAACTTTTTGCCGCCACGCCGGACGCGCAGGATCCCCGCCGCCAGGAACTGATCGCGACGGTACTCGACGATCTCGCCCGGATGTCGGGCGAGGGGGTTTGATTGTGGGGGACGAGCCGGCTTCGACGAGATTGAAGGGGCTGGTCCACATGGCCGTGTTTCGCATGCGTCGAATAAAATTCAACATAGCGAGAGGTTCACAATATGGCTGCACCAGAGGCGCGGCGTTCCGTCGAGGAATTGGCGCAAGCGCTCTACGAGGCGAGCGATCCGACCGGCCCACCTTGGGTTAGACGCGGTCGGGTCGTACGCGAACCGTGGCTCGCGCTCGCGCGAGACCGGATATTGCGGTCCGAAAATCGTCCTGAGCCAAATGACCAGCCTGGACCCGGTGACAAGGCCTAACCATGATCATCCGCTTGACGATCCAACAGGCCGGCGCCGGCTTTCGCGCGACGATCTCCAAACGCGAAGAAGAGAGCACGGGCCCAGTCGGGGAACCCGAGATTTTCCTGGTCGACAGCAAGGAAGAGGCGAAGAAACGAGCCAAGGATTTGGCACGCGCCCTGGGGCTGAAGACGTATCGCGTGGTCGACAGGACCCTTGCGGTCTAGCCAACGAGGTTCACATGCGCGAGCATGATGGCCGCCCACCGGCTATAGCCCAAGGAAACTGCCATGTCAGAGGGGAATAAGATCGCCGCCGCCCTACTTGCCTGCGAGGCGTCGCGCCAGCAGCAGGAATTGGTCAAAGCAGGGCCGGGTAAGCCCCTTGCCGAGAGGGACGTCGCTGCCGAGCTGTGGGCGTATTTCCAAGGTTTCCTCGACCGGCTCGAGCGCGATCGCGGCCGGGCCGGTTGATCGTCGAGGTGGGGATGCCCAGACGCGAGAAGACGGTCAACGCCAGCGGCTTTGTATTCTTTGACGTTGTCTATGAGGACGGGAGCCGCAGCTCGAACCGCAAGATCCCAAATTCGGAACTCGGCGGCATCGACGGGGATGCGATCGTGAAGCCCTATATCGAGGCTCAGGACCGCAAGATCGCCGAAATCTCGGGACGCCCGCCGGGCGTCATCAAATCGGTGGTTCGCTCGCGTTCCCGCTGAGTACCGTGGCAGGCGCGTACCTCAAACGGGACGGGTGCCCTTAAGCTGGGTGCGGTGCATCAGCCGGCGGGCCGACGGATCGAAGGCGTCGCGACGGTGCATCGCGCAGCGATTGTCCCACCAGATCAGGTCGCCAACCCGCCAATCCTGACGCCAGGTGAATTTGTCCTGAGTCGTATGCGCCCATAAGAGGTCGAGCAGCTCCTCGCTGTCTTCCACAGACAGCCCGAGGACGTAGGCGTTGATGCGGCGGCCGAGGAATAACGCCTTGCGCCCGGTTTCGGGATGGGTCCGCACCATCGGCTGACGCGCGCCCGGCACTTTCGACACATCGGCGACGGTCTCGAACCCCTTATGCGCCCGGCCGCCGCTCGAATGGGTCGCGGCATGGATCATCGTCAGGCCGTCGATCCGGGATTTCGTCTCCTCCGGCAGTGTTTCGTAGGCCGAATACATGTTGAGGAAATAGGTCGACCCACCGGCGCTTGGCGGCGGCGCCTCCAGCGACCGCAACAGGCTCGCCGCCGGCGGGACGTCGACGAACGAGCTATCGGTGTGCCAAAACGCCTCCCCGTCGCCGAGGCCGCCGATCGCCTTCCCATCTTCGATGATGTTCGAAATGACCGAGATTTCTGGCGGTATTTCGCGGCGTCGGCCCGCGGTCTGGGTCTCAACGCCATATTGCTTTGCGATCAGCGCTGCGGGATTGAATTCGAGCTCGCCGAACTGACGGGTAAACGCCATGTGCTGCTCGTCAGTCATCGGCTGTTCGCGAAACCGCAATACCAGGTGCTCGAGCCACGCGGCGCGAACCGCGTCGCGTTCCCGGGGGCTCAGCGGCTCGCGGATATCGACGCCACGGATTTCCGCGCCGAGGCCGGCTTCGAACGGGGCGACTTCGATACTCATGGCGATTACTCCGCGGCTTCGAGGGCTTCGACGCCGAAATCGTTGATCGACACCCGCCAATGGATGCGGTCTTCCTCGGGCGGGTAGTCGCCCGCCGCCTTGTGGTACGAGCAGCGGTTGTCCCAGATCACAATATCGCCCTTGCGCCAGACATGATGGTATTCGGCATCGGGGGTGATCATCCGTTCCTTCAATTCGACGACCAATGCGTCGCTTTCCTTCTCCTCGACTCCGACGAGGTAACATATCTTGCCCGGATCGAAATACAGCGATTTGCGCCCGGTCTCCGGGTGAGTACGGATGACCGGATGAAACACTGGGGTCCAGTCCTGGTCCTCCGGGTTCAGCAGCCTCGACCCGCCGCGGCGTCCGCCATAGGAGAACGCGCCGATTACTCCATCGAGCCGGTCCTTGAGCGGCTGAGGCAGTGCGTCATAGGCGGCATAGCCGTTGGCGAACAGGGTGTTGCCGCCGCGGCTCGGCACCGCCAGCGCATAGAGCTGCGTCGCCTTGAACGGGGCTTGGTTATAGGCGCCGTCGGTGTGCCAACCCTCTGCGCCGCGGCGGTAGATTTCGTCCCTTAGCTTGCCGTCGGCGTCGAACTTATTGACGCCGAGCATCGTGATCTCGGGATAGTCGGGATTCCGCGTCGATTTCGACGGATGCGGCACGACCGGGCCGAAGCGGCGGCTATAGCGCACAAAATCGGGGATCGTAAGGTCCTGGTCGCGCACCACCATGACATTGTAGTCGAGCCAGGTCTGATAGATCGGGGCAAAGCCCTTGTCGTCGAGCGTCTTGACGTCGACCCTGGTTACCTCGACGCCGATTTGCGGCCCCATGCGGCGAATTTCCATCGCTCAATCCTCCGGTAGGCAATAGTGCACGCTCCGCCCACGCTTCGCGACGTGTCAACCGGGAGAAATGCGATGGTTGCCATGCGCCGAACCCGATAATCTCCCAGCCTGCTTTGGGGAGGCGATTATGAAGCTAGTGATGTTCGAGGCTTCGGGGCAGAGCGAGCCGGCGCCAGGACTGCTGACGGATCGGGGAGTGGTGGGCCTCGCCGGGGTGGTCGCGCGGGGTTACACCCCGCAAATGACGATGCAGAATCTGATCGACGGGTTCGATCGCCTGCGGCCGACGCTGGAAAAGCTGGCCGCGGAGGGTGTGGCCTTGCCGCTTGCCTCGGTCCGCCTGCGCCCGCCCTTGCCGCGGCCCGGCAAGATCTTGTGCTGCATCGCCAATTACTGGGAGCACGCGCAGCGCGAGGCGCGGCCCTTGAACATGTTCCTCAAAAACCCGGAAGCCGTGGTCGGGCCGGGCGACACGATCCGGCTGCCGGAGTTCACCGAGCCATGGATTTTTATGCACGAGGCCGAATTGGCGCTGGTCATCAAGGGCCCGGCGAAAAAAATCAGCCAGGCGAATTGGCGCAGCGCGGTGTTCGGCTACACCGGGCTGATCGACGTGTCGGCGCGCGGGGAGGGGAGGCGGACCTGGAAGGCCGGCAGCTGGCTCGGCAAGTCGTTCGACACCTTCGCCCCTATCGGGCCGTGCATCACCACCGCAGACGAGATCCCCGAGCCCAATGACGTTGTTGTGCGCTTTTGGAACGACGGCCAGTTGCGCCACAACTACAACACCGACGACATGGAGCATCGGGTGCCGGAACTGGTCGAGTTCGCCTCGACGGTGATGACCTTGAATACTGGCGATTTGATCGCCTGCGGCACCAATCACGAGGGGCTGGGCGCGTTGCAGGACGGCGAGACCGTCGAAATCGAGGTCCAGCATGTCGGCCGGATGTCATTGAAGGTCGTCGATCCGCTGAAGCGCCAGTGGGAGCGCGGCATCTATATGGGCGCCGACTCGACCAACCCCGAAGCCGTCAAACGTCACCGCCCGCAGGGTGCGGCGTAAAAGGACCAGCCATGACCGACATCGATATCCGCAAGATCGTCACTCTCCGCGAGGTGATCTTTTCCGAGCTCGGCGCGCCGGCGGTGCGTCCGATCGTGCGCGCGGTCGGGATGGCGGTTATTCGCAACCCGTTCGCCGGCCGCCGGGTCGCCGAATTGCGCGAGCTCTTTGAAGCGGGTGCGGCGCTCGGCGAACGGATCATGCCCGAGTTGATCAAGCTGCTCGATGGGCCGGCGGTTTCCTATGGCAAGGGTGCCTTAGTCGGTGTCGACGGCGAGATGGAGCACGGCGGCGCGTGCTGTCATCCGATGCTCGGGCGGCCAATGCGCGCCGCAATCGGCGGCGGCAAGGCGGTCATCGGCTCGAACGTCAAGGTCGCTGCGGCGGGCGCGATCCTCGATGTCCCGCTCGGGCACAAGGACGATTCCTGGTCGTTCGAACACTTCGACACGATCACGGTGTCGTTGGCCGATGCACCGCGCCCGGCCGAGATTCTGGTGGTGATGGCAATCGCCGATGGCGGGCGGCTCGACAACCGCTGTGGCTCCGCCCCGATCCGCTGACACGGATCGACCCCATTAATTCGTACAAATCAGCCGCTTGATAAGCTACCGACCCATTGTCGACCTCGGCGGCGGCCCTCAGCGGCTTCGGCTCCTGCCTCAAAAACCGCCATTCCCGATGCGCTTCGGGTTCAGGCGCTGTCACCCTCAACGCGGTCATTACGCTGGCGAGGCTGCCCAACTCGTTGTGCGGCCTAGGAAACAGCTATGATCGGAAATCTTTTGTCGGGCTCCAATGCGGATGACGTTTCCGCTCCCGCGCCCAGAACCCGATCATACCGCCTGTCCCGAAGGAGAAGAAGTCGGCTGGCGCGCGGAGATCTCGTCGCGCATTTCGCCATGGCCTGCTCCGGTCTCAGTGCCCAAATGGATTATGGAAAACGGAATTTGGACCCCCCAATATCTGGCCGGGATCCCGGGCCACTGAGTTCGGCCCACCCAGTAGTTGGCCGGGATTCCGGGCCACTGAGTTTGGTCCACCCAGTAGTTGGCCAGGATTGCGTGCAACGGAGTTCGGTCCTCCCCAGATTTGGGATGGGTTGTTGAACACTGAGTTCGGCCCACCCCAGATTTGCGAAGGATTATTTACAACCGAATTTGGCCCACCCCAGATTTGCGATGGGTTCCGCGCAAACGAATTCTTACCGCCCCACGCCTCCCGCACGAGCTTTACAACCTCGTTGTTCGGCCCGAAGCACCCGCCGTTATTTCCGATGCCGTTTGTTAGGCATTTTTGCAGCTCGTTGATCGCAAACTGTGTCCCGATGCAACCCGCAGCTGCCACCGGCTGAAACCCCGTCGATACCGCGCATTGCGCGATGATCGCTTGTTCCGGCGTAAGCCGGCTTCCGCCGGCGCACACCGCCGCCCCGGTGAGATCGCCCCAGTTCTTAGCGACGCACTCCGATATCCTCTTCTGTTCGGGATTCAGCCGCCCGCCCGCTACACAGATCGCCGCGGCGTAGGCATCGCTCCGGTGATTGAGGGCGCAATCGGCAAGCCGCCTTTGGTCTGGGTTGAGATGCGCCGTACCCACACAAAGGGCCGCAGCCGAAATATCGCTGCGGTGTTGGGCGATGCAGTCTACCGCGTGGCGCTGATCGGGATTGAGCGCACCGCCCGTCGCGCAGTTTGCCAAGGTTACCAAATCTCCGCGGCCGCTTCCGATACAACCGACGAGCCGACGGTCAGTGTCAGTGAGACGTACCCTGGACGAGCATAATGCAAACTGCCCGATAGCGTGTTGGCTCTGGTCCCAGCACCCGATGATGCGTTTTTGCTGCGGAGACGCCATTTGATTGTTCCAGCACGCGGCAAATGCCCCGATGCCTTTCGAGCGATCCGATGCACAGCGCTTTGCCGCCAGTGTTGGATCGTGGGCCGCTGACGCCGGGACCGCCCCAACGCTAAACGGCAGTACGATCCCGAGAACCAGCCACATGGCACGGCCAGCGACTCGGGCTCTACGGATTCGCATGGAAAGTCCCCCCACTCCAAACTTTAGCTTGAAGACATAAGCTAACTGCCGCCGCAACCTCGCGCAAAAATCTTGAAGGCCATTCGCCCGATCACGGACAGACGGTCGCGACTGCGGATAGCGGCCCGGTACATTCAGCGCTCGGCGTTCTTAAGCTCCCCCGCCAAGGGCATGAACAATTGCTAACGCAGCCGCTTTGGCTCCGGATCGGAGGAATATGACGACATCGCGGACGCGCTCGTTTAGCGGCGCTGGGTTGTCGTCTGATCAACGGCCGCTGAAAGGCGCAACTACATCATCCCGATCCGTCCCGGACAAGGAACGCTTGCCACCCATGGCAGACCCTCGGCGCGGGTGGCGGGTATCAAATTCCATCGATTAGATCCCTCGAGAGTGTAGGGGTGGTCGTGAAACACCACGCGGCGGCGAAACCGCCATTCGCCGTCTTCTTTCGTCAGTTCACATTCGTAGCGGCCGGGTGGAAGTTGTCGGCTCTTGCCGTCGCGGGTAATCAGTACGAGCAGGTAGCAGCTGGCGCGGGCTCGCCGGTTCTCGATCTCCGCGGCGAGATTGCTAATCATGTGGCGGAACTGCGTGCCATCCTCGCGCAGTGCGGCAAAGCGGCCGGCAAAGGCGCGGATCGCCTCACATCCCGCGATCACTCCGATCGCCGGACTTTCGAGCACAGCGTCCGCGGTGAAGCAACCGACGACCGTCTCGATATCGCCGGCGTCCAGCGCGGTCGTGTAGCGCACAAACAAATCGTTGATCGCCAGCCGTTCTTCGATCGCCGACATTGCCCTATCGCCTAGCGTAAACGGTGTCGCCTTCGACTCTGATCTCATAGGCCGGCACGTCTGTGGCGAGAGGGCCGTCGATAAACTTGCCGGTGCGAATGTCAAACTGCGCGAAGTGCAGCGGGCACTCGATCACGCAGCCCTCCAGCTTGCCGCGCGACAACGGCGCGTTACGGTGGCCGCAGACGTCGCGCAGCGCATAGAAGCTGCCCTCGACATTGGCCAGCACGATCCGCTCGCCCTCGACCGCAGCAAATTTCATCTCGCCCGGCGCGAGGTCACTCACCTGGGCGACGGCGACGAAGCCTTTCGGCATGCGCGAATGTCCTAGTGGATACCAGCTGACAGATCGCACCCACCTACCGGTCGTACCGGCGCAGGCCGGTCCCCACGGCAGAAACGGGTCCCGGCCTTCGCCGGGACGACGAGAACGGGGTCAACTATCTGATTGCTGCTACAAGTGTTCCCTATGCCGAGACTGGTTCGGCACCTCGCGGCTCCTCGCAATGACAGCGAAGTCCTGTCATTGCGAGCGCAGCGAAGCAATCTGGCCTCTGTTCTGCCTGTCGCCGGCTAGTTCAGCTCGAAGCCGAACATTTTCGCGGCGTTGCCGGACGTGATCTTGCGCAGATCGTCCTCGGGCACGCCAGCGAACATGCGCTGGAGGAATTGCTGCGAGCGCGGGAAGGTCGCCTCCGCATGCGGGTAGTCGCTGCCCCACAGCATGTTCTCGACGCCGATACGGTCGCGCAGTTGCACGCTGAGAGCGTCCTCCATGAACTCGACGAACATGTTGCGCTTCCAGTAGTCGCTCGGCATCAACCCTTCAGCCGACTTCCAGCCTTTAGTGAACACCGGCCGCTCGACATAGGTGAAGTCCATCTGCTGCAGCCAATGCGGGATCCATGACGCCTCGTGCTCGACCGAGCCGATCTTCAAGCCCGGAAACCGGTCGAATACGCCGGCGAACAGCATCGAGCCGAGCGAATAGCGAACCCAGTAATCGGTGGTCGAGCGCCCCGCCCCGGTCAATTCGGTCACGTCCATCGTGAATTCGTTGGCCGGGACTTCCGTAGCGCGGTGTCGCGATATGCATCAGCAACGGCTGCTTCAGATCCTGCGCCGTCGCCCAGCACCTTGTCGTAGATCGGGCTGCTGTATGGCTTGTCCGGCAGCGGCGACACTGGGATGAACGCGCCCACCAGGCCCATCTTCGCGCAGCGCTCAAGCTCCTTGGCGCCGGCATCGGGGTCGTCGACGTTCAGCATCGCGATGCCCTTGAGGCGCCGCGGATGGGGTTTGCAGAAATCGGCGATCCAATCGTTGTAGCAGCGGCAGATGTCCGAAAAGAGCTCCGAATCCGGGATGCGGTACCAGAACAGGCCCTGACTCGGCTGCAGCACCGAGCCCCAGATGCCGTCTTCTTCGTTCTCGGCCAGCATCGCGTCCGCGTCGTAGGCGCCCTTGCGGACATCCTCCCAGAGGCCGAGGAAATCGATCTGCGAGGGGTCCTCGAAACGCTGCCCGGCCTGCATCACCGCCCCCAAGGTGCCGACCTGCGTACCGTCGAGCATCCAGGCATCGTATTCGCGACCAGTCGGCGTCTTGCGCCGCTCCATACGCGGCGCGCGGTCGCGGAATTTTGGCGCGATGCGGGACGTGTACATGTCCGGTGGCTCGACGATGTGGGAATCCGCCGAGATCAGCTGGTACGCCGCCATTATGACCTCCTCCGATGCTGCCGAGTGTTCTATCTGCCCTCGAAACAGGGTCGCTCCGCCGATTTCGGCATCAGAAAACCTATTCCGAGCACACGAAAGGAGTCAAGAGATCACCCCATTCCGAGACGTCGAGCGCGCTCGCAAATGGCGCCGGTTCCGCAATTTCGGCAAACCAGCTTCCCGCATTGGGTAGAGCAACCCGCGGTTTTACTCTCGACTGCACGCTGCGTTTATAGGAGCATCGCCAAATGCCTAAATTTCCAGCATTTGGCCGCGACACTAAGGTCAACGCGCTGCTCGGCGCCGGTCACTTCCTGTCGCATTACTATCAGCTCTGCTTGCCGCCGGTGTTCGTCGCCTGGCAGAAAACCTTCGACGTGTCCTTCGCCGAGCTCGGTTTGGCGATGGCGGCGATGTCGGCGGCCGCGGCCTTATTGCAGACGCCGATGGGGTTCCTCGTCGACCGTTATGGCGCGCGGCCGTTCCTGGTCGGCGGCACCCTGACGATGGCCTTGTCGGTGTCAGCGATGGGGTTCGCCACCTCGTATTGGCAGATCGTGGCGTTAGCCTTGCTGTCGGGGGTCGGCAACTCGGTCATTCACCCGGCAGACTATTCGATCCTCAGCGGGTCGGTGGACCGAACTAAGCTCGGCCGGTCCTTCGCCTTTCATACCTTTGTCGGCAGCATCGGATTTGCGGTCGCGCCGCCGGCCACGGCCGCCCTGACTTTGCTGCTCGGCTGGCGCGGAGCACTGACCCTCGTCGGCCTGTTGGGTGTGCCGGTGGTGCTGACGATCCTGTGGCAGAGCCGCATCCTGATCGATCAGCGGCGTGAGCCGCGCAGTCGTGCCGAGCCGCCGTTCGCGGGTACGCGGCTGTTGCTCGGCCGGTCGGTGATGATGTTCTTCGCCTTCTTCATGGTATCGTCGATGGCCGGCGCCGGCATCCAGTCCTGGCTGATCACGATACTGCATCGGGCCTACGAGATGCCGATTGCCGCGGCCTCCTCGGCATTGACCGGCTGGATGATCGGTTCGATCTGCGGCGTGCTGCTGGGCGGCTGGGTCGCCGACCGCACCGATCGCCATCTGCCGTTCGTCGTGATCCTGACCACGGCTGCCGCGGCGATCCTATTGTGGGTCGGGATCGGCCCGATGGCTCAGCTGATGACGGTCGCCGTGCTGTTCGTCGGTGGTCTGATGACCGGGGCGAGCCGCACCCCGCGCGACGTGATGGTCAAGGACGCTGCTCCGCCGGGCCAGATCGGCAAGGTGTTCGGCTTTGTCAGCTCGGGCATGTCGCTGGGTGGCGCGATCATGCCGGTGCCCTACGGCATGATCATCGACGCCGGCCGGCCGCGCTTGGTGCTGGTCGTCGTCGCGGCGCTGTTGATGGCGAGCCTGCTGTGCGCCGGCGGCGCACGCATCCGATTCCGCCGTCCGCTCGTGCCTGCCCCAGCTGAATAAAAACGGCCGCCCGATAGCCTCGCGAGTTGAGTTCCAAGATCAGGAGCGATTCGGCTGGACGACGACGCATGGGAGTTGGCGCTGGTTGAGCTGCCAACAGGCGTCTGACGCCGCGCTCGCTGACAAGTGGACCAGGCGCGCGCGATAGAGAACCGAGCCGCCATAGGGGGTCGGCGGCAGCGCCAGGGTGGCGGAGCGGAGCTGGCCGGGCGCCTCGGCGCGCGCACCCTCCGCCACGGCGCGGGCAAGGCCCGGATTCGCAAATGCGCCGACCTGGATCGCCCATTCCCGGTCTGGGATCGCGAGCAGGTGAGGCGATGCGCCGCCCGGCCCGGCAGATGGGATCGGCGTCGCCGGTTGATATGAGGCGAGAGCTGTATGGGCTTCCATCGGCGAGGAAACGGTAAGGCTGGCGGCTGGGGCCGCCTGGCATGGTCTGTCCGGATCATAAGCGATGTTCGGATCGCAGCCGCCGATCGCGGCTTGCCGGACCACAACCTGTTGCGGCTGCACAGCCGGCGAGGCCGATGGGCTTGTCGCTTGCCCGACTGAGGTGCAAGGATGGTTCGGATCGTAGGCCGCACTGAGGTCGCAACCCCCTGCTCCGGTTTGCGCCGCGAAAGCGAGCTGCACCGGCGCTGCTGCCTGTCCGACCGAGCTGCAGGGATGATTGGGATCATACGCAGCGCTGAGGTCGCACCCGCCTGCTCCGGTTTGTGGAACGAAAGCCGGCTGCACCGGGGCCGGCGCTGACGCCACCCGCATCAGCGAGCTGCACGGATGGTTTGGATCATAGGCCCGGTTCAGATCGCATCCGGCTGCCAAACTGGCCACGTCCGGCGTGGCCGCGATCGCGCGACCGGAATGGGCCGCGGCATAGGTCGCCATTGGCCCCGAAAACCGCACCGAGTCTCCGAGGTTGGGGGTAACCGCAGCGAGGTAATTCACCGTCTCGTCCGGCAGATTGGAGGCGCCGGCAAGATAACCGTCGACTCGATCCGGCCCGGCATTGTAGGCCGCCAGGAAACCGGGAGCGCCGTACTTGTCATACATCTCGCGGATATAAGCGGTGCCAGCCAGAATATTGTTGTGTGGGTCATAGGGGTCGTCGCCGAGCCCGTAGCGCTCGCGCAACCCGTCATATGTCGCGGGCATGACCTGCATCAGACCCATCGCCCCGACCGGCGAGACGGCCTGCTCCTGTCCTCCTGATTCCTGCTGCATGACCGCCCGAATCCACTGCTCGGGCACGCCGTATCGGGTGGCGGCTTCGCGGATATAAGGGCCCCAGGGGTCCCCCGGCGGGCCCGGCGGCGGGTAATAATGATTTGGTGCAGACGGAGGCGGAGCGCCGTACTCGACATAGCCGGATCCACCCTGCTGGCCGCACGCGGCAAGGAGGAGGATCGATAAGAGCAGCAGCATCAATTCGAGGCGGTGCCCGATAATCGGTGCGGCACGACACATTCCGTAAAACTCGGTCGAGAAAGGCATTCATTAACACCAGTATTCCGCTACTGAGCCCAGCTGGTCTTGGATCAGCCTTGTTACGGACCGCGAATACCATGGTTGATCGCCGATGACCAGCTATTCTAGCACCGGTTGAGGCCGAATACCTGCGACGCCGGGATGGCGAGGCGTCGGGTCGAACCTGACAACAGCTATAGGCTCAGCAACCGTCCGAAAAATATAAGTCCGTTCAACGGAAGCGAGCCCCGGCGGGTCCGGATTTCAGTGCGCCTCGCGCGCCGCAAGTGCCGGCTCTTCGATCGTTTCGATATCGGCGTCGCTGTCGCCGTCGAGGACGGCGCGTAGTCGGCGATCGTCGAGTTCGCCCATCCATTTTGCGATCACCACGGTCGCAAAGATGTTGCTGAACAAATTGGTGACGGCGCGGATCTCGGACATGAAGCGTTCGACCCCGAGCAACAAGGCCAGACCGCCGACCGGCAGAATCCCCAAAGCCGGCATTGTCGCCGCTAACGCCACAAACCCGGCCCCGGCCATCCCGGCCGCGCCCTTCGAGGTAAACAGCATGACGAACAGCATCGTCAGCTGTTGGCCGAAGCTCAGATGAATATCCGTCGCCTGCGCGATGAACAGCACCGCCATCGTCATGTAGATCGCGGTGCCGTCGGTGTTGAACGAAAATCCGGTCGGCAAGACCAACCCGACCACTTCCTGCGAGCAGCCCATCCGTTCGAGCTTGACCATCGAACGCGGGATCATCGCCTCGCCTGAGGTGGCGCTGAAGGCGATCAGCAGTTCGTCCTTGAAATAGCGTAGGATCTTCAGCATGCGCAGGCCGAACAGCCGGGCGATCAGGCCGAACCCGACCAACACAAACAGGATCGAGGTCACGTAGACGCTCGCCAACAGTTGCCCAAGGCTGGTCAGCGCATGGAAGCCGAACTTGCCGACGGTGAACGCCATCGCTCCGAAGGCGGCGAGCGGCGCCACATACATGACGATCCGCACGATGCCGAACAGCGCGTGGGTGAAATCATCGATCAGCGACACCAGCCGCTCGGCGCGCGCCCCCATGTGGCAAAGGGCAAAACCGAACAGCACGCCCATCACCAGCACTGGCAGGATCTCACCCTCGGCGACAGCGCCGACCATGTTGTGCGGAATCATCTTCATCAACAACTCGACGATGGTCAGCGATTTGGCGCCGGCGATGTAACCCGAGATCGCCTTGTCATCGAGTGTGGCGGGGTTGATGTGCAGACCGGCACCCGGCTGCAGCAGATTGCCGACCGCGAGCCCGATGAACAGCGCCAGGGTCGAGACCACCTCGAAATAGATGAGCGCGCGCAATCCGACGATTCCAACCCGGCGCATGTCGCCCATCTTGGCAATGCCGACGGCGACGGTGGCAAAGATGATCGGTGGCACCACTGCCCGAATCAACGTGATGAACCCGTCGCTGAACGGCTTCATCTTGACCCCGAGACTCGGGTAGAAATGCCCGAGCAGGATGCCCGCGGCGATTGCGATCAGCACCTGGACATAAAGCCTGCGCAAGAGCGGGCGGCGCGGCGTCGGCCCCGGCGCGGCCAAAGTGCGACGCAAGGCTCTCGTATCCACCATCTTATCCCCTCCTTCTCGCCGTCCCGTTTTCCCAGCTGCGTCGGTCACTCCTCGAGCCAGACATCCGTCAGATCCTGTCCGATGAAATGGCTCGGGGTGATGCTCCAGCCCTTGAGCTTTGCCGAGGTAACGACGATGCGGTTCCACCATAACAGCGGAACGGTGTAGGCCTCGGTCAGCGCATGCCGCTCGAAATCGCGGACCATTCGGGCGCGCTGTTGCGGGTCGCTGGTCACTGCCTGGCCTATATAGAGGGCGTCGAGAAAGCGGTCGGTCGAGCCGGAATTGTTGACCGGCGACAAATCGTGCGAGACGTATTTCGTCAGCTGGATTGTCGGGTCGTCATAGAAATCGCCGGAGAAATCGAGCGCCACGTCGAAATCCCCGGTGTCGACTTCCTTTTGCCAGTCGAAGATGCCCAATTTTTTTTCGGTCGTCGCGACCCCGATCTGGCGCCAGCTATCGGCCAACAGATCGGCGCCGGCGTAATGCGGCATCGGGATGTCGCGGACGAGGAGGGTGAGCTTCAGATCGCGCACCCCGGCCTCGGCGAGCAACCGTCGAGCCTCGGTCCGCGCGGCGGCGACATCGCGCCCGAAGCCGGGCAGGCCGACCAACTCGGCTTCAGGCGTCGCCATGCTCGATCCCGGGCGCATGACGCCGCCGACATATTTGAGAAAAGTGGTTTTCTGCAGCTTTTCGGCAGCGCCCCAGCGGTCGACCGCGAGCGACAGCGCGCGCCGCACCCGCGCGTCGTCGAAGGGCGAGCGCTTGGTGTTGAAGACGACCGAAAGATTGGCCAGCCACGGGCTCTCGCCGACCGTAACGCGATCGCCCAGTCCGGCAACCAGCGCGTCGCGCTGCGGCGGGGTGACGCCGCGGAACTCGGCGGCAATCCGGCCGCTTTTGTAGGCCGCCATGACCGCGGGGCCGGTGATGAAATCGGCCTGAAAGCCGTCGAGATAAGGTTTGTCTGGCTGAAAATATCTGTCGAAGCGTTTGCCGCGCCAATACTGTCCTTTGACGTGCTCGACGAAAACGAACGCCCCGTTGCCGAGTATGTGGGTCTTGGGAAACTGGGGATCCTGAGAGAGCTTCGCGGCACTGTAGATACAGTTCCATGGCGATGCGAAATTCGCCAGCATCGCCGCATCCGGCCATAGCAAGTGAAAGACCACGGTCAGCGCGTCAGGCGTATCGATGCTCGATATTGCCGCGTAATCGACGCGGCGCGCCGAAACCACGCCTGGCGGCGGATGAATTAAGCGCTGGTAGCTCGCCTTGACATCGGCCGAGGTCAGCGGCGATCCATCATGGAACAAGACGTTCGGCCACAGCTTAAAGGTGTACGTCATCCGGTCGGGCGACACGCCCCACGACTGGGCCAAGTCGCCAACGATTCGTGGATAGTCGGCCGCGTCGAACTTGAGTAGGGTCGAGTAATGCGGCGCTATCGGGTGCAAAAAGGCGAAGGACGTATTGGCATAGCAGTCGTAGTTATTTGGCTCGACCAGCACCGCAAATTCGAGGATGCCGCCATGTTTCGGGGTGGGCTGGGCGTAGGCGCCGCCGCAAATCAAAGCAAGGACCAGCATCACGGCTACGAAGGCCGCGGGTCGCCGTGGTGCGTGTGTCAAGGCACACCGCGCATAAATCGTGCCGCGCGCCTCTATCACCACCTGCCGCTCCTAGGCTGAATTGAGATCGGAACCGCGCCGCTTGTTTACTGCGCCTTGCCTTTTTGCCATTGCTGGAACTGACCAAACAGCTCGTCCTTTTGCTGCTGAGTTAGGGGGGCTCCACCCGACGCCTGCTGCCGTTCGTCGATAAAGCGGGCAAAAATCGACTTCAAATCCTGTTCGTTGGGCGAAGCTGCGACTTGGGCGTTGCTCTGTAGCCACGCGGCCGCTGGCGCAAAGCGCCGCCAGCCCGGGAGTTCAGCCGCGATGTTAACCTCGCGCCATTTCGGATGATGTCCGGGCGTGAGCAGCGACTGAAACCCGGTGAAGAACGCGTCGACGAAATTTACCACGTTGCGATAGCGGTCGGATAACGGCTGCAGGTTTGCCGCTGCCAGCACCGCACCGACGGCGATCGTATCGACCGGTTGGTTATATTGGATCAGCGCCGGATAATCGTCGGCCGTAAGGCGGGCCGGCACGTAGGCCGCCGTGACCGCCGGATTGAGCGGAATGGGCAGAAAGTGGAGGCCGTTCGCGCTGATCAGATCGCTAAAGATCGGCGCCGGCTTGCCCGCGACAAAGGCCATAGCGGCGATTTCCCCGCGCTGCAGCTTTTCCAGCGCTACCTGCTGATCATCATTGGTGACGACGATCGGAACATTGAGCAGGCTGAACAGGCGCGTCGCGGTGATCTCGGTGCCGGCGCCGCGCAGATCCACATTGACTTTTTGGTTGGCGAGGTCGGCGACGGTCTTGATGTCGCGCCGCGCCAGCAGATGGAATTCCTCGTTATAGAGCTTGGCGATGTAAGTGATGCGGTTCTCTAGACCGGGAAAGACGTTTGGTTGCCGGGCGTAGTTAAGGACGTCGTCCTGCAGAATGGCCAAGTCGATTCCGTGCAGTAGATCGAGGTCGGAAATGTTTTGCAGCGCGCCCTTGCCGACAACCGGCAAGACCCGCCGGGTCGCGCCGTCATCGATAACGTTGGCGAGGTCCTCGGCGATGCGGACCGAGATCCCGGCGCCGCGGCCGGTCTCGAGCTCGACAACGCCGCGGTTGACCGCAATCTCGGGCGGCGGCGCTGTGTAGCGCGCCGCACCCGCAAACGGGCCGCAACAGAACAAGACTGCGATAAATCCGGCTAGAATGATCTTTCTGGTCACGGCGCCTGCCATCTTACTTCGTCTCAAGGTTGTTCAGATGAGGTTGCGCTTCGCTCGCGCCGAGCCCGAGGGCCCGATGGTACCACATACGCGCCTTTGTGGGATCGCCACGCAGGTTGCGCAAACCGGCGCTGGCGAGAAAAGTCGGATCGAATGTGGCGCCCATCCGAAGCGCTGCCTGCCCGTCGCCGGCATCAGCAGCCCGCTCGTAAAATAGCCGCGCCGAGGCGATGTCGCCGGAGCGCAGGAATTCATCACCCCGGGCCAACAGTTCGGCAAGCTGTCGGTCGGGCAGACGCACAGCGGCCGGGATCTGCGCAGCCGCCTTGGCGGGCTCGCTCGCCAACGCCTTCTGCGCCGGGCCCGGCGGTGCCGGCGCGATGTCGGGACGCAATGGCCGCGCCGTTGTTGCAATCGCGGTCGAGACCTTGGGCGTCCCGAGCGCAGCGGCCGCCCCGCGCGGCAAATCGCGCTGCGACGGGGTCCCGGCATCGCTGACGCGCGCGCCAACCGGACGGACGGAGACCATCGCATCGGCGGATTGCCGCACCAGAAAGAAGGCGATGCCGAAGAACACTCCGACCGTCGCCGCGGCAAGAAGAGCGATCGAGACGAGGTAGACAGAGCCGCCAATCGAAAATCCGAGGCCGCGGCGCGGCGCCCTCAATATCGACGGCGCGACTGCAGCGATCAGCGCGGGTCGCAGCCATTCGTTCGCCGCATCCGGCGAGGGGAAAGCAGGAACCATAGAAGTTTTGGCGTAGAATTCCCCCAAAACCTCTGATTTACCCTCCGCCAGTTGCAATCGTATCTCCGCTATCGCACGAAAGATGGTTGTCCGGGATCGGCCTTTCCGACCACAACCCGATTAGAGGGAAACAAAGGCCGTACGGAAGTGTCATTGTTTCGTCATCGATGGGTCCCGGTCAAGCCTTGAGATAGTTTGATTAAATTTACCATAATTTTTCGAACGAAACTTGGTTAAGACTTTGTCCGGGCTTTGCCTTGCGTCAAGCGCAGGCTTTAGACCACAAGCCTTTCCTTTTGATGTCAAACGAAGTGGGTTGGGTCGGCTCCGACTTGGAACCCGTCGGAAGAGACATGTTGTTTTGCGGCGACGGATGTTCCTGCCGGACCGCTGACCGAATCCGAGCACCGTACACAGCCGCGTTGCGCGATCGGCTCGACGATCGCCTTGTTGCTAACACAGCGACGTATAAATTGCTATAATAATATTATGTTTCCGGTGTCGATGCCGTCCAACCCCAGGCCGAGTTTGCACGGACCAAACGGAAGATGGCCGGAAAGATAGCTTATATTTCGCTGCAAAGTACAGGAAAACAGTAGGGCGGCCGCGGGGGCGGCCATTCCAAAAAGGGCAATCAGGCAACCCTAAGGGAAAGCCGCGCGGTACGACCAACCGGCGGACGCGCGCCGTGGCAATGCTGCTCGACGGTGAGGCCCAGACATTGGCGCGCCAGGCTGTCGAAATAGCGCTCTCTGGCGATCCGGCGGCGCTGTGGATGTGCCTCGACCGCACCGTGGCGCCGCGCCGTGAGCAGCCGGTTTCGGTTGACTTGCCGGCTATCCTCGGCGCCGCCGACATCTCTGGCGCGAAGGCGGCGCTCGTGGGTGCGGCGGCGCGCGGCAGGATCACCGCCCGCGAGGCATTCGACTTGTCGCAGATGATCGAGATCTAGTGGTACGAACTGAACAGATGATTCCCATCTTTTCTTTCTCGTCGACCCAGCGGAGGCCGCCCTGGGTGCCCGCTTTCGCGGGCATGACGGAAAAAGACTGGGTACCAAATGTCAAAATCATACCACTAGCTGCGCGCGATCGACGCCACCGATTTCGAATGGCGCCTGCGGCAATTGGGAGAGGCGCGAGCCGCTGCGCCCATGCAATACCGCTGACCACGCCCAACGATAGACCATCGCAACCCGAGCGCTGTACCAGGAAACCGTCCTTTAATTTCTGCCGGATAGCCTCCGATATGTGATTTCGACGGCTTTGTTCTTGGCGTTCAACTTGGGCTCGGCGGCATTGCCGGCGGCGGCGACCGTGCCGGGGGCGACGGTCGCGGTGTGCTTTGCGCCGGAGGAGGATTGCGCCGCTTTCGCGGTCGGGACGATCGACCGGGCGCGACGGCAGATCCTGGTAAGCGCCTACAATCTGACCACCGGCTCGGGCATCGTCGAGGCGCTGGTCCGCGCCCGCGAGCGCGGCGTCGACGTCCGCCTGATCGCCGACAAGCGCACGCCATGCGAGCGCAACCCCGGCATCGACGCGCTGGCGCAAGCCGGGACCCCGATCTGGATCGACCACCAGGTGCCGATCGCTCATGCCAAGATCATGGTGATCGACGGCGCCCTAACGCTAATGGGCTCCTACAACTGGACCCGCAATGCGGCGCGGAACTCCGAAGATTTGAACCTCGTGTCGTCGCGCGCGCTTGCCACCGCCTATGCCGAACAATGGCGCAATCGCCTCGCCGTCTCGGTGCCGTTTTCCAGCCGCGAGGATTGGTGCCGGCCCCGCCGCAGGCGCAATTCGCTGGACGGGGGCGGCTGAAGCCCTGAAACTGAACCCCTGCTCGGCTCAATCGAATGGGGGCGCCGAATGTTCGACCTGATCGTTTCCGGGGGTTTGGCGGTCATGCCGACCGCCACCGAGGCCGCCGATATCGGCGTCGCGGGCGGCAAGGTCGCAGCTATCGGCGCTCCCGGCAGCCTCGCCGCCGCCGGTGCCGCGCGCACCGTCGACGCCAACGGCCAGATCGTCATTCCGGGCGGGGTCGATCCGCATATCCATTGCAGCTCGCCGATCCCGTTTCCCGGCCGCAACGAGGACATGCTGAGCGCGCCGCCGGAACAAGTCAGCCGCGCCGCCCTGCATGGCGGTACAACGACCTTGCTCGATTTTGCGCCGTGCCCGCCCGATCAGGCGTTGCAGCAATCGATAGAGGTCCGCCAGCGCGAATGGGCCGGCGCCTGCTGTTGCGACTACGGGTTTCATCTGCTGTTGCACGGCAAGCTGTCACAGGGCGTGCTAGGCGCCTTGCCGGAAGCGATCCAGAGCGGCCATGCCTCGGTCAAGATGTTCACCACGGATATCCGGCCGAACCGGCTCGGCCGGATGGTGCAGTTCGGCGACATCTGGGAGGTGTTGAAGCTCCTCGCGCAGGCCGGCGGCATCGCCGCGGTCCACGCCGAAGACAACGACATCGTCATGCACATGTACGAAAAGCTGATCCGCGAAGACCGGGTCGGCTTCGAGAATATGGCCGAGGTGCACAACACCCTCAGCGAGGACCTGTCGTTCAACCGGGTGATTCGGCTGGCCGAGAATGTTGCCGGGGCGGCGCTTTACATGGTCCACGTTTCGGCCGCGACCGGCGCCGCAGCGATCGCGGGTTCACGGGCGCGAGGCTTCCCGATTTATGGCGAAACCCTGCACCAATACCTGCTCTACACCGCCGAGGACTACAAACGGCCGGGCGGGCAGATGTTCCACACCTATCCGTCGCTCAAATTCGCCAAAGACCAAGAGGCGCTGTGGGCGGCGACCGATCATGGCGCGATCCAGGCGATCGCCACCGACGAGGTATGCTGCCCGCTTCAGGTCAAGCTCCAGGGCCGGCGGATCGACGACACTACCGGCGGCAATTCCGGGGTCGAGCCGCGGCTGTCCTTGATGTACACGCACATGGTCGAAAAGCGTGGCTACAGCCTCGCCGATTTTGTCGGCCTTGTCGCGGCGAACGCGGCGCGGATCATGGGCCTCTATCCGCGGAAAGGGGCGCTGGCGATCGGCTCGGACGCCGATATTGTATTGCTCGATCCGCGCGCCCGGCGGGTGATCCGCAAAGAGGATCTGCACGAGACTGACTACACCCCATGGGAGGGGCACGAGGTCGCCGCCTGGCCGAGCATGACAATCCTGCGCGGAAAGGTCGTGGTCGACAACGGCCGATTTCTTGCCGTACCGAGCGACGGGCAGTTTCTGCCGCGCAAGATCGGCGACGAAATCCGCTCGCGCCCCGCGCTTTGATCTCTAGCTAGACCCGAGCTATGCCCGGATGCCGATCAGTCACCGCCCTCGTCGCCGTGTGATCCCCACAGCCTCTCATGCACTCGCCGGGTCGGGCGGGGTCGGGTCAGTAGCGCGGCTTGACCGGGCGCGCTGGCGCGTCTCGGTAGATCTGTAACCGGGTGACCCGCAAGCCGGCGACGCCATGGGCCTCGATCGCTTGCTGCCAGGCACGGAACTCTTCCACCGACAGCTGGTAACGCCGGCACGCCTCGTCGAGGCTCAGTGCGCCGCAGCGCACGGCGTTGACGATGACCGCTTTGCGCCGCGCGACCCACCGCTTAGTGTCCGGCGCCGGCAAAGTATTTTCGCCCGGCAAATCACAATCCGTTTCGTGCTGGTCCATGGATGCAGATTAGACGGCGACGAATTAAAAAATCCCTACAGGAAGTCGCCGGCAGCCTTCGAACGACTACCAATGCTTTGATCAAGTCAAGAAATTGATGGTGGGCGAACTGCGAATGCGGACCGACCAGTTGTCTGCCGCGGCGGCAAATCCCGCGTGCTACCGCTCCGCGATGGCCGGGTGCGCGACCACTGAGCAACCCGGTCGCGCGCGGCTTGCGCGATGCCGTTGAAACGCCTGCGGAATCAATATGCTCCATGCGATTCTCGCGCTTGAAGCGGAACAGCGCGATTCATATACTCCGCCGCTTCGTTTACGGAGGTTCGGGGATACCGATGCGTCCGTCGCTACCGCCAGATTATCGTCCGTCCGACGACGAGGAGTTTATGAGCCCGCTGCAGGTCGAATATTTTCGACAGAAGCTGTTGCTGTGGCGGGCTGCTCTGTTGGCCGAAACGTCCGACACACTGCAGCACCTGAAGGAGGAGAGCCTGCTGAAGCCGGATCTGACCGATCGCGCCTCGCTGGAAGCCGAACGCGCAATCGAGCTGCGCACCCGCGCCCGCGAACGCAAGCTGATCTCGAAGATCGATGCGGCGCTTGACCGAATCGATCACGGTACCTACGGCTATTGCGAGGAGACCGACGAGCCGATTGGCATTCGCCGTCTCGAAGCCCGGCCGATCGCCACCCTCAGTATCGAGGCGCAGGAACGCCACGAGCGTATGGAGCGGACCCACCGCGACGACTGATGGCCCGACCTGGGGGTCCCGAAGGGAACGGGCGGCAGTCGTGTGACCGGGCCAGACGAGTTCCTCAGCCGTAGCTAAAATGTTCACTAAACGTTGCACAGTGCCGTTTACCTATGATAGTGTGTTGCCCTTGAGCAATCGCTAAGGGCGAAAATTATGGCAGGCGAGGTTGAAATGGCGCGGGCCGGGCAAAAACCCAGCGAAGCGACTTGTTGCGTCGACCGTCGCGGATTTCCCGAGCCTTCTCTCAGCCCTATCGAACGAATCCGACCGGCTGCGCGGACGATCCCGATCATCACAGTTAGCGCATCTGTTCTGGCTACCCTCTGTCTGGTCCAAATTCTCACCGGCTCTGCGGGCCACACCGCGGCGCTCGCGGCGATCGGCCTCGCCGCGCTCGGAGCCGCTGGTTTTGCCGGACTGAGGGCACACACCGCGCTCGCGGTCCGGCTCGATATTCTCGCCGGAGCGCTCGATTCCGTGCCTGAAGCACAGGTCGTCGTCGCCGCGGACGGGCGCGCGATCTTTGCCAATGTCGCCTTTCAGCGGCTTTTCTCCGACAGGGGCGACGCCACGCTCGAGCACCTTGAGCGGATCTTGGCCACCGATCCCCAAGCCTTGGCTTGCGACGGGGTTGCCGGGGGCTTCCGATGGTCGGCGGCCCAGCTCGCCGGACGACCGGGATATCGCTTATGGAGCTTGCGCCTGCGCGCCGTCAGCGACTCCGACCAAATCAAGGCGTCGCTGGGCGACGAGCGTCTCGAGGCTGCGGCGCCCATGTCGCGCGAACTCTTTCAGCGGCTGTTCGCCAATGCGCC
Organism: uncultured Alphaproteobacteria bacterium; assembly: GCA_963733945.1. Taxonomy (GTDB): domain Bacteria; phylum Pseudomonadota; class Alphaproteobacteria; order ATCC43930; family CGMCC-115725; genus AP-15. Next base: position 19,148 of record CAVTFD010000037.1, on the reverse strand, counting down.
GGTTGGCATTGCGGTGGTTGATCGGTTTGGCCGGTTCATTGAGGCCAATCGCGCCGCCGGCGAGCTCTTCTGCGCATCGCCGCAGGAACTGGTCGGCGGTGAACTGATCAGTCTTTTGAACGAAGGCGAGCGCGCCACAATTACCGCCAGGCTCGCGGCGGCGGCGGACGGCGAGGTCGATCGCGAGCCGATCGAAATTCGCCTGGAACGCCCGCGTGAAAGGACCATCGTCTTACTGCTCAGCCGGCTCGTTGCTCAAGGGGGCGAAAGCTCTCCTTTGCCGACCGCTTCCGCAGATTCCCCTGCAACCGACGTTCGCGGCAGTGCCGATCCGGCGGGCCTCATGCTTTTTCTGATCGACGTCACCGAGCGGAAAAATCTTGAAGCTCAGTTTTCGCAATCGCAAAAGATGCAGGCGGTCGGCCAGCTCGCCGGTGGTGTCGCGCACGATTTCAACAACCTGCTGACCGCGATAATCGGATTTTGCGATCTGTTGCTTTTGCGCTCGCGGCCAGGCGACCCGGCCTTTGGCGACATCATGCAGATCAAGCAGAACGCCAACCGCGCCGCCAATCTGGTGCGCCAACTGCTGGCGTTCTCGCGGCAGCAGACCTTGCAGCCGCGGGTCATCGACATCACCGATGTTCTGGTCGAACTCTCCCATCTGCTGCGCCGGCTGATCGGCGAGAACATCGAGCTCGAATTCGGGCACGGGCGCGATCTCGGTCTCGTCAAGGTCGATCAGGGCCAGCTCGAACAGGTCGTTATCAATCTTGCGGTTAACGCCCGCGACGCGATGCCGAACGGCGGACGGTTGACGATCCGTACGGCGAACGTTCGCCCGGCTCAGGCGCTGCGGCGCGGGCACGAGGTCATGCCAGCCGGAGATTATGTGCTGATCGAGGTAAGGGACACTGGGATCGGGATCGCCCCCGACAATCTCGCACGGATATTCGAGCCGTTCTTCTCGACCAAGGAGGTGGGGTCGGGAACCGGCCTCGGCCTATCGACGGTGTATGGCATCGTCAAGCAGACCGGCGGTTTTGTCTTTGTCGACAGCAATCCTGGTGCGGGAACGGCGTTCGAAATCTATCTGCCGCGCCATCAGGCCAGCGAAGTCGTGGCGGCCGATCGTACCGATGCCGCCGAGCCGCCCGTCCCCAAGGATCTGACCGGCACGGGCACCGTGATCTTGGTCGAGGACGACGACGCGGTCCGCACGTTCGGCGGACGCGCATTGCGCAACAAAGGCTACCGGGTGGTCGAGGCGAAGAGCGGCGAGACCGCGCTTGACCTGGTTCGGGGCGCGAGCGGAAGGATCAATTTGCTGATCACCGATGTGGTGATGCCGCAGATGGACGGACCGGAGCTGATCCGCGAAGTTCGCCGGATCGATCCCGACATCAAGGTCATTTTCATCTCCGGCTATACCGAGGATGCGTTCCGTCAGCGGCTCGGCAGCGACAGCGACATTCATTTTCTGGCAAAGCCGTTCAGCTTGAAGCAGCTCGCCATTAAGGTTAAAGAGGTAATTGGCGAAACCGCGATGGCGCCGTGAACTTTTTGATTGCATATCCGAACAAAACGAGTACATCTGCTCCTCCGGCTCGCGTTGAACAGCGCCGCCGGCTGTGAAATAAAGGAGGGCCTCGGTATGCAGGCGGCATTGCGCCTTTTGGACAAGGAAGCGATGGATAAGCAGCGGGCTTTGGATGCGGCGCTCGGGCAGATCGAGCGCGCCTTCGGCAAAGGCTCGATCATGAAGCTCGGCTCGCATGAGACGGCCGGTGACATCGAGGTCATCTCGACCGGCTCGCTCGGCCTGGACATCGCCCTGGGCATCGGCGGACTGCCGCGCGGCCGCGTCGTCGAGATCTATGGCCCCGAGAGCTCGGGCAAAACCACATTGGCATTGCATGTCATCGCCGAGGCCCAGCGCGCCGGCGGCACCTGCGCCTTTATCGATGCCGAGCACGCACTCGATCCAGGCTATGCCCGTAAGCTTGGAGTCAATGTCGACGATCTGTTGATTTCTCAGCCTGACGCCGGTGAGCAGGCGCTCGAAATTACCGATACCCTGGTCCGCTCCGGAGCGATCGATGTCCTGGTCATCGATTCGGTCGCGGCTCTGGTGCCGCGGGCCGAGCTCGAAGGCGAGATGGGCGACAGCCATATGGGTCTGCACGCCCGGCTGATGAGCCAGGCCCTGCGTAAGCTGACCGGTTCGATCTCCCGGTCGCGCGCGATGGTCATCTTCATCAACCAGATCCGCCACAAGATCGGCGTCATGTTTGGCAATCCGGAGACCACGACCGGTGGCAACGCGCTCAAATTTTACGCCTCGGTCCGGCTCGACATCCGCCGCATCGGCGCGATCAAGGAACGCGATCAGGTCATCGGCAATCAAACGAGGGTCAAGGTCGTCAAGAACAAGCTGGCGCCGCCGTTCAAGGTCATTGATTTCGACATCATGTACGGCGAAGGCGTGTCGAAGCGCGGCGAACTGATAGATCTCGGGGTTCAGGCCGGCGTCGTCGAAAAATCGGGCTCCTGGTTCTCCTATGAGGGCCAGCGGGTCGGCCAGGGCCGCGAGAATGCCAAGGCTTATCTGCGCGAGCACGCCGATGTCGGCGAGGCGATCGAGCGCGCGATCCGCGCCAATGCCGGCCTCGTCGCCGAGGCGATGATGGCTGCCCCAGGGGAAATGGCGGCAGAGGAATAGTCGGGAACCAGATAGCGCCTATTTTCCGCCGCCGCACCAGCACTGCCGATAGTCGGCTATGGAAACGTGTCCCTCGGCGCACACATAGGCGCGGGTCTCATCGGCGCCGCCGTGGTTTTGGGTCCAGTAGACCAGGCTCGATACCGGGAACAGCGTGCGCCAGAGGGCACGGTCTTCGGGTACCGCGGTGATCATCGCGTGTAGCCGTTCGAGGCTGACCAGATCGACCTGCGGCAGCCGCCATTCACGCGCGAAAGTGTATTCCAGCTGCCACTTCGGCGGGGTATGCGCATCGGTATCCGAGAGGTTGATCAGATCGTACGTCGCCTGATCGAGAATGCCGCCAGCGGAATCATAGGATACGGTGCGGAAGGCCGGGTTTTGGCCAAAGATCGGGCTGACCGCCGGGGTGATCAGGGCAAATGCGAAATTGCCCTTGGCGTCGCCGATCAGGCGAAAATCGTCCATATGGGTATGGCCGGCGAAGGCCGAGGCCACGGTGTCGGCATAGCGCCGCAGCAGCGCGTAAACCGGCTGAGCATAAGCGTCGGCCCACATCGGGATGATGCGGTCGGGGCACGCCCCCTGGCGCCAGGTGGCGAAGCCGTCGATGCCGGGCGGGACGTGAAAGGCTAGCCATACCCGCTGATGCGCCCGCTTCGCCGCCGTTAGCTCGGCTTCGAGCCAAGCGAGCGTCGCCCTGCCCGGGTCATCGCCGCCGCCCGCTTCGCCGCAAGCATTCCGGTATCGGCGCGAAAAGAAGACAGTGTTGGCGAAAATCAGTCTCACTCCGCGAACCCCGGGAACCGTCACGCTGTAATTGCCGTATCTCGTCCAATCGGGTTCGAGATCGCGATCGGCGCTCCCGCCGACGAGCCCGCGCATTACCGGCAGCATGTCGGTGAGGAACGGGCCGCCCGGCTGCAGTTTGAAATCGCCGCAAACTTCGTCGTTGTTTCCTAATGCCGGCAGGATCGGCGTATTCCGGAAGACCGCTTCGAACTCCAGCGCGAGGAACCTCATGGTCTTGTCGACGAAGCCGCGAAAGGCAGGATCCGAATGGTCGCGCGCCGCAGAATTGAACTGGTCGCGGAAATGATGCGCCAGGAAATCACCGGTGATCAGCACAAAGGTGGGATGCGGCAGCGCCGCACCCATTTGCTGCAGAGCGGAATTCAGTAGGCGCCAGTTGGTGTCGGCGCCGTAACGGCCGAGGCTCTTGTCGGCCGAGGCATCGAGAATTGCCGGCCACTCGGCAGCCGGTCCGGCGGCCAGCCGGTCGACCAGGCGCGGATCCGCCATCGGATCGAAATGGATGTCGCTGAGCAGCAGGAACTGTCCGGCGGGCGGCGGTCCGGCGATCCCCGCCGCCATCGGCATCAGGGTCAGGATGACGGCCAGAACGAGTTGGGTCACCCGTGTCCGGGCCTCGGACGCTCTTCGCAACATCGGGCGGAACACCTAGCGGCAGGAAGCGGCGGCGCAGAACTATCGTGGGGCCCGCTGGCCCGCAACCCTCACGCTTTGGCGGATTGGGGCATGGCCTTCGTCAAAGCGGCTTGCGCGCTGGCCATGCTTTCCTGCCGACGGCCGAGCCACAGCGCGTCCACGAGCCACAACCCGGCCAGGGGGAGCGCCACCAGCGCCATCTCCGCGGTTCCGAGACCCGCTCCCCGCAATAGGGCGACCGACCAGGCGCCAATCTGATCCCCGGCGCGATAGACGACGGTGTCGATAAAGCTTTTCGCCTTGTAGCGGTCCTCGCGCGGAACGACCGTAAAGAGCACCTCGCGGGTCGGCCGGGTGATCGCATAGTCGCCGGCCCGGCGCAGTACCTGGAACACCGCGACCGCGGCAATCGTCGGCATCAGCGCCAGTGCGCTGAACCCGATGATGGTCAGCACCGGCAACAGGCCCAGGGTCAAGGCAATGCCGAGCAGCACGACGATGCGTCCGGTCAGAAACAGCTGGATCGCGAGTGTCAGGATGTTGACGCAGAGGTCGACCGTCGCGAAGAACGCGGTTTGCGCCCCACGCCCGCTGATGCTGCGGCTAACGATCCCGGCCTGCTGAAAGTAAAGGATCGTCGAGGTAACCGTGAACAACAGCACGAAGAGGCTGACATTGACGAGGTAGCGCGAGCCGAAGGCGCGGGTGATGCCGGCAAAGATGCTCCCGCCGATCGGCGCTTCGTCAGCCGCGGACGCCGCCAGCCCGCGATGCAGCGCCGGCGACAGGCGCGACAATCGGCCGACGCTGAACACCGCGATTTCGAGCAGCACGGCGGCGCCCAACAGCAGAAAAATCGGCGAGACATGCCGTGCCAGGCCCGCGGTGACGCTCGACCCGACGATCGCGCCGATCGAAGCCCCGGCTGCAATCAGGCCGAACAACCGCTTGCTCTGCTCGGGGCTGAATAGGTCGACGTTCAACTGCCAGAACACCGAGACAACGAACAGATTATAGACCGAGACCCAAATGAAAAAGATGCGCCCGATCCACACCGTGTGCTGCGCGTCCCAGTGAAGAAGTGCGGCGAACACCACGATATTGACGGCGAAGAAATGGTAGGTGATCGGGATGAAGCGGCGGCGCGGCAGTTTCTTGACGAGAAAGGCGAACGGGATGTTCAGCAGCACCATGCCAAAGAGTGTGCCGGTGAATAGCCATTGCAGATTATTGACGCCACCCGCGACGCCAGCCTCGTCGCGCATCGGTCGCATGATGTAGTAGGACGACAGCACCGTGAAGATAAACAGCCAGCACCAACCGACGACCGACGCCTCCTCGGGTCGGATCTCGACGAACCGGCGCAGGAGGCGATAGAGGCGATCGCTCAATTGCCGCTCAGGTGAGGGCGGCGGCGATCGTTCGGATCTCGGCCGGCGAATGCTCGCCGCCGAGCGGTGTGCCCGGAACCAGATACTTGCCCTTTGCGAGCCCGCCGATCAGCACCGGCTCGAAGCCGATCTCGCGGATGAGGCGCGAAGCGACCGCGATCGCGTTCGGGTCGTCGCCGGCGATCGGTACGCCGACTAGCCCGCCGGCCCGATGCGCATCGGCGGCGATCTTGGCGGAGCCGATCGCATTGAAGGCGCGCACGAGATGCGCGCCCGGCAGCACTTTTGCCGTCGCCAGCCCGGCGCCCCCTTGCTCGTCGACCGCCTTGACCAGGTCGGCCCCGTCGCGCCGCGCGCTCGGGTTGCTGACGTCGACGACCAGCGTCTTCTTGGCCAGCGCAGCAGCGTAATCGCGGCCGATTTGCTGCATCGCGCCGTAGGGAATGACGATCATCACGACATCACCGAATTCGATTACCTGCGCGACCGTGCCGGCCTTGGCGAGCGGGCCGAGGCCGTCGACGAGGCTCTTCAGCTCCTCGGGGTGGCGCGAGGAGAACATCACCGGATGGCCGGCCTTGACCAGCGCGGTGCCGAGCGCTCCGCCTTCGCGGCCGGAGCCGATCATGCCGATCTTCAAGGGCGCGCCGCCGGTGGTTTGCGCGCGGGCCGCCAGCGGCCATGCCGCCAGCGCGAGCAAAGTCGAGCCAGCGGCAGCGTGCAGAAATTCACGCCGGTTGTGGTCGGTCCGGTCATTCCTTGCCATTGTCGGCTCCTGGACTAAATGCACATCCTGCCGCCGGCAGCGCGGACACAACAGTTTTCGGACTGGCCCCGCGCCGCGGCGCGGGCATCTCCGGCTATCGACTTGTTGGCCCGCAAACGCGCCTGCCGGGAGTAGGCCGCCCCAACCCGATCGACTCAGTGAAACGCCGGCTTGACCTTTTCGCAGAGCAGCTGCAGCGACCTCAGCACCTGCGGGTTCGGGATCTTGGTGCCGCAATTCATCTCGGCCAGGATGCCGTCGAGGCCGAGCTCCTCCTTCAAGCCCATCAACCGGTCGGTCACCTGCTCGGGCGTGCCGACGATGATCTTGTCGCGCAGCGCTTCGTCATAGGTGATGGTCTGCAGCCGGCGGCCGCGCGCCGCCCGATCCTCGATCGCGCGCACGCCCGCGCGTGACGCCGAATCCTCGAGCCGCTCGCCGAGATAGCGGTAGAAATACATGATGCTCTCTTCCGGCTCGGCCCGGGCCTGCGCCGCAGTCTCGGCAACATAAACCGGAGCGCGCAAAAATACCTGGCCCTCGCCTGGGTGGCCCGCCGCCTTGTACGCTTCGCGATAGGCGCGGATATTGGGGGCGAGCTCTTCCAAGGTGCCGAGGCGCACGGCAACGAATACTCCATGGCCGAGCTTGCCGATCGCCGGGAAGGTGTCGGGGCTGTTGGCGGCGATGCGGATCTCGGGCCACGGTTTCTGATATGGCTTTGGCGTCAGTCTGACATTGTCGAATTTGTAAAATTGTCCCGCATAGGAAAAGCTGTCTTCGGTCCACGCCAGCTTGAGGATTTCGAGGGTTTCGGCAAAACGCTCGCGACTTTCGCCATAGGGTACGCCATAGGCCTCATAAGTGCGCGGAAAGCCGCTGCGGCCGACCCCGAAAATCAGCCGGCCTTGGCTGATCTGATCGACTGTGGCGGCTTCCTCGGCGATGCGCAGCGGGTGGCACAGCGGCAGGACCTGCACGCCGGTGCCGATCCGCATGCGCTTGGTACGCGCGGCGATCGCGCTGGCGATCGTGAGAGGAGCGGCGCAGACCGAACGCTCGGGGGCGACATGGATCTCGGCCAGCCACATCGCGTCGAGCCCCCAGCGCTCTGCGGCATCGACTTGCGCGAACGACTCGGCAAAGGCCGCGGGCTGGCTCGTCCCGGCCGGGCACTGAAACTCGTGAAACATACCAAATTCAAATGGCATTCCGACTTCTCCCTCTCGCCTCGCACCGATCGCTCCGCCGCCCCGGTGGTTCGACCGGGATATGCCGCCGCAGACGGTGCTCGCACGTTGCAGTGTCGTTCGATGACCGTCGTCGAGCGGTCACCTTAGGGTTCTCGAAGCAGCGAAGCCAGACAAGAAACACCCGCTTGCCGCCGGTGGGTTAAATCCACGCTGCTTGGACCGGATTGGAGGACCCGGTGAGGCGCGCCCACGATCACGGCCCGGGCTGCGTGTTCAACGAAAGCACATGCTTTTGACGTGCTTGTGACGGGTCTTGCGACAGGTTTTTGACGAAAGCCGCGGGATACTCGCCTGCCGCGATCCTTCGGCCGAGGCAGGCGATCGATGGCGCCGAATGAGGCGGCACTGCGCAATCGCGGCGCGCGCCGACGGATCGCATGGGTTTATTGGCGCGACTGGCCCGATCGAGAGTACCGCAAAGTTGAGCGACGCCCTCGAAATATCGACCTCAGATTTGAGCGAGGCTTTCGCTCAGCGCGCGTTGCGCGCCGGAGACCTCGATGCCTGCCGCATCGTGCTCGGCCAATGCGAAATGCCGGACAACGAGCGGGCTGCGCTCTATTGCCGTTTGAGCGAGGCTCTCTATTACGGCAACCGGCGTGAGGAAGCTCTCGATTGCGCCCGCGCCGCCTTTGGTCTGCAACCCCGACAACAGTCGATCGCCGATTTCTGCGCGTGGCTGTTCAGCAATTGCGAGCGCCATCAAGAGGCGTCGGCCGCCTATCAGCGGCTGCTGGAGCATAGTCCCGGGTGGGCGGAGGGGCACCGCCACGTCAGCGGTTCGCTCGCCGTTGTGGGAGAGATCGATCGCGCGATTTTTCATGCGGTCCGAGCGTGCGAGATCGAGCCCCGCTCGTTCGAGTTCGCGGTGCACGCCGGCAGTCTTCTCGCAACCGCCGGCCGGCACCAGGAGGCATTCGACTATTTTTCCTGCGCCGGCCACATCGAGCCGGCCGACCCCGGGGTCCAGCGGCATCTGGCAGCGGCCGCTTTGGCGATCGGCCAAGTGGAGCAGGCCGCCGTGCTAGCGTTGCGCGCCCATGCGCTGGCCCCTGCCGACCGGGCAAATGCGCTTGATGCGGCGGAGCTTTTGTTGCGCGCACACCGCTTCGATGAGGCGGCCGAAATCATTTGTGCCGTCCTCGCCATCGACGCCGAGGACGGCGCCGCTCATCGGATGTTGTCTGCAGCGCAAATGCAGCGCGGACTGCCGGAAGATGCGCTCGAAGCGATCGATCGGGCGTTGGCGGTCACCCCGACCATCGCCGAATACCATCTGCATCGCGGCAACCTGCTTTACCGTCTGGGCCGGTTCGAGGAGGCGGTGGAGGCCTTCGAACGGGCGGCGTCGCTCGACCCGGAAAACCTCGCGGCGCGGCGCTCGCAACTGACCGTCTATTTCGACAGCGGCCGGTTTCGCGATGCGCTCGCGGTCGGCGGCGAGCTGATCCGCTCGGCTCCCGACAACGAAGAATACGCCCAAGCGATCCTACAGGTGCTGAACCGCCGGTTTGAGACCCTCGACGGGGATTATGTCGTTCTCGGCGAGCGTCCTTGCCGGCCGAGCCCGGGGCTTCGCGTACAACCGGGTGTTTGGGCGGCGCTCCTGGCCCAGTGCCGGGTTGTATATGCCTTGATGATCCGCGAGACCCGCACCCGGTTCGGCGACTCGACCCTCGGCTACGGCTGGGCATTGCTCGAACCGGTGCTGCACATCCTGATGCTGTCACTGGTGTTCGCGGTATTGATGCACGGCCGGCCCCCAATCGGGACTCAATTTTTCATTTTTTACTACACCGGCATTATCCCGTATCATTTGTTCGTCCACAGCAGCAGCAGCATGACGTATGCCGTTACCAGCAACGGCTCGCTGCTGCAATTGCCGTTGGTCAGCACCTTCGACGTGATCATCGCGCGCGGTCTGCTCGAACTGGTGACCGATCTTCTGGTGGCGGTCATTCTGTTGGCTGGCTTTGGCGTGATCGGGCTCGGCACCATGCCCGACGATTTCGCCGGGGTATGTGCATCGATTGCTGCCGTCTGGGTATTCGGCTGCGGTTGCGGCTTTATCAACGCCGTCATCAATGGCTTTTGCAAATCTTGGGATAAGATTTGGGCCCAATTGACTAGGCTGTTGTATTTCTGTTCCGGAATTTTTTACGTGCCGGGAATGATGCCGGATTGGATCCGGGGCATTCTCGCCTGGAACCCGGCATTGCACGCGGTCGACTGGTTTCGATCGAGTTTTTTCGTCGAATACCAACCGCATTGGCTCGATCGCACGTTTCTCGTAACCGTGGCCGTCGTAACCTTATTGGCGGGCTTGACTCTCGAGCGCTGTTTGCGCCGCAGCCTCTACGAACCGCAATGATCGCGCTCGAAAGGGTCGCCAAGGCCTATCGCACCCGGACCGGGCGCAAGACCGTGCTGGCCAATGCCAACGCGGTCTTCGGCGCGGGTCATAATTTCGGCATCCTCGGGGTCAACGGTTCCGGCAAGTCGACATTGATCCGGCTGCTCGCCGGATCCGAGAAGCCCGATCGCGGCGTCGTGCGCCGCTACGCGCGCGTATCGTTTCCGCTCGGTTTCGGCGGCACTTTTCACGGCGCTCTGAGCGGCCGTGAGAACGCGGCTTTTCTTGCCCGCATCTATGGGGCTCGAATACGCGACGTGATCGACTACGTCGCGGCGTTTTCCGAACTTGCCGAATATTTCGACATGCCGGTCAATACCTACTCCGCCGGGATGCGCGCGAGGCTCGCCTTTGCCGCCTGTCTTGCCATCGATTTCGATGTCTATCTGATCGACGAGGTGACCGAGATCGGCGATCAGCGCTTTCGCCGCAAATGCGCAGAGGCTTTCCGTGAACGCATGGCGCGCTCCGATATCATCCTGGCGACCCATAACCCGCAGACCTTGCGGCAATATTGCGACCGCGGCGCCGTGCTCGCCGATGGTGCGCTGTTTTTGTACGACGACATCGGCGCCGCACTCAGCCGGTACCAGCGCATGCTTCAGGATCAGCACTGATGAGTGCGGCGCCGGCAGCCACCCAGGACGGCGTTTCGCCGGCCGATGTGAACCGGTCATCGTCGCATTCCCTCGACAGCGCAACCCTGACAGCGCCGGGCGACAGCAACTTGCCGATGCGCTCCGCCGGCCGCGAGCTCGCCGCCGCGCATAGCCGTCGCCTCGTTGCGTGGAGCGGGGTTGCCGAATCGCGCCCGCATTTGCCGCTCGGCGCGCTCGCCTTCGTGCTGATGGTGGTGCTGCCCACGACGCTCGCCGGGATCTATTACTTTTTCATCGCCTCCGACCAATACGTCGCAGAGTTTCGCTTTGGTTTGCGCTCCGCCGAACCGGTGCGATCCGACCCCGGGCTGCTGCTTCAGGCAGGCGCCCCGCCGTCGCAGATTGGGTTGGATTCCTACGTCGTCGTCCAATACATCGCTAGCCGAGCAATCGTCGACAACCTGAGCAGGACGCTTGACCTGCAGCAGATGTTTTCGACGGCAAGAGCCGATTGGCCTGCCCGGCTGCATCTCCCGGTGCCGATCGAAGACCTGGTCACCTACTGGCGGGGTCAGGTAGACGCGTTTTTCGATCCGGCCGACGGCACCATCGTGGTCAAGGCTCGCGCGTTCGCGCCCGAGGATGCCCTAAAGCTGGCGCAAGGGATCCTTGCCTCGTCCGAGTGCCTGGTCAACGACCTGTCGGCCCGGGCCCGGAGCGATGCTTTGCGCGACTCGGAAAATGACGTGCGCCAGGCCGAGCGGCGTCTCGCGGCCGCGCTCGTCAAGCTGAGCGATTTTCGCGACAGGCAAGGCGTCGTCGATCCGCGTAAGACCGCCGATGCCAGCGCCGCGCTCGACGGAAAGGTTCGCGATGATCTCGTCCGCGCCAATACCGAACTCTCGACCCTCAAAGAATACCTGCAGGATGACGCGCCGTCGCTCAAGCTGCTCGAGGCGCGAATCCGCGCGCTCAATGCACAAAGACGCGCGCTCGAGAGCGAGGTAACCGACACCGCCGATACGCGCTCGCAAGCTTTGTCTCGGATAATGGGCTCATACGAGCAGCTCGAAAGTGAGCGCAGCTTTGCCGAAAGCGCCTACCGGCATGCGCTTGAGGCGCTCGATCGCGCGCGTATGAACGCGGACCGGCAGCACATTTACATCGCCGATTTCGTCCAACCGCGCCTGCCGGAAAAAGCGCTGTACCCGCGCCGGCTACGCGCGCTTGGCATCATCTTTGTCATCGCCTTCACCACTTGGGCGATCGGTTGTCTGACCGTCCGATCGGTGCGGGACCACCTGTAGTATGCTCCCGCCCGATGCCGATGACCGCCGTGAACTGGCAGACCGTGATTGCGGTTGCGGTCGGGGAGAGAATTCATGGCGACGGTAGGGTTCGAATCATCCCGGCCTGCGTTCTTCCCCGCCGTCGCGGTCGATCGGTCGGGGCTTCGATCAGCCAGTCGCAAAGCCCGTCCACGGCTCGCTTTGGTCTCGACATACAACGAATTGTGCGGGATCGCTGCCTATACTCGAAGCCTGGAAAAACAGCTTTTCGATGTCTTCGATGTAACGGTATTCGACCTCAATCAATATCTCCTGCGCAGCAGCCACCGCCGCGTGCGCAAATTCGGTGACCGCCATATCCAGGAAATATGTCGTGAGATCAGAGAATACGACGCCGTCAATCTCCAATTGGAGCATGGCACGTTGGGCCGTTCCAGCCATGATATTTATCGTCGGTTTTGCTGGCTCGTGCGAGCGGCTCCGCGAATCTCGGTCACGTTTCACACGATATTCCAATCCGAGGGGTTTGATTACCGTAAATATCTCAGAGAACTGATCAGATTCCGGTTTGTAAAAGCGGCCGAGCTGAGATCGAATTATCTGCGCACCCATCTTCTGTCCGCTGGCATCGCCGACCGTCTGCGCCGTACGCAGCGCTTCAAGCCGGTGTCGGTCATCGTTCATACCCGCCGCGATCTGGCGCAGATGAAATTCGTTCACGGCATGCGGAACGTCTACGATCATCCGTTGTCGTTTCTCAGCGACGCCGACGCGGACGATATTCGCCAGACTGCATCGCGCGGCAAGTTTACGATTCTCGATCAGGTGCCGAAAGGCAGTCGACTGGTCGGGGTGTTTGGCTTTCTCGGGCTGTATAAAGGGTTCGATACCGTCATCCGCGCATTGCACCATCTTCCCGAGGAATACCATCTGCTGATATTCGGCGGCGTCCACCCTAATGAAATCAAGCCGCACCAGGCGATCGACCCAGTCGTGTCGTCGTTGCTCGACGCCGGTTATATCGATACCAATATTGCCGAACGGATGCGGGCCGATCCGGCGCACGGCGCACCGGCGGTTTCGGTTTCTGTCGACGGATCGATGCGGGACTTGCTGATCGGACACCCCAAGGATCTGTCACAACGAATTCATTTCCTTGGGGCGACCAGCGACGAGGATTTTCTCTCGGGCATGGCGCTGTGCGATACAGTGGTCTTTCCCTATCTAGAGGTCGGGCAATCCTCATCCGGTCCGATTTCGCAGGCGCTCGAGCTCGGCTGCCGTGTCGTCGCTTCGCGCACCCACACTTTCTTGCAGCTCGACCGTTACCATCGCAACACGATCGAGTTTTTTGATATCGGAAATCATCTCGAATTGGCCGCGCGAATCTTGGCGCGTCCGCAATTCGACTTACGCGCCCGATTTCTCTGCTTCAATGTCGAAACCAACAAGGCGGTCTATCTCGCCGCCAACGGCGTGCCGTCGAAGATTCGGCCCGCCGCCGACCAAGACGCCCGCTGAGGCGCAAGGCAAGGACAGGGGTGCGCATGAGCACCCGCCGCTCTCAGGTATAGCACGGCCCTTGGAACGCCGCGGCTGGGACTGCGATCGGCAACATTCGCAAGATTGTGTCGGACAATCAGAAAATTAGATCGCGTAATCTATTGCGTAATACAAACGCGCCCCCGCGGGGGCGCGTTTCACGGCCAGCGTCGTGGGGGCGGGGGTTCAGACGCTGTAGTACATTTGGAATTCGATCGGGTGGGGGGTGTGCTCGAAATTGTACACCTCCTCCCATTTCAGCTCGATATAGGCCTCGATCTGGTCGTTGTTGAAGACCTCGCCCTTCAGCAGAAAGGCATGGTCGTGGGCGAGTTCGCCGAGCGCCTCGCGCAGCGAGCCGCACACCACCGGCACGTCCTTCAATTCCTCGGGCGGCAGATCGTAGAGGTTCTTGTCGATCGGGTCGCCCGGATGGATCTTGTTCTGGATGCCGTCGAGCCCGGCCATCATCATCGCGGCAAAGGCCAGATAGGGGTTGGCGGCGCCGTCGGGGTAACGCACCTCGACCCGTTTGGCCTTGGGGCTCGACACATAGGGGATGCGGCACGAGGCCGAGCGGTTGCGCGAGGAATAGGCCAGCAGCACCGGCGCCTCGAAGCCGGGGATCAGCCGCTTGTAGCTGTTGGTGGTCGGGTTGGTGAAGGCGTTGATCGCCTTGGCGTGGCGAATAATCCCGCCGATGTAATAGAGCGCGGTTTCGGAGAGGTCGGCATAGAGGTTGCCGGCGAACACCGTGTTGTCGCCCTTCCACAAGGATTGGTGGACATGCATGCCCGAGCCGTTGTCGCCCATGATCGGCTTGGGCATAAAGGTCGCGGTCTTGCCGTATTGCTGGGCGACGTTGTGCACCACGTATTTGTAGATCTGCATGTGGTCGGCGGTGTCGACCAGGGTGGAGAACTGAAAGCCCAATTCGGCTTGTGAGGGCGCCACCTCGTGGTGGTGCTTTTCGACCAAGAGCCCCATATCGGCCATCACCGAGAGCATCTCGGCTCTGAGATCGGCCTGGCCGTCGACCGGCGGCACCGGGAAATAGCCGCCCTTGATCGGCGGCCGGTGGCCGGAATTGCCGTCGGCGAACTCCTTGTCCGAGACGTAGGGCCCCTCCTCGCTGTCGATCTGGTACATCGCCCCGTTCATGCCGGTCTTGTAGCGCACATCGTCAAAGATGAAGAATTCGGCCTCGGGCCCGAAAAACGCCTTGTCGCCGATCCCGGTCGAAATCAGGTGGCGCTCGGCCTTTTTCGCGGTCGAGCGCGGGTCGCGGGCATAGGGCTGCCCGGTCAACGGCTCGTGCACGTCGCAAAAAATGATCAGCGCGGTCTGCGCCGCAAACGGGTCCAACACCGCGGTCGAACAATCCGGCACCAGCATCATGTCCGAATCGTTGATCGCCTTCCACCCGGCGATCGACGAGCCGTCGAACATCACCCCCTCATTCAGAAAATCCTCGCTGATCGTGCGCACGTGATGCGCCAGATGCTGCCACTTGCCGCGCGGATCGGTGAAGCGGAAGTCGACATACTTGACCTCGTGCTCCTTGATCAGCTCCATGACTTTGCCAGGCTCGGACATCGTTCGGGTTCCTCTGTATCGATTTAAGCCAATGGGGTTGGGCTGGACGGCCCGGTCACACGGCATCCGGTCCTTGCTCGCCGGTGCGGATGCGGATCGCCTGCTCGATCGGCACCACAAAAATCTTGCCGTCGCCGATCTTGTCCGTGCGCGCCGCGTCCTGGATGGCGTGCACGGCGCGCTCGACGAGGGCGTCATCGAGCACCACCTCGACTTTGATCTTGGGCAGAAAGTCGATCACATACTCTGCTCCGCGGTAAACCTCGGTATGTCCCTTCTGTCGGCCGAATCCTTTGACCTCGCTGACCGTCATGCCGGATACGCCCACCTCATGCAGCGCGTCTTTGACCTCGTCGAGTTTGAAGGGCTTGATGATCGCTTCAATCTTTTTCATGACTTCACCATTCCGCAAAGAATTCGCCGGGCGGCCGAGCGATCGCACTGGACCCGATGCGGTGCAGGCCAAAAGCGTCGAGGTCCCATCGTCGTGTCCCATCGCTTTGTGGCCCGACAGGGGCGATCATCGCGAAATTTCGGGCGTTCCGTTGTCGAAATGCGCTCAAACGGAATGGGGCCGGTCGTTGCGGCCGGCCCCTCCGCACCGCCAGGAGCGGGTCCTGAGGCTTATTCGGCGACCGCGGGTATTTCGTCTTCGTCACCGAAATTGTAGGCCGTCTCGCCATGGACCGCATCGTCGCCGACGCGCAAGGTCGCCTCATCCATCCGCAAGGACACGAAGATCGAGATCACCTTGAGGATGACGTACGTGGCGATGACGTTGAGCACGATGATGAACGCCGCTGCGTAGACCTGCAGCATGAACTGATGGAAGCTGCCGTAAAACCAGCCGGTTCCGCTCACGCCCGGGGCGTCCTTCTCGGTCCCGATGTATTCGATCATGTCCGGGTTGGCGAGGATGCCGGTCAACAGGCCGCCCATCAAGCCGGCGACGCCGTGGGTCGACAGCACGCTCAACGTATCGTCGACTCTTTTGAACAGCGCCGTCGTCTGGACCTTGTTCATCATGAACCACGGAATGATGCCGGCGCAAATGCCGATGATGATCGCGCCCCAGCCACTGACATAGCCCGCCGCCGGGGTGATGCCGACGAGGCCGGCGATCATGCCGTTGATCGCGCCGACCACCGATGGTTTGCCGTAGACCATCGAGTCCATCATCGTCCAGACCAGCAGCGCGACGCAGGTCGTCAGGTTGGTATTCAGCACCGCGGCCGAGGCGTCGGCGTTGGCAAAGTAGGGGTCGCCGCCGTTGAATCCGTTCCAGCCGAGCCACAGAATGCCGGCGCCGGCCAGCGCCATCAGCAGACTGTTCGGCGGGAAATGATCACGATCGGCCTGAATGCGCGGGCCGATCACCGCCGCCGCGACAAACCCCGAGGTGCCCGCGGCGAGATGGATCACGTAGCCGCCGGAGAAGTCGAGGGCCCCGAGCTGGGCGAGCCATCCGCCGCCCCAGATGCTGAACGCGCCGACCGTGTAGACAAAGGTCATCCACAGCGGCACGAAGATGATCCACGCCTTGAAATTCATTCGTCCGATCAGCGAACCGGCAAGAATGATCACGGTGATCGCGGCGAAGACGAACTGGAAGAACATCATCGTCGCCATCGGAAAGGCCAAGGGCGGCATGCCTGACGCGGCGGCCGGGATCGTCGCCTGCCCCTCCAGGAAGCCGGGCGAGAGCGCCGGCTGCGGCGTACCCCAGAACGGGAACCATTGCGGGCCGAAGGACATGTTGTAAGCCCACAGCACCCAGACGACCATCACGGCGGCAAAGGCGTACAGCGCCATAAAGGCGGAGTTGATCGCCCATTTCCGTTTTACGATTCCGCCGTAGAGGATCACGAGCCCGGGTACGCTTTGCAGACCGACGAAGGTTGCGGCTGCCATTTGCCAAGCGTTGGAGCCGGTATCAAGCCATTTTGGCGAAGCAACTAGCATCTATATACCTCTTACGGTTGTGGTCGGACCCAAGCGTTAAAGCCGCGCCCTTCACTGGCGAATGCGAGATGTGCACCCCTCGGGATGGCTTTGAGGCAAGATCCGTGCCTAGATTGAAAACCGCCGCCGGCTCTAGACGAGGCGCCCGTTCGATGATGCTCGATCTGCTTTGGTTTCGGCCTGCAACAACGCTGCTTGCGCGGGGCGCCGGGCGCCGCTGCCGGCAATCGGTGGTTTCCGGGCTCGCGGCGGCAACCCTGTTGCTGGCCTCAGCCAGTGACGGCCAGGCGGCAGCGGCTGGAATCCTCCACCTGCGCTGCACCAATCCCGCGAGCGGGGCAAGCTGGCCGATAACCGTCGATCTCGACCACAGCCGGGTCGATTCCCTTGCCGCAATGATCACCGACGAGTGGATTAACTGGCATGATCCAAAACAGGGGATTTTTGAACTCGAACGCGCTACGGGTCGGCTCCAATTCCGCAACGCGTCGAGCACCGGCGGCTATTTCCTGTATTACACATGCCGGCCGGGTTAGCTGGAGCGCGGTGTTTGGCGCTATCCGAGGTCACCGGGCGCCACCCGTTTCGTTCGATAATATGCCCAATTTATAGGCAAAAATATGCATAAAATCTAGGCTATCAAATCAGGACGTTCATAAGCCCATTTGTAAGGGTACTTTAAGAAGGCTGGAGAGCATAAATTGGACAAACTGCATCGAGCGTCGGGGGTATTTTCGACATGATCATCGGAGTCGGCAAAATCGCGGTGACGGCGCGACCACGAATTCATGTTCGCATCGCCGCTGTGAGAATCGGGCGAGGGGCAACGCTGCGGAAGCGAGGCAATGGAGACGGTTGAGGTCGGCGTACAGGCACGCGTCGGATTCGCCTCGAAGACCGGGCCACGCAAGGAGAATGAGGATTTCGCCGCTGCCCTATACGGCGCGGAGTTGCCCGAGCCGCGCCAGGAGGTGGTGGCGGCGATCGCCGATGGAATCGGCGGCGCAAAGGGAGGCCGCGTCGCGGCCGAAACCGCGGTGCGCGGGTTCCTTGACGGATTTTGCGATCTGCCCGAGTCCATGGAGGTGCTGCGAGCGGGCGCCAAGATCGTCACCGCGCTCAACGGCTGGATAAATACCCTGGGTCGTCAAGACCCTGATCTTGCGGGAATGGGATGCACGTTCACGGCGCTGGTGCTGCGCGGCCGCGTCGCGCATCTGTTGCACGTCGGGGACACGCGTGCCTACCGATTGAGTAGAGATCACCTGACTTGCCTAACAGACGACCATGTGCGACAGGATGGCACGGGTCACTCGCACACGCTGATCCGTGCGTTGGGTGTCGAGGGGGACGTGCGCCTCGACTACGCGACGCAACCGATGGCGTTGCATGACCGTTTCCTGTTGTGCAGCGACGGCGTGCACGGGTTTCTGACGGAACACAGCATCGCCGACATCCTGCGCGACCGCTCCGCTCCCGAGGATACCGCCGGCGCATTGGTTGCAGCCGCGCTCCAGTCCGGCAGCACCGACAACTGCACGGCCTTAGTGCTGGACGTGGTTGCGCTGCCGACCGCGGGATCGGCAGACATCAGCGCCGCCGTCATGCGGTTGCCCATAATCCCGGTGCCGGTGGACGGCGAGACGATCGATGGATTTGTCCTGAGAGCGCTTATTTCCGACGGCCGATACAGCCGGCTGTTCGGCGCGGAGGACGAAATCGAGGGTGGCACCGTCGCCTTGAAGTTCCCCAAGCCCCAAGTTGCCAGCGTCGAAGCGTACCACGCGGCGTTCGTCCGCGAAGCATGGGTTGGTGCCCGGGTGCACAACCCCGGGCTCGGGCGCGTCATCGAACTGCCGCCCGGACGCCAGACTTGCCTCTACACGGTCATGCCGCTCTACCAAGGCGAGCTTCTGGAAACGCGGCTGTCGCGCAGTCCGGTGATGGGATTGGAAGAAGGGAGGAATATCGCGGTCACGCTGGCCCGCGCGGTGGCAGCGCTGCATCGCGCCGGCATCATCCATCGCGACATCAAGCCCGACAACGTGATCCTCGAAGGCGGCGGATCGCTGAAGCTGATCGATCTCGGGGTGGTTCGCGTGACAGGCCTGGAAGAGTTTCCTCCCGAAAACATTCCAGGTACCGCGGCCTACATGGCCCCCGAAA
>CAVTFD010000036.1:0-33625 GCA_963733945.1 uncultured Alphaproteobacteria bacterium | reverse complement strand
GATCATGCTCGATCGCGAAGATATGGCTGTAGAGGGTTGCGGTCCATTGCTTGCCCTCCATGGTAATCTCGAGGTAGCGCAAGGCGTCGCCAACATAGCGCTCGACCTTGCTCCAATAGAATTGCGGATAGCGATCGACCATATCGGCGGGACTTTTATAGCCAAGCTTCTCGTTAACGCCGGTCTCGGCGAATTCGTGGTAGAGCGCATTCAGCTTGCGTGGATAGAGCGGGTCGCCCAATTGACCGATCAGATCGCCGGCCCTGACCAGGGCCGCTTCGGTGTCGGTGGCGGCGTGGTCTTCGTCGTCGGGCACCGGGAAGCGTGTGAGTTCGATGCCGGCGGCGACGCGCTCCTCATCGACGAAAGGAACCGGTGCGAACCGGTCCCGGACCATGATCTTTCCCCGTTCCACATGATAAGGGGTCAGAAAAGCGTCGGAGGCCCCGCGCGGGGGCGTCACCGTGTTGCCGGCGGCATCGATCACGAAGTGCTCGGCCGTGTCGCCGGGGCAGATGCCGCGCACATAACCGATGTCGTGGTTCAGCGCGGCTAGAATGGTGTGGCACCAGTCGCTCGGCGTGACGGTCCGCTCAAGCCGACGGCCGCGCAAAATGTCCTGGACGCAAAGGGTAACTAGGGCCGTGTGTTCGCAATCGTGATAGAGTGCATCGCTGCTGGCGATGCGCTCGATGACGAGCCGGGCGGCTTCGTCCAGGCCGTGGGCGATGTGCGGCTCTTGGTCGCCATAGATCCTGCGGTAAGTCTCGGCCAAGTTGCGGCCCAATGCATCCGCTAGCAGGCTCGTCGGGTTCAACATCATCGCCTCGTATTAAGCCGACCGGCTCGACTTAATATGACACGTTCACAGGGATCGCCGGCACGCGTCGCTATTTGGCCATCTCGATGTGGACCGCAAGGCCGGCGCGAGGCGAGGATCGTCGGGAATATCGAGAGGGAGCAATGAGTGAGGATGAAACAGGGGAGGCGAGGGGGCCTGCGGACGCATTGGACCCGGCCCGGCGTCGATCCACGACCGCAAGACGCGAAGGGGCCGTGGCCGTCGGCGCGCTGGCTTTGGGAGCGGTGGCGCTGGGCGCCTGGCGGTGGGCGCCGTGGCCATCGGCAAGCTGGCGGTCGGCCAGCTTGCTCTCGGCCGAATGAGGCTGCGCAGCGGCCAAGTGCGCGAACTCCGGATTGCGAGGCTGACCGTCGGGGAGTTGCGGGTGGAGCGGGTACCGGGGCCCAAGACACCGTAAAATTGCCCAACTCGCCTGTTATGCAGACAGGTCGGTGCATCGCACGCGCCGCTACCGGAATTGGCGCCCGTCGCGTCGCGGCGCCTCCCATGGCTCCGCTGTTGACTCGCGCCGCAATCTCAGGCACCGATCGGGCGAGAATGCCACGCCAGGGAGGAGATCATGGCTTCACCGAGGAAGCTGTCGCATATCGTGTTGCAGACCAATCGCCGGCGCGAGATGATCGATTGGTATTGCACGGTGCTCGGAGCCGAAATTCTTTACGAAGCCGAGCGCATCTCGTTCATCAGCTACGACGACGAGCACCATCGGGTCGCCTTTCTCGACCCGGGACCGTTGGCCGAACGCGAACCCGACGGGCCGAAAGCCGGGAAGGAGGCGGGTCTGCATCACGTCGCGTTCACGTTTGCCGGCCTCGACGATTTGACCGGCAACTATCTGCGGCTCAAGGCGATCGGCATCAGCCCGCACCGCTGCGTCAACCACGGGGTCACGACCTCGATGTACTATTACGACCCCGACCACAACCAGGTCGAGCTGCTGGTCGACAATTTTGCGACTGCGGCCGAAGGCCAGGCCTATATGCGCAGCCGCTCGACCACTGACAAAAACCCGGTCGGCATCGTCTACGACCCCGAAGAGTTGGTCGGCCGCGTCCGCGCCGGCCTGCGCGTCGAGGAACTTGCATCGATCAACTGAAAGAATACGGCCCCGCGTCAAGGAGGATAGGATGGCGATATACACGCATGTCACGGTCGGAACGAATGATCTTGCCAAGGCACGCGCGTTTTATGACAGCGTGCTGGCTCCGCTCGGGCTGAAGCGCCTGAACGATCTCGGCGAGAATGGCTCGATCTGGGGGGCGAGCGATCCGGAATTTTTCGTGCTGAAGCCGGCTAACGGACAACCCGCGAGCCATGCCAACGGCGGCACGATCAGCTTTGTCGCACCCAGCCGCGCCGCGGTCGCGGCCTTCCATCGGGCCGCTCTCGCCGCCGGCGGCAAAGACGAAGGTGCTGTCGGACCGCGCAGCTGGAAGCCGAACGCGTATGCCGGCTATGTCCGCGACCCCGACGGCAACAAGCTCGCGGCCTACTGCTTCAAGGCGGAGTAGTCAAAGATCCTTCGGCTAGGCCCGGTCGATGACCGGGCCGGCTCAATCTCCCGCTTCGGCGGGATCGTTCAATCGGCGTCGGCGATCGCGGGGCCGACCGGCGAGCCTGCGCCGCATAGTGAGACGGCCATATTGGCATCCCCACTCCGTTGGAGGAGAAGATGGCCATCATCCTCTACGATCTCGCTGGCGCCGAGGCGGACCGTCGCTTCAGCCCGTTTTGCTGGCGCACCAAGATGGCGCTCGCCCATAAAGGGCTTGCGGTCGAGACCATACCGTGGCGGTTTACCGAGAAGGACAAGCTGCCGCAGCCCAATGGCGGACGGGTCCCGGTCATCGTCGATGGCAATCGAGTGGTGCACGATTCCTCGGCGATCGCCGCCTATCTTGAAGAACATTACGCGGACCGGCCCTCGCTCTTCGGCGGTCAGGCCGGGCGGGGTTTGACCACCTTTGTGCAGAACTGGACCGAGACGGTGGTACAACCCGGGCTGGTCGGTCTTGTCGTGTTCGACATCTATCGCCACGTCGCGCCCGAGGACCGGAACTATTTCCGGCAGTCGCGCGAAGAGCGCTTCGGTCGCACACTCGAGGAGGTGGTAAAGGACCGAGAGGCTCGGCTGCCGGCTTTTCGCGACAGCCTGGCGCCCTTGCGCCGTACCGTCGAGCGCCAGGAATTTCTCGGCGGAGCCACCCCAGCCTATGCCGATTATATCGTCTTCGGCGCTTTTCAATGGGCGCGCGCGATCAGCGATTTCGAACTTCTGGCCACCGACGATCCGGTCGCCGCATGGCGAGGGCGCATGCTCGATGCCTTTGACGGGTTCGCACGCAAGAGCCCGGCCTACGGCGTTTGAGCATGGCTGGGAGCGCTGGGTTGGCGACCGTCGCGCTGATTGTCCACATTCTCGCGGCCATCGTTTGGGTTGGCGGCATGTTCTTTGCCCATCAGGTGCTGCGGCCGGCCGCTGCGATGCTCGAACCGGGACCGCGCCTGATCTTGTGGTCGCGTGTGCTCGGCCGGTTCTTCGCCTGGGTCATCGCCGCGATAATACTACTGCTGCTAAGCGGCTATGCGCTGGTGTTTGGGGTCTTCGGAGGGTTCCGAGCGATCGGTCTCTATATCAACTTGATGCAAGGGCTTGGCATCCTAATGATGCTCTTGTTTCTGCACCTTTATTTCGCGCCTTGGCGCCGGTTCCGGATGGCGGTGGCGCGGCAGGACTGGGCCGAGGGCGGTCGCCAGCTCGGGCAAATCCGAACCATCGTGACCATCAACCTGGTTCTCGGTCTCGTGGTCGCCGCCATCGGTGGCAGCGGGCGGTATTGGGGCTAGGTTTTCGTCGCGCCGCAACATGCATCGGCGGCGCGCGACTATGCTTTTTTAGTGCGAGATTTCAAAACTCGCTGCGAACTGGCGTAATACCGAAAGCGGTCATTCCTCCCGCAGGGTCATCAACACAACCGCGGCCAGAAGGACGCCAAACGCCGCGAAGCCGGCGTCGATCTGGCCGAACGCCATACTCAGCAAGGTAGTTGCCGCGGTTGCGGCGCCGATCAGAAAGGGCATAGATGGTCTCCCCGGTCGCCTCGGGTTGAAACATCGTTAAAACGGATCAGGGATCGTTCTATTCCAGCTGCCCCGATCGGAGGGATGCGATGGGATCTATCTATGTGGCGCGCAGCGCGAAGCTCGGTCGCTGGGCATCGGATGTCGGGTTGGGCAGGCATATCTACAAAGTCGGCGTGGCCGAAGGCGATCCGAAAGTGATCGTCGCCCAGGGCTGGGCCGGCGAAACCGATTGGACGATCGTGCGAAAACGCGAGGTCGAGGAGTTGAGCGAGGAGGAAACGCTGGCGCGTCTGGCTCGCAAGGAGAAGATGATCGATCCCAACCTTTATCCGAAACTCAAAGGCGCCGTCGGGGTGTTTCGTCTAACGGCGCCGCAGGTCGAAAATCATTTACTGGTGACGCAAGCGCTGGCGGGCGATGGCGGGCGCGTCGAAATCAAGCTGAAGCCGGCGGATTTCGCCGATTACCTGATCCACAACGCATTACGCTGAACGCCACGTCGCGAACGTGCCTTAAGACGGAAGCGAGATTTGGCGGCCGAGCCAATGCGGTCTTGGCAAACGGGCATGCGCCGCCGCTGCCGCCGCCACCCGCGTTTGCGCTTCGCCCAAAAATGGTACGACCCGGCGCATACCGAGGTCGATCGACAGAAACATCAGCTCCTGCGTCGCCGCTCGTTCTCCGTCCGCGATGCGGAACATCTCGTGCGCCAGATGCAAGCGCTTGTCGTCGGCGCCGATGATCAGGCTGACCACCCGAACCCGCTCGCCGACCAGCAGTTCCCGCTCGTATAGATTATGCGTCTCCACGACGAAAGTACCGTGGTTGGTCGCCCGCTTGTAATCCTGCCCGATGCCGATCGACTGGAACAGCAGGTCGGTGGCGTAGTCGAACAGCACCGTGTAATAGGCGAGGTTCATATGGCCGTTTATATCGATCCATTCGGCCAGCACCTCACCCTGGTAACGGTCGTAGGGCGCCGGAATGGTCATCGCGCGAAGGAACTCAGCGCAGGCTCGGCGCGTAGCCTTTGCGGGGATATTCCTCCCAATACTGGCGAAAACCGTGATGCGTTGCCTCCTGGTGGGGATGGGCGCGCAGCTTCTCGACGTCGATTTCGATGCCCAATCCTGGCGCCGTCGGCAGGTCGATCCAGCCATCCTGAACGGTAAGCGAGGAAGTGGCGATCTCGCGGCACAGGTCCTGGAAGTTGACGAAATATTCGGCGATTCGGAAATTCGGGATTACCGCCGAGAGATGGACGGTCGCGGCGAGGCCCGCCAGAGTGCTGTTGTAGTTGTGCGGCGCCATTACAATCGCCTGCGGTTGAGCCATCGCAGCAATATCGAGCATCGCGGTGATCCCGCCGACGACACAAATATCGGGATTGAGAATGTCGGCCGCGCGTTTGGCCACGCACTCGAAAAACGCCTCCTTGGTATAGATCGCCTCGCCGGTGACGATCGGGATCGGCACGGCGCGCCGCACCTCGGCGACGAGGTCGATATTCTCGGATAGGCACGGCTCCTCGTACCAGTCGATGCCGAATTCGGCGAGGCGATGACCGATGCGAATTGCGTGCGCCGGGGCGAAGCGCCGGTGCGCTTCGATCAGGAGCTCGAAATCAGGGCCAAGCGCGTCGCGCATCGCCCTGACGTAATCGATGGCGAAATCCTCGTCCCGGCGGTCGACAAAGGAGCGCCACGGGCCAGGGAACGGATCGAATTTGGCGGCGGTGAAGCCCATTGCCTTGACCTTCATTCCGCACGCGACGCGTTCGTCGATGGTCGACCCCCGCGACCAGCCATTGGCGTAGACGCGGACCCGCTCGCGCGAAGCGCCGCCGATCAGGTTGTAGACCGGAAGTCCGGTGCGCTTACCGAGAATGTCCCAGGATGCGATCTCGACCGCGCTCCACGCCGAAGACAATTCCGGCGAGCCGCGCTTGATCGCAAAATCCTCGAACATGATCTGGCCGGTGTGGCGAATGTTGAAGGCGCTGCGGCCGATCAGGTGCGGCGCCATCGTCCGGATGATCTCGGCGACGACGGTTTCCTTGCCGTGCGTGACGTAGGCTTCGCCCCAACCATGGAGCCCATCCTCGGTTTCGACGCGGCAGAACAGCAGATCCTTCGAGCTGCCGGTGCCTAGGATAAAGCTCTCTATGCGCGCGATTTTCATGTCGTAATCTCTCGCGAAGATTTAGACGTTGGAGGGCTACGGCTGTGACCGATCGTAGCACCGGCCGCAAACCCGGCACCAGTACGACGGGTGTTCGTTGCCCGGAAAGGAGTCCCGTCATAATGTGCCCGCGATCCGCCTGGTGTCGTCCGAAGAACGGAAAACCCGATGACTGATGAAGCTTATTCTGTTTCCACTGTAACCGCCGGACATGGTGGCGAGCCGCAAGAGACGCGCCGCGACTTTCTGATCCTGGTTGCGGGCGCAGTGGGAGTGCTGGGGGCCGGGGCGGCGGCGTATACGCTCATTGATTCGATGAACCCGGCAGCCGATGTGCTCGCCGCCGGCGAACCCGTCGAAGTCGATTTGAGTAAGGTGCAGCCCGGCCAGCAGATCATCGTCCTGTGGCGCGGTAAGCCGATTTTCGTCGTCGATCGGACACCGTCACTGCTCAAAATGTTGCAGGATCCCAAGCTGGTCGAGAGACTGAGCGATCCCCGATCCGAGGCGAACCAGCAACCCCCCTACGCCGAAAACTGGCATCGCTCGATCGACCCGAAATATTCAGTGCTGGTCGGGATCTGCACTCACCTCGGCTGCATTCCGAGCTTTTTTCCCCAGCCGGATCCGAGCAATCCGGCGCCCGATTGGCTTGGTGGGTATTTCTGCCCGTGCCATGGCTCGAAATACGATCTGGCGGGCCGCGTGTTCAAATCCGTCCCCGCGCCCTACAATTTGCCGGTCCCCCCCTATCACTTTCCTGAGAAGTCGACGCTGCGCATCGGCGAGAACCCTCCCGCCCAGAATTGGGACTTCAACTCGATCGAACAGGTCTGAGGCCGGCGCCATTGGATTCGGGCGGTCATCGCCCGCTTCGCCATTTCAGCCATGGCGGTCTGTTGGGCGGCGCTCGCTCGACGATCGTGTTCGGGCCCATGCTCTGTGCTACAAGAGCAATGGCGATGCGGATCGTCGAAGGGCGGTCCACTTCCGTGTCGTCCCAATCGTCTGGAGTAGATCGCGATGAAGACCTTTGTGCGCTGCGGCCAGCTTTTTACCGCGGGCGAGGACGATGCCCGGATCGGCCAGACCATCGTCTTCGACGAGGAAGGCATTCTCGACTATGTCGGGGCCGAAGAGGGAGCGCCGCGGCGTATGCGCGGCGACCGGGTGCTCGACTACTCCGGGTTGTTCGTGATGCCCGGTCTGATCGACGTGCACACCCATCTCGCCTACGGCAACGCCAAGAGCGAGGAAGACATCGACCTCTACAGCCCCCTCGAATTCCGCGCGCTGCGTGGCTTGTTTTTTGCCCAGAAGGTCGCCGCTGCTGGATTTACCGCGATCTGCTCGCCGGGCGATGCTGGGCAGATCAGCCTGTCGATTCGCAATGCGATCCGCGCCGGCCTGTTCGATGGCCCGCGGGTCATGGCGGCAGGGCGGTATCTAACGACGCATCAAGGTCTTACCGACTGGTACCCGAGCTGGATTGGCGCGCCCGAAACCTCGATCGGGAAGCTGGTCGCCACCAGCGCCGAGGCGGTCGAAGAGATTCGTCGCCAGGTCAAAGATGGAGTCGACTGCATCAAGATAGCGCTCGATGGGATCCAGCGCCGCGAGAACGGCGAACTCGTCGCAGCTTTCAACCAGGAAGAGACCGAGGTGATGGTCCGCGAAATCCATCGTCTCGGCAAAAAGGCGGTGGCGCATGCCCGCGGCCGCGAAGCCACGCTTTACGCGGCACGTAGCGGTATCGATCTGATTTTTCACGCCAACCATCTCGACGGCGAATGCATCGCGGCGATGTTGGAGACCGGTAGTGCGATCGGCCCGACCATGACCCATCCGCGCAATACGATCGACTTTACCCAACCGCACGAACCGGCATATCAGAAGGGGCGTCCCGGCCATGCCCAGCGCGAGTACGAGATCGGCTGCGCGAATTGGAAAAAGGCGCGCGCCGCCGGCGTGCCGATGATGACTGGAACCGACACCGGCTTTGCGATTACCCCCTATGGCGAGTGGAATGCGCGTGAACTCGAACTGTTCGTCGAGGATCTCGGGTTCTCGCCGGCCGCGGCGCTGCGCGCCGCGACCGAGGTCAACGCGCGGTTCATGACCGGCGGCGACCGCATCGGCACGCTCGAGCCCGGCCGGGCCGCCGATTTCGTGGCACTCAGCGCGTCGCCGCTCGCCGATATCAGCGTGTTGCAGGATCCCGGCGCGGTCCGCGCCGTCTATATCGCCGGCAAGGAGATTCGCATCGCCGCTCGCGACTACGATCCGCGCCAAGTCACCGATTTTGCACTGTCCAACTGGACCGATATCTACACCAGGGCGCGCGTCGCCGAATTGCAGGGCCAGCGCCCAAGGCTCGCCGCCGAGTAAAGCGTCCAGAATCGCGGTCGGACCGCCCTGTGCGGGGGCGGAGGCTTAGGCCGGCGCTAGCCGGAATCAACCGTCCCCGTCGCTGGTTCCACGGCTGTTTAACGGCAGTGCCAAATAGCGGCTGGTCCCGTGCCGGTTTATCAGCATCAGCACGGTTTTATCGGGGCTGGCCGCGGCGGCTTCAATCTTGGCGAGAGCGTCCTGCGGAGAGGCGACCGGCTGCTGGTCGATTGTCTGGATCACATCGCCGGGCACGAGATCGAGCCCTGCCAACGGACTGTCGGCCCCGATCGCGGTCACGACAACGCCGCTGATATTGCCTGGAACGTGCAGTCGTTGGCGCTGCGTTGTGCTCAGCGGGGCGAGCTTAAGACCGGCGACCACGTCCAGGGGGCTTATCTGCCTAGTTTCGTTTTCGCCTTGCCCGAGGCCTGCAGTTTCCGGGCCTTCCGGCATCTCGCCAATGACCGGCCGCAAGGTAATTTCGCGATCGCGCCGCCAGACGGAAACGTCGGCTGATTGGCCTACCGGCATTTCGGCGACGACAAGCGGCAGATCCCGCATTCTGCTGATCTCGTGACCGTTGACCGCCAGGATGACATCACCTTGTGCGAAACCGGCGCGGGCTGCCGGACCGTTGGCGCCAAGCCCGGCGACAAGCGCGCCCGCCGGCCTGGCTAACCCGAAGCCCCGGGCGATTGCCGGCGTCACTTCCTGAATCTGTATACCAAGCCATCCGCGCTCTACTTTGCCGTGCTCCTTCAATTGCTCGACCACCGGCCTGGCAAGGTTCGCAGGTATGGCGAAGCCGATGCCGACTGAACCGCCGTTAGGTGAGTAGATCGCGCTGTTGATGCCGATAACTCTGCCACGGAGGTCAAAGGTTGGCCCGCCGGAATTTCCTCGGTTGATCGATGCATCGATCTGCAGAAAATCGTCGTAAGGGCCGGAGTGAATGTCGCGACCGCGAGCGGAGATAATCCCGCTGCTGACCGTGTCGTCGAGGCCAAAGGGATTGCCGATTGCCAGCACCCAGTCACCGACGCGCGCGGCGTCGCTGTCGCCCCAGCGCACATAAGGCAACGGTCGCGAGGTGTCGACCTTAAGCAGCGCCAAATCTGTCAGTGCGTCGCGTCCGACGATACGCGCCTGATGCTGGGTGGCGTCGTGCAAGGTTACGGTGATGCTGTCTGCGTTCTCCAAGACATGGTAGTCGGTGACGACATAGCCGTTCGGATCGATGATAAAACCCGAACCTAACGCCAGACCGGGAGTTTTCGGCGCGCCTCTATGTTGTTGATCGTCGAAGAAACGACGCAGTAGCTCATCGAGCGCCGCGGACGGCAGTTTCGAGGCCGTATCCGGGCTGACGCCTATTGGCGGCGATTCATCAGCCGCCGCCTTGCCGGGTCTCTGAACTGCCGAGACGTTGACGACCGCAGGTATTATCTCGCTTACAAGGGGCGCGAAACTGGTCACCGTCACCCTGTTTGCGTTCCATGGGAGCCCCGAGGAATCCCCGCCAATCGAAGTGCAACCGACTGCGCTCAGCACGACGCCGAGAGCAATCGCCAAAGCGGCGGCCGTGCTGAAGCGCTGCCTCACGTCCGCGCTGATGATGGCCGCATCGCACATGATGCTCTCCACAGATTTGCGCTACGATAGCGCGAATCATCGCACCGTGGGTTAACACCGGTAACGATCCGCCGCATTCCAGTCTCTGGCGTTCATGCGAGGGCGTCCCCGAACAAGAAACTCGAGAGCTTTGTTCGAATTTATATGGGGAGTGCTTTCGACGGCGGTAGCGGGGAGGCCACGCCGGCTCAAATCCCGCCGGCTCAAATATAGAAAAACCCTCTCAGGCTCGGCGGCGTGTCGGTCCCTGGGAAAGTCGATTTGGCGAGCAGGCTGGCATTCTTCAACTCGCCCT
The DNA here is from genome assembly GCA_963733945.1 of uncultured Alphaproteobacteria bacterium. Classification (GTDB taxonomy): domain Bacteria; phylum Pseudomonadota; class Alphaproteobacteria; order ATCC43930; family CGMCC-115725; genus AP-15. The sequence continues at coordinate 23,180 of CAVTFD010000036.1, read as the reverse complement.
AACTCGGTGGCTTCATTGCCACATCGAGCATGACGTTAGGCAGGATTTCACGGATCGCGCCACGCAAGGTGGCCTCGTCTGCCGCTATTGCCGAGGCCAGTAGCCGGCGGGAGCCACGGCGCAGAATTCGAGCGGTGGCCCGCCCGTCGCGCCCGGGGCGAATTGTCGCAAAGGCGTCCGCTGGCTCGATCCGCTTTAAGATGCGCTTGAGGGCTTGGAGGCCCTCCGCGGTTTCGACGTCATAGATCGGAGTCTCCGGACTTTCGGGCTCTTGCTCTTCCTCGACCGCAGCGTCGATCGCCTCGACGGGGCGGTAGCGCGCTAAAGAAAAATAGATCGCGCGGCCGGGCTCAGAGTCTACCCTTGATTGCAATTCCCAGCTCTCACCACGGGCTGATAGCTCGGTGACGAGTGCGAATAGATCGTCGCTGTCCTCCTCGTGCGAGCAGGTCAGAAAAGCCAGACGGCCATCGTGTTCGACCACCCTGTCATCGTCTTCGGCAAAGCCGAGTTCTGCGAGCGCGTTGTCGAGCGCGCGGCGCGAAGCGACCAGGAGCGTCGTCACATGCAATCGCCGTCCGCTCTCCGCGGGATCCTTCTCCGCCATCAACCCCTCCGCATCGGCGCGATCCGCCAGCCGGAGCAATCCTAGGCGGCGTCGGCCGAGGGCGCGACCAAAATCAGCGGCATTCTACGGCCTAGTCGGGCTGACGCTCACCCGCCCGATTCAAGCGCACATCGCGGTCGACGCCCACGCTCATCAGCAACCCAAACCCGAGCATGACCGTCAGCATCGCGGTCCCGCCATAAGAAATCAGCGGCAACGGGACACCGACAACGGGGATCAGGCCGGTCACCATTGCGGTGTTGATGAACACATAAAGAAAAAAATTCGTAGTAATCCCTGCCCCCAGCAGTCTTCCAAAATGATTGCGGCTACGTAGAGCGATTGCAAAGCTGTAAGCAAATATTCCACAATAGAGACCGAGCAAGGTTAGCGCCCCGAATAAGCCAAATTCTTCGGCCAAGGTGGTAAAGATAAAATCAGTCTGCTTCTCTGGCAGAAAACTGAGATGGCTCTGGGTACCAAGAAGAAAGCCTTTGCCAAACAGGCCACCCGATCCCAAAGCTATTTTGGACTGAAGGATGTGGTAACCGGCGCCCAAAGGATCGTTGTCAGGATCAAGAAAAGTATAGATCCGGCTCTTCTGATAATCGCGCAAGAACCGCCAAGCGATCGGTACTGCCGCCCCCGCCGCCGTACCCATCAATACGAAAAGGCGCAGGCGGACCCCGGCCAGAAAAAACATCACCGCTCCGCCCATCAGCAGCATGATCGCGGTACCTAGGTCCGGTTGCTTGAGAACCAGTGCCACCGGAAGGAGAATCATTAGCAACGGAATGATTAAAAAACGGATCTTTAGGTCCTCTTCATTTCCCAGGTGATGAAAATAGCGTGCCAGCGCCAGCAGCAGGGCTACGGTCATCAGTTCGGACGGCTGCAGCTGAATAATTCCAAGATCAATCCAGCGTTGTGCCCCCATGCCGACAATACCCCGTAAATCTACCGCTACCACTAGTAGCAAAGATACGGCATATGTCCAATAGGCAAGGCGAAACCAATAATATACACCTAGGATCGCCGCGCCCAGCATCAGGATCAGCGCAATTCCAAAACGCACCAGTTGCTTTTCCCCCCAGGGCTGCATATTGCCGTCGGCAGCTGAATACAATATCAAGATTCCGAAGCATGCAACTATAGTGATAAGGAGTACCAGACCCCAACTGATACCGAGCATCCTCTGCGCAAACTTCGGATTGGACCGATTGAGGTCAGTATTGAGGCTGGTCAACGCTTATCCGCCGGCGGAGCCGGGAGCCGCGGGGGAGGGCAGGGCGGATTGGGCGACCGACGGCCGAGCCGGAACCCGCCGTCCCGGGTCGCGTTGCTGTACCGCGCGCAAAATGTCTCGGCAAATCGGCCCGGCCACCGCGGAACCGCCGCCGCCATGCTCGACCACGGTCGCGCAGACGTAGCGCACCGCGCCGACTGGGGCAAACCCGACAAAGAGTGCGTGATCGCGTTCCTTCCACGGGATCTCATCGATCCGGCGCAGCCCGTGGTCGCGCTCGTACTGGGTAATCTGCCGGACTTGCGAGGTACCGGATTTCCCGCCCATGGCGAGGCCCGGATCGGTGATCCGCGCCGCGTAAGCAGTGCCGCCCGGCTCGTTGACGACCGCGTTCATCCCGTCGAGGACGAGGGCGAGCGCCGCTGGGTCAATGCCGAGTGTAGGAAAGTCCCGGGCCGGCAAATCTTCGCCCTCTGGCATCACTCCCGCGCCGCGCACAAGGTGTGGCACAACCGCGCGGCCGGTCGCCAGGCGTGCTACCATGGTCGCGATCTGCAGAGGCGTGGCGAGCACCGATCCCTGGCCGATGCCGGCAATCACGGTCTCCCCTTGCTGCCAGCTGGATCCGGTGGTCGCGAGCTTCCACTCGGCGGTCGGGATCAACCCGGGCCGCTCGCCCGGAATGTCGATACCGAGGACGGCGCCGTAGCCAAAGCGGCGAGCCATTGCCGCGAGCCGGTCGATCCCCAGTCGTCGCGCCGTCTCGTAAAAAAAGACGTCGCAAGATTCCTTGATCGCGTTTCGAAGGTGGAGGGTACCGTGACCGCCGTGCCGCCAACAGTGAAATACGGCATTGCCTAGCTGGAGGTATCCAGGGCAAGTGATCGCGGTCTCGGGCGTCAGCACCCCCGCCGCCAACGCGCCCAGCGCAACCACCGGCTTGAACGTCGACCCCGGCGGATAAACGCCGGCGATAACCTTGTCTATCAGCGGGTGTGCTGGATCGGTCGAGAGTTGCCGCCACATCGTCCGGCTGAGCCCGCTGCAAAACATTCTCGGATCAAAGCTCGGGCTCGATACCAGAGCCAGCACCTCGCCGGTCACCGCGTCAAGGAGAACGCTCGAGACACTTTGCTCGCCGCTGCATCGACGGGTCACGAAATCCTGCATCGCGATGTCGAGCCCGACCACGACATCTGATCCTGGCTCGGCCTCCACTCGAGCGAGTTCTCGTACGACCCGGCCAACAGCGTTTATCTCGACCTGACGGGTCCCAGCAGTGCCGCGCAGTGACAGGTCTTGAGATTTTTCGATACCACTCTTGCCGATATGGAAATCCGGCAACTCGAGCAACGGATCTCCGGTCAGCTCCTGCTCAGAAGGCGCAGCGACGTAACCGACGGTATGCGCTGCCGTTCCGCCGAACGGATAATGCCGGGTAAGTCCCTGTTCAATCGAAACGCCGGGCAGTTCCGGCACGGCAACCTCGATCCGAGCCATTTCGTCCCAACTCAGATTCGCTCGGATCACGACCGGGACGAAAGAGTGCTTGCGCCGGACCTCACGCAAAACCCGGTTGCGGTCCGCGTCGCCGAGTTCGATTAACGCACCGAGTGCGGCCAGTGTCGCAACGATGTCACCGGCCTGCTCGGCAACGATCACGAGATGGTAGTCCTGACGATTGTCGGCGAGCGGAACACCGAAGCGATCCAGGATGCGCCCGCGTGGCGGTGCTAGAAGCCGCAGACTGACGCGGTTCTCGTCGGCCATCACCTTATAGCGTTCCGAGTCCACGATCTGCAGCTGGTACAGACGGGTCGAGAGCGCGGCTACGAGCAGTGCCTGCCCGGCCGCAAGGACTGCGGTGCGCCGGCTAAACCGCCTGTTGCGTTGAATTTCCCTCTGCATCGCCGCCATCCGTTGGGGCGCTTTGCCAGACCGTACGATCAGCGCGCGCCCATCAGCGCGCGCTGGGTTCGGCCCAACAAAAAGCTGGCGAAGGGGAACAGCGAGATCGTCAGCACAGCACGAAAAATGCTGCTGCGGAATTCAACGACCTTTGCTTCCAGCAATGAGTGCAAGAGCCAAAGTGCCAACATCGCGGCGGCGGTGAGCAAAGCAAAGCCCCCCCACACGAAGGGAAAAGGTCGGTCCGGGAACCAGCGCCGATATCGCACCACCACCTCCCGGGCGAGGAGGAGGACGACAGCGGTCACGCCCAGCGACCCTCCCGCCAAAAGATCATGGCTGACGCCGATTAGAAAAACTGCCGACGCTGGCAATAAGTCCGGTCGGTAGATCGTCCAGTGATATACCGCCATTAACATAAAGGCCGGGGCCAGAGCTGCGTAAGACGGTATGTGTACCGGCTGGATCGATAGGACCGCCGCTGCTGCCGTCGTGCCGACTGGGATCAGGCGGGAGACTACACTGTCGACCCGGGGTCCGACAGGGGCGCCGGCGATTTTGTACGTCATCTCTCGATCAATGATGATTCGTTCCAACGGTGGACGGTGGCGTCACTCGCCGTACGGAGCGCGGGATGCCGGCGACCGGCTTGGGCAACCCGCTAGCTAGCCCGTAATCGACGATGCGCAGATATTCGATCTGTGACAACGCGACATAGGGCTCCACCCGCGGTGCCTCGCCATTTACTCTGGAAATTACACCGACCGGCAAATCCGGCGGAAACACGCCACCCTCGCCCGAGGTAATGATCCGATCGCCGACCCTTACCGCGCTGGCCGGATCGAGGTACTCCAGTAGAGGGCGTTCGGAATTGTCACCAGACAAGATCGCTCGCTGTCGTGATCGCTCGACGATGACCGGCACGCGCGAGTTGAGGTCGGTGACAAGGAGGACCCGTGCCGCCCGCGTCCCGACCTCCACCATTCTGCCGACGAGGCCAGCGCCGGTAATCGCGGCCTGGCCGCGTTCAACGCCGCTGCCGCTGCCCGCATTGACCATAAGGTTGCGCGCATAGGCCCCGCCCGAATTGGCGATGACCCGAGCCGTTACATAGGAGATGGCCGATTCCGGAACCAGTTTCAGCAAGCTGCGCAGCTGGGCGTTTTCGGCGGCGAGCGTTAGCGCGGCCTGCTGCCAATGCAGCAATCGGCGGTTCTCTTCCGCGAGACGGCCGTTCTCCCGATAGAGGTTGATGAGCCCATAGGCGCGGTCCATCAGGTTGCCGGCGGCGGCGATCGGGCGGGACAACGCGTCAAGAGTTGGGGCGGCGGCATCGGTAAGCGAAATCCTCACCGGGTCGAACACTACCTGGTCCAATTTGCCGATAACGATCATCATCACCGAAAGGAGAACGAGAACCGGGAGAACGAGCCGCTGGAGGACGGCGCGGCGCGGCGCGGCGAGGCGAATCACACCGCCCTCACCCGCCGGCGAGCAAGGCCGCGGCCGTATGCGCGCCTCCGCCCACAACCTTCGGGGCCCCAAACCCCTCTCAGCCGCACGGCAGTGCCCCCCGCTTGTCGCCAGCCAGATAAAGACCTTTACCAAGTATTGATCAACACCGATCTCAACGTCTTCATCTCTTCGAGCGTTCGGCCGGTTCCAAGCGCCACGCAGCTCAACGGGTCATCGGCAATCGAGACCGGGAGTCCCGTGGCGTGACGCAGCACCAGATCCAGATTGCTAAGTAGCGCGCCGCCGCCAGTCAACACGATCCCCTTGTCGACGATATCCGCGGCGAGTTCGGGCGCGGTGTGCTCAAGCGCCACTTTGACCGCCTCGACAATTGATCCAACCGGCTCGGCGAGACTCTCCGATACTTGACGTTCGCTGATCACGATTTCCTTTGGGACGCCGTTCATCAGGTCGCGTCCCTTGATCTCCATCACCCGCCCCTCGCCGTCTTCCGGCATGCAAGCGGAACCGATTTCCTTTTTGATCCGTTCGGCGCTGCTTTCGCCGACCAGAAGATTATGGTTGCGCCTGATGTAAGCGATGATCGACTCGTCCATTTTGTCGCCGCCGACCCGAACCGATCGGCAATAGACGATGCCGCCCAAGGAAAGCACCGCCACTTCGGTCGTGCCACCGCCAACGTCGACTACCATCGAGCCGGTCGGCTCGGTAACCGGAAGGCCTGCGCCGATCGCCGCAGCCATCGGTTCCTCGATCAAGAAAACCCGCCTGGCGCCGGCACTTTCGGCGGATTCCTGGATCGCGCGCCGCTCGACGGCAGTCGAGCCTGACGGTACGCAGACGACGATTTGCGGGGTGGCGAAGCTGCGGCGGTTGTGAACTTTACGGATGAAATGCTTGATCATTTCTTCCGTGACTTCGAAATCGGCGATCACGCCATCGCGCAACGGGCGGATCGCCTGGATGTAGCCCGGGGTGCGGCCGAGCATCAGCTTCGCTTCCTCGCCGACCGCGAGCACCTGCTTCTTGCCCTTGACGCTGGCGATCGCGACCACTGACGGCTCGTTGAGGACGATGCCCCGCCCTTTCACATAGACGAGGGTGTTCGCCGTACCCAGGTCGATTGCCATATCGGCGGACAATAGTCCCAACATTCTTCCAAACATCTTGCTGCGAACCCAACGTTGCCGAGGATTTGGCGGCCGCGCTGCTGTCGATGAGCTCCCACGAACCGGATAGCCCATCCATCCGTGTCATGCCCCGGTACATGCTAGGATGCCCGCCACGTATATTCCCCCGGGGCGAGGGGGCGATCCTTGCGGATCGAGCCCTCCTTTGCAAGCGGCCTATCGGCGAGCCCGTTTGTGGAGGCGCCAATGCCTCAATCCGCTATATTTCGGCAAAATATCCCGCGAATAGGACGGCAGCCGGGACGATCGTTAACCTCAAGAAATATCGGAAGCCCATCGGCATACAAACGATGCGCGGCAGACGGTGGAAGACCGGGTTCGAAGCGGCACGAAGCGAATGTTCACCGCGACTTCGCACCAGCTCGATTATTACCGCGCGACGCCGATCAATGAAGGCTCCGCTCGCTTCCGTTTCTTAAACCGACCTCGTGACCGGCCGTGTCCGCTGGCGTGATGCTCGATTGGCAGGACCGACCGCCATTGCGAAGCCCCGGGCAGCCCCAGTGAAACGCCGGGCTGCAGTGCGGCCGGTGCCGGCGTCGGATGCTTCGTCAGCAACGAACCCCATGAGCCTGCGCAAGGCTTCACGACCACGCGATAGCCGCGAGCGAATGGTTCCGACCGGTACGTCGAGCACGGCCGCGACCTCGTCGTAGCGCATACCCTCCAATCCAACCAAGAGGAGGGCGGAACGCTGTTCCTCGGGGAGCTTGGCAATCGCACGCCCGAGGTCGCGCAATTCAAGCCCCTGTCCCTGCTGCGGAGCGCGCGTCAGCAACGGCTCGTTGTCACTCAATTGGATCCCGGCTCCCTCACGCACGCAGCGGCGCACGTGATTGACATATTGGTTGTGAAGGATCGTAAACAGCCACGCGTGCAGATCGGTACCCCCTTGCCAGAGGTGGAGCTTCGCCAGAGCGCGGGTCAGGCAGTCTTGAACGAGATCGTCGGCGAGTACAGCGTCACGGGTCAGCGCCCGCGCGTAGCGCCGAAGGCGCGGGATTTCCGCCTCGATCGCCTGATGCGGATCCGCCACGAAAGCCTCCCGATGCCGTCGGCAATCGACCCGAGGGCCGATCTGTGCACCAAACCTATCGCGAGGATGTAATTCGATGATGTCAGCCCATGTGGTTTTATGTAAGGATTTGTAACCTTATGTATGATGCTCCCCCCAGGGTCACGGCGTCGGGCTCTTATCGCCCCGCTGCGCAGGCAAGTGGCGGACCGAAATGAGCGACAATGGTCATATCCTGGTCGTCGACGATCAAAGGGAGATCTGCGAGATGGTCGACGACTACCTGTCCGGCGAGGGCTATCGGGTCTCGACCGCTCATGACGGCGCCGAGATGCGCCGCGCCTTAGCGCAATCCAGGGTCGATCTCGTCATTCTGGATCTGATGTTGCCCGGCGAGGACGGGCTGTCGCTCGCCCGCTCTTTGCGCGAGGAATTTGACGTCGGAATTATCATCCTGACCGGACGTGGCGAGACGGTCGACCGCATCATCGGCCTCGAAATGGGTGCTGATGACTATCTGCCGAAGCCCTTCCACCTCCGTGAGCTGTTGGCGCGGGTCAAGAGTGTGCTACGCCGTGTCTCGAGCCGGACCGCAGAGCGAGCGCCGGCGCTGCGATCGAAGGCACGGTTTGCCGGCTGGAACCTCGATCTTTCAAGCCGCGAACTCTATTCGCCCACGGGCAAGGAGGTTCGGCTGACCACCGGCGAATTCGACTTGTTGGCGGCGTTCGTCAACAATGCCAACCAAGTGCTGACTCGTGATCAGCTGTTGGATTTGGCGCGCAATCGCGAGGCCGGGCCGTTCGACCGGACAATCGACGTGCAAGTCGGACGGCTTCGCCGCAAGCTCGAGGATGACCCGCAGCGACCATCGATCATTAAGACCGTGCGCGGCAGCGGCTACATCTTCACCCCGGCGATCGAAACCAGTTGACCCCGTTCGTGCCTGGCAAGGGCTGACTCCTCCTGCACAGGAAGGTTTAAATTTCTGCGGGATGATGAATTCCCGAGGGCGATTGGGGTAAAGGCCGCCCACCTCTCTGTTTAAACGGTCAGAAAGCTGCGAATTGCTGCCTCATCCATGTCCTCGCGGCGGCCGGAGGCAACAACTTCGCCGCGCTGCATGACGAGGTAGGAGGCAGCAAGGTCGCGGGCGAATTCGAAATACTGCTCGACCAACAGGATTGCCATGTCGCCGCGCGCGGCCAGACCGCGAATGACGCGCTCAATGTCCTTGATAATCGAAGGCTGGATGCCTTCGGTCGGCTCGTCGAGGACCAGGAGCCGGGGCCCCGTGACCAGCGCGCGCGCGATTGCCAGTTGCTGCTGCTGGCCACCGGAGAGGTCGCCGCCACGCCGGCGCAGCATCTCCTTCAGCACCGGAAACAACACGAAGATTTCGTCAGAGACATGGCGCAGGCCGCGCGGCAAGAGAGCAAATCCGGTCTCGAGGTTCTCCGCAACGGTCAGGCGCGGAAAGATCTCGCGGCCCTGCGGCACCAGCGCCAAGCCGGCACGGGCGCGCTGATACGGAGATAGCCCGGTCAATTCTCGATCTTCCCAAGCAATCTGCCCGGCTCGGATCGGCTGGAGCCCGAAAATCGCCCGCAACAGACTGGTCTTACCGACGCCGTTGCGGCCAAGGATGCAGGTCACCTCGCCCTTTTTTGCCGTCAGACTGACGCGGCGCAACGCCTGGCTCGCGCCGTAGTAAAGATCGATGGCGTCGACGGAAAGCATATCTCATCGCCCGAGATAGACTTCGACGACGCGCGGATTGTCCTGAATGGCGTCGATCGAGCCTTCCGCCAGCACCGCCCCCTCATGCAGCACCGTCACCTTCACGCCAAGCGCGCGCACGAACGCCATGTCGTGTTCAACCACCACCACACTGCGGGTACGGTTGATTTCGCGCAGCAGATCCGCCGTCGCTGCAGTCTCCGCATCGGTCATGCCGGCGACCGGCTCGTCAACCAGGAGCAATCTCGGGTTCTGAGCGAGCAGCATGCCGATCTCCAGCCACTGCTTCTGACCGTGCGAGAGGTCAGCCGCACGGCGGTAGCGTTCGGCACCGAGACGCGTCGTCAACAGGATCTCTTCGATTCGCATGCGCTCATCGGGCGTCTCGCGCGCCCACAGTGCAAAGCGGGGAGAGCGATCGCCATCGAGCGCGAGCAGCACGTTGTCGCGCACCGACAACGGCTCGAAGACCGTCGGCCGCTGAAACTTGCGGCCGATGCCGAGCCGGGCGATCGCCGGCTCGTCGAGTCGTGTCAGATCGGTGTCGTCGCCAAACACGACCCGCCCGGCATCAGGCTTTGTCTTGCCGGTGATTACGTCCATCATTGTGGTCTTGCCGGCGCCATTGGGGCCGATTACCGCCCGCATCTCGCCTGGTTCGAGCGCCAGGCACAGCTCGTTGAGCGCCTTGAAGCCATCGAACGAGACGCTGACGCCGTCGAGATCGAGGAGGGTTCCCCCAGTCACCCCGTGACCTCGCGCGCCGCCGCGGCAGCAGCCGAATCGGGCTCGGACCTGGCGTCGCCGACCGAGCGCGCCGCGAACAGGCCGATGATTCCCCGGGGCAGAAATAATGTCACCAAGATGAACAATCCGCCGAACGCAAACAGCCAGATTTCAGGCAAGGCGCTGGTTAACCAGGTCTTGCCGAGATTGACCACGACCGCGCCGAGGATCGCTCCGGCAAGTGTGCCGCGCCCGCCGACCGCGACCCAGATCACCGCCTCGATCGAATTGCCGGGTGCGAATTCCGAGGGGTTGATGATGCCGACCTGCGGCACGTAAAGCGCACCGCCGATCCCGGCGATTACCGCTGAGACCACCCACACCACGAGCTTGTAGGATTCGGGCCGGTAGCCGAGAAAGCGGGTACGCGATTCCGCATCGCGCACCGCCACCAGCACCTTGCCGAACCGCGAGCCGGTGATTGCGCGCGCCAGTAGGAACGCCGCCGCCAGCACGATCGCGGTGGTCAGCATCAGCCCGATCGAGGTGCTCTCGTGGTTGAGCGGGAAGCCTAAGATGTCTTTGAAGTCGGTCATTCCGTTGTTGCCGCCAAAACCCATGTCGTTGCGGAAGAAGGCGAGCAGCAGCGCATAGGTCAGCGCTTGAGTGATGATCGACAGATAGACGCCGGAGACGCGCGAGCGGAACGCGAACCAGCCGAACACGCCGGCCAGCACGCCCGGCGCCAGCAGCACCATCATCAGGGCGAACCAGAGATGGTCGAACCCATACCAGTACCAGGGCAGCTTGTTCCAGCCGATGAAGATCATGAAGTCGGGCAAGGTCGGATTGGCATAGACGCCGCGGGCGCCGATCTCCCGCATCAGGTACATGCCCATCGCATAGCCGCCCAGGGCAAAGAATGCGGCATGGCCGAGTGTCAGGATGCCGACATAGCCCCACACCAGATCGACCGCCAGCGCCAGGATCGCGTAGCACAGATATTTGCCGGTCAGCGAAATTACGAAGTCAGGGACGTGCGTTGCGCTCGCCGCCGGGGCGAACAAGTTCAAAACCGCAAGCAGCGCCGCGCCTCCGAGCACGCAGCCGAGTGTCGCCGTCGTGATGCGGTCGATCGACATCAAGCCTCGGCCGCCCGACCTTTAAGCGGGAACAGCCCTTGGGGGCGCCGCTGGATGAACAGGATCAGGAATACCAGCACCAGGATCTTGGCCAGCACGGCGCCCTCGAAGGGTTCGACGAACTTATCCACCACCCCGAGGGTCATCGCCGCAAACAACGTTCCCCACAGATTGCCGACGCCGCCCAGCACCACCACGAGAAAGCTGTCGATGATGTAGCTTTGGCCGAGATTGGGGCTGACATTGTCGATTTGGCTCAGTGCCACGCCGGCCATGCCGGCAATGCCGGAACCAAGGCCAAAGGTCAGCGCGTCGATCACCGGTGTGCGAATTCCCATAACCGCCGCCATGCGCCGGTTCTGGGTCACGGCGCGGATGGAGCGTCCGAGCCCGCCCCAGCGCAGCGTTGCCATCAGGGCGCCGAGCACGAGCAACGCGAACAGGATGATCCAGAGCCGGTTGACAGTCAGCGTGAGCCCGCCGAGCGCTATCGAGCCGCTCATCCATGAGGGCGAACTGACGTCCTGGTTGGTCGGGCCGAAGATGCTGCGCACCGCCTGTTGCAGGATCAGGCTGAGCCCCCAGGTGGCAAGAAGGGTCTCGAGCGGTCTGCCGTAAAGGAAGCGGATCAGAGTGCGCTCGACCACTACCCCGACTGCGCCCGCCACCAAAAAGGCCGCCGGCACGGCCAGCAACAGGCCAAGAACCTCAAGCGCCGGGGCAAAGGCAGAGATCAGCTGCTGCACCACGAAAGTGGTGTAAGCGCCGATCATCACCATTTCGCCATGCGCCATGTTGATGACGCCCATCACCCCGAAGGTGATGGCCAACCCGGTCGCGGCCAACAGCAGCACGGCGCCGAGGCTCAAGCCGTAATAGACGTCCTCGGCAAGGCCCCATAGCTGCAGCTGGCGGTCGATGTCGTGGATCGCCGCGCCGATTGCCGCCTCGACAGGAGGCGGTTGCCCATGCAGCGAGGACAACAGGCTCCGCGCCGAGAGATCCGCCCGCGCCGCCACTTCGTGCACCGCGGTGAGCCGCGCCGAGGCCGACCCGCTGTCGGATTTCAACAGCGCCGCGGCCTGGGCCTCGTCCAACACGCGGACGACCGCTGCATCGTGTTCCTTAGCCAGCGCCCGCTCGATCAGTGGCAGCGCACCGGCATCTGCCGATTGGAAAATCGCATCGGCTGCCTTGAGCCGCGCTGCGGGGCTCTTCGAGGACAGATCGAGGGCTCCTTCGGCGGTCTCGATCGCGAAGCGCACTGAATCATTGGCGATGACCCGCCGCAGGTTCACCGGCGACGGCGCTGCCACCGGAGAGCCGGTGCGGGCATCGGCGAACCCCTTATCGGTGCGGATGTAAAGCGGCGTGTCCGGCCGCGGCCATTTCCAGGCAAACAGCCGCCCGTCGCGCAGAGCGGCGATGACCGCCGCGGCACGCGGGCTGCCCGAAACTGCCAGCTCCTGCACGCCCTTCGCCACGAGGTCGAAATTGGTGGCGGCGATATCCGCGAACGGGTCGTCGGCCGCGCGCGTCACACTCGGCAGCACCAGTATTAACCCCACCAGCACGGCGCGCATGAAGCCGTGCGGGAAAAAGGGCCGGCGGCACCAGCCCTTCCTCAAGCAACGGCGCATTTGCTCAAGCCTTGTGATTGCCCAAGCACTTGCCGGCGACGACGTCGTAGCTGCCGCAGGACATCGGCGGCAACCAATCGCCGATCAGGTTCTTGCTCTCCGGCAGATAAGGCGACCAAGGCTGAGCGACGACCAATCCCGGCGTCTGCCAGACGACGTTAAACATCCCGTTGCCCTGCACCTCGCCGATCAGCACGGGCTTGGTCAGGTGATGGTTGGGCATCATCGTCGCGAAATCGCCCGAAAGATTTGGATGGGCAACCCCGACCATCGCGTCGATAACCGCGTCGTGATCGGTGCCGCCGGCTTTCTCGACTGCCTTCACCCACATGTTAAAGCCGATGTAATGCGCCTCCATCGGGTCGTTAAATACTCGCTTGTCGTCCTTGGCGAAGGCCTTGAACGCGGCGACGACTTCCTTGTTGAGCGGGGTATCGACGCTCTGGAAGTAATTCCATGCCGCGAGATGGCCGATCAGTGGTTTGGTATCGATGCCGGCCAGTTCCTGTTCGCCGACGCTGAAGGCCACCACCGGGATGTCGGTCGCCTTGATGCCCTGGTTGCCGAGCTCCTTGTAGAACGGCACGTTGGCGTCGCCGTTGATCGTCGAGACCACGGCAGTCTTCTTGCCGGCCGACCCGAACGCCTTGATCTTGGCGACCTCGGCCTGCCAGTCGGAATAGCCGAACGGCGTGTAATTGATCATCAGGTCGGCCGGCGCGACGCCCTTCACCTTCAGATAGGCTTCGAGGATCTTATTGGTCGTGCGCGGGTAGACGTAATCGGTGCCCTCCAGCACCCAGCGCTTCACCCCGGCCTGGTTCATCAGGTAATCGACCGCCGGGATCGCCTGCTGGTTCGGCGCGGCGCCGGTGTAGAACACGTTGCGGCTGCACTCCTGACCCTCGTACTGCACCGGGTACAAGAGGATGCCGTTCAGCTGTTCGAACACCGGCAGAACCGACTTGCGGGACACCGACGTCCAGCAACCGAACACCGCCGCCACCTTGTCGACCGACAGCAGCTGCTTGGCCTTCTCGGCGAAGAGCGGCCAGTTGGAGGCGGGATCGACGACCACCGGCTGAAGCTGCCGGCCCATGACCCCGCCTTTCGCATTCTGCTGAGCGATCAGCATCATCATTACATCCTTCAGCGGCGCCTCGCTGATCGCCATCGTGCCGGAAAGCGAATGAAGGATGCCGACCTTGATCGGCCCGGTCTCAGGTTCGGCGGGAGCGGCCTGCGCCCGCGGTACCAGATCGGGGATCACGCCGATGCCGGAGGCAGCGACCGCCAAGCCCGCGCCCAGCAGCCCGAGTCGGCGACGATCGATGGTGATGCCTTTGGATGACATAAGGAGCTCCCCATTTTTTACGGTGGCCAACAGCGCATCCCGAGGGAGCGGAGCAAGATTGAGGCCAAACCCGGGGAAGGGTCGTGCTGGAGCGTGCGTTTCCGCCGTACGGCGACACCGGGAGATCGATCGGCAAAATCGGTCAATGATCTGCGACCCAATCATGCCGGCGGGCGCAGCTATGGTTTATCGCCGCTTGATAGTGTGATCATTATCTTCACTGCAAGCCGAGGAGGGGCTAGTCAATCTGCCGTATTTTTGGGCAATGTGACGCATCCAGCGCCATTACGAAGCCGAAATACGTCTGTGGTGATCTTTCCCCACTCCCTTATTGTCCGCGCTAGGCCAGATCGCGTCGACGTTCTCTTTGGCGAGGCTGCCCGAGGGTCGATTGGTCAACTCTGTTCGTTCCTCCTCCTCAGGCAGGCTTGGTTCCCACCGCGCAATGAAAGGGCTGAGCGATGAAGAAGGTCCCGTCGCTTTGCGCCCGCGCCACCGCCGTGTGCCACGCCTCGGTCTCCGCCGGGTTCAATGCCGCCAGGATCTGTTGCTGATAACGCGGGAGTCGCAGCGAGCCCGGCCTCACCGCGACGAGCTGTGGGAAGCCGCGCAGCTCTTTCAGCCCGAGCGCGTGAAACCGCGTGTAGAGGCTCGCGTCGGCGCAGCCTTGCGGGGCCATCCCGCCGCCGATCATCCCCGGCATCTCGACCTTCGCCTTGAGCGCCGGGTCGAGCGGCAGGTTAACCCAGCATCCCCGATCGATCGCCCGTACGATGACGCCGACCCTTCCGCCGGGCTTGGTGACCCGCACTAGCTCGGACAACATGCGCTCGGCATCGCCCTCCTCGGCAACTGTGCTGCATACGGCGACGTCGGCGAAATCCGCCGGCAACGGCAGCGCCTCGCCAATTCCTTGGCGAAACTCGATGCGTTCGGCGAGTCCTTCGTGCTCGGCTAGTTTCCGCGCCTCGCCCAACAGATAAGGACTGCGGTCGACCCCGGTCAGCGGGTTGTCGCCCGCCGTCCGCTGCGCCAGTTCCCGCATGATCACGCCCGAGCCGCAGCCGAGTTCGAGCACCCGCTCACCTGGCTGAATCGCCAAGGCATCGAGGAGGTTGCGTACAATAGCGATGTAGCCCGACCTGCCGCGCTCTTCGAGGCTTGCCACACTGCCGAGATGGACGCCGCCGAGGGCGATCGTGCACCAGCGCACCGCCAGAACCGGGATCAGCGCCGCCCATTGCGTCGGCGAGAGGTCGAGCGGCAGCAGCACCAGCGGCGGCCCGGCGCCGCGCACGCTGTAGGAAATGCCGGCGATCTCGCCCTCCTGTTCGGAGAGGCTCGGCGCTTGGAGTGGCTGACTGCTTTCGAGGGGGGCGAGAAAATCCTGCATCGCGCCGCCAATCTCGCCGCCGCGCTCGACGGCGAGATCGGACCAGGTCAGCCCGGCATAGTCGCGCAATACGACTGTGGTTGCCTGCGGCAGGTCGGGCAGCACCGCCTGAACCCGGCGCGGGCCCGCGCCATGGTCGCCGGTCACGACCAGCAAGCGCGACGCCAGCGGTTGCAGGGCGCCCCGATCGAGCGACGCCGGACAAAGCACGGTCAACGATGCGACGCGATCGGGGTATCGGGCGGCGAAGCCCTCCCAATCGCTGCCGGCCCGCCCGGCGAAATGGGCGCGGGCGATCCCCAGATGGTCGAGAAGCGCTGCCAGGCGAGCGTCGACCGGCGTTTCTTCTGATGCGGTCATGGTGTTGATGGCGCGTCTCCCCAAATCTTCGGGCCGAAGCCTAACATGCGCTGCTTCCCATCGGGCAAGCCTCTGCTTACGATCATCAGGCTGAAAAAGGAGATCCCCGATGCTGCTGCGCAACGCTTGGTATATCGCCGCCTGGGGTGACGAGATCGGCGGTGAGCCGCTGGCGCGCCGGATCTGCGACGAGCCGATCGTCTTGTTCCGCGACAAGGCGGGCCGCGCGGCGGCATTGGCCGACCGCTGCTGCCACCGCGCGGCGCCGCTGCATAGGGGCGCCGTCGTCGAGGAGGGGATTCAGTGCGGTTATCACGGGCTGATCTTCGACGGCTCGGGGCACTGCGTGCATATCCCCGGGCAACAGCAGATCCCGGCGGATGCGGCGGTGCGCGGCTATCCGGTGGTCGAAAAGGACCAGCTGGTGTGGGTGTGGATCGGCGATGCGGCCAAGGCCGACACCGCCAAGATCGTCGACTTTCCCTATCACAACGATCCCGGCAAATGGCCCAACAAGCACGACGTCTATCCGATCAAGGGCAATTACATGCTGATGGTCGACAATCTGATGGACCTGACGCATCTCGGCTACCTGCACGCCAAGACGGTGGGTGGAAACCCCGCGGCGCATGTCGAAGCCGAAATGAAGACGACACGCACCCCGACCGGGCTCAAATTCACCCGCTGGCTGAAGAACTCGGTGCCGCCGCCCAGCTATGTCCGGGCCGCGGGCTTTACCGGGCGGGTCGACCGCTGGCAGGAATTCGAGTTCGTCGCACCGTCCAGCGTCTTGCAATGGACGGGGGCGGCCGATGCCGGCACCGGCGCCCCAGAAGGCAAGCGCGACGGCGGGTTTCAATTCCGCCTGTTCCACGGCCTGACCCCGGAGACCGAGACCAGCTGCTTTTATTTCTGGTCGGCGGCGAACGGCTATCGCCAGAACGACCCGGCGGCGACCGAACAGCTCTACCAGGAAATCGCTCCGACGTTTGTCGAGGACCGGGTCATGGTCGAAGCCCAGCAGGCGCGTCTCAGCGAATTCGGCGAGGCCGGGCTCGTCGACATCGCTTCGGATGCGACCCGAATGCACATGCGGCGCATGGTCGAGCGGCTGATCGCCGAGGAGGGCGCGACCCTCGCCGCCGAATAGTTCGACCGACCGTTATCTGCGCTTCAATCGGCCGTTACCGCGGACCCGTCATCAGGTCACGCAAGGCTTGCGCCACGGCCCGCGGGGCTTCGCGCGGCAGAAAATGGCCCGCGACCGGCACCACGCGGCGGTCGTATTGGCCGGCGAAGTGGATCGCGTGACGCGCCGATTGCTCGACCGGCGAGACGCCGTCAGCCGCGCCGTGCAGCACGATCGCGGGCACCGCGATCGGCGGTTGGGCGGTGAGGCGCTGCTCGATCGGCTCCAATGCCGGGTCGCCCGGCGCAAGGCCGTAGCGGTGGCGGTAGGACTGGATCGTCACCGCGACGAAATCGGGGTTGTCGAAGCTCGGCGCGGTCGCGTCAAAGGTCGCATCGTCGAAGCGCCAGTCCGGCGACCACAACCGCCACAACAGCCGCGCGATGTCGCGGCGGTTCTGTTCGAGCCCGGCATGGCCGCGCGCGGTGTGGAAATACCATTGGTACCAGAGGCGATGTTCCTGCGCCGCGGGGGCCGGGTGGCCGGACACCGCGATGTTCTGGATGTTGTAGCCGCCGATCGACACCAGCCCGCGCACCCGCTCCGGCCATAGCGCCGCGACGACGCAGGCCGCGCGCCCGCCCCAATCGTAGCCGGCGAGATGCGCGTCCTCGATGCCGAGCGCGTCCATGAAATCCCTGACATCGGCGCCCAGTGCCGCCTGCTGGCCGGAACGCGGCGTGTCGCGGTGCAGAAACCGGGTCGGGCCATAGCCGCGCAGCCACGGGACCAGCACATGGCAGCCCTCGGCCGCCGTTTCGGGGACGACCCCATCCCAATCGTGCGGGTCCGAAGGCCAGCCGTGCAGCAGGATCACCGGCGGCCCTTCGGCCGGCCCGGTCTCCTCGTAGCCGATCTCCAGGATGGCGGTGCGGACGGTGCGGAACATCGGCTCAGCCTCCGAACCCGGCGCCGAGCCAGTCGAGGCTCTCCTCGTGTTCGAGGCGCTGCAGGCGCTCGAACAACGGGCCGGCGCGATCGCCAAGCGCGGCGCGGGTCAAGCGAGTGAATTTGTCGCCGAGGTCGGCGGCGTCGAGGAGGCCGCCTTCGGCGCTGTTGGTGAGGCGGCGGCCGCCTTTCAGATCGACCGTGACCTCGACTGCCGAGGCGCCGTGGCCGGAGGCGGGCGGCGCCGCGAGCATCGTCACCCGACGGGTGAGGGCGCGGATCTGGGGGTCGTCGAGCGCGCCGTCGGCGAAGGATCCGGGATTGCGCGGGTCACGGTAAAGCGCCAATGCCGCGCAAAACGGCACGCTGTACTGCGCCATCATCAGATCGGCGGGCTCGGGGATGTTGTGCAGGGTGGCCATGCGCTCGGTGCCGGAGATCGTGATCGCTTCGACGTCGCCGCCGGTGAAGCCGTGCTCGGCCTGCAATTGCGACAATGCCTTGACCGCGGCGTGCGCGTTGACGTGGCAGGGATAGCGTTTGAGCGCGATGCTGGTCGTCGCCCAGTATTCGCCAAGGCCCTTGGTCAGCTCCGAAAAGTCCCATTCGCGGCAGAACACCTGCAGGAAGCCGAACGGGCCCTCGAGCACCGTGTCGGGCGCGGTGAAGCCGTCATGTGCGAGGCTCGCGGCCAAGATGCCGCCCTCGGCGGCGCGCCCCAGATGCAATCGCTTGACCATGCCGCCATTCCCGGCGCGGGCGAATTCGAGCAAGCCCGAGGCGAGCGAGCCGGCGATGCCGAGGGCGTTGGTCATTCGCGCGGCGTCGAGCCCCAACAGATGCCCTGCGGCGACCGCGCCGCCGAACGGCCCGGTGTTGCCCGGCGCGTGAAAGCCGCGCTGCTCGTTGGTGTGCCCGGTGGCGCGGCCGATCCGCACCATGACCTCGCAGCCGGCGACAAAGGCGGCGATCAATGCCCGGCCGCCGAGACCTTGCTGCTGGGCGATGGCGAGGGCAGGGGGCAGCAAAGTGGCGCCCGGATGCACGCCGGCGCCCGGCCGGGTCAGGCTGTCGAGCTCGAAGCCGTGGGCCAGGGCGCCGTTGGCGAGCGCCGCCGAGGGCGCCTGCACCGCGGGCCCGCCTGACCCGAGGATATGGCTTTTACCGCCTGGGCCGGTGCGCTCGGCATAGGCGATGACGATCCGGCTCCACGGTAGGGCGGCGCCGCAAATCACCCCCGCGACCGTGTCGGCAATGCATTCCTTGGCTCGCCTGATGATGTCCGCCGGCAGATCCTGGTAGCGGAGCGCGGCCGCATAACGGGCCAGCCGAACGGTTTCCTGCGCCATGATCTCAATCCCCAAACGATGCCCTGTCGCGGAATTAAGCAGAGTTCCGATGGCCGTTCCACATATGCCGCTGCGCCGTGTCGTCTTTCCCTCGATGCCCCCGCCGCCCCGGCCCGACGAGAAGCAGCGGCGTATGCCCAAATTCCCGTGAACCGGGAAACTTAACGGGAATTCTCCAATTTTCGTCGCCTAGCACCTCTAGTACCTCGCAAAACTCCCGTAACTTCAATGCGGTAAGGGTAATTCCCGTATCCTCGAACCGGGAATTCAAAATGCCCTAATCGGGAACTCGAATCGGGTAACCGGGAATTAACGGGAATCGATCCCGCCACGTCGCCATCACCCCCGCGGCCATCCCCCGTCGGCTGCTTCTGCCGCAAATTTGCAGCAAAAACGTTCTCCCTCGTGCAACGCCGGCCCGCTCTTGGACCACCCGAAGGGCATCACGATACGACGCGATTTAGGCAAATCTAGCGTCGCTGTGCGGAACGGCTGGGCCGTGAGCCGGCAGACAGCCATCGGGTGTATGGCGGCAAGTGCCGCCATACACCCCGGCCGCGGATGATTGCGGTTCGTTACAGCTACGCCCTGACGCAAGCGAGCGCGCCTATGGCCAAGTGACGCTCCCCTGCAAGGTCACCGGTGAGGTGCTGCCGGATGGCCCCGACGTCGGGAGCGACCCTTGCACCTGCAGCATCGGAGAAGACGCTGGGGTCGGGGTGGGCGTCGGGCCCGGAGTGGGCGTCGGGGTCGGAGGGGGGGGCGGCGGTGACGGTCCCATCGCCCCAAACGGGTCGTCGGTGGTGAGAGACACACCGGCACCGGCAAGCGCCGCCTGGAACTTGGTCCAAGCATTCGTGCCGGCGTCGCCCGTTAAGTTGGCATAGAGCGCTTCGAGTGTGCCAGGATTTCCAAGATTGACCATTTCCTGCGCGATAGTCGGCAGCGCATGCCCCAGCTTTTGTAGCCAGGATAAAAACGCCATGCCGCAGCCTATGGAATCGTAATCCTGGTCCGTATTTTCGGTGTTGTTGACCCAATCAGGCTCGTTGTCTTGCACCCATGTCGGCACCGAGGTGAAATCCGCGAGCGCATTGTTGCCGATGAGCATGGCACACCAGCGGGACAGAGCCTCCCCCGTACTCAGTCCACACAGGTTATTGTTCATGCTGCACTCGCTTAGCTCGGCTTCGAACAGCGCTGAGCAACGCATGGAATTGCCGAAGGCCGCGCACACCTCGATCTGGGCGCCGGTCACGTAGTCGCAGCCACTATGATCCGCGCCGCCCGTGCCATCGGTGGCGCCACCAAGCGCGAACACGATCGCGTCCACTGGGCCGCCAGCGGTGCCGAAAATCGCATCGTTAGCGGCGCGGATTCGGTCGGCATCAGCGAGCAAGTCCGTCGCGTTCTGCAGGGCCGGCGCGCCGAGGCTGGGGTCGTACCACACTGACACGCCGCTCGGGCTGACACCGATATACTGCGAAGTGCCGGTGTAGCTTGGCCACTTCGGCGCAGCGGGAGCTGCCGCGTGGGAGTGCAGCCGAACTTTCATAGGATGGGACATCATGGCATCCTTTATGCTGTAGGTGTTGCGGGAACAGCGGCACCCTAGACAAGGGTGGCTGGCTTCGTCTGGACAGATTTCCCCTCCCGATAAGTAAAATAGGTCAGGGGATCGGGCGAAATGTGTGACGCGGCTCACACGCTTGGAAAAAAGAGCAACAACCGACGCGCCGCGATTTTCCGTAGGATCGGTTCACGATTTTTAGACCGCGTGAGCCGCGAAAACCCTACGGTCGCGGAATGCGGATACCAGGCTCAATTGACCCGGCGTCAGTCTGGGGCAGGCCTACCGAGAGCCGTAGGCCGCGTGAGCCCTAGGCCTCGCCCTTGAGGTCGACCTAGACAGCCCTGCCGGCTGCTTCTGCAGCAAATTCGCAGCCAAAAGGCCTCCCTCGTGCAACGCCGGCCCGTTCCTGGACCACCCGAAAGGCGTCACGATACGATACAATTCAGGCAATTCTAGCGCCGCTCCACGAAACGGCTGGGCCGTGAGCCGGCAGGCCGCCATTGAGGCGCCGGCCGCAAGTGCCGCCGCGCACCGACACCTGGCGCCGAGGCCAAGCCTCTCCGCATGTCTGCCCTCGTGAAGCATTTCTGCCAGATCCACCCACTCTTCTCATCACACTGGTACAGGCGGGTACCCGTGGCAGGCATGGGTGCTGTCCGGCGCCGGGAAGACGAAAAAGACGTAGGGGTGAGCTTAAGGTGTGTGACCGATGGCGAGAGGTGGTTCGGATGCCCTCAGCCTGAATTACGCACCCAGCCGTGGCGTAGGTTGCCGGCGCGTCGGCCGTCTTTAATCCGTGCCGCTGGCAAGGGGTGTAATGCTGGTGTAAGGTAAGCCAATGAAGGCCAGATGTCGTTCAGATTTGGCGGTAGGCCGGAGGGCGGCATATCATTGACAAAAATTGCGCCTCTCGTCGTCGGCCTCGTTGCCGGCATACTCGCGGCCAGCCCGACGGATGCACAGGGGCTTTCGCCTGCGGAAGCCAAAACGATCGCCACCGACGCATTTCTTTACGCCTATCCGATGCTCTACAATTACCGGACGCTGTTCCAGCAGGCCGTCGATCCGTACTTTCCCGGTTTTATCGGTGGCTTCAATCGCTTCCGGCACTATTCCCGCGGGTTTTCGCCGGCGGACAAGGACATCGTCACGCCGAGCAACGATACCCCCTATTCATGGGCCTGGCTCGATCTGCGCGCGGAGCCGATGGTGGTCTCGGTGCCGGCGTCGCCGGACCGCTATTACGTGCTGCAATGGTTTGATCTTTACACCCACAATTTCGCTTATATCGGTTCGCGCGCCACCGGCACGGAAGCCGGTGATTATTTGTTCGCGGGTCCCCTTTGGAACGGAGGGACGCCAAAAGGCATCAAACAAGCGTTCCATTCGGAAACGCAGTTCATCGGCACCCTGACGCGCACCAGCTGGACGGGTCCTGAGGACCATGACGGCCTGGTGGCGATGCAGCAGCAGTACCGGATCAGACCGCTCAGCGAGTACACCGGAGGCAACCCGCCGCAACCGGCGCCGACTTTTCTCTTTCCTGCCTGGGATGAGGGTCGCGCCAATTCTGTCGGCTTCATCAACTATCTGAACTTCATCATGCGGTTCACGTCGCCGGTCGCCAGCGAGCAGGCAAAGCTCGATCGCTTCGCCAAAATCGGAATTGGCGCCGGCCGCGCGTTCGATGCGGCCACACTCGATCCGCAGATCCGCCAGGCGATCGAGGACGGCATCAAGGAAGGACAAGACCGGCTCAAGACGGCAATAACCAAAACAACAACTCGGTCAATCTATTCGGGACGAGAGAGTTCCTTGGAACAGATTATGTGATGCAGCGTGCCGTCGGCGCGGCCATGGGACTCTATGGAAATTCGAAGGACGAGGCGTATTACACACCATATTTCACGGATGCAGAAGAACGGGCACTGGACGGCAGCAAAAACTACGTTCTGCATTTTGCCAAAGATCAGGTGCCCCCGGTCAAGTTCTTCTGGTCGATGACCATGTATGATTTGCCGGGGCGCCAGCTCGTCGACAATCTGATCAATCGATACGAGATCGGCAGCCGAACCACGGGACTGAAGACGAACGCCGACGGCTCGATCGACGTCTATCTCCAAAGCGCTTCACCGGGAGCCGACAAACAAGCCAATTTGGCTGCCGACGCCACCGAAGGGGCCGTTTTACATGGTGCTGCGCATGTACGGCCCGCAGGGAACGCTGGCGGCCGGAAGCTGGATGGCGCCGCAGCCGGCAGCCGCAAAATAGGGAGCGGACATCATGGGAATACGTCACATCGGCAGGCCCGGATACCACCCGCTCTTCTCGTAACACGAGCATACGCCGATACCCATGGCAGGCATGGGTCCCGGGTTGCGAGC
>CAVTFD010000035.1:0-78447 GCA_963733945.1 uncultured Alphaproteobacteria bacterium | reverse complement strand
CGCCAGGCCGTTCAACCAATCCCCGCAACAAGGCAATCGCTCGGCGCCCGAGTGCCACAGGCTCGCTTCCGCGGAACAGCAGGTCGTTAGCCCTGTCCAGGCGAAACGGCCCCAACGCATAAAGGTTCGTCATGGCCCGCCCTGCGGCTCTTCGTTAAAGCGCTTGATACAATTTGATACAAATTAATCATATTTGGAAAAATTTCGCAAGTTTTTCGGACCGCCTTCGGGACTCCCGCCCCCCACTGACACACAGCTAGTTAGCCTTTGCCGCCGATTTCGCAAAGCGTTCGGGCGGCGTCGTTGGGAGGTCCTGGGATGATGAGAACGCTCGCATCGTCGGTGATCGCCCCGGCCGATGGTGAAGCAGCCGAGCCGGCGCCCGGTCAGCGGCTCGGCACGCAGCACAAATATCGCCTGGTTGCGACTGGCCTCGGCTTTTCGGTAATTGTCCAAACGACAGTGTCTCTCTTGGCCACCGCGGTACCGGTTCTTGCTCCGGCAATAGCAAAACGACCAACTTGAATATCAAGCTTATCGCATTCTGGTTTCCACTTGTCTACATTGTTGCGCTGTTCTCAAATTTCACCGTCCCGAAGTTGGTACACCGGCTCGGGGGGAGCCGGATTGAGCCTCGTCTGCATCGGCATCGGCGTGGCCGGGCTGCTGTTGGTGCTGCCCGCAGCCGCCGTGCTGATCGTGGCAGCGCCCTTGCTCCTCGGTTTCGTGCAGGGCGTGGTCACGCCTGCGACATCGCAAGTGGTCAGCCGTTTCACTGCCGCGCGCACCGCTGGTATCATCATGGCGATCCGGCAGTCGGCGATCCCCACCGGCTCGATGCTCGCTGGTCTCGTGATGCCGATATTGGCGATCTATTGGGGCTGGCACGACGCTCTGCTCGTCCTCGCCGCCGTCAGTGCGGGATTGGCAATCATACTTCTCCCGGCGGTCCGATGGCTGAACTACGCTGATTCGACCCCGCTCCCTGCCCAGCGCCCGTTGGAGCCAGTGAAGCGGCTGCTCGCGATGTCCGGCATGCGGCAGATCCTCTTTGCCATCGTAATCTCCTTGATGGTAGGGGGATCTGTGCGCGGTCGTTTTTTGCGGTCTATATGGTCAAAGATTTGGGCTTCGTTCTCGCCACTGCGGGATTGGCTTACGGCGCCGGACAACTGGGCGGCATAGTAGGCATGACCGTGTCCGCAGTAGCCTCGGATCGGTGGCTTCCACCGCGGACCGTGCTCGCTATTAACGGCACTCTAATGAGTGTGGCGGCCGTTCTCGCGGCTAATTTCACGCGCGCTTGGCCGATTGGCGCGATTGTGGCTGTCGCCATCGTCCTCGGGTTCTCCTCGATCGGGTCGATACCGGTGATGCTCGGCGAAGTTACCCGACGCTCACCGCCAGGACAGGTCGGATCCATGGTGAGCGGCGGCAATCTTTTTATCAATTTAGGGTCAGTCCTCGGTCCGCTGCTGTTCGGCGCGGTCGGCACGGCATTCGGATATTCGGCAGCTTTGTTGCGCTGGCGATTTGCGCCGCACTCGGCGCCGTCGTCGTGGCGCCGTGGTCGTTGCGGCGGTCCCCGCCGCGCCGAGGGCACCAATGCGACAGCAGAGACCGGATCGGAACCAGTGCGGCCGTGATCACGAACCTGTCGTCCAAATCTGCGGCGGTTTGGTTCTGATTGCCTTGGGGGCATTGAGCCGCCGCCGAGAAATGGGGGCGGCAATGGCATCGGCAGGTCGCCTCCCCAGTGCGCGACAAGACGAAAGGCCCCGACGTATAAATGCCGTCGCTCGTGCCCCATATTAACCATTCTTCGGAAACATTTCGTAACTTTTCGGATCGCCTTCAGGACTCCCGAGCGAGCGGGGCACAGGCTAACAGCCTTGCCGCCGACTTCGCACAGCGTCGGGCGGCGTCGTTGGGAGACGTTGAAATTATGAAACCTCCAGCACTGCGATTGCGGCACCGTCTACGACAATGACACGATCAGTAATGGATAGCGATGTCGCAGGGCGTCAAAGCAAGGTCAAACGCTTCGGCTTCGCGCCGCGCGCGGGGCGAGCCGCGGTGCTGCCGGCCGGGATGATCTACGGGGTTGACGACAGGCCGTCGCTCGGCCTGACAGTGTTTGCCGGCCTGCAGTGGGTCGGGCTCATCAACGTGTATCTCGTATTCCTGCTTGTGCTGGTTCGAGCAGGTAATGTGCCGCCGCCAACAGTCGCGGCGATGGTGGTCTGTCGATGCTGGCGCTAGGCGCCGCCGCCTAATTGCAGGCGCTGCCGCGTGGGCCGATCGGCAGCGGCTATCTCGCTCCCAGCGTCCTCTCAGCGAACTATCTCGGGCCATCAATTCTGGCGATCAAGCTTGGCGGATTGCCACTGGTTTTCGGTATGACAATTTTCGCTGGCTTCTGCGAGGCCGCGCTCTCCCCTTTCGTGAGCCGCCTTAAGGGCCTGTTCCCCGTCCAGATTTAGGGGCTGGTCGTGTTTCTGATCGGGATAGTCGTCGGCTCGATCGGCTTTCGCCTGACCTTTGCGATCGGCGGAGCAGCACCGCCCAGCGTGGCTCATTTAGCGGCAGCGGCCCTCACTTTGGGACCGCCGTGCTGCTGACCCTCTGGGCCGCGGCTCGCTACGGATGTTGGCCTTGCTAATCGCGATGGCGCTCGGCTACGCGGCCTCGGTGGCGAGCGGGCTGCTCAACTGGTCGGATCTGGCTGGGTTCGGTCCCACACCCCTTTTTGCTGTTCCACGGCTCGATCATCTCCATTTCACCTTCAGCGCAGCGCTGGCCGTCCCATTCGCGATCGCGGCATGGGCATCGACCGCCAAGACGATTGGCTTGCTCGGTCAATGTCAAAAACTGAACGACTCCGCCTGGCGGGAGCCGGACATGGACTTGATGCGCCGCGGGGTTCTGGCGGATGGATTGGCGACCGTACTCTCAGGCGTTGTCGGGACGTTGGGCGTCAACACCATGCCTTCCGCCGTTGCCGTTCCCGCCGCTACCGGCTTGGCGAGCCGCCGGGTGGCCTACGCGATCGCCGTCGTCTTTGTCGTCATGGCCTTTTTGCCGGCGATCAGCGTTGCCCTTGCCTCGATGCCGAAACCGGTAATGGGGGGTATTACGCTGTTTTCAGGGTGCCTGGTGATGATAAACGGTCTGCAGACGATGGCATCTTGTCAGATGGACCAGAAGCGGACCGTGGTGATTGGTCTTGGACTGATTGCCGGGCTCGCCGCCGAGAAATATCCGCACCTGGCGGTCGGTATGCCATTCTGGCTCCAGGCGATGACGAACTCGTCACTGGTCTTCGGCACGGTGGTGGCGATGATCGCAAACCTGCTGCTGGTGCAGGCGCCCCTTTGGGTCGGAACCGCGCGCTCCGGCTGGACGCTCGCGCGTTCGGGCCTGCGCCTGGAAGCTTCCTTGGCGTCCACACGCCCGGCAACCGCGCTGACCGGGCGCCTGCGCTGTCCAAGCCGCCGGCGGAGTTGGCATGTGTCTTGGCGCAGTGCAATCAATCGCATCTGCAAGGATATCGGTTTGAACACCAATTGGCGGGCCGTTGGAAAATTAGACGGCCCTCCGATCGCGACACCGGCTTGAACAACCTTTACCACCGCGTTCGCGGCACGGGAGAGATCGGGCCGTCTCTTCCCCCTTACGCTCGGTCGGTAATTGGCGATCGCTCCTGTAATCGGATTGCCACCGTCAAGCCCCAAGCTCCTCCATCCGCTGAGGCTGAATTGAATTCGGGCAACACTCAGATTTGGGCTGCACCACCATCGACGAAAAGCTCGATCCCGTTGACGTAGGCGCTGTCGTCGGAAGCGAGGAATGCCGCTGCCTTGCCGAGGTCGTCCGGCGTGCCGATCCGGCCAAGCGGCACCGAAGCGACGGCCTCGGCCTGTTGCTCATCCGTCAGAAAATGGGCAAGGCCGGGGGTCGCCGTGTAGCCGGGGCTCAGCACGTTGACCCGAATGTCGCGCCCCTTGAGGTCGACGATCCAGCCGCGGGCAAACGAGCGTATCGCGGCCTTTGTCGCGTCGTACACCGAGGCGGCGGCAAAGCCTTTGATCGACACCATCGAGCCGATCAGAATCACCGAGGAGCCTTTGCCGAGCAATGGCAGCGCCTTCTGCACGGCAAACAACAGGCCGCGGACGTTCGTGTTGAACGTCCTGTCGAAATGTTCCTCGGTGATCTCCCCGAGCTTGGCGAATTCGTAGACCCCGGCGTTTGCCGCCAGCACGTCGATACGCCCGGCCTGCGTCTTGATGGTAGCGTAGATGCGGTCGAGGTCGGCGAGATTTGTCGTATCGCCCTGGATCGCAGCCGCATTGCCACCGATCGCGGCGGCCGCCTTATCGAGTTCAGATTGATGGCGGCCGGTGATGAACACCCGCGCGCCTTCCTCGGCAAAATGCTTGGCGATGCCGAGACCGATACCAGCGCTGCCTCCGGTAACGACAGCGACTTTGCCTGCGAGCTTGCCGCTCATCGCAGACCATTCAGGTTGAGACATGAGCGTCCTCCGTATTTGAATCTCATTGTCGACATCACCGAGAACAAGAAAATCGGTGAAAGCGCCGACGTTGGTGTCCAGGCCTCCTAAAATTGTCCAATTCACCTGGCATCCTACGAGCCGATCGCGGCGACGGGCAGCCGCAAATAGTGCCGACGAGATGCCGATGGCTGATTGCGCCGGCCGGGCTCTGAATTCCCGGTTCCGCCGATTTATTTCCCGTTTAGGCCGAAATAAATTCCCGGTTCGGCGGCGACGGGAATTAGGCCACAAGCATTTGATTTTATAACCTATTTTCGGAGCGAATCGGACCCGATACCGGGGGAATCGAAAACTTCCCGGTTACTTTCCCGGTTCACGGGAATTCGTCCATGGCGACGCCCGGCCGCCCCGCCACTCGGCGACATCCATCGGCCCTCTCTCCCGTCGGCCGATTCTCATCCGCAACCCGCTGGAGCGCGCGCCGGATAAGCTGATATCGTGGCCAGGACAGCGGGCGTCCGCAGCAGGAGAACGGCGAGATGAATTCGAACGGTAAGGTGGCACTCGTTACCGGCGGGGGCAGCGGCATCGGCAAGGCGTCGGCCTTGGCGCTCGCCGGGGAAGGGTTTGCGGTCGTCGTCGCCGGCCGCCGGCCGGAGCCGTTGCAGGCGGTGGTCGGCGAGATCGAGGGGTTGCAGGGCAAGGCGCTGGGCGTACCGACCGATGTCGGCAATCCCGACTCCGTCCGAGCCTTGTTCGCCAAGACCAGGGAGACCTATGGCCGCCTCGATGTGCTGTTCAACAACGCCGGTTTCGGCGCCTCGGCGCCGATCGAGGAGCTGGCCTTCGAGCGCTGGCAGGCAGTCGTCAACTCGATCCTGACCGGCTCGTTCCTGTGCACCCAGGAAGCCTTCAAGATCATGAAGGACCAGAAGCCGATGGGCGGCCGGATCATCAACAACGGCTCGATCTCGGCGCATGTGCCGCGGCCGAATTCGGTCGCCTACACCTCGTGCAAGCACGCGATTACCGGGCTGACCAAATCGACCTCGCTCGACGGCCGCAAATACGACATCGCCTGCGGCCAGATCGACGTCGGCAACGCCTTGACCGAGATGACCCAGCGCATGCAGCGCGGCGTGCCACAGGCCAACGGCACGGTCATCGAGGAGCCGGTGATGGATGTGCAGAACGTCGCTCGCGCGGTCGTGTTCATGTCGACCGTGACCCCCGAGGCCAACGTCCAGTTCCTCACCGTCATGGCGACCAAGATGCCCTTCGTCGGGCGCGGCTGAATTCTACCGGCTGCAAGCGCGAACCGATCCCTGCCGGTTCATTCCTCCTCTTCCTCGATCGCACTCTCATGCCAGTGCCGCAAGAGCAGGCGAGACAGGAAATCGATGACGAGATAGATCGTGATACCGGTCGCCGACAGCAGAAACAGCGCCGCGAACAGGCGCGGGATCTCCAGCCGGTAGCCTGCCTCGAGGATGCGGAAGGCGAGACCGGTCTCGGCGCCGCCGGTGCCGGCGACGAATTCGGCGACGACGGCGCCGATCAGAGCCAGCCCGCCGCTGATCCGCAGCCCGGCAAGGAAATAGGGCAGCGCCGTCGGTAGTCTGAGGTAACGCAAGGTCTGAGCCGGCGAGGCGCCGTAGAGCCGGAACAGGGCGATCAGGTTGCGATCGGCGCTGTTGAGCCCGACCGTGGTGTTCGAGACGATCGGGAAAAAGGCGACGATCCAGGCGCAGACCAGCAACGCGAGAAACGGCTGCTGCACCCAGATGATGATCAGCGGCGCGATCGCCACGATCGGTGTCACCTGCAGGATCACGGCATAGGGGAAGAGGCTGATCTCAAGGAGCCGCGACAACGAGAACAAGAGCGCGATGGCACCCCCGAGGATCGCCGCCGCAGCGAGCGCCGCCAGGGTAACGCGCAGGGTTACCAGCAGCGAGACCAACAGGCTGGCGCTATCGGTCAACAGCGCCCGGGCGATCGCGAGCGGGCCGGGCAAGATGTAGGCTGGGATGTTCTCGAACCGGACCACCGCCTCCCACAGGCCGAGAAGCACCACTCCCACCGCCAGAGGCGCCGCGATCCGCCACCAGCGTCCCGGCCGTGCCCGCCTGATCACGCCTCCTCCGCCGCCATCGCTTGGGCGAGATGGCCTGAAACCGCGGTACAGATCGCGGCGTAGGCGGGCGCGGTACGCAATATGCGTTCGCGCGGCTGCGGCAAGTCGACCGCCAGCTCGGCCGCGATCCGCCCCGGCCGCGGCGTCATCACTGCGATCCGGGTCGACAGGTAGACCGATTCGAAGACGCTGTGCGTGACAAACACTACCGTCGGCCGCCGGCTGTCCCACAACCGCATCAGATCGTCGTTGAGCGCCATTCTGGTGATCTCGTCGAGCGCGGCAAAGGGCTCGTCGAGCAGCAACAGGTCGGGGTCGGTGACCAGCGCCCGGGCGATCGAGACGCGCATGCGCATCCCGCCCGAAAGCTGATGCGGATAGGCGCGCTCGAACCCGGCGAGCCCAACCGCCCGGATCTCGGCGGCGGCGCGCTGGCGCTGGGCCGGCCCGACCCGCCCGGTCAGGCGGAACGGCAGCAGCACGTTACCGATCACCGTGCTCCACGGCATCAAGGTCGGGTCCTGAAAGACAAAGCCGATGCGTCCCGGGGCCGCGCGTTGGCGATTGTCTGGGGTCAACGTCATACGACGCTCGCCGCCGCTCGGTTCGCTCAGCCCGGCGATGATGCGCAGCAGGCTCGTCTTGCCGCAGCCCGAAGGGCCGATCAGGCTAAGGAACTCGCCGTGGCCAATATCAAGATCGATCGGATCGAGCGCGGCCACACCAGAGGCGAAACGCTTGCTGATGCCACGCAGCGAGACGATCGGCATCACCCGCCTAGTCGGCGACAAAGCGCTGCGACGGGCCACGGGGCGAGGCCGACATGCCGGGGGCCACACTGGCGCGTCGGCGAAAGTTCCATGCGGGACACGCATATCGTCCGGTTGGATTCGCGGGATCGATCCGTGTTACACGCTGTTCACTTTATGTCATCGCCGAGGCACGTAGATCTGCAAATTTGACAAACGAGGCGCAACAGTTACGATGTGTGACGCTATGAGATACCACACCAAGCCCGCTCGCTTTATCGCAGCCGCGCGACGCCCCTCTTCCGAAGCCGGGTTGACGAGGTCTTTGGTCAAGGCGCGCATCGCCGAGTTTCTCGACGGTAGAACCTGCGGGGAAGACCTGTTGCACGCGCTTTACGATCACGTCCTCGACGAGCCGATCCCGCAACCAATTCGTGAACTTCTGAATAAGTGTGAATAGCCGGGTCGATTGATGGCAAGACGCAAAGCTTGACATTCGCGCCAAGGACGGCTCGCCGCGAGTCTTTGTGAGATTGCTCTGAAGCGGCACCGTAGCGGATGATCCAAGCTGCGGTCCTGCATTGCCTCTCAGGTTAGGTTCTCCTCATTATCGGCCCACTCGCGCGGCTTCGGGGAAGAGTGGCAGCCGCGCGATGGAGGGGCGAGAAAACCGGGGAGGAATCGATGGTCAACGTGTCGGCGGCGCGGCACCGCCTGACAAGCGAGGAGACGCGAGAGGTACGCATCTTGATTCTTGCGTCCTCGCTCGCGACGGTCTTCGAATGGTATGATTTTTATCTTTATGGTTTGCTCACCGTAACGATCGGCAGCGTCTTCTTTTCCACGGTCAACCCGACCGCGAGCTATATCTTCGCCCTCCTTTCATTTGCCGCCGGGTTCGCGTTACGCCCGTTCGGGGCCCTCGTGTTCGGTCGGATCGGCGACCTCAGCGGCCGCAAGTATGCCTTTTTGATCACAATCACGATCATGGGCTGGTCGACCTTTGCGGTCGGCCTGTTGCCCGGCCATGCCGCGATAGGCCTTGCCGCCCCGGTGATCCTGATCGTGCTGCGCCTGTTGCAAGGTCTCGCGCTCGGCGGCGAGTATGGTGGCGCTGCCATTTATGTCGCCGAGCACGCCCCGCACGGCAAGCGCGGGTTGTTTACTTCATGGGTTCAAACGACCTCAACGCTCGGGCTGTTCCTCGCGCTGCTGGTGGTCCTCGGCTGCCAACAGTGGATCAGTGCCAAGAGCTTTATCGCCTGGGGTTGGCGCATTCCGTTCCTGCTGTCGATCATCCTGGTCGCAATCTCAATGTATATCCGGCTGTACCTCAACGAATCTCCGCTGTTTCAGCGTATAAAGGCGGAAGGCGGCAGATCGCAGGCGCCGCTGACCGAGAGCTTTGCCGAGAGGGGTAATCTCAAGATCGTCCTGATCGCCCTTTTCGGCGCGACCGCAGGGCAAGGGGTGGTGTGGTACTGCGGCCAGTTCTATGCGCTGTTCTTCTTGACCCAGACCTTGAAGGTCGATCCAAAGACGGCGGTCCTGATGGTCGCCGCAGCATTGGCGATTGGAACGCCGGGCTTCATTCTGTTTGGCTGGCTGTCCGACCGGTTCGGCCGCAAGCCGATCATCATGCTGGGCTGTCTGCTCGCGGTCATAACCTATTTGCCGCTGTTCAAGGCCATCACCCATTACGCCAACCCGGCCCTCGAAGCCGCCATCGTCAAAGCACCGGCCGTCGTCATCGCCGACTCCGACGAATGCTCGCTGCAGTTCAACCCGGTCGGTATGTCAAAATTTACAAGTTCGTGCGACGTCGCCAAGAGCGCTCTGGTCGCTTATGGCGTCCCCTACAGCAACGAGACCGCGCCGCCGGGCAGCTTGGCGCACATAAAGATCGGGCAGACGACGATCGCAAGCTACAACGGCATGACGCCGGACGCCGCGACTAAGGCCGCAGCCTTCAGCAAGGCTCTAGGCGATGCGCTGAAGACAGCCGGCTATCCGGCAACGGCCGATCCGGCGCGGATCAATCACACCATGGTAATTGCTCTCCTCGTGATCCTGGTGATCTATGTGACGCTCGTCTACGGCCCGATCGCGGCGATGCTGGTCGAACTGTTTCCAACCCGCATACGCTACACCTCGGTGTCGCTGCCCTACCACATCGGCAATGGCTGGTTCGGCGGATTTCTGCCGGCGATGGCCTTTGCGGTCGTCGCCGCAACCGGCAATATTTACAATGGGCTGTGGTATCCGATCGCCGTTGCGGCAATGACGCTCGTCATCGGCGTCCTGTTCTTGCGCGAGACCAAGGACGTCGATATTCGCGCTGGTTGACCGCGCGGCAAATTCTCAGCTTATCGCCGGTCCTTCTGGGAAACCTCGATAAGCGGACGCGCTTGGCCACTGCCTGCAGCGAGCGGCCCTTCACCGCCGCAACAGCATCCGACCGAGATCGCGCCCGCCGAACAAGTGCACGTGGAAGTGCGGCACCTCTTGATGGCCGTCACGGCCGCTGTTGGCGATCATTCGATGGCCGGTCTCGGCCAAGCCCTGTTCTCTGGCGATCTGCCCCAGGGCGCGGAACATTGCCGAGTGCTCGGCCGCCGAGGCATTCGCAGAAAAATCGT
Source organism: uncultured Alphaproteobacteria bacterium (assembly GCA_963733945.1). Classification (GTDB taxonomy): domain Bacteria; phylum Pseudomonadota; class Alphaproteobacteria; order ATCC43930; family CGMCC-115725; genus AP-15. Next base: position 68,403 of record CAVTFD010000035.1, on the reverse strand, counting down.
CGAGCGAGACATATTCGCCCTTGGGAATGACCAAGATATGGGTCGGGGCCAGCGGGTTGATGTCGTGAAAGGCGAGGACGTGCTCGTCCTCGTAGACTTTCTTGCAGGGGATCTCGCCGCGTAGGATGCGGGCAAAGACATTATTTCGGTCGTAAGCCATGCCCCCTCCGCTCAAATTATTCGGTCAGATGTTTGCACGCCCGCGCTTTTCATCGATCCCGGACTTGCCCTCGCGACGCGCGAGTTCGGCGGCGACATCGGCCGGGCAAATGCCGACATCGGCCCACAGCACCAATAGGTGATAGAGGAGATCGGCGCTCTCCCCGACGAGCTTTGCCGGGTCACCCCGGACGCCCTCGATGACTGCCTCGACCGCCTCCTCGCCGAGCTTTTGGGCGATCTTGGTGCGGCCACGGGCGAACAACCGGGCGGTATAGGAGGTCTGTGGGTCGGCTCCGCGTCGCGCGCGGATCACCTGCCAGAGGCGGTCGAGGGTGGCGCCCAGATCTTTTGGCACGGCTCAACTCCGCACCGGGATGCCGCAGGCGGCGAGCCGCGCCTTGGCCTCGCCGATCCGACAGGTCCCGAAGTGAAAGATCGAGGCTGCGAGCACCGCGGTCGCGTGACCGTCGCGAATCCCTTCGACCAGGTGATCGAGGGTGCCGACCCCGCCCGAGGCGATAACCGGCACGCGAACCGCATCGGCGACGGCACGCGTCAGGGCGATATCGAACCCTGATTTGGTGCCGTCCCGATCCATCGACGTCAGCAGAATTTCTCCGGCGCCGTAATCGGCGAGCCGGCTGGCCCAGTCGACCGCGTCGATGCCGGTCGGCCGCCGTCCGCCATGGGTGAAGACCTCCCACCGCCCAGGCGCCGACGCTTTTGCATCGATCGCGGCGACGATGCACTGGCTGCCGAATTTCTGCGCCGCTTCGCGGACAAAGTCGGGCCGGGCCACGGCGGCGGTGTTGATCGACACCTTGTCGCAGCCGGCGAGCAATAGGCGGCGGATATCCTCGACCGTCCTCACCCCGCCGCCCACGGTCAGCGGCATGAAACATTCCTCGGCAGTGCGGCGAACTACATCGTAGAGCGTATCGCGCCCTTCGGCGCTGGCGGTGATGTCGAGAAAGCATAATTCGTCGGCGCCCTCGCGATCGTAGAACCGCGCCTGCGCCACCGGATCACCGGCATCGACAAGATCGACAAAGTTGATGCCTTTGACGACCCGCCCGTCCTTGACGTCGAGACAAGGGATAACGCGCATCTTCAGCATGCCGGCCTCTCCGCCATCAGGCGCAACGCCGCTCGCGGGTCGATCCGCCCGTCATAGAGTGCGCGCCCGCAGATCACGCCGGCGATGCCGTCGGCCTCGTACCTCTTGAGCGCGGCGAGGTCGGCGAGCGAGGCGACCCCGCCCGAGGCAATGACCGGAACCCGAACCTGACGCGCCAGATCAGCTGTCGCCGCCGCATCGACGCCGCCGAGCTCCCCATCGCGAGCGATGTCGGTGTGGATAATCGCCGCGATCCCGCAATCCTCAAAGCGGCGCGCCAGTTCGACGACACCAATCTCTGTCGTCTCGGTCCAGCCCGCGATCGCGACCCGCCCGCCGCGTGCATCTATGCCCACGGCGATCTTTCCCGGGTGATCGGCGGCGGCCCGCCGGACCAGTTCAGGATCGCGCAGCGCGGCCGTGCCGAGCACGAGGCGATCAATCCCGAAGCCGAGCCATTGCTCGATCGCGCGACGGTCGCGAATGCCGCCGCCCAACTGGATGCGCAGCCCGACAGCATCGCGGATCGCCGCCACCGCAGACCCATTGACCGAGCGGCCGGCAAAGGCGCCGTTGAGATCGACGATGTGCAGCCATTCGAAACCGGCGTCCGCGAACTGCCGCGCCTGCGCCGCCGGATCGTAGTTGAACACGGTGGCGCTCGCCATCTCGCCGCGCACCAGACGAACACAGGCGCCATCCTTGAGGTCGATCGCCGGGTAGAGGATCACGGCGAGCTCCTCACGCCAGCCTTCTCCTCGTTTGCGAGGATACGGAGGGAACGGCGCAACGGAGGGGTGAGGGCCAACGCCAGAGAACTCTGTGCCGGAGGATCACGAGCGCGCCGGAACGTCGTCGAGTAGCTTGTAGTAGTAGTGACCCGGCACGATCCGACCTTCGACGCGGGCGTATACCGGGTGGGTGCCCCAGCGGCGATACCCCAGACTCTCATAGAGGCCGATCGCGGCCTTCTGCGTGTCGCGCAAATCGAGGTTGAGCACGGCCAGCCCCAATTCCCGGCCGAGCCGCTCGATCTCCTGCACGATGCCGCGGCCGAGGCCGTGGCCGCGTGCCCACGGCGCCACGAACGCGCTCGTCAGGGTACCGGCGAAGGCTTGCGCTTCGTTGTTACGCGGGGCGCGGCTGAGTTGCGCGGAGCCGGCTACGACCCCCTCCAGGCGACCGACGACGAGCCGGCGCTCAGGGACCAGCAGCACGCCCTTCCAATAATTTTCCAGGACCTGACGCGGCGGCGGCTTTAGCCAGCCGAACCCCCCACCCTCGGTGATCGCGCTCTCGGTCGCCTCGCAGAGATTCTCTAGATCATCGCCCGAATAGCGGGTGAGCCTCTCGACCGAGATCGCCGCGGTATTCCGGCTATCGCTCATGGGCTCCACTGCAAAAAGTTTCCGATCAACCGCAACCCCGCGTGCTGGCTTTTCTCGGGGTGAAACTGGGTTCCGGCGAGATTGTCGCGCCCGACGACCGCGGCGAGCGGCCCGCCGTAATCGGTGACCGCCAGGAGGTCGCGCGCATTGGCCAGCCGAAAATGATAGCTGTGCACGAAATAGGCGTGCACGCCCGCCCCGAGCCCGTCGAGCAGCGGGTGAGACGACCACGGTTCGATCTCGTTCCATCCCATATGCGGGATCTTCAGCGCCGGATCCCCGGGCTCGATCGCCACCACCTCGCCGTCGATCCAGCCCAGGCCGTCGACCGTCTCGAATTCGCGACCGCGTCGCGCCATCAGCTGCATGCCGACGCAGATCCCCAGGAACGGGCACGCACGAGATGTGACCGCCTCATTCAGCGCTTGTTCGAGACCAGAAACCGCGGCAAGCCCGCGCCGGCAGTCGGCAAAGGCGCCGACCCCGGGGAGGACAAGCCGATCGGCGCCGGCAATCGTCTCGGGCGCACTGGTCACCATGATTTCGGCAGAAATGCCGTTCTCGGCCGCCGCGCGCTCGAACGCCTTTGCCGCCGAGCGTAGATTGCCCGAGCCGTAATCGACGATCGCGACGATCATCACAAGGTGCCGCCGAGGACGCCCTTGGTCGACGGAACCGCTCCCTGCCGCCGCGGATCGACCTCGACCGCCTGGCGCAATGCCCGGGCGAGACCCTTGAAGCAGGATTCGACGATGTGATGGTTGTTCTCGCCATAGAGGTTCTCGACATGAAGCGTGACCCCCGCCGACTGGGCAAAGGCCTGGAACCACTCCTTGAACAACTCAGTATCCATCTCGCCGAGTTTCGGTCGGGTAAACGCCACCTTCCACACCAGATAGGGTCGGTTCGAGGCGTCTAGGCTGACGCGTGTCAAAGTTTCGTCCATCGGGATTACCGCGTACCCGTAGCGCGCAATGCCGGCGCGGCTCCCCAGAGCCTTCGATACCGCCTCGCCGACGACATAGCCGGTGTCTTCGGTGGTGTGATGAAAATCGATATGCAGATCGCCGGCTGCCTGCAGTTTGACGTCGATCAGGCTGTGCTTGGCCAACTGTTCGAGCATGTGATCGAGGAAGCCGATACCGGTCGATATTTCGGCGGCGCCGCTGCCGTCGAGATCGACCCGGCCGCTGATTTGCGTTTCCTTGGTGTTGCGTTCGACCGTAGCCACCCGCACGATGCTCTCCTCTATCGCCGCTGGACCGCGACCCAGTCTATTTAGCAATTCCGGGCCGCGCTTGCCACTGTCCGACGGTCGGCTTGACCATGAACCCGTTGCGCCCACATCTCAGTCTTCAGAGTTTCAAGCGCCCGCAGCGCCAGATTCCCGAAAAAGCGCATGGAAAACTTCGACAGCAACACTTGGCATGGCACGACGATCCTGTGCGTCCGCAAGGGCGGCCAGGTCGTGGTTGCGGGCGACGGTCAAGTCACAATGGGCCAGACGGTGATGAAGTCGAACGCGCGCAAATTGCGGCGGCTGGCCAGCGGATCGGTGATCGCCGGCTTTGCCGGCGCCACTGCTGACGCGATCGCCTTGTTTGAGCGGCTCGAGGCCAAGCTCGAGCAATATGCCGGACAATTGCCCCGCGCCTGTGTCGAGCTCGCCAAGGATTGGCGTACCGACCGCTATCTGCGCCGCCTCGAAGCGATGATGGCAGTGGCCGACAAGAGCGTATCCTTGATCCTGTCGGGAACCGGCGACGTGCTCGAACCCGAGGACGGGATCATCGGCATCGGCTCGGGCGGCGGCTACGCGCTGGCTGCAGCGCGGGCCCTGATCGGCGTTGACGGCCTCGACGCCGAAGAAATAACGCGCCGCGCGATGGCAATCGCCGCCGGGATCTGCATCTATACCAACGACAAGATCACCTTAGAGAAACTCGACAACTGACGTCCGATGCCATCTTTCAGCCCGCGCGAGATTGTTTCCGAGCTTGACCGCTACATCGTCGGCCAGCACGACGCCAAGCGTGCAGTTGCGATCGCACTCAGAAACCGCTGGCGCCGTCAGCAGCTCGCCCCCGAGCTGCGCGAAGAAGTATTACCCAAAAATATCCTGATGATCGGCCCGACCGGCTGCGGCAAGACCGAGATCGCCCGCCGCCTCGCCCAACTCGCGCAAGCCCCGTTCGTCAAGGTCGAGGCGACCAAATTTACCGAAGTCGGCTATGTCGGCCGCGACGTCGAGCAGATCGTGCGCGACCTGGTCGAGATCGCGATCGCGATGACCCGCGAGCGGCTGCGCAAGGAGGTCGAGCCCAAAGCCGAGCTGGCCGCCGAGGAGCGCGTGCTCGAAGCGCTGGTCGGCTCGACTGCCAGCGCCGATACGCGTCAGAAATTCCGCAAGCAGTTGCGCGAGGGAGCGCTCGACGAGCGCGAAATCGAGGTCGCGGTGCAGGAAAGTGCGGCGGCCAATTTGCCGACCTTCGAGATCCCGGGCATGCCCGGCGCGCAGATGGGAATGCTCAACCTCGGCGACATTTTCGGCAAGACCTTCGGCACCCGCTCGAAGCCGAAGAAGATGACGGTCGCCGACAGTCACCGCGTGTTGATCGCCGAGGAGAGCGACAAGCTCCTCGATCAAGAAATGGTCGTGCGCGAGGCGATCGGCGCCGTCGAGCAGAACGGCATCGTCTTCATCGACGAGATCGACAAGATCAGTGGGCGCGGCGAGCGCGCCGGCGGCGGCGGCGCCGATGTCAGCCGCGAGGGCGTCCAGCGCGACCTGTTGCCGTTGATCGAAGGCACGACTGTCGCGACCAAGCACGGGGCGGTCAAGACCGACCACATCCTGTTCATCGCCTCGGGCGCGTTTCACCAGGCGAAGCCCTCCGATCTGCTGCCCGAATTGCAGGGGCGGCTGCCGATCCGGGTCGAATTGAAGGCGCTCGACCGCAGCGATTTCCGGCGCATCCTGGTCGAGCCCGAGGCGAGCCTGATCAAGCAATACAAGGCATTGCTGGCGACCGAAGGCGTCACCCTCGATTTCGACGAGGCGGCGATCGACGAGCTGGCGCTGCTGGCCGAGGAGATCAACACCGCGGTCGAGAATATCGGCGCGCGGCGCCTGCACACGATCCTCGAACGGCTGTTGGAAGAGATCAGCTTCACCGCCTCGGACCGGCCCAACGGGACCCTGGTCCAGATCGACCGCGATTATGTCCGCGAGCAGGTCGGCGCGCTTGCCCAAAACGCCGACTTGTCCAAATTCATTCTGTGAGCAGCCGCGAGCGGAGCTGGCGCAGGCGTCGGCGGGCGCGGTCCAGTTGACCGAGATACCAAGGCGTTCCCATCCGAGCGTTATCGTGTAACCGCCGCAACGCGGCCGAGGCAAAGGGAGGCGAACATGCTGTCGGGCGCGCGCATCCAACAACGGCTGGCGCGGCAGGCGCTCGCCCTAGTTCTCGCCGGCGGCCGCGGCAGCCGGCTGAAACAGCTGACCGACCGGCGGGCCAAGCCGGCGGTGTTTTTCGGCGGCAAGTTCCGCCTGATCGACTTCACCTTGTCGAACTGCCTCAATTCGGGGGTCCGGCGCATCGCGGTTTTGACCCAATACAAGGCGCACAGTTTGTTGCGCCACTTGCAGATGGGATGGTCGTTTCTGCGCCCGGAGATGGGCGAGTTCCTCGACCTGTTGCCGGCGCAGCAGCGGCTCGACGAGGCGACGTGGTATCGCGGCACCGCCGACGCCGTCCATCAAAACTACGATATCCTGCGCGCCGCCAACCCGACATACTTTTTGGTATTGGCCGGCGACCACATCTACAAGATGGATTACTCGAACATGCTGGCCGATCACGTCGACCGGGGCGCCGACTGCACGGTCGCCTGCGTCGAGGTGCCGCTGGCAGAAGCATCGGGTTTCGGAGTCATGGCGGTCGACGAGACGATGCGGATCGTCGATTTCCAGGAAAAGCCGCGCCATCCGCCGGCGATCTCCGGCAAGCCCGACCGAGTACTCGCCAGCATGGGCGTCTATGTCTTCACCGCCGAGTTTCTCTATGCCGAGCTCGAACGCGATCACCAAGATCCCGAATCGAGCCATGATTTCGGCAAGGACATCATTCCGAAACTGGTGAGCCGCGGGCTCGCGGTTGCGCATTCGTTCGACGAGAGCTGCGTTAAGACGACGCCGGAGGCCGATTCCTATTGGCGCGATGTCGGGACCATCGATTCCTATTGGGCGGCCAATCTCGATCTGGTGATGCCGGTCCCCTCGCTCGACATCTACGATCCCAACTGGCCGATCTGGACCTATCAGCAGCAATTGCCGCCGGCCAAATTCGTATTCGACGACAACGACCGGCGCGGTATGGCGGTCGATTCGATGGTTTCAGGCGGTTGCATCGTTTCCGGGGGCACGGTCAGACGGTCGTTGATGTTTTCGAACTGCCGGGTCAATTCCTACGCCCAGACTCGCGAGGCGGTGCTGCTGCCCGAGGTCGAGGTCGGCCGCCATGCGCGGCTGACCAAGGTCGTCATCGACCGCGGCTGCCGGATCAGCGAGGGGCTGGTGATCGGCGAGGACCCCGATCTCGATGCCAGTCGCTTCTACCGAACCGACGCCGGCGTTACCCTTGTTACCGCCGAAATGCTGGCCGCGCTCGACTGAGCCGTCCGCCGGCGCCGATGCGATCCGGTGTCTGAGCCAATGGTATGCCGAAAAATGTTCGGCGAGAAGTTCAGGCCGTGCCTCAGAACACCCGAGCCGCGCTCGTTCGGTCCCTAACCCATACCTGAGCTTCGCGGCCGGCCGCGAGCGCATCGCGCGCGGCGTCTACCGCATCGAGCAATGCCTGCTCCTTGTCGAGATACGCGCCGTAGACGGCATTTCCGAGCGTGACTACCCACCGCGCTTCGCGTCCGCGCCGGCACACCTGAAACTCCATGACACTCATTGGTGCGCGCTCCTTGGGCGGCGGTGGCCGCCGTGACGGGTTTCATCCCCGATGCCCGACTCTCCCATGCGGTGATTATCGCCGAAAAAGCGCCGCAAATAAAGGCAATTTTGTTACGAACTGACATAAAGTTGGTAAATTTACAACATTAGACGGCGACGAATTGGCAAGTTAACATTACTTACTGCAGCGATCATTTCTCCTCGGCGGTGAACACGCCGTCCCAGTTAGCCGGCGGGGCTTCCGACTGGAAGTGGGCGATTCGCCGCCGGTAGAGGTCATAGACCGGGGCGAGATGGCGCGCCGCAACCAGACGCCCGTCGTCGAGAAGCCGCAGCGCCGCTCCCCATTCTTGGTGGCGATAGGCACTGAGCAGTTCCGAATGCCGGTCTCCGAACTCACCCTCCTCGATCCTTTCCGGCGGCAACGTATAGACGCGACCGGCCTGGGTCTTGCCTTTGACCGCGACGAGATCGACCTCGATCAACGCCGGGTCGTCGAGATGCGTTACCGTCTCCTCGCCGATCACCAGATCTATGCCGTAGACCTTGCCGAGCCCCTCCAGGCGCGAGGCCAGGTTGACCGGGTCGCCCAGCAGCGAATAGTCGAAGTGCTGCTCCGACCCGAAATTGCCAACGCAGCATTCGCCGGTATTGATGCCGATGCCCATCTGAACGGGCCGGAATAGCTTCCCGGACGCCGCCGCCTCTCCCTCCCACGTCCGGTTCAAATCGACAAGCTTACGACGCATCAACTGGGCCGCGCGAACCGCGTTTTTGGCGTGGTCGGGATCGTCGAGCGGAGCGTTCCAGAACGCCATGATGCAGTCGCCGATGTATTTGTCGATCGTGCCCTTTTCCTCAGTAATGATTTCGGTCATCGGCGACAGAAAAGTATTCATGAAGTGCGTCAAGGTCTGGGCGTCCATACCCTCGGCGCGGCTGGTAAACCCGCGGATGTCGCAGAACATGATCGTCATGATCCGCATCTCGCCGCCGAGGACGAGCTTTTCGGGGTGCGCGGCCAGTTCCTCGATATATTGCGGCGACATGTAGTGCGAGAAGGCGCCGCGGATCTCGCGCTGGCGCGCCTCGGCGCGCAGGTAGCCGAGCAGGCTCGCTACCAGATAGACGAGGGTCAGAACCGCCCAGGGATAGACCGGGTCGATCAGCCAATGCGCGTACTTGAAGGCAAACCATGACCCGCCGAATGCCGCCGCGACCGAGACGCCGCCGAGCATGGCGCTCGGCAGCGCGCCGATCCGCGGCAGGACAAAGATCAAACCGGCACCGACCAGCAGCGCGAACAGGATTTCGGCGCCGATCGCCCAATCGGGGCGCGTCAGATAATCCCCTTGGAGGATTTCGTCGAGCAGCTGGGCGTGGATCTCGACCCCCGGTACCGCACCCGCGAGCGGGGTCGCCTGCAGATCGTTGATGACGCCGGCAGCCGAAGTTCCGATCAGAACGATATGTCCGGCAAACAGCGCCGGATCGACGGTGCCGGCCAGCACATCGGCGGCGGAGACGGTGCGGTCGGACTCATCCGGCGCATAATGCAGCCAAACTCGTCCGGAGGCGTCGGTCGGGATCGTCAAAGGACCGATGCGGATTGCGGTCAGTCCGGTATCTTCACCAAAATCCTTTTCGCCATTGGCGCCGGCGGCGCGGCCGATATAGGTCGTGGCGCCGACCGCGAGGCGCAGCGCCTCGGCGGCAAGCGATGGATAGGCTTGGCCGTCGAATGTCAGGATCAGCGGCACTCGGCGGACGACATTATCCCACTCGGGAAGCTGGTTGAGAAACCCATCGCCGGCGGCCGCCGCTTCCAAGCACCGGAAGGGTGGCAACCACCTTGGTAAAATTGTCGACATGGCCGAGCGGGTCATCGCCGGTAAAGGCGAAGCCGGCTTTCGCCGCAGGGGGCCGCCTCTCACCCTGACCGGTCAGGATGAACCCCGTCACTACCGGCACCTTGCGCATCGCCATCGCCAGCCGCTGATCAGGATCGGGCAATGCCGACAGCAGCTTTTCCGCGTCTGCCGGGTCGACGCCGTTACGGGTGATCAACGGCAGCAGCATTTTGGGCGAGGTCCGGTCCGGTTCGGCAAAATCGATGTCGAAGGCGACGACCGCCGCGCCGGCCGTAGCTAGGCGCTCGACCAGTTGCGCCACGATCGTGCGCGGCCACGGCCATTGGCCGATCTTGGCGAGGCTTTGATCATCGATGTCGACGATCCGAATCGGCGAATCCCCGGGCACGCGCGGCAGAGCGCGCTGGTAGAGGTCGAACGCGATCAGCGACAGCCGGTCGAGCAGATCCGGAGCAACGATCCGGGCGCTGATCGCGATGAGCAGGACCGCGAGCGGCAGCAGATAGAGACCGCCGCGGCGAAGATTGGAGAACAGGCGCATATGCCGGTCGCGAAGACGAGCCGCCCACATCATCGCCCAGTCCGGCGGCACTTTCCACAATCCTCGACGCGTTAAACACCTTGCCCGGACGCAAGGGAGTAGCCAGTCTCTAAGGCTCGATGACCGACACGATCGAACTGTCGCCGCCAGGCGACCGCAAAGACGCTGCCGAAACCAAGGCGACCAGCCAAGCCAAGCCGCCGGCTGAAGCGAAGAAGGCAAAGCTCGTCCGCAAGGCGGTGGCGCTCGCCAAAGAGGTGCTCGACCCGGCGGACCACGCCACCGCAGAGCGGGTCATCGGCGCCTACTACGAACATGCGCCGCCGGCTGACGTCGTCGGGCGCAGCCCGCGCGACCTGAGCGGGGCCGCGCTGTCGCTGTGGCATTTTGCGGAGCGCCGCCGTCCGGGCCAGGCCAAGATCCGAGTCTACAACCCCGAAATCGCGGCCGATGGCTGGTCCTCAGCGCACACGATCGTCGAGATCGTCAATGACGACATGCCGTTTCTCGTCGATTCGGTGACCGGGGCGATAAACGCCGGCGACCGCGTCGTCCATCTCGTGATCCATCCGATCCTGACCGTCGAACGCCTTCCGGGCGGCCGGCTGCACGAGATCGGCAAGACCGACGCCGCTGGTTCGCGCGAATCGTGGATGCACATCGAGATCACCCGTGAACCCGATCCGGCGAACCTCGCGCTCCTGACGCAGACCTTGGCGGGCGTCCTCGGCGACGTCCGGGCCGCGGTCACCGACTGGCAGCCAATGCGCGAGACCCTGCGCGCACTGCTCGACGAACTGCCCGGCCCGCCCGGACTCCCGGCGCCGGCAGCCGAACTCGCCGAAGTCCAGGATTTTCTGCGCTGGCTCGACGACGACAACTTTACCTTTCTCGGCTACCGCGAATACGACTTCAACGGTGCGGCCGAACCGACCCGACCGGCGCTCGGAATTTTATGCAATCCCGGCTATCGGGTCTTCGGCGGGCTGCGCGACCTGTCCTCGCTGCCGCCCGACGTGCAGGATTTCGTCCGCCGCCGCGAGCTTCTGATCATCACCAAATCGAACCGCCGCGCCACGGTTCATCGCACTGCGCACATGGATGCGATCGGCCTGCGCCGGTTCGACGCAAACGGGAATGTCGTCGGCGTCCGGCTGTTTCTCGGGCTGTTCACCTCGATCTCCTACAGCTGCAGCCCACGCGCGATCCCGCTGCTGCGGCGCAAAGTCCGCCATATAGTCGCGCGCGCCGGGCTGTCGCCGACCGGACATGACGGCAAGGCCCTGCTGCACATCCTCGACACTTTGCCGCGCGACGAGCTGTTTCAGAGCGGCGAAGACCAGCTATTCGAGACGGTCATCGGCATCCTCAATTTGCAGGAGCGGCAGCGCATCGCGCTGTTCATCCGCTGCGACCCGCTCGAACGCTTTGTGTCCTGCCTCGTCTATGTGCCGCGCGAGCGGTATGACAGCGTTCTGCGCCGAGCGCTTCGCTGTGATCCTCGAACAGGCTTTTGCCGGTCAGCTTTCCGCGTTTTACACGCATCTCGATGAATCGGTGCTGGCGCGCGTCCAGTTCATCATCCGCACCACCCGTGGCGCGGTGCCGGCGGTCGATGCCGCCGAACTCGAGAAGCGGTTGGCAGAGGCAGGACGAAACTGGTCGGACCGCCTCGAAGAGGCCGCGCTCGAGGCTTTCGGCGAGGCTGAGGCACAAGACCGGCTGCGCCGCCTGAAACCTTTCCCGATCGCGTACCAAGCCCTGACACAGCCCGCCCAGGCGATCGCCGACCTGCCGCGGATCGAGAACGCGCTGGCCGGCTCGCCATTGGAGGTTTCCCTCCATCCCGCCGCGAACGGGCGGCCCGGGCTACGGCTCTATCGGGCACAACAGCAGGTGATCCTTTCGGACGTGCTGCCGATGCTCGAAAACCTCGGACTTCGAGTTGTCGCCGAAGAGCCTTTCCGTATCGACAGCGTCGACCGCGGCGCTGTCTGGGTCCACGAATTCGAGCTCGCCGGCGATGCCGCAACGGCCGCCATTTCCGCCGCGGTTAGAGCGCGTTTCGAGGAGGCGCTCGTCGCGGTATGGACCGGCCGAGTCGAGAGCGACGGCTTCAACCGCCTCGTGCTGGCCGGCGGACTCTCCTGCCGCCAGGTCACAGTGCTCCGCCTCTACGCCAAGCTGCTGCGACAAGCCGGGACCACGTTCAGTCAAGCCTATATGGAAGACACGCTGGGCGCCCATCCCGACGTCGCCGCCCGGCTCGTGCGGCTGTTCGAGATCCGCTTTGATCCGGCCGCTGCGGACCCCTCGCTCGCGGCGCTGGGCGAAGTCCAGGCGATCGATCACGCGCTCGATGCGGTCACAAGCCTCGATGAGGACCGCATCCTGCGCAACTACCTCGCGCTCATTCTGAAGACCGTGCGGACGAACTATTTTCAGCAACTGCCTTCCGGAGAGCCAAAGCCTTATCTCGCGGTCAAGCTCGCCAGCAGCGAGATCGACCTGCTGCCGCTGCCGCGGCCGCTATTCGAAATCTACGTCTACAGCCCGCGGATGGAGGGCGTGCACATGCGCGCCGGCAGGGTCGCTCGCGGCGGGATTCGCTGGTCGGATCGAAAGGAGGATTTCCGCACCGAGATCCTCGGCCTGATGAAGGCACAGACGGTCAAGAACGCGGTCATCGTGCCGGTCGGATCGAAGGGCGGCTTTGTCGTCAAGCGGCCGCCCGATCTGCGCGATCAACTCGCGGCCGAGGCGGTAGAATGCTACAAGATCTTGATACGGGGCCTGCTCGATCTTACCGACAATATCGCCGCCGAAGGCGCCGATGGCCACCGCATAGTGCCGCCGCCGCGGGTCGTCCGCTACGACGCCGACGACCCATACCTTGTTGTCGCGGCCGATAAGGGCACCGCGACATTCTCCGACTATGCCAATGCGATCGCGGAAGAATACGGGTTCTGGCTCGGCGACGCCTTTGCCTCTGGCGGCTCGGTCGGCTACGACCACAAGGCGATGGGCATCACCGCGCGCGGCGCCTGGGAACTCGTCAAGCGCCACTTCCGAGAACTCGGGCGAGACCTCGAAACGAGCGATCTGAGCGTGGTTGGGGTGGGCGACATGTCGGGCGACGTGTTTGGCAACGGCATGCTGATGTCGCGGCACCTGCGGCTGCTCGCTGCCTTCGATCACCGTCATGTCTTTGTTGATCCCGATCCCGACCCCGCGCGGAGCTTCGTCGAGCGCGAACGTCTGTTTCGCCTGCCGCGTTCGAGCTGGACGGACTACGACCGCACACTGATCTCCGAGGGCGGCGGCGTCTTCGAACGCAGCGCCAAATCGATCGCGATCAGTCCGCAGATGAAGCGCGTATTCGCCGTCGACGCAGATCGGCTGACCCCCGCTGAACTGATCCGCAAGCTATTGGCGGCATCGGTCGATTTGTTGTGGTTCGGCGGGATCGGCACCTTTATCAAGGCGTCGCAGGAAACCCATGCCGAGGTCGGCGACCGCGCCAACGATGCGCTGCGCATCAACGCTGACGAGGTTCGCGCCAAGGTCATCGGCGAGGGCGCCAATCTCGGGGTGACCCAGCGCGGGCGCGTCGCCTATGCCCTAAAAGGCGGCCGAATCGATAACGATGCGATTGACAATTCGGCCGGCGTCGACACCTCCGACCACGAGGTGAACCTCAAGATTCTGATCGACCGCGCCATTGCCGCCGGGGCGCTGGCGGCGGAGGAACGCGAGCCCTTACTCCACGGTATGGCCGGGGATGTCGCGGCCTTGGTATTGCGCGACAACTACTTGCAAGGCGAAGCACTGTCGGTGGCCGAGGCGCGCGGCGTCGGCGCTCTCGACCGGCAGGCGCGGTTGATCCGCGAGCTCGAACGGTCGGGTCGACTCGACCGCGCGCTCGAATTCCTCCCCGACGACGAAACCCTCGCCGCTGCGCGCGGCGCAGCGCCAGGGACTGGTCCGACCCGAGCTCGCGGTATTGCTCGCCTATGCCAAGCTAGCGCTCGACGTAGAGATTTTGGCCTCGGATCTGCCCGACGCGCCTGAGTTGGCCGACCAGCTGCTGAGCTATTTCCCGGCGGCATTGCGCGACCGGCTCGCGATGCTGATCCCGACCCACCCGCTTCGCCGCGAGATTACCGCCACCGCTGTCACCAACGATCTCGTCAATCGTGCCGGCATCACCTTTATCAGCGAAATGCGGGCGCGCACTGGTCGGACCGCGCCCGAGATCGCCCGGGCCTATTTGATCGCGTGCGAAATATTCGATCTGCGGAATCTCTGGGCCGAGATCGAGGCGCTCGATAATAAGGTAGCGGCCCCGATGCAGACTGAGATGCTGTTCGAGATCGGATCAGTCGTTGAGCATGCCGCCGGATGGCTGTTGCGAGCCAATAGGCTCGACATTGGCAGCGAAATTGCGCGTTTCGGGCCGGCAGTCCGAAACCTTGCTGCGATAATGGCGGAGCTGCTGCCGCCGGGCGAGCGGGCGTTGTTTGATGAGCGCGCTGCACGATTTGCTGCTGCCGGCGTGCCGCAGGCGCTCGCTGTGCGCCTCAGCGGGGTGATATTCCTGACCACTTCCCTCGAGGTCGGCGAATTGGCCGCACGCGCGGCCCAGCCGATCGCCCCCGCCGCGCAAACCTTTTACCGGGTCGGCGCCCGCTTCGCCTTCGACGAATTGCGTGATATGGCGCGCCGCCTGCCGGCGGAGACCGCCTGGCAGCGGGCCGCCGCCGCCACCTTGATCGAGGATTTTTATGCGCTGCAGGCCGATCTCGCCGAGCGGATCCTGAAGGGCGCCAACAGCATGGCCGACCCGCTCGCCGCCTGGGTGCAGGCGCATGCCGCCGAACTCGCCCCGGCTGACGCGATCACCACCGATATGCGCGCCGCCGGCGCCTCCGATCTTGCGATGCTGGTCGTCGCCGCCCGCCAGTTGCGCCAAATGCTGGGCTGACCGCAGGCCGCCGATTACGGGGCGCGGTTGAGCCGGTTGCCGACGAGATCGTCGACGACGCCGGGATCGGCGAGGGTCGAGGTGTCGCCGAGAGCGTTGTGCTCGTCGGCGGCGATCTTGCGCAATATGCGTCGCATGATCTTGCCTGACCGGGTCTTCGGCAGACCGGGCGCCCATTGCACCAGATCGGGTGCGGCGATCGGGCCTATCTCGTGGCGCACCCAGGCGACAAGCTCATGCCGCAGCTCTTCGCTCGGCCTCTCGTCGACCCTCAGCGTTACATAGGCGTAAATGCCCTGGCCTTTGATGTCATGGGGATAGCCGACGACGGCTGCCTCGGCGACCTTCGGATGCGCGACCAGCGCGCTTTCGATTTCGGCGGTGCCGAGCCGATGGCCGGCGACGTTGATCACGTCGTCGACCCGCCCGGTAATCCAGTAATAGCCATCTTCATCCCGGCGCGCTCCGTCGCCGGTGAAATAAAGATCGCGGAAGGTCGAAAAATAAGTATCGACAAAGCGACGATGGTCGCCATAGACCGTGCGCATCTGCCCGGGCCATGAGCGGGCGAGGCATAGATTTCCCTTCGCCCGGGGCCTTCGATTCGCTTGCCGTCATTGTCGACGATTACGGGCTCGATGCCAAAGAACGGGCGGGTCGCGGAGCCCGGCTTTAGTGGCGTCGCCCCGGGAATCGGGGTGATCAGGATGCCGCCGGTCTCGGTCTGCCACCAGGTGTCGACAATCGGGCAACGCCGTTCGCCGACATGGTTGTAATACCACAGCCACGCCTCGGGGTTGATCGGCTCGCCAACGGTACCAAGAATGCGCAACGAGCGGCGACTGGTGCGGCGCACATAATCCTCGCCCTCGCGCATCAGCGCGCGGATCGCGGTCGGCGCGGTGTAAAAGATCGAGACTTGGTGCTTGTCGACCACCTGCCAAAAGCGCGAAGGGTCGGGATAGTTCGGAACGCCCTCGAACATCAAGGTCGTGGCGCCGTTCGCCAGCGGACCATAAAGAATGTAGCTGTGCCCGGTCACCCAGCCGACATCGGCGGTGCACCAATAAATCTCGCCCTCGCGATAGTCGAAAACATATTCGTGCGTCATCGACGCATAGACGAGATAGCCGCCGGTCGTATGCAGCACCCCTTTGGGCTGACCGGTCGAGCCCGAAGTGTAAAGAATGAACAGCGGATCCTCGGCGGACATTTCGGCCGGCGGGCAGTCGGGCGGGGCCGCTGCGCACGCCTCGTGATACCAGATGTCGCGGCCCTCGACCCAGTTGACGGCTCCGCCGGTGCGGCGAACCACGATCACGTCTTGCACGTCCGGGCAGCTCTCAAGCGCGGCATCGGCATTGCGCTTTAGCGGCACCTTGCGGCCGCCGCGCAGCCCCTCATCGGCGGTCACCAGAAAGGTCGACCGGCAGTCGCGGATACGCCCGGCGAGGCTGTCCGGGGAGAACCCGCCGAACACGACCGAGTGGATCGCGCCGATCCGTGCGCAAGCCAGGACCGCCACCGCAATCTCGGGAATCATCGGCAGGTAGATCGTTACGCGCTCACCCTTTTTGACGCCGCGTGCCTTCATGACGTTGGCAAAACGGCATACCGCGTCGTGCAGTTCGCGATAGGTTATGCGGCGATCCTCGCCCGGATCGTCGCCCTCCCACAGGATCGCGGTCTGATCGCCACGCCGCGCCAGATGGCGGTCGATGCAGTTATAGCAGGCGTTGAGCGTCCCATCCTCGTACCATGCGATGCGCACGTCGCCGTCGAACGAGGCGTCTTTTACTTTGGTATACGGCTTAATCCAGTCGAGCCTCTTGCCGTGCCCGCCCCAAAACCCGTCGGGATCGTCGAGGGAGTGCTGATACTGTCGAAAGTAATCGGCCTCGCTGATCCTGCCTATCTGGGGGTGGGCCGAGATGGGGATCATTGTCCGGCTGGACATGGCACTTTTTCCTCGTCGGCTGGCGGCGCCGGTTACCGCGCCGCGCGGGATCGCCGAGGATTATTCCGCCGTGCCGAACGGTTTACAATACCCGTTCGGCTACTTGCCCAATGGCTCCGAGACCGCTGTGGTTGCGACGGGTCGCCAGCAATGCCGCCTGGGTGCGGTTAGCGACGTGAAGGCGCTTGATGATCTGCTTCACATGGGCCTTGACCGTGCTTTCGGACATGGTCAGGGCATCGCCAATCAACTTGTTCGGTTTCCCCTCAGAGATCAGCGCCAGGACATCGCGCTGGCGTCGCGTCAGTTCTTGCCACGGAGAGCGAGAGGACTTCTCCGGCGTAGCCGGAGGCGCGGGCGCGGTGAGTTCCAAGGGAACATAGGTTCCCCCAGCACGGATGCGCTCGAGCGCGGCCACCAGCACTTTGAGGCTGAGATTCATCGGCAGAAAACCGCGGGCGCCCGAGCGCAGGATCGCGTGGGCGCGCTCCGGATCGTCACAGTCAGCGGTCACCAAAATCGGGATGTGGGGCACCGAAGCCACCAAAAGGGCAAGGTCGGCCAGATCGACATGCCCGCAAGTCGAGGCGCCGAGCAAAATCACCGCGACGCTCTCGCCCTCCCGCACGAGCCTCAAAAGATCTGCGGCCAGCGGAACATCGGTGACCCGCCATCGTCTGGGTTGTTGGCCGAGCGCCAGTTTGAGGCAATCACGCCGCAACCGGCTTTGGTCGATGATCGCGAGGTGGCGCCGAGCTGGCTCGGCAAACTCAAGCGCCACACCCTGCGGATAATCTACCGCAACGTCGTGGGCCGAACCTGGCGAACGCAGATATTCCAAACCGCTCTCCCTGCTCTAGGATTTCATTGGCCAGAATGCGCGCTCCGGCATATCGCCAGCGTAAATTTTTGTAAACCCGCGTAACAGTCCGTAAATGAATTCTTAGGCTACACTTGGTCTCGGACTCTGCGCAACCCCAAACACACCTTAAATGAGGCGATTGCATATCATTACCGTACGTTGACTTTATTTTGTCACAAAACAAAGCTTGCTTCAAGCGATCGTCGGGGGACCAGCCTCACTTTCGGTTGTCAGCAAACGTCCTCGTCGTCGTCACACGCCAATCTATTTGCGCTGTCGGGAGCCGATCGCGCCAACCCATCCCAGAATCGCCGACTGAATACCCCGATTCCTGGCGAGCCAAACCGCTCCGAGCCTGCTACCCTAGGCTCGGCACCAATCAGTTGCCGGGAGGCATAGATGCAGTACGGGTTCGGCGCGCCGGTCAGCGGTTCGCTCGCCACGCCGGAGAATCTCGCCCGCATCGCCGTCGAGGGCGAGAAGCTGGGCTACGACTATGCCACGATCAGCGACCATGTCGTCATCCCCCGGGACATCGAGGCCCGCTATCCCTACAGCGATACCGGCGAGTTTCCCGGCCGCTCGCGCGGCGACCGGCACGAGCAGCTGACCGCGGTTGCATTCGTCGCCGGCAAGACCTCACGGCTGCGCCTCGTGACCTCGGTCACCGTCGTCCCGCACCGCCCCGCCGTGCTGCTGGCCAAGATGCTCGCCACGATCGATGCGCTGTCGAATGGCCGGCTGACCTTCGGCATCGGCGCCGGCTGGATGAAAGAGGAATTCCAAGCGCTAGGGGTGCCGCCATTCCCAGAGCGGGGTGCCGTAACCGACGAGTATCTGATGGCTTGCCGCGAGCTGTGGACCAAGGACGACCCTCGCTTCGAGGGCAAATACGTCAAGTTCGCCAATGTGCTGTTCGAGCCCAAGCCGGTGCAGAAGCCGCACCCGCCGATTTGGGTCGGCGGCGAAAGCGGGCCGGCGCTGCGCCGCACTGCCACGCTCGGCGACGGCTGGTATCCGATCGGCACCAATCCGCAGCACCGGCTCGACTCGATGAAGCGCTTCGCAGCTGGGGTGGAACGGTTGCGCCGATTGACCCGTGAGGCCGGCCGCGATCCGGCCAAAATCGCTCTCGCCTATCGCATCACTGGCATGGGGAAATCCTTGCCGGCGCGTGCCGATGACGGCGAGCGACGGCTGTTCTCAGGCGAAACCGCGGACATCATTGACGACCTAAAGGCTTTCAAAGAGTTCGGCGTCGGCCATGTCGATTTCAATTTCGACGGCGCCACCGCCGACGCAATGATCGCCAACATGCGCCGCTTTCGCGACGACGTGCTAGCAAAAATCTAGACCAAACGAAGTGCCTTCACTCCAGCGGGGTGAGGGAAAACGCCTCTGAATATAGGAGCAGCCGTTGCTGAAGCTTGGATACAAAGCGTCGGCCGAGCAGTTCGGACCGCGCGAATTGCTTGACTTCTCGTGCCTGGCCGAAACGGTCGGGTTCGACTCGGTCTTTGTCAGCGATCACTTCCAGCCGTGGAAGCATACCGACGGTCATGCCCCGTCGGCGCTCGCTTGGCTCGGCGCGCTCGGCGCGCGCACGCAGCGGGTGGTGATCGGCACCAGCGTGTTGACCCCGACCTTCCGCTACCACCCGTCCGTCATCGCCCAGGTTTTCGGCACGCTCGGAACGATGTTTCCGGGACGGGTCGTACTCGGCGTCGGCACCGGCGAGTTGCTCAATGAGGTGCCGTCGAGCGGCATCAAATGGCCGGGCCCCAAGGAACGGCGCGACCGGCTACGCGAGTTGATCGCGCTGATTAACAAATTGTGGACCGAGGACCGGGTCAGCTTCGCCGGCCAGTTCTATCGCACCGAAAACGCGACGATTTACGACAAGCCCAAAGAGAAGGTGCCGATCTGGGTCGCCGCTTCGGGCCCGCTTGCTGCGGCGATGGCCGGCCAGGTTGCCGAGGGCTTCATCTGCACCAGCGGGAAGAACCCCCAGCTCTACACCGACCTGGTCGGCAAGGTCGGCGAAGGCCTCGTCAGGGCCCACCGCGAGAGCGCGAGCCTTGAGAAGATGATCGAGGTCAAGGTGTCGTTCGACACCGACGCGGTGCGCGCCAAGGAGGACACAAGACACTGGGCGGCCCTCGCTCTGTCGCCGGAGGAAAAGGTCGGGGTCGAGGACCCGGTCGAGATGGAGCGGCTCGCCGCCTCCTTGCCGCTCGACCGCGCGGCCAGCCGCTGGATCGTCTCGTCCGATCCCGAGGCGCAGGTCGAGCAGATCCGTCCCTATGTCGAGCTCGGCTTCAGCCATCTCGTGTTCCACGCCCCCGGCCCCGACCAGGCGCGCTTTCTGAAGCTTTATGCCGAGCGCGTGTTGCCATTGCTGCGCGCCAAGTTCGGCGGATGATCCCTGAAGTTACGATCAAGGCGCTGACCGGCATCAAGCTGGTCGAGCCTGGGGACGATCTCGGTGCCATCACGACGGAGGCGTTCGCTGCAAACGGGCTGGTCCCGGAACACGGCGACGTCTTGGTTGTGGCGCAGAAGATCGTCTCCAAAGCCGAGGGTCGGTACGTCGACGTAGCGACCGTCCAGCCCTCGGAACGGGCGATCGCTCTGGCTGCCGAGCTTGACAAGGATCCACGCTTTGTTGAGGTGGTCCTCGGCGAGTCAAAACGGGTGGTGCGCCATCGCCCGGGGCTCCTGATCGTGGAGCACCGCCTCGGCTTTGTCATGGCCAACGCCGGCATCGACCACTCGAACATCCCTACGGAAGATGGGGTGGAACGCGTGTTGCTGTTGCCGAAGGACCCGGACGCCTCAGCCGCGAGCCTGCAGCAGCACATTATCGACACCTTCGCGGTGCGGATCGGTGTCGTCATCAGCGATAGCTTTGGCCGGGCCTGGCGAAAGGGGACCGTGGGCATCGCTCTGGGCGCCGCGGGGCTGCCGGCGGTGATTGACATGCGCGGTCAGCCTGATCTCTTCGGGCGTGAGCTGCTGGTGACCGAAACCGGCTTTGCCGACGAGATCGCCGCTGCCGCGGGACTGTTGATGGGCCAGGCCGATGAAGCCCTACCGATGGTCTTGGTGCGCGGGCTCCATTGGTCCGCCCCGGAGGTGCCGGCCGCCGCCTTGATCCGCCCTGCCGAACACGATTTGTTCCGATGAGCGTGGAGCGAGGCTCTGTCCTGGCGCTGTCGGGCGGGATCGGTGGCGCCAAGCTGGCGCTCGGCCTCTATCGCACCCTGCCGCCGGGGGCGCTGACGGTGGTCGCCAATACCGGCGACGATTTCGAGCATTTGGGACTGTCAGTCTCGCCCGATCTCGACACCTTGCTTTACACCCTCGCCGGCATCGATAACCCGGAAACCGGCTGGGGCCGGCGCGACGAAACCTGGACGTTCATGGCCGCCCTCGAGAGCCTCGGCGGCGAGACCTGGTTCAAGCTCGGCGACGGCGATCTCGCCACCCATATCGAGCGCACCTGGCGCCTCGCCGCCGGCGAGAGCCTGTCGCAAATCACCGATGATTTCCGCCGCCGCCTCGGGATTTCGGCGCATCTTTTGCCGATGAGCGACGACCGGGTGCGCACCCGGCTGCTAACTCCCGAAGGGTGGCTCGATTTCCAGGATTATTTCGTTCGCCGGCAATGCGCCCCACCGGTTCGAGAGATCGCCTTTGCCGGTGCGAAGACGGCGCACCCACACCCCGATTTCCTTGCAGCTCTCGCCGACCGAAACCTGCGCATTGTCGTGATCTGCCCGTCGAACCCGTTTATCAGCGTCGATCCAATCCTGAGTCTGCCGGGCGTGCGCGACGCATTGCGCGCGTGTCCTGCGCCGGTCGTCGCGGTCTCGCCGATCATCGGCGGCAAGGCCGTCAAGGGTCCCACCGCCAAGATGATGGCTGAGCTCGGCCTGCCCGTCGGGGCTGCCGCGGTGGCGCGCCATTACGGCGATATTCTCGACCATTATGTGATCGACGAGGCGGATATTGCGGCAATGGAGAGCCTAGATCTGCCCTTTACCGCGACCCGCACCTTGATGGAGACCCTTGCCGACCGGGACGCGTTGGCAAGGGTGGTGTTGGCAGCCGGTCGAGGCCGCTAGCCCGCCTTCACCTGCCGCTGGGCGATGCCCAGGTCGTTGCGTTCGGTCATCCCGGCCTCATCCCGCAATATTTTTCTGAAAATATTCAAGATCCTCGGGGCGCGGCTGCCAGTTCGGGTTGCTCGGCCATTCCTTGGTGCGGCCGGACATTGCGTCGCCATAACGCACCCGAAACAGCAGCGTGCGCCGCGGGCCATTGACGTATTCGTGCAATTCACCGCGCGGGTGGACGACAAAGGCCCCCGGCTCGATTGCAATGGTCTGTATCGGGGTACGCATCGTGCCGCCGCCCTCGAAGCAGAAATAGATCTCGGTTGCATCCGGGTGGCAATGATACGGGCTGGTCTGCCCCGGCTCCCAGCACGCGATCGTAACATCGCCTTCGCCGGTCGTGCCGAGGACCTTTTCCATATGCTTTTTTGGGTCGAAGACCTGCTCAGCCTTCAAATTGAAACTGTACATCGCCTTACCTCCCACAACATGTGCCGCAACCTAAGGAAACACTGAAGTAAGTCGGGGTTCCCGGCGTGGGCGATTCTTGGCCTAACGCGGCATCGGTCCTTCGTTTCGGATAAAGTCGGATGCTTCCCCCACAAGGAGCATCAAATGGCAATCGACACCACCGACGACAAGACGCTCGAGCAGCGGGTTCGCCTGATCGAAGACCGCCTCGAAATTTACAACCTCATCGCCAGCCATCCGCCCAGCGCGGATACCGGCGCCGGAGAGTACACCGCATCGGTGTGGACCGAGGACGGCGTGTTCGACCGCGGCGCCGAGTTCGCTCGGCCGACCGGGCGGGCGGCGATCGCCAGCGGGTCTTCGAACCCCGAGCATCACCGGGCGATCGAACAGGGGATCGCGCATTTTGCCGGCTTGCCTTATGTGCGAGTTGCCGGCGACACGGCGTATGCGATCTCCTATTTGCAGATCCTCGTGCCGGATCGTGTCGGTCCGCTATTCGACGTCCCCAACCATGGCTCATCGCGTGGTTTCCACGTGCACCGCGTTTCGGCCAATCGCTGGGACTTCGTTCGCACCGACGAGGGCTGGAAGATCAAGCGCCGGACTTTGCGCCCACTGGACGGCACCCAGCCGGCGCGCGAGATACTAGGCGGTGCGCTGGAACCGTAAGCCGCTATACCCTTGACTTGTGCAAGCTCACGTTACCAGCGGTTTGACTTCCCTCATGAAATGATCCATCGAGTCGAGAAGGTGGTCAAGATTGCGGCAGCCATGGAAGTTGATCTGGAAGGCGTTCAAGCCCGCCGCTTCCCGGTAGCGCAGCAGGTCCGCCGCAACCTCGGCCGGCGTGCCGTGTCCGATCGGCCGCTCTGCGCCCGAGGGTGGAGCATTCCCGGCGCTGGGTCCGAACTCGACCCGAAAGCTCATCCGCGTTTCCGGGGGCTGCTGACGACCGATCTGGTCGCAGGCCTTGCGCAACGCTGCCTGGCGGTCGACCAGGTCCGCAACAGGCATCGGGGTCGGCTGCCACACTGCGGCAAATGTTGCTGCTCGTCGCAGCGCCGCGTCACTTGCACCGCCGATCCAGATTGGCGGAAACGGCTGCTGCAGCGGCTTGGGACTGACATACATATCGGAAAAGCTAAAGAACTTCCCGGCAAACGAGACCTTGCCCGGCGCCCAGCAGGCCTGCCAGATCCGTAGATACTCGGTCGTGCGCGCACCGCGCTGATGAAAGGGCACCCCAAGAGCGTTGAACTCGGCTTCGTTCCATCCCACCCCAATGCCCGCGATCAGCCGACCGCCCGACATCCGATCGATCGTCGCTAGACTTTTGGCGCTGGCGATCGGATTGCGGTAGGGCATGATCAACACCGAAACGCCGAGACCGATCCGGGTCGTATTCGCGGCGATGAACGACAACGCAACCAGCGGATCGTAAGTATTGGTCCAGGGAGCCGATCGGGACGACCCGTCGACGATGATGTGGTCGTTGACGAATACGGCATCGAAACCCAATGCCTCCGCCTTTCTCGCCGAAGCGATGATGGCCTCTGGCGACGCCTCAAATCCGAGATAATCGGCGTTGGGGCAGCGGCATGAAAACCGAACACTCATGATCCCTCCCGGTGGCTGCGTCTTGGCTCAGGATAAGATGCCGGCGGCCCGGCGAAGAGCAGTTTCCGAGAGGGGTCCTTGGCTCCGGAGAAACAAAACAGCGCCTGTACCCACGCGGTGAACTACGCAGCCGTCTGGTGGATCGTCTCGATGCCGAATTGAGCGACCGCGTTCTGACCCATCATGCGGGCGATTAGAGCGTTCGGCACATTGGCGTTGCGCAACTGGGCGATGGCGTCCCAGGCGCTCGTCGCGTCGTGATGCGGGTAGCGCGAGCCCCAGATCACCTTGGCCGCAAAATCCTGCGGCAGTTTCTGGATCAGCCTCTCCTCAGCATCAAAGCCGAGCATGACATTGCCGTGCTCCCACATCTCTTCGGGCTCGGTACTGACCGGATAATGGTGCAGCAACGGGATCACCCGGGTCGAGGCCTCCATTTTTTCCAGGACTTCCTGCATCCAGGAGGCCTTGCCATGGGCCACGACGACCTTCATCGCCGGATAACGCTCCATGACCGTAAACCCGATCAGGGTCGAGGCAACAAACATATGGTTGTCGAGCCACTGGGCCAGGATTGGCGCCAGCGGATGGCCGAGCGGTGTCGCGCCGATGAACGTGATCGACTGGCCGGCGCCCCGCTGCCGCCGGCGAACGGACCGCCGCCGCCCCCGGGAACCGGCGGCTGCGCCAAGCGGTCTTTGACCTTCTCAAAGAATGGCCCGTGCGAGGTCCATTCCGGGTTCCACAGACCCGGCGTCGCATGCACCGCCGCGGTGAGCCCGAGCCGCTCCAGTTCCGACCACAGAGGGTCGTAGTAGGGATGGTTGAAATAGCGGTCTTCGAGGAACATCGGCCGGATGAAGACCGCGCGGACCGATGGAATGCCGGCCATCCGAGTCAACTCATCTAGCGCGAAATCCATGTTCTGCAGCGGCAGGATTGCGGCGGCAAACAAGCGGTCCGGCGCCGCTTTGCAGAAGTCGATGATCCAATCATTGTAGGCGCGGGCCAGCGCGTAAGCCACATCCGGGTCGCGGACCAGAGAGAACCCCTCGGCGAACCAAGTCGGGTATAAGAGCGTCTGATCGACGCCCATCGCGTCCATATCGGCGAGCCGAGCCTGCGGGTCCCAAGCGCCTTCGTTGATCGGATGCTTTGTGTGCGGATCCAACTCCCCGATCGCATCCCAACTCATGCCCGGCCGCCACAATGCATGCCGCGGCAAATTGGGGTTCCCCCGACCGCGGAAAATCTCGCCGTTGACCTTTAGATACGATCCCGTCCGGCCTTCCTCGCGCCACAGCGCATGCTTGCCGAGCGTGCGGTATTCCGGTTCGAGATATTTCTCCCACAGCGCGGCGGGCTCGACCACATGGCTGTCGCCGTCGAACACCGCGAAATCCTTCGTCGTCATCCGTTCCTCCCTGCCGCGCCGCCGCGTTCGGACGCGAGACCGTAGTAGAAAATCAGACGGGACGATACCCGAGGCGTCAGGTCGGCTCTGGGTGGGAGCAGACCCTCCGTGTTGCTGCCTTGGGGTCAGCTTTTGACCCCATTGCGGCCATTGTGACACGCATCCGGGTGCCACTCCCGCGCGGCCTTGCAAGCGCCGGCGGCTCCTCAGGGGGCGAAACCTTGAACGGAACCGACACCGGCCCATATGAGCGCCCACGTTGGACCCTGGCCGGGTCACGAGAACAGCCAGGGACCGTTTTACGTTTGAACCGGCGCTTTGGAATCAAGGCCCAATCCTGCTGCTTTCCTACGCCGCCTGTGTACCGGGCGTGGCCTCTACTTCCTCGGCGCCGGCGCATCTGCCGGTGAGGCGCCGTTTGGCGCCAACTTCCTGCGCGATCCGCTCATCGATTTTTTGCGCCATGCCGGCTCATTTTCAATCGACCGGCCTGAGCACCCGCCTCTCAGCAACCTGTTGCTCGATGCAGGCGCGCGCCTCACCGCCTTCGACATTGACGGCCGCATTTTGCGCCCTGGCACCGAGGATCGCACGCAGGAATTGCTGCAGCGGATGCCGCCAAATTTCGCCCGTTCGTACCTGATGCATCGGCTTGCCGTGCCGCGTTACCACCGCCGCGCGAGTCACAATTACCTTCCGTTCCGATTCGCTCGACCGTCGCTGTTCATGAACTACAACCACGACGGCCTCGCTAGCGGTTTGATTGGCCACATCCATCCCGTCATAGCTGTTCACGGCTCCGTACACCCGTGGATCGGCGCGCCTGAAGCGCTCGAGTTCATTCGCACGGCTGGCATCGATTTTGGGCTACCAATTGCTCCCGACGAGCTGTTGATGCTGGAACCCGAATCCTACTTCGACCCTAATCTCGCACGCCGATTGCTGCCAATGGCTCGCTTCAAGCCAGAATTCATCGCGATTATTGGCTACAGTTTCGCCTGGACGGGTCAGCGCCACAACGATTCAGTCTCTCTCGATTGCCTCGTCGATTACTACCGCGAGTTTCCCGGCCCGGTGTTCGTAGTTGAGCCGCAGCCCGAGCGTCTGCAGGAGATCTTGGCTGAGCGGCTTCACGCGGCCCGCGTCGTGGCCTTGCCGGCGCGTTGGAATCTGCTGGCTCACGCCTTCCTTGTGGCCCTGGCGGGGCACCTCGACGGCCGCACACTCAACGACTACTGTACCGCGCTTTATGACTCCGGGCTTGGTGAGACGGCTTACCCTTTGCTCGGTGACCGGAACTGAATTGGTCCTCGTTCGGAGTTGGCCTTGGCGGGAGGGCAGGGTGTTCCCGAGCGCCTCGCCACCGTCGGTTCTTGACGTCGCTAACGATATGTGCCCGCCACGTTGAAGGTCCGCTTCGGCAGCAGACCTCTTGCCTCCGCGACGTGGCACCGAGACCGGTCCCCAGCGTCTGATTTTTACGCTAGGTTCGGGTGACCGCCGCCTCCGGCCGCAATGAAGCGCGGACTTCCTCGTCGGTCGGCCACCAATCCGGACGCTCGATCTCGGTGACGCGGTCGTGGATGATGTTGCGCGGCGCCTGCACCTTGTAGAGGCGGCGGGCGTTGCCGCCGAGGAACTTGGCTTGGTCCTCGACCGGAAGGCCGTATTTTTGCATCGTCTCGATCGCCCGCCAGGCGTCGTCGCCGTCGTGGTGATAGACGTCGGACGACCAGGCCAGGATGTCGCCGTAGAATTCCGGCAGGCGCGCCGGCGGCGCTTCGTCGCCCTCGAAACCGGTCATGCAATGCAGCGCGAAGGTCTCGCTCGGCAGCCGCTTTAACGGCGGCAGTTGCCGCTCGTTCTTATAAAGCCGATACGCCTTGTCGCACTCGTCGACAAGGAAGCTGAGCCAAGTCGAGGAGGCCTCGAACACCGCGGCGTTGATCTTGGGGTGCCGCTCGAAAAATCCCGACATCAGCACAACTGTGACCCAGAGTGCCGCTTCGCCCTGAAAATTCTGCACATTGGTAAGGAAAGTGTGCGGCAACCCGGCAGCAGCTATGGTCTTGCGGATCAGTTCGGCGCTGGAATATTGCTCGCTGTAGCCAGACGGCTTCGCGCTGGCGAACGCCGGGAACGGGTGCATGCCGTAGACCATGCCGGTCTCTTCGAGCGCGTCCCACACCGGTTCATACTTCGGCTGCAGCGGGTAATTGCCCATCGCGTCCATCGGACGAACGAGCGCGACCCGGCAGCCCAGGGCGGCGACCCGGCGCACTTCCGCGACCGCGTAATCCGGGTGCTGCATCGGGATCAGCGCCGCAAAAAACAGCCGGTCCGGATTTTCCCGCGTGTACTCGTATGCCCACTCATTGTAGGCGCGACAAAACGCTTTCGCGCCGAGCGCGTCTTCGAGCCAGGGATAAATGTCGATTTCGGTCGGGATGATCATGACCTGATCGATACCCTGGACGTCCATGTCCTTGAGGCGCGGCTTCGGCTCGTAGGAGCCGGCGTGGTCGAGATAGCCCACCTGCTCCTGGGTCAGCGCGGTCTTCGGGTTCAGATTGCGCACGTTGAGGGCGCGCTGGATATCGTGCTTGACCCCTGGGCCGGCATTGGTGATGACCCGCATCGTGCCGGGGATGCCGCCCTTGCGCGGCGAGCCCAGCCCAATCCCGGCGCGGCCATTGACGATCAACAGGCGGCTTTCGGCGTCCCACCAGATCGTCCGCTTCAATGCGTCGAGCTCGTCGCGGGTCAGGAAATCCTGGGCGCGTTCCCAGATCAGCGGCGGCTCGGTGACATGCGCGTCGCAATCGAAGGTCGCGAAATCCTTGGTCATCGGCGCGAATCGTTGAACCGGCATACTGTGCCTCCTCCTCAAGCGTGCGGTGTCATTGCGAGGAGCGAAGCGACGAAGCAATCTCGTCGCCAGGGACGCACCCTCGCCTGCACGAGATTGCTGCGCTGCGCTCGCAATGACAGCGCAAGTCTAATCTTCGAGCCAGCCCGGCGGGACGGTCACGCAGCCATGCCGGGCGAGAATGTCGTCGATCTGCGCCATGTCAGCGGCAGAGATGGTCCAGCCGAGGGCCCCGAGGTTTTCGGTCACCTCGGCCGGGGTGCGAAAGCCGACGAGTGCGGTGCCGACAACTGGGTTGCTCAAGGTCCAGCGCAATGCGAATTGCGGCAGAGTCTTGTCGTATTTCGCCGCGACGCGCTTGAGATCCTCGACGGCATCGAGGTTGCGCGGGAAATGGTCCGGGCCGAACAAGGTGCGGAACAGGTTGAGATTGCCGACCATGCCGCCGCGAGAGCGCCAGTCGCCCTCCTCGAATTGCATGCCGGCATGAAACGTGCCGCTCAACATTCCGTAGGCGAGCGAGCCGTAGGCCATCACGCCAATCTGTTTGGCCTCGCAATAGGGGAAAATTTCGGCCTGCATGCGCCGGTCGAACATGTTCCAGCCATATTGAACGACATCGACGTCGCGCAGCCGCATGCAGCTCTCGATCTGCGCCAGGCGGAAATTTGACACGCCGATATAGCGCGCCTTGCCTTGCCGCACGATGTCGTCGAGGGCGTGCACCGTCTCGTCTAGCGGCGTGCCGGGATCCGGCCAGTGAACGAGATAGACGTCGACTCGGTCAGTCCGCAACCTCTGCAGGCTCTTCTCGATCGAAGCCATAACCCGCTGACGGCTGCTGTCGCGTCGGGTCGGCATCTCGCTGTAGCCAACCCCGAACTTGGTGACGATAGAGACATCCCGGCGGCGGCCGGCGAGCGCCCGCGCCAAGGCCTCTTCCGACACGCCCATGCCATAGGCTTCGGCGGTGTCGAAGCAGGTGATGCCATTGTCGATCGCCTGCGCTACGGCGCGGCTAAACTGGGTCTCGTCGATCCGGCCGTAAGTGCCGCCGATTTCCCAGCAGCCGAACCCGATCGCCGAGACCTTGAGGTCGGTCTTGCCGAATTGCCGGTATTCCATCGGACCTCCTACTGCGCCGCGATGGCGGACGGCGGCGCCGCAAAGCGCCGCTCCATCTCGCGCCGCGCCTGCACCGCCTCGGTGTCCGGGATCTCCACATCGGCCCACCGCACGATTTCTCCCGCTGCGATGTCGCGCAGCAGCGCCAGCTTGTGCGCCAGGCCGATCGGCAAGGCGCGTTCGGCGAGGCTGCGCTCCGCCGGCACGAGCTTGCCCCACAGCGTGAAGCCGCCCTCGCCGTCGAGGGTTTCGCCGGCGCGTAACGCTCGCTTGGCGACGCTCACGACATCGCCGCGCCAGCCCTGTGGCTGCCCCGTCGGCTCGCCCCGGAATGCCGCGGATAAAACCGATATGCCGAGCTCCAGCCCGATCAGGTGGAAGGGTTTGTACATCGCGGCGTACCAGCCGCTCGGGTCGGTCTTGAGGCCGTACTCCTTGAAACACGCCCGCGCGTAATCGTTCGGCGCCTTGAGCACAACGTAGACGCCCCAGCGCAGGTCGCGAAACACCGGCCTTCCGTCCCGCTCCAGCGACGAGACGACTTCGACCATGCCGTCGCGCTCTAGAACCCCGCCCGCCGCGGCAGCGCGCAATATTTGCGGCAGATCATCGACGCCACACGGAGGAAACAGCAAGCCATCCTGCGGAACGTCCAAGCCGCAGGCATTGGCGATCGCCGCCATCTCGATCGCCGATTTGGTGCCGTCGAGAAACGAGTTGAACATCTGGGGGTTCATCCCGCCGCGTCGCGCTTCGTCCTCCGTCAGCCCGTAATGTTGCCAGACTTCCGCAGGGGTCACGGCGTGATAGGCCGGCAGATACTTGGTTCCCTTACCGGCGGCGACGACCTCGAAACCACAGGCGCGGGCCCAATCGACCAGCTCGCAGGTCAGCGCCGGCTGGTCGCCATAGGCGAGGGAATAGACGACGCCCTGCGCCCGCGCCTCCTCGGCGAGCAATGGCCCGGCCAGCACATCGGCTTCAACATTGACCATGACGATGTGCTTGCCGGCGGCGATCGCTGCGCGCGCATGCGCGATGCCCGCCGGCGGACTGCCGGTCGCCTCGACAACGACCTCAACCCCGGGGTCGGCACAGGCCTCGACGCCCGATGCGACGAACGCGGTTCGCGCGATCCGGGCCGCATCCCAGCCAACGGTCCGGCAGGCTTTACGAGCCCGCTCCGGATCGAGATCGGCAATGACCGCGACCTCCATGCCTGGCATCGCCGGCGCCTGGTTCAGGAACATCGAGCCGAACTTGCCGGCGCCGATCAGCGCGACCCGCACCGGTCGCCCGCCGGCGGCGCGCTGTTGCGACAAGCGGTAAAGGCTCATGGACCCGCTTCCTATTCGGCCGCCACCTTGTAGGCGCGCGCGTAATCGAGCAGCGCGCTGTCCGGCACTGGTTCAATCGGCGTGAAGTCGCGATGCGCGATCCACTCCGGACGGGTCGGCTTGCGGATGTAGTTCGATACCGCGCAGAGGGTGAGGTACACGATACGCCGTGGGTAGGGGGTAATGTTCGGCGCCGACGCGTGGACCAGATTGCCGTGGAACATCAACACCGAACCCGGCTTTCCGGTCGGAGCGACGATGCCGCCCTTGCGCGGCGAGCTTGGTGACCGTCTCGTTATCGAGCGTCCACAACGGGTAGGACGTTGTCTCTTCGTCATGGCCGGCAGATAGTACCCCGTGCTTGTGGCTCCGCGGGACCAGCATCAATGGACCGTTGATCGGCATCACTTCGTCCATGAACACCGCGATGTTCATCGCCCGCGGCTCCGGCATGCCGTCATCGCGTGCCCAGGTGCCGTAATCCTGATGCCACTGCCAGACGTCGCCCTCGAAGGCGGCTTTGGCATTGATCTTGTACTGGTGCATGTAGAGCTGTTCGCCAAACACCTGCTCGACCGGGCGGATCAGCCGGGGATGGTTGCCGAGCAGGCGGAACGCTTCGTTATAGGTGTGCGCGGCGAAGGCGGTGCGGGGCGCGCCGGTCTTTTCGCGCCACACTTCCCGGCGGTCGGCAGCGTAGATTTGCTCGGCCTCGTCGCGCAACGGCCCGACCTCCTCGTCCGAGAAGCAGCCGGGCAAAAACAGATAGCCTTCTTCAGCGAACTGCTGGACCTGCTGCGAGGTGAGCCGCATCGCGATTTTCTCCTGAATGCGGGGATGGAGCAGCGTGATCGATGCGGCACGGTTCGTCAACCAGAGTGGGACAGGAGGGCTCGGCCAGGTGGTTGACGCGGCGGCTCTCGGCGCGCTACAAATCGCCGATGGTCAGTGCATCCCCACGACTGATGAAGACTACCGTCTCGCGCGGCTTTGCCGTGGGGCCTGAGGGTATGCGCGTGCGCTGAACACGACCAACACGCGACGATACGGGGCCCCGCCGGTACCGGTCGGGGCCTTTCGCTTTTTGGGGGTCTCTCTCGGACATCGGTGGTGGCGCCGCAACGGAGAGCAGAGAGAACCAGATGGAACCGTTCGATCCAGCCGATCGGCGCAGCCTCGGGATCGCAGATTCCGGTATCCGCGCGGAGGTTCGTGCGACCCTGGCGCTGGCGGGGCCGCTCGCCGCGGCCAATCTGGCGCAGATGGCGATGGGCGTCACCAACACGGTGATGGTCGGGCGGCTTGGAGTCATGCCGCTCGCCGCTGTGGGGCTAGGCGGCATGTTTTATTTCACCGTCGGCGTCATGCTCCAGGGCATCCTCTTCGCGGTGGCGCCGCTTGCCGCGCATGCATTCGGTGCCCGCGATCGCCGCGCGGCTGGGCGCATTGCCGGCGCCGGGCTAGTGCTCGCCGCGCTCTTCGCGTTGCCATTCATCTCCGGGCTGACGAGTTTGGACCGCTTGCTTCAGGCGCTGGGCTACGACGCCGCGCTGGCCGCCGAAATCGGCCGCTATTTGCGGGCGCTTGCCTGGGGTGGGCCCGCCTTTCTCGGCTTCGGCGTGTTGCAAAGCCTCATTGCCGCTACATCGCGTACCCGTCCGGTTATGGCGGTGGTGCTGATTTGCGTTGCCGGCAACGCGGTGCTGAACTGGATGCTGATCTTCGGCCGCCTCGGGGCGCCTGCCCTCGGCGTCACCGGTTCGGGCTATGCGAGCTCTGTCAATCAGTGGCTAATGCTGGCTGGTCTGGCGCTGTGCATTAGCGTCATGCCGGGCTTGGGCGGCCTGCACATGCTGCGCGGCACTTTTGCCGCCGACCGAACCGAGATCGGAAATATCCTCCGTCTCGGCCTGCCGATTGGCGGGATCAGGGGATTGGAAGCCGGTGTCTTCCTTGCCGCCAGCATCTTGATTGGCCTTTTGGGAGCGGCGGCGCTAGGGGCCCATCAGCTCGTCATCAATTGCGCCAGCATCAGTTTTATGGTGCCGCTGGGTCTCGGCCAGGCCGCCACGGTCCGTGTCGCCTACCAGCTCGGCACGGGCCGCGCCAGGGCGGCTCGCCGTGCTGGCTTTGTGGCGCTCGCCCTCGGGATCGCGTTCATGGGCGCCGCGGCGGTCGTGCTGTGGACCTTTCCGCAGGCCATCATCGCGGCCTACATTGACATTGCCAGCCCGGCCAATCGCGCGCTGGTCGAGATCGCGCGGCGGCTCATTGTGATTGCTGCGCTGTTCCAAGTATTCGACGGGATGCAGGTAATCGCCGTTGGCGCCTTGCGCGGCTACAGGGACACCCTTGTCCCGATGTTGATCGCCGCCTTCGGCTACTGGGGCGCCGGTTTTGCCGGAGGCTGGATACTGGCCTTTCCGCTCGGCTACGGGGCTGTCGGCGTGTGGTGGGGCCTTGCCCTCGGACTCGCGGTCGTCGCCGTTCTGCTGACCTTGCGACTTCATCTGATCGCGGGCCCGATCAGCCGGGAAGCCGAGGCGGTCGCCATGCCCTAATGGGATCCGGGTCAGTAGGGGGTTCCTCCGGCCTCTTGCGCCGAGCCGTGACCTTGCGGGGTCTGGCGGCGCGCGTCGACGCATCCACCTGCTCGGCGGGCAGCGGCACCCCGGCCTTTTCGAGGGCGGCGCTCTGGCGGGCGGTCAGGGCAGTCTCGTCGAAATCCTCGATCAGCTCGTGGAACAGGCGGTGCCAGTTGATCTCGGCCTTAAGGTGCATAAACACCGAACCGAGCCCGACTGCGGCCCGGTCCATAAACACGAATTCGCGCGGCGGCCGGACCCCACCCAGACGGCGGATGTCGCGGTGCACGCTCTCGACCACGTTGGCGCCATCGGCCCCATTGGCCTTTTCCTGGATCGGCCTTGCGCGGTCATCGAGCAGCGGGCCGTATACGAATCGCGCCCAGCGGTTCAGCACCTCGATCATCTCGGACGACAGATCACCAAATCCCCAGCTTCGGTAGGCATGAACGGCGAGGTCGCGATCACCGCGCTCCAGTGCGTGGTAAAGATCGATGACCCCACGCACAAATGAGGCGCGAAAGACCCGCACACAGCCGAAATCGAGCAGGTTCACGGCCGCATCCGGCGCCACGGTGTAGTTGCCGAGATGCGGGTCGCCGTGGATGACGCCGTAATGGTAGAACGGCACGTACCAGACCCGAAACATACGCAGCGCCACCTCGTTGCGCCCTGCGATCGGCGCTTTCGCGGTCTCGAGGATCGGCGCGCCGTCGAGCCAGGTCATCGTCAACAGACGCCGGGTTGAGAGTTCGGGTAGGGGCCGCGGCACGGCAATTCCGGACTCGTCGCGCAGGATTTCGCCGTATAGGCGCATATGCGCGGCCTCACGCTCGTAATCGAGTTCCTCGCGCAGCCGATCGGCGATTTCGGCATGGATTTCGCCGGTAGTGACGGCGCGGTCATAGCGCTCGTAGAGACCCATCGCGAGCTTCAGCTGGCGCAGATCGGCTTCGACCGCGGACGTCATGTCGGGATACTGCAATTTGCACGCGAGTGCGGCGCCGTCGAGTGCGGTCGCGCGATGCACCTGACCAAGCGAGGCGGCGCGCGCCGCGCTCCTCTCAAAATCGCGAAACCGCCGCTGCCAACCGAGCCCGAGTTCCCCCTCCATCCGCCGTCGGACAAACGGCCACCCCATCGCCGGCGCATTGGCCTGCAATTGGATCAGCTCGCCGACATATTCTTTTGGCAACGCGTCGGGGATAGTGGCGAGTAGCTGCGCCACTTTCATCAGCGGGCCTTTGATCCCGCCGAGTGCGGCCTTCAGATCGGCGGCATGGCGGCCACGGTCGACGGGAATTCCGAGGTAGCGCTCGCCGGCCAGCCGCGCCGCAAGCCCGCCCATCGCGGTCGACACCTGCGCATAACGCCGCACTCGCCCCGTAAAGGTGTCGTCGTCACTCACGATCAGATTGTAAATCGCCGCAAGTCAGCCGAGCGCTTCTAATTCATCGATAAAGCCGGAGACGACCGACAGCCCTTTCGACCAGAAGGCGGAGTCGGAAGCGTCGAGTCCGAACGGGGCCAGCAGTTCTCGGTGCCGCAAGGTGCCGCCGGCGCGCAGCATATCGAGATAGCGCTCGGCAAACCCCTGATGCGCATCCTGGTAGACCGCATAGAGCGAGTTCACCAGGCAGTCCCCGAAGGCATAAGCGTAGACATAAAACGGGGTGTGGATGAAATGCGGGATGTAGGACCAGTAGTGGCGATAGACGCCGTCGAGGCGGATCGCCGGCCCGAGGCTCTCGCGCTGCACGTCGAGCCAGATTTCGGCGAGCCGGTCGGGCGTCAGCTCGGCCTCGCGGCGTTCGTCGTGCACCCGTATTTCGAACGTGGCAAAGGCGATCTGGCGGACGACCGTGTTCAGCATGTCCTCGACCTTGCCGGCGAGCATGATCTTGCGCCGGCGCGGATCGGTCTCGCCTGTCAGCAAGGCGCGGAAGGTCAGCATCTCGCCAAAGACCGAGGCCGTTTCGGCCAAGGTCAACGGCGTATCGGCCATCAAATAACCCTGCCGCCCTGCCAATACCTGATGGACGCCATGACCCAGTTCGTGCGCCAGGGTCATCACGTCGCGAACCCGGCCCTGGTAGTTCAACAGCAGATACGGGTGGACGGCGGGCACCGTCGGATGGGCGAAGGCGCCCGACGCTTTGCCCGGCCGCACCGGCGCGTCGATCCAGGGCGCGGCGAAAAACCGCCGGCCGAATGCGGCCATTTCCGGCGAAAAGGCGCCATAGGCCGACAACACGGTCTCCTCGGCCTCATGCCACGGGATCAGCCGGTCGTCGTCCTCGGGTAAGGGCGCGTTGCGGTCCCAGAAGGGCAGCGCCTCGACGCCGAACCAGCGCGCCTTCAGCCGGTAGTATCGATGCGATAGACGCGGATAGCTGTCGCGCACCGCCGCGATCAGCGCGTCGACGACCTCGTCCTCGACGAAATTGGATAGATTGCGCGACGAAATCGGCCGCGCAAACCCGCGCCAGCGGTCCTCGATCTCCTTGTCCTTGGCGAGCGTATTGGTGATCAGGGCAAAGGTGCGGGCATTTTTTCCCAACACCTCACCGACACTGGCGGCGGCCTCGCGGCGCACCTCCGGATCACGGTCAGACAGCAGGTCCAGCGCCTCGGCCTCGGTCAGTTCTTGGCCGCCGATTGGAAACCTCAGATCGGCGATCGTCTCATCGAACAACCGGGTCCAGGCGGCGCGGCCGGCGACGTACTTCTCATGCAACAGCTTTTCGACCTCGTCAGACAGCTGGTGCTGACGGAAGGCGCGGATGTCGCGCAGCCACGGGCGGTAGCGGGCGAGCGCCGGGTCGGCTTCCTTCGCTTCGAGTGCTGCGTCGTCGAGACGGTTCAGTTCGAGCGTAAAGAACAGCAAACTCGTCAAGATGGTGTTGGTGCGCTCTTGGATCGTTTGATAGAAGCGACCGATATCCGGGTCGGCAAGATTGCCGGCATGGACAAGCGAGGCATAGCTGAGGATCCGGCCGCTCAGCTCCTGCATACCTTCATAAGCTTCGACCGCCGCCCCTAGTGCCCCGCCCGAGAGATCTGCGAGCTTCCCCTCGTAACGCTTATGAAAGGCCGCGGCATCATCGGCCAGCCGCGCCAGATCCCCGGTCAGTGCCGGGCTGTCGAGACCGGGGTATAGATCAGAAAGATTCCACTCCGGCAGCGTACCGAGCGCCGCCTTCTTCTGCCCCGCCGCCGTCTCTGCAACTGCCTGCACACGCATTGCTCAATCCCCGATTCGGACCTATGCGAGGATATGGGGTTTACGCAGGAAGCACCAAGCGGCATCCCGGACATCGCCGCTGCGATCATTGCGATTGGCTCGAGCCGAGCTCAGGTCGGGATTACCATCAGCCGGCGGCAGGCGCTATTCCACCATCGGCGCGAAACCCGTAAAAAGGGCGGTGGGGAGGTCGCGGAAGGATGGATCACGACAACTGGGCCAGCCTTCCGGCGATGTTCTTCGAACAAGCCGGCCGGCTCGGCGACAAGCCTTTTCTGTGGATGAAGCGAGACCGGGGCTATCAGCCGGTGACATGGGCCACGGCGGCGCGCGACGTCCGCCGGCTGGCGCAAGGTCTGAGGGCGCTTGGCATCGGCCCGGGGGAGCGGGTCGCCCTGGTGGCGGAGAACCGGCCGGAATGGGTCATCGCCGATCTCGCGGTGATGAGCGCTGGGGCGATCACGGTCCCAGCCTATGTGACGAACACCGTCGAGGACCATCGCCATATCTTTGCGACCAGCGGCGCCCGCGCGGTGATCGTCTCCAAGTCCTCCTTGTCCGGGAGAGTGCTGGCGGCGGCCAACCAGGTCGACACCGTGCACACGGTGATCGCCATCGAGCGCACCGCCGGCCAGGCGAGCACGGTCGACGTTCTGTCGTGGGACGAGGCTCTGACGCGCGGGGGTGATCAGCCGGACAACATTACCGGGCAAATCGCCGAATTGGCGCCGGACGACGTCGCTTGTCTTATTTTCACCTCGGGCACCGGCGGCGTCCCAAAGGGGGTGATGACCACCCACCGCAACATTCTCGCCAACTGCCGGGGCGCCTATCGCCTGCTCGAACTGCTCGGTCTCGGGGATGAAGTGTTCTTGAGCTTTCTGCCGCTGTCCCATGCCTACGAGCACACGGCGGGGATGATGTTCCCGCTCTCGATCGGGGCGCAGATCTATTTTGCCGAAGGTGCAGAGACCCTGGCCGCCAACCTCCTCGAAGCGCGGCCCACGATCATGACCGCAGTACCCCGGCTCTACGAGACGTTGCACCGCCGCATCCTGCTCGGGGTTGAGCGCAAAGGGCGAGTGGCCCGAAAAATGTTCGACAAAACGGTCACAATCGGGCGCAAGCGCGCCTCCTTCGCAACTCCGAACCTCGGCGAGCGCTTGATCGACCCGGCGCTCGACCGTCTCGTGCGCGCGGGGGTACGCCGTCGGTTCGGCGGACGACTCAAGGCGATGGTATCGGGCGGCGCGCCGTTGAACCCCGAAATCGGCAGCTTCTTCCTGGCGCTCGGGGTCACTTTGTTGCAGGGCTACGGCCAGACCGAGGCCGGACCGGTGATCGCCTGCAATTCGCCGGCACGGATCAAGATCGACACGGTCGGGCCGCCGCTCGACGGGGTGCGGGTCCAGGTCGCCGATGATGGCGAGATCCTGGTCGCCGGCGACAATGTCATGAAGGGTTACTGGAACGATCCGCAAGCCACCGCACAGACCCTGGTCGATGGCTGGCTGCACACAGGAGATGTCGGCCAGGTCGACGAGGACGGCTATATCCGCATCACCGACCGCAAGCGCGACTTCATCAAGAATTCTGGCGGCGAGATGGTTTCGCCGGCCCGTGTCGAAGGTTATCTGACCTTGGAACCGGAAATCGCCCAAGCGATGGTGTTTGGCGATCGCCAGCCTTATCTCGTCGCAATCGTCGTGCCCGATCACGAATTCGCCGCCGGGTTCGCCGGCAAGAACGGGGGCCCAGCGGATATTGCGGCGATCGCCGCCGACCCCTCATTCATCAAGACGATTGGCGCCGCGGTGGCGCGGGTCAATCGTGGGCTGACGCCGGTCGAGCGGGTGCGGCGCTTCGTGATAGCGGCGGAGCCATTTACGATCGCCAACGGCCAGATGACGCCAACGTTGAAGGTCAAGCGTCACGCGGTCCGCGAGGTTTATGGCGAGGCGCTCGGCGCGCTCTACGACGGGAAAGGCATCGCCGCGTGAGACTGGCTGACGACGCGGCCAACGCGGAGGGAGGATAACCATGCGGCTCGAAGGCAAGATCGGCATCGTTACCGCGGCGGCATCGGGGATGGGCCGGGCGGGTGCAATGCGCTTTGCCCGCGAGGGGGCCGCGGTCGGCGTTGTCGACATCGACCAGGCCGGGGTCGATGTCGTCGTCGGCGAAATCACCGCCGCCGGCGGGCGCGCGCACGGCCTGGTCGGGGATCTGCGCCAAGACGATTTCGCCCGCGCGATCGTGCGCCGCACCGCCAGCACTTTCGGCGGGCTCGATTTCGTCTGGAACCATGTCGGCCATCCCGGCCCGGCCTCGATCGAGGGCATCGACATGGCCGATTTCGACACCGCGATCGGGCTCAACCTGCGCACCGTGCTGCTGACGACTGAGGCGGCAATCCCCGAACTGCGCGCCCGCGGCGGCGGCGCGCTGCTCTACACCGCCTCGACCTCGGGGCTGGTCGGCTCGGCCTTCAGCCCGGTCTATTCGATGGCCAAGTTCGGCGTCGTCGGCTTTGTCCGCTCGCTGGCCAAGCGCCTCGCACCCGACAAGATCCGGGTCAACGCGATCTGCCCCGGCCCGATCGACACGCCGATGCTGCGGGTCTTTGTCGCCCGGCCCGACCGGCAGCATCCCCCTGGCCAAGCAGGCAGCCAGGACAAGGAGACATTAGTTCAGGCGCGTGCCCGCCAGATCCCGATGGGCCGCACCGGCAAGCCCGAGGAAATCGCCAACGCCGCCCTGTTCCTGATTTCGGACGAAGCTTCGTTCGTCTCCGGCGCCGCGCTCCCGGTGGACGGCGCCGCGACGGCGTGAGAAGCCGGCGCACAGTTGCGGAGGCGGCCGAAGGGAAACAACGGGACGGGTGGTTCGGCCTTAAGAGAAGCCGGATCTCAGACCATCGCCGGCGCCGCCCTACAGCCCGCGGGTGGCTTCGCCCTTAAGCTCGACGGTGTTGCCGTCGGGGTCGGAAATGTAGAGCGACGGGCCGTAGCCCTCGGCGCCATAACGCTCGCGGACCTCGCCGGGATCGACGCCATGCCGCTGTAGGTGCGCCTTGAGTGCCGTCGCGTCGAAGCCGACGACCCGCATCGCGAAGTGATCCATGTTGCGCCCGGCCTTGTCTGGGGCCGCTTCCGGCGAGATCGCAGCCGGAACCAGATCGATCAGCGAAGCGCCGGCGCGCAGCTGGACCAGCTTCGGCTGTTCGAGCCGACGCTCGATGTGCATGCCCAATACTTTTTCGTAGAAAGCGATCGCGCGATCGAGGTCGCCGACTCTGAGCACGACGTGGTCGAGTCCGCCGATGCGAATCGGGTCCCGGCTCGCCGACGCCTCCACGTTTTCGACTGCGACTGAATCAGGCATTGCCGCCTCCCTTCCTGACCAAGCTGTTGGGCGAAGCATGCCGCATTTCTCGACATCGAGGCAAGCGGACCGCTCGTTGTACGTCGAGCGAACCCCGGGATCACGATGGGTAGACCCTCTGGGAAGCTCCCGACGTTAGAGGAAGCTGTAGGGATCGATATCGACCTGAAGGCGGACCGAGCCGGCGAGGCGCACCCGCGAGAGCCAATCGCGCAGCACCGCCTGCACATTCACCTCGCGCGTCGCTTTGACCAAAAACCGGCGGCGATGGCGCCCGCGCAGCACGGCGAGCGGGGCCGGCGCCGGGCCGAGTACGGTAACGCCGGGGAACTGTGGCGCCGCACGCGACAGCGCCTGGGCGGCGAAGTCGCAGGATTCGCCGTCCGCGGCGCTGACGATCAACGCGGCGAGCCGGCCAAAAGGAGGCAATCCGGCATTGCGCCGCGCGGCGGCCTCGGCTTCGAGAAACCGGTCGCGGTCGCCGGCGGCGAGCGCCTGCATCACCGGCTGGTCGGGCATGAAAGTCTGGATCAGCACCCGCCCCTTGCGCTCGGCGCGGCCAGCGCGGCCACCCACCTGGTGAAGCAGCTGATAGGTGCGCTCTGCCGCGCGCAGATCCCCGCCGGTGAGCCCGAGATCGGCGTCGACGACGCCGACCAAGGTCAGCATCGGAAAGTGGTGGCCTTTGGTGACGATCTGAGTCCCAATCAGAACGTCGTAGCGCCGATGGGTCATCGCCTGCGCGAGTTCCGCTGCGGCGCGCGGCCCCGATAGGAGATCGCTGACCATTACCGCCGTGCGAGCCGCCGGGAACCGGGCCGCGACCTCTTCGACCAGCCGCTCGACGCCCGGCCCGCATGCGACCAAGGTCCCGGCGGTCAAGCATTCCGGGCACAGCGGCGGCACCGGCTCTGCATGGCCGCAATGATGGCACAGCAGCCGGCCGGTAAACCGGTGCTCGACAAGCCAAGCAGTACAGCTCGGGCATTGACAGCGATGACCGCAGGCGCGGCACAGGGTCAGCGGGGCGTAGCCCCGCCGGTTCAGAAACAGCAGCGCTTGCTCGCCAGCCGCGAAGGTCGCGACGAGTCCGGTGACTAGCGGCGGCGACAGGAAGCGGCCACGCTCGATCCGTTCACGGCGCATATCGACAAGGCGGACCGCGGGAAGTTGGGCCGCCGCGTGGCGGCGCGGCAGCGCGACGCGCTGGTAGCGGCCGCGGGCCACATTCACTACCGTCTCAAGCGAGGGAGTGGCCGATACCAGCACGATCGGGATATCAGCCAGGGAGGCGCGCAGCACCGCCATGTCGCGGGCTTGATAGCAAACTCCGTCCTCCTGCTTGTAAGACGGGTCGTGCTCCTCGTCGACGATGATCAGACCGAGTTCGGCAAATGGCAGGAACAGTGCCGAGCGGGCGCCGACAACCACCCGCGCCCGGCCGGCAGACACGGCGCGCCAGGTATCGCGGCGCTCGGTTTGGCTGATCTCGGAATGCCACTGCGCCGGAGGGACGCCGAAACGGTCGCGAAAGCGCTGGAGCCATTGCGCGCCGAGGGCGATTTCCGGCAGCAGCACCAGGATCTGGCGGCCGGCCGCCAACGCCGCGGCGATGGCGGCGAAATAGGTTTCGGTCTTGCCTGAGCCGGTGACGCCATCGAGCAAGGTCACGCCAAATCCGCCCGCTTCGGCGCCGCCGACCAACTGGCGCGCGGCGACCGATTGGTCGGGGGAAAGCGCCGGACCGGACCGGGACCAGTCCGGCATCGGCGAGTCGGCAGGCTCGACAGCGACCAGGCGCTCCTCGACCAGCCCGCGGGCGAGGAGATCGCGGATGACGCCGGCGCTGCAGCCGGCGAGCCGCGCTGCCTCGGCGGCCGGCAGCGGCGGCGCGTCGCGCAAGACTTCAAGCACCCGCCGACGCGCGGGAGTCAAAGATGGGACTGCGGGAGCAGTAGTCAGTGCGTCGAGCCCGGCTGTGGAGGCGGTGCAGAGCCGCCGGGCCCGCGGCGGCTGCAACGCCTCCACAACGCTCATCGCCATGCGCAGCACCGCTCCCGGCGACGCCATCGTGTAGCCGGCGACGCGCTCGACAAAGCGGCGGAGGTCGGATGCCATCCCGCCGACAGGGAGAACTTCGGCAACGGGCTTTAGCCTATTTGCCGCAAGATCGCCCCCCACCCCGTCCCATACAACGCCGATCAAGTTGCGTCGGCCGAGCGGTACGCGGACAAAACTGCCCGGCTCGGGCGGCGCCATCTCCTCGGGAATGCGATAGTCGAGTGGCTCCGGCAACGGCAGCGGTAAGAGCACGCGAACCTGCCGGAATGCTGCGGCCCCCGCCTCAGGCTCGACCTCCTCGTCCAAGCGGCGAAGCGCCACCGCAGCCACGGAACTGGCAAGTCGATCGGGCATCGGTTAAACTCGCTCTGGAAAAGGCGCGGGGCAAGCGCTCTTCAGCGCATCCGCGAGGGAAGTTCAGCGCCCAGTTCCAGGTTTGCTTTCAGGTGGTTTCGGTATGATCGCGTATCTTGTTGGTGCCGTTTTCTTCCCCCACTCGCGCCCGAATGCGGCGAGGCGGAGCTAACGGTGGCCGACCGTCCGCAAGATCGGCCAAAGACGTTCGCCAGTGGAGTCTCGACGCCGGGGCAGGCGAGCGCCACCCGAGCCGAGGATGTCATCGCCTATCTGAGAGAAAATCCCGATTTCCTCGGTAGCCATCCCGACGCACTGTCCCTGTTGCGCGCGCCGAGCCGCGACACGGGCGATGGGGTGCTGGATTTCCAGCATTTTATGCTCGAACGCTTCCGCCATGATCTGGGCCGACTGCAGCACGAGCAGAAGACCCTTATCGCGCTGAGCCGCGGCAACCTCGCAAGCCAATGCCGCGTGCACAAAGCGACGTTGGCAATGCTCAAGGCCACCAGCTTCGAGCACCTGTTGCAGATCGTCACGACGGACCTCGCCGTACTGATCGATGTAGACATCGTCACCCTCGGTGTCGAAAGCACGGCAGCGCGAACCACCCGGATGCCGCTCCATGGTATCCATCTGCTGCGCTCGGGCATGGTCGATCAGGTGCTCGGCGCCGACCGCGACGTGCTGTTATTCGCCGATAACAAGGGTGATCCCGCGCTGTTCGGTGGCGCTGCTGGCCTGGTGCGCTCTCAAGCGCTGTTGCGCCTGTCTTTCGCGCGCTCGGGGCCGAGCGGACTGATGTGCATCGGAACCCGCAAGCAGGG
Source organism: uncultured Alphaproteobacteria bacterium (assembly GCA_963733945.1). Lineage (GTDB taxonomy): Bacteria > Pseudomonadota > Alphaproteobacteria > ATCC43930 > CGMCC-115725 > AP-15. Next base: position 25,149 of record CAVTFD010000035.1, on the reverse strand, counting down.
GACGTTTCATCCTGGTCTCGGGACCGAGCTGTTGAGCTTTCTCGCCCGCGCCGTAGAGATCACGATCGCCCAGTGGCTCGAACGGGGCCGCTGAGCGCGTCGGCGCCGGCGTCCGACTCGGCCGTAGGCAAGCGCGAGGGCGGGGCCACAACCCGGCACAAGCCGATTTTCCCGGCACTCCCGGAGCCGGTGCCGCTTGCGCGATTTTCCGCCGCGGACGATCTGCGCGCGGCGATCGGGTTGTGGGGTGCATGGCTGGCGGGCGAACGCCGCGCTTCGGCGCATACCATCGCCGCCTATGGCCGCGACCTTGCCTTTTTTCTCGATTTCCTGGCCGAGCATCTCGGTGCGGTGCCGAGCCTTGCCGCTATCGACGGACTGCGCCCAGCCGATTTCCGTGCTTATCTGGCGCGGCGCGCCAGCGACGGCGTTGAGCGCCGCTCGCTGGCGCGCGGCATGTCGGTGCTGCGTGGGTTTGTGCGCTTTTTGCAGCGACGCGGGCTCGCCTCGACCACCGCGCTTTCGGCATTGCGCTCGCCCAAGCTGCCGCCTGCCGTGCCCAAGCCTCTGACGATCGACGATGCTATCGCCGCCGTCGACGCTGCCGGCGACCTGTCTCCGGAAGGCTGGCAGGGCAAGCGCGATACCGCGCTGCTGGCGCTAATCTATGGTTGCGGCCTGCGGCTGTCCGAGGCGTTCGGGCTGAGCCGCGGCGAGGCGCCGACCGGCGAGATGCTGACGGTCGTTGGCAAAGGCCGCAAGGAGAGGCAGCTGCCGGTGCTGCCGGTGGTGCGCACCGCCATCGCCGACTATCTCGCTGTCTGCCCCCACGCCCTCGCTGCCGACGATCCGCTGTTTGTCGGTGCCCGCGGCGGGCCGCTGCATCCGCGTCTGGTGCAGCGGCAGATGGAGTCTCTGCGCGGCTTCCTCGGCCTGCCGGCAACCGCGACCCCGCATGCGCTCCGTCACAGCTTTGCAACTCATCTGCTGGGGGCCGGGGGCGATCTGCGCGCGATACAGGAGCTGCTGGGCCACGCCAGCCTATCGACGACGCAGCGATATACATCGGTCGAGACCGAACGGCTCCTCGCCGTTTACGACGGCGCGCATCCTCGGGCGCGACTGCCACATTGAGACGTGGTCGCAGCCGGCGCGACAAGGAGGAGAGATGGATCTCGGGCTGAGGGGCAAGAAGGCGATCGTCACCGGCGGGACCCGCGGCATCGGCCGCGCGATCGCCGATCTGCTGGCCGATGAGGGTTGCAACCTGGCTTTGTGCGCCCGCAGCAGAGCCGGTGTCGACGAAGCGGTCGCGGCTCTTGCTGGCAAGGGCGTGAAGGCCCATGGCGGGGTTGTCGACGTCGCTGACACCAAGACGCTGCGCGCCTGGGTTGCCGAGGCAGCCGACGCGCTCGGCGGAATCGACGTGTTCGTCGCCAATGTCAGCGCTCTGGCGCAGGCGATGGACGAGGATTCCTGGCGCCGCAGCCTCGATATCGACGTCTTGGGCACAGTCGTCGGGGTCGAGGCGGCAATCCCTTTCCTCGAAAAATCTTCGGCCGGCGCGATTGTCGTGATCGGCACCACCGGGGCCGTCGAGATCGCTGGCGCGCCGCGCCCCTACGCCTCGGTCAAAGCGGCTCTGGCGCCCTATGTCAAGGCGCTGGCCCGCAATCTCGCGCAGCAGGGCATACGCGCCAACATGGTCTCGCCCGGCAACGTCTATTTCAAAGGCGGGGTGTGGAACGTCCTGGAGGAGAACAATCCCGAGCTGTTCAAGACAATGGTCGGGCGGAACCCGATGGGCCGCATGGGCACGCCCGAGGAGGTGGCGAACGCCGTGGTGTTCCTCGCCAGCCCGCGCGCCAGCTTCATCACCGGCACCAACCTAATCATCGACGGGGCCTTGACCCAGCGGGTCCAGTTCTGACGCCAAAAGAAAGGGCGCCGTATCGGGCGCCCCTTCCTTTATTCTGATTGTTGAAAGATTTAGTTGATCAGGCCGTAGAATTTGCCGGCGTTTTCGCAGGTGATCTTGTGCACGACATCGGCCGGTATGCCCGCGAATTGCTGCTCGATGTACTTTGAGGATTCGGGCCATACGCCGTCGGTGTGCGGGTAATCGGAGCCCCACATCAGGGTCTCGACGCCGATATCCTCATAGAGCTTGGTGCCGATCGGGTCGAGCTGGAACGTGGCCTTGCACTGGCGGCGCCAATATTCGCTCGGCTTCAACTTCATCAGATCGCGGAAGCGGTCCTCGTATTCGAAATCCATGCGATCGAGCGCATAGGGCAGCCAGCCAATGCCGCTTTCGCCGAACGATACCCTGAGCCGCGGATGACGTTCGAGGACACCGGCGCCGATCAGTGCGGCGATGATGTGGATCAGGCCCATCTGGAACGAGGACACGCCGGTGAACATCGCCGCCCGCCGGACCTGGCCGGAAACACCTTCGCGCGCCCGCGGCGAAGTCGTCGGGAAAGTGTGGAAGTGCAACGGAAGCTGCACGTCCTCGACCGCGTTCCACAAGGGCTCCCAGACCGGGTGCCACATCGGCTCCATGTCCCATGAGCAGGACAGTTCGAGACCCTTGATGCCCATTTTGGCGACCCGGTGGATCTCGGCGACCGCCTTGTCGATGTCGCCATAAGGCAGGCAGGCGAGGCCGATCTCGCGATCGGGGTAGTGGCTGCAAAACTCCTTCAGCCAATCGTTGTAGATGCGCAGCATCTCGTTCGAGGCTTCACTGTCGTTGAGTCGCGAGGCGGCCCCGAGGATGCCGTAGATCACCTCGGCGTCGACGCCGTCACGGTCCATGTCCTTGATCCGCAGATGCGGGTCGCTGCAGCGCCGGATGTCCTTCTTGCCGTCCTCGTACATGCCGGTCTCGGCCATCTTGTCGACGCGGTGGTTCTGCCCGGGAACAAAGGGCGCGCCGCCGGGTCCAACGCCGTTCTTGAGCCCGAAGGTGGCGCCGTTCTTGGCGACCCATTGCGGTCCCTGCGGCCCATCGGCGACATAGGGCATGCGGTCTTTCAGCTCCCGCGGCGCCTCGGAAACGAACAGGTCGGGCGGCATCCACGGCATGTCCAGATGACAATCGGCCGAGATTCTGCGGTATTGCATGTCGTTTCCTCGCGCAAAATTGACAAAACGTGTGTGTCACCGTCGACTGTACTCCCTCCGTGCGCGGAATTCCTAGCCATGCCGCCAGCAATGCCCGGCGTTTTTGCAGATGCGGCATGAACGAAACGCAACACCGGGAAGATGCATCGCCGGCGGCGAACCAACGCCGCTGGTTGCGCCGGGTCCGACGCTGTGCTACGGAACCCGCCGACGGCTTTGCCGGGTAGCGGTGCCCGGCGCGGTATCCGAAAACAAACAGGAAATGCTGCTGGGGCCTTTCCTGCCGGTGCGGCCATCGAGGACTGCTGTACATTGGCTTCCGAAACGACAGGCGTTTCCGCCTTGGCCGAGCGCTACGGGGCGGCGCTGTTCGAAATCGCCGAGGAGCGCAGGTTGCTCGACGAGGTCGCCTCCGATCTGCGTCAACTGCGAGCGATGCTGGCGGCGAGCGTCGATCTGATGCGCCTGGTGCGCAGCCCGGTCCTGTCGCGTCTGGAGCAGGGGCGGGCAGTTGCCGCACTGGCGGTGCGCGCCGACCTCTCGTCGCTGGTCCGGGATTTCCTCGCCGTTGTCGCGAGAAATCGGCGGCTGTTTCGCCGTACCGGCGATGATCGAGGCCTATCTCGCTACGCTCGCCGAGCGGCGCGGCGAGGTTACCGCCAGCGTCACCGCGGCGCAGCCGTTGAACGACCAGCAGCTCGAGGCGCTGAGCGAGCATCTTCGCCGCACGGTCGGCCGACGAGTCTCCGTCGATGTTCGGGTCGATCCACGGTTGATCGGCGGATTGATTGTCAAGGTCGGTTCACGCATGGTCGACAGCTCGGTCGAGAGCAAGCTGCGGCGCTTGCAATTGGCAATGAAGGGGATTGGCTAAAGAGGCTTTTCATGGAAATTCGTGCGGCAGAGATTTCGGCGATCTTAAAGCAGCAGATCGCCAATTTCGGCAGCGAGGCAGATGTTGCGGAGGTTGGCCAAGTACTGTCGATCGGCGACGGTATCGCCCGGATCTACGGCCTCGATAAGGTTGAGGCTGGCGAGATGGTCGAGTTTCCCAATGGCGTGCGCGGCATGGCGCTCAACCTTGAGAGCGACAATGTCGGCGTCGTCGTCTTCGGCGATGACAGCGGCATCGGCGAAGGCGATACCGTCAAGCGCACCGGCGCCATCGTCGATGTGCCGGTCGGCCGCGGCCTGCTCGGCCGGGTAGTCGATGCGCTAGGCGAACCGATCGACGGCAAGGGTCCGCTGACCGATGTGACCCGGGCGCGAGTCGAGGTCAAGGCGCCTGGCATCGTCCCGCGACGCTCGGTGCACGAGCCGGTGCAGACCGGGCTAAAGGCGATTGATGCGCTGGTGCCGATCGGGCGCGGCCAGCGCGAGCTGATCATCGGCGACCGTCAGACCGGCAAGACCGCGCTCGCCATCGACACCGTGCTCAATCAGAAGCAGGTCAACGCCGGCACAGATGAAAAGGCCAAACTCTACTGCATTTACGTCGCGATCGGCCAGAAGCGCTCGACCGTCGCCCAGATCGTCAAGACCCTGCAGGATTACGGCGCGCTCGAATACTCGATCGTCGTGGCCGCAACCGCCTCCGAGCCGGCGCCGCTGCAATATTTGGCGCCTTATTCCGGCTGCGCGATGGGCGAATTTTTTCGCGACAACGGCATGCACGGGCTGATGATTTACGACGATCTGTCAAAGCATGCGGTGGCCTATCGCCAGATGTCCTTGCTGCTGCGCCGGCCGCCCGGCCGCGAGGCCTTTCCGGGCGACGTCTTTTACCTCCATTCCCGCCTGCTCGAACGCGCGGCAAAGATGAGCGACGCGCATGGCTCGGGCTCGCTGACCGCGTTGCCGATCATCGAGACCCAGGCCGGTGATGTTTCGGCCTATATCCCGACCAACGTGATCTCGATCACCGACGGCCAGATCTTTCTCGAAACCGAATTGTTCTATCGCGGCATTCGTCCGGCCATTAATGTCGGGCTGTCGGTCAGCCGGGTCGGGTCGGCGGCGCAGATCAAGGCGATGAAGCAGGTTGCCGGGCGCATCAAGCTCGAACTCGCGCAGTATCGCGAGATGGCGAGTTTCGCCCAGTTCGGCTCGGACCTCGACGCGGCGACGCAACGCCTGCTGGCGCGCGGAGCACGGTTGACCGAGTTGTTGAAGCAGCCTCAATTCTCGCCGGTTTCGGTTGAAGAGCAGGTGGTTTCGATCTTTGCCGGTACACGCGGTTATCTCGACACGATCGAGGTCGCCAATATCGGCCGGTTCGAAGCGGCGATGCTGAGCGAGATCAAGGCCACGCATCCAGAACTGCTCGACGCGATCCGCGCCGAACGGGAGATCTCGCCCGCGGTGGAAACGGCGCTCTCCGATTGCCTCGACGGTTTCCTCAAGACCTTCGTATGAGCCCGGCCGAGCGCGCCCAATGCCCAGCCTGAAAGACCTGCGGATACGCATTCGCAGCGTCCGGTCTACCCAAAAGATTACCGCGGCGATGAAGGTGGTCGCCGCCTCGCGGCTGCGTCGCGCTCAGGAGCAGGCCGAAGCGGCGCGGCCCTATGCACAGCGCATGGAGCGGGTCCTGGCCTCGCTCGCGATCCGCATGACAGGCCTGCCCAGCGCACCGCCGCTGCTCGTCGGCTCCGGTAGAGACGCGACCCACATGATCGTTGTCGCGACCTCCGACCGAGGCCTCGCAGGCGGCTTCAACGCCTCGATCCTGCGCGAGACGCGGCGCCGCGTGCGCGAACTCGAAGCGGCGGGCAAAAGGGTTATGATTCTGACGATCGGGCGTAAAGGGCGCGACGGCCTCCGCCGCGATTACGGGAGGCTGATCCACGACAGCCTGACCGATGTCGGCCGCCGCCGGCTGTCGTTCGACGAGGCGCGCGATATCGCCGAGCGCATCCTCGTGCTGTTTCGCGCAGACGCGTTCGACGCCTGCACGATCATCTACAACCGTTTCCGTTCGGCGATCACCCAGATCGTGACGGCGCAGCAGCTGATCCCGTTTCCGCCGCCGGACGAGACCGAAGCGGGGACCGTTTCGGCTGCGGTGGGCGGGGTTTACGAGTTCGAGCCGTCGGAAGAGGAGATCCTCGGCGAATTATTGCCGCAGAATCTCGCGGTCCAGATCTACACGGCACTGCTCGAAAACGCAGCGAGCGAGCAGGGTGCGCGGATGACGGCGATGGACAATGCCACCCGCAACGCCGGCGAGATGATCGACCGGCTCACCATGAACTACAATCGCACCCGCCAGGCCGCCATCACCAAGGAACTGATCGAGATCATCTCCGGCGCCGAGTCGTTGCGGGCAGCATGACCGCTGGCGATAATAGTAGTCATTCATTTTGGCGCCGGCCGGCGCGTTAAACGCTAAGTTCGAGACGAGGATTTCGGGAACATGCCTAGAAACAGTATCGGTAAGATCACGCAGATTATCGGCGCTGTGGTCGATGTGCACTTCGACGGCGAATTGCCGTCAATCCTAAGCGCGCTGCACGTCGACGATTCGGGGCGCACCCTGGTCCTCGAAGTCGCGCAGCAACTCGGCGAAAACGTTGTCCGCACGATCGCGATGGACACCACCGACGGGCTGGTTCGCGGCACGCAGGCGGTCGATACCGGCGAACCCATTATGATGCCGGTCGGCCCCGAGACGTTGGGCCGCATTCTCAACGTCATCGGCGAACCGGTCGACGAGCGCGGACCCATCCAGACCAACCGCCGCTCCCCTATCCATAGGTCGGCGCCCCCGTTCATCGACCAGTCGACCGAGGCCGAGATCCTGGTCACCGGGATCAAGGTGGTCGATCTGCTGACGCCTTACGCCAAGGGCGGCAAGATCGGGCTGTTCGGGGGCGCCGGGGTCGGCAAAACCGTGATCATCATGGAGCTGATCAACAACATCGCCAAGGCGCATGGCGGCTACTCGGTGTTCGCCGGCGTTGGCGAGCGCACCCGCGAGGGCAACGACCTCTATCACGAGATGATCGAATCCGGGGTCATCAACCCCGGCGGCGAGGGCTCGAAGGCAGCACTCGTCTACGGCCAGATGAACGAGCCCCCGGGGGCGCGCGCGCGGGTCGGCCTGTCCGGGCTTACCGTCGCCGAATATTTCCGCGACGAAGAGGGCCAGGATGTGCTGTTCTTTGTCGACAACATCTTCCGCTTTACTCAAGCCGGCTCCGAGGTGTCGGCCCTGCTCGGCCGGATCCCGTCGGCGGTCGGCTATCAGCCGACCTTGGCAACCGATTTGGGAACCTTGGAAGAGCGCATCACCAGCACGAAAAAGGGGTCGATCACGTCGGTGCAAGCGATCTATGTGCCCGCCGACGATCTGACCGACCCGGCGCCCGCCACGACTTTCTCCCACCTCGACGCGACCACGGTGCTGTCGCGCCAGATCGCCGAGCTCGGCATCTATCCGGCGGTCGACCCGCTCGATTCGACCTCGCGCATGCTCGACCCGCGGATCGTCGGCGACGAGCATTACCAGGTCGCGCGGGACGTACAGCGCGTGTTGCAGACCTATAAATCATTGCAGGACATCATCGCGATCCTCGGCATGGACGAGCTGTCGGAAGAGGACAAGCTGACCGTCGCCCGCGCCCGCAAAATCCAGCGCTTTCTGTCGCAGCCCTTCCACGTCGCCGAAGTGTTCACCGGCACCCCCGGCGTCCTTGTCAGCCTCGAAGAGACGATCAAGGGCTTCAAGGGCATTGTCGCGGGGGATCACGACGATTTGCCGGAAAGCTCTTTTTACATGGTCGGCACGATCGACGAAGCCGTCGCCAAGGCGCGCAAAATGGCCGCCGAGGCAGCCTGATGCCCGATCGCGTACAGTTCGAATTGGTGACGCCGGAGCGTCTGCTGATCTCGGAGGCCGTCGAGATGGTGGTGGTCCCGGGAACCGAAGGCAATTTCGGTGTGCTGCCGGGTCACGCGCTGCTGATCTCGACAATTCGGCCCGGCATGATCGAGGTTTACGAGGGCCACCGGGTGACCCGGCGTTTGTTTGTCGCCGGTGGCTTTGCCGAGGTGACGCCCGAGCGCTGCACCGTCCTCGCCGATGAAGCAGTCCCCGCGGACGAACTCGACCGTGCCGCGACGGAGGCTGAACTGCAGGTTGTCCAGGGTAATCTTCCGAGCCTGCGCGAACAGGTGTCGCGCAGCACCGGAGCCGAGCGCGAGCGGTTGGTGATCGAACTGCGCGGCCTCGAACGCGACCAGGCCGTCGCCCAGGCCAAGCTGCAGGTGCTCGCCGAAGCGGCACACTGATCCGCGCAGCCCGCAGCGCATGCCGTGCGGGCCGACCATCAGCATGTCACGCTGTTGTTATGAATCAGACAGATGGTTCCCGGTTGTTTTTCCTCGTCGCCCCCGCGAAAGCGGGGGTCCAGGTGCCGTTGGTTCGGTGTTAGCTGCCCTGGGTACCCGCTTTCGCGGGCATGACGGAAAAGGAGGCGGGACCGAAGCGTCAAATTCATACCGCTAGGGTTATTTCGTTCCCGCGTGTGCTAGGGTTATTTCGTTCCCGCGGGTGTAGTAAGGGACGTTGCAGATGCCGAGGGAGCGGCATGGGCTCGTGGACGCTCGACGATATTCGCTGGGACCGGTTCGATCGCGGCAAGCTCGACCCGCAGATCGTCCCGATCGTCAAGGCGGCGAGCCTGGTCGAGTTGAATGGCGGCGCGTATGCGCGTCATTTGCGCCGCGTCTTTGATGACGATCCGGGCTTCCAGGCGAGTGCTGCGCGCTGGGGCGAGGAGGAGATCCAGCACGGCCAGGCGCTCGGGCGATGGGCTGAGCTCGCCGATCCCGAATTCGATTTCGCCGCCGCCTTCGACCGCTTCCAGGCCGGCTACCACGTCGATTTCGACAGCACCGCCTCGCGCCGCGGCTCGCGCTCGGGCGAGATGATCGCGCGCTGCATCGTCGAGACCGGGACCAGCTCCTACTACTCGGCCTTGCGCGACGCCGTCGAGGAACCGGTGTTGAAGGAGATCTGCCGCAACATCGCGGCCGACGAGATCCGCCATTACAAGCTGTTTTCCCGCCAGCTGGCCCGCTGTCTCGAACGCGAGCGGATCGGCTTGTGGCGCCGGTTGCGCATCGCCCTCGGACGGATCGCCGAATCCGAGGACGATGAACTCGCCTACGCCTATTACGCCGCCAACGAGACTGCCCTGCCCTATGACCGCCGGCGCTGCAGCCGGGCCTACGCCTGCCGCGCTCTCGCCACCGTCCGCGCCCACCATGTCGAGCGCGGCGTCGCGATGATCTTCAAATCAGTCGGCCTCACCCCCAACACCCGCCTGTCGCGCGCCTTCGCCCGCCTCGCCTGGGCCACGCTGCGCCGCCGCGCCGCCCGGCTGGCGAAAATCGCCGCCTAGCCGTATATTAGAGTTCGTACGCCGTCGGAATCATTACATGCGACGTTTGGTCCGCCTTAACACTGTCCACAAGAATGCGATTCCAGGCAATAGGAGAGAGAGCGTTGATGATTCTGGAACGGGCACTCCATCTATGGTCCGGATAGTTATGCCACCTGTGCCGCTGCTTGGATCAACGACCTCGTCTGGATAGTCTGAAAAATCAGCGCTAGATATACCGCCAGTCCCCGAATTTCCACCTAAATTGACAAGGCCATTAAAATTATCTGTCCACGTAAAGTCCGCGAGATCGACACAGGTTCCGATACACGGAAGTCCTGTCTGGTAGCCTGGCTCCACACCGACTAGTTCTGTTGTAAAACTAATATAGCTATTCGGTGATGCAAGACTTGCTATTCCACCACATGGCGCAGGCAGGCCGTTCAGTATTGCGAACGCATACTTCGTTGAATACGCATAACTCGGGATCGGAATACCTAACGGGCCAGCGCTGGCGATGCAATAATCTGCTGGCGAGTCGCTAAATCCTATACCAGAACTCATATTCTCTATGTTCTTTGCATTTGAAAGCGAATCATAGAACGGAAACGGATTAGAGGTTCCTGGATTGTTATCGTACCCATTTGGAGGGGGGTCATTGAATGGAACGTCGAGACTAGCAAGAGGAATTGTCGGAACGGAGGAGACCGGCCATGCGCCGCACTTTTTCTTAGATAACCCTAAATGAGGAGAGCGGCTTGCGGTGGAAAAAGATTATCGCCGGAAGGTTGCTGGCACCCTCGCCCGGAGCATGCAACCGGCGATCAAAGATGTTGCGTCAGACGCCCCGGAAGCGGCGGTTCACGTCGCGAGCTTGCGCAGATGCCGGTACACGGTCGCCGGATCCACGCCGAGGGTACGGGCGACGGTGCGGGGACTCTCTCGCCACCGTCGATCAGCTTGCAGGCGTGCTTCGCCTCCGCGGGCGTCATGGACGGCTTGCGGCCGAGTTGAACGCCGCACGCCGTAAGGCCGGATAGCAATTCGAGCAAATGGCCGAGGGAACAGGCCGGCCGGTCGAGACGCCAGACGATCAGCACGTGACCGGCGGCGCAGGCTTTCAGCGTACGGTCGAGGGCGGTGCGTTTGCGCGCGGTACCCGTGACCTGTCTCGAAGATTTTTGTGCATCCGGCGGCCTTCCGCGCGGCGTGCTGAAGGTCGAGGTTCTGGTTGTCGGCCGAGATGCGCGCATATCCGAACGGCATTCCGCTTTTTGAGCCTGACTTTTGCGACTTGCAAACCATTGATTTAGCTTGCTTCGGTTTTGGTCGCATAACCTTCGTCATTGCGAGTAGCGCGACCCCCCGGCTGGCGCTGTCGCCCGATGCCTCCTATCTTACGCGCATGAGAATTGCCGTGTACAAAATACCCGTCGTTGCGCTAGACAAGTTGCCGGACAGTGAGCGCAATATTTTGCTGTCGCTGATGCTTGCTCACAATGAACTCGGCACGCTTAACAAACTTCTGTTATTCAGCCTGAAAGAAATCCTGGAGGATGCACTCGGTCAACTGTCTCATTCTACGCAGACGTTCCTTATTTTAAAACTTATGGCCGGGAAGCTTCATGAAACATGGAATCTCGTTCAAAAATACTACGTCAAGAAAAAGTTGGATCTGCAGTACTATAGCTCCCTTGATGATTTGGCAAAGGATGCCTATCAGAAATTAAAGGCTTATTTCGAACCACGTAACAAATGAAATATCATAAAATTCATTCGCGACAACGCGGCTTTTCACTACGCTGGCTTCGACTACAGGCAAGCCCTGAAGGATCTGGCCGACGGAGAAGAAAAAATCTACCTTGCCGAACATCCAGCAAACAGTCTGTATTATGTTGGAGAGGCAGCAAATTGGCGCGCGCTCGTCAGAGTCCTTCAAGACATGCCGGACGACACAAGCGCAGTATCACCAGACGAAGTGATCGAGAAACATTTAGGGCGAAGCATTGATGACAAATATCGCGCGACCTTCACCACCATTAATCGTCATATCAACGACATAAATTACCAAATGCATACGTTTTTATACGGTGTAATCAAAGTGGTGATCGAGCGGACCCTTGGGAAAGATTGGGAAAATGGCGAACATGAGATGATCTCTATCACCGGTGCGCCAAACCCATATGACGTTGCCTTGCCCACGCTTGTGGACATGGAGGCGGCCCGAACGCAAGGCGATACGTCGAGCATGCCGGACACTTAGACGTGGGGCTCGATCTCTGAGCCAGCGTCCTGTACCCGTAAGATCAGAAGGCATAGATGGCATCGGCTGTCGCCGCCGGGGCCACGTAGGATTTCAGCGCCTCGCGATCCACGACATCGACAGCGCCATCGAACAGAGCCGAAATATACTCCTTAAATCCTACGTAACCCCAGACTCCCACGTGCGCGTCCGGATCAACCTCGATCATAATATCGATGTCACTGTCGCGCCGGTTGTCGTCGCGCGCACGCGAGCCGAACAAAGCCGCGTGACTGACACCACGCGCGCGTAAAGCGGTTTCGTTTTCTCGCAGCTTGCTAAGGATTTCCTGCCGGTTAATCCCTTTGAGATAACATCCGGTAGGAGCTTTGCTAGTGCTCTGGCGCATTCAGATGGTGCAGTCTCACTGTACTCGTCATGCCCGGCTTTGTGCCGGGTATCCACGGAAACCGGCAAAGCTTGCACCGCGTCTCGTGGATGGCCGGGACGAGCCCGGCCATGACGGTTTGCCTGAATCTTGTGTCTGCGTCTGAGCACTAGATGTTGCGTCCGCGCCTCCACGCCGTGCCTCTGTCAAAGCGACAACCATGAAATTGCCATGGTAGCATTGTATTGTTGTGCGCATCGGCGCCTGTGAGCGGATGCCGGATTTTGCTCGAAGGGGTTGCCGGTGCATGATCTCGACGTGCTGAAACAGGCGGAACCGGCAACGCCGCCGGGCCGGCGCGGGATTTCGCCACGGGCCGGTCCGACAATCCCGCCGGCCGCGGTCCGGGTCGGCTCAGGCGGCAACCAGTGCGAGAGCTTTGCTGCAGATCCTTTGCAGGTGCAGCAAGCCGTCTCCCTTATCTCAATGAAAAGTTGTACCTCGCCGCAGCTGAGGCGTCGGCCGGCGGCAGCTTGGCTTAGCCGAGGAGCCGGCGCGCCTCTGCCGCTTGCTCGCGCATCGAGTGCAGCAGGCGTGCCTCGGGGGTTGGGGCGCAGTTGGTGTAGCCGGCGCCCAGTTCCTTGAGCTGTGCGGCGTTGCGCGGAAAGGCGGCATGGTTGAGCGGCAATGCGAGCTTGGCGCCGGCGCTCTTTTTCGCTGCTTCCCGCACCCGGTCGATCGCCGCGACCAGCCGCGGATGGTCGGGCGTTCCGCTGACCCCGAGCGAGCGCGACAAATCCGACGGCCCGACCGCCAGCAGGTCAACCCCTTCGACCGCGGCGATCTCGTCGATGCGCTCGACCGCCGCCATGTCCTCGATCATGCAGGCGAGCAGGATCTCGCGGTTCGACTGCGCCATGTGCTCGACCAGCGGGATATGGCCGTATTCGGCGGCGCGGCTACCCGCCGCCATGCCGCGCTCGCCCTGCGGCGGGTAGCGCACTGCCTGCACCGCCGCGCACGCCATTTCGGCGCTGCCGACATGCGGCACCTGGACGCCCTGCACGCCCATGTCAAGGAGGCGCAGGATAAAGGCCGGGTCGAAACCCGGCGTGCGCACGATCGGGGTGATCCCGACCCGCTCGGCCGCCATGACCATCGCCTGCACGTCGTGCAGGTCGAAGCTGGTATGCTCCATGTCGATAAACGCGGCGTCAAAGCCCGCCAGTCCGATGATCTCGACGATTTGCGGGTCGGGAATGCCGCCGACATGGGTTCCCAAGGCGAGACCGCCCTCGCGCAGGATGCGCTTTACCCGATTTTCTCTCATGTTGCCCTCCCTTCGCGATCGATGACGAGGCTAGGCCGCCCGCGCCGATTTCACGCGCCGCAGATTGGCGATGATCATATCGGTGTCCATGACGTCACCGAAGACGTTGTAGAAGGCGCTGAGCGAGGCCTCATGCTCCTCCTGGGTGCTTGCGGCATTGCCGTCGCTGACCATGATCGTGCGAAAGTTCGTCATATTGGCGTCGCGCGCCGAGCTTTCGCAGCAGACGTTGGTCACGGTTCCAGTGATCAGCACGGTGTCGAAGCCGCGCGCCCGCAGCCGCCCGGGCAATTCCGAAGTCCCCGGCATAAAGGCGCTATAGCGGTATTTGTTGACGATTTCGTCCTCCGGCCGCACGTCGAGATCGGGCCACAGCTGATGACCGAGCGTTCCTTCGGAAAGTGCCGCGACACGTTTCTCGCGCATTTCAGGCGAGGCCATCTCGTGCGCCACCGACCATTCGTCGAGGCAACGCGCGTCGTGGGTCATCTGGATCCAAAAGACGCCGCCGCCCGATTCCCGCAGCGCCGCCGCCAGACGGTTGACCGCTGGCACGATGTCGCGCGCCGCCGGGCACACCGCATGCCCCACCCCGTCGGTCATGAAGGCGTGCTGCAGATCGATCACGACGAGCGCCGTGCGCGCCGGGTCGAGATCGGCAAAGCAATGCTCGGCGCCGCGCCGCGCAATCACCCGCTCGACGATTTCATCGGGAATGGTCGCGCCCTTCAGTTTCATCGCGATGGCTTCCTCAAATTGACTGGCGACAGGCATGCACCGACAGACTCCAGATCTAGGGTTAGTGTGCCTGCCACCCGGAAGGGGGACATAATTTGATGATTGTCGTCTTCGGTTCGATCAATGTCGATCTGATCTTTCCGGTTCCGCATTTGCCCGGGCCGGGCGAGACCGTGCTCGGCGGCGACTACGCGCTTCTTCCCGGCGGCAAGGGGGCCAATCAGGCGCTGGCCGCACGCCGTGCCGAAGCCGAGGTCCATCTGATCGGCGCCGTTGGGTCGGACTCCTTTGCCGCCCCTGCACTCGACCCGCTGCGGCGTGCGGGGATCGACCTCCGGCTGGTGCGAAGCGTTGCGGAACCCACGGGCTGCGCCGCGATCATGGTTTCCGCCGCCGGGGAGAACGCGATCGCGGTCGCCTCCGGCGCCAATGCGAGCGTGCGCTCCGACCAGGTGCCGGACGAGTTGCTCGGTCCGAACACATTCCTCGTCGTTCAGATGGAAGTCCCCGCAAGCGAAACCAGGGCCGTGATCCGCCGAGTGCATGACCGCCGCGGACGCAGCCTGCTCAATTTCGCGCCCGCCTTGCTGATCGACCTCGATCTGCTGCACGACGTCGATTTTGTCGTCGCGAACGAGGGAGAGGCGGCCGCGCTGGGCGCGGATCCGGCATCGATCACAGCTCGCTTGCGGCGGGGGCTCGTCGTCACCCGCGGCGCGGCGGGCGCGATGGCCTATCCCGCCGATGGCGCCGCGTTTGCCGTACCGGCGCTGCCGATCGTCCCGATCGATACGACCGGCGCCGGCGATACGTTCGTCGGCGTGCTGGCAGCGGCGCTCGACGGCAACGCGCCGCTCGAAACCGCTCTGCGGCGGGCGAGTGCGGCCGCCGGCCTCGCCTGTCTCGCGCGCGGGGCGCAGACGGCGATGCCGGATGCTGCGGCGATCGATGCGGCCATCGCGCGGCTGCCGACAGTGTGAGCGATGGATCAGCCGCCTCGGTCCCCGCGACAGCAATGTTCGCGGAACTCGGCCAAGATATCGATATAGAGTTGGCGCTTGAACGAAACGATCAGTTCCGGCAGCTGTTCGGGCGCAACCCAGCGCCAAGCATCAAATTCGGGATGTTTGGTCGCGACGTCTATATCCGCGTCGCAGCCGGCAAAACGCATAACGAACCATTTTTGACGCTGGCCGCGATAGCGCCCACTCCACACTCTCCTGGCGAGTTCGACGGGCAGGTCATAGATCATCCATTCCCGGCTCTCGGCGATGATCTCGGCGTTGCAGGTGCCGATCTCCTCTGCAAGCTCGCGTAGCGCTGCCTGGCGCGGGGTTTCGCCCGGGTCGATCCCGCCCTGCGGCATCTGCCAGGCTGGCATCGCCCGCATGTCGGTGCGCCGAGCGACAAGGACCTGTCCCAGACCATTGAGCAGCATGATGCCGACCGCAGGCCGGTATCCCGCGATCTTGCCATCGTGATGCGTCATTGCGACCGCCTATGCCTCGACGCTCCGCTGTGCGCCTCAGTTGATCATACGCCCGTTGAACAGCGACATGCCGCGCAGCATGTCGACGGCGCGCGTCAACTGGTAGTCCCGGTCGGTTCCCATGATCGACGGATCGACCGAGCTGAATGCGTCGGGGTCGCCGCCGGAATCATCGGACTTCCCCTCGGATGCGTCGGCGACCTTCGCCTCTTTCTTGCCGGGGGAGGCTCGATCTTAGCGGCTTCGACGACGATGTCGGGCTCGATCCCCTTCGCCTGGATCGAGCGGCCCGAAGGGGTGTAGTAGCGCGCCGTCGTCAGCCGCATTGCACCGTGACCGGTCAGTGGGATGATCGTCTGGACCGATCCTTTGCCGAACGACCGGGTGCCGACCAGGACCGCACGGTGGTGATCCTGCAATGCGCCAGCGACGATCTCGCTGGCCGAGGCCGATCCACCGTTGATCAGCACGGCGAGCGGCAGCCCGGCGGCAACGTCGCCCGGTCGCGCATTGTAGCGTTGCGCATCATCCGAGCGCCGGCCGCGGGTCGAGACGATCTCGCCCTTCTCGAGGAACGCGTCCGAGACTGCAACCGCCTGATCGAGAAGGCCGCCCGGATTGTTGCGTAAATCCAGGATCACGCCGCGCAGCTTGTCTCCGGCCTGCTGCTTAATGTTTTTGATCGCGTTGTTGAGCCCGACATCGGTCTGCTCGTTGAACGAGGTGACCCGGATATAGCCGATATCATCGCCGATCAGGTGCGAGCGAACCGACTGGATACGGATCGTCGCCCGGGTCAGCTTAACATCGAACGGGTCCCGCCCCTTTCGCCGGATCGTCAGCTTGACGTCGCTGTTGACCGGTCCACGCATCTTTTCGACCGCTTGCGGAAGGGTCATTCCTTGGACCGGCTGGCCGTCGAGCTGCGTAATCAGATCGCCGGGTTTCAGTCCCGCCCGCGCGGCCGGGGTGTCATCGATGGGCGAAATTACTTTGACGAGACCGCTTTCCATCGACACTTCGATTCCAAGTCCGCCAAACTCGCCGCGGGTCTGAACCTTCATATCGTCAAAATTCTTGGTGTTTAGATAGTTCGAGTGGGGATCGAGCGAGGTCAGCATCCCGTTGATCGCTGATTCGATCAGCGCATCGTCGTCCACTTTGCCGACATAGTCGGCGCGCACGACCTCAAACACTTCACCAAACAAATTCAGTTCTTTATAGGTGTCCGAGGAATTGGAAGTAGCCGCGCTGATGTCCTGGCGCAACGAAAACACCAGAACTGTTGCCGCAACTGCCGCGATCAACCCAACCCGTTTCATTCATTCACCCGTTAATCGCTCCGATCGGCGAGCCCCGATGATATCCGCCACCATCCTCGATGATCAAGATCAGAGCAGAAGCGGTCAGCTGGTGGCTCGCCGTATTTCCTGCGGCAGGACCAGCGAGTGACCGGTCATCACCGCGGGCTTTTCAAGGCCGAGAAGATCGAGCAAAGTCGGAGCGACATCGGCAAGCCAACCGTCTTCGAGATGCTCGACCGTCCTGGGCGGGTTGACTACGAGGAACGGCACCGGGTTCAAGGTGTGTGCGGTATGGGGTTCACCTGTTTTCGGGTCGCGCATCATCTCGGCATTGCCGTGATCGGCGGTGATGAGGAGGGTTCCGCCGGCCTTTTCAACCGCGCCCGCGAGCCGTCCCAGGCACCGGTCGATCGTCTCGACCGCCTTGATCGCGGCGTCGAGACGGCCGGTGTGCCCGACCATGTCGGCATTGGCGTAGTTCAGCACGATTACGTCGAACCGGTGTGCGGCAATCGCCTCGACCACCTTGTCGGTGACCTCCAGCGCCGACATCTCCGGCTGCCGATCGTAGGTCGCGACCTTGGGCGATGGCACCAGGATGCGTTCCTCGCCGGGAAAGACCATCTCTCGCCCGCCATTGAAAAAGAACGTGACGTGCGGGTATTTTTCGGTCTCGGCGATGCGTAATTGGGTCAGCCCGGCGTTCGATACAACCTCGCCAAAGGTGTCGTCGAGGTTCTCGGGTGGGAAAAGGGTCGTCAGATAGTTGTTGAGCTCGGCCGAATATTCGACGAGCCCGAGCGCACTGGCAAAGTTGACGCATTTGGCACGCCCGAAGCCGGAAAAGTCCGGATCGACCAACGCCGCGGCGATCTCGCGCATTCGATCCGCACGGAAATTGCCGATCAACAGGCCGTCACCGTCGCGCATGCCTCGATATCCGCCAATCGAGGTCGGCCGCACAAACTCGTCGGTCTCGCCGAGAGCGTAGGCCGCCTTGACCGCATCAGCCGCATTGGCGGCGGTGTCGCCCTCACCCTCCACAATTACCCGGTATGCCTTCTTGACACGGTCCCAACGCCGGTCGCGGTCCATCGCATAATAGCGCCCGCTGACGGTCGCGATCCGCAACCCCGCGAGTTCGTCGACCGCGCTTTCGAACGTCTTTATGTACGATAGCGCCGCCTGGGGTGGGGTGTCCCGGCCGTCGAGGAATGCGTGGACCGCGACCGGCACTCCGGCCTCGGCAAGGATCCGGCCGAGTGCGGCGATCTGGCGCTGATGCGAGTGCACGCCACCCGGCGACAGCAACCCCAGCAGATGGGTGGTGCCGCCGGTCTTCCTTAAAGTGCCGATAAAATCGCGCAGCGCCGGTATCCGGCTGAGTTCGCCCGAAGCGATCGCCGCGTCGATACGCGGCAAATCCTGCATAACCAGCCGGCCAGCTCCGAGATTGGTATGCCCGACCTCGGAATTGCCCATCTGTCCGTCGGGAAGTCCGACATAGTGCTCACTGGCCTCCAGCCGCGCATGAGGCCACCGCGCCATCAGCCGGTGCCAGACCGGCAGGTGCGCGCTCTCGATAGCGTTGTCCCGAGTGTCGACCCGCTCGCCCCAACCGTCGAGGATGCACAGCACCAACGGACGCGGGCGAAGGAAGGAGCGCATAACGTTCGACCTCGGACAAACAACACAATCTCTATACGCGAAACCGCGCCGATTTGCCTAGCGTTCCCTCGCAAACGCACGCCAAGTGGAGCGAGCCCGCCGGGTAAAGAAACGCGAGCGGTTTCGCTCTCCCGAGTTGCGAGCGCCGGTCGGACGCCACGCTGTGTCGGGGCTTCACGCCCGGCCGCCGCCCGCCGCCCAGCCGCACCGGTATTTTTCATCCGGGGAAAACGCCGACATCGTATTTGGTGGACACAGGTGTTGTAGACGCCGAAGCGCGAATTTTTTCGGATCCATATCCCGAGCCGATAGCAACATTTCAAAAAGACACAAGCACTGACATCTTAGTCCGTCCAACACGTTCGCAGGGCTGCGCGGGAGCGGCGGAGAGACTAGAATTTTCACGCCATGCTGAATACGAAACATCGCCGCGCGCTGCTCGGTCTCGCCCTGTCGAGCTTTTTTGGCCTGGTGCAGTTCCGCCTGATCATCTTTATGTTCGACGCGGATTACGGACGCGCTGTCGACGCGGCCGCCGGGGTACTTGCCGGCAAGCCGCATTGGCGGTCGTTCCAGGCGCGCGTGCTGGCGCCGTTTCTGATCGGCCGCATTTCGCCCCTGTTCCCGAGCTTCTTCGACGCTCATGTCTGTTTTTCGATCGTGACCCTGACGGTGATGGGCTACCTCGCCTGGCGGCTCGGCTGGCGGGTCGGCGCCAACCTCACAGCGGCCATGCTGGCACTTTTTGTATTCGAGACGAGTTTTTCCTTCTTGCTGGCGCCGCATTGGCTTTATGCGTGGGACTATCTCGACGTCATCGTCTTTCTAGTGTTCGTCGACTTCGTGGTCGCTGGCAAATCCTGGCCATGGTTCGTCGCGCTGTGGGCGATCGACATCTTCAGCCGGGAGACGGCGGCTTTCATCTCGGTCTGGATGATCTTCGAAGCGTTGTCGCGCTGGTATTTCGCGCGACAACCGGTCGGGGGCGGGGAAAGGCTCGACCGCGGCATGTTGATCGCCGGGATCGCCACGCTCGTGCTCAGCGTCGTGATCGTCGAAGCGGTTACCCGCGCCCTGTTTATCGAGGAGGTCGGGCCAAAGATCTTCAATGATGTAGCGGGCGAGGGCGGCCGGATGTTTTATGCCCTGCGCATCGCCAAAAATTTTGCCATCGCGATCGATTCACTTACCCGCTTCCAGTACGAAATGCCGTTTGTCATCCTGATTTATGTCGGGGTTTCGCTAGTGCTGGCGCTCGGCATCATACGGGCTGACCGCCGGCGTTATTTCGCATTGGGGCTGACCTATATCGCGCATATCACCACGACCCTGGTGTTCGGGATTCTGGACGAAACCCGAGTCTTTGTTGAGCAGATCCCTCTATTGATCCTCGGTACGCTAGTGCTGACCCAGATGGGCGGCAGGCCCGAGCGGGCGCCACGCTTCGGCATTGGCGACCCGTGATCAGGTTAGCGGGCGCAGAGGATGCCGCTCGCTATCCGCGCGCGGGAGCCCTCCGCATTGCGAAAGGCTCCCTGATCGATGGCGCTTTATTTAGCCGAAGCGCGAGACGTCGACAGCCTTTTCGGTGATGAATTCGAGCAGAGCCGGCGTGCCCTCGCGGGTCTTCTCGATGCCGCGCCGGATCGCTGCTTGGATCTCGCCGGGCTCCGTCACCCGCTCGCCATAGCCGCCGAGCGCCTTGGCGAAGTCAGCGTAGTGACCGCTGATATCGGTCGAGCGATACTTCTCGGTCGCGACCGGCATCACCTTCAGTTCGATCGCCATCGAGAAATTATTCATCAGGATCGACAGGATCGGGATTCGCTCGCGCACCGCAGTCTCGAAATCCATGCCGGTAAAGCCGATCGCGGCATCGCCCCACACGTTGATGCACAGCTTGTCGGGCTTGGCGAGCTTGGCACCCATCGCCAGCCCAAGCCCATAGCCGAGCTGGGTCGTCTTGCCCCAGCCGAGATACGACAGCGGCACCTCGCTGACCCAGAACGGCGACAGCTGATCGCGCGGGCTGCCGGCATCGTGGGTGATGATCGTGTTCTTGACGTCGACCGTGTGCAGCAATTCCCAGATCACGCGATAGGGCGACAGCGGCTTCGTATTCTGCGTCAGCCGCGGCATCCACTGGCCCATCCATTCTTCCCTGTGCCCGCGGATCTCGCGCGTCACCGTGGGCAGCCGGTCGCGGGTCTTGCCATGGAGCCGGTCCTTAACCTCTGCGAGCAGTGCATCGAGCGTCAGCCCGGCATCGCCCACCGCGGCGAGATCGACCGGCACGTCCTTGTTGATTGCGTATGGGTCGAGCGTTGCGTGCGCGATCTTCTTCTCCTTTGGCATCGCCGTGCCAAAGGAGGTGCGGGTAAAGCTGCAGCCGATGCCGAAGATCAAATCGGCGTTCTGCAGCATGTGCCAGAGATGCTCGCCGATGCCGATGCCGCCCGAGCCGAGGGACAATGGGTGGTTTTCCGGGAAGCTGCTTTTGCCGCCGAGCGTCGTCATGACCGGAGCTTCGAGCAGTTCCGCGAGCGCTTTCAGCTGCGGCCACGCCTTGCCGTAATGGACGCCCTGGCCGGCGACGATGACCGGGCGCTGTGCCGCGACCAGCGCCTCGGCGATCTTTGCGACCGATTGTGGGTCGGGGCCGCTCTTAAGTTTTGGCGTCTTCTGGTATTCGGCGACAAGCGCGTCCGGCACCTCCTCGCGCAGGAGGTCGCTTGGGAACTCGACCAATACCGGGCCGGGGCGGCCGTTCTTGACCGTCGTAAAGGCGCGGCGCAGCGCCTCGACTGTCGCGTTGGCGACCGTTACCTGCTCGCAGGTTTTCGTGACGTGGCGGTAATTAAGCGCGGCGTTGAAGTTCGGATGTACCTGGTTGATGTTGCGGGCATAGCCGGCCGGCAGCACGACGACCGGGGTCGAGTTGCCGAAGGATTGCGCCACCCCGCCAAAGGCGTTCTCGGTGCCGGGGCCGTGCTGCATGGCAAAGACGCCGATCCGATCGCCCGAGGTGACCTTGGCGATCGCGTCGCACATATGCAGGCCGATCCGCTCTTGGCGCACCATAATGGTGCGGATGTCCGCCTCGGCGGCGGCCTCGATGATCGGATTGACCGGATAGCCGATCAGAAACTCGATCCCTTCGCGCTTCAGGATTTCAGCAACGACGTTGGCGACTTTCATGGAGGCGCTCCTCGATGTTCGGCGATGATTGAGTGATTGTGACACAACCCAGGCACCGTGTGCCAACTCTCCGGAAATTGACGTCCGCCGGCTGGCGAGCGAGCTGGCCCTCCAGCTTGTCAGAGAGCAGATCGCCAATGCGACGTTGGTCCCGGCAGCGGCCACCCGCAACGGGAGGCCGATCTCTTGTCCGCGCTGCCACTTTTAGTCGTCGCCTGTTGCCGGCTGGCCCTGCAGCATCAGTCGAACAAGCTCGGCTTGGCGCCGCGTGCCTGTCTTGTCGAACACATGAGCGAGGTGTGTCCGCACCGTAGTCAACGAGACCCCGAGGCGGCCGGCAGTAGCCTGCAGCCCATCTCCTTTCGATATCTCGACCGCGAACACGGCTTCTGCCCGGGTCAGCCCAAAATCCTGGCTGAACCGTTCGCTGGCGAGCACGGCAGCTTGCTCCGCTTCGGTGATAAACAGGAGCGCCGTCGGACGGAGGATGTCCGTCCAAGTGACCTGGGTCCGGTGCGGTATCAGGAGTACCGTCAACGGCCCTCGGTCCCGGCGGGAAAGCTGGAAGCGGCCGCCCCCTCCGCCAAGTTCGCTTGCCGGCTCCGCGCAGTCGGCGATGGTTTGCCGCAGCCGGCGCGTGTCCTCCGTCGTTTCAGCTTTTAGACCGTCGCGGTCCAGGGATAGGCCATTGCCAGCGCCAAGCATCCTCGCGGCGGCTTGGTTGGCGAAGATCACCCCCGCCCGCGCATCGACCAGCAGCACGGCGTGAGGCAGCCGGTTCAGCATTTCGGCCGAGCTCGTCGGCGGCCCGTCCAAAGCCGCCAGCCGTATCCGCAGCTGCACAGCGCGCTGTAGATGCGGGATCAAGGCGGCGAACAGCTGGATCTGAGCCACGTCGAACTCGCCCTCGGGATAGGGGCGCGACACCGACACCACCGTGGAAACAGAACCTTCCGTCAACAGGGTTGCCCCCATCATCCTCTCCGGACCGTGCGGCTTTGACGATCCGTTGAAAATGTCGGCGCGGCAGTGATCGGGGTCAGAAATGCGCATTTCCGGGACGACGACGGCGCCGATCGGATGCTTGTCGCACTGCCGCCAGACGTTGGCCCAATATTGCGAGAAACTGGGTAATTCTCTGGGCTCGACGCGTGGGGCAAGCATCGTGGCGCTGTGGGCTTTCGAGTTATAGGCGCCGACTTGCGCTCCCCCGGTTGCCCCGAGGAGGTCGGCGAGACCGTTGAGCATGGTTGGACAGGCGCCCGGGTCCACCACCGTGTCGTAGATCGATCCGATCAAATCCGAAAGTGCTCGAAAGCGCATCGCCGCCCCCCGCATGCGCGCAACGCACCGGCCCGGAAGGCGCGCTAAGCCCGGGCGCTTACAGCGATATGACGTTGTGCACCGCTTGTTGTGTGAGGTTCCTCACACTTGTGCAAAAAAATATTACACGAAAATGGCTCTGTCATCCGAACGCATGACGACACGGCCCCGCGTCCAGGCCTTAATGGTTTAGGTGCTCGAAAGGGTGCGTTTAGTTCCTCGAAAGATTTGTCCAGCTGGGAGGGTGAGGCGATGGCAGCGCACAGCTTTGATGATCAGAATATTAAATGGAACACGCACCCAGATCTGGAGCACTTAAAATATTCGATACTGAATATTGACGAGAAAAATTACATTGTCGACGTGCTTTTCAAATTTGATGCCAATGAAAAGATCATTCTTCATCGACACGTGGTGCACAATAATACATTTGTCGTGCAGGGCGAGCATCGCCTTTATGAACCCAATGGCGATATCAAGGAAATTCGCGCCGTTGGCAGCTACAAGTCCAGCCCGCCAGGAGACGTGCATCGGGAAGGTGGGGGTTTTGATCAGGATGTTATCGTGTTTTTCAACATTCGTGGACGCGATGGCGTGTTGTACGAATGCTCGACGACGACCAGAAGCTAATCGGCACGCTGAGTTTTGCGGACTTCCTCAGCCTATATAAATCATAGCAAGATATTTTAAGAAAACAGACGTGATCATAACACACGACTATGGAGATTTTCGATGTCAACACTTACATCGTCCAAAACCAAGCCGAGATTTAGTTCTGCCGTGCCCCTCGGCGCGCGTACGTTCGCGGCGGTGCTCGGCCTGTCGCTCTTAACGGCGACCGGCGTCGCCGCCGGCGAGCCCAGCGATGCGCAGCCCGGAGGTGCGTTCACCTGCGACTTTGGCCTCTCGTCCGACCCGTCGCTCTTACCCCCGGATCAAATCGCGCCGTCGATCGAGCGCGATCGAATGTACATGTCTGCCCGTCCCGGCCTGCTCCACAAGCATATCCCGATCAGTTTCGACCCTAGCGATCCCATCGGGAAGGCGGTTTTTTCCGGTGGACGGTATCTGTTCGATACCGCCGAGCACGCGCGGGAATATCGGGATTGGGTCTTCAACACCTATATCCTCGACGGCGTGCATTTTCTCAAGCGGTCCTATTTTTTAAACCCGGACTGCCATGCCTGGACCGTAATCGGGGCGCACGACTTCGCCCACATCCACAACTCGCAGATCGTGCTGAGGACCGAGCGTTGGTCGCTAAGCAATGCCCGTCAGCCGGTTTGGGTGCTGGAGCAGAAATTGCCGCCATTCTGGCCGCGGCGCAGACGCGCGCCCGAATGAGTGTGTGGTTGTCTACGACCAGGAGGAGGCGCTCGTCTCCTTGGTCGATTTCGCAGGAAGGGCCGGCCCAAGCGATCCCGGCATGCCGGACATGGCGAGCCTAAGCGTCCTCGCCGACGCTCCTCGGCTCGGCGAGATCTTCGATGACCAGGGCTGGAAGCGGACCTTCGACCGGACCCAATGGGCCTTGACCATCTGGTTCCCCTTCGCCCTCGGCGATCGTGGCGAGCCCGCCCTGTGGCCGAATACGCCGCCATTTTTTCTGCCGTACCCGGGTGACGGTGTTTGCGAGGTGAGCCGCGGTGAAAGCGCCGCCGACAGCCCCGATTGTCCTTCCAAATGTGGAGACGGCGTCGCCCAGAGCGACGAGAACTCCATGAACTGCCCGGGCGACGTGCGCCTGTTCCAATAAGGGTGGGAAGCCAAACCACCTCAATGACAGAAGACACCGCTTTTCAATCTCAAGGAGTAAACTCAATGACCAAGACTACTGCTGCCATTGTTGGAGCGCTCATCGGACTGATCTTGCCAATGCAGCTGGCGTTTGCGGATGGCAGCGCCGCCCCCGGGCCATTGTCCGAATTGACTGGGGAGTGGTGGCAATGGGCGT
>CAVTFD010000034.1:0-13066 GCA_963733945.1 uncultured Alphaproteobacteria bacterium | reverse complement strand
GATCGCGCGTCGGCAGTGAGACCGATGTCCTGATGGAGCGTCCGGGAGTCGGCCGCGCCGCCTTTTATGCCACGGTCGGTTTTAGCGGTTCGGGCGCCGTAGGGTTAGTGCAGCGTATGCGAGTTATCGGCTGCAATGGGGGCAGCCTCGTTGGAGTGCCGGTCGGATGAGGTTCTGGCGGCGCAACGGTCCGGCCGAACCGACGCCGGAGGTGGAGACGACGCTGGTTCGCGAGCTTGAAGAAGAGGCGGCGCTTCACCACCCCACCTCCGAGCTCGAGGAAACCTTTGAGCCGCCGCAGGCGGAGCCGGCTACGGCCGACGAGTCTACCGCATCCGCCGGAGCCGCGGAGGGCACCGACCAGCGGGGCTGGTTCGGCCGATTGCGCGCCGGGCTGGCGCGCAGTTCGGCGCGGCTCAACGAGGGCATCAGCGCGATCTTCAATCGCCGCCGGCTCGACGACCAGGCGCTGCTCGAACTCGAAGAGCTGTTGATCTCAAGCGACATGGGGGTCGGGGTCGCCGGCGAAGTCACCGAGGCATTACGCCGCAACCGCTTCAACCAGGAGGTCACGCCCGAAGAAGTCCGCTCGGCGCTCGCCGAACAGGTCATCCGACTGGTCGAGCCGGTGACCCGGCCATTGCGCATCGACCGCGAGCGCCGACCGTTTGTCATTCTCGTCATCGGCGTCAACGGCAGCGGCAAGACGACGACGATCGCCAAGCTCGCCAAACAATATCGCGACCAGGGGCTGCGGGTGGTGCTTGCTGCCGGCGACACCTTCCGCGCAGCCGCGGTCGAGCAACTGCAGATCTGGGGCGAGCGCATCGGCGCTCCGGTGGTGGCTCGGGCGGCCGGTTCGGATGCGGCCGGGCTCGCCTATGATGCGCTGGCGCAGGCACGCACCGAGGACGCCGACATCCTGCTGATCGACACTGCCGGACGGTTGCACAACAAGGCCGATCTGATGGGCGAGCTGCAGAAGATCGTCCGTGTGCTGAAAAAGGTTGACCCGAAGGCGCCGCACTCGGTGTTGCTCGTCCTCGATGCGACAACCGGCCAGAACGCGCACGCTCAGGCCGAAATCTTCCGCGAGATGGTCGGCGTCACCGGCATCGTAATGACCAAGCTCGACGGCACCGCTCGCGGCGGCGTGCTGGTTTCCCTGGCTGAAAAATATGGCATCCCGATCCATGCGATCGGGGTCGGCGAAGCCGCTGATGATCTTCGTCCGTTCGAGGCGCGTGCCTACGCCCGCAGCCTGGTCGGGCTCGAACCCTGATTGTGTCAGAGGCAAGTCGGTCAGAAGCCAGGTGGGTTGATGCGGGCGGTGAAATCGCGGGTCGCGCGTGCTTCTTGATCGTGCTGCAATGCCCAGCGGTTCGAAGGGAAAGCAAGATCGGTCCACGGGATTTCGTCCCAGCCGAACAGCCGCACCTCCAGACTCTCCGGCCCTGCTGAAACTGCGTCGTCCAAAAGCCGCGCCCGATAGATCAGCTGCACCTGGCTGATGCGCGGGATGTCATAGATCGCCAGTAACCCCTCGATCTCGATCCGGGCGCGCGCTTCCTCCCAAGCTTCACGCTCGGCGCCGGCGCTGGCCAACTCGTTGAGCTCGAGATATCCCGCGGGCAGGGTCCAAAAGCCGTGGCGCGGCTCGATCGAACGCCGGCACAACAGGATGCGCTCGCCCCATCGGGCAACCGAGCCGACCACGATCTTTGGGTTATCATAAAGGACATAGCCGCAATCGGCGCACATCATCCGCTCGCGATTATCCCCTTCGGGAACACTTCGAACCGACGGGCCGCGCAGTTGGGGGTCGTTCGCCATCGCCGATCCCCGCCGATGCTCAGTCGCCCGAGCCCAGCGGCGGCCGGCGGAGGTTGGGACGCAGCGGCGAAGCATACCGGTCGGCTTTGTTCCGTTCGACGCGCCGATCATAGGCGGCGGGTCGAACGGTGGCAAGCGAGCCTATTCTCTCACGTCTGGATGATTGCCATCATCCGTAAGATAGAGGCAGGTCACTTCAGCGATACTGGCGCCACGGTAAGGTTATAAGTAACGTCCTGCAAAAATGTTCCGGATTCGGCGTGGAACTGCAAGGTGTGCGGCCCTACCTTCAGCGGGGAAAGCAGGACATAGTATCCATCGTCCATCGATGGCGAATATATCCCTGCCGGCAGCGGCATTCCCGCTCCACACGCATCGGGTCCGTAAATGTTGTCTCCCGGAAACCACGTCGGGAACGGGAGCGATAGGACGCGCTGTATATGTTTTCGATTGAGCGGCTTGCCATCGACAGTCACCGATAGGTTTTGAGCCGCGTCGATGGAGGACGTGATCAGGGATATCAATTTTTTCACGTCGAAATTTTCGCCTCCTTGACCGCAGTCAGGGGTATTATTGTTGAAAGAGTTTATAACGGGAAAGAACAGCGGCTTGCCTTCGGGGACGGAGCAATCGCGCGTCGCCGTCCCGCCGCCGAAGACCCCGGCGAGGAACCACAACTCTCCTCGCTGGCCGACCATGCAGTATTGCCCGGACGCGTCAATTTGGGGATTTTGATCGTTCGGTATCGACAACGCCCATTGCCACCACTCCCCAGTCAATTCGGACAATGGCCCGGGGGCGGCGCTGCCATCCGCAAACGCCAGCTGCATTGGCAAGATCAGTCCGATGAGCGCTCCAACAATGGCAGCAGTAGTCTTGGTCATTGAGTTTACTCCTTGAGATTGAAAAGCGGTGTCTTCTGTCATTGAGGTGGTTTGGCTTCCCACCCTTATTGGAACAGGCGCACGTCGCCCGGGCAGTTCATGGAGTTCTCGTCGCTCTGGGCGACGCCGTCTCCACATTTGGAAGGACAATCGGGGCTGTCGGCGGCGCTTTCACCGCGGCTCACCTCGCAAACACCGTCACCCGGGTACGGCAGAAAAAATGGCGGCGTATTCGGCCACAGGGCGGGCTCGCCACGATCGCCGAGGGCGAAGGGGAACCAGATGGTCAAGGCCCATTGGGTCCGGTCGAAGGTCCGCTTCCAGCCCTGGTCATCGAAGATCTCGCCGAGCCGAGGAGCGTCGGCGAGGACACTTAGGCTCGCCATGTCCGGCATGCCGGGATCGCTTGGGCCGGCCCTTCCTGCGAAATAGACCAAGGAGACGAGCGCCTCCTCCTGGTCGTAGAGCAACCACACACTGGTCAGGCCGCGCGTCTGCGCCGCGGCCAGAATGGCGGCGAATTTCTGCTCCAGCACCCAAACCGGCTGACGGGCATTGCTTAGCGACCAACGCTCGGTCCTCAGCACGATCTGCGAGTTGTGGATGTCGGCGAAGTCGTGCGCCCCGATTACGGTCCAGGCATGGCAGTCCGGGTTTAAAAAATAGGACCGCTTGAGAAAATGCACGCCGTCGAGGATATAGGTGTTGAAGACCCAATCCCGATATTCTCGCGCGTGCTCGGCGGTATCGAACAGATACCGTCCACCGGAAAAAACCGCCTTCCCGCTGGGATCGCTAGGGTCGAAACTGATCGGGATATGCTTGTGGAGCAGGCCGGGACGGGCAGACATGTACATTCGATCGCGCTCGATCGACGGCGCGATTTGATCCGGGGGTAAGAGCGACGGGTCGGACGAGAGGCCAAAGTCGCAGGTGAACGCACCTCCGGGCTGCGCATCGCTGGGCTCGCCGGCGGCGACGCCGGTCGCCGTTAAGAGCGACAGGCCGAGCACCGCCGCGAACGTACGCGCGCCGAGGGGCACGGCAGAACTAAATCTCGGCTTGGTTTTGGACGATGTAAGTGTTGACATCGAAAATCTCCATAGTCGTGTGTTATGATCACGTCTGTTTTCTTAAAATATCTTGCTATGATTTATATAGGCTGAGGAAGTCCGCAAAACTCAGCGTGCCGATTAGCTTCTGGTCGTCGTCGAGCAGTTCGTACAACACGCCATCGCGTCCACGAATGTTGAAAAACACGATAACATCCTGATCAAAACCCCCACCTTCCCGATGCACGTCTCCTGGCGGGCTGGACTTGTAGCTGCCAACGGCGCGAATTTCCTTGATATCGCCATTGGGTTCATAAAGGCGATGCTCGCCCTGCACGACAAATGTATTATTGTGCACCACGTGTCGATGAAGAATGATCTTTTCATTGGCATCAAATTTGAAAAGCACGTCGACAATGTAATTTTTCTCGTCAATATTCAGTATCGAATATTTTAAGTGCTCCAGATCTGGGTGCGTGTTCCATTTAATATTCTGATCATCAAAGCTGTGCGCTGCCATCGCCTCACCCTCCCAGCTGGACAAATCTTTCGAGGACCTAAACGCACCCTTTCGAGCACCTAAACCATTAAGGCCTGGACGCGGGGCCGTGTCGTCATGCGTTCGGATGACAGAGCCATTTTCGTGTAATATTTTTTTGCACAAGTGTGAGGAACCTCACACAACAAGCGGTGCACAACGTCATATCGCTGTAAGCGCCTGGGCTTAGCGCGCCTTCCGGGCCGGTGCGTTGCGCGCATGCGGGGGGCGGCGATGCGCTTTCGAGCACTTTCGGATTTGATCGGATCGATCTACGACACGGTGGTGGACCCGGGCGCCTGTCCAACCATGCTCAACGGTCTCGCCGACCTCCTCGGGGCAACCGGGGGAGCGCAAGTCGGCGCCTATAACTCGAAAGCCCACAGCGCCACGATGCTTGCCCCACGCGTCGACCCCAGAGAATTACCCAGTTTCTCGCAATATTGGGCCAACGTCTGGCGGCAGTGCGACAAGCATCCGATCGGCGCCGTCGTCGTCCCGGAAATGCGCATTTCTGACCCCGATCACTGCCGCGCCGACATTTTCAACGGATCGTCAAAGCCGCACGGTCCGGAGAGGATGATGGGGGCAACCCTGTTGACGGAAGGTTCTGTTTCCACGGTGGTGTCGGTGTCGCGCCCCTATCCCGAGGGCGAGTTCGACGTGGCTCAGATCCAGCTGTTCGCCGCCTTGATCCCGCATCTACAGCGCGCTGTGCAGCTGCGGATACGGCTGGCGGCTTTGGACGGGCCGCCGACGAGCTCGGCCGAAATGCTGAACCGGCTGCCTCACGCCGTGCTGCTGGTCGATGCGCGGGCGGGGGTGATCTTCGCCAACCAAGCCGCCGCGAGGATGCTTGGCGCTGGCAATGGCCTATCCCTGGACCGCGACGGTCTAAAAGCTGAAACGACGGAGGACACGCGCCGGCTGCGGCAAACCATCGCCGACTGCGCGGAGCCGGCAAGCGAACTTGGCGGAGGGGGCGGCCGCTTCCAGCTTTCCCGCCGGGACCGAGGGCCGTTGACGGTACTCCTGATACCGCACCGGACCCAGGTCACTTGGACGGACATCCTCCGTCCGACGGCGCTCCTGTTTATCACCGAAGCGGAGCAAGCTGCCGTGCTCGCCAGCGAACGGTTCAGCCAGGATTTTGGGCTGACCCGGGCAGAAGCCGTGTTCGCGGTCGAGATATCGAAAGGAGATGGGCTGCAGGCTACTGCCGGCCGCCTCGGGGTCTCGTTGACTACGGTGCGGACACACCTCGCTCATGTGTTCGACAAGACAGGCACGCGGCGCCAAGCCGAGCTTGTTCGACTGATGCTGCAGGGCCAGCCGGCAACAGGCGACGACTAAAAGTGGCAGCGCGGACAAGAGATCGGCCTCCCGTTGCGGGTGGCCGCTGCCGGGACCAACGTCGCATTGGCGATCTGCTCTCTGACAAGCTGGAGGGCCAGCTCGCTCGCCAGCCGGCGGACGTCAATTTCCGGAGAGTTGGCACACGGTGCCTGGGTTGTGTCACAATCACTCAATCATCGCCGAACATCGAGGAGCGCCTCCATGAAAGTCGCCAACGTCGTTGCTGAAATCCTGAAGCGCGAAGGGATCGAGTTTCTGATCGGCTATCCGGTCAATCCGATCATCGAGGCCGCCGCCGAGGCGGACATCCGCACCATTATGGTGCGCCAAGAGCGGATCGGCCTGCATATGTGCGACGCGATCGCCAAGGTCACCTCGGGCGATCGGATCGGCGTCTTTGCCATGCAGCACGGCCCCGGCACCGAGAACGCCTTTGGCGGGGTGGCGCAATCCTTCGGCGACTCGACCCCGGTCGTCGTGCTGCCGGCCGGCTATGCCCGCAACATCAACCAGGTACATCCGAACTTCAACGCCGCGCTTAATTACCGCCACGTCACGAAAACCTGCGAGCAGGTAACGGTCGCCAACGCGACAGTCGAGGCGCTGCGCCGCGCCTTTACGACGGTCAAGAACGGCCGCCCCGGCCCGGTATTGGTCGAGTTCCCAAGCGACCTCCTGCGCGAGGAGGTGCCGGACGCGCTTGTCGCCGAATACCAGAAGACGCCAAAACTTAAGAGCGGCCCCGACCCACAATCGGTCGCAAAGATCGCCGAGGCGCTGGTCGCGGCACAGCGCCCGGTCATCGTCGCCGGCCAGGGCGTCCATTACGGCAAGGCGTGGCCGCAGCTGAAAGCGCTCGCGGAACTGCTCGAAGCTCCGGTCATGACGACGCTCGGCGGCAAAAGCAGCTTCCCGGAAAACCACCCATTGTCCCTCGGCTCGGGCGGCATCGGCATCGGCGAGCATCTCTGGCACATGCTGCAGAACGCCGATTTGATCTTCGGCATCGGCTGCAGCTTTACCCGCACCTCCTTTGGCACGGCGATGCCAAAGGAGAAGAAGATCGCGCACGCAACGCTCGACCCATACGCAATCAACAAGGACGTGCCGGTCGATCTCGCCGCGGTGGGCGATGCCGGGCTGACGCTCGATGCACTGCTCGCAGAGGTTAAGGACCGGCTCCATGGCAAGACCCGCGACCGGCTGCCCACGGTGACGCGCGAGATCCGCGGGCACAGGGAAGAATGGATGGGCCAGTGGATGCCGCGGCTGACGCAGAATACGAAGCCGCTGTCGCCCTATCGCGTGATCTGGGAATTGCTGCACACGGTCGACGTCAAGAACAC
Organism: uncultured Alphaproteobacteria bacterium; assembly: GCA_963733945.1. Taxonomy (GTDB): domain Bacteria; phylum Pseudomonadota; class Alphaproteobacteria; order ATCC43930; family CGMCC-115725; genus AP-15. The sequence goes on along the minus strand of CAVTFD010000034.1, from coordinate 6,057 downwards.
GATCATCACCCACGATGCCGGCAGCCCGCGCGACCAGCTGTCGCCGTTCTGGGTCAGCGAGGTGCCGCTGTCGTATCTCGGCTGGGGCAAGACGACCCAGCTCGGCTATGGGCTTGGGCTGGCGATGGGTGCCAAGCTCGCCAAGCCCGACAAGCTGTGCATCAACGTGTGGGGCGATGCCGCGATCGGCTTTACCGGCATGGATTTCGAGACTGCGGTGCGCGAGCGGATCCCGATCCTGTCGATCCTGATGAATAATTTCTCGATGGCGATCGAACTGAAGGTGATGCCGGTCGCGACCGAGAAGTATCGCTCGACCGATATCAGCGGCCACTACGCTGACTTCGCCAAGGCGCTCGGCGGCTATGGCGAGCGGGTGACCGAGCCCGGCGAAATCCAAGCAGCGATCCGCCGCGGCATCGAGAAGACCCGCGAAGGCACGCCGGCTCTGCTCGAATTCATCACCGAAAAAGCTGTCGACGTCTCGCGCTTCGGCTAAATAAAGCGCCATCGATCAGGGAGCCTTTCGCAATGCGGAGGGCTCCCGCGCGCGGATAGCGAGCGGCATCCTCTGCGCCCGCTAACCTGATCACGGGTCGCCAATGCCGAAGCGTGGCGCCCGCTCGGGCCTGCCGCCCATCTGGGTCAGCACTAGCGTACCGAGGATCAATAGAGGGATCTGCTCAACAAAGACTCGGGTTTCGTCCAGAATCCCGAACACCAGGGTCGTGGTGATATGCGCGATATAGGTCAGCCCCAATGCGAAATAACGCCGGCGGTCAGCCCGTATGATGCCGAGCGCCAGCACTAGCGAAACCCCGACATAAATCAGGATGACAAACGGCATTTCGTACTGGAAACGGGTAAGTGAATTGATCGCGATGGCAAAATTTTTGGCGATGCGCAGGGCATAAAACATCCGGCCGCCCTCGCCCGCTACATCATTGAAGATCTTTGGCCCGACCTCCTCGATAAACAGGGCGCGGGTAACCGCTTCGACGATCACGACGCTGAGCACGAGCGTGGCGATCCCGGCGATCAACATGCCGCGGTCGAGCCTTTCCCCGCCCCCGACCGGTTGTCGCGCGAAATACCAGCGCGACAACGCTTCGAAGATCATCCAGACCGAGATGAAAGCCGCCGTCTCCCGGCTGAAGATGTCGATCGCCCACAGCGCGACGAACCATGGCCAGGATTTGCCAGCGACCACGAAGTCGACGAACACTAGAAAGACGATGACGTCGAGATAGTCCCACGCATAAAGCCAATGCGGCGCCAGCAAGAAGGAAAAACTCGTCTCGAATACAAAAAGTGCCAGCATGGCCGCTGTGAGGTTGGCGCCGACCCGCCAGCCGAGCCGCCAGGCGAGGTAGCCCATCACCGTCAGGGTCACGATCGAAAAACAGACATGAGCGTCGAAGAAGCTCGGGAACAGGGGCGAAATGCGGCCGATCAGAAACGGCGCCAGCACGCGCGCCTGGAACGACCGCCAATGCGGCTTGCCGGCAAGTACCCCGGCGGCCGCGTCGACAGCGCGTCCGTAATCCGCGTCGAACATAAAGATGATCAGGCGGAACTGCACCAGGCCAAAAAAGCTCGACAGGGCGAGACCGAGCAGCGCGCGGCGATGTTTCGTATTCAGCATGGCGTGAAAATTCTAGTCTCTCCGCCGCTCCCGCGCAGCCCTGCGAACGTGTTGGACGGACTAAGATGTCAGTGCTTGTGTCTTTTTGAAATGTTGCTATCGGCTCGGGATATGGATCCGAAAAAATTCGCGCTTCGGCGTCTACAACACCTGTGTCCACCAAATACGATGTCGGCGTTTTCCCCGGATGAAAAATACCGGTGCGGCTGGGCGGCGGGCGGCGGCCGGGCGTGAAGCCCCGACACAGCGTGGCGTCCGACCGGCGCTCGCAACTCGGGAGAGCGAAACCGCTCGCGTTTCTTTACCCGGCGGGCTCGCTCCACTTGGCGTGCGTTTGCGAGGGAACGCTAGGCGAATTGGCGCGGTTTCGCGTATAGAGATTGTGTTGTTTGTCCGAGGTCGAACGTTATGCGCTCCTTCCTTCGCCCGCGTCCGTTGGTGCTGTGCATCCTCGACGGTTGGGGCGAGCGGGTCGACACTCGGGACAACGCTATCGAGAGCGCGCACCTGCCGGTCTGGCACCGGCTGATGGCGCGGTGGCCTCATGCGCGGCTGGAGGCCAGTGAGCACTATGTCGGACTTCCCGACGGACAGATGGGCAATTCCGAGGTCGGGCATACCAATCTCGGAGCTGGCCGGCTGGTTATGCAGGATTTGCCGCGTATCGACGCGGCGATCGCTTCGGGCGAACTCAGCCGGATACCGGCGCTGCGCGATTTTATCGGCACTTTAAGGAAGACCGGCGGCACCACCCATCTGCTGGGGTTGCTGTCGCCGGGTGGCGTGCACTCGCATCAGCGCCAGATCGCCGCACTCGGCCGGATCCTTGCCGAGGCCGGAGTGCCGGTCGCGGTCCACGCATTCCTCGACGGCCGGGACACCCCACCCCAGGCGGCGCTATCGTACATAAAGACGTTCGAAAGCGCGGTCGACGGACTCGCGGGGTTGCGGATCGCGACCGTCAGCGGGCGCTATTATGCGATGGACCGCGACCGGCGTTGGGACCGTGTCAAGAAGGCATACCGGGTAATTGTGGAGGGTGAGGGCGACACCGCCGCCAATGCGGCTGATGCGGTCAAGGCGGCCTACGCTCTCGGCGAGACCGACGAGTTTGTGCGGCCGACCTCGATTGGCGGATATCGAGGCATGCGCGACGGTGACGGCCTGTTGATCGGCAATTTCCGTGCGGATCGAATGCGCGAGATCGCCGCGGCGTTGGTCGATCCGGACTTTTCCGGCTTCGGGCGTGCCAAATGCGTCAACTTTGCCAGTGCGCTCGGGCTCGTCGAATATTCGGCCGAGCTCAACAACTATCTGACGACCCTTTTCCCACCCGAGAACCTCGACGACACCTTTGGCGAGGTTGTATCGAACGCCGGGCTGACCCAATTACGCATCGCCGAGACCGAAAAATACCCGCACGTCACGTTCTTTTTCAATGGCGGGCGAGAGATGGTCTTTCCCGGCGAGGAACGCATCCTGGTGCCATCGCCCAAGGTCGCGACCTACGATCGGCAGCCGGAGATGTCGGCGCTGGAGGTCACCGACAAGGTGGTCGAGGCGATTGCCGCACACCGGTTCGACGTAATCGTGCTGAACTACGCCAATGCCGACATGGTCGGGCACACCGGCCGTCTCGACGCCGCGATCAAGGCGGTCGAGACGATCGACCGGTGCCTGGGACGGCTCGCGGGCGCGGTTGAAAAGGCCGGCGGAACCCTCCTCATCACCGCCGATCACGGCAATGCCGAGATGATGCGCGACCCGAAAACAGGTGAACCCCATACCGCACACACCTTGAACCCGGTGCCGTTCCTCGTAGTCAACCCGCCCAGGACGGTCGAGCATCTCGAAGACGGTTGGCTTGCCGATGTCGCTCCGACTTTGCTCGATCTTCTCGGCCTTGAAAAGCCCGCGGTGATGACCGGTCACTCGCTGGTCCTGCCGCAGGAAATACGGCGAGCCACCAGCTGACCGCTTCTGCTCTGATCTTGATCATCGAGGATGGTGGCGGATATCATCGGGGCTCGCCGATCGGAGCGATTAACGGGTGAATGAATGAAACGGGTTGGGTTGATCGCGGCAGTTGCGGCAACAGTTCTGGTGTTTTCGTTGCGCCAGGACATCAGCGCGGCTACTTCCAATTCCTCGGACACCTATAAAGAACTGAATTTGTTTGGTGAAGTGTTTGAGGTCGTGCGCGCCGACTATGTCGGCAAAGTGGACGACGATGCGCTGATCGAATCAGCGATCAACGGGATGCTGACCTCGCTCGATCCCCACTCGAACTATCTAAACACCAAGAATTTTGACGATATGAAGGTTCAGACCCGCGGCGAGTTTGGCGGACTTGGAATTGAAGTGTCGATGGAAAGCGGTCTCGTCAAAGTAATTTCGCCCATCGATGACACCCCGGCCGCGCGGGCGGGACTGAAACCCGGCGATCTGATTACGCAGCTCGACGGCCAGCCGGTCCAAGGAATGACCCTTCCGCAAGCGGTCGAAAAGATGCGTGGACCGGTCAACAGCGACGTCAAGCTGACGATCCGGCGAAAGGGGCGGGACCCGTTCGATGTTAAGCTGACCCGGGCGACGATCCGTATCCAGTCGGTTCGCTCGCACCTGATCGGCGATGATATCGGCTATATCCGGGTCACCTCGTTCAACGAGCAGACCGATGTCGGGCTCAACAACGCGATCAAAAACATTAAGCAGCAGGCCGGAGACAAGCTGCGCGGCGTGATCCTGGATTTACGCAACAATCCGGGCGGCCTTCTCGATCAGGCGGTTGCAGTCTCGGACGCGTTCCTCGAGAAGGGCGAGATCGTCTCGACCCGCGGCCGGCGCTCGGATGATGCGCAACGCTACAATGCGCGACCGGGCGACGTTGCCGCCGGGCTGCCGCTCGCCGTGCTGATCAACGGTGGATCGGCCTCGGCCAGCGAGATCGTCGCTGGCGCATTGCAGGATCACCACCGTGCGGTCCTGGTCGGCACCCGGTCGTTCGGCAAAGGATCGGTCCAGACGATCATCCCACTGACCGGTCACGGTGCAATGCGGCTGACGACGGCGCGCTACTACACCCCTTCGGGCCGCTCGATCCAGGCGAAGGGGATCGAGCCCGACATCGTCGTCGAAGCCGCTAAGATCGAGCCTCCCCCCGGCAAGAAAGAGGCGAAGGTCGCCGACGCATCCGAGGGGAAGTCCGATGATTCCGGCGGCGACCCCGACGCATTCAGCTCGGTCGATCCGTCGATCATGGGAACCGACCGGGACTACCAGTTGACGCGCGCCGTCGACATGCTGCGCGGCATGTCGCTGTTCAACGGGCGTATGATCAACTGAGGCGCACAGCGGAGCGCCGAGGCATAGGCGGTCGCAATGACGCATCACGATGGCAAGATCGCGGGATACCGGCCTGCGGTCGGCATCATGCTGCTCAATGGTCTGGGACAGGTCCTTGTCGCTCGGCGCACCGACATGCGGGCGATGCCAGCCTGGCAGATGCCGCAGGGCGGGATCGACCCGGGCGAAACCCCGCGCCAGGCAGCGCTACGCGAGCTTGCAGAGGAGATCGGCACCTGCAACGCCGAGATCATCGCCGAGAGCCGGGAATGGATGATCTATGACCTGCCCGTCGAACTCGCCAGGAGAGTGTGGAGTGGGCGCTATCGCGGCCAGCGTCAAAAATGGTTCGTTATGCGTTTTGCCGGCTGCGACGCGGATATAGACGTCGCGACCAAACATCCCGAATTTGATGCTTGGCGCTGGGTTGCGCCCGAACAGCTGCCGGAACTGATCGTTTCGTTCAAGCGCCAACTCTATATCGATATCTTGGCCGAGTTCCGCGAACATTGCTGTCGCGGGGACCGAGGCGGCTGATCCATCGCTCACACTGTCGGCAGCCGCGCGATGGCCGCATCGATCGCCGCAGCATCCGGCATCGCCGTCTGCGCCCCGCGCGCGAGACAGGCGAGGCCGGCGGCCGCACTCGCCCGCCGCAGAGCGGTTTCGAGCGGCGCGTTGCCGTCGAGCGCCGCTGCCAGCACGCCGACGAACGTATCGCCGGCGCCGGTCGTATCGATCGGGACGATCGGCAGCGCCGGTACGGCAAACGCGGCGCCATCGGCGGGATAGGCCATCGCGCCCGCCGCGCCGCGGGTGACGACGAGCCCCCGCCGCAAGCGAGCTGTGATCGATGCCGGATCCGCGCCCAGCGCGGCCGCCTCTCCCTCGTTCGCGACGACAAAATCGACGTCGTGCAGCAGATCGAGGTCGATCAGCAAGGCGGGCGCGAAATTGAGCAGGCTGCGTCCGCGGCGGTCATGCACTCGGCGGATCACGGCCCTGGTTTCGCTTGCGGGGACTTCCATCTGAACGACGAGGAATGTGTTCGGACCGAGCAACTCGTC
>CAVTFD010000033.1:0-234765 GCA_963733945.1 uncultured Alphaproteobacteria bacterium | reverse complement strand
TGGCGGCGGTGCCGCCGAGGATCGCGATCTTGTCGTCGTCGCTTAGGCCCGGGGTCGATAGGATGTGATCGACCGGCACCTTGTTCCACGGGAACGGGTAGTCGGTGCCAAGCACGACTTGGCCGACGCCGCTTTCAGCGATCAGATGGCGCATCCCTTCCCCGGTAAACATGATCGAATCAAAAAACAACTGCCCGTCCTTGAGGTATTGCGTCGGCTTTTTCTTCGGCAACGGGCCGACGCGGTTCGGAAAGGTGGTGATTACCGCATCCGAACGGCTGGCGTAGGACGGCAGAAAGCCGCCGCCATGCGCGGCGCAGATCTTGAGCCCCGGGAAGCGGTCGAGGGTCCCCTCGAAAATAAGGTGCGACAGCGCGATCGTGGTTTCGAGCGGGTTACCGATCGTGTTGGTCAGCAAACCGCTACCGCCGAGCCGCCCGCTCGGCTCCAATTCCCTGGTGCCGAGCGGGTGCATGAAAATCAGGATCCCGAGTTCTTCCGCTTTGGCCCAGACCGGGTGGAATTTCGGATCGGCCAATTCCTGACCGGCGACGCTGCCGCCGACCGACAACCCGCGCAATCCCAGGGTCTTGATCGCGTAGTCGAGCTGCTCCACCGCGAGCTGCGGGTGCTGCAACGCCACCGTCGCAAAGGCGACGAAGCGGTCGGGAGTGGCGGCGCAAAATTCGGCGAGCTTTTCGTTCTGGATCTTGATCAGCTCGGCCGCCGCATCGCGCTCGGCGCGATACCAGAAGGGGTTGATGCTCAGCGCCTCGACATCGACACCCTCGGCATCCATCTCGGCGATGCGGTCCGCCACGTTCGACCACAGCAGCCCGGGCGCCTCGAGCGGGTGATTGATCACCGCCGCCGCCTCCGGAACGATGGTATGGGCGTGGACATCGACGGTCTTGACCCGCTTGCCATTGACGACGACCTCGCGCCGCCGCCCCGGTTGCGCTGATCCTTGAGCGGCATGCGCCGGCCGGGCGTTCGTCAGGCTGCACCCGACAAAGGCGATCCCGGCGAGCGCGCCGGTCAACAATTCTGCGCCGATAGGCATTTCCCGTGTCCCCTCGTTGATCACAATCGGGGAAATCTAAGCCGCCGGCGTGGCGTGACGCTACCTGTTTGGCAATCGGCCCGGTTCGCCTCGGATGCGAGAGGCCGCAACCGGCGGCTTGGCTGGACCTCTCCGGACAATTCCCACAAACTCCCGCGGTGGCGGCGGAGGTTTGATCCATGAATGACATCGGACCCCCTTATGTCGGGCGCTCGCTGCTTCGGCGCGAAGACCGGCGCCTGTTGACCGGCCAAGGGCTGTTCATCGCCGATCTCGTCCTGCCGCAAATGCTGCACGCGGTCCTCGTGCGCAGCCCCGTGGCGCATGCCCGCATCCGCTCGGTCGATCTGTCGTGGGCGGCGGCGATGCCCGGCGTCGTGGGCGCGCTCAACGGCGCCGATCTGCTGCGGCTGCTGCCGCCGGTGCCCGAGGGGCAGATTTCGATGCCGAGCAAATGGACGACCGCGATCCAGCACAAATTCCTCAACCCCCAAGAGCCCTTGCTGGCGCATGACAAGGCCCGCCATGTCGGCGAGGCGATCGCGATTATCGTCGCCGAAACCCGTGACCAGGCCGAAGACGCGGCCGAGCTTGTGGCCTCCGACCTCGAAGCGCTCCCGGCGGTGGTTGACCCCGAGGCGGCGTTGCGTCCCGACAGCCCGATCATTCATGAGCGATACGGCACGAACCTGATCGGCGCTTTCTCGGTCGGCCGCGGCGACGTCGACATGGCATTCGCCACAGCACCCCACCGTCTGCGGCGCCGCTTCTACCACCACCGCTACGCCGCGGTGCCGATGGAGTGCCGCGGTGTCGTCGCCGCATATGATCCGCGCACCGGCTCGGCGACGATCTGGTCTTCGACCCAGGTGGTGCATTGGGTGCGCCGTGAAGCGGCAGGCCTCCTGGGTCTTCCGGAGGCGCGGGTCCGTTGCCTCGCGCTCGATGTCGGCGGCGGCTTTGGCGGCAAGGGCCATGTCTACCCCGAAGACCTGCTGATCACTTTCCTTGCACGCAAAATTGGCCGTCCGGTGCGCTGGATCGAGGAGCGCCGCGAGCACATGATCAGCGCGACCCATTCGCGCGACCAATTGCACGATGTCGAGGTCGCCTTCGATAACGACGGGCGCATCCTGGGCTTGCGCGACGACTATATCGTTGATTGCGGCGCGTGGAACCCGATCGGCTCGGGTGTCGCCTACAACACCGCGGTCCATCTGACCGGCCCCTACAAGATCGAGAATTTGGCGGCGTCCGGAAGGATTGTGGTCACCAACAAGGTCCCGAACGCCCCCTATCGCGGCGCCGGCCGCCCGGAAGCCGCGTTCGCGATGGAGCGGACGATCGATCTGGTGGCGCGCACCTTGGGCTTGGAGCCGGCCGAGGTGCGGCGGCGCAACATGATCCGTGCCGAGGAGATGCCATATCGGGTCGGCATCCCTTATCGCGACGGCGAGCCGATCGTCTACGACAGCGGCGATTACCCCGGCGCGCTGCAAAAGGCGCTCGACGCCGTCGGCGGTGTCGCGGCGTTCCGCCAGCGCCAACAACAGGCGCGTCGGGAAGCCCGGTATCTTGGTCTCGGCATCGGCTTTTATATCGAGGGCACCGGTGTCGGACCGTTCGAGAGCGCCCTTGTCCGGATCGACCCGTCCGGCAAGATCTATGTCTCGTGCGGCGCCGCCCCGCAGGGCCAGGGCATGGAGACGATCTTTTCCCAGGTGATGGCCGACCTGTGGAAGGTGGCGCCCGAGGACGTCGTCCCGACCTTCGCCGACACCGCGGCGATCGCGATCGGCTTTGGCACGATGGCGAGCCGCAGCACTGTCACCGCCTCGGCGGCGATGCACGTCGCCAGTGGCCGCCTGCGCGACAAGGCCTTCTCGATTGCTGCGCATCTCCTGGAATGCGCGCCGGCCGATCTCGAATTGCGCGAGGGCGGCATCGGCATCGTCGGCGTGCCGGGGGCACAGGTGAGCCTCGCCAAGGTGGCGCAGGCGGCCCGCCCCGGCTGGGAGATCACCCGTCCACCGGGGGTCGAGGCCGGCCTCGAGGAAATTTGCTACTGGCAGCCGGAAACCGTGACCTGGAGCTATGCCGTGCACGTCGCGATCGTCGAGGTCGACCGCGAAACCGGCCGGGTCGCCATTGATAAATACGCGGTCGCCCACGATTGCGGTGTTGTCGTCAACCCGATGCTGGTCGAGGGGCAGGTCATGGGCGGCGCCGCGCAAGGGCTCGGCGGCATCCTCTCGGAAGCGATCGTCTACGATGCCGATGGACAGCTGCTCTCCGGCTCGCTGATGGATTACGCGCTGCCGACCGCCGGCGACATCCCGCCGATGACGATCGTGCACCAGCACTCGCCTTCGCCGCTCAACCCGCTCGGCGTCAAAGGGGTCGGTGAAGGCGGCGCCGTCGCCCCGCCGGCGACGATCGCCAACGCCGTCTGCGACGCCTTGGCCCCGTTCGGCGTCGAGGTCAATGCGACGCCGGTCAAGCCGGAACAGCTCGTGCGTGCGATCCGGGCCGCGAGCGGTGAAAGCGCTGCCTGACCGAGTTTGCGGCTAGCCCATCCCCATACGCGCGGAGGCTAGCCGGGCGCCTTCGGCCAGCGCGGTGAGCTTCGCCCAGACCACGTCCTCGGCGACGCGGCCCATTCCGGCCGAGGTGTCGAAGCCGCAATCGGTGCCGGCAATGACCCGCTTCGGGTCGCCGACTACTTGGGCGACGCGCGCGATCCGGTCGGCCACGGCTTCGGGATGCTCGACGAAATTGGTCAGGCTGTCGATGACCCCGGCGACGAGGATCTGATCGTCGGCCAGCGGCTGCTTTTCAAAGACGCGGTATTCGTGAGCGTGGCGCGGGTTGGCGAAGGGCAGAAAGAAGGCGCCGACCTTGGCCTGCTGCAAAATCGGCAGGATGTCCGATAGCGGCACGTCGCAATCGTGCGGCCCCTCGTAATTGCCCCAGCAGACATGCAGCCGCACCTTCTCGGGCGGGATGTTTGCCACCGCCTTGTTGATGGTCCCCACCACCCGCTCGACAAAGCCGAGAAAATCGCCGAGCGGGCGGTCCTGGTAGGACAGATGCCGTTCGAGCGCCAGATCGGGGCAATCGAGCTGCAGCAGAAACCCGGCATCGACGATCGCCTCGTATTCCTCCTTGAGGGCGGTCCCGATATCGTCGAGATAGGCCTGCTCGGTGTCGTAATGCTCGTTCTTCATCGCGCCGGCGATGATGCCGGGCGAGGGCGCGGTCAGGAACGGTTCGACGAAATTGGTCCCGGTCTCGTCAAGCGCCGCGCGGAAATCGGCGCATTCGGCCTCGATCCCGCCGCGGCCGAGATAGCGCACCGCAGCGATCGCCTTGGGCGGTCCCATATTGCTGACCGCCTGGCGGGCGGCCAGCTGCTCCTCCATGATCCGCTTGAAAATCGGATAGCGCAGCGCGTCGGCGCGGGTGCGGCGCTGCCACGACCCGCCGAACCCGCTCATGCGGTGGCGGATGTGCAGAAAAAACCCTTCGCGCTGTTGCTCGCCGTTGTTGCCGATGTCGACATCCGCCTCGGCCTGTTTGCGGACAATCCCGCGCAACGCCGCCTGCCCGAGCCTCTCCAGCTCGGCCGAATCGATCGATTCACCGCGCGCCCGGCGAATATGAAGCTGGGTCAGCTCGGGCGGTCGCGGCAGGCTCCCGGTGTGGGTTGTCAGTATCCGTTCTTCGCTGCGGCGCATCGTCGCTCCTTCCCTCAACAATCCGGCAATTTTCTGCAGTCTAACGCGAAAGCGGCGGGGCGCCACGGCGCGATTGCGAACAACTTGCTTGCGGCCGGCGAGCCAACCCCTTAGAGTGCGGCCATTGGCTCAACAACTGAAAGGAGGTGATCCTGTGTCTAACCATAAACCGCGGTCGTCCGCTGCCGTGACCAGGATCCCCGCTTCCATGGAGATCCGCGCCTGACTGAAGGCGACGGCTCGCGGCCGTGATCGGCCGCCGGTGTTTGGGTAAGGAAGGGCCGCCTCTCGGGGCGGCCCTTCTCTTTCGAGGCCGGTCCTACGGGCTTGGCCATGCCGGGCGCAAGGCCTACAAGTGGCCCGAATTGCCTCTCGAGTGAGGGTGATCGCCATGCCCGATACGATGACCACAAACTCGCCGATCATCGCCGCCTACCGCGCCGCGACGCCGGGATCGGCCGCGGCCGCGAAAAAGGCGGGCCGGTTGTTCCCGAGCGGCATCACCCACGATTCGCGCTATATCGAACCCTACGGGCTCTACATCACCCGGGCCAAGGGGCCGCGCAAATGGGATGTCGACGGCAATTGCTATGTCGATTATTTCGGCGGCCACGGTGCGCTGCTGCTCGGGCATTCCCACCCCGAGGTGGTCGCGGCGGTGCACGAGCAGATCGAGCGCGGGACCCATTACGGCGCCAGCCACGAGACGCGAGATCGCGTGGGCCGAGTGGGTGCTGAAGCTGGTGCCTTCGGCCGAACGGGTCCGGTTTACCTCGTCCGGCACCGAGGCGACCTTGATGGCGGTGCGGCTCGCCCGCGCCTTCAGCGGCAAGTCCAAGATCATCCGGTTCAAGCATCATTTCCACGGTTGGCACGATCATATGACTTCGGGCTTTGCCAATCATTTCGATGGCAGCCCGACCACCGGCGTATTGCCCGGCGTCGCCGGCAACGTGCTGCTGGCCGAGCAGAACGACGTCGACGGGCTGGCTCGGCTGCTCGACGAGCATGATGACATCGCGGCGGCAATCCTCGAGCCGACCGGCGCTCATGGCGCGCGGTTGCCGATCGATCCGTCATTTCTCCACGCGCTGCGCGAGCTGACCCGGCAGCACGGCGTCTTATTGATCTTCGACGAGGTCGTCACCGGCTTCCGTGTGTCGCCCGGTGGAGCGCAGGCGGAATACGGCATCACGCCCGATCTGACGACCCTGGCCAAGATCCTCTCCGGCGGATTGCCCGGCGGCGCTGTGACCGGGCGCAAGGACATTCTCGATCTGCTCGACTTCCAGGTCACCAAGGCCGCGGACCGTGAGAAGATCGCCCATCCCGGCACCTTCAACGCCAATCCGCTGTCGGCGGCGGCCGGGGTGGCGGCGTTGGCGATCGTCGGCACCACCGACGCTTGCGCCCGCGCCAACCGCTTTGGCGCGACCTTGCGCCAGCGCATCAACGAGGTGTTCGAGGAAGAGCGAGTGCCGTGGGCGGCCTACGGCACGTTTTCGATGCTGCACATCTTCACCAACCCCGATCGCGCTTCGATCACGCCGACCCGCTTCGACCCGCATCAACAGCCGACCGCGAGCCTCACTGGCAACCGCCAAGCCGACATCGTGCACAAATTGCGCCTGGCGACGATGGTCAACGGCGTTGATTTCAGCGGCAGCCCCGGTGGGCTCGTCTCCGCCACCCATGACGAGCCCGAACTGGCCGATACGCTCGGCGCGATCCGCAAGACCGTCCGCATGCTGAAGCAAGAGGGCGAAATTTGAACGACGGTTCTGTCACGGGCCGTCCACCCGCCATCGCGAACGAAGCGATTTGTCGGTAGCCGCGATCGAACATGAATTTCATGGCCATTTCGCTCGACGACATCGAGGCGTTGGCGGTCGGAGCCTGGGTCCTTGGCACCGGCGGCGGCGGCAGCCCGTATCTCGGGCTCCTCAACATGCGCCGGCTTTATGCCGAGGGGCATCGGGTCGAGCTGATGTCGCCGTTCGACCTCGCCGACGACGATTGGGTGGCGGTGGTGTCGAACATGGGGGCGCCGCTGGTTGGGCAGGAGCGCCTCGCCGACAGCCATAACGTCGCCCGCGCGGTCGAAATTCAGGAAGGGCTGCTCGGGTCGAAATTCCGCGCCGTCATGTCGCTCGAGATCGGCGGCGGCAACGGAATCCAGCCATTGATGGCGGCGGCGCACCTGGGGCTGCCAGTGGTCGATGCCGACACGATGGGCCGCGCCTATCCCGAGGCGCAGATGACCAGCGTCGCGGTCGGCGATCTGCGCCCCTATCCGTGCGTGCTCTACGACCCGCGCGGTATCGAGGCGGTCGTGACCAAGGTGCCGAGCTGGAAGTGGATGGAGCGGGCTAGCCGCAAGATTTGCGTCGAGATGGGCTCGATCGCCTCGACTTGCAAAGCCCCGCGCACCGGGCGCGAGGTTAAGGATTGGGGCATCCATTTCACCGTGACCAAAGCGATCGGCATCGGCCGCCGGGTGCAGGAGGCGCGCCGCCTGCACCTTGACCCGATTGCCGCGATCCTCGACGAGGCTGACGGCAAGCTGCTGTTCCGCGGCAAGGTCGTCGATGTCGACAGGCGCACGACCGAGGGGTTTCTGCGCGGTCGGGCGGCGATCGAGGGGCTCGACGACGATCATGGCTCGCGGCTCGAAATCGCGTTTCAGAACGAATGGGTCGTGGCCTGGCGCGACGGCGCTCCAATCGCGATGTCGCCCGATCTGATCTGTGTGCTGGACACCGTGTCGGGCGAGGCCTGCGGCACCGAGACAATCCGCTACGGCCGGCGGGTCACGGTCGTCGCGCTGCCGGCCCCGCCGGTGTTCCTGACGGCGAAAGGGCTGGACCACGTCGGCCCGCGCGCCTTCGGCTACGACCTCGACTTCCGCTCAGTGTTTGACGAGCGCGGTGGGTGAATTGGAGATGATTTCTCTATTAATGGTCGCATTTTCCTGTCATGGCCGGATTGAATTCCGGCCATCCACGTCTTTGGCCTCTGGGAAGAGACGTAGATCACTGGGTCAAGCCCGGTGACGACGAGAGCGGGCCGGCTCCGAATGAAGCAGCCGATGACGCGCGCGACTGTCGGCTGAAATGCGGCGGATCGGCATCGACGTCGGCGGCACCAATACCGACGCGGTACTGCTCGCCGACCGGCAGGTCGTACACGCGGTCAAGACGCCGACGACGCCGGATGTCACGACCGGCGTCGTCACTGCGCTGGCGGAGCTTTCGGCGCACCCCGACGTCTCGGGCAAAGCGATCGGCGGCGTCGTGATCGGGACGACGCATTTCGTCAACGCGGTCGTGCAGCGGCAGGGGCTCGCCCACGTCGCCGCATTGCGCATCGGGCTGCCGGCCGCGGCCTCGCTGCCGCCGTTCTGCGATTGGCCGCAGGATCTCGCCGGGCTGGTCCGCGGCGCGGTGTTCATGCTCGCAGGCGGGCACGATTACGACGGCCGGCCGATCATGCCATTCGACGAGGCCGGCATGCGCCATGCCGCGCGGCAGATCCGGGAAAGCGGCATTCTGTCGGTCGCGGTCGCGGCGATCTTCTCGCCGCTCGACCCATCCTGCGAAGTCCGTGCTGCTGAGATCCTGCAAGAAGAATGTCCTCAGGCGACCGTGACCTTGTCGCACGACCTCGGCCGTATCGGCCTGCTGGAACGCGAGAACGCGGCCCTGCTGAACGCCGCGCTGATTGATCTGGCGCGCGTAACGGTCGACGGGTTCACCGCGGCGATCGCGGCGAGCGGGATCACCGCACCGCTTTATCTGACCCAGAACGACGGCACCGTGATGGCGGCCCGGCTCGCGACGACAATGCCGGTCATGAGCTTTGCCTCGGGCGCCACCAATTCGATGCGTGGTGCTGCTTTTCTGTCCGGCCTCGGCGATGCGATGGTCGTCGATGTCGGCGGAACCTCGACCGATATCGGGCAGCTGCGCCGCGGGTTCCCGCGCGAGGCGAACTCGGTTGTCGAAGTGGGCGGCGTGCGCACCTTGTTCCGGATGCCGGATTTGCTGTCGATCGGGCTCGGCGGCGGCAGCATTGTCGAGCGGAACCCGCTAGCCGTCGGGCCGCAAAGCGTCGGCTACCGACTGACCAGCGAGGCGCTGGTCTTCGGTGGCGATAGATTGACCGCGACCGATGCCGCGGTTGCCGTCGGGGTCGCATCGATCGGCGATGCCGCGCGGGTGTCCAATTTGCCGAGGAGCCTTGCGCACGCCGTTCTCGAAGCAGCCCGACACAAGATCGAGGAAGCGGTCGACAGGATGAAGACGGAAGCCGGCGATCTTCCATTGATCGCGGTCGGCGGCGGCGCGTTTCTGGCGCCGGACCGGCTCGCCGGGATCTCGGAGGTGATCCGCGTTCCGCATGGCGAGCACGCCAACGCGGTCGGCGCTGCAATTGCGCAGATCAGTGGCGAGACCGACCAGATCTACCGCGACCTCGGCCGCAACGAGGCGATCGCAGCGGCCGAGGCGCAGGCGCGCGAACGCGCGGTCGCCGCCGGGGCCGACGCCGCTAGCCTGGAAACCGTCGATGTCGAAGACATGCCGCTCGCTTATCTGCCGGGGAACGCGCTGCGGGTGAGGGTGCGGGTGGCGGGCAAGATGCAGGATCGAGCAGACGGTAATGTGTGAGCCCGCGCCGGTGGCGCCGGATGACGGCGCAATCGCGGGCTTACCTCGGCTGGCCGATCGGCGGCATGGTCAGGATACCCGGACTATCGAGGACGGCTTCGATCCGTTGCAGCAGCGGCTGTGCCGCTTCGATCGCCCGCCCGAACGAAGTCGTGCTCAGGGTATCGTCGTCGCGCTCTTTGCCGGTGAGGCGATCGTAGAGGAATTGGACCGGCCCTTCTTCGCGCGGGAAAACTGTCAGCTGGATCGACTCGTCGGCCGGGATATGGGCCGCTTCCCTGGCGAGGCGGAGCGCGACGTCGTAACCGCCGAGCGCATCGACGAGGCCGCGCGCCTTGGCTTCCTCCCCCGACCAAACCCTGCCTTGGGCCACTGCCTCAACGGCATCGGGGGTCATGTGGCGGCCGGCTGCGACGTGTTCCTTGAACCCCTGATAGGTCGCATCGAGAAACGCTTCGAGACGGGAGCGGGCGAAGGGTGTGAATTTGGAGGTGGCGCTGAACATCGCCGCATTGGCGCCGACCTGCGCGGAATCGGTCGAAACCCCAATCTTCTTGAGCAGGTCGGCCACGACCAGCTTGCCGGCCAATACGCCGATCGAGCCGGTCAAGGTCGCCGGCTCGGCGACGATTTTATCGGCCGGGGCCGCGATGTAATAGCCGCCGGACCCGGCGACGTCGCCCATCGATACGATGACCGGCTTGCCGCGCTCTCGAGCGAATACGACATCGCGCCAGATCGTCTCCGAGGCGACGGCAGAGCCGCCAGGGCTGTCAATGCGAAACAAGATTGCGCGCACCTCGGGGTCGCGAACGGCGGCGCGAAAAGCCCGGGTGATCTTGTCCGCCGCCATTTCCTCGGATCCCGACAGCGGGCCCGCCGAACCGCCGCCGCGCACGATCAGCCCAGAGCCGTAGATCAGCGCGATCCTTTCGCCCTGGCGATGCGGACGCTTTACGCCGGCGAGGTAGGTCGTCAGGCCAATCAGTTCGGCGTCCGATCCGGCGCGCTTGTGGGCCTCGGCAATGACCTCGTCACGATAGCCGAGGCGGTCGACAAGCGACGCCTGGAGCGCTTCGTCGCCGAGCAGCGGCCCGCGGTCGATCGCCGCGCGCACCGCATCCGATGACAGCTTGCGGGCTTGGGCAATGCCGCTGACGATCTGTCCAGCCACCGAGGTGAGCAGATCTTCGACCTCTTCGCGGTGGGGCGGGGTCATCTTGGTTTCGGTCAGAATGTTGGCCGCGGTCTTGTAGGCGCCGCGATGGTCGAACTCGGGGACGATTCCAAGCAGGTCAAAGGTGCCCTTGAAGAAGGTGCTGTCGGAATAGAGCCCGGTCAGGCCGACGCTGCCCAGCGGCTGCAGCCAGATACGGTCGAACGCGGTCGCCAGGTAATAGGGACGGGTGCCGGCCCCGAACTCGCCAAAGCTGTCGGCGAACGCGATCGCGAACTTGCCCTTGGCGCGGAAGGCAAGGATTGCGTCGCGTATCTGCTGCGTCTCGGCGACGGCGAATTCGTCATTGCCGACGCGAGCGAGGACACCCTTGACCCGCGGGTCGGCCGCGGCCGCCTCGATCGCGTCTAGGAAGTCGCGCAGGTTCGACTTACCGCCGGCGACGAGCCGCAGCAAGTCCGGCTCGTCCGGACCGTCGGCGAAGCCCTGGGTCAAGTCTACCGAGACGATGATGTTTGCGGGGAGCGCGGGCGTACCCGGTCTAAAGCGGACGACCACCACCAGGACGGCGATAACGAGCAGAACGGTCAGAAATCCGATGGTCGCAAAAAAACCGAGGAGCAGCCGTCGCATGCGTTCAGGATTTGGCGCCGAGCGCGCGATGGCGCAGCAAGTGATCGGCAAGCACGCAAGCGACCATCGCCTCGCCGACCGGGACGGCGCGGATGCCGACGCAGGGGTCGTGGCGGCCGTGGGTCGCGATCTCGACCTCGTTGCCGTCGACATCGACCGTGCGCATCGGCGTCAGGATCGAACTCGTCGGCTTGACCACGAAGCGGGCGACGATGTCCTGCCCGGTCGAGATCCCGCCGAGAATGCCACCGGCATTGTTCGACAGGAAGACGACCTCCCCGTCCGCCATTCGCATCTCGTCGGCGTTCTCCTCGCCCTTCAGCGCCGCGGCGCCGAAGCCGGCGCCGATCTCCACGCCCTTGACCGCGTTGATCGTCATCAGCGCCCGGGCGAGATCGCCGTCGAGCTTGTCGTAGACCGGCTCCCCGAGCCCCGCCGGGACGCCGCTCGCAACGATCTCGATGACCGCACCGGCAGAGGAGCCGGCCTTGCGCACACCATCGAGATAATCGGCCCAGCGCAGCGCCATCGCCGCGTCGGGGCACCAGAACGGGTTGTCCTCGACCGCCCGCCAATCCCAGGCGCTGCGGTCGATCGCATGCGGCCCGATTTGGACCAACGCACCGCGGATCGATACATCGGCGCCGAGGATTTTGCGCGCAACGGCCCCTGCAGCGACGCGAGAGGCGGTTTCGCGCGCCGAGGCGCGGCCACCGCCGCGATAGTCGCGCACGCCGTATTTTTTCCAATAGGTATAGTCGGCATGGCCGGGGCGAAAGCGGTTGGCGATGTTTCGGTAATCCTTGGAGCGCTGATCGGTGTTCTCGATCAACAGTTGGATCGGGGTCCCGGTGGTGACCCCGTCAAAGACGCCGCTCATGATTCGGACGAGGTCTTCCTCGCGGCGCTGTGTGGTAAAGCGCGACTGGCCGGGTTTGCGCTTATCCAGCCAATGCTGGATGTCGGGCTCGGCGAGCGCCAGGCGCGGCGGCACGCCGTCGACGACAACCCCGATCGCCGGCCCGTGGCTTTCGCCCCAGGTCGTGAACCTGAACAGGGTGCCGAACGAGTTGCCTGCCATCGCTTCAACGATTCTCGTCGTCCCGGCGTAGGCCGCGACCCAGGTCCGCCATAGATGTGGGCCTTCGCCGGTATGAGCGTCTGCTTGCCGAGATTGGCGCGCGCATTTCGATCACACCACCGAGATGTCGGGCGCGTCGACGGCCTTCATGCCGACGACATGATAGCCGCAATCGACGTGGTGGACCTCGCCGCTGACCCCGGCGGAAAGGCCGCTCAGCAGATAGAGACCGGCGCCGCCGACATCTTCGATCGTGACGTTGCGCTTCAGCGGCGAGTTCAACTGGTTCCACTTCAAGATATAGCGGAAATCGCCGATCCCGGATGCTGCCAGGGTCTTGATCGGGCCGGCTGAAATGGCGTTGACGCGAATGTTGTCGCCGCCGAGATCGACGGCGAGGTAGCGCACGCTCGCCTCGAGCGCCGCCTTGGCCACCCCCATCACATTGTAGTGCGGCATCACCCGCTCGGCCCCCGCATAGGTCAAGGTCAGCAAGCTGCCGCCGGCGGTCATCAGCGGCGCCGCGCGCCGGCAAACATCGGTGAACGAATAGCAGGAGATATCCAACGTGCGCAGAAAGTTCGCTCGCGTGGTGTAGAGGTATTTCCCTTTCAGCTCGTCCTTGTCCGAAAAGGCGATTGCATGGACGAGGAAGTCGAGATGCCCCCAGCGTTCCGCCAGTGCTGCGAACACCAGATCGAGGCTCTCTTCGGAGCCGACATCGGCCTCCAGCACAAAATCGCTGTCGAGACTCAGATGCCAGAGGTTGCACCCGCTTGCGCAGCGCCTCCCCTTGGTAGGTAAAGGCAAGTTCGGCGCCGTGATCGTGCAGGGCTTTGGCGATGCCCCATGCAATCGAGCGCTCGTTGGCAACACCCATAATCAGACCCTGCTTACCCGCCATCAGCGGCATGGTCATCCCCATTTCTCGCGACAGGTTCATCCTACACGAACACTCCGGGGAGGGCCATGAGCGGCCCGGACGCCCTTCCGCGCTGGCGCCGCAGCGGCAGGCAGCGGATAATAATTGCCCGGTGCGGCCGTGTTGACCACAGAGGACGCTGCGAGGTTTCCACGATGACGCCTGAGGCGGAAGAAGGCGGGCGCGGCGGCAGGCTGCGGCGGATCGCGGCGACGCCGGGCGCCTTCGTGCTCTACTCGCTGCGCCGCTTCAACGCGGACGGCTGTTTTGCCGCCTCCGGCGCGCTCGGGTACACGACGCTGGTCTCTCTAGCGCCGCTTGTCGCCATTGGGCTCGGCTCGCTATCGGTGTTTCCGATCTTTGGACAGGTGCATGACGAGATCCTGGCGCTGGTGTTTAGAAATTTCGTGCCGTCGGTCGGCGAGCAGGCGGCTTGGTGGTTTCGTGCTTTTGCCAATTCTGCGGCGCAGACGACGGCGATCGGCGTCATCGGCCTCGCCGCTACAGGAGTACTGCTGCTGGTTACGGTCGAGGACCAGCTGAACGTGATTTGGCGGGTGACCGCGCCGCGGCCTTGGGGGCAGCGCGTCCTGGCCTATTGGACATTGATAACCCTGGGCCCGCTTCTTGTCGGCCTCAGCTTTTCGCTGTCGACCTATTTCGAGATCGCCGCCCGCCGCGCCGGGTTTGGCCAACAAGCCGTCCAGTGGGTCGAGAGCGGCTGGCTGCACGGGCTCGCGCGCGCGGTGCCCGCCGTGCTCGAGTTTGTCGCCTTGACCTTGCTCTATTGGCTGATCCCGAACCGCGCGGTGCGCTGGCGCGACGGAGCCCTCGGCGGACTGGTTGCGACCGCGGCGATCGAGATCCTAAAGGTCGGGTTTACGATTTATGTCGGCGCCATGTCCTATTATCAAACCGTCTATGGCGCGCTCTCGGCTATCCCGATCTTTCTGCTGTGGATGTATATTTCATGGATGGCGGTGCTGCTCGGCGCGGAGGTCGCCGCCGCCTTGCCGCACTGGCGCATCGACCGGCGGATCGGTCCGGTTTCGTCGGGCGGCGTCCAGCTCGGTCTGAGCTTGGGACTGATCGCCGCTCTGGAGCGGGCGCAACGGGTGGGGGAACAGCTGACCACAGCCTCGCTGGCCGCCGAACTCAGGGTGCCGACGACCGTCGTCGACGAGTATATGAGGCCGCTCCTCGCCGCCGGTTTCGCCGCCCATACGCAGGAGGGAAGCTGGGTGCTGGCCCGGAGCCCGGAGACCGCCACGGTTCACGATCTTTACGAGGCGCTGCGGCTGCCATTTGCCGGCGTTTGGCTCGACCACGCCACCGCGCCTTGGCAGAGGCTGGTCGCACCGGCGATGGAGCGCATTGTTAGAGCCGAGGCCGTAGCAATGCAGATGACGATTGCCTCGTTGATCGGCGACACCCTCGACCCCGCACCGCGCCAGCGCGCTCCCCGCCGCGCCGCTGGTGCGATCGGGGAGAAATTTGCGTCGGAATAGTCCGTTCAACGGAAGCGCATGATGGAAGAGATCATCGAGGTTGAACCCCTGGCACCGTTCGAGCGCTGGTACGCCGAAGCATTGGCGAACGAGCAGCAGCCCGAGGCGATGACCTTGGCGACCTCGACCCGCGACGGCCAGCCCTCAGCGCGCGCCGTTCTGCTGAAGGGCTTCGATGCGCGCGGTTTTGTCTTCTACACCAATCTGGAGAGCCGCAAATCAACGGAGCTGTGCGACAATCCGAAGGCGGCGCTATGCTTGCTGTGGAAATCGTTGCGCAGGCAAGTGCGGATTGAGGGGGCGGTCGAGCCGGTCGCGGACGAAGAAGCGGACGCCTATTTCGCCACGCGATCCCGCGACAGCCGGATCGGCGCCTGGGCCTCGGATCAGTCGCGTCCGCTCGGGACCCGCGCCGAACTGGAGCGCCGGGTCGAGGCCTTCACCGACCGTTTCGGCGATGGCGAGGTGCCCCGGCCGCCATATTGGTCGGGCTTTCGTATCGTACCGGCGCGGATCGAATTTTGGCAGGAGCGTCCCTCCCGCCTACATGACCGTTGGTTGTTTGTTCGCGAGGGCGACGGATGGCGGCGGGAGCGGCTCTTCCCATGATCTACGGACCGGCGGCCGACCGGCTGCGGCGATGGGCGACCTATGCTTCGGTCGCAGTCGCCTTGTTGCTGATTTCCGCCAAGTTCGCGGCTTGGCTGGAAACCGGCTCGGTCGCGCTGCTGTCCAGCCTGATTGATTCGCTGCTCGACGCCGTCGCCTCGATCGTCAATCTGTTAGCGGTACGGCACGCACTGACCCCTGCCGATCGCGAGCATCGCTTTGGCCACGGTAAGGCCGAGCCGCTGGCGGTGCTGGGCCAGTCGGCATTCATTATCGGCAGCGCGCTGTTGCTGCTCGCCGAGGCGGTGCGCCGGCTGCTCCACCCGGCTGCGGTGGAGAACCCGCCGGCCGGGATCGCGGTGATGGTGTTTTCGATCGTGCTGACGATTGCGCTGGTGCTCTATCAGCGGCATGTCGTGCGCCGCACCGGGTCGATCGCGATCACCGCCGACGAACTGCACTATCGCGGCGATCTGATTTTGAACGGCAGCGTCATTGCGGCGCTGATCCTCAGCGGAGCCTTCGGCCTGCGCATCCTCGATCCGCTGTTCGGCGCGGCGATCGGGCTGTGGATTATCTATTCCGCGGCGCGGTTGGCGCGCTTGTCGCTGGTCCAGCTGATGGACCGCGAACTGCCCGACGACGAACGCGAGAAGATCCGCGACATTGCATTGTCGCACCCCGAGGTGGCCGCCGCCCATGATCTTCGCACCCGGGTCGCAGGGCCGACAGCGTTTATCCAGATCCATATCGAAATGGACGGCGATATCAGCCTGGTTCGCGCGCACGAAATCTCTGACCAGGTCGAGGCGAAGCTGCGCGCCGCCTATCCACACGCGGAGATCATCATCCATCAGGACCCGGAGGGGGTCGAAGAGCCGCGATCGAACTTTCCGCGACGGGTTGGCGCGCAGTGAGCGGCGGCGGCCAGAACATCTACCGAGGGCCATGACCGAGGGCGGTGCGCCGCCGGAGGCGACAGAAGCGGCGCGTTCCCCGGTACCGCCGGCCACGGACGACATCGTGCCGGTGCGCGCGCTGCTGCTGGGCGAGCGGCTGGATACGCGAGCGCTAGAGCGCGGCGCCCGGGTCGGCATCACGCCGCTGACCCTCGACATCCCGGACGGCGGCGTGGCCGTGCTGTTTCGCTATGGCGCGGTCGTGCTGTTCGGTTCGCCAAACGCTGCGATGGACGAATTCGTGGCGACTTTGATGCCATCGATCGCTGGTGCGTTCCCGGTACCGGAGCGGGAAGAGGCACGGCTGCTGATCCGCGCTGAGAGCGATCAGCATGTAGACGCGTCCGGTAATATCATCCTGCGGGACAAATCGCCCGAGCGGCTGCAGCTGGTCGCCGACATTCTGGCCAAGAGCCTGATGCTGTCACACTACGAGACGCGGATCGCCGACCTGTTCGACCGCATCGAACCGCTGGCCGCCGCCCTGCGCGAGAAGGGCCGCGCCGGCGCGAGCGGCAAGGTGCTGTTACGCCACATCGGCGACGTGCTGCTGATGCAGCAGAAAATGGTCGGCCGGGTCGAAACCGCCGAAACCCCCGAGCTGCTATGGGAGCATCCGGAACTCGAGCGGCTCTATATGCGCCTCGCCGATGAATACGAGTTGCGCGACCGCGACCGCGCGCTCGACCGCAAGCTCGATATCGTCTCGCGCACGGTCGAGACCTTGCTGGGTCTGGTGCAGACCCGCAGCACTCTGCGCGTCGAGTGGTACATCGTGCTGTTGATCGTCGCCGAGCTGGTGCTCAGCCTCTACCCGCTGCTGCTGCGCCGCTGAGCGGGCGGTCAGCCGACCAGGAACGACACCGGGATCATGACCGCGGCCGCCTTCAACGGCCAGATCCAGCCTTCGGCATGGACCAGCCCGACCAGCGCCAGCGCGCAAGCGATCAGCATGACGTAATGTGGAGGTATCTCGAATCGGTACCGCATGCCACAAGAGTTAACACGGATCCGGTCGTGCGCCCAGTCTCGAAGCTGATTGGCTCGCTTTAGGGGAGCGAGCAGCACCGCGGTTTCGAGCGAAACTCCGCCGTTCCCGCGCGATCCGCTCGAACAGCAGCTCGACGCTATGCCGATCGACGCCGTCGCTTTTCATGACGAGGCCGATCAGCGGATCGCGAACGAGTTCGGCGAGCGTACAGTCGTCCTCACCGTTGTCATTATCGATTTCCCTGTTCATCGCCTTTTTCCATATCGAAAACCCGATTCAGCTCGGATGCGTGATAGCTGGGCGGTCAGCGCGGCGCGCGCAAGCTCGGAGCTTGCGATGGCACGCCGCCGCACCGCTAAGGCAGGGCTGTTCAGCAAGTTGCCGAGCCGTTCCCATCCCATCCGGGACCGCAATGCGGCTGGCCGCCGGGGGTGAGCGCAGGCTATAGTCGGGCGCACCGCGGCGTGGAGAAAACGGGATGCATCTGTTCAAGGAACATGCGGTGGCGGATCCCGAAGCGGCCGCCGGGATGATCCCGGTCATCGATTACGGCCCCTATTTCGCCGGCGAGAAGGGTGCGCTGGAGCGGGTCGCCGCCGAAGTCGCGCGCGCCTGCGAGAATGTCGGTTTCTTTTACGCGCTGAACCACGGCGTTCGCGACGAGCTGATCGACCGCGCCTTTGCTGCTTCGCGCCGGTTCCATGCCCTGCCGCTCGCCCAAAAGCTGGCGCTTCGGCTCAATGACAACAACATCGGCTATTTGCCGATCAATGCTTCGGTTCAGGGCGCCTCGACCGTCCACAAGGCGACCAGGCCGAACCAGAACGAGAGCTTTTTTATCAGCCACGACCGCGAGCCCGACCATCCCGACGTGGTCGCCGGCAAACCGTTACGCGGCCGCAACCAGTGGCCGCCGGAGCTGCCCGGCATCCGCGGGGACATGATGGCTTATTTCGACGCGCTGGGCGCGATGTGCGACCGGATGCTGCCGCCCTTCGCCGTGGCGCTGGACATGCGGGCAGATTTTTTTGCGCCGTTCTTCGCCGACGAGGCGCACGCCAATCTGCGGTTTCTGCACTATCCGCCGCAGGACGTGATCGAAGACAACCTGTTTGGCCAGGGGCCGCATACCGACAACAGCTTTATGACCGCGCTGGCGCGCACTGAGGTGCCCGGGCTGGCCGTGGGCTTACCGTCTGGCGAATGGTTTCCGCCGCCGATTATCCCTGGGACCTTCCTGGTCAATCTCGGCAACATCATGCGGCGCTGGTCGAACGACCGCTTTCTGTCGACCCCGCACGGCGTCCTCAACGAGTTGGGGATCGATCGCTACTCGATCGCCTATTTCCACAGCCCCAACCCGGACCGGATCATCGATTGCCTGCCGTCCTGCGTCGGCGCCGATAATCCGGCGCGCTATCCGCCGGCGGTCTACCGGGATCTCGTCCTCGAATTTTACCGGGCGAATTATTTTCACCAGAAGGGCCACCGCTCCGAGGTTGCGGCGCAGGTGGCCGAATAGCCGAAGGGAGTGCAGAACCGTGTTCGACCTCGATCGCTTCATTGAAGATTGCCGCGCCGCGGTGCGCGAAGACCCGAGCCATAAGGCGGCGCGCGAGGTGGTGGCCCGCGCCAATTCCAAGCCCGCCGCGATCCTTGCCGCGCTCGGCGAGCCGACGACGGCCGGCGTGACGCCGCTCTACCGCTCGGAGGAGCTGACGATCCTCAATGTGATTTGGGGGCGGGGGATGACGATCATGCCGCACGACCACCGGATGTGGGCGGTGATCGGCGTCTACACCGGCCGCGAAGACAACATCTTCTGGCGCCGTCTGCCGGGCGAGGCCGGCGGCCTGATCGAGGCGGCCGGCGCCAAATCGCTCAGCGTCAAGGACGCCGAGCCGCTCGGGCATGACATTATCCATTCGGTGACCAACCCGTTGCCGCGGCTGACCGGCGCAATCCACGTCTATGGTGGCGATTTTTACGGCGCGCAGCGCAGCGAGTGGGACCCCGAATTGTTGCATGAGCGGCCCTACGATTTCGCGCTGCACCGGCGCCTCTTCGAAGAAGCGAACCTGAGCGCTTCCTGAGCCTGACGAGGCCCTTATGAGTGTGAAGCTCTTCGCCTTTACCTGCGGCTGGCTGGAGGGGGAACTGGGCTACCTGATGGAGGGCGGTGAGGGTCGGGCGCAATTGCCGATCCCGTCCTACCTGATCGAACACCCCAAGGGCACGGTGCTGTTCGATACCGGGATGCACCCGGACTGCCAGCACGACCCCGCCGGTCGGGTCGGCCCCCGCATCACCCGTCTGTTCGCGTTCAATTACCGGCCGGGCGAGGAAATCAGCGCCCGGTTGGAAGCGATCGGCCGCGATCCAGCCAAGATCGAAATCATCGTTAACTCGCATTTCCATTTCGATCATGTCGGCGGCAACGCGCTTATCCCGAACGCGACGATGGTCGTCCAGAAGCGCGAATGGGAAGCCGGGATCGACCCCGATACCGCCGCGCGGCGCGGGTTCGACCGGCGCGACTTCGATCTCGGGCACAAAGTCGTCCAGGTTGATGGCGAGCACGACCTCTTCGGCGATGGCGCCGTCGTGTGCCTGCCGACCCACGGCCATACGCCTGGCCATCAGTCGTTAAAGGTGCGGCTCGCCGCGGGCGATGTCGTGCTTGCCGCCGATTCCTGCTACTTCTGCCGCACCCTGCGGGAAAAGCGGCTGCCGCAAAACGTCTATGACCGCACCGCGATGCTGGCTTCGCTCGAAAAGCTCGCCCGCCTCGAAAAAGGCGGCGCCCGCATTTTTTTCGGGCATGACGGCGAATTCTGGAAAAGCGTGCCGCAGGCGCCGGCGGAAATCGCCTAACCAGTCCGAGCGCCCCACAGCATGCCGAACCTTCCACGCGCGATCCTGTTCGACCTCGACGACACGATCCTCGTCGCCTTCGGGCCGGCCGAGTCGCAATGGCGGCGCATCCTCGACGCTTACACCGAACATCTGGTGCCGTTGGCCCCGGCCGCGGCGATCGCCGCGATCATGGACAGCTCGCGCGATTTGTGGGCCGACCCGTCGCGGCACAAGCACTGGCGCCACCGCATCGGCGAGGCCCGCCGCCGCATCGTCGCCAACGCCTTTGAGGCATTGGCGGCAGCCGGTCATGCCGTCCCCGAGCGCTCGCTGCGCGACGAGATCGCCGACCGCTACAATGCATTGCACGATGCCGAATTGGAGTGCTTTCCGGGTGCGCACGACACCCTTGATCGGTTGAAGGAGCTCGGCGTGCGCCTGGCGCTGATCACCAACGGCGCCGCCGAGCCGCAGCGCGCCAAGGTCATCCGCTTCGCGCTCGAACATCGTTTCGAACATATCCAGATCGAGGGCGAACACGGCTTCGGCAAGCCCGAGGAACGCGCTTACACTCACGCAATGCAGACGCTTGGCGTCACTGCGCGCGAAACCTGGATGGTCGGCGATAACCTCGAATGGGAGGTGGTGGCGCCGCAGCGCCTCGGCATCCACGCGATCTGGCACGACGGCTATGGGATCGGTCTGCCGCCCGACAGCCCGATCCGCCCCGATCGCATCATCCGCGCCTTACCGGAATTGCTGCTGTAGGCTACAGCGACTTCCGATCAAATTGAACCGCACTCACCCCCTCCCAAACCCTCCCCCATCAAGGGGGAGGGCCTGTGTCAGCACCCCCATCTTACTCCCGCCCCCTCGATGGGGGCGGGTCGGGGTGGGGGTGATGCGTGCCAAGTGGATCGAGCCGTCGAAAACCGCTCTAAAGACCGGAGCCGCCGCTCTGCACCATCTCGCCACCAACGGCTTTCATGCTCACTGGGCCCGGCGCAGCCCGAGATCGGCGAGGCAGTAATCGATCGGCCCCTCCCGGTCGGTACTCCTGGCCCGGTCCTGGCAGGCCGCCACGACGGCTGCGAACTCGGCCTGCGACGGCGGCTTTCCGCTCGCCTCCTGCCATCCTCGAATTTCCGACGATGCGCTCGGCGGCACGACGGCGTCCCTTGCCACGCACGCCGACAGGCTCAACAGGATAAAAAAGGCGACCCCCCGCATCCCTCCCCCGGTATCAACCCCAACCGAGATTAACCAGCGGCCCCGCGCTTGGCTACTTTTTTGCGCCCTTGGCGCAGTCGCTCAGGCCGGTTCGAATTCCCGGTCTTTGCTCGGGATCAGATCATAGGGCAGTGCGAAACCGGGCATCGCCTTGAGCCGGTTTGACCAGGCTTCGACATTGGGCCAACCGGCGATGTCAAAGCCGCCCTCGGCCATGAACACCATGCGGCCCCAGCAGCCAATATCGGCAATGCTGCACCCCTCGCCGACCAGCCACTCGCGATCCTTTAGCGTATTGTCGACAAACGACAGGGCCGCCTCGGCTTTCGGCCGGAACTCGGCGATCACCTCCGGGTGCGATGCCCGAAACCGGGCCGAGTGGCGCACCTTGGCGATCGCGGTGATATGGTCGGCTTCCCACGACAGCCATTCGCGCGCCTGCCAGCGCTGCTGCTCGGATGCCGGCTCAAAACGACCGGTCGTGCGCGCGAGATAATCGAGGATCACGTTCGATTGCAGGATCGTCAGTCCGCGGTGACGCAGCGACGGCACCACGCCCCAGCGATTGACCGCGAGGTATTCGGCGTCTTCTGCACCCCGAATTTGAGATTGACCGTCCGGAACGAGAATGGCACCCGGGCCAACGCCAAATACAGCATCGGCTTGTAGCTCGAGCTCGACGTGAAGTTGCCGTATAGCGTCAGCCGGTCGTCCATTCGGCTACCTCAACTGGTTGTTGGTCATTGCGAGCCCACGGGTCCGGCCGGACGCCGGCCCGAGGACAGGCTCCGCGAAGCAATCTCGTGCCGCCCCATCCCAGCGTCATCGCGATCGAGATTGCCGCGTCGCCTCTGGCTCCTCGCAACGACAATCTCTCATTCCGGCTCTTCGAAATCGAGCTTTTCGGTGAGGCCGTAGCTATCGGCCAGCTCGCGCAATTTGTACCAGGTCGCGTCCTCGACCTCGATGCCGTTCTGCCGGCGGTCTTGTTCGCGCATGTGCTCGATCTCGCCGGGGTAGAGCACCCCCTTGCTGCCCTCGGCTGGCGGCGTCGATTTGAGATAAGCGACGAATTCGCCAATGTCCTTTTTGAACTCGGCGAGCGGGCGGAACGCCGCAACGTTGAACACCGCCATGAAGCAACCGTCATTGTGACGGCCGGTCGGCTCGACGCCAAAGCCGAGCCCGGTTAGGAGGCCGCACAGGATCTCGACCATGACCGCAAGGCCGGTGCCCTTGTAGCCGCCTTCCGGCCCGCCGAGCGGTAACAGGGCGCCGCCCTGGCGCAGCTGGCGCGGATCATTGGTCGGGCGCCCGTCGCTGCCGATGACCCAGCCGTCCGGCACCGGCTCGTTGCGCGCGACGGCGAGCGCGATCTTGCCGGCCGCCGCTGCCGAAGTAGCCATATCTAGATAAAGCGGCCCATCGAGGTCGGACGGCATCGCGATCGAGATCGGGTTCGTGCCGAGCCTTGCCTCACGCCCCCCGAACGGCGCCACCGCCTTTGGCGAGCGCCCGGAATTGGCGGTAGCGATGCCGATCATACCTTCCCGCGCCGCCATCAACGTGTAGGAGGCGACCCGGCCGATATGGCCTTGGCGAAACACCGTTGCGGCGGCGACATTGGCCGATTTCGCCTTTTCTATGGTCAGCCGCATCGCCCGCTCATTGGCGACGTAGCCAAATCCCCAATGGCCGTCGACGACTGTCGTTGTCGGCGATTCCTGGACGATCGTCCACGGCGCTCCGGGCACGATATGCCCGACCTTGATGCGCTCAATGTAGGTCGGGATCTGGATCACCCCGTGCGAGTCGTGGCCGACGAGGTTGGCGGCGACGATGTGGCGCATGACCAGCTCCGCCTCCGCACGTGGCGCTCCCGCTGCTTCGAACAGCGCCTGGCCAATTTCGGTCAACCGTTCCGCCGCAATTTTCGGCATCGCTGGGCCCCTCCCTATCAGCGCGGCTCTCAGGCCGGCTGCTTTATGTGCGTTGCCCGGATCAGGCGCAGGGATTCCGGGTCGCTCATCATCGCGGTCTGGGCGCCTTTCAAGAAATCCTCGTACTCCCGAACCATCGCCGGCGACACCATTTCGATCATCAGGCGGTTTTCGAGCCAGAATTCGATGACGTGGAAGAACGGCTTGTGGCCCTGCATGCCGCGGCCGAACGTCTTGGCACGCCAACCTTCGCGCGCGCCGATGCGCTCGATCTCCTCGGGCTCACGCGGGACCGAGAGAAACACGTGGAACGGCCAGGTCTGCGGCGGCGAGCGGTTCTCGCCAAAGACGACCTGATCGTCGGTGTCCGGGATGTCGAGGGTCGCCCGATCCGGATAGACCTCGATCATCGAGCCGTGGTCGTCGCCGCTCGCCGCCATATAGGCGCCGTCGAGCGGCCCGAACGGGTAGCACTTGCCGCCCATCAGCTCGGCCAGAACCTCGGCGACGTGGAGCGGCTCACGTGCCGGGATCGATACATGGTGGATCATGATCAGGCGCTCTCCTGTCGACGAGAGGCCTTCTGTAGCACGCCGGGGCGACGGCATAAAGCCGGGTGGGCAACGGCGGCCGAGCCTTAGGTGCCTGGGACGATCCCAGGCACAGTGTTCTTCAGGATAGGCGCCGGCTCACACGGCGCTACGGGCTCGCGCGAAGGATCGGGCAGCGAGCCTTATTGGGTGACGAGGCGTCGCTCGACGGCGGCGGTCTTGATCGCTTTTTGCAATTTCTCGAAGGCGCGGACTTCGATCTGGCGCACCCGCTCGCGCGAGATGCCGTATTGCTGCGACAGGTCTTCGAGGGTGGTCGGGTTGTCTCGCAGCCGCCGCTCGGTCAGGATATGCCGTTCGCGATCGTTCAGATGGGTCATCGCCTTTTCCAAGAGGTCGCGGCGCAGCCCCAGCTCCTGACGATCGGCGAGCCGGGTCTCCTGGCTCTCGCTCTCGTCGACCAGCCAATCCTGCCATTCCCCCTCACTGTCGCTTCTGAGCGGGGCATTCAGCGAATGGTCCGGGCTCGCCAGCCGGCGGTTCATGCTGACCACGTCCGCCTCGGGCACATCGAGCTCGGTGGCGATCTTCTTCAGATGTTCGGGCGTCAGATCGCCCTCCTCCATCGCCTGCAGCTGCCCCTTGAGCTTGCGCAGGTTGAAGAACAACTTCTTTTGCGCGGCGGTGGTGCCCATTTTGACGAGCGACCAGGAGTGCAGAATGTATTCTTGTATGGCGGCGCGGATCCACCACATCGCATAGGTGGCGAGCCGGAAGCCGCGATCGGGATCGAAGCGCTTTACCGCTTGCATCATCCCGACATTGCCCTCCGAGATCAGCTCGGAGAGCGGCAGCCCATAGCCGCGATACCCCATCGCGATCTTGGCGACAAGACGCAGATGGCTGGTTACCAGGCGGTGCGCGGCCTGGGGGTCTTCATGCTCTTTCCAGCTTTTGGCGAGCATGTACTCTTCTTCTGGTTCGAGCATCGGAAACTTGCGGATCTCCTGGAGATACCGGGTCAGGTTTCCTTCAGCGGAAATGGAAGGGACCGAAAGGGTGGCCATTGACGATTGTTGCTCCGGGTTGAAGCCTTGTGGGGAGTAAACGCTGAAACACGCGCGGTTGATCCCGCCGGGAATGGCGGATGCGCATACCCTAGTAATATAGTCGGGTTTTGTCCAGTTTAAAGTCGCTCTAAATCGGTCACCAATGCGTGAAGGTCGGGCGGCAACGGGCTGTCGAACTCGAGCCGGCCCCCACTCTCCGGGTGAGTAAAGCCAAGCCGCCGGGCGTGAAGCGCCTGTCGGGGAAGGGCGGCGATCCGCGCGCCGACTTCGCCCGACCGGGCGGCGGCGCGACCGGCGCGGGTCCCATAGACCGGGTCGCCGATCAACGGGTGTCCCAGATGGGCAAAGTGAACCCGGATCTGATGGGTGCGCCCGGTGGCGAGGCGGCACTCGACGAGCGCTGCCGCAGCTTTGAACGCCCGCTCGACGCGATAGCGGGTC
Organism: uncultured Alphaproteobacteria bacterium; assembly: GCA_963733945.1. Lineage (GTDB taxonomy): Bacteria > Pseudomonadota > Alphaproteobacteria > ATCC43930 > CGMCC-115725 > AP-15. The sequence goes on along the minus strand of CAVTFD010000033.1, from coordinate 209,330 downwards.
AGCGCCGGCCGCCCCCTTCCTTCGCCGACCACCGCCATCTTTTTGCGGTCTGCCGGGCTGCGGCCGATATTGCCGGCGATCTCGCCGGTCGCCGGCGCCGGCACGCCCCAAACAAAAGCGGCATAGGCGCGGTCGACCCGGCGCAGCGCGAAATCCCGCGACAGCGCCCGATGCGCGCCCTCGGTCTTGGCGACGACCATCAACCCGCTGGTGTCCTTGTCGAGGCGATGGACGATGCCCGGCCGTCGCACGCCGCCGATGCCGGCAAGGCCGGCGCCGCAATGGGCGATCAGCGCATTGACGAGGGTGCCGTCGGGGTTTCCCGGGGCGGGATGGACGACGAGGCCGGCGGGCTTGTCGATAACGACCAGATGTGCATCCTCAAAACGAATATCGAGCGCGATCGGCTGTCCCGTCGGCGCTGCATCCTCAGCTTCGGGGAAGAATACGACGAAATTTTGGCCCGGCCGAACCCGCAAGGATGGGTCGCGTGATGCGGCTCCGGCGTAGATGACATGACCCTCTTCGATCAGCCGCTTGAGCCGGGTGCGCGACAGCGCCGGCAAATGCAGCGCCAGCATGCGGTCGAGGCGCAACCCCGCTTCTCCCTCCTCGGCGCTGATTGCCGCCGATGTGCCGGCGCGCCCGTCGGCGGCGGCGTCAGCCGTCACCACCATCCGTCCCGTCGGCAATTCGGACGCCCGGCGCGACCCGGTTCAGGCCGATGCGCGGGCTAAAGGTCTTGGTCGTGGTGATGGGCGTGCTGATCGTCATCGGCACCGTCGCTCTGATCGCTGGCATCGTCGGCAAGTTGTCGCGCGATCGGCCGGGGGCAAGCGTCGAGCGCCCGTTTGGCGCGACCGCGATCGATATTCCGTCGGGCGCGCGAATCGAGGCGATGACGGCATCGCCAAATCGTCTGATCCTTGAACTGGCATTGCCCGATGGCGAGCGCCAGCTCCTCGTCGTCGATTTGGCGACCGGCGCCCGGCTCGGTACGATCGCGCTCCGTCCCGCCCAGTGATTCCAGGCCCTTACACGGTGCGGCGGGGCCGGCGCCGTGGCTTGGCCCGGCGCCCAACCGCACGCGCCGCCGGGCTGTTGTGTGACGCGTAAATCCATCTTGAAAGCTTAGCCGATTATTCCGAACTTCTCGCTGACGCGCATCGTTGGCTGCTGCGGAACTCGATGATTACCGATCATGCGACACCGTTTTGCGCCGGCTCCAACGGCAGTACGTCGACAAACGGCCGTCCGACACCGCTTCCGGCACGCGCTGTCGGTCGGCTCAGATTGAAAATCGCCGCTGCTTCTGAAGACGCGGCTTCTGAGCGGTTCCTTTGATCGGGAAGCCGCTTTTTTGATGCTCGAAAGTTCGGGGGTTCGAGTATGAACCGGAAGACCAGCGGTATGCGGCCCCCTCACCCGGGGCCATCCGGTGTGGAGCCGGAGAGCGCCGACCACGGAAGACGAATCGGCGCGCGTACTTTGGGCCCGGTGTCCGATCTCGAGCACCATCTCCCGTCGGATTGGTGGCGCACCTTGTTCAACTCGCTCTATCTCGAAACCGACGGCGATGTGATCGAGAACGATCGTAACACCGCGCAAGAAGTCGATCTGTTGATCCGCAGCGCCGGCGTCGAGCGCAACGATCGAATCCTCGATCTGTGCTGCGGGCAAGGCCGCCATTCAATCGAGCTCGCCGGCCGCGGCTTTACCTGCGTCACCGGGCTCGACCGCTCGCGCTACCTGATCCGGCTCGCCCGCAAGCGCGCCCGGAAGGGCAATCTTCAGGTTTCTTTTCACGAGGGCGACGCGCGCCGTTTTCGCCTTGGCGACGCCGAGTTTCATTGTGTCTGCATCTTGGGCAATTCCTTCGGCTATTTCGAGCGTCCAGAGGACGATCTTGCGGTGCTCGAAGCGGTCAAGCGCGCACTCGGCTCCGGCGGCGCGCTGGTCATGGACCTGATGGACGGCGATTGGATGCGCGGAAATTTCGAGCCGCGCTCGTGGGAATGGGTCGACCAAAATCACTTCGTCTGTCGTGAGCGCGATCTCGACGGCGACGGCGACCGGCTGATCAGTCGCGAGGTCGTTGTCCACGCCGAGCGCGGCGTTATCGCCGATCAATTCTATGCCGAGCGCCTCTATTCGAAAGAGCGCCTTGAAACCCTGCTGATCAGCGCCGGCTTTGCCAATGTCTCCTTCCACCGGTTGCCGGCGCCCGACTCCTCGCGCAATCAGGATCTCGGCATGGTCACGCACCGGCTCTTCCTAACCTGCCGGGCGCCCCATCGGGCCAGGCTGCTGCAGCGCCGCTCCGCTTTGATCCCCGACGTCGCTGTGATCCTTGGCGATCCGCGTCTGCCCGACCCGGTCAAGCGCGACGGGCATTGCAGTGAGGAAGATTTCGAGACGATCGAGCGGCTCAAGGCAGCATTGGGTGAATTGCCCGACTATCGCTTCCGCTTTCTCGACAACCACGACTCGCTGTTTACCGATCTCAGAGCCGGCCGGCCGCACTTCGTCCTCAATTTCTGCGACGAGGGCTTCAACAACGACGCGTTCATGGAATTGCACGTCCCGGCGCTGCTGGAGACGCTCGATATTCCCTATAGCGGGGCCGGGCCGAGTTGCCTCGGGCTTTGCTACAATAAGTCGCTGGTCCGCGGCATCGCCCAATCGATCGACGTGCCGGTCCCGGCCGAGACTTACTTCAATTCAGACGATCTGGCGGCGACGATCCCATCGGTATTCCCGGCCCTGATCAAGCCCAATTTCGGAGATTCGTCGATTGGCATGGGCAGGAATGCGGTGGTCCACAGCTGGGAGGAGGCGATCGCCTGCCTCGGCCGGCTGCGCGAGCAGCTGCCCCTCTGCCCGATCCTGATCCAGGAATTTTTGACCGGCCCCGAATATTCGATTGGGATCGTCGGCAATCCCGGGCAGGGCTACCGCGTGCTGCCGCCGCTCGAGGTCGATTATTCTCGCCTCGATCCCGACTTGCCTCGACTGTTACCATACGAGTTGAAATGGGTCCCGGACTCGCCCTATTGGTCGCAGATCAGCTATCGCGAGGCTCGGCTGGACGAAGAATCACGGCGCAAGATCGCCGACTACGCGAACATCCTGTTCGAGCGGCTGGGCTGCCGCGACTATGCGCGTTTCGATTTCCGCGCCGATGCCGAGGGCGAGATCAAGCTGCTCGAAGTCAACCCCAATCCCGGTTGGTGCTGGGATGGCAAGCTGAACCTGATGGCCGAGCTGGCGGGCCTACGCTACTGCGACCTCTTGAGACTGATCATCGAGGCCGCTCAGGAACGTGTTGTTGCGCACCGCCCCGGCCTCGTCATCGCTCTCGCCGAAAACCGGCCGCGGCGCCTCAACGCCCACCGCGGGTAACGCGCTACGCAAAAAATTGAGCGGCCGGCTAATTCCCACCACGACGGGCCCAAACGAGCAGGCGGTCGAGAAAGGCCTCGCCGGCCGCGAGCTGTTCGCGCGAGATGAACTCGTCCGGCTTATGGGCAACGTCGATCGAGCCCGGGCCGCAGATCACTGCCGGGATGCCGGCCGCCTGGAACAAGCCGGCTTCGGTGGCAAAGGCGATTGTCGTCGTGGTGTTGGCGCCGGTCAGCCGACGGGCAAGCGCCTCGGCCGGAGAGGCCGGGTCGGGGACGAGCGGCGGAACCCTCGCCATCGTTCGAGTCTCGACATCGGCCTCGGGATGCCCGGCGCGCATGCGCGGCAATAGCTCGGCGGTGACGAAATCATCGATCCGCCGTTGCAGCGCTGCGCCGTCCTCGCCAGGAACTAGGCGGAACTCCCATTCGAAGGCGCAGTCGCGTGCGATGATGTTGACTGCGGCCCCGCCCGAGATCCGGCCGATGTTGAAGCTCGTATAAGGTGGGTCGAAACCGCTATCCGGCCGCGCTACAGCCCTGCACTCGGCCGCCAGCCGGCCGATCTCTGCGATGATTTCCGCTGCCGCCGCGATCGCGTTGACGCCGCGCTCGGGCGTGCTCGAATGCGCCTCGTGCCCGGTGATCCGCGTCCGCAGGAAATGAATGCCCTTATGGGCGTTGGCCACCTGCATTTCGGTCGGCTCGCCGATGATCGCCAGACGTGGGCGCGCCGCATCCTTGGGCAATCCGCGGATCAGGTCCGGCACCCCGAGGCAGCCGACCTCCTCGTCATAGCTGAACGCGAGGTGCAGCGGGATTTCGAGCGGCTGTTCCAGTGCCTGCGGCGCCATGGCGAGGACTAGCGCGATAAACCCCTTCATGTCGGCGGTGCCGCGGCCGTAAAGGCGGTCCGAGCTTTGATCGGCTTGGCGGGTTTCGAGCCGGAACGGGTCGCTGTGCCAGGCCTGCCCCTCGACCGGCACGACATCGGTGTGGCCGGACAAAATGACCCCGCCGCGTTCAGCCGGACCAATCGTCGCAAACAAATTGGCCTTAGTGCCCTCGGGATTTCGGGTCAGCACGCTCTTGATGCCGTGACCGTCGAGATAGTCAGCGACCCAGCTGATCAGACCCAAATTCGGCTTTGCCGAAATCGTGTCGAACGCAACGAGCCGCTCGAGGATCGCGGTTGCGGCCGCGGTCATCTTTCGTCGCCGGTCGGGATCAGACGTTCGGCAGCTGGACGCCGCCGGGCGTGCCGATCATCGCCAGTACCTCGCGCCGGCTCGACGGGTCGTCGCGAAAGGCGCCGAGCATGCGGCTCGTGACCATGGTGACGCCGGGCTTGTGCACGCCACGGGTGGTCATGCATTGGTGCGCCGCTTCGATGACGACGGCGACCCCCTTGGGCTGCAACACCTCGTCGAGGGTGTTGGCGATTTGCGAGGTCATCTTTTCCTGGATCTGCAATCGCTTGGCGTAGACGTCGACGAGCCGCGCCAATTTCGAGATGCCGACCACGCGATTGTTCGGCAGATAGGCGACATGGACCTTGCCGATGATCGGAGCAATATGGTGCTCGCAATGCGACTCGAAACGGATGTCCTTCAGCACGACGATTTCGTCATAGCCGTCGGTCTGCTCGAAGGTGCGATTCAGCAACGCCACCGGGTCCTCGTCGTAGCCGCTAAAGAACTCCTGATAGGCGCGCACGATGCGGTCCGGGGTGCCGAGCAACCCCTCGCGTTCCGGATCGTCGCCGGCCCAGCGGATCAGGGTGCGGACCGCCTCCTCTGCCTCGGCGCGGCTTGGTCGCGGCTCGGCGACCGGCCGCCCGGAATGGCTTCGCGGCGTCGACAACGACGGAGCGAGAATTTGCGACATCAATTTTCTCTTTTTCTGTTGAGGGATCTCGGCGGAACGCGCGCGGGTACCCCGCGGCCCGAGGTCAGTTGAGCCGAACCGGCTGATGCGGGCTGTCGAGCGAAAATGCGGGAATCCGGATAGAGAAGCTCTCCCCGCCGCGGGTTTCCATCTGGTAGGTGCCGACCATGATGCCCGACGGCGTCGGCAGTGGGGTGCCACTGGTGTATTCAAAGCTTTCGCCTGGGCCTAGCACCGGCTGCTCGCCGACGACGCCGGGACCGCGCACTTCCTGCACTTGGCCTCGGCCATCGGTGATCTTCCAATGCCGGCTGCGCAGCTGGACCGTCTCCTCACCCTGGTTCTCGATGCGCACGTGATAGGCCCATACATAGTGGTCTTCAGCCGGGGACGATTGGTCCTCCAGGTAGAACGGTTTGACCGTGACGATGATCGATCGGGTGGTTTGTGAATACATGGCCAATCGTCCTCACGACGCGGGCCGGCGCGAGCGCCGACGAAATTTCCCGAGATCGGCGCGAACAATGTCGGTCGAGCACCCGAGTCCGTCAAGGTCGTCGCGCCGGCGCCAGCAGCTCTAGGACTCCTTCATCGATTTGACGCGAGCCCTGCGGGCCGATCGGCTGAATGCAGACATGGTCGGCGCCGGCGTCCCAATGCTGTTGGATGCGGGCGCGGATCGCGGCCTCGTCGCCCCAAGCGACGATCGCGTCGATAAAGCGGTCGGAGCCGCCGCCGGCAAGATCGGCCTCGGCAAAGCCCTGGCCGCGCCAGGCATTGACGTAATTCTCTAGCTGCAGGTAGCGAGACAGGGCCTCGCGCGCGGCGCGGCGCGCGGTCGCCGGGTCGGTTTCGAGCAAGACCCAGACTTCGGGCGCCAGGATCTTGCCGGGGCCAAGAATTTTTCGCGCTTCGGCGGTATGCGCCGGGATCGAATTGTAGGGATGCGCCCCATCGGCCAGCTCGCCCGACAGCGCCATCATTCTTGGGCCCAATGCCGCAACCACCGTGCGCGGCATCTCGGCCGGCGGCGCCGCCTGATAGGGCGCTTCGCGCATCGCATTGAGATAGGCGCGCATCGTCGCGACTGGCTTGCCGTAGGTGTGGCCGCGCAGTCCCTCGACCATTGGGCGGTGCGACACGCCGACGCCAAGCAGAAACCGGCCGCCCGATTGTTCGGCGAGCGTGCGCTGGCCATTCGCCATCGCCATCGGGTCGCGGGCGTAAATGTTGGCGATCCCGGTTGCGACGATCAGCTTTTGCGTATTAGCGAGGAGCCACGAGGACAGCACCAAGGCGTCGCGCCCGCGGCTTTCGGGCATCCACAAGGCGCCGTATCCCCATTCTTCGACCCGCTTGGCAAAGGCCGCGCATGCCGCTGAGGTCATCCCGTCCATCGACACCCAAACGCCGAGTTTCCCCAGTTCCATCGCCAACCCCTTCATGCAAATGCGCGCACTATCAATGTGAGTCGCAAACCGAGCGGCGTCCAGTCCGCTCGATCTTCGGCCGTCAGGTCAGAGGGTCAGCGGCAGCAGGTCGATCCAGCGCCGTTCGCGGTCGCTCTGGTGGCAGGCTTCGGCAAGCTGAACGCCTTTGGCGCCTTCGACCAGCGGCGACGGGAACGGCATGTCCTCGACGACATGGCGCAGAAACAATTCCCAACCCTCGCGATAGCTGTTCTTGAACGGCTCGACATCCGGCATCTCCAGCCATTCGTCGCCGAACACCGCGCTTTGAGGCCGCTCGGGGTCGAAAAACGGCCGCGGCGTCGCGACCAACGGCTGGATAAAGCAGCGATGGAGGCCGCACACAGCCGAGCCCTTGGCGCCGTCGACCTGGATCTGTAGGAGGTCGTCGCGTTTGACCCGGCTCGCCCAGGACGAGCTGATCTGCGCGATCGCCCCGCCGGCCAATTCGAAGATCGCGAAGGCGTGGTCCTCGACATCGACATCGTAGGGTTTGCCGGCCTCGTCGGTACGATGCGGTTGCACTGTGATCGCCCGGCACGACACTGCTTTGATCGGTCCCAGCAGCCGGTCGAAAATGTAGCGCCAATGCGCGAACATATCGAGGATCAGCCCGCCGCCGGCCGCGCGCTGGTAATTCCAGCTCGGACGTTGCGACGGGTAAAGCTCCCCGTTGAACACCCACCAGCCGAAATCGAGGCGGATCGACAGAACCCGGCCGAAATAGTCGGCGTCATACAGCCTGCGGAGCTTTTTGAAGCCGGGCAGGAGCAACTTGTCCTGGACGACCCCGTTTTTGACGCCGGCGCTCTGGGCTTGCCGAGCCAGCGACAGGGCTTGCTCTAAGGTCTCCGCAACCGGCTTTTCGGTATAGACATGCTTGCCGGCGGCGATCGCGGCCGCGAGGCGCTCCGGCCGTCCGCCGGTCGCGGTTGCGTCGAAATAGATCAAGGTCTCTGTGTCGGCGAGGCAGGCATCGCGATCGGTGCTCCATCTTAGGCCCCCGCTCGCCGCGGCAAGCGCCGCGAGCTTTTCGGGGTTGCGGCCCAGCAGCACCGGCTCGGGCACCAGGCGGTCGCCATTGCCGAGCAATAGCCCACCCTCGCCGCGGATCGCCAGCAGCGCCTTCAGGTGCTGCGTGGTGCCGAGCCGCCCGGTTGCGCCCTCGATGACAACGCCGATCGTGGGGGAGCGCATCAAAAATCTACCCCAGAGGTTGGAAAGTAAAGCACAATGGTCATTGTGGTATATTGCATCATGATGTAGCAGCGGACATAACTAATGTTATTTTAGTTGATCGGGCTTGGCACTAAACCAAATGCTCTCATCACGTGAATTGTTGCGCCCTCGCTCAAGCCGTTTGCTTGATTTTGTAGCATCATAAACCTGATCTGATGTCATCCCCATCTCGACGGCCAACTGGCCGACGAACCGGCGAAGACGCATGGCGTCTGCGTCGGGATTGTCGCGTCTTACTCTGAGCAAATAGCGTTCGATTCGTATGCGGCGCCAATACCTTTGGACGAAATGACCGAGGCCGGTCAAAATGGCTCCTACAAAGGTGAAGATTGCAGCCAGAGCGCCCCATTGCTCCAATCTCATTTTTGCATTCTGCTCCGTCAATATAGGTGGGCGAAACCTGTCCAGGCGGGCGTCGCCCTTACCCATACACACGGTCGTCATAATATGCCTCCCATTTCGGCCAATAAACCCTCCTCACAAATTCGTTGAGTGGTTTGCGGGCTCTAAATCCCTCCGCGTCTCGTTAAGAGATGTTGTTACGGCTCAGGAAAATTGACCCCGTGGCGAGCTAGCAGCGCACGCAGTGGCTCGGCCAGATCTTCCATGCCCGCATCCGGCCCTACGTGAGGGTCCAGGATATAGGCGACCATCGCGGCGTCGAGCTCGATCAGTTCGATCGTTTTCTCACCGCGCCACCATTCATGGTCCCATTCAGCGAGACGCCGTACCGACGCGACACACTCCCGCACGATCTCGTCAACCGCTCCTCGCGGAAGACGACTGGGATCGATGCCCTGCCGCCGGAGCTGATCAATCAGCTAAAGGCGGCCGGTGAAGCGGATCGGCAGCACACAGCCAAGCACGACCGACAGAAAGAAACGCACGGCCGGCGCGGGCGTGGTGAATTAGTTATTTAGTTGCGGCGGTGATCGCGGCGCGCAGGATTTCGGGGATGCGGTCGAGGGTCTCGGTCGGAGTCATCAGCGGCGGCGCGAGGCAGATCGTGTCGCCGATCACCGGATCGGCGCTGCCCGCCCGAACCCGCAGCAACAACCCGCGCGCCAGTGCTTCTCGGGTGATGCGGGCCCCCAGCCCGAGCGCCGGCGCCTTGCTGCCGCGATCGGATACCAGTTCGATCCCGCACATCATGCCGAGCCCGCGCACATCGCCGACCGCCGGCAGATCACGCAGCCCTTCAACGCCCGCCAGCAGCCTCTTGCCGATCACCGCGGCGCGCTCGACCAGCCCCTCGCTCTCGATGATCTCGACATTGCGCAACCCCACCGCGCAGCATACCGGATGGCCGGAATAGGTCGCCGCGTGCATGAATTTGCGGTCCGCCGGCGCGCTTTCGATCGCCTCGTGCACGCGTTTCGACGCGATCACACCGCCCAATGGCAGATACCCGCTCGTCACCCCCTTGGCGAAGGAGACCAGATCGGGCTCGACCCCCCAATGGCCGAGCGCGAACCATCGGCCGGTGCGGCCGAAGCCGGTGATGACCTCGTCGGCGATCAGCAACACATCGTGGCGGTCGCAGATCTCGCGCAGGGCCGGGAAATAACTCGGCGGCGGCACGATCACCCCGCCTGCGCCCATGACCGGCTCGGCGATCACCGCCGCTACGGAATCCGGTCCCTCGGCGAGGATCGCCTTTTCGACCGCCTCGGCTGCCCCGATCCCCGGATCTTCGTTGCCGGGCCAGCGATAAGCGTAAGGCGGCGTCACCTGGATAAAGCCCGGGACCAAGGGTCCGAACATTTTGTGGTAGGCGGCCATGCCGGTGGCGCTCATCGCCGCCATCGTCACCCCGTGATAGGCGTGGATGCGCGAGATAATCTTGGTCTTTGTCGGTTTGTCTTTGATCTTCCAGTAATAGCGCGCGAATTTGAATGCTGATTCGTTGGATTCGGCGCCGGCGGTCGTGAAATAGACGGCGGAAGAATTCGCGTAGGCGTGGCTCACGATCTTTTCGCTGAGCCGCACCGCCGGCTCGTTGGTCTGGCCGATATAGGCCGAGGCGAAGGCGATGCGGCGCATCTGCGCCGCGGCGGCGTCGGCCAGCTCGCCGCGTCCGTGACCGACATTGACGTTCCACAGGCCCGACAGGCTGTCGATGTATTCGCGGCCGTCCGCATCGCGAAGCATCGCGCCCTTGCCCTCGACAATGACCAGCGGCTGCCGGTGATCGTCCGGATGGTGCAGCGGGTGAACCAGGTAGCGCCGGTCGGTTTCGATCAGCTGGGTGGTGCCGTCCATGTCGTGCTCCTGAAGCGCGTGCCCCTTGCCGACACCCTTACCGCGCCGGCCTTGCCGCGACAACCGCGCCGTTGGCCTGACGTCGTGTTGGGGTCCAGCTCCTGCCGAAATTCCCGCGTCGGGCCAGCGGAGATTTTGTTAACGCAAAATCTTCCCACCCTTCGTTTTCGCTTGATCGGAGGGCTGTCCCCTGGCAAGCATGCGCGCGCCTTAATCGGCGGTATCGAACGAGCCTGCCGAGCCCAGCGGCAGCAAGCCAAAATCCCAGGAGGAAACGTGACCCGACCCCGCGCTGCCGATGATTTCACGACGATTCATGCACGCCTTGCTGAGCTGCGCCGCGAGCGCGAACAAGCTTCGAAACAAAATCTTCTCGGTGATGACGGCCCCGGCCGAGGCGAGCGGAAGCTGCCCGACGCTCCGGAAGGCCGCCAGCGGCCGGAGAAGAACGGCTGGATGACGGTCCCGGCTGCTCGCCGCTACGGCCCCGGGCGCTCGCGATAGTCCTATCGGTTAGGCAGGTCGAGGGGGTAGATCGGCCGCCTGACTTTCTTGAAATCGAGCTGGCCGTAATCCGAGGTGCACACCCCGACCCCGGCGCAGTCGACGACCGCCCTGGCCAACTTGCCGAGGCCGGCGCGCCAATGGATGCGGCTCTTAAGCATCACGTAGCGCTTTTGCATCGGGTCGATGCCGAGACTAAGCAAACAATTTAGATCGGACGGCTCGACATGGCGTGAGATCAGCACGATCTCGACCGCGCCGGTGTCCAGCACCACCGACGGGCCCATCTCCATCTGCACCCCGCGCGCCATCGGCCCGCGATTTTTGTAACGGCCGGCTGAAATCATCTTGACCGTCCCGGTCGCACTCAGCGGCGGACTTTCGGCCGGGATCGCCGGCATCGCGATCTTGCCGCCGATCGTCAAGGTCACTCGCGTGCCGATGCCGGCGGCGATCGCCTGCTGCACCGCTTCGGGGTCGTAGATCGCAAAGGCGGCTACGTCTTCGAGACCCTGGCGCAGGATTTCGGCCAATACGACGGTCGTGTCCATCGTGCCGCCCGAGGCGCAATTGTCGTAATGGTCGAGCAATACGACCGGCCCTTCGCCCGCCGGTGGGGCCGGCATCGCCTTGGCGCGGGCGACCGATTGCGCCAGCGGCTCGATCTGGTAGACGAACGCCTCGCGCTCGACCCAGGCCCAGTCCAGCAATTCGTCGCGCAACCTCTCGGCAAGCTCGCGGTCGCCGTCGGTCACCACCACGGCGCTGAGCCCGGCATTGGTGATGTCGGCATGCGGAAAGCCGGTGAAGAGGCTCGCCGCCAGAGCGCCCTCGGCAGTCATCGCCGCGCAGCGATGCTGCAATTCCTTGTTCGGATGGTCGTCGGTCCCCTGCCGCATGACATGCGGCAGCATCGGCACGTTGCCCCAGGCCATGACCGGCCGGACCTCGCCGCGGATCGCCCGCAACAGGATTTCGCCGGCGAGCCACGCCGTCTCGTAAGTGTCGATGTGCGGATAGGTGCGGTAGCCGGTAACCACGGTCGCGTTGGCGATGATCTCGTCGTATAGGTTGGCGTGCATGTCGAGCGAGACCGCGATCGGGGTCGCCGGGTCGATTGCGCGCAGCCGCTTCAGGAACTGTCCCTCGCCATCTTCGAGGCTCTGCGTGACCATCGCGCCGTGCAGGTCGAGCATGATGCCGTCGAACCCGCCCGCTGCCGCCGCCGCGCAAATCCGATCGGTGATCTCGGCATAGGCGGCGTCTTCGACCGGGCCGCTCGGCGAGGCCCCGGCGGCGATCGGCAATACGATCTCAGCCCCCTCGCGTGCGGCCAGATCGAGATAGGCGCCGAGGCCGGTGCCGGTCCCGCGGTAGGCGCGGATCGCCGCCTCGCCGTAAAGCGGCCCCGGCCCGTGCCCAAACCGCGCAAGCGGCGTCGGCACCGGCGAAAAGGTATTCGTCTCGTGCTTCATCATCGCGATCAGCAGGCGCATCTTTGGACCTCCATGACCTCGAGAGGTTATGCCCCTTCTCGACGTACCCAGCAATTATGGCTATATGTATAGCCGTATTGCAAAACGGAGCCTAACGTGACCGCCTACAGTGTTGCCGAGGCCAAAAACACCCTGCCCAAGCTGATCGACCGCGCGCTGCAGGGCGAGGAAGTCGTCATCACGCGGCACGGCAAGCCGGTCGCCGAGCTAAGGCCGGTGCAACCCCCGCCGGCGCCGCCCCGCGGCACATATGAATGGTTGCGAGCGCGCCGCGACGCCCGTCCGGGCGTTGGCCTGACATCGGTTGAGATTTTGGATCTGCTATATGAGACCGACGATCATTGACCTGTTATCTCGACGCCAGCGTTGTGCTTCCGATCCTGGTCAAAGAACCGGGGAGCGTCGTGGTGGACGCTTTTATCGCGACCGTTCAGCAGGAGCCGTGGGTAAGCGATTTCGCCGCCGTGGAAGTGGTGTCGGCGCTGTCGCGGCTTGTTCGCACTGGGCGCCTGCAGGCGGTCGACGGGACAGTCTGCTTGTCCGATTTCGACGTTTGGCGAGCAGCGATGACCAGACCGGCGGAAATCCACGCCGCGGATGTTCGCCTCGCCGATGTGTATGTGCGGCGCTTCGATCTCGGGCTCCGAGCGCCGGACGCCCTGCATCTGGCGATTGCCCGGCGTCTCGATGCGACCCTGATCACGCTCGATCGGCACTTGGCGGCCGCCGCCCGGGAAATGGGCATAGCCGTCAATGTGCCGCAGGCAAGCTGAGCCGAGAATTTGGAGAGGCCGATGACAACGATCCCCAACCCGGTCGAAGACCATTACGCGAGCCGCGATCTCGGCGCGATGATCCTTGCCGCGCTGCAAGGGATGGGCAAAGACATCGACCATCTGACCCCGGACGATCTCGCCCCGGTCGACGAGTTCCACGGCGGCCAGCGGCCGGCGACGATCCGGCTCGCCGAGCTTCTCGGGCTGACCGGCGCCGAGCGCGTGCTCGATGTCGGCTCCGGCCTGGGCGGGCCGTCGCGCTTTCTGGCCTGGCGCTATGGTGTGCGGGTCAGTGGGGTCGATCTGACCGCCGAGTTCGTCCGGGTCGCCGACATGCTGACCCGCCGCACCGGGCTGCTCGGGAAAGTCGACTACCGCCAGGGCAATGCCCTCGACCTGCCGTTCGCCGAGGCGAGCTTCGATGCCGTCTGGTCGCAGAATGCGGCGATGAACATCGCCGACCGCGACCGTCTTTACGGCGAGATGCGGCGCGTGCTCAAACCGGGCGGACGGCTCGCTTTGCAGGAAGTCGCCGCTGGTCCCGGTGGCGACCCGCACTTTCCGGTACAGTGGGCGCGCGAGCCGGCCATCAGTTTTCTGTTCTCCGCTGACGTCACCCGAGCAAAGCTCGAAGCCGCCGGCTTCCGGGTCGTGACCTGGCAGGATACGACCGCGGAGGCCTTGAAATCAGCCGCAAGGCGCGCGCGCAGCTCGGCCACAGCACCCCCGCCGCTCGGGACCCATCTGATCCTCGGCGACGATTGGCAGGCGATGTTTCGCAATTCCGCCCGCAATCTCGAAGAGCGCCGCACCGAACTCTTCAACGCCATCCTCGAACGGGGGGATTAGCGGACTTTTCACTGAGCTCCGGGCGCCTCTCATCCTTCGTCATGGCCGGACTTGTTCCACGGCTGTCCGGTTCAGCTGGGGTTCCACTGCAGGGTCATTTGAGCGGGGTTGGCGAGAAGTGGTGGTTCGGGGTCGAGCAGTTGGTGGAGCGGGCGGCGGTGCATCAGGTTGAGGCGCACCAGGCGGGCGAAGGTGAGCGGGCTGGTGACCGCCTTCTGTCCGGCCTGGGCCAGCCGCAGCAGCAAAAAGGCGATCAGCGCGACGGCGATCTGGATCCGCACGGCGTTTTCCGAGGTGCCGAGAAAGCGGCGGATTTTGAGGGTCTGCTTGACCCAGCGGAAGAACCGCTCGATCGCCCAACGGCGCTTGTAGAGATCGGCGATCCGCTGAGCGGTGGCGTCGAGATCGGTCGACAGGATGCGCAGCAGCTTGCCGCTATCGAGCGTGACGCGGACCTCGCGCACCGGATCCTGAAACGGGTTGCGGCGGCCGCTGCCCAGGCGCGCCGGCAGATGGCCGATGCGGTCGGACAGGATCGCGCCGTCAGCCGGCACCGGCAGCTCTTCGACCACCGTCAGCGGGGTGTTGGATTTGAGGCTCGTTTGGCGACGTCCAACCACGAATAGATACAGCGCCATGCGCCACCCATAGCACAAAATATGCCGGACAGCCGTGGACTTGTTCCGGCCATCCACGTGCCCGGTCAGGCCTGAAAAAAGACGTGGATCACCGGCACAAGCCCGGTAATGACACCGGGATGAGCTGCCTTGTTACAATCAAATTGATCGACTACTCATGGATCGGGTGGGCGGCGTCAGAAATGAGGGTCGAGGGGCGGGAGTACAAATGGGGGCGCTGACACAAGCCCTCCCCGCTCCTGACACAGGCCCTCCCCCTTGAAGGGGGAGGGTTCGGGAGGGGGTGAGTGCGGTTCAATTTGATCGGAACCTGCTCTGGTCGTGCGAATTTTGACATTTGGTACCCGCCTCCTTTTCCGTCAGGCCCGCGAAAGCGGGCACCGAGAGCCTGCCCTGGCTGGAACAGGGGGCAGCCAACACCGCACCAACGGCGCCTGCACCCCCGCTTTCGAGCGTGTGAGGGAATTGAAGGACTCGGCGGCACGGTGCGTCCTTCGAGACAGCCGCGTTGCGGCTTCCTCAGAGCCTGCCCCGGCGCAGGTGTTTCGTCTCAGAAGATTGGCGCGACGGCGTACGATTGTGGCAAGCTATCGAGCGGCTGCGGCGGCAATTGCGGCCAGACCAGGCGCAGCTCGTCCCGATAGTCCATAGGAGGGACCCGCGCGCCGGCGCCGCGACCGCCGCGAGTCTGGCGGCGCGGCGCGTGGGAGGTGCCTGTGGACCCACCGGGGCGAGCGTCCCGACGATGCACCCCCGCCGCCGCCGACCGATCGGGGGGAGGACCCGGTGATGGATCTCAAACTCCACGCCAATGCCACCACCACGCCGCGCACCCGCGCCTATATCCAGAAAAGCCAGGCGCGCAACGCCGCACTGGCCCGCGAACTCGGCATCCACAGCCGCACCGTGGCGCGTTGGAAGGCGCGCCGGGAGACCGTCGATCGATCCACCCGCCCGCATCGGCCGCAGACCAACGGCATGGTCGAGCGGTTCAACCGCCGCCTCGGTGACCACCTCGACCGCATGCCGCAGAACCGCGCCGCCCACCACCGCCGTTTTCTCGACCATGCCGAACGCGATGCCTACCTCAACACCTTTGTCGCCGATTACAATCGCACCCGCCTGCGATGCCTCGGCTATCAAGCACCCGCCGAACTCCTCGCTAACCTCGCGGCACACAACACGAAGGCCGGGGATGAGGTGGTTTCTCAATGCTATCACTAACGCACGTCATGGTGAGGAGCGCCGAAGGCGCGTCTCGAACCACGCACGGCGGCCGTGCCGCACCCGGCTTTCGTTCCGAGACCAATTCCTTCACACGCTCTTTCGCAGGGGCGACGGGGAAGAGAAACCCGGAAACCATCCGTCTGGTTCATAAAAGCCGCATCCCAAGGTGTTAGCGGGGCGACCTGGCTCCGATATTTTAGCTGGATAAACAAGGCTGGCGGCGGGGAAGTCTTGGAGGTTGACATTCTGATTTCGCGTTTACCTTAAAAGTTTTGTCATAATGGCGATTATGTGGCTTTGATGCGAGCACTGGAAACGGCAAGATGTTGTGTTTTGCCAAGCGTCGCTTCGAGATGGAATGAAACCGCGATATTGCCAGGCCCTGATTTTTAATGCGCACTAAGACCCCCGATTGTGATACACCGATCTCACATAAGCCGGGAGGAAACACCCCATGAAGCGACGTGGCATGCCGACACACCGTTCGGGGAGAGCGTGGCTGGTCGGCATCGGGCTGGCAGTTGGGCTGATATTGGCAGCCGGCGGTTCGGGGTTGAGCGTCGCCAATGCCGGCATGGCCACGACCTCGACCAAGTTCTTCAAGGTCTGCGAAGGCACGGCCGAGGACGGGACACCGGTTCCCCACGGTCTTTGCGCCGTTGCCAGTTGCTTTGTGCTCAACAACCTCGCCTACTGCCAGTGCGATGTCGCGTCCGGCGACAGCATCAGCCTGCCGTTCAAATTCGATAACGGTCAGCAGGATATCTGCACGGTCAATGCAGCGGGTGTAGGCAACGGCTATATGGCGAGCACTTTCAGCTTTCCCCCCTCGGTCAGCCAAGGCACCGGAACTCAGGCGCTCTACACGTGCCCGCCGCTCGTTTCGAATGGAACCTACGCCCAGTGCGACGGCGGGATCTGTTTCACCAGTGCGCAATCGGTTCCGGGTTCCGGCCAGTCGCCGGGCCAAATCATCTGCTCTTGCCCGATCGCATCGCCTGCCCAGGCGAGGCTGGGCTACCAGATCCCCGGTCCCTTCCCCTGCCAGAAGAAGTTCTTCGAGAACTGCGGCAGCGCGGCCGCCAACACGAACACGGGCTCAACGATCTATTCCGGTGCCCCGATTGGCTCAGCCGCCTACCTGACCAAGCAGCTCTATGGCTATCTCCCGCCCATCAACCAGTGCTTTTTACAGCATGATTGAGGTGTTTTCGGCGCATTTAGGCGGACAACGGTACCGCGCGGCGATTCCGCACAGCCGATCGATCGCCATCCGACGACGAGTGGACCCTCGACGATGCAGCACTGACTCGCGCCGCTCGGCACCCACTGATCCTCGGCGGTGATTGGCAGGCGATGTTCCACGATTCCGCCCGCAATCTCGAAGAGCGCCGCACCGAACTCTTCAACGCCATCCTAGTATCTCAGTTCTGAAGTTGGTTGTATAAATATGGTCCTCGTCATTGCGAGCGAAGCGAAGCAATCTCGGGCCGTAGGCTGAACCCGGGCGAGATTGCTTCGTCGCCCTTTCGGGCCCCTCGCAATGACAATCCGGCTCGAATAATGTTGCGAACTTCTGGCTCGGGACAATAGAGCGCGTCGCCTGAGCCGCCGTGAGCGCCCACGAATTTGACGGAAAAATTATTGCCGGCCGCATGCGCCACCCCTCGGCTTAGAGCGGGTTTCGACCGAGTCGATACACTCAGCGCCCATCACCCCCACCCGACCCGCCCCCATCGAGGGGGTGGGAGTACAAATGGGGGTGCTGACACAGGGCCTCCCCGCTGACACAGGCCCTCCCCCGGGGCTGCTGACACAGGGCCTCCCCGCTGACAAAGGCCCTCCCCCTCGATGGGGGAGGGTTCGGGCGGGGGTGCAGGGTGAGAGGGTGAGTGCGGTTCAATTTGATCGAAAACCGCTCTAGTGATGCGAATTCTGACATTTGGTACCCGCCTCCTTTTCCGTCATTCCCGCAAACGCAGGCACCCGGAGCCTTCCCCTGGCTTGAACAGCGGGCAGCTAACACCTACCAGCGGCGCCTGGCCCCCCGCTTTCGAGCCTGTGAGGGAATTGAAGGATGGCTGGGTCGGCACGGTGCGTCCCCCGCTTTCGCGAGGGCAGGCCGGGGATGAAGCGGTTTCTCAATCCTATCAATAACGTACGTCATGGTGAGGAGCGCCGAAGGCGCGTCTCGAACCGCACACGGCGGCCGTGCCGCACCCGGCTTTCGTTTCGAGACCAATTCTTCACACGCTCTTTCGCCGGGGCGACGAGGAAGAAAAACCAGGAACCATCTGTCTGGTTCATAAAAGCCGCATCCCAAGATGTTAGTGGAGCGGCCTGGCTCCCACTTTTAGCAGGATAAACAAGGCAGGCGGCGGGAAAGTCTCGGAGGTTGACTTCGTGATTTCGCGATTACCTGAGAAGGCGTGTCGTAATGGACATTATGCGGATTTTGGCGAGGAGCCCGAGCGTATTTGAGACACATTATATAGGTCGCGCCGGCAGCCTCAGCTTGCACAGCGAGAGGTAGACAACTTCTTGCGACGCACGATTCCGATTCCAGCGAACGCGGATGCGAGCAGGAGAAGGCTCGATGGCTCTGGTACTGGTGATATGTCAAACGCCAGGTTGTCGTCATCCGCTACGACAGTGAAGGCCTGAGTAAAAGGGGGACCCCCAAAGATCCCCAAAGTGGCGCCCACCAGCAGTCCGAACAGCATCGGATCGCCCGAGAAATCAGGCTCACCGGGTAGGGCGGAGCCGGTGCTCGGGTCGTACCCCGTGAAATCTGCGGCAACGAGTCGCGACATCGAGATAGTCTGGTACCCAGTCGGTCCAGCAGGGGTACCGCCGGGAAACAAAATTCCCGAAATGTGTGCCCTATAATACTTGCCATCTTGCTCGATTAGAGGAGCAAATCCACTGGAAAATCCGGGACTGCCGAAAGTACGGGAAAACGTCAGATTCATGTCTAAGGATGCAGCTATCGATGCAATCGCACCTTGGGTGCTCGGATCATACGCGAACCCATTATTGAGAAAGCCGACATGCGCTACCCCCCCGGGGGGAGTGGCCGCGACGGTCACTTGGAGAGCAGTGCCGGGATTGCCGCAGTTCGGGCATTGCACCGCCGTCAGCGACGCATTCGAGCTAGAACCGCTTGTCTCCGTGTAATTTGATAGATAAAATGTTCCGTCGTACAATATTACATTTGCGATTGCATTGGTTTTGGCGGCACCAAACGCCATAACGAGAAGGCAGATAGAGGAAATTTTGAACACCACCAGTGCCGAGGTCTTCATGTGCATCTACCCTCCCTAACGCCGTGCGGTTCAGAGCGCTGCGGCAAATGTTCTGGGAAAGTAGATCGCAGCAGTTTTTATGAGTCAAGCACCCGGTTTCTCACCGGTCGATTTTCCAAGGCCTCTTGCAAATTCAGAATTATGAAAGAAACTTGCGGTGTCAATCCGAAAGAGCTTTCCTTTGCATAAGTTACCGCCCTAAATAAGTCATGAAATACGGCTACCGAAGGGTATCGATCGACGGCCAGAGCATTGACGCCCAAGCCCGCCAATTGACCATGGCCGGACGCAAAACGTGTTCCGCGGAGTGGCGAACGGAGCCAAGACCGACCGCGCGCAGCTTCTTCGCCTACTCGACCCGCTCGATGCCGGAGACGTGCTGATGGTGAGCCGCCTCGACCGCCTCGCGCGGAGCACTTCCGACCTGTTCGCCATTGTTAAGCAGATCGTGGACGCCAAGGCACAATTCCGATCATCGGACGAGCCGTGGGCCGATACCGGCACCAGCACAGGGCGTTTGATGATTGCCGTTCTCGGTGGCTTGGCCGACGTGGAGCGCGACCTTATTCGCACCCGCATCGCCGAGGGTCGCAGCAGGGCAAAAAGCGCGGGCAGCACATGGGCCGACCGTCGAAATTGACGGAGGCACAGCAGGCCGAGGCCCCGCCGCCGCCGCGCCGAAAGTGCTACCCTTGTGGAACCGGCGCGCAGCTATGGCGTCGTGCAAGAGCACGATCTCAAGGTTGAGAGTATAAAGAAACCGCGACGAGGTTACAGACCGAAGCACCTATTATGCCATTGCTCACCGATGCTCTTGTCCGTAAAGCGGCTCGTCAAACGGAACAGAAGCTGCAAAAGTCCGCGAGAACCGTTCTGACAGAGTCAGCATCTGCAATCGGCAGATTTGATATATCTTTAAGCCATTCTATACGAGATGCAGAAGTTGTATTAGGTGCGCGATCCATAATAGAAGGCTTTGGGTATTCTGTTTATGTAGATTGGCTCACTGATCCTCAATTTCGTCGCGAATACGTATCGCCAGATACAGCAGAAAATCTACGTTGGCGCATGCGTCAATGCGACACTCTCCTATACCTCGCAACCGACGCATCGACACAATCGAGATGGATGCCGTGGGAACTTGGCTACTTTGACGGGTATACCGAGGGGCGCGTTGCGATACTACCAGTCGCGCAAGACCAGAAAGATAGATATCGTGGTTTGGAATACTTAGGAGTTTATCCTTACATTGATATTTCATCTATTCAAGATAAAGACGCCCTTGCCTTGTGGGTTAATAAAGGCCGAAAGAAATACGCGCATTTCGACGAATGGCGAAAAGACGGTTCGCGCGTGATTATGAAGCGCCGCAAAAAGGTGAATGCAATCTTAAAAGAACGTTCGAATATACCTAGCTATTTATCGATGTAGTCCGAAGCGCCAGACCCGGCGAAGAGCGAGAGGCAAAGCAGCAGGACAAATCGTTGGAGCATCACGCTGCGACGCTTCACCAGAGGGGCTACACTACCGTTGGGCTTTGGGAAGATCCGTTGGTTTTTTCATTGCGTATTCTTGACGAGAAATCCACTTGCTGTGTTCTGTAGAAATCAGTGATTCGATGCGCTCGACGAGAGCTTGGTTTGCAGTGTTATCGTCCATGTCTTTGTACGGGCCGGAGCGGCCCAGATACGAATATTTTTCGTGCCGAAGTGCTTCACACGTTGATCTGTAAGTGATCCAGTTATGTTGCCACTGATTAATTTGTTGCAGGGCTTCTAATACGATAACAGCAGAGCCTAGCACTGCTGTTACAATTGCGTTTATCTGCGAGATGAGAGGAACCAGCGCAGCGCAACCAATCTCGATAATCTTGATCCGCTTGTATAGCGATTGAGCCTGACCAGACCGCCGGTCGTACCAGCTAATTTGCGATTCGAGGCGCGGATATCCACTATCCGGTTCCTGCTCTGTCTGCCCATTCCTCATGCAGCAGCACTGATTAGCCGATCCAGTAACTCATGATCCCATAAATACCATATTGCCTCCCGATCCCGTCCGGGCTTGGGAACAACAAGAGTGCCGGGGCCATCTTTTAGCCCCATGTAGATGACGGTATTATTTTTCCCGTAGCTTTCTTCTAACTCCCAGTCAACCCACGGACTCGTATGCGTGAGTGCGCTCAACATGCACACAGTGATACTGGTGCGGTTATTTTTGCCTCTAATCGTAGATTTAATGTACGCGGCGTCTTCGCTATCGATTGCCTTACGAACAAATTCGTCGTAAAATTCGATGTCGAATTTGTCATTTACAGCAAGCAACCGAAGACCGTTGACCTGATTTTTGTCCTCCGCGCGGAAGCTCAGGAAAACGCGCTTTTTTGCCAACATTTATCTCCCGCATCATACAGAGGGTTGCCGTGGCGCAGTGACTCGACCGCCCCCCTGATTTTCGCCTGGTGACTATATCATTTGCAATTACCGCGTTCAAATCCGCCGAGAGAGCGTCCGAGAATCCGGGATTACGCGCAAAACTGCCTCATTTTCCAGAGCTCCCATTCCGGGATTTTTTAAAGGGCCTTATCGGACTTTTCCGGAATGACCCTGGCGCGCGCCACAGACCGGCTGGAGGCGGCGGATGGCGGCGAAAAGGGCGATGCCGGCCACGAGCAGGGCCAGCGAACCAGGCTCCGGAACCGTCACGTCGCCACTGACGTAATCGAGCGACATCGCCGAGGTCGCGACGGCGACGCCGTAATCGACGTCGCTGCCGAGATCGCCGTTGCTCCAGAAGTTCACGACCCGCCCGCCACCGATCTCGAAGAGCAGCCCGTAGATGTCCAAAAACCCGCCACCGATTGGGTAGTCGGTGGCCGTCGGCGGCGACCCGCCGGGCCAGAAGAGGTTGTCGTAGGTCAGAAAGCCGTTGTTAAGAGGCGGCAGGCCCGCCGCTACCGCGAACCGGCTAAAGCTGTTCGACGCCAGGAGGTTTCCCGGCTCCGTCCGAACAACCTCGAGGCTTCGGGTCTGCCATCGGTGCGGAGCCGCAGAGTGCCTCCTGGAAAACAGCCGAGCGGCCGTCCACATGGAAGTGGGTCTGCGAACGATATCAGGGAATAGAACCAGCCCAGACACATAACTGAAATTAGGATGGTCCCGTAATGGCCGAGGAAGATCACCCGCAAACGCAACCCACCGCGCGACCTAGGAGTATAGATTGGGCGATATTAGCCAGCATATTTGCTGCGTTAATAGCATTTGTGGGCAATCTTGTCGTAAGTTACATGCAAGCCAGCAATCAATTAGCAGTTGAGAAACTCAAAAACGCTGAAGAATTGCAGTTAGAACAAAAGACGCATCAAGCCTCTTTAGTGGAGAAAGCGATCACCAGTGATTTGGAGAGTACAAAAAAATTGTTTAAATTTTATCTTGACACAGGTCTGTTATCAGACCCAAACGGACGAATAGCCAAATTTCTTAAGAATAATGAAAATATACCGACTCTTCCGTCCAAGGGTGCCATCGCTTGTTATTCATATTCTGAAGCAGGAAGTAGTTACTCCGTTGGCAATGTTTATGTAATGGGAATAATTGATGGCATAAACGGGAGATATAATGGTAGGATATTTCAACCGCAGGGATATGAAAATAACGATATTAGTGCTCCAATCTTTAAACATTTATGCAATTCTCGGTTTCCTGCATGCAAAAATGGATGTTGGGCTGGTGGAGATACTGGAGGTTTTTATGGTTACAAATAAATTCTAAGTGAAGCTAGACCTCGATTTGGAGGACTATCACTGATGAGCGATGCACCTGTGAAAATCGGCATGACCCCAACCCATCCGGGCGAGTTCATCCGCGCGGAAATTCTCGACGAGCTGGACCTGTCGGTCAGCGCGGTGGCCGAGGTGCTCGGTGTGCGGCGCGCCACCCTTTCCGACCTGTTGCATGGCAAGGCGGCGTTGTCCCCGGAAATGGCGCTGCGAATCGAGAAGGCGTTTGGCGTCGATATGGAAATGTTGCTGCGGATGCAGGCATGGCATGACACACACACGATGCGGCAGCGCGCCGGCGAGATCGCGGTCAAGCCGTACCGGCCGACCGCTCCCGAGCCGTGCTGATCGGTTCCAAGCGACCTCCTGACCTAGATGCGTGGACACGCCACCCCGCCCGATCGCTCGCCCACAGACCCTGAGTCGACCGTCGACGATGCAGCGCTGACCCGCGCCGCGAACGGCTCTACAATCCGAGCGAGATGCCGGATTCTTCTAAATGACCCTGGCGCACGGCACGGACCGGCTGGAATCGGCTCGCCTCGTGCTGCGGCGGATCGCGCCGGACGATCTGGAGTTCTTCGCGCGCATCCATGCGCTCCCCGAAGTCACGCGATATCTCTACCCCGGAGGCCGGCCGCGCTCGCCCCAAGAGTCCGCATCGTGGCTGCAGTCCACTCTGGAGGGCTATCAGCAGCTGGCGCTCGGCTGTCTCGCGGTCCTGCGCAAGGAAGACGGCGCGCTGATCGGGCGCTGCGGCTTGACCGACCTTGTTGTCGAGTTGGTGGCATCCGAGCACGGGGTTCGCAAAGGATGGTTTGGGCGTGCACGGGCGCCCGCTGGCGGCGCCCTGACATTCGAGTGTGAGCTCAGCTACACGTTCGATCCGGCCGTCTGGGGCCAGGGTTTCGCGACTGAGGCAGTGGGTTGCGTCCGCGATTACGCGCGCGACGTGCTGCGGCTGCCCTACGCGATCTCGGCTATTCAGCCGCAAAACGCCCGCTCGCGTCGCGTCGCCGAACGGTTCGGCTTGGCCGCCGACGGCCAAATGGAAGTGGTAGGTCTGGTGTTTGACCGCTACGTGTGGCCGCTCGCGACAGGCGGCGCCACTCGGCTCCAACCGGCATCGATCAAATAGGCCTGGGTCGTACAGCCCCGCAGCGGTCGGCCTTCCGCCACAATCCGGCGTTATGCTGACGAGCGGTCGGAAAGGGAGGTATCGGATCGAGTGCGACACGAGATTCATCGGCAGCCCTACGGCGCCGGCGCTTTCTGGCCACCGCCACGGTAATTCCCGTTAATTCCCGGTTCGGCCGAAAAAATTCCCGGTTATGTCAAAAAAATTCCCGGTTATGCCATGACGGGAATTCACCTCAGGACGTTGATTTACCTGATGTTTTTCGAGACCGATCGGCCGTTTCTGGGGCGCCGCGGGGAAATTCCTGGTTATTTTCCCGGTTGAACGGGAATTGACGGCGAGGGCTCACGGCTTGGCGATGGTCGCCGCATGGCGCGTGTTCGCGCCGTGCTGCCGAAGGGTGAGGAGTGAGGTCATCTATCCGTCTTCTTCGCGGTCCGTCCACCCCTGTTCCTGGCGGTCTCCGACATCGGGCTCTAGTGCTCCGATTGTGGTCAGGTCCAAAACCGGCGTGCCGTCCCTTGCGGTGGTTATGGCCTCCGTATACCTCATGCCAAAGCGAATATCCTCCGCCGGGTAGTTGCGGATGTCGTGCACCGTCGTCGCGAGCGTCGGGTCGCGCGCTTCAATCCCTACGAAAACCTGCGCGTTCGCTTTGACTGCTCGCGCCGCATCGTAGCCGTTCAGCGGGCTCCGTTCGTCCAGCACATGCATGAGGGTCCAGAAGAGCGGAAAGATCGGAAGGTGCGCTCGCTCGAGCCGCAACTCCTGTGCGCGATGAAACACCTGGCCGTCGACAGCGATCTCGGTAAGCAGCACATTCAGCTGGGCTTTCGCATCCGCCAACTCAGCTGCGCGTCCATTGCCGATCCGCACCATCAATGTCGGTTTGCCGTTATGCATCGCCACTACCGGATTGGCAGCGAAGATCAGCTTGGCTCGTGGCCGCGAGAAGCGAACGAAGGTCAGGCCGGTCAAAATTGCCGTGAAGGCGAGCCCGCAGACGATCTCGGTCGACGCAATCAAGTGGCCGTACAATGTTGCTGGATACATCTCGCCATAGCCGACGGTTGCAACCGTCTCTATGCTGAAAAAAACACGTCCAGGAGGCTACCCGGTCGAGCATGACCCACCGATCCGGGAACCAGCCAGAAAAAAATGGCGAAAACGACATTCATGAAAAGATAAAGTACGAGTAACGATAAGAGGAATTGCGGCCAGGTCAGGGCGATGGCGAGATGGTAGGGATCACGCAAGTCGAAGCGCGAAACCCCCTTCTTTTTGAACTCGTAGGAGCCGAGACGAACCCGCGCCACTTTTTCACGCGTCTCCGGCTGATCGATCGGAACATCGGAACCCCGAGCCTCTCGCTGCCGCGTCCCCGGAACTACCCTCGATGTCGGGTCGGTCGTCATGAGTTGCGCCCGCAAGCTGGCTCATTCGACAATCTGGTGAGCGCCTTTCCTAGCCACCGATCGCTTCATCAGCAGAGCCACGAACACGAGCACAAACGTCAACACCGCAAACATCCAAAAGCAGTCGAAGTAGGCAAGCGCGGATGCTTGCTGCTGCCGCAGATTTTCGAGTTCCTGCAAACCTAGCTGCCGTGCGGCGACCGGATCGGCGATCTCTTGGGAGAAGAACGCCTGAGCGTGCGCGACGAAGGAGTTCGCGGCCGCGTTGAAGGGATCGAGGTATTCCCCTAAGCGCAGGCCGTGAAATTGTTCACGCCGCTCCTGGAAGGTCTGGGCTACCGAGGTCCCGACGCTGCCCCCCTCGTTGCGCAGCAAACTCAACAAACCGACCGCCGCCCCGCGCAATTCCAACGGTGTATAGAGGTAAGCTGCGACATTTACCGGCGCAAAACATACCGACAATCCCAGGACCACCAGTACCCGAGGCCAGATGAGCTGGCCGGGGCTGACGTCCAGGTTCAGCTGTGACATCCAGTAGTTGCCTGCCGTCATGACCAGCAGCCCGGCAACAATCAACCACCGCGCATCAGTCCCCCGGCCGAGCAAGCGGCCGATAACCGGCATTGCCAGAACCGCAAAGACCCCGGCGGGCGACATGACCAGCCCGGCGCGCAGCGCATCATACCCGAAGAGGGACTGAAGCAGGCCGGGCAACGAAGTGCTGGCGCCGTAGAGCGCCAAATAAGCGCAAAAGATGATGATGCAGCATCCGGCAAAATTGCGCTCGCGCAACGGCCGGAAATTGACCACCGGGTTGCGGTGCCGCAACTCCCAAACAACCAGTGCACTTAAACCCACGGCAAAGAAGGTCGCCAATGTCTGGACGCGCCAGAATGGATCACCCAGCCAGTCCCACTCCTGGCCCTTGCTTAGCATCACTTCCCAGGAGACCATAACAATGACCAGCAGCGACAGGCCGATCGAGTCAAAATGGAAGGGCTGCTTTCTCAAGTCGATGCGCTGGGTGGTAAGATAATCCGGATCGCGAAGTAGGGCATAACATCCGACAAACGCCAGGAGACCGACCGGCACGTTGATCAGAAAGACCCAGCGCCACGAATAGGAGTCGGTCAGCCAGCCGCCCAGGGTCGGACCGACGACCGGCGCGATCAGGGCAGCGAAGCCGAACAGCGTCATCGCCACGCCCTGCTTTTCAACCGGGAAGGCGTCCAACAGCACGCCCTGACTGCTGGGTTGCAAACCGCCGCCTGCCAGACCCTGGATCACTCGGAACAGGATCAGCTGACTGAGGCTCCCGGCCAATCCGCATAGCGCGGAAGCGATCGTAAATACGGCAATCGAGAGTAGAAAGTAGTTGCGGCGACCCAGATGCGCGCTCAGCCACCCGGTGATCGGCAGGATGATCGCGTTGGCCGCGAGATAGCTGGTGAGAACCCACTCACCGTCCTCGACCGTAGCCGACAGCCCGCCAGCGATATAGCGCAGTGCCACCACCGCGATCGTGGTGTCGAGCACCTCCATGAAGGTCGGCACCACCACGACCGCGGCCACCAACCATGGGTTGCCTGCCGCGGCGGATCTCGGGGCGGAAAGCGCCGCGACCGTCATTTGTCGGCGCCGGGCGAACCCCGGGGCGAACCGATGGCTTGTGTTTGGGGCAGAGCGGTTTGGAGAAACTTCGCGGCATCGGGCCCGGTAGGCGGCTTGTTAATGTACACGTACGGGACAACGGACGTGCCGACGAACAGCGTGTCTTTGTCAGGGTCGTATCCTTCAAGATCGATCCGGACCGGCAGCCGCTGGACCACCTTGACGAAGTTGCCGGTCGCATTCTCCGGCGGCAACAACGCCAGCGTCGATCCGGTCCCCATCGTAAAGCCGGAGACGCGACCCTTGAACACGTGCCGGCTGCCGTACATGTCGACGTATAGATCAACAGGCTGGCCGATACGTAAGTATCGTAGTTGGGTCTCTTTGAAATTCGCGTCGACCCAGATCTCGCGGAGAGAGCGGATCGCCATCAGATTCTGCCCGACTTGAACGTAATCGCCCGGATTGACATTCCGGCGCGTGACGACTCCGTCGATCTTCGCGACGATGTCACAAAAACCAAGATCTAGTTCGGACTGGGCGAGCTCGCGTTTGGCGAATTCGAGCTTGGCCTCGGCCTGCTTGACGGCCGGCGCCTCGGCCTCCAGCCGGGCGAACGTACGATCGACGTCGCCCTGTTTTTCAAACTTATCGAGCATCTGCTTCGGGCTCTGGTCAACGGAATGGATCACACCAAGCCGAGCCGCACTCTCGATCAGGTTTGCCTGGGCCACGAGGATGGAAGAAAAGGTCTGATCGAGATCCGGGGGGACCTGGTCAAGACCTTTGCCGCCATCGGGTTGCGCTGGCAGTCCCAAAGACGCCCGCACCCTGTAAACATCGGCGAGCGATTCAGTGACTTGTGCGCTGGCAGTAGATAAGGTTCGTTGAGCCCGATCGAACTCCTGACGGCTCTCGGCCGGGCTCCCCAGCAACCGCTGCGCCCGATAGAAGTCGGCTTGTGCGAGCGTCAGCTCGGCCTTGCTCTTGTCGAGAGCGGCTACCCGAGCGTGCAAAAGGGCAATTTTGTCGTCGACATCCTGTACGGCGTTCTGCAATCCCCAGCGCCGGGCCCATGCTTGTGCTTCGATATCCCGCACCGTGGCTTTAGCCGCGCGCAGGTTCGCCTCTGCGGTATCGACCGCCGCTGTTTTCACGGCAACCGCGTCCTGAAACGGCTCCTTGTCGAGTTCGGCGAGAAGCTCGCCTTTGTGCACACGGTAGTTGTCGTCGACCAGCACCCGAGAGATCTGGCCGGCGACCCGGGGAGCGACGAACGTCACATGGCCGTTGACGTAGGCGTCGTCCGTTGAAACGGTGTTGAGCGATGCGAGAATCCAGGGGATGCAGAATATGCCGACGGCCGCAAGGACCAGGGCGCCGAGCGCAGCAATCAGCAGCCGTCGCCGCCGCGAGGGCCGCTGATCCGACGGTGGGCTCACCGATTGTCGCGCCTCGTGCTCGCCCGACACCCCTTCACTTGCGGGGAGCGCGTCGACCGGATTGGCTTCGCCTCTGCTCGCGCCCGTCTTCTCGGTGATCTCAACGGGCATGGCGTCCGCCACCGTATTTGAGGCCGGCGGCGATCGTACATCCCGCATTTGAGCGCAACAAGCTATTGACCCCGCGAGTTGACCGCGGAGAGGCGCTAAAACGCGCTTCGCCGGTCAGCGGGCGAGACCGTCAATCTTCGCAGCAGAAACGTCGAATGAGCGGTTTGGGTTCCTTTATATCTCCCCCTCTCGTTCGCATCGTGCGTATTCGACGAGCACGCCCTTGATGCTCGTGCCGGGAACGGTCGGCGGCTCGTGCTATTAGACAAGGGTCACCTTGGGCTCTTCGACTTCGGCGCATCCGCGAGGGCGCCGCCGGACGGTTTGCCCTGCGGACCGACGGCCAAATGGCAGTGGTCGGTCTGACGTTTGATCGCTACGTATGGCCGCTCGCCACAGGCGGTGCCACTCGGCTACAACCGGCATTCACGAAATAGGCCTGGCTCGCACAGCCGCGCGTGGACCTACGGTCTTCCGCCACAATCCGGCGTTATGCTGACAGCGCTCACCTGCAGGACATTGAGTTACCTGAAGTTTTTTAGGTCGATCGACCGTTTTCGGGCCGCGACGGGGAAATTTCCCGGTTGAACGGGAATTGACGGCGAGGGGGTCAGGGCTTGGCGATGGTCCAGTTGGGGTGAGTGTTGTAGAGTGAGACGGTCGCCAGGCCCATCTTGGCGCTGGCGTCCTTGATCTGCCGGCTGTAGGCGACATAGATCAAGGTGTCGTTCTTCTGGTCGTAGATCCGGCGCACCGCGATCGACTTGAAGAACAGACTCATCCGCTGCGAGAAGATCTCCTCGCCCTTGGGGCCGAGGGCGATCTTGCCGACACTAATCGGCCCGCTCTGACTGCAGGAAATCGCGCTGTTCGACGGGTTCTCAAACCAGTTCCCCTTGGTCAGCCGGTCAAGCACGCTGCGGTCGAAATGGACGACATGGCAGGTGACACCGGCGATTTGCGGATCGGCAAAGGCCTCGACGACCATGCCGTTGCCGGTCCAGTCGTTGCTGAAGCTGCCGACCTGCTCCGCGCGCGTCGCAACGGCAGAGAGGCAAAGGAGCACCGCCGCCAATCGGTACGATAGATACGATTTCATGTGATCATCCCTGAACGGGCTCGCCCGGCGAACTGATCACCGCCGGATGGCCGCGACCATGGCAAATTCCTCGCTCGGAGCGTTATCCATCTATGGACGACGGCGCATCGATTATCGAAACCGACATTCCGGCGCGGCTCGATCGTCTGCCGTGGACCCGCTTTCATACCCTGGTCGTCGTGGCATTGGGCGTCACCTGGATCCTTGACGGGCTCGAGGTGACGGTGGCCGGCTCGATCGCCGGCGCCCTGCAGGAGAGCCCGGTGCTGCGCTTCTCGGCCGCCGAGGTCGGCGCCGTCGGCAGCGCCTATCTCGCCGGGGCGGTCCTTGGTGCGCTGCTGTTCGGCTATCTGACCGACCGTTTCGGCCGCCGCAAATTGTTCTTTGTCACCTTGGGGCTCTATTTGACCGCGACCGCCGCCACCGCCGGCTCGTGGGATTTCGCGAGTTTCGCGCTGTTCCGCTTTGTGACCGGCGCCGGCATCGGCGGCGAATATGCGGCGATCAACTCGGCGATCCAGGAACTGGTGCCGGCGCGGTTTCGCGGGCGCACCGATCTGGCGATCAACGGCAGCTTCTGGCTGGGCGCCGCACTCGGCGCGGCCGGCGCAGTCGTGGTCCTGCAGCCCGGCCGACTGCCTCCGGATATGGGCTGGCGCGCCGCGTTCGGGATCGGCGCGGTGCTCGGTCTCGGCATCCTATTGTTGCGCAGCTACCTCCCGGAAAGCCCTCGCTGGCTGATGCTGCACGACCGGCTTGGCGAGGCCGAGGCGGTGATCGGCATGATCGAGCGCCGGGTAGGGGCGGGCGCGGCAGCGCTGTTAGTCGGCGCGCGGATTCGTCTTGCGGTGTCCTCGCGCACGCCGCTCGCTCGCATGCTGCTGGGGATCCTGCGTGACTATCCGCAGCGCGCGTTCCTGGGGCTCGTGCTGATGGCGGCGCAGGCGTTCTTTTACAACGCGATTTTCTTTTCCTATGCGCTGGTTCTGACCCGATTCTACGCGGTCCCGTCTGCCTCGGTCGGCTGGTATATCCTGCCTTTCGCGCTCGGCAATTTTCTCGGACCATTGGTGCTCGGTCCGCTGTTCGACACGCTCGGTCGCAAGCCGATGATCGGCGCCACCTATGCGCTCTCGGGGATATTGCTGGCGATCGTCGGCTGGCTGTTCCGCGAAGGGCTGCTCGACGCGGTGCAGCTAACCGCCTGCTGGACCGTCATCTTTTTTTTCGCCTCGGCTGCCGCTAGTTCCGCCTATTTGACGGTCAGCGAAAGTTTCCCGCTCGAAGCAAGAGCTCTTGCCATCGCGTTGTTCTACGCACTCGGCACCGCGACAGGCGGCGTGATCTCGCCCTGGCTGTTCGGCATCTTGGTCAGCACCGGCGAGCGCAGCGCGGTTTTCGCCGGCTACCTCCTCGGCGCAGGTCTGATGATCGTGGCGGCGCTGACGGAATTCGCAATCGGCGTCAAGGCCGAGCGGCGGCCGCTGGAAAGCGTCGCCCGCCCGCTCTCCAGCATTGCGGATTAGCCGACGGCAGCCTTCTCCGGCTGGTCAGGCTGTGCCCCACAATTCCTTCGTGGCCAGGCGCGCTCCTTCTGCCAATGCCGCCAGCTTGGTCCAGACGACGCTCGGATGGACCTCGCAAGAAGTCGAAAAACTTGCGAAGCCGCAATCGGCGCCGGCAATGACGTTTTCGCGGCCGACGGCGCCGGCAAACCGCGCGATCCGCTGGGCGACCGCCTCGGGATGTTCGACCAGGTTGGAGGAATGGGTGACGATGCCGGGGATCAATACCTTGCCCTCCGGCAACTTGACCGTTTCCCAGACCCGCCACTCGTGCTCGTGACGCGGGTTGGCCGCCTCGAACGAATAGCCGCCGGCATTGATGCGCAGCATGATGTCGGCGATGTGCTTCAGTTCGAGCTCATGCACGCGCGGACCGATATTGATGCCATAGCAGGTGTGATAGCGCACGCGCTCGGGCGGAATGCCGCGCAAAGCCTGGTTCAGCAACTCGACCGTCGCATTCGCCCAGCGGCGGCAGTCGGCGATGTCGAGCTCGGGGTGCGTCGTATAGTGGCTCGCCAATTGCGGGTCGTCGATCTGCAAGACGAGGCCGGCGTCGACGATCGCCTTGTATTCCTCGTTGAGCGCGTCGGCCACCGCCACTCGGAACTCCTCGTCGGTTTGATAGAATTCGTTCCTGTTCCAGCCGGCGAGTTGGGCCGGCGACACCGCCGGCATAAAGGCCTCTTCGCAGGCGATGCTGGCGAGCGCGGCCTTCAGAGTGTCGATGTCGCGCTTTAGTGCGTCGTGACCCTTGTAGGCGATGGGGCCGGTGCATACCCATCGCGTTGGCGGCGCCCTCCCCGCCGTCCCCGGCATCTGCGCGGCCCAGCTGTAGTATTCGGGAAACGCCAAGTACTCGCGCGAGCGCGCCCAAGTGCCCTCGCCGCCGGGGTTCTTGCGCGGCTCGATCCCGGTGAGGCGCTCGTTGACGTAGGGGATGAACCCGAACCGGCCCATCTCGCCATCAGCGACGATGTCGATACCGCTCTCGGCCTGCCTGTGCACGACCTCCTTGACTGCGGTCACGACTCGGTTCGCATAGGCTTCGGCATCAAGCGGGCCACCTCGTTCTTTCGCCTGGATCATCTCGAGCAGATCCGGCGGCCGCGGCAGGCTGCCGACATGGGTTGTAAGGATCCGCTCCGTGCTTCGCTTCATCTCGTCCCTCCCGAGCCGTCGGCCTTGTCGCCGGGCACAAGCCTACGCTCGGGAGCCAGCTGGTGGGAAGGACAAGCGCGGCAAAGGCTAAGCGGCATCTTCGAACGCGGCACTTCGGTGAGGAGTAAACGCACGCTCGCGGGATCTTGTCTCCGGCCGGTACGGCAACTAAAAATCAAGCAGGTTGCAGTGACACGCTTCGATTGCAGCCGTTCGTACTCGGGAGTGGCCAGTGGTTGCGATCATCGAAGGCAAGGAAGAGGCGGGCGGCGCGCGGTACATCGAATTCAAAGTCAACCAAAGCCCGACCGATCCAAATCGCATTGTGGGAAGCTGGCGCTTTCCCTCAAGCGAGTCAGCCGGAATGGTCATCGACCAAAGCAGGCTCCATACGACGATCGAGACAGAGTTTCGGCACGCTGTTGATTGCGCCGATCAGCACGGCATACCGTTCGTATGGGTCAACGACCCCGACGAATTATTTCCGTCCTACAATCGCCCGTGAGATCCTCGCAACCGGCCGGCCGGCCGGAGTCGCGGCGCCGATCGGTTGTCGCCGAACCGCCGGAGCGCGGGTGATCGGCGTCTAAGCGGCCGTCACCCGCCCCTTTGAGCCCTGGGGATCGAACACTACCCTTGCGCAGCTTGTATCCATTCCGCGGGGATC
The DNA here is from genome assembly GCA_963733945.1 of uncultured Alphaproteobacteria bacterium. Lineage (GTDB taxonomy): Bacteria > Pseudomonadota > Alphaproteobacteria > ATCC43930 > CGMCC-115725 > AP-15. The sequence continues at coordinate 176,293 of CAVTFD010000033.1, read as the reverse complement.
GATTGCGCCCGCTGGTCCCCCACCAGTTGTCTGCGACGGAGCTGCTCCGCCGGGCTGATCGACGCCGGGTCCTCACGGAACTCCGGCCCCATCGCCATCGCTTTCTTGACGGCCGGCCGCTCGCCGATTTCCTCAAGCCAGCCCTTGACGTTTGGAAATTCGTCAATGTCGATCTTGCGGGTCGCCCAGCTCGACGCCCAAGGATAGCAGATCATATCAGCGATCGTGTATTCGCCGGCCGCGAGATACCGCTTGTTGAACAGACCGAGGTTCATCACCCCGTAGATGCGATGTGTCTCATTGTCAAAGCGGCGAATGGCGTAGGAAAGGTCGCCGTTGTTGCCGCTCTCGAGCGCCCGCCGGAAATGGCCTTGCTCACCGAGCTTAGGGCCCTGATTGCCGAGTTGCCAACTGACCCACTGAGCAACATCATATTTGCCGCGCGGGTCCGACGGCAGGAACCGTCCCTCTTTCTCGGCGATGTAGGTCATGATCGGCCCGGATTCGAAGATCGAAATCGGAGCGCCGCCGCCCATCGGATCGTCGTCGACGATCGCCGGCATCCGGCCGTTGGGAGATATTTTCAGGAATTCCGGGGTGAGCTGGTCTCCGCGACCAATATTGATCGGCTTGATCGTGTAGGGGGTTCCCAACTCCTCGAGCAAAATGACGGTCTTCTTGCCATTGCCTGTCGGCCAGAAATAGAGATGGATCATCGCTTTTTCTCCTGTTCAACGTGACAGCGCGTGAATCGCGGCCATTGCCATGCCCCGATCGTCCACCGTGGTGAATGGAGCGTCTGGTCAGCAGATAGCCGATCCGGCTGCGGCCGTCTACTGGCTCCCACGGCGGATCAAGTCTCCTCATTGATCTCAGTGGCGCGGTGAGAGGGCGATGTCGATCCAACCGAGTGGGGTGACCGTGGCGCGATCGCCGCCACGCAACAGCACCGTGGTCATTGCGGATTCTATGATGGCGGGGCCTTCGACAACTTGCCCAGGGGCTAACGCGTCGAAATCCCAGACGGTCGCCGCGATCCACTCGTCGAGCCAAATTCGCCGCTGACAGAGCGGCCTCGCTAGCGCCCCCTCGGGCAAACAGGGCTCCTGTGGTAATGCCGAAAGGATGCCGGCGACGGCGACGCGGGCATTGACGAGGACCGTTTCCCGGTCGGGTGAGGAATAGGTGTAAAGCTTTTCGTGGCGGCGGTGAAACCGCTCGACGATCTGTGCGAGCGGATCGGGCATGGTCCAGTCAACATCGTCGAGCGGCACGGCAATCTCGAACACCTGCTCGCCGTAGCGCATATCGACCGAACGCGTGGCTCGCGCAGGCCCGTCGAATGAAGCGCGCAACCGCGTCAGCCCCTCGGCCTCCATCTCGTCGAAGAGCCGTTTGATCGCGGCCCCGTCAAGCGCGCGGGTATCGCCGATATGGGTGCGCGCGACTTCGAAGCGCAGATCTGTGGTGAGCATGCCCCAAGCCGACAGCACTGCCGCAACCCTCGGCACAATGACCCGCGTCAGGTCGAGCTGGCGGGCGATATCGGTCGCGTGCAGCCCCGAGGCCCCGCCAAAGGCGAGCAGGGCGAATTGCCTGGGGTCGACGCCGCGGCGCACCGAGACCAACCGAACCCCCTCGGCCATATTCGTGTTGACGACGCGATGGATCCCCTGAGCCGCGGCGAGCCGTCTGGTGCCGAGCGCGGCCGCGATACGGTCCACCGCGGCCTCGGCCGCGGCGCGGTCGAGCCGTCGCCGACCGCCCAGAAAGCTCGCCTCGTCGAGATAACCCAGCACAAGATTGGCGTCGGTGACCGTCGCCTCGGAGCCGCCGTTGTGGTAACAGGCCGGGCCTGGAACCGCGCCGGCGCTGTGCGGGCCGACATGCAGGATGCCGCCGTTATCGACCCGGGCGATCGAGCCGCCGCCGGCGCCGATGCTGGCGATGTCCAGGCTGTTCAGCGCGATCGCCTGGCCGGCGACACGGCGGCCGGTCGACAGGATCGGACGCCCCGCGACGATCAGGGATATATCGGTGCTGGTCCCTCCCATGTCGAACGGGATCAGATCGGCGGCACCGACCAACCGCGCCGCATGGACGCTGCCGGCGACACCGCCCGCCGGCCCGGAAAGTACGGCGCCCGCCGCCAGCCGGCCCGCCTCGTCTATCGGTGCGACACCGCCATGCGACTGAATAATCAAAGTCGGGCCGCGATACCCGGCCTCGGCGAGGCGCCGCTCGAGCCGCTCCAGATACCGCGATACAACTGGCCCGACATAGGCGTTGACCACGGTCGTCGAGACTCGCTCGAATTCCTTGATCTGCGGCAGCACCTCGGCGGACAGCGACACATAAACGCCCGGCAGCTCGCGTTCGACGGCTTGGCGGGTGGCGCGTTCATGGCTCGGATCGCGCCAAGCGTGGAGATAGCACACGGCCACCGCCTCGACCCGTTCGCGCTTGAGCACGGCGATGGCCTGGTCGAGCGAAGCCTGATCGAGAGGCGTCTCGATCCTGCCGTCGCCGCGTAGACGCTCAAGCACCCCCAGCCGCAGCCGTCGCGGAACGAGCTGTTCAGGCGGTGGCAGACGCAGATTGTAGCGATCGTCCTTGAGCCCTTCGCGCATCTCGATCACATCGCGATGCCCCTCGGTCGTCAGCAGCCCGACGCGCGCGCCGCTGCGCTCCAGCAGGGCGTTGGTTGCAACCGTGGTGCCGTGGATGATGCGGTCGGTCTCGGCCAGCAGCGCTGCGCGCTCGCGACCGAGTTGTTGCGCCAGCAGCTCCAGCCCGTCGAGCACGCCGATCGAGGGGTCGTCGGGGGTCGACGCAACTTTCTCTAGGGTCGCCCCGCCGAGATCGTCGACTGCGACGAGATCCGTAAAGGTTCCGCCGACATCGATGCCGATGCGGTATATCGCCACCTCGGCCTTCCACTTCCCCAAAGTTTGATGTTCAGCGGGTGCGCGGCGCGATCGTCTGTGGAGCTTCCTGGGTAGCCTCGATGACGGTCCCGGAAACGGGCTCGACCCAGACCAGGCGATCCGAGATCCCCTTGACCCCCGGTATGTTCTCGGCGGCGACGCGCAGCGCCTCGCGTTCGTGCTCGTCGAAGACGACCCCGCTCAGCTCGACGACGCCGTCGGCGACCGCGATCGTCAACCCGTCGCGCGGCGCCCAGTCGACTTTTTCCAATTCGGCCAGAACTCGCGCGCGGATATCCTCGTCGCTCGCCGCCGGGGCTGCCTGCGCGTCGAGCGCTTTAGCAAGCGCGGCCAGCAGATCGGCGCGGCTGACGATGCCGGCGAGCTTACCATCGTCGATTACCGGCAGACGCTTGACGTGGTGATGCTCCATCAGGGCGACGATGTCGCCGAGCGACGTGTCGATGCCGATGGTCACGACCTCGCGAGTCATCAGCTCGCCGACGACGCGCCCATGGGTCTTGACATATTCGCTGGCCATTCGCCCCGGCCCCAGCACGAATTCGAGCCACCGCCAGTGGTGCTTTTCGGTGGCGATCTCACTGCGGTGCAATAGATCGCCTTCGGTCAGGATTCCGATCACTTTGCCGCCGGCATCCACCACCGGCAGGCCGCTCACCTTGTTGTCGAGCATCAGCCGGATCGCGTCGCGGATCGGCGCGTCGCGCCCGATCGACACGATGTTGCGGGTCATGACCTCCGAGGCCTGCATACGGCGTCTCCTGTGGTTCCGCGAAATGTGCCGGGCGGCCGGAGCAGCGTCAATCTTGGCGAGCAGCGGCGACCAATGCTGCAACGCCCGGCAATTCCCGCCCCTCCAGCCATTCGAGAAAGGCGCCGCCCGCGGTCGAGACATAGGACAGCTGATCGGTCACCCCCGCGGCGGCGAGAGCAGCGACTGTGTCGCCGCCGCCGGCGACGCTGCGCAGCCGTCCCATTCGGGTGAGTTCGGCGACCTTCTTCGCCACCGCCAGCGTGCCGCGGTCGAAAGGCGGGGTCTCGAAAGCACCGAGCGGCCCGTTCCAGACGAGGGTTCGACTCTCGTCGAGTGCGGCGGCGACGCGCGCCACCGTCGCGGGGCCGATGTCGAGGATCATCATGTCGGCGGCGACCCCGTCGATCGCGACGGTCTGCGAAGCAGCTCCGAAAACGAGCTCGGCAGCAACGACGGCATCCTCAGGCAGAATGACCCGGCAGTTGCGTTCGGAGGCGAGAGCGATGATTTGGCGAGCGTTCTCCGCCATATCGCGCTCGCACAGCGAGCGGCCGACCGCTGTGCCCTGGGCATAGAGCAGAGTGTTCGCCATTGCCCCGCCGATCGCCAGTACGTCGACCTTGCTGACCAGAAAGCGCAACAGGTCGAGCTTGGTCGAGACCTTGGCGCCGCCGATCAACGCCAAGACCGGGCGCACCGGATGTTCGAGCGCCGCCGACAGCGCATCGAGCTCGGCCTCCATCAGCTTGCCGGCGGCGGCCGGCAGCAAATGCGCGAGCGCCGCGATCGAGGCATGCGCGCGGTGCGCCGCCGAGAACGCGTCGTCGACATAAACCTCGCCAAGTTGGGCCAATGCCTGGGCAAAATCGGGCGAGTTGGCCTCCTCGCCGGGGTGGAAGCGGAGATTTTCGAGGAGCGCCACCTGTCCTGGCCGGAGTGCGGCAACGACCTGCTTTGCCGGCTCGCCGAGGCAATCGGCAGCGAACACGACCTCGCGGCCACCGAGCGCCTGCCGCAGCGGCGCGATCAATGGGCGCAGCGACAGCGCCGGGTCGGGCCCTCCCTTAGGTCGGCCGAAATGCGACATTACGACGACCGCCGCGCCCTTGCTGAGCAGTGCCTCGATCGTCGGCGCGAGGCGCTCGATGCGGGTCGCATCGGTGACCTTGCCGTCTTTGACCGGGACGTTCAGATCGGCCCGCAACAATACGCGCTTGCCGCGCACATCGATGTCGTCGAGGGTCAGGAATTTAGGCATGAGCGCCTCCGCCGGGCTGATCTCTTCTGCGGATCTTAATCCTGTCGAGCCAGTCGCGTCTTTATCGGCTGAGCTGAGCCAAGGCATCGCGCATCGGTTGGCTCGATACCATAAACAGCCCGCTGAACGGCGTGTCGAGATCCAGGATTACAAAATCACCGAGGCGATCGACAGCGCTCCCAGCATGATCGTGATGTAGGACAGCAGATTTCGCGGCGCGCTCAACCCGAAGCTGGCAAACACGATCACCAGCCAGAAGGCGAGCACGACGTAGAATGGTGTCGAGATCGAGTTATGAGACTCTTCGATAACTTTCCAGCGAATGCGCATCAACTGCTCGAATTGGTTGAGGATGGTCAAGGAAAGCTGACGGTGCATCGGGTCCCGCGGCTGAAGGTCCCGCAGATCGGCTTCGACCTCGCTTAGCATCTGCCCCAAACTGGTGTCTTCAATGTCCACGTCGGTTGCGCTGCTCGCCGGAGTCCGAGGGTGATAATCCCCTGGCGGCAACGGCGCCGGCTCATCGGCCCAAGTGGCCGCGATTTTCGCGGCGGTATAGCTGCGCAGCAGGATCCGCGCCGGCATGGTTTCGCTGCCATAGATGCGCAGCGAGCGGTCGAGCTGGATCTGATGCGACGCCACGCAGATCAGTGTCAACGGTGTCGAACGACGCCTTGACCGAGCTGGTCAGCAATCCCAGCACCAAGGCGGCAAAGGTCACCAGCATGGTAACCACCAACCGGATCAGATCGTTCGTCTCCGGGCTGCGATGACGCTCGGACAGAAACCGCCGCACGAATACGCCGAGCGCACTGCCGCCCAGCAGGATCAGCAGCAGGATCGCGGCGCCGGACAGCTCGCTCATAACCCCTTACCCCCTTAGCACCGCTGACCCGACGCGGCAGCGCAGGCGATCCCATGTCGCCGCACCGCGGATTTGCGGTAATCTCTCTCGCGGCTGGGGTGCGCCAAAGGAGCTCCGATGATCAAGACCATTCTCGTTCCCGCGACCGGAACTGATAAGGATGCTGCGGTTTTCGCCGCGGCGCTTGCGGTCGGCCGCCGGTTCGCTGCCCATCTCGATTTTCTCCATGTTCGCCTCGACGCGGCGGCGGTGGCGATCGGCCTGGCGTCGGACGCCAGCGGTGCGGCAATGACCGGCAGCCTGGTCGAGAGCCTCGACGAGGGGGCAGACCGTCTCGAGGCGCGGGCGAGACAAATGTTCGAGCAATTCTGCGCCAGTGAAGGGCTGGCGATGGTTGATACCCCACCCGGCCCCTCGGGCCCCTCGGCACAGTGGACGCGGCAAATTGGCACCGAAACCTATTGGGTTTCCGAGCACGGCCGCGCGGCCGATCTGATGGTCATCGGACGCTCTGCCGACGGTGACGGCCTTGCTCCGGAGACGGTCGAGGCCGCGTTGCTCGAAACCGGCCGCCCGATACTGATCCCGACCGCTACGCCGATGACCAGCGTGCCCGAGACCATTGTCATCGCCTGGAAAGCGACGCGCGAGGCCGCCCATGCGGTGACCGCAGCGTTGCCATTTATAGCGTTGGCGAAACAGGTCCTGATCCTGACCGTCTCGGAAGAAGAGAACTCGACGAGTGAGGAGGGAAGCCGGCTGATGGCCAGTTTGCGCTGGCGGGGGATCGAGGTCTCGGCCGACCGACTACAGCCCGATGGGCGCAGCCCTGCCGATACCATGCTTGCCGCCGCGGCCGAGCACCAGGCCTTGCTGGTGATGGGAGGGTACGGGCACAGTCGGTTGCGCCAATGGATGTTCGGCGGCTTTACTCGGCACGTGCTGGAAACGGCGGCGGCGGTGCCGGTTCTGATCGCGCATTGAGGGTCGTCGACCGGTCTGACGGTCATGCCCGATCGCTACGACGTCGTCATCATCGGGGCCGGGCCCGGCGGCTATGTCGCGGCGATCCGGGCAGCGCAGCTCGGGCTGCAGACGGCCTGCGTCGAGGGCCGCAATAGCCTCGGCGGGACCTGTCTCAACATCGGCTGCATCCCGTCTAAGGCATTGCTGCAATCCTCGGAGAAATTCGCGGAAGCCCGGTACACGTTCGCCGAGCACGGGGTCAAGGTCGGCGACGTCGGGCTCGACCTCGGCGCGATGATGGCGCGCAAGGACCGCGTGGTAACCACCCTGACCCGCGGCGTCGAGTTCCTGTTCCGCAAGAACAAGGTCGACTGGCTCAAAGGCTTCGGGCGCATCACCGCGCCTGGGAAAGTTGCCGTCGCCGGCACTGATGGCGCCGAGTACGAGGCCGAAGCCGGGTCGATCGTCATCGCCACCGGCTCGGAAAGCGCGCCGTTGCCGGGTGTCTCGATCGACGAGCAGCGCATTCTTTCTTCGACCGGGGCCTTGGCGCTCGATCATGTGCCGAACCGGCTCGTCGTCATTGGCGGCGGTTATATCGGGCTCGAATTGGGCTCGGTGTGGCAGCGGCTCGGGGCCAAAGTGACGGTGGTCGAACTGCTCGACCGGATCGTCCCGAATATGGACCAGGAACTCGCCGCCGCGTTGCAGCGGGTGCTGACCCGTCAAGGGATCCAATTCAAGCTCGGCGCCAAGGTGGCCGAAATCCGCGAAGGGCGCGACGGCGTGACCATCGAGATCGAAGGCGCCGAGCGCCAGGGCCTTTCCGCCGACGCGGTGCTGGTGGCGGTTGGCCGGCGCCCTTACACCGAGGGGTTGGGGCTCGAAACCATCGGGGTCGCGCGCGACGCCCATGGCCGGGTTGTGGTCGATGACGGCTTTGCCGCCAGCGTGCCCGGGATCTACGCGATAGGCGACGTAATCCGCGGGCCGATGTTGGCGCACAAGGCCATGGAGGAGGGCGCAGCGCTGGCCGAGCGCCTCTCCGGGCAGAAACCGTCGATCGATTACAATGCGATCCCGGCAGTGGTCTACACTTGGCCCGAGGTCGCCTCGGTCGGCAGCACCGAGGAGGAACTGAAGGCGGCGGGGACCCTTTACCGCGCCGGCAAATTCCCATTCAGCGCCACGCCGCGCGCCCGCACCAACGGCGATACCGAGGGGTTCGTCAAGATCCTCGCCGACAGCGCGAGCGACCGGGTCCTGGGGGTGCACATCATCGGTCCCGACGCCGGCACGATGATCGCCGAGGCAACGTTGGCGATCGAATTTGGCGCCTCGGCAGAGGACATCGCGCGCACCTGCCACGCCCACCCGACCTTGAGCGAGGCGATGAAGGAGGCGGCGCTAGCTGTCGACGGCCGTGCCATCCATATCTGACTCGAGATCCGATTGGCCGCGGCCTCCCGGTCAAACGTGCTTCAGCGCTCCCTCGATATCATCGAGCAGGTCGGCCTCGGCTTCGAGCCCAGCCGAAAAGCGCACCAGGGAGTCGCCGATGCCGAGCTCGGCCCGCGCTTCCGCCTTGAGCCGCGAATGCGTCGTCGTCGCCGGATGGGTGACGAGGCTCTTCGAATCGCCGAGATTATTGGAGATGTCGACGAGGCGCAGGGCATCGAGAAAGCGAAAGCATTCCTCTTTGCCGCCGGCGACATCGAAGCAGACCAGGCTGCCGCCCTGCTTCATCTGGCGCTGGGCCAGTTCGTATTGCGGGTGGCTCGGCAGCCCGGGATAGAGCACCCGGGTGACCTTCGGATGGGCTTCGAGTGCGCGCGCTACGGCGGCGGCGGTGCGACATTGCCGATCGACGCGCAGTTCTAAAGTCTCCAGCCCCTTCAGCAGCAGCCAGGCGTTAAATGGGCTCAAGGACGGTCCGGTATGCCGGTAGAACAGGCCGAGATCGTCCTTAATGAACTTTTCCGAGGCGAGGATCGCGCCGCCGAGACTGCGCCCCTGCCCGTCGATGTGTTTGGTTGCCGAATAGACGGCGACGTCGGCGCCGAGCGCCAGGGGCTTTTGTAGCAGAGGCGTGGCAAAGACGTTGTCGACGACGAACAGGCCGCCGGCGCGGTGGGTCAGGCGGGCCACCTCGGTGAGATCGACGATCTCCATCGCCGGGTTCGACGGGCTTTCGCAAAAAGCGAGCGCCGCACCGCCGGCCAGCGCCGCTTCCCAGGCGCCGAGATCGCGTCCATCGACGAGCACGGTCTCGATTCCCCAGCGCGGCAGCAGTTCGGAAACGATGTAGTGGCAGGAACCAAACAGCGCCCGGCTCGACACGACCTTCTGACCGGCGCGCAACCGGCACAGTAGCGCGGCGAACACCGCCGCCATGCCGCTGGCGGTGGCGCGGCAGGCCTCGGCGCCTTCGAGCAGCCGCAGCCGCTCCTCGAACATCGCTACCGTCGGATTACGGTAGCGCGAATAGACGTAGCGCGACCCCTCCTGGGCAAAGGCGGCTTCGGCCGCGGCGGCATCGTCGTAGACAAAGCCCGAGGTCATGTACAGCGCTTCGCAGGTCTCGTCATGCGGGCTGCGGGTGGCGCCGCCGCGTACCAGGATGGTCGCGGGCGAGACGGCTTCGGCGAGGTCGGGGGGCAGGACGGGTTTGGTCATCGGCAAGTGTCTCCATTCCGAGGCCGCACCGATCCCGGGCAATAAAAAACCCCGGTCCCGCGCGGGCCAGGGCTCCTTTCAGAACTCCCGACCTTTTAGCGCTTTATTTAACGTGGGGCGCAAGCCGGCCGGCTCAAATCACCACGATCTTCGTTTCCTAACCCGGCTGCCGCACGCCGTCAAGCCGTCAGTAGGTGATTGATTTACCCCAGTCTCGCGATCGTCGTCCCAGCGACGGCTACGACCCATTTCCGTCATGGATGCCGGCCTTCGCCGGTATGGCATGGAACAGAGAAATGATGCTGCTCTCGGACTACCTGACCTCAACCAATTCGATGGCTTCGCGGCTGGGGCCTTCGATCATCAGCGCGCGCGTGTCGCCAAGCTGGTAGGGCTGTTCGAGAAAGGTGACGCCTTCACTCCGGAGCTTGTCGGCCCAGGCGTCGAGATCGGCGACGCTCAGTGCGATATGGTCCTGTAGTTGGCCGCGTGAGGTGACCAGCGGCCGGTCGCCCTGGTTCGCGTACCACATCATAGAGACGTCACCGAATTCGACGCCGGCGCGCGGTGAGCGGAACATCCCTTCGCGGTTCAGCGCCGGCCAGGTGCGGTCCGGTCCGCGCACGGCCTTGCCACCTGACCCGCTGGCCGGCGTCGGCGCGTAGCCCGGCCGTAGCGGTGCGTTGAGGTGCTGCTGGTACCACTCGAGCGCCCCGATCGGGTCCTCCTGGTACAGGTGCACGTGGTTGAAGCGCTCGGTCGGATGGTTGCCGGCATATTCGACTAAGGCATGGTCCGGGCCGCGCATATACGAGAACCCGCCCCCACCCGCCGGCTTGACGCCTTTCGCCTTGGACTCGGCGATCTGCGCCTTGGTCAGGCCGAGCACATTGCCAATGCTGGGCCAGGTATCGCTTGATATCAGCACCGAGCTGCCTTCATCGGTGGTGTAGAGCGGCAACAGCTCGACCTCGGGCCGGTCCTTATAGGTTTCGAGGCAATGGCGGGCATCGGTGACGTGCCAGCCGAAATGCCAGATCGCGCTCTGCGGCTCCATCGCCGGTGGCTCATCGACCTTGGTGAACAGCACCAAGACGTCGTTCGGCGATTCGAGCGCCGGAAAGCCGCCCCAGCTGCCCTTCGTGGTCGTCGGAAACTGGCGGGTGTAGAACCCGATCGCCTTATCGGGATGGACCGAGTTAAGGTGGATGTGGTGAAAACCTGGTGTCGGAAGCATGTTGTTTCCTCCTCGAAAGACAGCCTTTTCCGAGCGGAGCTGCGCGGAAGCGATCGCGGCAGACGGGCCCTCCGATCCAGTCTATCAGGATTCGCGCCAATAGCGCCCGAATGCAACTCCCGGCCGGCCCCGACCGCGCGAGCGGCGCCGGTATCGGGCCGCCGGCGCTGCGCGCCCGCTGATTCAGCTGTCGAAGACTTCGACTTCCTGACCGAAATCGGCGGTCTCAGCGTCGCGGCCGACGCTGCGCCGGTCGATCGCCACGGTCTTGATCAGCGCGAAGACCTGTCGTCCCGGTTCGAGGCCGAGCGCCTCGCCCGAACGCCGCGTAACCCGCGCCAGCAATCGCTCGGGCCCCAGGCGAAGCTGCACTTCGAGCGCCCCCTCCGCGACCGGAGCCAGCGCTTCCACCTCGCCCGCCAGCACGTTGAGCGCGCTGATCCCGGCGGGCCGGGTGAGCGCCAGGATCACGTCACGGGCGCGGATGCGCACCCGCAACGGGGTCCCGACCGGGAGATCGAGCCGCGGAACAGTCAACCGTCCGAAGCCGCCGGCCAGTTCAGTCAGTCCCCAGCGCGTGTCGTGCGCTGCGACCGTGACCGCGAGCACCGCGCCGGCCTCGAAGCCGCCGGCCAACGGATAAAGGCCGGCCCGACCCATCACCTCGGCCACGGGTCCGACCGCCCGCACGCTTCCCTCCGCGATCAACACGATCGTCGTGGCCAGTCGGGCGACCTCCGCAGCGGCGTGGCTGACATAGACGATCGGCACCATCGCGGCGTCGCGCAGGCGTTCGAGATAGGGGAGGATTTCGTCCTTGCGCGGGGCGTCGAGCGAGGCCAGCGGCTCGTCCATCAGCAACAGGCGCGGGTTCGCCAACAGCGCGCGGCCGATCGCCACTCGTTGTTTTTCGCCGCCCGACAGCCGGCCGGGGCGGCGCTTCAGCAAGGGCCCGATTCCCAACAGATCGACGATGTCGTCGATCCCAACCGCCGCTTCCCCGCGGGGCGCGAACCAGCGGCCGAACAACAGGTTCTGGCGCACCGTCAGATGGGGAAATAGCCGGCCTTCCTGGAACACGTAACCGATTCGGCGGCGATGGGACGGCGCGAAAATTCCGCGCTTTGTGTCGAGCAATACCGCTCCGTCAACGGCAATGCGGCCGCGTTGTGGCCGGATCAGCCCGGCGATGGCGTTAACGACCGAGGTCTTGCCCGCCCCCGAACGGCCGAACAGGGCGGTCAGGCCGCGCCCGCTCGCAAAATGAATGTCGAGCGCAAAGTCACCGAGCCGGTGCTCGATATCGACTTCGAGCACCGCCTCAGTCTCCTGCAAGGCGGCGGCCGATCTGCCGCGCCAGAATCTCGGAGGCGAGCAGCGCCAGCATGGCCAGCATGACCGAGACGACGGTCAAGCGCAGCGCCGCAGGATCGCCGCCGGGGGTCTGGGTCAGGGCGTAGATTGCCAAGGGCACTGTCTGCGTTTCGCCCGGAATGTTGGAGACAAAGGTGATCGTCGCGCCGAACTCGCCGAGGCTGCGGGCAAAGGACAGCACCATGCCGGCGACGATCCCCGGCATCATCAGCGGCAATGTCACCAGCAGAAAAACAAAGATGCGCCGGGCGCCAAGGGTGCCGGCCGCTTCTTCGAGCCGGCGGTCGATCGCTTCGAGCGACAGCCGCATCGCCCGCACCATCAGCGGAAACGCCGTCACTGCCGCTGCCAGGGCCGCGCCGGTCCAGCGAAAGGCGAAGACGATCCCGAATGCGGCGAAGAATTGGCCGAGCGGGCCGTTGCGACCGAACAACAACAACAGCAGAAAGCCGGTGACCACCGGCGGCATCACCAGCGGCAGGTGGACAGCGCCATCAAGCAGGCTCTTGCCCCAGAATTGCCCGCGCGCCAGCACCAGCGCTGCGGCGAGACCAAAGGGCATGCTCCACAGCATCGCCCAGAACGCGACCCGTAAGCTGAGCCGCACGGCCTCGATCTCGTCGGCGCTTAGATGGAACATCTCATCGGCGCGGGCGCCAAGGTTCATGCTCGATTCGTAAACCGGTAATCATTTGCCAGGCGCGCCGACGACATCCGTTGTATAATGAAGCTATCGAGCCGGAATAATGGCGGCTTTCGGTAAGGTGTGCTAGACTGTTATCGTGGTTTCTGCGAGGAGGCCCACGCAATGAAGGTCAGAATCGAATACTGCGTACCTTGAAACTACCTACCCAGGGCCCTCCGTGCGAGGGCGCGACTCGAAGAAAAGTACGGCGCCGAAGTCGAGCTGGTTAAGGGGGTCGCCGGTGTGTTCGAGATCACCGTCGACGGAAAGCTCGCCTTTTCGAAGAAACAGCTCGGACGCTTCCCGGAAGACGCCGAAATCGACGCCTTAGGCGACGGTTAGGCGGGCCTCGACGGTCACGGCGACGGCTGGCCGGTCCGTCGGGCGGTGCGAACGTAGATAACGGCGCGCGCGTCCCGGTAGACGCGCCGCCAACCCGGCAGATGGTCGAGACAGCCGGCCGCACGCTGTCGCGGGTCGAGCAACGTCCAGCCGATCTTCCAGCTGTCGAGGAGGTTGCCGAGAACGCGTTCGTCGCCGTTTTCGGCATCGAGGTAGTGGGCGAGAAACGCGTTGCCGAACAGCTCGATGCGGCCGTCGATAAAGGTCGGGATGCCGCGAAAGACCAGGTAGCCGCCAAAAGCCTCGCTGTTGAAGAGCCGCCCCGACAGCCCGAGGCGCACTGCGGCGGCGAGCGCCGATGCCGGGGTCACCGCATCCTCGGTGCGCACGATCGGCCGCAGCATCAATGGCATGCTTAACGCCAGCGCTATGGCGAAAGTCAGCGCCACCGCCGGCGCGGCGGCGGGTTCGGCAAGGCGAGCGGCGGCGCGGCTGACCCACGAGACCGGAGCCGAGCGGATTCTAGCGGCTAATTGCGGCCCCAATGATCCTGCGACAGCGAGCGGGCCGACGAGGCCGAGAAGATCGGCATGGCGGGTATGGGCGAGCGCCATATGGCACAGCCCCACCAGCACCAGCACCCGCGTCGGCGGGACCTTGACCCCTGTGGTCAAGCCGAACGCGATTAATCCCAGCAAGATGATTTCGAGCGGCTGAAAATCCTGGAAATCCGGGCTGCGCCACTCGATGAAGGAGGATTGGAGCGCCGGCATCGCCATCAACCGGAACGGCTCGACGAGGCCGGCGACGCCGTTTGGCGTCGCAAGGGCGGCGGCGAGCGCGAGGCCGGCGAACAAGCCCCAGCGTCGCGCCTCGATCCGGTGCGGCCCGGCCAGCACTGCCTCCGCCGCAAGGTAGAAGGCGAGCAGAAGCCCGAACAAATAGCTGCCGTGCAGGTTGGCCCAAAGCACTATCACCGGCAGCAGGCGAAAAGGTGGCGCCGAGGTGGTGTCTCGCGCCGCAAAGAGCGCGCCCGACCACAGAACCAACAAGGGCAATGCCAACAAATGCGGCCGGGCCAACAGATGGCTTTCGACCAGGGTCGCGGCGAGGGCCACTGCGATCAATGCCGAGAAGGGCTCTGCCCAACGCAGCAAGAAGCGGGTCAGTAACGCCAGACTGACGGCAAAGCAAGCGATGGTCAGCAATACCAGCCCGCTCCAACCGGCTACGCGATAGACCGCCGCCAGCACGATCTCGGCCAGCCATTCGTGTGGGAACCACCGTGCGCCAGCGAAGGTGTAAGAGAACGGGTCGTGTAGCGGCAGCGTGCCGTGCGCCAGCATCCAGCGGCCGGCGGCGACGTGAAGATAAGTATCGGGGTCGTGCAGTAGCGCGCGCGGCTGGCACAATGCCCGGCCGAGGGCGAGGAGTGCCACGATCAGCGGCCAAGACGGAGCCAGCCGGCGGGGCCATGACCGTGCCGCTGTCGGCTCTAAACCCGGTCCCGATAGATGATCAAGCGCCGCGATGTCCGCGATCCTCCACGCGTGCGGGAACGGCGCTCGCCGGCACCGTTACGCGTGGGGACCCTCGCAGTTTAAAGTAAGCAAGAGCTTAAACTGTCGCTCCTATTTAGCCGCGATAGGGAGCTCTTCGGCGTACATCTCGGGCAACACGGTCTCGCGCCAGGTTTCCCGCCGCGGAAAGATCTTTTCGATCGCCCGCGCCGAATAGTAGCTGGCATCGACTCCCGGCGGGTTGCCACCCGCCTGCACGGTCTTGACCGCGTCGAGCAGCAATCGCCGGGTGGCGATGATCGCCCGGTCGGCCGGCCCCAGATGTTCTTTGGACCGGTCGACGATCGGCCCCATGCCTTCCTGCACCGCACGGTCCTGGGTGTTGATGCCGTCGATGCCGGTAAAAGTTTCGTTCTTTTGAACTTGGCGGTCGATCATCCAGTTGTTGCGCTTGTTGCGGAATGAGCGGAACTCGCCCGAGGTCTCGACATAGTGAGGGCCGTTGCCGTTGCCGCGCTCCATCCGATCGTCGTCGCTCAGGCCCGGCTCGCCGAAGCTGTACATCCAGTTCCAAACCATGCAGTTCTCGTCGTCGATCGGAACCCAGATATGTCCGGCTATATTGGGGCGATCGCCGCCGCCCATCGCGCGCCCGAGCTGTTGTGGCCGAATCTGGGTGAACGGCATGACAAAATGGTAGGAGCGGACATAGGTTTTGTCTTCGTCGAGCGGCCGGATTCCGACATAACGGTAGCCGTAATCGGTGACGTCGACTTCGAGCAGCGGCGCCCGGCCGCGAACAAACGGTCCCTGAACAGGGATGCCGGGGCGGGTGGTGTTCGGAGTGATCGTGCGATGCAGGATCGGCGCGTGCGAGGTGTCGATGCCGCCTTCGAGGGCCTGCAGCCAGTTGCACTCCTCCCACACTTTCGAGACGTGGCGGTGAGTTTCCGGCACCTGCGTCCATTCGAAGGCGGGTGGAGCGGGCATCTTTTCGCGCGGCCCCATATACGCCCAGATGACGCCGCCCATCTCGACCGTCGGATAAGCGGTCAGCCGGACCTTGCTGCAGAATGGCTCGGGCTCGTTCATCTGCTCGACGCACTTGCCGTCGACGTCGAATTTCCAGCCGTGATAGACACAGCGCAATCCGGATTCCTCATTGCGGCCGAACCACAAGGACGCGCGGCGATGCGGGCAGAACTCGTCGACGAGTCCGATTCGGCCCTCACTGTCGCGAAACCCGACGAGCTTTTCGCCGAGGAGCTGAACGCGGACCGGCGGGCAATCCGGCTCGGGCAACTCACCCGTCAGCAGCGCCGGGATCCAGTAGCGCCGCATTACCTCGCCCATCGGCGCCTCTGGCCCGATACGGGTTACCAGTTCGTTGTCTTCGGGTGACAGCATCGGGTGCGCTCCTCTACATCGAAATCAGACTGCACCGCGCCGTGGCGGCAACAAGCCGGATGCGATAATCCGCCGATGGCGCGCTTAGGGCAAGTGCGGACCAGTCGCCAAGCTTGCCAAACTTGCAAATTCATTCACTGATTTGCGCTACAACACCGCAAACTAGCGGGGAGGGGCAGCAATGGCGGTAATCCTGCGTCCGGGCATGCCAGCTGATGCCGTGTCCTGCGGCGTAGTCGCGTTCGAGGCTTTCAAGGCGATCTCGAGCCAGCATAATTTCCCGTGGGATTTCCCCTCGCCGGAAGTTGCGGTCGGGCTGATGAAGACGTTGCTGTCGCATCGCGGCTTTTACTCGGTTGTCGCCGAGCAGGATGGCGCGACCGTCGGCAGCAACTTCGTCGACGAACGGGGCGTCATCGCCGGCATCGGTCCGATCAGCGTCGCACCAGCGGTCCAGGACCAGTCGATCGGCCGGCAGCTGATGGTCGCGATCCTGGAACGCGAGGCGGGGCGCCGCGCCGCCGGGGTCAGGCTGCTGCAATCGGCCTATCACAACCGATCGCTGTGTCTCTATACCAAGCTCGGCTTCGACAGCCGCGAGCCATGCTCGAAGATGGAAGGCCCCCGATTGGGCATACGCTTGCCAGGCTATGATGTGCGCCCGGCGGTCTCAGCGGATCTAGCGGCGTGCAATGCAGTTTGCCGGCAGGTCCACGGCCACGAACGCGAGGACGAACTGCGCGATGCCATCGGCCGGGGCACCGCGCGCATCGTCGAGCATCTCGGCAGGATCACTGCCTATGCCAGCGAGATTGCGTTTTTCGGCCATGCCGTCGCCGAGACGAACCAAGGTTTGCAGGCGTTGATCGGCGCCGCGCCCAGTTTCGAGGGCGGCGGGTTTCTGGTACCGACGCGCAATGGTGAGCTGTTTCGCTGGTGTCTGCAGCGGGGCCTGCGCCTTGCGCATCAGATGACCCTGATGACCGTCGGTCTCTATAACGAGCCGGCTGGCGCCTATCTGCCGTCGGTGCTCTATTGAGCAAAGACGCGATGTGAAGCAAGGAACCCGCGCCAGCCGGGGTAGAGTTCGTCGTCGATTTTCGCGTCGTCGCGCAGCAAGCGCAGCAGACCGCGGTCGGTTTCGAGGGCGGTGCCGCAGGGTAAGGCCAGCCAGCCGATCTTTTCGGGGCCGTCAAGCTGTCGCCAAATCGCGCGGTTTAGTTTTGCAACGGGCTCACGGGTGGGCTCGACCGGCATCGCGTCGCCGGCCGCGCACAGGGTCAAAACATTTTCGAGAAGCTCGGACGCGGCCGCGAGGCCGGCGAGTGGGCGGGGGCCGGACAGCAGCGCGGCGACGATCCTCCGCGCCGTCGGTGTGTCATAGTCGCGAGCGCCGGCCGGCGTCGTTATTTCGTAGCGGATTGCTACGGCGGGGCGAGCCAGCGCAAAGGTGCTCGCCAGCAGGCGTTCGGCGCGCTCCTCCCGGCCCACCCGCCGGTTCCCGCGGTCGAAGACATCGCAGCGCAGGCGCTGGTCGAGGAAGAAATCGCGGGCGAGTTCGCGGACATCCCGGTCGGCGATGCACGCCAGCGTCTCACGCGCGCTGTCGCTGAGCGCCAGCCGATCAAAGTTCTCGATCAGGGTCGCGGAGCCCACCGGGGCGAGGCCGATCGTCGCCATCGCGGCGCGCACCTCGGTTACATAGAGCGGCTGCCAGGCAGCGTGCATGAATTCGTGGACCAGATAGGCGGGGGTGTAATCTTCCGGGTGCGCCTTCAGCTCGGCGAGGGTAAGGCTCGGCGCCAGTGCCAGTACGCCGGCTGCGGCCATCGTGCGGACGATCGCGGCAGCGGCGGCAAAGCGCGCGGCGCTGGAGCCGGGGAAGGTCCGTCCGAGCTCGTGCACGAGGCGCTGAAAGGGCAGCTCACGTGTCCAGCCCGGCATCGCATTGTAGCTGACATAAACAAGCCCGCCGGGTTTGAGGTGGCGGTCG
Source organism: uncultured Alphaproteobacteria bacterium (assembly GCA_963733945.1). Lineage (GTDB taxonomy): Bacteria > Pseudomonadota > Alphaproteobacteria > ATCC43930 > CGMCC-115725 > AP-15. The sequence goes on along the minus strand of CAVTFD010000033.1, from coordinate 158,268 downwards.
ATAAACCGCCGCAGCGCGGCTTGGTTCTCCGCGTCGACCCAGCTATAGACGCCGTGGGCGACGAGGTAGTCGAATGGCGGCAAGTCGAGACCGTCGGCGGTGGCGAAATCGACGGGGTGAAAGCGCACATTGGCGATCGTCGCCTCGGCCGCGAGCCGCCGGGCATGCTCGATATGCACCGGCATCATATCGATGCCATGAAAGGTTCCGCGCGGATGGGTAGCGGCGAGGATCGCTGCGGTCACGCCCTGGCCGCAGCCGAGGTCGCACCAGGCGAAGCCGTTCGCGCGCGTGGGCGGATCGACCCCGCAAACGAGCGCCACATGGTCGAGCCAGGCGGGAGCCAGCATCGGCTTGAAGTCGCGCAGATAGGGAATGTCGGCAACATAACCGTCTAAATCACGCATCATCGCCTGTCTCCCGGAATGGGCGATCCTGGCGGCGCCGAGTTGAGTAGTCCGATAGCCGATAAAAATGCTATATTACTTGCGCTAACCCGATCGTTTCCTGGGGGAGCGCCCTTGAGGAGAGCCAAGTGGTAGAAGGCCAAGGGGTCGAGCGGAAGCTCGCGGCCATCTTTGCCGCCGACGTCGCCGAGTACAGCCGCCTGATGGGCGTCGACGAGGTTGGCACCTTGCGCCAGCTCCAGGCCTATCGGGCAATCCTCGACCATCTGGTTGAGGTTCATCACGGTCGTATCTTCAATACCGCCGGCGACAGCGTAATCGCGGATTTCGCCAGTGCCGTCGATGCCGTCGAATGCGCGGTCGCGGTGCAGCAGGCGATCGCCGCGGAAAATGCCAACCGCGCTCCGGAAGAACAGATGCGGTTCCGCATCGGCGTCCATGTCGGTGACGTGATCGTCGAAGGATCTAACCTCTACGGCGACAGCGTCAACATCGCTGCTCGGCTGGAGGCCCTGGCCGAGCCCGGTGGGGTTTGTCTGTCCGGCGCCGTGCGCGATCAGATCGGAACGAGGTTGCCGGTCGGCTTCACCACGCTCGGCGAGCAGCGAGTAAAAAACATCGCCGAGCCGGTGCGCGCTTTCAAGGTCGACGAGAGCTTTGGTCAGTCGTCGGCTTCGGCGCTCGGCACCCGCGGATGGCGAGGGCGACGTTTCGTTATCGGTCTTGCGGCCGTCGCCGTCCTCGCGTTGATCACGGCTGGGGGAGCGTGGTGGCTGCGGTCGGGGCCGTCAGCGGTAACGAATGTGTCCGCGCCTCGGCTGTCGATGGTGGTACTGCCCTTCACCAACCTCAGCAACGACCCGGACCAGGAATATTTTGCGGACGGCATCACAGACGATCTGACGACCGATCTGTCGCGGATCGAAGGCAGCCTGGTGATCGCGCGCAACACCGCCTTCTCCTACAAAGGCAAAGCAGTCGACGCCAAAAAGATCGGGCGTGAGCTCGGCGTGCGCTACGTCCTTGAAGGCAGTGTTCAGCGCTCAGCCAAAGAGGTTCGAGTCAACGTGCAATTGGTCGACGCCGAAACCAATCGGCAGCTCTGGGCGGAACGATTCGACCGCGACCTCGGCGATTTGTTCGCGTTGCAGAACGAGATCACCGAGCGGATCGCCCGCGCGCTGCAATCGCAGTTGGCGATCGCTGAGGCCGGCAGGCCGGTCGCTCATCCCGACGCGCTCGATTACATTCTGCGCGGGCGCGCCCAGTTGTCCAAGCCGATCTCGCGAGAAACCTATGACGAGGCCGTGCGCGATTTCGAGACAGCGCACGCGCTCGATCCGCACGTCGCCGACGCGCAGGCTTGGCTCGCGGTCGTGCTGGCGGTCAGGGTCCTCGACGAGCTTAGCGATTTTCCGAGCGTCGACCTAGGGCGCGCGCGACAGCTGGCTGAAGAGGCGCTGGCAGCGGCGCCCAACAGCCCGATGGCGCATGCCGCAAAGGCGCAGGTGCTCCGTGCAGAAGGGCGCTGCGCGGAAGCCATTCCCGAATATGAAACCTCGATTGCCCTCGATCGGAGCCGCGCCCCGCTTTATGCCCATCTCGGCTGGTGTAAGTTTCTGACCGGATCGGTCGATGCGGTGGAACCCTATTTTGAGGAGGCCATCCGTCTCAGTCCGCACGAACCCGGCATTGCCGTATGGCATGGTCGGGTCGGTGTCGCGAAGCTGCTCCAGTCTCAGACCGACGAGGCGCTCGTCTGGCTGGAACAGGCGCGCAACGAGAATGCCCGCCTGCCGTTTGTCCATGCCTATCTCGCAGCCGCTTACGCACTCAAAGGAGATACCGAGCGCGCCCGCAAGGAACTTGCTGAAGCGCAGCAGCTGAGCCCGGGCTATGCGACCCTGGCGCAAGTCGAAAAATCGAGCTTGTACGACAACCCGAAAATCCGAGCCTTTGCCGAAGCCACCTATTTTCCCGGACTGCGTCGCGCCGGCTTGCCGGAGAAGTGATCCGCCCAGGTTATCCGGGCGACCAGCGTCGCGGGTGAACTGTCGACGCCTGCTCAGCGTTAACCCGAAAGGCGACCGAGCCGAAAGCAAAGCCAGCGAGGTGCCGATGTCGAAGCTGGGCGGAGCGATAGGGGCTGCGGGGATTGCAGCATTGGCTGCTCTAGCCGGATGCAACGGGCCGCCCTGGACGCTCAGCCGGTCGCCCGTGGAGATCTCTCTGCGCTGGTACCCGGACACGACGCCCTCGGCCGCGGCGGAGCAAGTCGCCCAGCTGCACTGCGAGTCGTGGGAGAAATCCGCCGAGCTCGTCTCCGAAACTCAGGACGGCAGCGCAGAGATCGCGGAGTACCGTTGCCGCTGATAACGCCGCGGCTTTTGGTTATGATGCGCCGCCAGCGGCTGCGGAGATAGGACGATGCAGATCGAGCAACGGCTGAACGATTTGGGGATCACCCTCCCAGAGGTCGGCGCCCCGTGGGGCAGTTACGTGCACGCCAAACTCGTCGGCAATCTCTTGTACCTGTCGGGCAAGCAACCCCCTGATGGTGACGGCAAGACGCCGCGTGGCAAGCTCGGCGCCGGCATGTCGGTCGATGAGGGTTATCGCCAGGCCCGCGGAGTTGGGCTGATGCTGATCGCGGCGATGAGGAACGCGCTGGGTGGCGATCTTGACCGGGTCGTCGACGTCGTCAAGGTATTCGGCATGGTCAACGCCGCCCTGGATTTCGAGGACCACCCCAAGATCGTCAACGGCTGCTCGGACCTGTTTGTCGAGGTGTTTGGCGAATACGGGCGGCACGCGCGCTCCGCGGTCGGGATGAGTTCGTTGCCAGGCGGCATCCCGGTCGAAATCGAAGCCATCGTCGCAATTAAATAGGGCCGCGTTAGCGATCGAGAGTCGGGACAGCTTGTCCCAAAAGATCGGTTTGTCCCTTCCCGCCGATCGCGGTGAGGGCGCGCCGGCACTATCCGTCGAGCCCCCGTCGGAGCGCCGGCAGATCAGCCGGCTCATGCTGTTTTTCGCCTTGGTCTACATCGTCGAAGGGCTCGGCCAGACCGGAGGCCTGATCGCCCAGCCGCTCAATTATTTTCTGAAGCAGGTCTACGGCTGGACCCCGGTCCAGGTGACCGCTTATCTTACGGTCCTGAACCTCCCGTGGATCATCAAGCCGATCTACGGGATCGTTTCGGACTTCGTGCCGCTGTTCGGCTATCGCCGTAAGGCCTACCTGATCCTCGCCAACGCGGTTGCCACTGGAGCTTATTTCGCGGTCACGCGGATTACAGCGCCGGGGCCGCTCGTGTCTTTACTGCTGCTGACCGCCTACGCGATGGCGATCTCGAGCACTTTGTGTGGCGCACTGCTGGTCGAGAACGGCCAGCGGCTGCGCGCCAGCGATGCCTTCGTCAATCAGCAATGGCTGTGGTTCAACATTGCCGCGATGGCCAGTGCCTTTATCGGCGGCGAGCTGGTCGAGCAGCTGGGCCCGGCAGGTGCGCTGTATGCCGCAGCGGCGATCATCGCATTTGCCCCTCTGGCGGCGATCTTCGCGGCGTTGTTTCTGATTGACGAAGCTCCGAGCCGCCTCGATTTCGCTGAAATGAAGCAGACGTTCCGCGGGCTGTTGGTCGCTTTTACCCTTAGGGATTTGTGGGTGATTGGATTGTTCCTGTTTTTATATTATCTCAATCCGGGGTTCGGGACGCCGCTTTATTACCACATGACAGACCACTTGAAATTCTCGCAGAACTATATTGGCATTCTCGGCGCGATCAACTCCGCGGGGTGGATCGTCGGCGCATTGTTCTATCGAAAGCTGCTGAAGGGGATGAGCTCGCGGGGGCTCCTCAATTTCAGCATTGTGTTTGGTACGGTGACGACGGCGGCGGACCTGCTGCTTTGGAACGAGGTCGCCGCCGCGCTGATTAATTTCTTCAGCGGCGCGGCGGGCATGATCGCCTTTGTCGCTACCCTGACCCTGGCCGCCGATTACTGTCCGAAGCGGGCCGAAGGATTCGCCTTTGCCACCTTGATGTCGTTGCTCAATTTGTCATCGGCTCTGTCCGACAACATCGGCTCGTTTCTGTACGAACATCCGTTCCACCGTCATCTCGATCCGCTGATCCTGGTTTCCGCGGGGTCGACTGCGCTGATCCTCGTTCTGGTTCCGCTATTGCGGCTGGGCGACAAGGAGCCCGGCGCACCCGCCCGCTGAACGCACATCGTAAAAATGTCAAAGGCGTCGCCGTAACTGTGGGCTCTTTAATGTGGGCTTTTTGTGTGGAAAGTCATAAAAGTGTAAGGTTAACGGGCACGGTCCGGATTTTGCCGGGCTGTCGAACGAACACGGCGGAGGAACAGATGGCTCGTGGGATGACGCGGCGCGAATTTGCGGCGAGCGCGGGAGGGGCGGCAATCGCGATTTCCGGGATCGGGCGGCGCGCGCGGGCTGCGACGGCCGATGACAAGACGTTGCGCTTTATCCCGCAGACCGACGTGCAGGTGCTCGACCCGATCTGGACGACCGCCTATGTCACGCGCAACCACGGCTATATGATCTTCGACACGCTGTTCGCGATCGACTCGAAGTTCAAGCCGCACCCGCAGATGATCGACGGGTATGAAGTCTCGCCGGACAAGGTGAATTATAGCTTCGTGCTGCGCGACGGGCTCAAATTCCATGACGGGCAGCCAGTGCGCGGCGCCGATTGCGTCGCTTCCATCAAGCGCTGGATGGCGCGCGACGCGCTCGGCCAGACCCTCGCCACTACCATCGACGAAATGAAAGGCGGCGACGACAAGAACTTCTCGATCCATCTGAAGGAACCGTTTCCGCTGCTGATCGACGGGCTCGCCAAGGTGTCGAGCCTGGCGCCGTTCATCATGCCGGAGCGGCTGGCCAAGACCGACCCCTACCAGCAGGTCACCGAGATGATCGGGTCGGGGCCATTCAAATTCGTCAAGGAGGAGCACCAGCCGGGCAACCTCGTAGTCTACGTGAAAAACACCGACTATGTGCCGCGGAGCGAGCCGCCGGACTGGGCCTCGGGCGGCAAAGTGGTCAAGGTCGACCGTGTCGAATGGCATGTCGTGCCCGACGTCGCGACCAAGACCGCGGCGATCCAGCAAGGCGAAGACGACTGGTACGAGAACCCGCCGGCCGATCTTTGGCCGGTCCTGGCCGGCAACTCGGAAGTCGTTCTCGCGCCGCTGGACCCGCTCGGCGGCACCGGGTGTCTTCGCTTCAATTTCCTCTTTCCGCCGTTCGACAACGTCAAGATGCGTCAGGCGGTGCTGATGGTGACCAGTCAGGCCGACAATATGACCGCATTCGTCGGTGATCCGAAGAACTGGAAAACCTGCCCGTCGTTCTTCACCTGCGGCACGCCGATGGCCAGCAACGCCGGCTCGGCGGCGCTCACTAGCAAGCGCGATTACGATGCAGCCAAGAGGCTGGTCGCCGAGGCCGGGTACAAGGGCGAGAAGATCATCCTGCTCGATGCGGTCGACCAACCGCTGATCCATGCCGAGGCGCTGGTCACGACCGAGGCGCTCAAAAAGCTCGGGCTCAATGTCGAATACGTGGCCAGCGACTGGGGTACGGTCGTGACGCGCCGCGCCTCGAAAAAGCCGCCGGCCGAGGGCGGCTGGAACATGTTTGAGACCGGCTGGGTCGGTTCCGACACCCTGGACCCGTCGACAAATGTCATGCTGCGCGCCAACGGTGAGAAGGCCTGGTTCGGCTGGCCGACCGACGACAAGCTGGAAGAATTGCGAACCCAATGGCTCAAAGCGAGCGACTCGGAGGAACGTCAAGATATCGCCGCCAAGATTCAACAGCGCGCCTTCGAGGTGGTGCCCTATGTTCCGACCGGGCAATTCTTCACCAAGACCGCCTACCGTAAGAACATCAAGGGCTACGTCAGCGCCCCGGCAATTTTTATGTGGAACGTCGAGAAGACCTGAACCGGCTGGCTAAATGTCGGCGTAGGTGTGGGTTTCGGCGCGGGCTCCGGGGTGGGTGATGGCCCCCTTCTCGGCATCGCCGACGGTCTGCGCATAGCGCCACAGGCAGCCCGCCTGGTAGTTGTTGCGGCGCGGCGTCCACGCCTCCCGGCGGGCGGCGAGCTCGCCCTCGCTCAACGCCACATTAAGTGTGCAGGCCTTGCCATCGAGGGTGATCATGTCGCCGTCGCGCAATAGGCCGATCGGCCCACCGACCGCCGCCTCCGGCCCGACATGGCCGACGCAAAAGCCGTGCGTCGCGCCAGAAAAGCGCCCGTCGGTGATCAGGGCCACTTTGTCGTCCACGCCCTGGCCCGTCAGCGCCGCGGTGGTCGACAGCATCTCGCGCATCCCCGGCCCGCCGCGCGGCCCCTCGTAGCGGATCACCAGCACGTCGCCCAAATCGTATTGACGTTTTTCGACCGCGGCAAACGCATCCTCCTCGCAATCGAAGCAGCGCGCCGGGCCGGTAAAGCGGTCGCCGCTCATGCCGGCGACCTTAACGATGGCACCCTGCGGCGCGAGGTTGCCCTTCAGAACCATCAGGCCGCCGGTGGGTGACAACGGCGCCGAAGTCGGCCGCACTACATCTTGACCCGCTGGAAACGCCACGCCCCGCAAATTTTCGGCGATGGTCCTGCCGGTGACGGTCATACACTCGCCGTGCAAATGGCCCCCGTCGAGCAATGCCTTCATCAGCACCGGCACGCCGCCGACGTCATGCAGATCTTTCATTACATAGCGACCGCCCGGCTTCAGATCGCCGATATAGGGTGTGCGCCTGCAGATCTCACCGAAAGCGTGCAGATCGAAATCGATGCCCGCCTCGTTGGCGATCGCCGGCAGGTGTAGCCCGCCATTGGTGGAACCGCCGGCGGCGGCGACCACGGTCGCGGCGTTCTCTATCGCCTTCCTGGTGACGATGTCGCGCGGGCGAATGTTGCGCCGCAGCAATTCCATGACCGCCTGCCCCGAAGCCTCCGCATAGGCGTCGCGCGAATCGTAGGGCGCCGGGGCGCCGGCCGAGCCGGGCAGGGCCAGACCGATTGCCTCGGACACACAGGCCATCGTGTTGGCGGTGAAGAGGCCGCCGCAGGACCCCGCCGACGGGCAAGCCGCGCATTCAAGCTCATGCAGCTCTTCGTCCGACAATTTGCCGATGCTGTGTGAGCCGACCGCCTCGAACACGTCGCCGATCGTTACGTCGTGACCTTTGAAGCGCCCTGGCAAGATCGAGCCGCCATACATGAAGACCGACGGCACGTTGAGGCGCAGCATCGCCATCATCAGACCGGGCAAGGATTTGTCGCAGCCGGCGAGGCCGACGAGCGCGTCGTAGCAATGCCCACGCATCGACAGCTCGACCGAGTTGGCAATGACCTCACGGCTGACCAGCGATGATTTCATGCCCTCGTGGCCCATCGCGATGCCGTCAGTGACGGTGATCGTGGTGAACTCGCGCGGGGTGCCGGCGCTGGCCGCGACCCCCTTCTTCGCCGCCTGCGCCTGGCGCGACAGCGAGATGTTGCATGGCGCCGACTCGTTCCAGGTCGTGGCGACGCCGACCAGCGGTTGAGCAATCTGCTCGTCGGTCAAGCCCATCGAATAGAGAAAGGCGCGGTGCGGCGCCCGCTCGGGTCCGATCGTCACGTGGCGGCTCGGCATGCGCGACTTGTCGATGACGGGTCGGCGGGCGTCGTCGGGCATTTCAGCATCTCCCCGGGCGATAGTCTTGGACGGCGGCCACCGTAGCGATCGGACCCGGGTTGATCAATGCCGCGGGCGCGACGCCGCTTCCGGGGCTCGCCGCGGCCAGTAAGCTGAAACACCCGAGTGCGATTGCCAGGCACATGAGCCAGGCGCCGATCGCGTCGCGATCGGCGAGCCCGGCGTTAGTCGGCTGCTCCCACATAACCCGCCTCCAATTCGCTCTTACGACGCTCACGACGCAGGACGGACGGGTTTGACGACAATCTTGCCCACCATATACGGGTGGATCGAGCAGAAATAATGGTAGACCCCCGGGGTCGCGAAGGTGTGGGAGAAGCTGTCGTCGGTGTCGAGCGCCGCCGAAGAGAACCCTTTGTGGTCATCCTGCACCTTGTGCACTTCGCCATCGTCGTTCTTCCAGGTCACCGTCGTGCCGGCTGCGACCGTGAGATCCGGCGGGGCGAAGGCGAAGTTGTCGATCTTGATCGTGACCGCTTTTGCCGCAGCGTCGACCACCGCACCGCCGGCGGCGCCGAGACTTGGCAGCCCGACGGCGAGAAGCGCCGTCGTACCGATCGCGCCGAAGATCAGGGCGAACCGCAAGCGGCGCGGCATCGGGTTCCCGCTCGTTGACATGGTAACTCTCCCTCACGCAACGAGCGTGCTGTCGGTCAGCGCCGGCGCGCCTTTGCCGCTGACGTAATCGACTGTCCTGACGCCCAGATATTTGCGTAGATCGCCGGCCGCCACCTGCTTCATCGGGCCGGGAGCGGGGGCTGTCCCCGGTGCCGGCTGTGGAAATGCGGTCGAGGCCGCGGTATGAAACGTGACGTTGCCCTCGACCTTCTGGATTATCTGGTGGATGTGGCCGTTGAGCACGGTCACCGAGCCGAAGCGCTTCAGATAGCCGAGCGCGCGTCCGGCGTCGGCCGTGCCCCAGCCCCACTTCTCGTAGATCGTCCACATCGGCAGATGGGCGAGGACGACAATCGGGGTGCTGGCCGAGCGGCCGGCAACATCCTTTTCCAGCCATTCGAGCTGGTCGTCACCCAAGGTTGCGAGACCGGCGGATTTGAACCCGGGCTGAAAATCAAAGACGTTGATCAGCCCGATAAAATGGACGCCGGCCATGTCGAAGCTGTACCAGCCCTTGCCCTGCGTATTCTTGCCGTAGCGGGCGAGATAGGCCTTGCCATTGTCGGCGTCGGCCACGTCGTGCTCGCCGGGAATAAAGAATACCTGCTTGTTCGCTCCCTTGATGACCTGATCGGCGGTGTCCCACTGCTCTTCCTTCGACAGGTGGCTGATATCACCGGTATGAATCAGAAAGGCCGGCTGGGTCGGCATCGCCTTGATCTTTGCGATGGCCTCGCCGAGCGTGGCGGTCGGGTCCGGGTTTGGCGGCAGGTGAAAACCGATATGGCTGTCGCTGATCTGCACAAAGGTCAGATCGCCTTGCGTCACCTCGGCCGCGGCCGCCGAACCCACCAGTCCGAGCGTGCGCGGCACCCCGCCGCTCAAGCTCCAGACGACGCCGGTACCGGCCCAGCTCATGCACTTCAACAGACCCCGGCGATTTATGTTCGCTTGGCCTAGCAACTTGGTCCCATCACGATCGGCCATCTCTCGTTCTCCTGAATGGCGTGGTGTGTCGCGCCGATCCAGACCGCCGTGCTTCGGGGTTTATTCCCGGTCAAATGAATGTTGCCGAGCTGGTTCAGTTCAGCCGATGCCTTTGAGAGATCGTCCGAACGGTTGTGGAGCGAGGATTAGCGCGGCTGCCTAAGACCTCGGCTGTCATCGGTGCCACCCTCTGCGTCCCGGCGTCTTCTTCCCTGCGGCAGCATGGCCCTGAGCGTGTCGTCGCGACGCCAGAAATGGTGGTAGAGCGCCGCCGCGGCATGAAGAGCGATCATGCCTAGCAGAAGAAATCCGACTGTCGCATGCGCCTCCCCCAGCTGCCTCGCAAGCGGGCGGTCTCGGCCAATCAGCGCCGGAAGCTGACCTAGGAAGAACAGGTTCACCCGGTCGCCGTAGGCGTTGGTCCACAGCAGCCCGAGGATCGGCTGGGTCAGCATGAGGGCATAGAGCGAGTATTCGCTCCACTGAGCCGCGAGCCGCATCGCCTGCGGCATGTCAGCTGGCCAGTTCGGGAACCGTGCGAATTGGCGCCATACGAGTCGGCCGAGCGTCACGACCCACACGGTCACGCCGAGCGAGCGATGCAGCTGAATGAGTGCAACAGCCTCCTGCCTAGACGATGCGAAATCGATCGCGAAGGCGAGCACGAAGATCGTGGCGACGAGGAACAGGGTCAACCAGTGTAGAAGCCGGATCACTGGGTCGAAAACGAGCAGTTCGGGATCGCTATCGGTCCGCAGCATCCGAATACCTCACTCTCGAGCCCGTTCAGGGCGACAGCAGCGAAGATCGGATCATGCGCGCGTTTATTCCCCCGGCCTTTCGACCGGCGCCGAATTATCAACGGAAAGGTCCAGCTGACGCGCTGATCGTGCCGCCGGTGATAGCCGCGCGCTTCCACCACTCACTCCGCTTGCCGTGACGGTGTGCTGACGGTGACGTTGGCCACGCCGGTAAGCCGGCATGAGTTTCGGGGAATTGCCGCTTGCGCACCGGCGATACAGGCCCCTATCTCCTCCTCGGTCTTGGAGGAGGGGACGATGCGATATCTGGCCTTGATCGCGACGCTGCTGATGATTTCCGGCTGCTCCTCGGGGTCGAGCCATTCGGCCACCCTGACCCTCGACAACCCGACCTGGGATCGGGTCAATGTTCAGGCGGTGATTACCAAGAGCAGCGATTGCGATGACCGGCAGAACGGCTACGTCGCCACCGATAACTTCGTCATGACCAAGGGGCATTCGCACGATGTTGTCGCGCCAAACGCCGAAACCATTTGCTGGCGCCATGATCGTGATCCGAACAATCCGGTTGCCGGCGACTGGTCCGGATGGAGCCGCGCCACTTTATTCCCCGGTCAGACGACAGAGACCGACCTCTAGTTCTCGCGCGATTGTCAGAACCTCGCGGCAAAACGACCGTGTAATCCCTTGTGGCCTGCATCGCGGTGACAGTGAGTTGGCGAGCCGTTATGATGACCGATCCGGCCGATGATGGTCGACGATAACCTTGACCAGTCCCTCTAAAACCAAAGGACGCAATGATGCTCGATCTACATTTTTGGCCGACCCCGAACGGCAAGAAAGTCACGGTCCTGCTCGAGGAATTGGGTCTCGACTACAATCTCGTCCCGTGCAACATCGGTCGCGGCGACCAGTTCAAGCCCGAATTTCTGAAGATCAATCCCAACCACCGCATGCCGGTGCTCGTGGACCACAAGCCAAAGGGCGGCGGCGCGCCGATCAGTATCTTCGAGTTGGGCGCCATCATGATGTATCTTGGGGAGAAAGAAGGCCGTTTCTTCCCGCAGGACTTACGCGGTAAATACGAGGTCACCCAGTGGGTGATCTGGCAGATGGCCAATCAGGGCCCGAAACTCGGCGAGTGCGGCCATTTTCGCCGCGCCGGCCCCGATGCGGGCGATCTGACCTATGCCATCCGCCGCTTCACCGACGAGGCCAACCGCCTCTACGGCGTCATGAACAACCGTCTCTATGATCGCAAATATCTGGCCGGTGACGAATACACGATCGCCGATATGATCTCCTATCCATGGACCGTCGGCTGGGAAGGCCAGGGCCAGGACATCAGCGAGTTCAAACACTTCAAGCGTTGGTTCGACGAGATCGGCAACCGCCCGGCGGTCAAGCGCGGCATGGAGACCGGCAACAATCTGCGCGTCGACCCAGCCACCCTGACTGCCGCGGAGCGGGAGCAGATGCGCAAGATCATGTACAACCAGCGCGCGATCCCGGCCCCGGCGTAACTGCGCTCACTCGTCCCCGCGCAGAGGCTCGTTAGGCCCGCGCCAGTTTCCGCTCGGCCAGTCTGGCAAACAGGCTGGCGCCGACCGGCAATGCCGCATCGTTGAAATCGTAGCCGGGGTTGTGGACTTCGCAGCCGCCGATGCCATCGCCGTTGCCGATTTGAATGTAGGCGCCTGGGCGGCGTTCGAGCATGTAGGAAAAATCTTCCGAGGCCATCACCAATCCACCCTCGCGGTTGACGTTGTCGGCGCCGACCAGATCGGCGGCGACATCGGCGATAAAGCCAGCCTCGGTTGCGTCGTTAACTAGCGGCGGAAAGATGATGCGGAAATCGAGCTCCGCGGTGGCCCCGAATCCACCTGCCACACCCGAGGCGATGCGGCGCATGTTCCGTTCGATCAGCGCCATCGTCTCTTTGCTGAAGCAGCGCGCGGTGCCGCCGATTACGGCGCGTTCGGGAATAACGTTGTAGGCCTCGCCGGTGTGGATCTGAGTGACGCTGACGACAGCGGTATCGACCGGCCGGACGTTGCGCGACACAATCGTTTGCAACGCGATCGCGATATGGCTTGCGGTGACGACCGGGTCGATCCCGGCTTCCGGCCGGGCGCCATGCGCGCCGCGGCCGGTGATGTCGATGTCGAAATAGGCTCCGCCCGCCATCATCGCGCCGGTGCGGATCTGAAATTTCCCGACCTCCAGCCCCGGACGGTTGTGCATACCGAAGATCGCATCACACGGGAAGCGGTCGAACAGGCCGTCTTCGACCATCGCCTTGCCGCCGCCGAGCCCCTCCTCCGCCGGCTGAAAGATCAGATGCACGGCGCCGTCGAAGTTGCGGGTCTCGGCGAGGTAGCGGGCGGCGCCCAGCAGCATTGTCGTGTGGCCGTCATGCCCGCACGCGTGCATGCGCCCGGCGTTCTGCGAGCGATAGGAAAGGTTGGTTGCCTCCTCGATTGGCAGGCAATCCATATCGGCCCGCAGGCCGATTGAGCGCGGCGAATTGCCGGCCCGCAACCTGCCGACGACACCGGTCTTGCCGATGCCGCGGAACACCTCGCAGCCGAACTCGGCGAGCCTTTGCGCAACAAAATCGGAAGTCCGGTGCTCCTCGAAGCCGAGTTCGGGATGGGCATGGATGTCGTGCCGCCACTCCGTCAGATCGTCGCGAAACTCGCTGATGCGCTGGATGATCTGCATTGCCCGCTCCTGCCGCATTTCGTGTGGACTGTCGCCGAGCGGGCGCTTTCTGGCAATCCGTCGCGCGCAATGCCGAACCGGTTTCCGCAGTCTGGTTCAGCACGCTATAGTGATGACAGGAATTTTCCGGGAGGAGTGTGAGCGATGGCAGCGACAGAGGGCATGGAACTCGATTGTCTCGCAGGCGTGCGGGTCGTGGACTTCACTCAGTTCGAGGCGGGACCGTCCTGCACCGAGGCGCTGGCCTGGCTCGGCGCAGAGGTCGTCAAGATCGAGAACCCGAAGACGGGCGATCCCGGCCGCAGGCTGCGCCCTGGGCATCCCGATGACGACCCCTGGTACTTTCACCAGTTCAACGCCAACAAAAAATCGATCACCCTCAACCTTAAATCGCCGCGCGGGCTCGAAATCGTTAAAGAGATGTTGAAAAAGGCCGACATTACGGTCGAGAACATGGCCCCCGGAACGATCGAGCGGCTGGGGCTCGGCTACGATGCCGTCAAGCAACTCAACCCCGGCATCATCTATTGCCAGGTCAAAGGCTTCGGCACCGGCAGCCCGTATGAGAAGAACCTCGCCTTCGACATGATCGCCCAGGCCGCGGGCGGCCCGATCAGCGTCACCGGCGATGCCGACCGCCCGCCGGTCAAACCCGGCCCCTCGTTCGGCGACACCGGCACCGGGATGCTGATGGCGATCAGCATCCTCGCCGCGTTGCGCCAGCGTGACCGCACCGGCAAGGGCCGGCGGCTGCAAGTGGCGATGCAGGACGCGATGGTCCATTACATGCGGGTGCCGTTTTCGCGCACCCAGGGGAGCGGCAAGGCCCAGATTCGCGGCGGCAGCAGCCGCTCAAGCACCGCGCTCGCGCCCTCGGCCCTGTACCCATGCAAGCCCGGCGGGCCAAATGATTACGTTTATGTCTTCACCAGCCGCGCCAATGCGGACCACTGGACGCGGCTGCTGAAGGCGATCGGTCGCGACGACCTGATCGGCGACCCTCGCTATGACACCGGGCCGGCGCGCGGCGAGCGCGCGGCCGAGGTCGACGAGATCATTGCCACCTGGACCCGCCAGCACACCAAGCAAGAGGCCATGAAGCTAATCGGCGAGGCAGGCGTGCCGGCAGGCGCGGTGTTCGACACGCTGGAACTGATGAACGATCCCTCGCTTGCCGAACGCGGCATCATGCAGAATGTCGAGCATCCGACGACCGGTCGCTACAAGATGCCGGCTTGGCCCGTGCGCTTTGACGGCGCTCCAGCCAAGGTCAAGCCGTCGCCGTTGTTGGGCCAGCACAATGCCGAAGTGCTTGGCGGGTGGCTCGGCATCGGCGCCGCCGAAATAGAGGCATTGCGCACCGAAGGCATCGTCTGAACGCTGCCTCCTGCACCCTACTACGAGGAGATCCGCGATGAAGCTTTACTACGCCCCCGGCGCCTGCTCGATCGGCATCCATGTCTTGCTCGAAGAAATCGGCAAGCCCTACCAGGCCGAACCCGTCAATTTTCGCGAGGGCGCGCAATACAAGCCGCCCTTCACCGGCATCAACGCGAAATCGAAAGTCCCGGCGCTCGAACGCGATGACGGTTCGATCCTGACCGAATTCCCGGTGATCGCCCGCTGGTTGGCCCGCCAGAACCCGCAGGCCAATCTGATTCCAAAGGATGAAGAAACCGACACCCGCGCGATGGAGGTGATGGAATACGTCGTCGGCACGATTCATTCGCAGGGCTTTACGCGCCTGTTTCGCACCGAGCGCTTTGCGCCATCGGCCTCGGACCACGACGCGGTCAAGGCTCAGGGTCGCGAGGCCATCGAAAAGGGCTTTGCTGTCGTCGACAAGGCGCTCGAAGGTAAAAGCTATCTGGGCGGCAATGATTTATCGATTGCCGATGCAGCGCTGTTCTACGTCGAGTTCTGGGGCGCAAAGCGAGTCGGCATGCAGCTCCCGAAAAATTGCGCCGCCCATTTCGATCGCATGATGGCGCGCCCGGCGGTGCAGCGAGCCCTGCAGCAGGAAGGCATGAACTGAGAGGTTCTCGAACCATCGGATTTACAGTAGGGCGGATCTCCAATCCGCCTTGCTGATCTTTGGCCCTTCGCTCCGAGGAGAGTGGACATGGACGGCACGACCGTACCCCCGAATTGTCTCGCCGGCATCAAGGTTCTGGATCTGACTCAATTCGAGGCCGGGACCACCTGCACCGAGGCGCTCGCCTGGATGGGCGCCGATGTCGTCAAGGTGGAGAACCCCGACGGCGGGGAGGCCGGCCGCCGCGGCGTGGCCGATCCTTATTACTTCATGATCTATAACGCCAATAAGCGATCGATCACCGTCAATCTGAAATCCGAGCGCGGGTTGGCGTTGGTCAAGGAAATGGCGAAGCACGCCGATGTCTTTACCGAAAACTTTGGCCCAGGCGTGATCGAGCGGCTGGGGCTCGGCTATGACGTGATCAGCGCGATCAACCCCCGCATCGTCTACGCCCAGGTCAAGGGCTTTGGCGCCGGAAGCCCGTATGAGAACGGCCTGTGCTTCGACCCGATCGCCCAGGCCGTCGGCGGGGCGATGAGCATCACCGGCGAACGCGACGGCAGGCCTCTAAAGCCCGGGCCGACGATAGGCGACACCGGTACCGGCATGCTGCTGGCGTTCAGCATCGTCAGCGCGCTCTTTCAGCGCCAATCGACCGGCAAGGGACGGCAGCTGCAGGCGGCGATGCAGGATTCCGTCATGCATTACAGCCGCGGCATGTTCATCAGGCAGGCCCAGACCGGAAAAGCGGCGCAGCGGCAGGCAGCCGGCGGAAATGCGCCGTCGGGCATCTTTCCGTGCAAGCCCGGTGGTCCGAACGACTACGTCTATATGCTGACCAGCCGCGCGAACCCGCAGCATTGGCCACGTCTGTTGAAGCTGATCGGACGCGAGGATCTGATCGGCGATCCGCGCTACGACAAGGCTTCCGCCCGGGTCGAGCGCGAGGTTGAGGTCAATGAGATCATCTCCGAATGGACCCGCCAACACACCAAGGAAGAGGCAATGGCGCTGATATCAGGCGCCGGCGTGCCGGCCGGCGCGGTGTTCGACTCGATGGAATTGACCAATGAGCCGAGCTTCTACGAGCGTGGCATATTGCAAACCATGCACCACGGCGACTGGAAGATGACGATGACCACCTGGCCGGTTCGCTTTGACGGTGCGCCGGCGCCGCTAAAACCGGCGCCGCTTCTCGGAGAGCACACCGCCGAGGCGCTCGGCGATTGGCTGGGGTTGAGCGCTGCTGAAGTCGAGACGTTGCGGGGCGACAGCGTCGTCTAAGGGCGTCTCAGCCGACGGGTTCGGGCAGCAGCGCTTCGGCGCGCGACACGCGACCGGGGAGTGCTTCCCCGATGACGACAGGCGAGGACGCATCGACGCTGCCGCTGAAACACCCGGCGAAAGCGTCGGCCTCCTCCGCAACCTTGAAGTCGATGCGGACGAGCACACCGGCTCCACAGCCATGGCAGGTGAAACTCGACGGTTCAAAACGTCGCTCGTCGAGCCACATCCGCATCGCTGCCATCTTCTCCGAAAGTTCCTGCGGCTGCAGCCGCATCTCCACAGTGCGCATTTCCCCTGCTCAGGCAGTTGCTCCGGTGCCTAGGATAACAGCAGGCGGCGAGTCCAGCGCCCCACCAAACTGACGCTCACGTTTTTGCCACATCCGATCCACGACCCCGCCGTTCGGGCAATCGGTAGAGCGGGGGATCGGGGCAGGGTGCGCGGCGATAATGGTAGCGGTAGAGTTCCTCGAACCCGAGCGACTGGTAGAGCTCGCGAGCCGGAGCGTTCGCCGCTTCGACCTCGAGGCAGGCGCCCCGGGCGCCTCGATCCGCGGCCCAGGCCGCCAGACTGGTGATGACCCGGCGGGCGTAGCCGCGACGCTGCCGGCTCGGATCCGTCACCACCGATTCATAGCAGATCAGCCCGTCATGAATCGCGCCATAGGCGAGTGCGGCAATACCGCCATCATCCGCACGGATCGCAAAAGCCGCCGGGATAGCGAGGCGGCCGACGATCCGGCGATAAAGGCCGGCCTGCTTTTTTGTGTGGCGCTGCAGCAGCGCCATGGCGGCGAACCATTGCGGCGTCGGCCGCGGCGGCAGCTGCACGTCCGGGTCTCGCATCGCCGGAACGGCGTCGACATCGGCGTGAAGAACCAGCGACAAGCCCTCGCCGCTGTATCGTTGCGCCGCGAGCCGTGCGTCGATTCGCGGGCTCGATGATCGAGGGCAGACGGAAGATCGTCGGCAGACGGTGATACCGGTAGAGCGCCTCGCAGCTGGCGATCAGGTCGTCGGCATCCGGGCCGCGAGCCCCGAGCGGGTTTACCGAATTGGCGCGCCGCGTCAGTCCGCCGCTGAACCGCAGCACCCAACCGCCGAGCAGCACCTGCCGCAGCGCCGGCCAGGCATTGAGGCAGGTTAGCTCGACCCGCCAGGCCAGATCCGAACCCATCACCTTCAAACCGCCTGCCGTTGCCGCTGTTTCGCTAACGATCCAGCCGATTGATCCAGGTCAAGAGCCCGGCCACCTCACTGCAATATCCTCCGCGGCTAGAGGCCCGACAATGGAACAATCTAGAAGCCGTCCGGGGTGGTGGAGAACCGACCATGCGCAAGATGTCCGATCTGGTCCGCGACCAGAAACCTCTCGTGCTCCCGGGCGGCGCAACCGTGAAAGAGGCGGCTAGCCGTATGCGCGAGCGCCGAGTGGGCGCCATTCTGGTAATCCAGGGAGACGACCGGCTCGTGGGCATCTTCACCGGGCGCGATGCCGTCAGTCGCGTGCTGGCCGAGGGAAGGGATGCGGCGACAACAACGTTGGCCGATGTCATGACCCTCGATCCGCGCACCCTGGCGCCAAACCACACCGCGATCGAGGCGCTGCGTTTGATGCAAGATGCCCGGTGCCGCCATCTGCCTATCGTGCACGAAGGCAAAGTCGTCGGGATCGTCTCGCACGGTGATTTTACCGGCATGGAACGGGACCGGCTCGACGAAGAAACGGGCCTGTGGGAACGCATC
The DNA here is from genome assembly GCA_963733945.1 of uncultured Alphaproteobacteria bacterium. GTDB lineage: Bacteria > Pseudomonadota > Alphaproteobacteria > ATCC43930 > CGMCC-115725 > AP-15. The sequence continues at coordinate 139,955 of CAVTFD010000033.1, read as the reverse complement.
GCTTAGCGCACCAGTGTTGCGATCATGGCCCCGGCTCAGGTGGGCGGGCGCCAGTCGACCCGCACGAAATAGCCCGCCTCGTCGAAATGCATGGTGAGTTCGCCGTGGTGGGCGCGCTTTAAAGCCTCCCCGATGCGCCGGGGCAGGTGAATGTCGGTTGTTGAGATTACCAGGCCCTCGTCGGTCTCCCCGATATCGACGATGCGGTTGAGCGGGTGCTCGCCTTTTTCCGCCGACTCCTCGTTTCGCGCCAAGCCGATGATCTCGTCCTTGCGCTGCCGGGCGATCTCCCCGTGCAAGGTCACGGTGCCGGCGGGGAAGCGGTCGTTGATGCGGCGGCACGCCGGGCAGAGCTCCTCGTGCGCGCCGGAGGGCGGCGGCCCCCATTGCCATCGGCCGTGGTGGTAGACCGCGCCGCATTGCCGACAAATCGTCGGCTCCCGCAGCTTTAGCTGCGCCTGATAGGGATCGAGGATGTGATCGCGCTGGGCCCGGTCGGCGGTTCGACGCCTGGCTCGGCCGGGTTGGCGTGATTGCCTGATCAACTTCATCTCACCTCCTGATCCCGTGCCGGCGGGCACATGCATCAATCACCCTCTAGCACCAGCCAGAAAAATAACGGTGATTGGAGAGCAGCGATTTGATCTCGATCAAAAGGAACAGCGTTCGATCTCGTCAGGCCTGGTGCGTTCCTTGATGTGGATCAAGGCGGGACCCGGTGATGTTAAAGCACGATGATGGCCTCTTCTTTTCGGATGGAGGCTTTGAATGATCAACGAACATCAGTTGCGGCAGGATGTGCTCGACGAGCTCGATTTCGAGCCGAGCGTCAATGCCGCCCATATCGGCGTCGGCGTCAATGCCGGCGTCGTAACCTTGACCGGGTTTGTGTCGAGTTACCGCGAGAAGTTGGCAGCCGAACGTGCCGCGCGGCGAGTCAAGGGGGTCAAGGCGATCGCCGAAGGGATCGAGGTACGCCTCCCTTTCGACAAGAAAACCGCCGACGACGAGATCGCGGGACGGGCGGTCGACATCCTCAAATGGCGGGTCGGATTTCCTGCCGATCGGATTTCCATCAAGGTCGAGAAGGGGATCGTATCCCTGACCGGCGACGTCGACTGGCAATTCCAGAAGACGGAAGCCGAAGCTGCGATCCACCACCTCTCCGGCGTCATCGGCGTCGTCAATCTGGTCCGGGTCCGCTCGACGGTTCATGATTCGGAGGTCAAGGAGAAGATTCAAAAGGCGCTACAGCGGAGCGCGGAACTGGACGCGTCACGGATCACTGTTCATGCCGAAGGCGGAGGAAAGGTAGTTCTCGGCGGCAAGGTCCATGCCTGGTACGAGCGCGATCTTGCCGAGCAAGCGGCTTGGGCGGCGCCCGGCGTCACCGCGGTTGTCGATCACATCCTGATAGAACCTTAAATCCAGCGGACAGGTTAATCCCCGTCACCTCCTTACAATTCCTGAAAGAAAGGAATAGTGATGCCTCAGGTTCCAGTGGAAATGAAGAAAACCACCCCGGCGCCGGCGCCGGATGTTTGGCGGTCGTTCCGCGGCGAGATGGACCAGTTGTTCGACCGGTTCGCCGGCGGTTTCGGTTTCGGGTTCCCGTCGTTCCGGCGCCTGTTCGACGTCGAACCGGCGTCGCGTGGCGAAAGTTTTTTCAGCTTCTCCGCGCCCGCGATCGATGTGACCGAGGACGAGAAGACTTACAAAATAACCGCAGAACTGCCGGGGCTGGACCAAAAGAATCTCGATGTTTCGGTCTCGGGCGACATGCTGACGCTCAAAGGCGAGAAGCACCACGAGAAGGAAGAAAAGGACAAGAACCACTATCTGTCGGAGCGCGCTTACGGTTCGTTTCAGCGCAGCTTTGCGTTGCCGGAGAACGTCGATCGCGACAAGATCGCTGCCGATCTTTCCAAAGGCGTACTGACGATTACCCTCCCCAAGACGGCCGAAGCCCAGAGACCTCAGAAGAGGATCGAGGTCAAAGCAGCAAGCTGAGCTGGTGCATCTTGGGCGCGGTGGCGGGCCCCAGCCCGCCACGGAGCGTTACAAGCTCTACATCAGCGAGCACGAACATGCCGGAGGTTGGCAACTGGCGCTGGACCTCGTGAGCGTGACGTTTGCACCCGATCGGTTCGCGTTGCCGGATGCCCGCCCTCGTCGCGCAGGAGGACGAGCAGAGCATTGACCGGGGCATTGCCGGGTTGAACAGAACTGAGCTAGCCTCGCCGCGAACTACTGACGGCGGCCGCTCTGCGCCTATATCCCTCACCATGATCAGAAATTTTGCAGACCATTCGGCGAACGAGCGTACCTTCCTCGCCTGGGTGCGCACCGCCATCGCGGTGATGGCCTTCGGCTTCATTGTCGAGAAGTTCGACCTGTTTCTCGAGGTTGCCGCGCCGTCCTTAGTCGGCCGCCCGCTGTCGCTGCCCGGGCACAGATTCGGCAACATAGCCGGATTGGCGCTGATTGCTCTCGGCATCGCGATGGTCGCCGTCGCGGCCGCGCGCTTTCTGATCACCGCGAAAAGCATCGACAGCGCACAACAGCGGCCCGGCATGGGCTCGCGCATCGATATCGCGCTCGCTGCCCTGCTCGTCCTGCTTGGCAGCGCCCTATTCGTTTATCTCTCGCGCGCCTCGGTCACAAGGCTGTGACGCCGGCCGTACGGCAACTTATGCGAGCTCAACTCGCTCATTTTGCCAGCTCCTGGCGAATTGACAATAACTCCTGCCGGCGTTCCGTGCTCGTTTTTGGATAAGTCATTTCGAGCTCCTCGAGCGTATCGAGGACGATCTGGGACACAATCAACCGTGCGTTTTCCTTGTCGTCAGCGGGTACAACATACCACGGTGAGTCCCTGGTGCTTGTCGCGCTGAGGCATTCCTCGTATGCCTTTATGTAATCCTTCCAAAATCTTCGTTCCTCGACATCGGCAAGGCTGAACTTCCAGTTCTTTTCCGGCTCGTCGATACGCTGTAGAAAGCGCTTTCGCTGTTCCTCCTTTGACAGGTGGAGGTAGAACTTGACGATGCGGGTGCCGTTGCTGTGGAGGTGCCTCTCCAAGCCGGTGATCGAGCGATACCGGTCGCGCCAGATCGCACTGTCGCCGCGCGGCGCGTCCGCGATCCCTTCGCTGCGGAGAATCTCGGGATGCACGCGGACGATCAGAACCTCCTCGTAGTACGATCGGTTGAAGATGCCAATGCGCCCGCGCTCCGGCAGATCACGGGTCGTGCGCCATAGAAAATCGTGTTGCAATTCGTTGGCGCTGGGATGTCTGAAGCTGAATACCTGGCAGCCTTGCGGGTTGACTCCAGACATTACGTGCCTGATCGCGCCGTCCTTTCCCGCCGCATCCATCGCCTGAAAGATCAGCAGGACAGCATAGCGATTGGATGCGTAGAGAAGCTGCTGTAACGAACTCAATTGCGCGACGTGCTCGCCCAGGAGTTCTTGATAGTGCTGCTTCGACTTGTACACGCGCTCCACTTGCGTCGACCATTTCCCGAGATCGACCTCGTCTCCTTCCCGCACGCGATAGTCCTTTGAGCGGATTTTCACGACCATCGTTGCTGGTCTAGTATCGACCGCCGAGCTTGGTGTGGTCCCAGCTCGCGATCTTGTGCGGGGTTACTTTAAGAACCACGCGTTTTGGGGCGCTGTAGAGCGAGCCACGGCGGCCGCTTTCGGGACTGCCTCGGCGGTGGTTCATGACCTGCCGCACCGTGTCGACATCGTCAATGATCTCGCAGGTGCCGCGCACCATTACACCGCGCAATTCGGCATAGTTGGCACCGTTCTCGACCATCAGCCCGACCTTCGGATTGCGGCGGATGTTGAGCACCTTCTGCGCCTTGGCGTACGAGGTCATGTAAAAGGCGCCGTCTTCGACATAGAATCCCATCGCCACGACATGCGGAAACCCGTCCAGGTCGATCGTGGCGAGGGCGCATTTAGGGTTGTCGCGTAGAAACGCCGCCTGCTCCTCGGGAGTGAGGCGGATCTGGTGGCGGCGCGGGACCGCCACCTGACTTTCGCTGGAGGTCATTCTCACACCGTCTGCAAGATTTCCTCCCGCGCCAGTCCCTCCGGCACCGATACGCGCCAGTCGCTCGCGCGGGGCACCACTGTCTCGGCGGCGCGCAACCGGTAGTAGCTTGGCCGCACGCCCGTGGGAGTGCCTCCCTCCGTGGCGGTGTTGACGGCCTGGCGCAGCAGCCGGCGCAATTGGATGATCGCCTTGTCGGCAGGCCCAAGATGTTCCTTGCTGCGGTCGACGATCCGGCCCATGGTTTCCTGGATCGCCCGGTCCTGCACGTTGACGCCGTCGATCCCGGTAAAGCTCTCGGTCCGCTGCACCGCGCGGTCGATCAGGTAGTCGTTACCGCGGTTGGCCTTGGAGCGGAATGTGGTCTGGTCGACATGCATTGGCCCGTTGCCGATGCCGCGTTCGAGGCGGTCTTGGTCGGTCAACGGCTCGTCGGTCAGGCTGTAGGCCCAATTGTAGACCATCGTCTTTTCGTCATCGATCGGGACCCAGATGTGCCCGGCATCGACCGAATTGCCGCCCTCAGAGCGCGAGGCTCGGATCTGATGGAATGGCAGGATGTAATGATAGGTGCGGATATGCGACTGGTCGTCGCCGAGCGCGCGGATGCCGGCGTACTGATAGCCGTAATCGGTGATGTCGACGACGATGCTCGGCGCCTTGGCGCGGACATAGGCGCTCGACGGGTTGATGCCGCCGCGGCCGGCGTTGTCTTTCAGCAGCCGGTGCATGATCGGCGCGTGCGAGGTGTCGAGCCCGCCTTCGAGCGCCTGCAGCCAGTTGCATTCCTGGATGACTTTCGAGACATGGCGATGGGTCTGCGACGCCTGCGTCCAGGCGAATCTCGGCAAAGGCGGGGTGCGCTCGGGCGGGCCCATATAGGTCCAGATCACGCCGCCCAATTCGACGGTCGGGTAGGCGGTCAAATGCACCTTGTGGCAGAACGGCTCGGGTTCGTTCATCTGCTCGACGCAGCTGCCGTCGACGGCGAATTTCCAGCCATGATAGACGCAGCGCAGCCCGCCTTCTTCGTTGCGCCCGAACCACAAGGAAGCGCGGCGATGCGGGCAATATTCGTCGACAAGCCCGATATGGCCTTCGCTGTCGCGAAAAGCGACGAGATCCTCACCGAGCAGGCGCACCCGCACCGGCGGACCGTCGGGTTCAGCCAATTCGCGGGCGAGCAATGCCGGTATCCAATAAAGCCGCATCGTGCCGCCCATCGGGGTGCCTTGTCCGACCCGCGTTAAGAGCTCGTTTTCCTCGCGTGGCAGCATCGCCGTTTCTCCAATTCGTGCTTTGACAAGTCTCGGTTCGACGGGTGGTCCCGTCAAGCGGCTCGGGCGCTCAGCGGTTGGCGCCGGGGACCCACAGTACGTCGCGGGCGCCGTTGTCGTTAACTCGGCGACCGAGAACGAAGAGATGGTCGGAGAGGCGGTTCAGGTATTTGAGCGCCTCGGGATTTACCGGCTCTGTTCGGGCCAGGACGCTGACCAGCCGCTCGGCCCGCCGGGTCACAGTGCGCGCCAGATGAAGATACGCCGCGGCGGCGGTCCCGCCGGGCAGAATGAACGAGTTCGAGCGGCCGCAATGCGGCGTTCATCGCGTCGATCTCCTGTTCGAGCCGCTCGACTTGGGCGGCCGAAATGCGCAGTGCGCCGGCGCTGCGCCGGCCGTCTTCGGGCGTGCACAGATCGGCACCGAGATCGAACAGATCGTTCTGGATATGGCCGAGCATTGCGTCTGCTTCGGCATCGGCATGGAGGCGGGCGATGCCGATCGCGGCATTGGCTTCGTCGACGGTGCCATAAGCGGCTACGCGGAGGGAGTGCTTCGGCACGCGCGAACCGTCGCCCAGCGAGGTCTCACCGCCATCGCCGCCACGGGTATAGATCCGCGTTAACCGCACCATCGAATTAATGACGGCTCAACAGCATCAGGATCGCGAGCAGCAGCAGCGCCAGCGCCTGCATGACCACCCGCATCTGCATCAGCTTGTTCGAGCGGCGCGGATTGCCGCCGCGCAGCATCGTCGCGACGCCGAACCCGAGCACGGTCAACACGCCGATCAAGGCGAGCACCAGCAGGGCCGTCACAAACGTGGTCATCGTGGGAACTATGGGCCTGTTGCCTGCAGACGGCCAGGGCTCGTCGCACCGTCGGCTGGCGGGCGCAAACTAGTTCCGGCCGGCGACCAAGCCGCGGACGATGATCTGCGCCTGGATTTCGGCGGCGCCCTCGAAGATGTTGAGGATGCGCGCGTCGCACAGCACCCGGCTGATTGGATATTCGAGCGCGTAGCCGTTGCCGCCGTGGATCTGCAAGGCATTGTCGGCATTGGACCAGGCGACGCGCGCGGCCAACAGCTTGGCCATGCCGGCCTCGATGTCGCAGCGCCGGCCGCGGTCCTTTTCACCTGCGGCGAAGTAAGTCAGCTGGCGCGCCACCATCGTCTCCGCCGCCATCAGCGCGAGCTTGCCGGCGACCCGCGGGAATTGGGCGAGCGGCTTGCCGAACTGCCGGCGTTCGAGGGCATAGGCGAGGGCCAATTCGAGGGCGTTCTGGGCAACGCCGACCGCGCGAGAGGCGGTTTGAATTCGCGCACTCTCGAAAGTCGCCATCAATTGCTTGAAGCCTTGGCCCTCGACCTCGCCGAGCAGGCCATCTGCGGGCACGGCGAAGCCGTCGAAGGCGATCTCGTACTCTTTCATGCCGCGATAGCCGAGCACCGGGATCTCGGTGCCGCTGATCCCCGGCTCCGGAAACGGGTCGGCGTCGCTGCCGCGCGGCTTGGCGGCGAGAAACATACTCAGGCCGCGGTAGCCGCGCCCCCCGCTATCGGTGCGGGCGAGCAAGGTCATCAAATCCGAGCGGGCGCCGTGAGTGATCCAGGTCTTGGCGCCGTAAATGCGATAGGTGTCGCCGTCACGCACTGCGCGGGTCGCGACCGCGGCGAGGTCGGAGCCGGCGCCGGATTCGGTAAAGACCGCAGTCGGCAACACCGCTCCCGAGGCAATTCCCGGCAGCCAGCGTGATTTTTGTGCGGGTGTGCCATTGAGCCGGATCAATTCGCCGGCGATCTCAGAGCGGGTGCCGAGTGAACCGACGCCGAGATAGCCGCGCGACAGTTCCTCCGAGACGATGCACATCGCGGTCTTGCCAAGACCGAGCCCGCCATATTCTTCGGGGATGGTCAGACCAAAAACGCCGATCCCGGCGAGTTCCTCGATCAACGGCAGCGGGATCAGCTGGTCGCGGCGGTGCCAATCCTGGGCGAAAGGCATGACTGCGCGCTCGGCAAAGCGGCGCACCTGGTGGCGGATCATGTCGAGCGTCGCATCGTCGAGGCCGGTCCGCCCGTACCCGCCCTCGCCGCTCTCGGCCAGCATGGTCCCAAGCCGCGAGCGGGCCTCGGGGAGTGCAGCCGCCAGTGCCCCTGCGTCACCGGCCCGGAGGGGCGCTGCCTCGCTCTCAGTCAAACCCAGATCCTGCGGCCGCGCAAACTCGCCCTGCGCCATCGGAATGCCGCCCACCAACTGCGCGAGATATTCGCCATAGGCGATTTCGAGGATCAGCGCCTCAGCCGCGCCAAAAGCGGCGCCATCGTCGAGACGCCGGGCCCAATTGCCGATCTGGCGCAGCCCTGCGACCGAGGCCGCGATCCAGGCCAGCGCGTGGCCCGCGAACTGATGGGCTTCGAGGCGCTCCGGCTCGACCACTCCATCCGGAGCAACCCTCGCGGCGAGTTTGGCCCGCGCCGTGACAAGGAAAGCCTCGGCGGTGCCGAGTGCGCGCTCGGCTGCGGCCAACAGCATGCCCCGGTCGCTGCTCACCAGCGGGCTGCCTCTCACATTGGTAAAGCTCGGCTAATCTTGTGGCAATTGATAGCTGTGCGGATAAGTCGTCGGCAGGTTCGGATCGGGAATCTTCAGGGAGTCAGACTGAGTCATCCGCTCGGCCGAGATATCGTCCGAGATACCGTTCACGTTCTGGATATCGCTGGCTCGCCCGGGGGCCCCAACACTGCATCCGGCGGCGGTGGCGAGCGTCAACGCGACGAGGAAACCTAGGCGCAGCATGGCCATCCACCGCTCCGTTCAATGAAATAGTAAATAGGCGACCACGAATATAACTACAACGAGCGCCAGCGAAATGGCCAAGATGTACCGTACCACGCCTTCCTTGGTCGCCTGACGCGCCTCGGTCGTGGTCACGACGATGCGTTTTGTCATCACTGCCCATTTTTTAGCTGCTGCAACTCACTGCTTTGCAAACGGTTGGGCATGGCTTTCGATCCGGGGGCCGAGGGGTGAACGCCGGAGGTGCGGCCGCGAGTTGACGACAATGGCGGCACGGCTTACATTTTGCATCGTGGCTACGCAGACAACGCATGGCCGGCGCAATCGGCGAATTATGGTCCCGAACCCCGCGCGGGTTCGGGCTCCGTTGTTTCGCCCCCTTGACGCCGAGGACCATGACCATGTCGCGAGTTGCCGCGAGCGTTGCTGAAACCAGTCTTTCCGAGACGGCTTATTTTTTCGTTCACGCCCAGGCCGAGCCGGGGGTGATGCCGCGCGTTCTCGAACTTTTCGCCAAGCGCGGCTTGGTGCCCTCCGGCTGGCACAGCGCCGTCTCGGAGGCCGATCAGGCCCAATTGATGATAGAAATTCAGATGCGCGGTCTCGGCCGCGAGATCACCGACTACGTCGCCGCCTGTCTGCGGCAAATTGCTTCGGTCGAAGCTGTATTGACCTATTGTCAAGGTCGCGGCGCCAATTGAACGGAGCACCACCAACCATGCCGTTCCGCGACCACATCGCCCGCTGCAACAATTACGACCCGGCTCGAATTGTGCCGCTGTTCGCCGGAGCCGACCGGATTGGACTGGTGCGTCGCGACAACGCCGATGCGCTGCGGCGATTTCCGGACGTGTTCGCCGTCGCCGAAGACAAGGTGGCGCTGGTGGCTCAGGGTGACGCCGCGGCGATCAGCCAATCCGTCGATCGAGTGGTCGACGCGCTGGTCGCCGAGAAGCAGATCCCGAAGACCCGAAGCGAGACTTTCGATGTCGCACTGCGCTGGGGGATGCCGCCGCTGTTTCGCCTCGACCGGGGCGCCGTTCCGTACTTTGGGACGCGCGCTTACGGCGTGCATCTGAACGGATACTGTCGGACGAGTGGCGAGTTGGCCCTATGGGTCGGCCGCCGTGCCCCCGATAAACGTGTGGCCCCACACAAGCTTGATAACCTCGTCGCCGGCGGGATCGGCAACGGCTATGGCCTCATCGAAACCCTGGTCAAGGAGGCCGACGAGGAAGCGATGATCCCGCCCGGGCTGATCGCACGGGCGGTTCCGGCCGGTGCTGTCTCCTACCGCATGGAAACGGTCCTTGGCGTCCGCGACGACGTACTGTTCGTATACGACCTTGAGGTGCCGTCCGATTTTCAGCCAAAAAATCGCGACGGCGAGTTCGTCGGGTTCGCGCTGATGCCGGCCGCCGCGGTATTAGAACGGATCCGCACGAGTTTCGACTTCAAGTTTAACGTCAACCTCGTGATCCTCGATTTCGCCGTCAGGCACGGGATCTTGCGCCCAGACGATCCGGAATATCTCGAGGTAGCGACCGGTCTGCACCGCCGCCTAGACTGAACCCTTGCCGGTATCCCCTCAACAGCGCGGGTCTAAGTTCCGGATCAGGGTAAGGCAGTTGCGGCCGCCGTTGCGGCGATACCGTGCGTCGTCGACGAATGAGCGCAGCAAGTGTAGACCGAGCCCGCCGAGCGGACGATCGGCCGCCACCCGATCTAGGTCGGGCGGGGTGTGGGACAGGGGGTCGAACGGCTTACCGTCGTCGCTAAAGTCGATCTCGAGGCGCCCCTTTTTCACGGCGAGCCCAATCTCGATCCGACCCGTAGCCGCGGCGCCCTTCGGATAGCCATAATTCACGGCATTGGTGAAAAGCTCTTCGAGGATGACCAGCAGTCGTGCCCGTTCCGGCTCGGCCAGACTATGACATCGGGCGAATTCTTCGGCGAAGCCGACCAGCCGGCCGAGTTCCGCGCCATCGCTGCGCAGGCCAAGCGAGGCTTTCATCAATTCAGATCGTCAGATCGAGCCCGTCGAAGGCCGCAATCACCTCGACTTTGTGCCCCTCGCGGCTGATCTCCTCGAAGCGGACCGTCTCGCCGTACACTGCTTCGATCATCCGGTCGTCGAAGACCGGCTCATGGTGAAACAAGACGAGACGCTTGACCCGCGCCGCCTGGGCCAACTCGACTGCGATGACATTGCTCGAATGCCCCCAATCCTCCTTGACCGACACAGTATCAGCCAAGGAATACATCGCGTCAAAGATTAGAAGATCGGCATTTCGGTAGAAATGCACGAAAGGGTAGGATTCGTCGAGCACGGAATACTTATGCTCGCAATCGGTGGAATAAACGATCGTCTTGTCGTCTCGTGAAAACCGATAGCCGTAGGATTCTCCCGTGTGAAACTGTTGGATCGGCAGTACCGACAGACCCGCCACCTGATAGGTACGACCGGGCATAAGCTCGACAAATTCGATGGTCGCGGCAAGCGAGTCGAAATCGACCGGAAAACCCGGATCGGAGTGCTGGCGGCGGATCGCCTGGGCCAGAGTCTTGTGGCACCCGTGAATGCGGATCAGGTTGCCGGGAATATAGGCCGGGGCGAAGAATGGGAAGCCCATGACGTGGTCCCAGTGCAGATGCGACAGGAACACGTTGAAGCAGTGCTTACGAGCGGGTCCATGCTCGGCGAGGAGGGCCCGGCCGAATTCGCGCACCCCGGTGCCGAGATCGCACAGCACAAATTCCTCGCCGCCGGTGGCGATCTCAACGCAGGCGGTGTTGCCGCCAAAGGTGCCGCGCACCGAAAACGGCAGCTCACGGTCGATAAAGGCATCGACCGCCTCGGGGCTCTCGAGTTTATGGCCGCGGGCGGCGAGCAGGGCGTCGTGCAGCTTGCTGCGCACGCCGGCGACACCAAGCGGGGTTGGCAACGAGCCGCGGCTGCCCCAGAAATGGACTCGTAGTGGCGCTGCAGGGGCCGGCGCGCGCGACGCCGAGTTGCGTGCAGCGATCGCAGCCTCCACGGTATCGAAAACCGGGATCACCTCGGCGAAGCGGCTGATCGCGAAAATCTCTTCGACGATATTGTTGAGAGCGGCGACGGCGATCCGGCGCTCCTTTGGTTTCGCCTTCGACGCCGCCATCAGCGCGCGCAGTCCGGCGCTGGAGATATATGCGACCTCGGCAAAATCGACGACGACATCGGCGGCGCCGGCGCGCGCGGCCACCAGCAGTCGATCCTGAAAGGCCGCGGCCGTCAGGTTGTCGATGCGCCCGACCGGCCGCAGTACAAGAAGACCGTCGCGACGCCATTCACCGATTTCCACGCCCCGCCTCCCACCGGCCGGTAATCGGTCAGTATTCCCGGATGCAACGCCCTGAAGCAAGCAGGTACTGCAGCGGGCAAACCGCCCCCTCGCCTTGCCAACCGTCGAGGCGTCGTATATTTCTGCGGCCTCGGGCGGAACGGATTTCGCACGGCGCGCTGCCGTAGCTCAGTGGTAGAGCACCCCCTTGGTAAGGGGGAGGTCGTAAGTTCAATCCTTACCGGCAGCACCAGCCAATCCGAAGAAATACCGCCCCTTGTGGCGCCGAGGCCGATCAAATTGAAGCCGGCCGGGCTGAGGCCATGCTGGCGGCCAGAGCGGCGCCAGGAAGGCTTGACCTCACCAGGAAGGCTTGACCTCACAGGCAGAAGCGGATCGGAAGATCGAACGGACGGCCGAGGATCATGACTGCGCCGAGGCGATGGGCGCCGTTCCAGACCATCCGCCCCGCACGGTTGGCCGTGGCATGGACCACAACCGGATCATCGTCGCCGCGGTCTTCCCAAGCGCCGGCATCCATCACCGCGGCATAACGGGCAGAGATTTCGAGCAGGATTGTCCGGGCCTGCGGCGTGTAGAAAAGGGATTGGAGCCAAGTTTCAGCGGTCACCGGCCTAATCGTGCACCGGATCAATTCGGGAGCGTGCTGACGATAGATGCGACCACCGAAAGTCGGCGGAGAGCCAGGATGTCGGCGCCGATAGTCTGCGAGCGCATCGGCCGCGTCTATCATCTTGGGAGCTCCCGCGCTCTGTATACTTTCTACTCTTCAGCTGTCGACATTCTCGCAAGCACCATCAGAGGCGGTCAAGTCCATCGGTTGCGGCCAGCTCCACGCAACGGTCGTCCAGAGCGGAATAGGCGCCTACCGAGATGCAGGCGAGTACGCGCACCTCGCCGCTGACTTGGGCAGACATCCCCATTCATCGATACCTCGATCGTTTGCCAGCAGAATAGCGGCCGAGGCCGGGGCCGCGTTGAATTATCGGCCCTGGCGGTGTGTCGGCGGTTTACGGGGAAAGCCGCGCCAGCAGCGAAATGGCGGCCGCCGGGGCGCGGATTTTGGCGCCGTTGATGAAATAGATGAAGCAATCGCGGCCGTCGGCGCACCACTCGCGGCCGCGCGCGGCCCAGGCGTCGAGCACCGTCGGCGAATAGCCGGTGGGCTCGTCTACAGCACAACGGCGCAGCCGTGCATAGACGAAATCGGCGGTGATCTCGGTGATGGCTGGATATTTCTCGTCGTCGACGAGCGCCACCGCAGTTTTGTGCCGCCTTAGCAGCTCGATGAAGGCCGGCGAACCAAAGCTCGGGTGCCGTACCTCGACAACATGGCGCACGGCGCCGCCGTCGATCTGGCGCGGCAGCAGCGCGAGAAATGCGTCGAAAGCAGCCTCGTCGAAGCGCATGAACGGAGCGAACTGCCACAGGATCGGGCCGAGTTTGCTACACAGTTCGAGCACGCCGCTCGCGAAGAACCGGTCGATCGACGGGCCGGCGGTCGCCAAGTCGCGGCGGTGGGTCACGAAGCGCGGACCCTTCACCGAGAACACAAAATCGTTGGGGGTCTCGTCGTGCCAGCGGCGAAAGCTCGCCGGCTTCTGAGCGCCATAAAAAGTGCCGTTGATCTCGATTGCGGTGACCTGGCGGCTGGCATGGAATAGCTCGCGCGCCTGCACTAGGCCCGGCGGGTAGAACGCGCCGCGCCAAGGCGCGAACACCCAGCCGCCGATGCCGACGCGAATGGTCCCGCCGGATCTCATCAGCGGATCAGGAACGACGGCGTGGCACGCCGTTCTTCCCACCCCACGGTTTCGAGCAGCGGCACGTCCTCCTCCTCTATCGGATAGCCGAGGCAAAAATAGCCGATCAGCTTCCACTCTGCAGGAACATCGAGGATGGCCGTAATTTCGCGCGGATCGAGGATCGACAACCAGCCCATGCCGATCCCCTCGGCGCGCGCAGCGAGCCACAAAGTATGGACCGCGGCAACAGTCGAATAGTCGATCATCTCGGGCATCGTCAGATGCCCGAGACCATGCCCCTGCGCGGTCGCGCGATCGGCAAAAACGGCGAGGTGACACGGGGCCTGGTCGAGCCCCTCGAGCTTCAGCTGCGCATATTGCGCGGCGCGTTCCGGAGCCTGAGCGGCGAGCGCGGCGGCTTTGGCGGCAGCGAAATTTCGCCGGACTGCTCCGCGGCAGGCCGCATCTTTGACGACGACAAAGCGCCAGGGCTGGCTCAGCCCGACCGAGGGCGCCAAGGCGGCAAGTGCGATCAGTCGCTCAACGGCGCCTGGCGGCAGCGGATCCCGGCGAAACCGCCGCACGTCGCGCCGCCAAGTCAGCAGCGCCCGCAGGTGTTGGCGAAATCCCTCGTCGAAAGTGGGCGCTGACGGCATCGTTCCCTTCGGTCGCACCGGGTACCCGATAGATGGGGTGCGCCGCCGCGACATCGAGCCTGCCTCGACCGGCGCACCATACGTCGAGGTTGGCGCCGAGGCGATTGATTTCCCGCCTCCGGCGCTTTAGATGCAAGCGTCGACGCTCGTTGAGTCCCCATCGTCTAGAGGCCTAGGACATCGCCCTTTCACGGCGGTAACAGGGGTTCGAATCCCCTTGGGGACGCCAAATGTATAAACAACTTATTACGGCCAGGGAGTAATCAGTGTCCTGATTGTGTCCCGCCGGGTCCGTTTGGGCGCTGGTGGCCAAGTTCAGCAATACCCCCTGCGGCGGCGCAGGTGCTGGATTCTCCGGCTTCCTGGCGCCGACCAGTGAACCCAAATAAGGAGTTTTGACATGGCCGATCGCGATGTCCGATCAGCCGCGCGGCTGGAGCGCACGCCACCGGTATGACCGCTCAGGGCGATGCTTTCCGAGATCACGGACTGGAATCCACCGATTGTATTCTCCAATGAGGCATTTTCCTCGGCTGGTCGGATGGCCCCAAGGGTCGTGATTGCTATGTACGCTGGGGAACCTCTGCAAAAGCCATAGGCTGGTGATCGTGATATAGTGCGCAACGGGGTGGGATGCGCAAGGTCTGGGGGAATGAAGCAGCTGACACTAGCGAGTGTGGAGTTTGAGCGCGACGCCAAGACGACCCGGCGGGCGGTGTTTCTCTCGGAGATGGCGCGGGTGGTGCCGTGGGCGGCGCTGTGCCGGCTGATCGAGCCGTTCTATCCCCAGCCCGGCAATGGCCGTCCGCCGATTGGGGTCGAGCGGATGCTGGTTCAACCTGTCGGACCCGGCGGTCGAAGAGGCGCGGTATGCTTCGGTGGCGATGCGCGGTTTTGTCGGGATCGACCTCGGCCGCGAGCCGGTGCCGGACGCGACGACGGTGTGTCGCTTCCGCCATCTGCTCAAAGCGCACGATCTCGGCCGGCGGCTGTTTGACGAGGTGCAGCGGCACTTGGCCGAGAAGGGGCTGAAGATTGCCACCGGCACGATCCCCGCCTGCGCGAGGACCGATGCAACAATCATCAGTGCGCCCTGTTCGACCAAGAACGCCGACAAGGCGCGATCCCCAGATGCATCAGACCAAGAAGGGCAACCAGTGGTATTTCGGCATGAAAGCACATGTCGGCGTCGACAGCCGGACCAAGTTGTCCATGCGGCGGTGGCGACCTCGGCCAACGTCGCCGACAGCAGGGTGCTGCCCGAGTGCTGCACGGGCGCGAGATCCGGGTGTGGGGCGATCAGGCGTATCCCGGCCAGCGCGCGGTGATCCGCCACAAGGCCCCGCGGGCGCGCGATTTCACCACCCGCCGCTATCGTCATCGCGGCCTCGTCAACGCGATCGAGCGGGCCACGAACCGTACCAAATCGAAGGTGCGCGCCAAGAGCCTGCCCTCGCGAAAGCGGGGGTCGAGCATCCGATCGGGGTCATCAAGCGGGGGTTCGGCTTCGCCAAGGTGCGTTACCGCGGGCTCAACAATAACGCCCATCGCCTGATCGTCACCTGTGCGTTGGCCAATCTGTTCATCGCACGCCGCCACCCATTGCGCTTACAAGAGGCATAATCTGCCCGCATCGCGGGATTGATCTCCGCGCCCGGCCAGATCCGTTCCAGTCACCACGCCGCTGCCGCCGTCCCATCGCTGATCGAGGAAATGTCCATGCCTCCAACCCGCACCATCACCCCTTCAGACGTTCCCTAACCCGATTTGTATTCTCGGCGAGCCATTCCATCGAGGCCTTGGGCCATTCGGTTCGGGTGGACACGGGATTTCTGCGCTGTTCCGGCTTGTTCGGCCTTCTGCCGGTGGAGCTCAAACGGCGAGGCTAGCACGTCGAGTGCTCGCGCTACCGCAGATGATACTCCTCGCCGGTTCTGAGAACCGGCCGTGCGAAGAAAGTCAGGTCCTTCCACTCCGCCAGCGATATCGGGTCAAACATGTCGGAGCAAGACGATCGCCGTCGGCCTCGCGTCGTATCCGCCCGCAGGCGCCAGGGTTCCATCCGTTGCACCTCAACCCACGACTTCGCCCAGTGTCTCACCAAATCGTGTCCCGCTGCGATATAGGCAGTTCCTAATTGCCAGCTGATCGAGGAGAACCGCTTACTAGGCCCTGGCGTGAAAGCCGAATTTAGCCGATCCGATCCGCACATGCTCAATGGGTTATCTGTAGATCACAGGATCGCGCCAGGACCTGTGGGGCATCAAAAGAGGAGCCCCGACTCAAGGACACCCGGCACCCGAAGGTGGGTCTCCCTGATCGGGTGAAAGATCTCGCTGATAAGCGGATTCAATTCCCGGCTAAACCCAAAAAAATGCCTGTTCCGTCGCGTAAGGAATTTACCTCTCAACCGATTGATATCAGCTATGCTTTAGCTGTTAGATGGGCGTATAGAGGCAATTTTCTCTGTATCTTTCCAGCTAATAGGAAAATCGGAAGACCCGAGACGGGTTCGCCCGTCGTGACTGCCTCGTCAGCCAGTCTTTCCTTGTGCTTTCGGTCTGAGAGACCTGACGAAGGGCGGCAGAAAATGCCGCATTCTCATGCAAACGGTAAGCGCCCGAAACCCACCTGGTGGTACGAACCGAACAGATGATTCCCATCTTTTCTTTCTCGTCGACCCAGCGGAGGCCGCGCTGGGTGCCCGCTTTCGCGGGCATGACGGAAAAAGACTGGGTACCAAATGTCAAAATCGTATCACTAGAGATGCACCGCCGAACCGTCCCATTTAAATCGCACCTCCGATTCGAGGTGGCAGCGAGCCTTGCATGGCTCAAGAGCTTGCCGCGCATGCCGGAGGTCGACGTGTTGATTACCCCTTTAACGAGGAAGCCGCACTCTCCATCCGCCGGAGCGGGTTATCCGCGAAGGACAGCGAAGTTACGTTCAATCGCCTCGTGCCGTTGATCGAGCTCCGACGATATCGTAAGGCTCATATCAATAAGGCCTCGGCTTCAGCCTGGCGAGCAATGAGGCGCGCAACTGTACCGATCAACTCCCCGGGCGCGAACGGCTTGCCGAGGTGAGGCCGCCCGCAAAATAGGGGCGGCAATGCCTCTCGGTTGCAGCCGGTCACAAAGACGAACGGAACCCTGCGCGCGTCAAGCACTGCCGCGACCGGATACACGGTTTGGCCGCCGAGATCGACGTCGAGCACCGCTGCATCGATGCCCTCGCTCGCAGCGGCGTCGAGCGCCGTAGCCAAGTGCGCGACCGGCCCGACCACCTGCCAGCCGACCGACTCCAATATCTCCGCGAGCAATGACGCGACCAGAAAATCGTCTTCGACGACCAGTATTCGCCGGCTTTCCCGCATCCGGTGTCCCCTTTCCGCTGTTGTCGTCATGGCGGCGCGGCATCGCCTCAAGAAGTACCGCGACGGCATCGATCTTCCGAGCGAAGCCCCGACCCCCACGATGGGGGACTGGGACCCTCAACACGAGCGCATCATGACCTAAATGCCGAGAAATCGCTTTATGACGTGCTTGGTTCTCTCTTAAGATACGCTTGTCTTTTTCTTAAGAACACACGCAAAGATAACTAAAACAAAATGCACTTCTCATTTAACGGGTATTCTCTCGACACGGATCGCCGCGAGCTGTGGCGCGGCTCCGAGCGGATCGCTGTTGAGCCCCAGGTCTTTGATCTTCTCGCATATCTCGTAAGGCATCGTGACCGAGTTGTTACCAAGGACGACTTGCTAGAGGCAGTGTGGGGCGGTCGGATCGTTTCGGGATCGGCGCTGACTACCCGGATCAACGCGGCGCGCCGGGCACTCGGTGATACTGGCGAGGCGCAGCGCCTGATCCGCACATTGCCTCGAAAGGGTGTCCGGTTTATTGCTGAGGTCAAAGAGCAGATTACATCGCTGGATTTTGCGACACTCCAGCGAACTGCGGAATTTTCCGAGAAGCCGTCGATCGTGGTGTTGCCGTTTCAGAACCTTAGCGACGATCCGGAGCTGGAGTTTTTCGCCGACGGCTTGGTCGAGGAGATCATCACCGCGCTGAGTCGCATTCGCTGGCTGTTCGTCATCCCGCGCAATTCGACACTTACTTACAAAGGCCAGGCGATCGATGTGAAGCAGGCCGGCCGAGAAATTGGCTTGCGCTATGTGCTCGAAGGCTCGGTGCGTAAAGGAGGCAACCGCATCCGCATCACTGCCCAGCTAATAGACGCTGCAACCGGTGCACATTTGTGGGTTAACCGGGTCGACGGCTCGCTCGACGAGGCGCTAGAGGTGCAAGAGCGGATAGCGAGCGGCGTCGCTGGGGCAATCGAGGCGATGCCACGGGCCGGCGAGCATGCTAGCGCCCTTACAACCGGCGAGGCGGCACTCGAGCTATGCGGAGTGGCTGAACGGCGGCAGCTGACGATCATGTATTGCGACCTAGTCGGCTCGACAGCGCTTGCGGCGAGGCTCGACCCAGAGGATCTGCACACGGTGCTGGGGGCTTATCATGCTGCGGTTGCAGAAGAGGTCGGTCACTTCGCCGGTTATGTTGCCAAATCTATGGGCGGTGGGGTTCTTGTCTCTTTTGGATATCCCAAGGCCCATGAGGACGATGCCGAGCGGGCGGTGCGGTCAGGGTTGGCCCTGGTCGAACGCGTCGGCCAACTCGACGTTGCAGGCGAGCCGCTGACTATCCGCATCGGCATAGCGACGGGCCTCGTTGTCGTGGGCGATTTGGCCGGAGTGGGCGGCGCGCTGGAGCACGGGGTTGTTGGCGAAGCGTCCAACCTCGCTGGTCTCCTGCAGGCGATGGCCGAACCGGGGGCGATATTGCTCGACCAGCAGACCCGACGGCTTGTCGGCGGCATATTCGACTATTCCGAGCTCGGCCTTCGAGAAGTGCGACAGTTCGGCGAGCCGGTGCCGGTGTGGCGGGTATTGCGGCCGAGCCAGGTGGAGAGCCGGTTCGAGGCATTGCGCGGATCGGCACTCACGCCGTTGGTTGGCCGGCAGGAGGAAATTGAAATCTTGCTACGGCGCTGGTCCCGCACCAAGGCCGGCGACGGTCAGGTCGTGCTGATCTCAGGAGAACCGGGCATCGGCAAATCGCGGCTGACGATTGCGCTGCAGCAGCGCATCGACCCAGCGCCGCATACCCGCATCCGTTGTTTCTGCTCGCCACACCGCCAGGATAGCGCGCTCTATCCGATCATCACCCAGCTCGAACATGTCGCCGGGTTCGAGCGAAACGACGACACAGAGACCAAGCTCGACAAATTGGAATCCATATTCGCGCACAATAGCTCCGTTGATGCCGACATCGGGCTGATAGCGGAGCTGCTGTCCGTTCCGGGAGGCGGCCGGTATCCACCGCCCGACCTCACCCCACAGCGCAAGAAAGAGCGCATCTTCGCAGCGCTGCTGCGCCTGCTCGAAGGGATCTCGGGCCGGCAACCGGTGCTGATGATTTTCGAGGATCTGCATTGGATCGACCCGACGTCGTGCGAATTCGTCGATGAACTCGTCGAGCGGGCGCGTCGATACCCGGTGCTGCTGATCCTGACCTTCCGACCGGAGTTCCGCGCGCCATGGGGCGGACAGCCAGAAGTGACGGCACTGGCCCTCGGCCGCCTCGGCCGCGCAGACGTCACGGCACTGGTTCAATGCCTCACAGCCGACAGGGCGACCCTGCCACCTCATATCATCGCCGAGATCGTCGAGCACACTGACGGCGTGCCGCTATTTGTCGAGGAGATGACGAAGGCGGCGCTCGAGGCCGATTCCGATCCCGTCGTGATCGCCTCGGTGCCGGCTTCCTCGCTCGGAATTCCGGCAACATTGCACGCATCGCTGCTGGCCCGCCTCGATCGGCTGGGCTCGGCGGCCAAACAGGTCGCGCAGGCCGGC
This sequence comes from uncultured Alphaproteobacteria bacterium, assembly GCA_963733945.1. Classification (GTDB taxonomy): domain Bacteria; phylum Pseudomonadota; class Alphaproteobacteria; order ATCC43930; family CGMCC-115725; genus AP-15. Next base: position 120,148 of record CAVTFD010000033.1, on the reverse strand, counting down.
GCAGCGATCGGCCGTGAATTCTCCTACGAGCTCCTGGCTGCGTCGGTCGGCGAGCTTGGCGAGCGCGCACTGAATGAGGCGCTGCACCGCCTCGTCGAGGCGGGTCTGGTATTTCAGCGGGGCACCCCGCCCGCTGCGATTTATTTGTTCAAGCATGCTCTGATCCAGGACATAGCCTACAGCACATTGCTGCGCCGCATGCGCCAGGATGTACACCGCCGCATTGCCGAGGCGCTCGAAGCGCGGTTTTCCAGTCTGATTGAGGCTCAGCCCGAGATTGCTGCACATCATTTCGGCGAAGGCTTGGAGACGGGAAAAGCAGTCGCCTATTGGCATCGCGCTGGCCAGGTATCAGTCACCAAATCGGCTGTGCGGGAGGCCGACACACAATTGCGCCGGGGGCTCGACCTCCTTCGTAGTCTGCCGGAGAGCGACGAGCGCAAACGGCGCGAACTTGATTTCCACATTACTCTGACTACAGCATTGATGGGGGCCAGGGGCTATGCCGACCCGGAGATCGCCGTATTACTGGAGCGTTCGCAGCAGCTCGTGACCGAGACGGGCGGCCTTGGATCGGCGCTCCATTTTTCGGTCCTGTATGGAATCTGGGTGGTCGCCTATGTCGGCGGAAATGCGAAGAGGCTATTGGAGCTCGCCAGAGAATTCCAATCGCTTGCCGAATCCCAGGCGACCTCGGGACCATGCTTAATCGGTCACCGCATTCTGGGCTCTTCTCTGATGGTCGTCGGAAATTACCGCGAAGCTCTGCCCCACCTGACATTGGCGGCGTCGTTGTACCAGCCCAATGAACATCGCGAATTTGCGTTTCGCTATGGCCAGGATGTCGGCGCCACCGCGCTGTGCTATCTGGCCTGGGCGCTATGGCATAATGGTTTCCTCGCCCAGGCGGGCCTGACGGCGGATCGGGCGATCCGCCATGCCCGCGAGTTCGGGCACGCTCACACGCTCGTCTATACGCTTTGGCATGCGGCGACGGTCTCTCTTCTTGCCCGGGATGCGGTTCGCGTCGCGGCGCTCGCGAACGAAGTAGTGGCGATTTCCGCCGAACACGGTTTCGCCATGTGGCTCGCTTACGGCAATATATTCGTGGGCTGGGCCGCCGCGCGACGCGGAGAAGTTGCCGCAGGGATCGGGCAGATGCGCGCCGGTATTGCCGCGGCGGCGGCGACCGGAGCGCGGCTCTTCGAGCCCCTTTTTCTTGGTCTGCTCGCCGAGGGTCTGGCGCTCGACGGCAGCGCGGCCGAGGCTCTGGCGCAGCTCGACGCCGCCGTAGCCGAAGCTGCTCGGACTGGCAATGCCGCAGCCCTTGCAGACCTTCGTCGGTTGCGCGGCATAGTGCTGCAAAGCCTTGGGGCGGCAAACGACGATGGAGCGGAGTCGGCATTCACGCGGGCCATCGCCGAGGCTCGCCGCCAAGGCAGCCGGTTCTATGAACTGCGCGCCGCGGCGAGCCTCGCCCGACTGTGGCGAGATCAGGGTCGCGGCGCCGAAGCACGCGACTTGCTTGCGCCGATCTATGGCTGGTTCACGGAGGGGTTCGATACTCAAGATTTGAAAGAGGCAAAAGCGTTGCTCGACGAATTCGTATGAGTTGCCGACTATCACTCTCAATTCGCCGAACCTTCGTACAGCGTTTTTTCATAACAACCGAGGCTATACGAAACAATAGACGAGGCCCACCCACAATGCGCAGCCGAGAAGCCAGAGGGTGACAACAACGTTCTGATACGAGGTCAGGAGCGAGATCTGGTCTCCCAGGACATTCGTCGCGGCGACGACTGTCAGAAACGCCGGTCCCGGTCGATGATCGCGGAGATCGGCGATCACCGCCGAAGGGAAATAGATCAGCCGGAGATATGTCAAAATCCACAGCGCTAAAAACCCGGCCGAGTTGACCCCCAGCAGAAGCGACCGGCTTCGTCGAAAGCCCAGCAACTCGGCGGCAATCGAGATGATACCGGTCGCCATGACGAAGGCGAAGCTGCCGGTCGGGAGATCCGAAACAAGCCGAACCATTGCCATGGCGCGTTGATGGGCCTTGTCGGGTGATGGCTTGGCTGGCATCCCCGCTCAGTTTGTGCTCACTGATCGCGGATCGTGTTGGCCGCGGTCCGGCCCAGCAAGCCCGCGTGGGGCCGATCCTAAGCGGGCATATCCGCCAGTCCCCTCGGACGCTTTAACCTAGATCATACGAATAGATTAAAGCGCGGGCGCCCCGGTTAGTGCGCTGATGGCCGTAGCGCCAAAAGCAGCGGCAGAGCGGCTAGTTCTGCGTCCCGCCAAAATCAACGCGATTGCGTCGCCGCAGCGGAGGAAAACGCGATGACGATAAACCCATCACCGGCACTTCGACACCGCCCAGCCACGTTCTCGGGCTCAAGTTGGACAGCATCCCATTCAGCGCCTATCACGTCGTCATAATCCTTGTGCTGGGCTTTGTGGGCTTTATCGAGGGCTACGTTCTGGCGCTGAGCGGCTCGCTGTTGGTGCTCGCCAAGGGACCGCTGCATATGGATGCGGACGCGGTTCGCGCGCTGGCCACGTGGCCCACTTTCCTGGTCGTCATCGGCGGCTTTGCGGCGGCGGGGATGTCCGATCGCGTCAGCCGCGTGGCCGTAATGCAGGTCGGCGTCATTCTCAGCACCTTGTGCACGCTTTTGATTCTGGTCGCGCATAGTTTCGAGCATTTGTTCATCCTGCGGTTGATAACCGGCTTCTTTCTCGGCTTTACAATCTCGGCGCCGTTTCCGATCGCCGCCGAGCTGATGCCGGCGCAGCACCGGCGTACCTATGCCGCGATTTACGAAACCATGCTCGCGATGGCATTCACCTTGTTGCCCTTTGTCGGCTTTGTGCTGGCCGATCACCCGAGAGGCTTCCAGCTGGTCGGGTTGCCGGGCGGGGTCACCCTGTTCATCGCCCCGGTGCTGATCTATTTCTTGATCCCGGAGAGTCCCCGCTGGCTGCTGCGCAGGGGGCGCGCCCAGGACGCGGTCGACAATGTGAACCTGATTGTCAGGCGATCGGGCGGCCGAGTGGCGCCGATAACGGTCGGCGACCTCGGAACCGAACAAGAAAGATTGCGCGAGCAGTTGCCGCCGTTCTGGAAGTTGTTCGCCCCTGGTCAATTCCAGTGGACTGCGACCGGCATTCTGTGTGGCATCTGCGCCGGCACCGTCTATTACCTGATCGCGATTCTCTTGCCGAAAGCGCTGGTCAATCAGGGCGCCGCCGTCGCGTTGAGCTTCGGACTGAGCTCGCTGGTCTTTGCAGCCAGCATCCCAGGAAAGCTGTTCAACGGCTTCATCATGGAAATTATTGGCCGGCGTTGGACCATTACCGGTGGGTTCCTGTTGTCGATACCCGGTCTGTTGCTGATGGTATTGGCGCATCGTGTTGGAGCGGCCGCGACGATCGTGTTCAGTATCGGAGCGCTGATTACCGGGTTCACCACTCTGTCGATCTTCCCCGCCGTGCGCATGTACCTGTCCGAGCAGTTCCCGACTGCATTGCGCGGCCGTGGGCACTTTTTCGGCGAATTGTCCGGTCGGATCTTCGCCGGCGTGCTCGTGCCCTACGTGATGGTCTCGCATACCGCCTCGCCGACGATCTTCTTTGGCACGATGATCGTCATGGTCCTGATCGGCGCCTGCATTCCGTTTGCGCTGGGCAGAGAGACCCTTGGCAATCTTAAAACCTTCACCGAGCTGCTGCCCGAGCTCGCCTGATGCCTGCGACAATGAGGCCATAAGGAAAGCGGTTGAAACCCATGAGGCGGCGATTCCTTCCGGGCATTTACCATTCCGGGGCGCGATTGCTTCGTCGTCTCGATAGTGCAGCCTATCGAATCAACCCCTATCTCCTGGCGCTCGCGGTTGGGCTCGTGATACTGAATGTGACCTTCTTTATCGGGACGAAGGTGTCCCCGCCAAGACCGGCCGGCGCGGTTCAACTTACCACTACCCCGTAGCCCCGAGCGAGCGGGCCGAGACGTTAAAGCGAGACCGTCCGACCGATGCCGGCGGCCAACGTATCGGGCATTCTGAACCGGCTCAGATACGATTTCTCAAAGTCGCCTAGCGCGGAGAGCGCTTCTACGTCTTTTATGAACACTTGGTGCGCCTCGATGCTGACCAGCCCGTCCTCGCGCAGCTGCCGTAGCGTTCGGTTGACGTGCGGGAGGCTAAGGCTGAGCGCGTCGCCGAGCAGTTCCTGTGTCAGCGGCATCGGAAACGAACACTCGTCCGCCAGGCCAATGAGTTGGAACCGGGTCAGAAGTTCAAGCAGGAAATGAGCGACGCGTTCCAGCGCCGTTCGCCTTCCGATATCGGTTAGACGTTCGGAATAGATCGCGGCCTCGGAGGAGAACGACCAAAATATAGCGGCCGCGAGATGGGGATGCCTTTCAAATAGGTTGATCAGCACCGCAAATGATATCGGCGCAACAACAACATCGGTCAACGCACTAATCGGGTAGAGCGCGCGGTCGAAAAAACACGCCGGGAAACCAACGAAATCTCCGGGAAGCGCGATGTTCAAGATCTGGCGGCGGCCGTCGCGCAGGATTCGATATCGAATCGAGATTCCGTCGATCATTACGAAAAGGGCATCATATTTTCGGCCTTGTGTGACGATTTCCCGATTGCGGCGAACCAGTCGGGTCATTGATTGCAGACCCTGGAGGAGCGTGACTTCGTCCGGCGAAAGGTCGACCAGCTGTACTAGCTTCCGCGTAAGCGGCGTATTGGTCAACGAAGCGCTCGGCGGGTTCATTTCTACCCCCTTGGATTGGACAGGCTCTCGCCGGTATGCAAGGAATTCCAGCGGTGTCGCCACAATAGTGCGGCTAAGGATTGCAGTAGGTAGGCGCTGCTACGTGATGCGAGCTTCGTCTGATTCTCCGCTAGCTCGAGAGAGGACATTTCGGGGTGGCTTGCTACGAAATCACCGCCGGGCACAGGCGGGGATGAAGAGCATTTCGGCAACCGATGGAAGCCGAGCAATCCGAGATGCACACTCACCTCGGGGCGCTGCTATTGCTTTAGATTATTAGTCTAGGGGAAAGACGCCGCCCTCGGCATCGGATTATTCGCATTGGCCCAAGTCCCGCTCTGGAATTTTCCGGCGTCGGGCCAGCAAACGAGCCTGCGCGGAAACGCAATAGAGGCCTGACGCAGCGGCTAGCCGGACACCGGACCGGCCGAAGAGGGAGAATGCGCCATGACGGCAACTTCTGCCATCGGCATGTCGCCAGCCGCCGCCAACTATGTCCCCGGGCGCAGCGCGGAAGGCTGATCGAAATGGCAATACAGCCTATCTCGCCTCGAGGTCATCATCGGCCACGGCGGTTGATGCGTCGCATCGACCGCTCAGCCAGCCAGATCAATCCGTACCTGTTCGCCGTCGCGATCGGGTTGGTTGTGTTGTACGTCACCTGCATAACCGCGCTGGCAATAAGGTTGCCAGCCAGCATTCATCTGAGAGCTTGCGTAGCAGCTTCAAGCGCCGACGGCCACGAGTGAAGGTCAGCCGAGGTAAATCACGCTGCATGCGTTTGCGCAAGCGGACGAGCGGCTAACCCGCCTCGAATGGCGAGGTGCTGACCGTGCGCGGCACCGACTTGATCCTGATCGACGATCCGTAGCCCGAGGAGGCGCTGTCCGCCACCCAGCGGTATGCCGCCAATGACTGGTTCGACCACCCTCTACAGCCGGCAAAACGACAAGCGGCACGGCGCAATTGTCCTCACTATCCAGCATACAGCGCCTGCACGAAGACGATTTGGTCGGTCATCTGCTCGGCCCAGGAGCCGTGGGAGGTCGTGTTCTTCCCAACGATTGCCGAAACCGACGAACTGCACGAGATCGAGACGATCTGAGGACCCAGACGTGTCAGCCGCTGCCAGGGGCGGCCTGGCATCCAGGCGCGAGCCGATCGCCCCCCGACCACTTCCGCCACCGTCGGCGAATACAATTTCTCGGCCCAATATCAGCAGTCCCCGGCCCCGCTCGGCGGCGGCCTGGTCAAGGCCGGCTGGTCCAAGCGCTACGGGGCAACGGATCGGCCGGATCGCTTCGACCGGATCGTGCAGAACTGGGACACCGCCAATAAGGCAACGGAGCTCAGAAGAATTAACCGTGTTACCGACCCCGCGGCTTGCTCGAACGCCGGCGTGCCGTCGATCGGCGCCGTCCAGCGGGTGCATGCGCCACCTGGATCGAGACCGGGACGCGCTCGCGGCGCCGAGCGTGGAGCAACGGCTCGCCGCGATCCGTCATTTGTTCGATTGGCTGGTCACCGGCCCGGTCGTGCGGTCAACCCGGCCACGTCGGTGCGCGGGCCCGGGCACCTCGTGACGTCCGGGTAAACGCCGGTGTTCCATCCATCGGTAGCGCGAGCGCTGCTTGACAGCAGGTGTTTGTGTAAATTTTGTGTTGTCTAGGCGCTGATATTATTGTAATTGCGTTACGTTCGATTAAGGCCGTTTAACTTTCGGTAAGATACCGACACCGTCGGACGGCCGAGCGGAAAGGTTAACGGAGGGCGCGTATGGCTGCGGTAAGTTGGAAAAGCGCTGTTTCCGGAAATTGGACCACCAAGATAGATTGGAGCACGGGCGCGGTTCCCGTCTCCACCGACGACGTCACAATCGGGGTCGCGGGCAGCTACACCGTCTCGGTGACATCCGCCATTGCCGCCGATTCGATTACACTCAGCGACGCCAGTGCCGCCCTTGTGATCACCGCCCCCGGCCTTACCGATAAGGTCACCGCAGCCTTAAGCAACAGCGGCACGGTTTACGTCGACACCACCGGCAGCGGCGGCAGCAGCCTGACGATCGGCGGCACGCTGACCAATCAGGGCGGCTTCTACATCGGCTCCACAAGCTTGACCAAGGCGACGATGGTGACCGCGGGCGCCGTCAACAATTCCGGTCTGATCGAGCTGATCAGCAGTACGACAGCGGCGCCGGCGCTAAAGGTCACAGGGGCGTTTGGCAACACCGCCACCGTAGAGGTCGACTATGGTTACGCCGGCGGTAGCAGCCTGACAATCGGCGGTACGCTGACCAATCAGGGCGGCCTTTACATCGGCAGCACGAGCCTGAGCAAGGCGACGACGGTGACCGCGGCCGCGCTCGCCAATTCTGACTTTATCGATCTGGTTAGCGGTACGGCGGCAGCGGCCTTGAAGGTCGCCGGGGCTTTTGGCAACACCGCCACCGTCGAGGTCGATTATGGCAGCAGCATCGGCGGCAGCAACCTGACGATCGGCGGTACGCTGACCAACAGCGCCACCCTCGACATCGGCTACACAACCCTGACCAAAGCCACGACGGTGAAGGCGGCGAATCTCGCCAACACCGGCACGGTCAATCTGAGCGGCGGCACAGCCGCGACGGCGACGTTGGACATCACCGGAGTGGCGCCGACGACCATAAGCGGCACCTACAACCTTTCGGGCAATGCGCTGCTGGAGTTTGGCAGCGGCGGGGTGACCGCGATCGGCACCGGTGCAAACGTGACCCTGAACGGCCCCAAGGCGGTGGTGGCGCTGAGCAGCGCGCCGACGACCGACAGCGCCTTGACCGGGCTCACCAGCAACGCCGGTGTCTTCGTCTTGCAGGACGCCCCGGCGCTGATCACGACCGTCGGCCTCAACAACACCTACTATCTGGAGGTCGACCAAACCGGCGGCGGCGGCAGCAGGCTGACGATCGGCGGAACGCTGACCAACAGCTACTACTTCTACATCGGCAACACCGGTCTCACCACTGCGACGACGGTCAACGCCGCCGCCTTGAGCAATCATGGTACCGTCCTCCTGTACAGCGGTACGGCGGCGGCGGCATTGAACGTGACCGGGGCCTTTGGCAACAGCGGCACCGTATATGTCGATATTAGTGGCAGCGGCGGCAGCAGCCTGACGATCGGCGGCACGCTGACCAACAACGGCACGTTCTACATCGGAAACACGAGCCTGGCCCAGGCCACGACGGTGACGGCGGCGGCTCTCGCCAACACCGGCACGATTAATATGAACGAGGGCACGGCCGCGGCGGGAACATTGGATATCACCGGCGCGGCGCCGACGACGCTGAGCGGCACCTACAATCTTTCAGGCGACGCGCTGCTGGAGTTTGCCAGCGGCGGGGTGACCGCAATCGGCAGCGGTGCAACCGTGACCTTGAATGGTCCTAAGGCGGTGGTGGCGTTGAGCGGCAAGACAACGACCGACAGTGCGCTGACCGGGCTCACCAGCAACGCCGGCACTTTGCTCCTGGAGGATGCCCCTGCGCTGACCACCACCGTCGGCCTCGACAACAGCGGTTCGTTGCAGGTCGATTATGGGGGCACCAACAACATCGGCGGCAGCAGCCTGACGATCGACGGCACCCTGACCAACGAGTACTACTTCTACGTCGGCAACACCAGTCTCGCCCAGGCGACGACGGTCAGTGCCGCTGCGCTGAGCAATTTCGGCTACCTCTACCTGTATAGCGGCACCGCGGCAGCAAGCTTGAAGGTCACCGGCACCGGCGCCTTTGGCAACGGCCGCGGTTCCATCGCCTATATTGACAACAGCGGCCCCGGCGGCAGCAGCCTGACGATCGGCGGGACGCTGACCAACAACGGCACGTTCTACATCGGAAACACGAGCCTGGCCCAGGCGACGACGGTGACGGCGGCGGCTCTCGCCAATAGTGGCGCGATTTACATGAACGAGGGCTCGATCGCAACGGCGACCTTGTACATCACTGGGGCGGCCCCGACGACCTTAAACGGCACCTACAATCTTTTAGGCAATGCCCTGCTGAAGTTTGCCAGCGGCGGGGTGACCGCAATCGGCAGCGGTGCAACCGTGACCTTGAATGGTCCTAAGGCGGTGGTGGCGTTGAGCGGCAAGACAATGACCGACAGTGCGCTGACCGGGCTCACCAGCAACGCCGGCACTTTGCTCCTGGAGGATGCCCCCGCGCTGACCACCACCGTCGGCCTCGACAACAGCGGTTCGTTGCAGGTCGATTATGGGGGCACCAACAACATCGGCGGCAGCAGCCTGACGATCGGCGGCACCCTGACCAACGAGTACTACTTCTACGTCGGCAACACCAGTCTCGCCCAGGCGACGACGGTCAGTGCCGCTGCGCTGAGCAATTTCGGCTACCTCTACCTGTATAGCGGCACCGCGGCAGCAAGCTTGAAGGTCACCGGCACCGGCGCCTTTGGCAACGGCCGCGGTTCCATCGCCTATATTGACAACAGCGGCAATGGCGGCAGCAGCCTGACGATCGGCGGGACGTTGACCAACAATGGCACGTTCTACGTCGGCAACACAGGCCTAGCGAAAGCAACAACGGTGAAGGTAGCGTCTCTGGCCAACACCGGCACGCTCAACCTGAACGGCGGCACGCCCGGGATAGCGACATTGGCCGTTACGAGTGCGGCAAACAACACCGGTATGATGAATATCGGGGGCTCCGGCGCGATCAACGCCAGTGGCGAAACCTACACGCAAAGCCTCGGAACCACGGCTGTGGCGGCGAACGGTGCGCTGACGGCGGCGACGATCGACGTCACCGGCGGCGTCCTTCAGGGGGTCGGCACGGTCACCGGGAAGATCGTCAACACCGGAGGCTCGGTCGCCGGCGGAACCTATACATCCGACGTCCCGGGCACCCTGACCGTCACCGGCACCTACTCGCAGAGCGGCGCGGGCATATTGCAGGAGGTGCTGACCGGAACTGCGGCCGGCCAGCAGAGCACGCTCGCGGTCAGCGGCGCTGCGAACATTCAGGGCGGGACGCTTAACGCGGATGTTTTTTTTACTTTGGCGGCCGCCGATGGGATCCTTCCGGGCCCGGTCATGACCTTCGCGAAAGGTAACCTGCCCGGGTTGTTCAGTGAGATCGAATACGGCTCCTATGGTGGAAACGGCACCTTCGTCAATCTCCCCGGCAACTTGACCCTCGGCGCGCTCTACAACATCGCGGCCGGAAACATCGAGCTGCAGGTGCTGGCCACACCGGCGACGACGACCGATTCTTGGAGCGGCGCCGCGGGCAATTGGAGTACGGCGGCCGATTGGACCGCCGGCCTCCCAACCTCCGACACCGACGTCACGATCGGGCCAACCGCGACCGGGACGGTCACGCTGAACACCGGCCCCACGATCGACAGTCTGACGATTGCATCGGGGAAGACGCTGAGCTTCGCCGCGAAAGAGGCGCTCGTAGTCGGGGCCAATGTCGCGGTGCAATCGGGCGGCACCCTCACTCTGACCAGTGGCGACGGGCTGGAGGTGGGGAACACCTTTAGCGATGCCGGAAAGACGACTGCAGGCGCCGGGAGCATCGTCGAGTTGTTCTCGAACCCGTTGAACGTCACCGGTACCCTGACGGTCGCCGGCAAGATCGAGACAGCCGGCGCAACCGCAGTCACGATGGGCAGCGGCGTCGATCGGCTGATCCTCGACCCGGGCTTTTCCTTTGTCGGCAAGGTGCAGGGCGGCGGCGTCAACAGCACGTTGGAGCTGGCGGCCGGAACCGGCACCGGGGTTTTGAATGCGCTCGGCACCGAGTTCACCAAATTCGGCAAGGTGACCGTGGATACCGGCGCGACCTGGACCGTCGACGCGCTCGCCTCGGCGCTGAGCGGGGTGCCGATCACCGGCAGCGGCGGCTCCAATACCCTGACCCTAACCAGCGCGGGCACACTCGATCTGTCGAAGGTGAGCGGATTCCCGACGATCAGGCTGGCGAGCACGGGCGCAAACGTGCTGACCCTGACTACCGCCAACTTCGCCGGGATGACCGGCAGTCCCCCCTCGATCACGGTCTATGGGGGGAGTGCCGGCAACACGGTCAATGCCTCGACCGTGACCGGGACCGACCGGGTGATCGCCGTCGGCGGCGCCGGCAAGGACGTGTTCTACGCGGGCGGCAACACGAATATGACGGGCGGGGGCGGCACGAACCAGTTCATATTCAGCTCGGCAGGTGCCGCTACGAACACGATCGCCGATTTTGGTACGTCCCCGACCAACGAGCTGGTGTTCAGCAATTCGAGCTTCAACCTCGGTCTTACCGGTGGAACCACAACCCCGCAGGCGATCTCGTCGAGCGCGGCGGCGACCCTGTTCACCGCCAACAGCACCGGGGCCTTTGCCAATACCAGCCAGCGCCTCGCCTATGACACGACCAACGGCGAGTTGTTTTCCAGCACCGACGGCAGCGGCGGCACGTCGCATCTCGTCGCCACCCTGACCGGCGAGCCGACAATCGCCTCACACCTCTTCTACATTGGGGGCTCGGGCTCGGGCGGATCCTGAGCCCAACGCGGCGCGATCGCTGATGCCATTTGCGTTGGCCGGACGGCCGAGACGGCGGCGCCCTCGATTATTAACGTTTATCGTTTGCACCCGAAATTTTACTGGCTGCTCTTTATGTACTTTTGATTTTGTCGAACATTTGTCATAATCGCTCACACTGAATTCGCGTCCGCATCGCCCGGCATCGGCGCTCGGTGTCGGCGGTGGATCGAGATCCGGTCGAGCAAAAATGCCGCTAGCGGCAAAGTTAGTCGCTCTTCTGCGCTACAGTCCCGCTGCGCCGGTGATGGCGGGGCGGCTGGCCGAGCACCACGCCGGAATGCCAACCCAGCCCCGGCGGCCGACATCAGCGATCGAACCCGCGACTGACCCGGTGGCCACCAACCCAGGGGATCCCGGCACCGGTGCTGTCGTTTCGTGTGAGACCGGGCTGGCTTGTCTGTTCCGCCTGGGTATCCAGAACGGTGTTTATGCCGATGTCGGGGCGGTGGGCCGGCGCAACCTTGTCGATGGCGAAACCTTGCCGGTGGCGCAGCTCGGGGCGCTTGCGGGCGAGTTCGGACTGAGCGCCGAACGCGCCCGGCTCGACTGGCGCGCGCTGCAGACACGCCCGTTCGCACACCCTCTGATGCTGATCCTGGGCAATGCCAACGCCGTAATCCTGATGGGGCTGCGGCGCGGCGGTGCCGAAGAGGTCGCAATCTCCGACCCGCTGTTTCGCGACGGCGAGACCTTCTTTGTACCGCGCGCCGAGTTCGAGCGATCGTGGCATGGCGAAGCGTTGGTCATTACCCCGGTGCCGCCGAGCCGCGACGACGCGAAATTCGGTTTCTCCTGGTTCACCCAAAAGCTGTTTGCCGAGCGCCGGCTGGTCCGCGACGTCGTCGTCGCCGCGCTGGCGATGCATCTGATCGCCCTATCGGTGCCGATTTTTTTTCAGATCCTGGTCGACAAGGTGGTGCCGAACCAAGCTTTCTCGACGCTTTATACGATCACTGCCGGCGTATTCGTGCTGATCCTGTTCGACGCCGGGTTTAATTACATGCGCAATTATCTGCTGGCCTTTATCACTCGCAAGCTCGACCACGTCATCGCCACTGATACGATCGCCCACCTGTTGACCCTGCCGATCGATTATTTCCACGCCAATCCATCGGGCGTCACCGCCTACAAATTGCAAGAAGCGAACAATGTCCGCGATTTCCTGGCGAGCCGGCTGTTCAACACGTTTCTTGACTTTCTATCGGTGGTGATCTTCCTGCCGGTATTGCTGATCTATTCCTGGCAGCTGACGTTAATCGTGCTCGCGGTCTCGGCGATCGGTTTTGTCACTCTCGCGGTCATGTCGCGCGAGTTCCGGGTCAAATTGCGCGAGGTCAACGACATCGAGGGGAGGCGCAAGGCGTTTCTGTTCGAGATCCTGAACGGCATCGACACGATCAAGACTCTGGCGCTCGAACCGCGCTCGATGCTGCGCTGGCGCCGCTTCACCGACGCGGCCGCGGCCAAGACCTTGACGCTCGACCATACTGCGGCCCGCGCCCGCAGCGTGATCATGAGCCTCGAACGCGGCATGAGTGTCGGCATCGGCGCGCTCGGAGCGCTATTCGTGCTCAGCGACCGGATGACGGTGGGCGCGCTGATCGCCTTCAACATGCTGGGTTTGCGGTTAGCCCAGCCGCTGATCCAGGCCTCGGGGCTGATGCAGGAATACCAGAAAGCGGTGCTGTCGCTGAAATTGCTGGCGCAGCTGATGCAGACCAAGCCCGAGCCGGCAAGCGGCCAGCTGGCGCCTGCGGTGCGCGGCCATATCGAATTCGACGACGTGACTTTTCACTACCCTGCCTCGGCCACCCCCGCGGTCAAGGATATCTCGTTGACGATCGAGCCCGGGCAGGTCGTCGGCATCGTCGGCCGCAGCGGCTCCGGCAAGACGACGATCACCCGACTGCTGCAGGGGCTCTACCGGCCGCAAACCGGGCTGATCAAGATCGACGGTCAGGATCTGAAAGAGCTCGACCTCGCCCATCTGCGTACCCAGATCGGCGTCGTCTTGCAGGAGAATTTTCTGTTTCGCGGCACGGTGCGCGACAACATCACAGTGACCAAGCCCGCGGCCTCGCTCGACGAGGTAGTGCGGGTGGCGCAGGTCGCCGGGGCGCATGAATTCATCCAGCGGCTGCCGCACGGTTATGCGACCATGCTCGAAGAGGGGGCTGCCAATCTGTCCGGCGGCCAGCGCCAGCGGCTCGCGATTGCCCGCGCGCTGATCCACGCGCCGCCGGTGCTGGTCTTTGATGAGGCGACGAGTTCGCTCGATCCCGAGAGCGAGGCGATCGTGCAACAGCATCTCGCCGGTATCGCCCATGGCCGCACGATCGTTATCGTCACACATCGGCTGTCGTTTGTCGCTCGCGCCGACCTGATCGTCGTCGTCGACCAGGGCCGGATCGTTCAGGTTGGCCGGCACGAGGCGCTTCTGCGCAGCTGCTTGCCGTACAACCAGCTCTGGGCGCAGCAGGCGCGGGTATACCAGTGAACGGCACCGCGCTGACGACGTCACAACCCAGTGCCGCCGCACCCGCGCCGCGGGCGTTGATCGACTACGATTTCGAAAGCGTGCTTTCCGCCCCGCCGAAGCGGCGCATAGTGCTGTGGCTGATGGCCGGACTGATCGCCGCGGCAGCAACAGCACTAGCCCTCGCCAAGGTCGACATTGTGGTCAGCGCTAACGGCCGAATGGTAACCAGCGACAGCGAGATTGTGATCCAGCCGCTCGAAACCTCGGTGGTCCGTACGGTCGCGGTCAAGATGGGGCAAAAGGTCAAGGCGGGCGAGGTGCTGGCGACCCTCGACCCGACTTTTTCCAGTGCCGACGAGGCCGAACTCAGCGCCAAACTGCGGCGTCTAAACGCGGCCTACGACCGCATCGAAACAGAGCTCGCGGGCGGCGCCTATAACCCGCCCAATCCCAGCGATGACGAGCGGACTCAACAGGACATCTTTCAAAAGCGTCGCGATGAATACGCCGCCCGCATCGCTGCCTCCGACGGCAAGATCGAGGAAAGCAAGGCTGATCTGGGGGCCCACAAAACCGAGGTGGGCGGCCTCGAGGAACAGATTCGTCTCAGCATGCAGGCGGAGGACATCTACCGGACCCTTGTGGCGAAAGATCTCGCTTCGAAGCTCCGGCTGATCGACACCAGCGAACGCCGGGTCGAGGCCCAGTCGCGTCTTGCCACCAACCTCGGCGAGCAGCAGAAACTGGCCGACGAGATCGCCGCCGCGCAAGCTGATCGCAACGCCTTTATCGGCGAGTGGAAGCGAAAACTGGCCGAGGAAATGGCGCAGACCCGCAGCGACCGCGATGCGACGGCGGCCCAATTGTCGAAGGCGCAACTGCGCCGCAGTCTTGACGTACTGCGGGCGCCGCGGGACGCAACCGTGCTCGAAGTGGCGGCGCGTCCGCAGGGGGCGGTTGTGCGCGAAGCCGAGCCGATGATCCGCCTGGTCCCGACAGACGCGCCGCTTGTCGCCGAGGTCGAGATCGACACCCGCGATGTCGCACGCGCGCACCTCGACGACCCGGTCACCATCAAATTCGAGGCCTTGCCCTGGCAGCAATACGGTCTTGCGCACGGCGTGCTGAAGACTGTGACGCCGGACACGGTCGAAGACAGCAGCGCGCGCGAGACCGCCGAGGACATGACGGCGCCGGGCCTTAAGAGCCAGGTGCGCCAAAGCCCGATCCATTATCGCGCCCGAATCGTGCTGACAGAGACGAAATTCCGCAATCTGCCGCCGGAGTTCGAGCTTCGGCCAGGAATGCGCCTCGTCGCCGACATCAAGATCGGGCGCCGTTCCATCCTGCGATACGTGCTGAACCCGCTGACCCGCGTCTTCGACGAGAGCATGCACGAGCCCTGAAAATTACGGACGGTTACCGATGCCGGTTTATTTCTGCGACAGTCTGAAAGACGTTACGATCCTCAATGGGGTGGTGCGGCTCGAGTTTCAGCGCCTGGAAGCAATACCGGGTAGCGACAACCGTGAGCTGCGAATGGTTTCGGAATTCACCGTGGCGATCCCGATCCAGGGACTTGCTCAGACGCTCAGTCTACTTGAAGGAGTGCGCGACCGGTTGGTCCACGAAGGAATTTTCAAAACCGGACCTGCCGAAGCACCCGAAACCGCGCACCAGGCGCCTGCCCCCGAGCGCTCTCCAAATTTTTGACGCTCGGCATGGCCGCAACCAGCCCTCTCACTCGAGGGCTTCCGGACGAGACTCGGCTGTTGTCTCGCTGACGCGGCTTTGATTGATAAGCTTGCGTCATTGCTCTGCTGGCGGAGCTAACGAGACAAAGCCTGTGGTCCGATGCTGGGCAGCCGGCATCGGAAACCTTCGGACAGGCTGGGATCGGCACCAGTCTGCCACGGGACAAATACCGGCATAGTTTGGCTCGCTGCTGCGGCCGATCACCCAAGTCCTCGGCAAACAGTTGCTCCCGGTACACAACAAGCCAATGATCTATTACCCGCTCACGACATTGATGCTCGCCGACATCCGCGAAATCCTGATCATCACCACTCCGCACGATGCACCAGGCGCTGCTTCGAGACGGGAGCGCGTGGGGGAGCGAATTGCGTTATGCCGTGCGGCCGAGCCCGAATGGATTAGCCCACGCCTTTCTGATCGGCCGCGACTTCATAGCCGGCGGGCGTTCAGCGCTGTTTCTTGGCGACAACATCTTCTACGGCCAGGTGTTCGTCGTCACATTGCGGCGAGCGGCTGCAAGCCAGGCCGGTTGTTTTCGGCTACTGGGTGCGCGATCCCAGCCGGGTGATCGATTTGTCTCCGGGCGGCAACGTGCGCGGCATCGTCGAAAAACCCCAGCGTGCCGCCCTCAAATTCTTGCAGTCACCAGACTCTAATTTCTATGACGGTCAGGTGGCCGACATCGCTGCCACTTTGAAGCCGTCGGCTCGGGTCGAGCTCGAAATCACCGATCTCGCCAATCAGTATCTAGTGCAAGGGCGTCTCGAGCTCGACCCGCTCGGCCGGGGGTTCGCCTGGCTTGACACGGGGACCCGGGAAAGCCTGCTGCAGGCGGCGGAGTTCGTCGCAACCATCGAGGCATCGCCAAGGGCTCAAGATCGCTGCCCCGGAGAGGTCGCTTGGCGGCATAACTGGATAGATGACGCCCAGCTCGAAGTACTCGCCGCAAGGTTGTGGGCCACACCCTCTGCATCCATTGCTCTGCTCGACCCGCAGCAGCAACGACAGCGTGGCGTTGGGTCGCATTCGCAGCGAGGTGTGTTCCGCTCGATTGTCGACCCCCAAGCCGCGATTAGCCGCCACCTCCTCCAGAGGAGATCTTAAGAGTTTGAATCAAAGGGATATTCCCACGCACTTGGTTTTGTGATTCAAAATGCTGGCTGGGGTTGGGGGCCAGCATCGAATGGCAAGACCCTATTCACAGGACCTGCGGGATCGCGTGTGGTTCGGTGGCGAGCGGTCGCACCTTGTCGGGTGACGGCAGCGCTGCGGCCAAGCGATGGGCAGCTGGCGGCCGCTGCGGCTCAAGCACGAACGCGCGTGGCTGTTGGCGCGGATCGCCGAGAAGCCGGACCTGACCTTGCGAGCGGTGGTGGCCGAGCTGGCCGAGCGCGATACGCCGGCAAGCCACGGGGCGGTGTGGCGCTTTTTCAAGCACGAGGGGATCACGTTTAAAAAAAAGCCTGCACGCCAGCGAGCAGGATCGCGCCGACCTCGCCCGCCGCCGGACCCGGTGGAAGGCGCATCAGGGCCGGCTTGACCCCCGGCGCTTGGTGTTTATAGACGAGACCCCGGCCTTCGTGTTGTGTGCCGCGAGGTTAGCGAGGAGTTCGGCGGGTGCTTGATAGCCGAGGCATCGCAGGCGGGTGCGATTGTAATCGGCGACAAAGGTGTTGAGGTAGGCATCGCGTTCGGCATGGTCGAGAAAACGGCGGTGGTGGGCGGCGCGGTTCTGCGGCATGCGGTCGAGGTGGTCACCGAGGCGGCGGTTGAACCGCTCGACCATGCCGTTGGTCTGCGGCCGAAACGGGCGGGCGAGGCGGTGGATAATGACGCGCTCGGTGCACACCCGATCGAAGGGATGGTGGCCCGAGGGTTTGTCGTGAGGCTTGTCTTTCTTGTCGACGGCGAAGCGGTCGGTGAATTCGGAGCCGTTATCGGTCAGCACGGTGTGGACGGAGAGCGGGAAGCGGCCGAGGAAGCGGTTGAGGAAACCCGCTGCGGTTTGGGCCCGGCGATCGGGCAGGATCTCGAGGTAGACAAAGCGGGTGGCGCGGTCGATCGCGACCCCGGCTTTCCGCCGGGGCAGGCTCCGGCGTAACTGCGGCGGCGGTTGAGCGGCGGCAGATATTTGACGTCGATGTGGATGAAGCCGGCCGGGGCCTCGGTGTGGAACGCGGCGGTCGGGGCTTGTTGCTGGCGGCGGCGGGCGGAGATGCCGTGGCGCTGCAGGCAACGGTGGATGGCGCTCGCGACAGCGCGGGGTTGATGCAGCGCCGCATCGCCTCGACGATGTCGTCAAGCGGCAGCGCCAAGCTGCGGCGCAATTCGACGATCAAGCCTTCTTCCCATTGGGTCATCGTCGTGGCCAGCCGATGCGGGCGGGTGGATCGATCGACGGTCTCCCGGCGCGCCTTCCAACGCGCCACGGTGCGGCTGTGGATGCCGAGTTCGCGGGCCAGTGCGGCGTTGCGCGCCTGGCTTTTCTGGATATAGGCGCGGGTGCGCGGCGTGGTGGTGGCATTGGCGTGGAGTTTGAGATCCATCACCGGGTCCTCCCCCCGATCGGTCGGCGGCGGCGGGGGTGCATCGTCGGGACGCTCGCCCCGGTGGGTCCACAGGCACCTCCCACGCGCCGCGCCGCCAAACTCGCGGCGGTCGCGGCGCCGGCGCGCGGGTCCCTCCTATGGACTATCGGGACGAGCTGCGCCTGGTCTGGCCGCAATTGCCGCCGCAGCCGCTCGATAGCTTGCCACAATCGTACGCCGTCGCGCCAATCTTCTGAGACGAAACACCTGCGCCGGGGCAGGCTCTGAGGAAGCCGCAACGCGGCTGTCTCGAAGGACGCACCGTGCCGCCGAGTCCTTCAATTCCCTCACACGCTCCTCCGCCGGGATGACAAGGCAACTATGCTTATTCAATATTGAGTCTCTATTTTTACTCGCTTACCCGCGTTGCCCGTGGGTTCCCGCTTTCGCGGGAATGAGGGATTATCGCGTGCGGCTGTTGTCTGGGGCTGCGCGGTGGGCTTTAGCGGCTTGTCGGTCGTGGTGGGAACTGATCCGGGTCAGCGCAGCGCCGCGGGCAGTCGATAAATGTACTTGACGTTCTCGTAGGCGATCCTGCGGGCGATTTCCGACGGGAGCGCATTGACGAAAGCCCGTGCCCGGTAGGTCCGGACGATCTGCGGGTCGTCGTAAAACTGGTCGCTGCCAACGACGAAGCGGTCGGGAAACGCTTCCAGCATCGCCAGCCATCCGGGCTTGAGGCCGCCGCCGGGCAGAAAGGGCGCGGTGGCGGGCGTCTCCCCGTTGCCGGATTTGACGCTCATGTAGAGATTGGGATGCTTCTCCAAGAGCGTGCGCATCAGCGGCACGGTCCGCTCACCGGTCAGATCCCAGCCTGCATGCACCCAGACGATCCGCGCCCGCGGATTGTGGTCGAGCAGCCGCTCGAAGGCGGCGATGTTCGCGACGATGCTGGCCGGGTTGGGCGGGCCTGCGATGTTCGCTTTGGGAAACGGCATATCACGCGGCACCGCCTCCATGTGCAGCTCGATGGGCATGTTGTATTGCGCCGCGATGTCGGCGAGGGCGAGGAAGAGCGGATGATCCGGGGGCGCGGATTCATAGGGGTGATTGCCGATGCGGGACGAAAAGTGCTCTGCCGCCAGCTCGCCGAAGGCCGCCGCGCCGGCCTCGGCGATGGTCCGGGCCTCCTCCTGGAAGCTGCGGAGCACGTCCGCTGTCACGTTCCCCGGCGGCGTAATTTGGATCAGCGGGTTCAGGGATTCGCCCCCCGCCGAAAAGGCGAAGCGCGTGGGATATTGACGCGCGACGGCCTGTAGCTCGGGGCTGCCGGCAGCACCCTCGCGCCCGGCTGGATGCGGAGGCGGCGCGAGGATGGCGTACGACACCCCAAATCGGTCCATCAGCGCGAGCGCCGCCGAAACGGTTGCACTCGAGCTCAGGCCGGCGCTAGCGCGGCGGCCGCCGCGGCCGTACCCCCCGCCACCCGCCTCGGAAGAGTGTCTGAACAGATGCGTGTGCGCGTCGGCGAAGGGAATGCCGCTGTCCGCGGCCGCCGTAGACACCGCCACCGGCAAAAAGCAAATCAGTGACGCGAACAGGAGCACCGCAGGCATCACTTGGCCGCGGAAACAGCGGGTCCGGGTGGCGATGGGCACCCGCGGTACTCGTGTCAGCCGCCGAGATAACGCCGCCAAGGGCGCCAGTAATGCGCCTCCCAGCCCTCCACCACTCCTTGATAATCGTGGGTCGGCACGTCGAGATGAATGAGGTCTATTCGCCCGTTTCGTCCGTTTGTTGCTTCCGGCGCGAACGCGAGAATCAGGGTCGAGTCCAGATCATCCTCGTTGAATTTGACCGAGCGCCAGGACTGCACGACCAACCGTTGTGGTATGATGTGGAGGATCGCACCGGTCAGAGCGCCATTGAAGGCGTGGAATGGTGATCCCGGCGCGACACCGATCGCGACCGGCGCACCGGTGATCGCGGCGTGCTTTTCGGGATCGATGTACATCTCGAACAGATGTTCGGCCGGGGCCGGCAGGACGACCGACTGGGAAATGACGTTTCGCATCGGACACTCCCTTCGTCTTCAGCAACCCAGGATGGGCTTGAGCGCAGCGAGACCAATCATCCCTCTCGGAAGCCACAAATCCCGTTGCCGGGATCGCCCGTCCAGAAGGCTCAACAGGGACGGGGCGCGACCGTGAGCGGTGCGAACCCAACACTTGGTACCGGGGCTGGCACACCGACATTGCTTCGCTCCGCGCGCGATGACAGCGTAAATGGTTGTCATTGTTAGGAGCGCAGCGACGAAGCAATCCCGTGCGACGGGAATCGTCCGTCTGGTTCGCGCTACTAGCGGATGGCGGCCCGCTGGGTTGCAATGCGCGCTGCGATCAGTGCCGCGCCAAGGTCGCCTTCCTTGACCTTGAGCATCACGCCCGAAAGGATTTCTCCCAATTGAGCATGGAGCTCGGCTTTCCCCTCGGCTGAGAAGGTGCGTGCATCGATGCCTCCGCCAGGACCACCGCCAACGATCTCCCAAATTGCCGAGTTTCGCAGGGCGGCGAGGATAGTCAGCACAGAGACGCCACCAGCGGCAGCCAACGCTTCCAAGGTTGGAATAAACCGTTCCACTCCTAGACGCTCAGACATAGGTGACCCCCTCCTATTCGCAAGATTGCAGAAACCCGAACTCCGACGGTCCCTCACCGCGGCTCTCGGCCCCGTGGGCGGGCGAAGGCGTGAAGTACGCTCGGTCCGCCTCCATGAACGTTTCGATCGCGGTCGAAAGCATCGCAGCCTGCCCTCTTCTTGCTTGCAGGGCAAGGAATGTCGCCGTCGTTCGCGGCGGAACCGACGGGTGGCACAGACAAGGGTTGGCTCTCGAATAGGGCACGGGCGTATTCCTGGGGGGCGACGAGGACGAGCGCCCGCCGGCGCATCAGTTCCGGCTGCAGGCGGCCCCGCCGAGCACGCAGAATTTGGCGCAATGGGGGTGGTTGAGCGACACCGCGCCGCGCGCCCCGGCCAGGCTCGGGCCAAGATCCCAGAGCGGGTCGTAGGGCAGAAGGGTGCAGGCGATGACGCTCGGTTGTACGGCGCCCTTGTGTTTAACCACCATGCGCGAGGTCGCGCACATCACGCTCTGAGGTGATTTGCCGAGAATGCCCCAGCATGCCTCGGTTATCTCCGGGACATCGACGGTCGCATCCATTTCCGGAAAGATCATCAGCGCCACCGGGTCGTCCGCGTCGAGAGCGATGCCGAGCTGGGCGAAGAGCTGGGCAAAACCGCGACGCAGCACGGACTCCGGCTCGCCCGACAGATATCGGCTGGCGACGTTGATCGAGAAGCCGTTCTCGGCGAGCCAGACGAGCCCGTCGATCGTCGGCGCCCAACTGCGCCTGCCCCGCTCCAGCTCATGGACGGCGCGGCCGTAATGGTCGATCGAGACACGCAGGGTCAACCGGTCGCCAAAGCGTTCGCGCAACGCCAGAAGCGCCGGTTTCATCTTATGCATCGGCTTCATCGCGTTGGTCAGCACGATCGCGCGAAAACCGCGCGACAGTGTCTCCTCCAGCATCGCCGGCAGATCGCGGTTCAGAAAAGGCTCGCCGCCGGTAAACCCGATCAACTCGGTGCCGAGCCGCAGCTCCTCGATCTCGTCGAGATACCGAGCGACCTCGGCGGTGGTCAAATAAGCCAGGCGGTCATTTCTTGGCGAGGAGTTGATATAACAATTCTGGCAAGTCAGATTACACAAAGTCCCGGTGTTGAACCACAGCGTCTCCAGCGCTTTGAGCGCAACATGCGCCCGCGGTTCGCCCCGGACGGTGATCAGCGGATCCTGAAATTTGCGCGGATCCAGTGGCGGCGCGGCGGCGGCGAACGCCTGGGTCATGAGAAGCCTCGGTGGAGGAAACAACAGCTGTGACGAGCGATATTATCCCGATATACGCCGGATGGCCGAGCCTTATCGCGAAGCGGCGGAGCAGGCGAACCCTCAACTGCTGGCGTCGTCGTTCGGGGCGGGGCGGCGCTGTTGCTTTAGGGCGGCGCGGCGGGATTTAGCGGCAAGGCGGCGGCGTTTGGCGGCGGCGGTGGGCTTGGTCGGGCGGCGCGGGATCGGCGGTGAGGCGGCCCGGCGGATCAGGGCGATCAGGCGGTCGAGCGCGTCCTGGCGGTTGCGTTCCTGGGTGCGGAAGCGGCGGGCGGTGATGACCAAGACGCCGTCCTGGGTCAGGCGCCGGCCGGCGAGGCGCCCGACCCGCTCGCGCAGGTCGGGCGGCAAGGTCACGGCCCGCGCAAGATCGAGGCGCAACTGCACCGCGGTTGCGAGTTTGTTGACGTTTTGTCCGCCGGGGCCGGAGGCGCGGATAAAGCTTTCCTCGATCTGGCTGTCATCAAGGACGATATCGCCTATTATCGGGATCATGGTGCGGCGCAGCGCGGGATCCTGCCGAGACATCGGAACATAGCGCTTCACGCCGCATAGGATGGTAGTGTAATCGAAGACGACGCGGTGCTTGGCGCTTGCCCTAGATGCCGCCGCATTGCGTCAGCGTATCTCGGCGGGACTGTGCCCCGCGTCAATCAGGAGGGAACATGCCCAGTCTGAGCTTTGCTGCACCGACCAGCGTCGACGAGGCGGTCAAGATGCTCGCCGGCGCTTCCGGCACGGCTAAGGTGTTGGCCGGCGGAACCGATTTGCTGGTGCAGCTGCGGTCGGGCCGGATGAAGCCCGATTTGATCGTCGACACCAAAAGAATACCGGGAATGATCGGCATCCGCGAGGAGGCCAACCAATTCGTCATCGGCGCCTCGACGCCCGGGGCTGTGGTCTATGAACACAAGGCGCTGACCCAGGCCTGGCCGGGGATCGTCGAGGGCCTCGATCTGATCGGCTCGGAGCAGATCCAGGCACGGGCCTCGCTCGCCGGCAATCTGTGCAACGCCTCGCCGGCCGCCGACAGCGTTCCGGCGCTGATCGCGGCGCGCGCCACTTGCGTGATCGCCGGCCCCAGCGGCAAACGCGAAACCCCGGTCGAGGCGATTGTCACTGGACCCGGCCGGACCTCGCTCGCCAAGGGCGAGTTCATCGTCGAGTTTCACATACCCAAACCCAAGCCGCACCAGTCCGACGCCTATCTGCGCTTTATCCCGCGAACCGAGATGGACATCGCCGTGGCCGGCGTCGCGGTCAATGTCACACTCGACAACAGCGGCGTTTGCACTGATGCGAGGGTCGTGCTCGGGGCAGTGGCGCCGACCCAGATCGTCTGCGAAGTGTCTGCCAAGGCGTTGATCGGACACCGGCTCGACGAGCCGACATTGGCGGCGCTGGACGCTGCCGCGGGGCACGCCTGCAACCCAATCACCGACAAACGCGGCACGATCGAATACCGGATCAAGGTCGCCGGCGTCCTGGCACGCCGGGCGGCCGCAATCGCCTTTGAACGCGCTGGAGCACGCTAATGGCCAAACACCACGTATCAACCGTCATCAATGGTGAGCCTGTCGAATTTCTGTGCGAGCCGCAGCAGACCCTGCTGGACGTGCTGCGCGACGAGCTCAATCTGACCGGCAGTAAGGAAGGCTGCAGCTCGGGCGATTGCGGCGCCTGCACAGTGATCGTCGACGGGCGGATCGCCTGTTCGTGCCTGATGCTTGGCGCCGAAGCCGAGGGCCGCAAGATCACGACCGTCGAGGGCATCGCCCAGGGCGATCACCTGCACCCGGTGCAGCAGAAATTCCTCGAACATGCCGCGCTGCAGTGCGGTTTCTGCACCCCAGGCTTCATCGTCGCGGCCAAGGCGTTGCTCGACGAGAATCTGAACCCGACCGAAGAAGAGACCCGCTATTGGCTCGCCGGCAACCTTTGCCGCTGCACCGGCTATGACAAGATCATCCGCGCGGTGCTGGACGCCGCCGCGGTCATGCGACAGGAGGCCGCGCGATGAGTTTTCTCGATAAAGAAACCCTGAAGGTCGTCGGCACCCGCCCGATCCGCCCCGACGGCGTCGACAAGGTCACCGGGCGGGCCAATTTCGGCGCCGACATGGTGATGCCGGGGATGCTGTGGGGCAAGATCAAGCGCAGCCCGCATGCCCATGCCCGCATCCTGTCGATCAATACCGACAAGGCGATGGCGCTTCCGGGGGTCAAGGCGGTTACCACGCGCGCCGATTTCCCGCATATCCCGCCGGATAAGCGCGCTCTCGGCGCCGCGCCGGCCAATCTGTGGGATTTGTCACGCAACTGCATGGCGATCGGCAAGGCGCTCTACGAGGGTCATGCGGTGGCCGCGGTCGCCGCCATCTCTCCAGCGATCGCCGATCAGGCGCTCGATCTGATCGAGGTCGAATACGAGGTATTGCCGCACGTCATGGATGTCGAGGCGGCGATGGCGCCGGACGCGCCGCTGCTGCATGACGACATCTTCACCGCGGGCGTCGACCCCAAGCCGACCAAGCCCTCCAACGTTTCGAAGGTGGTGCGCTTCGCCAAGGGCGATGTCGAGGCCGGGTTCCGCGAAGCCGAAATCGTGATCGAGCGGCGCTATACGACCAAGCCGGTGCACCAGGGCTATATTGAGCCGCATGCCTGCGTGGTTTCGGTCGCACCCGACGGGCAAACCACGATCTGGAGCTCAAGCCAGGGCCAGTTCATGGTCCGCGGCTACACCGCCCGCATCGTCGGCGCCGACATCGCCAATATCCGGGCGATCCCGGCCGAGATCGGCGGCGGCTTCGGCGGCAAGACGATCGTCTATCTCGAGCCGGTCGCCTATATGCTGTCGAAGAAATCGGGCCGCCCGGTCAAGATCGTGATGAGCCGCGAAGAGGTGTTCCGGGCGACCGGACCGACCTCCGGCGCCGTCGTCGAAGTCAAGCTCGGCGCCAAGAAGGACGGCCATATCACCGCCGCGAAGACCGTGCTCAAATACCAGTCGGGCGCGTTCCAGGGCTCGCCGGTTCAGCAGGGCTGCATCTGCGGGCTCGCGGTCTACGACTTGCCGAATGCCGAAACGATCGGCTACGACGTTTTGTGCAACCGCCCCAAAGTTGCCGCCTACCGCGCACCGGGCGCGCCGATCGGCTCGTTCGCGGTCGAAAGCTGCATGGATGAGCTGGCGCGCGAGCTGAAGATCGACCCGCTGCGGCTGCGCGAGATGAACGGGGCCAAGGACGGCACCAAGGCGACGCACGGACCGACCTGGGTCAACATCGGCTATCAGCAGACGCTCGAGGCCGCCAAGGCGCATGAGCATCTCAAGACCCGGCTCGGCCCTAACCAGGGCCGCGGCATCGCCTCCGGCTACTGGCACAATGCCGGTGGTGAATCGAGTGCCGCCTGCCATGTCAACGAGGACGGCACCGTCACCGTGACCGAAGGGCACCCCGATATCGGCGGCTCGCGCGCCTCGATGGCGATGATGGTTGCCGAAGTGCTGGGCGTGCCGTTCGAGAGCGTGCGCCCGGTCGTAGGCGACACGACGGCGATCGGCTTCAGCGCTTCGACCGGCGGCAGCCGCGTCACCTTTGCCGGCGGCATGGCGGTAACGCAATCCGCGCAGAAGGTCGTCGAAGAGCTCAAGAAGCGCGCCGCGGTGACGTGGGATATCAGCCCCGAGGCGGTCGAGTGGCGGGACGGCAAGGCGTTCCCGGCCGGCGCTAACGCCGGCAGCTTCGAACCGCTGCCCTTGGCGGAACTCGCAGCAAAATCGGCGCGCACCGGCGGGCCGATCAGCGCCGAGGTGCAGATCAACGCGCAAGGCCAAGGCCCCGGGTTTACGACCCACATCTGCGATGTCGAGGTCGACAAGGAGACCGGCCACGTCAAGATCCTGCGCTACACGGCGATCCAGGATGTCGGCCGCGCGATCCACCCCTCCTATGTCGAGGGGCAGATGCAGGGCGGCGTGGCGCAGGGCGTCGGCTGGGCGCTCAGCGAGGAGTACATCTACGACAAGGACGGAAGGCTGGAGAACCCCGGCTTCCTCGATTACCGCTGTCCGGTTGCCTCGGACATGCCGATGATCGATACGGTCCTGATCGAGGTGCCGAACCCGCGCCATCCGTTCGGCGCGCGCGGCGTCGGAGAGGTGCCGATCGTGCCGCCGATGGCCGCGGTCGCCAATGCGATCGCCGACGCGACCGGGATCCGGCTGCGCGACCTGCCGATGTCGCCACCGCGGCTGCTGGCGGCGCTCGACGCGTCGGAGCCGATGCGCGCGGCGGCTGAGTAGTTAACTGCCCCTCACCCCAACCCTCTCCCCGCTCGCGGGGAGAGGGAGATACCCAGATCAGCGGGAGGGTGAAGGGCTCATCAGAGGTGAGGCTTCATGACGTTCATCGCCAAGGAATTCCAGAAAGTTGTCGGCACTCGCCCGGTTCGCCCGGACGGGGTCGATAAAGTCACCGGCCGGGCCAATTTCGGCGCCGACATGGTCATGCCGGGCATGCTGTGGGGCAAGGTCAAGCGCAGCCCGCACGCGCATGCCCGCATCCTGTCGATCAACACCGAAAAGGCAAAGGCATTGCCCGGGGTCAAGGCGGTGATCACCTGGGAGGATTTCCCGCCGATCCCGTCGGAAGAGGCGTTCGTCGGCGAGGGGCCGATGAATTTCCGCGACCTGTCGCAAAACTGCATGGCGCGCGACCGAGCGCTCTATGACGGGCACGCCGTGGCGGCGGTTGCCGCGGTCTCTCCGGCAATCGCCGAGCAGGCCTGCGAGCTGATCGAGGTCGCCTATCACGTGCTGCCGCATGTGATCGACGTCGAAGAGGCGATGAAGCCCGACGCGCCGCTGCTGCACGACGATCTGTTCACCCAGGGCGTCGACCCTAAGCCAACCCATCCCTCCAACATCGCCAAGCGGGTGGCCTTCGCCAAGGGCGATATCGACGCGGGCTTCCGCGAGGCCGATGTCATCATCGAGCGGCGCTATACGACCAAGCCGGTACACCAGGCCTATATTGAGCCGCACGCCTGCGTCGTCTCGATGGCGGCCGATGGGCAATGCACGATCTGGAGCTCGAGCCAGGGCCAGTTCATGGTCCGCGCTTACTGCGCCAAATTGCTCGGCATCGACATCTCGCAAATCCGCGCGATCCCGGCCGAGATCGGCGGTGGCTTTGGCGGCAAGACCCTCGTCTATCTCGAGCCGCTGGCCCTGGCGATGGCCAAAAAGTCGGGCCGGCCGGTAAAGATGGTGATGAGCCGCGAGGAAGTGTTCCGCGGCACCGGGCCGACTTCCGGCGGCGTCATCGAGGTCAAGATCGGCGCCAAGAAGGATGGGCGGATCGTCGCCGCCGACCTTACGCTCAAATACCAGGCCGGCGCCTTCCCGGGATCGCCGATAGGGCCGGGCTGCATGTGCGGCTTTGCGATGTACGACATCCCCAACGTCAACATCGTCGGCTACGATGTCGTCTCGAACCGGCCGAAGGTGGCGGCCTATCGCGCGCCGGGAGCACCGATTTCGTCCTATGGTGTCGAAAGCTGCATCGACGAACTGGCCGGCCAGCTCGGCATCGACCCGCTATTGCTGCGCGAGAAGAATGCCGCCAAGGACGGCACCAAGACCGCGCACGGCCCGACGCATGTCAATATCGGCTACGCCGAGACCGTCGACGCGGCCAAGAACCACCCGCATCTGAAGGAAAAGCTCGGCCCCAACCAAGGCCGCGGCATCGCCTCCGGCTTTTGGTTCAACATCGGCGGCGAGTTGAGTGCGGCCTGCCACATCAACGAGGATGGCACGGCGGTCGTCGCCGTTGGCACCCCGGATATCGGCGGATCGCGCGCCTCGATGGCGATGATGGCGGCAGAGATCCTCGGCATCCCGGTCGAGCGCGTCCGTCCGATCGTCGCCGATACCAGCTCGATCGGTTTTTCGTTCCTGACCGGCGGCAGCCGCGTCACCTTCGCGACCGGCATGGCCACGACGCAAGCCGCCGAGAAGGTCGTCGACGAGTTGAAGAAGCGCGCCGCGATGATCTGGGACATCAGCCCCGACGCGGTCGAATGGAAGGACGGTAAGGCGTTCCCGGCCGGCGCCAACGCCGGCAGCTTCGAGCCGTTGCCCCTGGCCGCCATCGCCGCCAAATCGGGCCGCACCGGCGGGCCGATTACCGCCGAGGTGTCGGTCAATGCGCAAGGGGCGGGCCCTGGCTTTGCGACGCATATTTGCGATGTCGAGGTCGACCCCGAGACCGGCCACGTCAAAATCCTGCGCTATACCGCGATCCAGGATGTAGGGCGGGCGATCCATCCCTCCTATGTCGAGGGGCAGATCCAGGGCGGCGTGGCCCAAGGCGTCGGCTGGGCGTTGAACGAGGAGTACATCTACGACAAGGACGGCCGGCTCGAAAATCCGGGCTTTCTCGATTACCGTTGTCCGGTCGCGTCGGACATGCCGATGATCGAGGCGGTCATCGTCGAGGTGCCCAACCCGCGCCATCCGTTCGGTGCTCGCGGCGTCGGCGAGGTGCCGATCGTGCCGCCGATGGCCGCCGTTGCCAACGCGATCGCCGCCGCGACCGGGGTGCGCCTGCGCGATCTGCCGATGTCGCCTCCGCGACTGCGTGCCGCACTCGACGCACAGCAGCCGGCGCTCAAAGCCGCGGAGTAGGCCGCGCGGTGTCATTGCGAGCCCACGGGTCCGGCCCTAGGCCGCCCGAGGACAGGCTCCGCGAGGCAATCTCGTTCCGGCTTTGCTCTGCCGACCATCGAGATTGCTTCGTCGCTTCGCTTCTCGCAATGACCGTCGGTTTTTGTTGCCGTTGAGCCTTTTGGTCTGCGTCCGCGCAGAAGGGTATTGACGATGCCGCACGTCGTGATTTCAGGCTCGGCCGCCCGCCGGTTTACCGGCGGGCTCTCCGAGTTCGATGTCGAAGCAAACAACTTCCGGCGCTTGGTGCTCGAACTCGATCGCCGTTTCCCCGGCCTCGGCCGTCAGGTCGAGGAGGGGATGGCGGTGGCGATCAATGGCGAGATCTTTCAGGACGCCTATTTGGCGCCGCTCGAGCCGGACAGCGAAATCTACCTGATTCCCAAAATCGGCGGCGGCTGAGCGGCCGATACGGCCTGGTCGACGACGGCTCTCGACGACGCCGGTC
This sequence comes from uncultured Alphaproteobacteria bacterium, assembly GCA_963733945.1. GTDB lineage: Bacteria > Pseudomonadota > Alphaproteobacteria > ATCC43930 > CGMCC-115725 > AP-15. Next base: position 90,863 of record CAVTFD010000033.1, on the reverse strand, counting down.
GCGCGGTGTTGAGCCGCCGCAACAGGCCGAGACAAACGAGGGCGGTCCCCAGAAGGGCGAACGACGCCGGCTCGGAGATTGGGCTCGGGTCGAGGCTGGTCAATGCGAATTGCGGGTAGCCCCCAGGATCGCTGTCGCTCCGATCCTCGGTATACGGAATGTCCGGAAGATCGTTGGCGAGATTGAGATCGATTCCTCCGGCTGCAAACGAGACGCCGGGGAATGTGAAGTAGGTCCCCTCGGGCGAAAAGAGGTTGTCGTTTCCGGCATATCCGTTCACCGGGAGCAGGGCGGTGATCGGATCGCCGTCCCACACGCCGCTTGCCGCAGCGATGTTGAAGTAGCCGCCGCCGGCCGGGTTGCCCAAGGTAAGGATCACGTCCGCGGCGTCGCCATTCGACGCGGTATAGGTGATCTCGTATTCTGCCGGGCCTGCGACTGACGCGACCGGCGCCAAGGTGGCGCAAAGCGCGGCCAGCACCGCGGCAATCTCGCCGAGCCGCCTGGTTAGATGAGACGCCATTGCTACCTGCCTTACCGATGTAGCTCCGTTGAGCTGCCTGAAGATTGGCGGCATGTTGTTAAATTACCTTTAAAGGGCAGGACGATTTTAAAGGGCAGGGCGATTACGCGACCGCCCGCTCAACTCTGGCGACGTTCGCATTCGACCCCGAAGCAAACTCGACCATTGCGAATTAACTGGCGGCGAGCGCGCGAAACTCCACGGGGGTCAGGCGCAGCGCGGCGGCGGCGAGATTTTCGTCGAAATGGGCGATCGACGAGGTCCCGGGGATCGGCAATATTGCGGGCGAGCGGTGGAGCAGCCACGACAGCGCAACCTGAGCCGGGGTCGCGTGATGCTGTACGGCAATCCGGGCCAATGCCGAGCCGGGAGCGGCGAGCCGGCCGGCGGCCAGCGGATACCATGGGATGAAGGCGATGCCCGCCGCGGCGCACTGATCGACAAGCCGGTCATCCGATCGATCGCGCAGATTGTAGTGATTCTGCACGGAGACGATCGTCGCGAGTTTGCGAGCGCGGGCCAATTCGGCCACCGATACGTTCGACAGCCCGATCTGGCCGATCTTGCCCTCGGCTTGGAGATCGACGAGGGCCCCAACAGATTCCTCGATCGGCACCCGGCGATCGACCGCATGCAGCTGATAGAGCTCGATGCGGTCGAGCCGCAGCCGGCGCAGGCTGTCGGCGCAGGTACGCCGCAAATGCTCCGGGCGGCAATCGGTCGTCCACTGGTCGGGACCGGGCCGCAAGAGCCCGCCCTTGGTCGCGATCACCAGCCCCACCGGATACGGGTAGAGCGCCTTGGCGAGCAGGCTCTCGCTGACGCCGGGACCATAGGAATCCGCAGTGTCGATAAAGTTGACGCCCTGGGCGACGACCCGCCGCAGCAAAGCCACCACCTGAGCCTCGTCACGCGGCGGTCCCCACGCCCCCGGTCCGGTCACCCGCATCGCCCCGAAACCGAGACGGCGGACGGTCGGCCCGCCGCCCAGAGTCAGGGTCATCGACGGTCCGGTGGAGACATTTGCGGCCGGCATGATGCTTTCCCGCTCGCTGCCGCTATTCCACCGTGTTGCTGGTCAGCACATCGGCTTTGTGGTTCAACGCCGCGATCAAGCCGTCAAAGCCCTCGCGTTGCAGGATCGATTGAAATTCCGAGCGCTGCGTCGCCAGTTGGCTGATCGTGCCGTCGAGGTAGACATCGGAGATCTGCCACAGACCGCCGTTTTGGCGCATCAAGTAGTTGATGGTCACCGGATCGCTGCCGGACTCGACGATCTCGGTCTTGACGATGACATCGCCGCCATAGGGCTGGTCGCCGGTGACCTCGAGCCGCTGGCCGGAATAGTTGTCGAACCGATAGGCGTAGGTCGCCGAGACATATCGCCCAAACGCGACGATCAGCTGCCGCTGCTCGGTTGGGGTGAGGGTCGCCCAGGACGGGCCGACCGCGAGCCGCGCCATGAACGGCACATCGAATACCCCGCTGACGACCGGCGCTAATGCCGCGTAGCGCCCGCTCTGCCCGAGGGTCCGGCCGTTTTTCATCGTCGAGAGCAAGACATCGTAAAAGTTGCGCACGCTGTCCTGCGGGTTGGCCGGAAGGGCGCCGGCGCCGCTAACGAAAATGCTGCCGATCAGCGCCAGGAACAGTACGACGGCCTTACTGGTCCAGCTTCGCCCGGTCGGGATGGTCATTCCTTTGGTCTCCTGGCTCGTCTTTTGCCGCGGGCCGTCATTTTTCCGAAGCAGGTAGGGTGTCGCGCCTGCTTCGACAACCTCCCCATATGTAAGGCGTCAGTCTGGTCAAATTTGCCTCGTACTAAGACGCTGAATTGACGCCAATCATATCCGACCATTATCCCGAAGGATCAATCCAACGACGACGGGAACAGAAACCGCGCCGCAGCACCAGTGGTCGTGGTGGGGTGCAGACCTTAGGGTCGCGAATCGGCGCCGGTAACGGGGTGAGCTATTCCGATCTCCTCTTGTTGAGGATAAGGGAGTTGCCGGTCAAAGATCGGAGATTGTGCGTCGTATCTGCGCTGGCGGTTCCTCCAAGGGCGGCTGCTTCTTTTCACCGGCCCCGACGGTCGTCGGCGTTGCAGCGTTGTTTCAGGATCAGCATTGTCGGTGCGAAGGGCGCCGCTTGGGGGATAGGTGAATGGCGAATTTGCGGATCGAGGATTACGCGCTGATCGGCGATTGCGCGACGGCGGCGCTGGTGGGGCGCAACGGTTCCATCGACTGGCTATGCCTGCCGCGCTTCGACTCCCCGGCCTGCTTTGCCGCGCTGCTCGGTGAGCCCCAGCATGGCCGCTGGCTGATCGCGCCGAACGATCCGGACGCCAAGGTCGAGCGTCGCTACCTCGACGGCTCGCTGGTGCTGGCGACGACGTTCGAGACGGCACAGGGCGCGGTCGAGCTGATCGACTTTTTCCGGCCACGGCACGGACCGCTGGATCTGGTGCGTCTGGTGCGGGGCCTGCGTGGGCGCGTCGCCATGTGCGTCGAATTCATCCTGCGCTTCGAATACGGCTCGCTGGTGCCTTGGGTAGAGCAGCTCCCCGAGGGCGGCATTTCGGCGATCGGCGGGCCGGAGCGGGTCGTGCTGCGCACGCCGGTGCCGTTGCGCGGCGAGGACCTCAAGACCGTCGGCGAGTTCGAGATCAGCGCCGGCGACACCGTCCCCTTCGTGTTGAGCTATGGCCCGTCGCACCAGCCACCGCCGCGGCCGGTCGACCCCGAGCGGGCCTTGCACAATTCCCTCGCGTTCTGGCGGCAGTGGTCGGATCAATGCACTCCGGCCGGGCCGTGGACCGATACCGTCAAGCGATCGCTGGTGTTGCTGAAGGGGCTGACTTACGCTCCGACCGGCGGCATCGTCGCGGCGCCGACGACCTCGTTGCCCGAGCAGATCGGCGGTCCGCGCAACTGGGATTACCGCTTCTGCTGGCTGCGCGACGCCACGTTTACCCTGTTGGCATTGATGAATGCCGGGTACTCCGACGAGGCGCGGGCATGGCGCGACTGGCTGTTTCGCGCCGTCGCCGGCAGCCCCGACCAGATCCAGATCATGTACGGGCTCGGCGGCGAGCGAAGGTTGACCGAGTGGGAAGTGCCCTGGCTGCCGGGCTACGAAGACTCATCCCCGGTGCGCATCGGCAATGGCGCCGCAAACCAGACCCAGCTCGACATTTACGGCGAAGTTTTCGACGCGTTCTATCACACTCATCTGCGCGGCCTGCCGCCGGTCGGACGCGGCCCTGCGATCGGCCAAGCCGTCCTCGAGCATCTGGCCAGGATCTGGGATCAGCCCGATGAAGGGATCTGGGAGGTGCGCGGGCCGCCGCAGCATTTCACCCATTCAAAGGTGATGGCCTGGGTTGCTTTCGACCGGGCGATCAAAATCACCGAAGAGCTCGGCGCCGCCTCCTGGGCCGAGCCCTGGAGCGAGGTCCGCGACAAAATCCACGCTGATGTCTGCGCGAAAGCATTCGACCGGGAGCTCGGAAGCTTTGTCCAGGCCTACGGGTCTAAGGCGCTCGACGCGAGCTTGTTGCTGTTGCCGCTGGTCGGCTTTCTACCGCCGACCGACCCGCGCATGATCGGCACGGTCAAGGCGATCGAACAGCGCCTCGTCGTCGACGGGTTCGTGCTGCGCTATGACACCGGCCAAGGCGTCGACGGGCTGCCGCCGGGGGAGGGGGCGTTTCTCGCCTGCAGTTTTTGGCTCGCCGACAATTACATCCTACAAGGCCGCATCGACGAGGCGCGCGAGCTGTTCGAGCGCCTGTTAAAGCTCAGTAACGACGTCGGGTTGTTGGCGGAGGAATACGACCCGCGGGCAAAACGCCAGCTAGGGAATTTTCCCCAGGCGTTTTCGCATGTCGCGTTGGTCAACACCGCTTTCAACCTGACCCGCAGCGAGGGCCCGGCCGCGCAGCGCTCCACCCGCGACGGCAAATCCCGCGGGCACGCGCTTCGGTCGCGCGGTCCATCGGCATAAAATACAAAATGCGCCGTTTTCAGGTCGGGCCGAGCCTGAGCCGATTGATCAGGCGCACTTGACTGTCAAGTTCCTGACGCGCACGCAACGATGTTCCTAAGGCTCCCACCGATCCAAAACTGCCGCTCGCTGCTACTCGCGGTGTTCATCGGTTTGGCCGCACTCACCGGATGTGCGCCAATGCCGCTGGTTCGCTCGGCTTTGATACCGCCGATCCCAGCGGGCAAGGCGCGCCTTTGGTTCTATCGGGTCTATCTTCCTTCCGAAACGCTCAACATGACCCAAGTATCGATGAACGGCGTTTACGCCGGCTATGCGCAATTGGGCGGGGCCTTTTATCGAGATGTTCAGCCCGGAGTTTATCATATTACAGTTGAGAGTTACGGTCGGGATTTCAATCAATCAACCAATGTTGCCTTGGTTGCAGGACAGGAGGCATTCGTCGAGATCGAGTTGTTGCGCAGCTGGGCATCCACTTACGGAATAGGGATGGGGGCGGGACGGGACACGTTCTATGCTCGGTTGATCTTCCCGTGGACCGCGCGCGCCGAGATCGCCCAAAGCATCTTCTACGGCGGTGGCTAGACGATAGACACCCGCGTCGCTCTGCATAGTCGCAGACGTCGCGTCCGAAATCCGCCGCCCGGCACCTTCACAATCTACGCCCCGCCACCGGCGCTCTGACCGACTTCCGCCGCATAGAGGGCAATCATGTTTGTGTATCCCGGCGCCCATTAAATCGATCTATGCTGATCCGGTTCCTTGCTGTGGAGGCGATTGATGAGTGATGCGGCGACGGTGGCGGCGCTGAACCCGGAAACGGTTCTCAACGCGATGAAAAAAAACGGCGTTACCCACGTCGTGTACCTGCCGGACAGCGAGACCAACTGGCTCTATCTGCTGATGAAGTCCGACCCGGCAATTCGCCTTATCGGCGTCAACCGCGAAGGTCATGCCTCCTCGATAGCCGCCGGACTCTGGCTCGGTGGGGCAAAGCCGCTGATCCTCATTCAGAACACTGGGATGCTGGAGTCGGGGGATTCGATCCGCGGCTGGCTGATGAGCCTCAACGTGCCGATCGTGTTGATGGTTGGCTATCGCGGCTGGACCCGCCACGGCGTCACGCCGGACACGGTGGCTGTCTATACCGAGCGCTTCCTGATGGCATTCGGCATCAACTACTACCTGATCGAGAACGACGCCGACTCAGACCGGATCGCGGTCGCCTTCGCAGAGGCAGATCGCACGCAGCGGCCAGTGGTGATCCTGGTCGGCGACGAATACCACGGCTTCAACCGGTAAGGGGCGACTTGCCATGATGCACACCGCCGAAATGATGAAGGTCTTTGCCCCCTACCGCGGCGACGCGATCCTCGTGCCCGGCCGCAGCGGCCGCTATTGGATCAATTTGAGCGACAACCATAAGCTCGATGTGGAGCTCGGCGACCCGTCGATGGGCGGCCATGCCGGTCTCGGTCTCGGTCTGGCGCTGGCGCGGCCTGACAAGAAGGTCATGCTGTTCGATTCCGAAGGCGACATCCTGATGAGCCTCGGCATTCTGGCCACCGTCGCCGAGCAGGCCCCGACGAACCTCTATCATTTCCTGATCGATAACGGCGTCTATGCGACGACCGGGGGCCAGCCGGTGCCGAATGCCGACAACATCGCCTATGATATGATTGCACGCGGCTGCGGCTACCCGCGCGCCTTCGCCTTTACCGAGATCGGCGATTTCGAGCGCGAGCTGCCCGGAATAATGGCGAGGCCAGGCCCGGTTTTTGTCGCCTGCAAAGTCGTCCCGGAGATCGAGAACGAGCCGATCGGCCGCCGGCGCCGCTGGCAGACCCGCACCCGCGAACAGGTGGTGACCGATTTGCGCAGGGAATTGGCCGCCGGATGAACCGGGGCGCGGCTGATGTAAGGCGAGAGCAGGATACGCTACCGAAATCGAGGCCTTGAGAACTGGCGATGCGGGGCTGCGATCGGAGAAACCGATCATGCAGGCGATTTCGAAACTTGCGGGTGTGACCGCAGCAGCGACGATCCTGTCGGTTATAGTTAGCGCTGACGCTCAGAATACGACACTGACGCTTCCGAACGTTACCGTCACGGCGCCGGCTCCGGTAGTGTCGCCGCCCTATCTGCGCGAACCCGGGAATGCCTTTGCGCGGAACCCCTACAACGGTCGAAATCGGGTCGAGGAGGATAAATTCCGCGAGGTCCCGTGTAACGCGACCCGGATCGCTGGCGCCACGGGAGGGAAATGCCTGCAGGGATATCGGCTGATCCCGGCCTTAACACAACAAATCACCAACCCGAAGGGTGGCGATAATTGCGACTTGTCTCTCGACGTTGCGATGTACACCGCCGGCAACCTGTCGATCGAAGCGGATACGTTGATATCCGATCCGTACAAGCTTACGGCCATAGGGTTTCATGGGACGTATTGCTACGTCAGCGGTTATCCAGGATACGATCTGGAAGACTTTCAGGACATGAATCAAGTAACGCGGCGCGGCACAAATTGGCACAATTTGGCCGGCGATGGCGAAGACAAGTCGGTTCAATTCTCGGACGGCCAGCATCAATGCGTCGCGGTAAAAAAGGCGGGGCCGCCGTGGCAGGGCGGCTACATCTACATGATGCATGCGAGCATCTGCCGGACGGATTTGGCAGGAGTCCAAGCTCAGGATATTGCCTATGCGCTCGGATCGCTGCAAATTCGGCAATACGATCCCGTCGGCAATTTGCGCCATGCCGGACAGTAGCGGCACAGTAGAAGGCCACTCGATGCAGCAGGAAGCGGAATTCGATTTCATCAGATCAACGGGTTGATCTACATCCGCGGGCAAAAGCAGGATTTCGATCTGTGGCGCCAGCTCGGCAATACCGGCTGGTCGTATGATGACGTGCTGCCTTATTTCCGCCGGTCCGAAAATCAAGAGCGCGGCGCCGACGCGCATCACGGCGCCGGCGGCCCGCTCGATGTCTCCGATCTGCGCACGCAGCACGAATTGCACGATGCCTTTATCGCCGCCGCCGAGCAGGCGGGCTACAAGCGCAACGCCGATTTCAACGGCGCCGAGCAGGATGGCGTCGGACCATTGCAGGTGACGGTGCGCAACATGCGCCGGTGCAGCGCCGCGGTCGCCTATCTGCATCCGGCGCTGAAACGGCCCAATCTGCGCGTCGTGATCCGTGCATTGGCGCAGCGGGTGTTGTTCGAGGGCCGGCGCGCGATCGGTCTCGAATTTGCCCAGGACGGGGTCGTGCGCCGCGTCCTCGCCCGCCGCGAGGTCTTGCTGGCCGGCGGCTCGATCAATTCGCCGCAACTGTTGCAGCTCTCCGGCGTCGGGCCGGGCGAACTGCTGCGCGCGCACGACATCCCGGTCGTGCACGATTTGCCGGGGGTCGGCGAGAATCTGCAGGATCACGTCAACACCCGCATCGTCTATCGGGTGCGCAACGCCAACACGTTGAACGAGGTTTCGCACAGCTGGCTGCGGCAAACCCGCGCCGGGCTCGAGTATGCGCTGATGCGCCGCGGCGCGCTGATGACCGGGGCCGCGCCGATCGGCCTCTTCGTGCGCACCCGTCCCGGGCTCGACTCGCCCGACGTGCAGTATCAGTTTCTCGCCGGGAGTTTTGTCCAGCCGGGCAAGGAAATGCATGATTTCCCCGGCTGCCAGGCGACCTGCATCCCGTGCCGGCCGGAAAGCCGCGGATGGTTGCGCATTCGCTCGCCCTTTCCGGCGATGCCGCCGGCGATCCAGCCGAATTATTTATCGACCCAAGCGGACAAGGACGTCCTGATCGCCGGATTGCGGATCGCCCGCAAGGTGTTTCAGAGCCCGGCGATGGCGGCGCACGTCACCGGCGAGGTAATGCCGGGTCCGGCGACCGAGAGCGACGAGGACTGGCTCGATTACGTCCGCAAGAACGCCGGGACGACCTTTCACCCGACCTCGACCTGCATGATGGGCGGGCCCGAGCACGCGGTCGTCGACGCCGAATTGCGGGTTCACGGCATCGAGGGATTGCGGGTGATCGACGCCTCGATCATGCCGACCGTGGTGTCCGGCAACACCAACGCCGCGACGATCATGATCGCCGAAAAAGGCGCCGACATGATCCTCGCCGCCGCCCGCTCCGGCGCACCCGCCGCGAAAGCTGCATAGCCGTCGGTCATTCCGGGGCGTCGCGCAGCGGCGAGCCCGGAACCTACGCACACCGACTTGCGCCGCGTTTCGACGCGCCTGTGTTCATGGGTTCCGGGCTCCGGCTATGCTGCCCGGAATGACCAAAGGTCGCGTCAACTGACGATCGTCGGAAACAGATCGCGCCATTCCGGGTTCCGCTCTTCAATCAGGCGGATTTTCCAATCTCTCCGCCATTTCTTGAGCGCCTTCTCGCGGGCAATCGCAGCAGTCGGATCGCCATGGGTCTCAAACCATACTAAACGGTCGACGCCATATTTCGAGGTGAAACCCGATGCTGCCTTGGTCTTATGCTGGTGTATGCGGCCCGGCAGATCGCTGGTGATCCCGAGGTAGAGGGTGCCATGCCGGCGGCTGGCGAGGAGATAGACATAGAACGCCACGGCTCTCAGCCTCAGTAATTCCAGGGCGGCGCACAACGCTGTGGCCGGAATGACGGCTGGAGGCGGTCACCCGGCGCGTCCGTTCGCTGCGGGGCGGGTTGGGCTGAGCCGCGCCGGCAGAGCCAACGCCAGTGCGAGGCTGACCACGGCGACCAGCCCGGCGACGATATAGACGTTGTGCAAGCCGGCGCCGATCGCCTCGCTCAGCCGGGCGATTTCGGTAGGCCCGAGGCTCTCCCGCGCTGCCGACTGCAACAGACGGTTGACCGCGTCGCCGGCGTGCGGAATGCGGCGGCTGACCCCGAAATTCAGGATCGCGCCGAATACGGCCGCGCCGACCGAGTTGCCGACGATGCGCATGAACATTATCGACGAGGTGGCCGCTCCACGCCCGCCATAGCCGACGCTTGCCTGGGTCGAGACCAGAAAGGATGTATTGCAGAAACCCATGCCGGTGCCGATCAGCAACGATCCGAAAACGGCCCACAGCAGGCTGCTCGCGGGACCGAGGGTGGCGAGCACCGAGGCGCCGGCGATCAGACAGACGCCGCCGATCACCGCGGCCTGCCGATACGAGGTGCGGATCATCAACCGTCCGGCGGCGAGGCTGGCAAAGGTCCAGCTGACCGACGCGGCGCCGAGCGCCATCCCGGCCGCGGTCGGGCTGCGGCCCATCGCCCCCTGCACGTAAAGCGGCAGAAAGCCGTTGATCGACATCATCACCACGCCGGCGGTAAACCCGCTGAAGCTGCCGATGGCGATGACCCGCTCGCGCCATAGCCGCAGCGGCAGGATCGGCTCTGCCGACCCCCCGTTCGTGCACGGCCAACACCGCCAGCGCGCCGAGGCCGGCCGCAGCGAGCGCCGCGACCGTCGGCATCCCGGCCGAATTCCCGCCCTCCACCAGCGCCAACATCAGCGCGCCGACGCCCAGCATCATCAAGGCCGAGCCGAGATAGTCGATGCGGTGGCGGCGCGGAGTTTGCCGCTCGTGCAGGAACAGACCGAACATGACAAAGGTCACCGCCCCGATCGGCAGGTTGATCCAGAACACCAGCGACCAGGTCACGTGCTGGACCAGAAAGGCGCCGAGCATCGGGCCGATGATCGCCGCCACGCCGAACACGCCCGAGATGTAACCCTGGATCCGGGCGCGTTCGATCGGCCGATAAATGTCGCCGATGATGGTCGTCGCGATCGGCTGGATGGCTCCGGCGCCGGCCCCTTGCAAGGCCCGGAACAGGATCAGCGGCACCATCGCCCAGGCCAGGCCGCACAAGGTCGAGGCCACCATGAACAAGCCGGCGCCGGCAAAAAACACGCGCTTTCTGCCATAGAGATCGGCAAGGCGCCCGTAAATCGGAATCGTCACCGCCTGGGTTAAGAGATAGGCGGCAAACGCCCAGCTGAACAGCCGAAACCCGCCGAGCGCGGCGACGATGGTCGGCATCGCGGTGGCGACGATGGTGCTCTCCATCGCCGCCATAAAGGTCGCCATCATGACCGCCATCAGCACCAGCCGCCGAGCGTCGCGCGCTTCGCTCGTGATCGTCCCAGACGTGCTCCCCGGTCGCTGATTGCTCGGTCAAATCGCCCCCATATGCCAAAGCCACTTTTGCCGCGCTCTGTAGCGAAGCCGCGCGTTGTACAACAACAAGGCAGCGCGCAGACCAGCAATGCATCAAATTTGAGCAGACTGATTGCGCGTCTCGGCTGTCACCCGCCGCCGACCGTCACCCGGTCTTCGCGCCTTGCGCGAACTGGATAGCAACGTTAAGTAACAACGTGCCTCTCGAGAACGCGCCGAAAAAGCCGGGTTGAATGTGAAGCCGGTCACACTGGCTTTGGCAGTTAGGCGGGATAGTAGTGTTTAGGCGGAGGATCCGTACGTGCGGCCTCACCGCCCATAGCATGGGAGAATATCATGGTCGACTTTGCGGGAGCAGGAACGGCGCTGTCTTCGGGAGGGATCGATGAGGCGTCGCAGGCGGCAAACGTCGGGTTGCCGGAAATCTGGGCGGTGACGTCGGTCGAGACTGCAGGCTGCGGCTTCCTGCCCGACCGCCGGCCGAAAATATTATTTGAGCGCCACATCTTCCATCGCCTGACCAACGGCCGGTTCGACGGCGACGATCCGGATATCAGCCAGCCGACCGCCGGAGGTTACGGTCCGGGCGGCGCCCATCAGTATGAGCGGCTCGCCGCCGCCATTCAGCTCGATCGCAATGCGGCATTGCAGAGCGCGTCGTGGGGGATGGGCCAGATCATGGGGGAGAATTTCAAGGCTGCCGGCTTCGCCAACGTCGAAGAAATGGTCGCGGCGATGGTCCCAACTGAGGATGGACAGCTGCTCGCCGTAGCAAAATTCATGCTTGCCAATGGCATGGGCGAACCGTTGCGCAATCACGACTGGGCCGGATTTGCCCGCCGCTACAACGGCTCCAACTTTGCCGCCAACGATTACGACGGCAAACTGCACCAATTCTACCAGCGCTACGCTGACGGAGACCTCCCGAACCTGCAAGTGCGAGCGGCACAGGTCTATCTCAGGTACAAGGGGTTCACGAGCCTGGCCGTGGACGGCGTGATGGGTCCCAGCACGGCGGCGGCGATAAGGCAGTTTCAGCAAACGATCGGTGTTCCGCAAACCGGCACCATTGATGATGCGCTGATCACTCAACTCCTGACCTGACGGCGCGTCCGCGTCCCGCCGGCTTGGCCCGATGGGCGGTGATCCTGGGTAAGTGCGCGCGTATTCGGGACCACTCGGTTAGCCCGCGCGCAATCCGTCATCGGCGACGGATGGCAGTAGATTCCGGAGGCGTCGGCAAACCACCCGTTGCGACCGGTCGAGCCTCGTGCGGCGGGCGACCTTTCGCCCGTCCTTGGTATGGCCTGGTTGCCTGAGCTTCGACGATAGCGAGCTCAAATCCGAGGTCTGCTTTGAATTTTCTGCGGCGGCTCGGGGCGGCGGGTTGCATTTGCATCGAGACTGCGCGAGCGTTGTCTTGCCCCTTGCGCCCAGGAGACCCGTGACATGACCACCCGCCCGCCCGCCGAGATCGGCATGTCGCTCGACGAGGTCGACACCCCGGCGCTGATCATCGATCTCGACGCGTTCGAGCGCAATCTCGCGCGCCTGCCGCAGCGGATCGCGGGCAGCAGCGGTCCGGCTGCGCCCGCACGCCAAGACCCACAAATGCCCGGTCATCGCGCTGAAGCAGATGGAGCTGGGCGCGGTCGGCGTGTGCGTGCAGAAGGTCAGCGAGGCCGAGGCGATGGTCTATGGCGGCGTCAGGGACGTGCTCGTCACCAACGAGATCGTCGGCCGGCAGAAACTGCGCCGGCTGATGGCGCTGGCGCATATCGCGCGGATCGGCGTCTGCGCCGACGACCCGGCGCAGATCGCCGCGCTCGAGGCGGCCGCCGGCCGAGGCCGGGGTCACGCTGCCGGTCCATGTCGAGGTCAACATGGGCGGCAACCGCTGCGGCGTCGAACCGGGCGAGCCGGCGCTCGACCTCGCGCGCCAGTCGCCGACGCGCCGCATCTGAGCTTTGCCGGGCTGCAGGCCTATCACGGCTCGGCCCAGCATCTGCGCGGCTGGGACGAGCGGCAGCAGGCGATCGCGCGGCGCGCCGACAAGGCCGGCATGACCCGCGACCTGCTCGCCGGAACGGCATCCCCTGCCCGAACATCACCGGCGCCGGCACCGGCACCTTCGAGTTCGAGACCGCGAGCGGCGTCTACACCGAACTGCAATGCGGCTCCTACATCTTCATGGACGCCGATTACGGCCGCAATCTCGACCGCGACGGCGCGCCGACCCAGGCCTTCGAGCCGAGCCTCTTCGTCTGGGCGACGGTGATGAGCCGCCCGACCGAGGAGCGCGCCATCGTCGACGCCGGGCTCAAGGCGCTGGCCTTCGATTCCGGGCCGCCCGTGGTGTGGGACGAGCCCGCCGCGACCTACGAGCGCGCCTCCGACGAGCACGGCCGGCTCGCCATCACCGCCGCCACCAACCGCCTCAAGCTCGGCGACAAGATCCGGCTCGTCCCCGGCCATTGCGACCCGACCGTCAACCTCTACGACTGGTATGTCGGCATCCGCGGCGACCGGGTCGAAGCGATCTGGCCGATCACCGCCCGGGGCGCGGTGTACTAAGCGCGTCTCGTCGCAGCCGCTAAAGGCTGAGCGCGGGCGACCGCCAGCGCGAGCAGGCCGGTCGCCACCGCGGCGATCAGCGCGAACAGGCAGGCGCTCAGGAAGATGTGCGTCGGCGCCAGTCCCAGCGCCAAGCAGATACCCGCCCAGGGCCGGCGCGGCGATGCCGCCCAGCCGGCCGATGCCGAGCGCCCAGCCGAGCCCGCTGGTGCGCATCCGCGCCGGATAGAGCTTGCCGCAGGTCGCGTTGGCGCCGGTCTGGCTGCCGATGATCGTCATGCCGGCGAAGAAGGTCACGACCAGCAGCAGCGCATAGGGCATCGCCACGAGCGCGATCAGCGCGATGAACACGGCGCCGACGGCATAATGCAAGCGCCAGCGAGCGTTCGGGGCCGACCCGGTCGATCGCACAGCCCGAGATAGAGCACCGCGAAGATCGCGCCGAAATCCCGGAGGCTCGAGGCAAACACCGCCTGGCCGGGCGTCATGCCGATCAGGTTGCAGCACCGTCGGCATCCAGTAGGCGAACAGGAACAGATTCAGCAGGCTGCAGAAGAAGATGATCCACAGCAGCACGGTCTGCAGCGCATAGCCCTCGCCGAACAGCATCTTGATCGGGTTGCCGTGCGCCAGGTCGATCGTGTGCCGCTCGCCTGCCCCGGCGCGATGTCGAGGCGCTGCAGCAAGGCGCGCGTCGCGCGGCGACAGATTGGCTCTCGCGCGGCCAGGAAGCGCGGCGATTCCGGCAGCCACAGCGCCAGCACCAGCACCAGCACCAGCGGGAACGACGCCGCCGATGATGAAGATGACCGGCCAGCCGAAATGCGGCAGCAGCACCGCCACGATCTGGCCGCCGAGAAAGCCGCCGATCGGCGCGCCGGTGAAGCGTCGCCATGATCATCATCGCGCGCAGGCGGTGCGGCGCGTAGTCGCCGGTCAACGCGGCCGCGCCCGGAAACCCGCCGCCGATGCCGAGCCCGGTGAAAAAGCGCAAGATCGCTCAGCATGCCGAGCGAGCCGGCAAAGGCGCTCAGCAGCGAGGCGACGCCGAAGATCGTCAGGCTGACGAGCAGCAGCGGCCGGCGCCCGAAACGGTCGCCGATCGGCCCGGCCGACAGCGCGCCGACCATGATGCCGATGCTCGACCACAGGAACGCCATCGTGAACGCCGGCGGCGGCAGGTGCCAGGCATGGATCAGCGACGGCACCGCCCAGGCGACCGAATTGAGGTCGTAGCCGTCGCAGATCTGCACCAGCGTGCACAGCGCCGCGACGCGGATCTGCAAGCCGCCGATCCGCTGGTTTTCCAGCGCCGTCTCGATCGATGACAAAGATGCTTGCGCCATGCGACGCCTCCCGCGTTCCGCCTTTTGCAGCCGTGTGGCATTTTTGCCCACCCAGCACAAGGCTCTCGATCAGCCACGGGGCATTGGGCCGCTTCGAGTCCGGCACTATTTTTTGGTGTTAACTATTGTGGGTGTAAAATGCGGCTACGTTAAAGAACTATTTTGGTTGATCGCGAGTAACGGCACGGTTAGCCTGTTGACGGATATCGGGCTCGCATTCGACGAAAGTTGCGACGCCCCATCCTTTGGGAATCAGCCGTAGTCAATTAGGGAGAGACGCATGTTTGGAGCGCTGAAATTGGGCGTCGCCGTCGGGTTGCTGGCGGCGATCGCGGCGCCGGCGCTGGCCGGCGGGCAAGGCTCGGGTTGCGGTTTGAGCCAGTCGGTCGTCAAAAAAATCCAAAAGCAGCTGCTGCCCGTCACTCAGCTGCCCGACCAAAATGGCGGTATCTTCAAGCCGACCGGATGTGGTCGGCGGTGGTCGATCGCGATGGCCGGTTGTGCTCGATCATCAACACCGACGCAACCAACGGAGATGCCTGGCCCGGGGTTGGCGCGATCGCGATCGCCAAGGCCGAAACCGCAAACGATTTCAGCAACAGCGCGCTCGCCCTGTCGACGGCGAACCTCTACGCGCCGAGCCAGCCCGGCGGATCGCTCTTCGGGCTGAATCGGCGAGGTTCCGGGTGGCATCATCACCTTCGGCGGCGGCGTGGCGCTCTATTCCGGGGGCCAGGTTATCGGCGGGCTCGGGGTCAGCGGCGACAGTTCGTGCGCCGATCATGCGATTGCCTACCGCATGCGCGCCGCTTCCGGGTTCGGCAGCGTTCCGGCGGGTGTCGCTCCGGGCAACACCGACAACATCATCTACGCGCCGGCGGGGACGCCGCCGACCGGTTTCCAGCAGCCGCACTGCTTCCCCTCGGACATCACTCCCTAGCCGGGACTGACGCATAGCGGCTCGGTACCGCGGCCTGCGCGAGGCGCGCTCGGCGACCGCCAGCCTAAAAAGGGGGCGTCACGGCGGCGCTGGCCATCCGTGCGGGCGCGGCGGCCCAGGGGAAATCAGGCGGGGACGAGGGCCGGGAGCGCTCCGTCCGCTGCCGGCGCAATCGCCGGCAGCGGCGCTTCATACTTGGCAGGACTGGCGGCAAAGGCTGATCGCGACTAAGCTCTCGGCCGAATGATGCGGACCCCAGCAGGCGGAAGGACGGAAATGGATTTTGGCGCACTGATGTTCTTTACCGATTACGCGATCTCGGCGATGGATCTCGCCCAGGCGCTCGAGGAAGCGCGGGGCTCGAGTTCATCTGGGCGCCCGAGCATCGCGGATTCCTGACCTCCCGCCGATCGCCGTGGCCAGGCGGTGCCGAACTGCTAAAGGCGCACGACGACGCGATGGACCTGTTTGTCAGCCTGACTGCCGCGGCGATTGCTGACGATGGGGTCAAGTCGGGACCGGCGTGCGCCTGGTGCAGCAGCGCGACCCGATCCAGACGGCGAAACTCGTGGCCTTGTCGACCAGGTTAATCGAGGGCGCTTTCTGTTCGGCGTGGCGGCGGCTGGAACGCCGAAGAAACGGCCGATCACGGCACCGAGTTCAAAACCTACGGTTCAAATTGATGCGCGAGCGGATCGAGGCCATGAAGGAAATCTGGACCAAGCCCAAGGCCGAATATCACGGCGACATGGTCCATTTCCGCAGATGATGGCCTGGCCGAAGCCGGTGCAGAAGCCGAAGATCGCTGATCCTGGTCGGCGGCGCCTTCCCGCATGCCGCGCGCCGCGCGATCCCGCTACGGCGACGGCTGGTGCCCGATCGGCGGCGGCGGGTTCGAGCCCTTACTCCGACACTCGCGCAGTTCCGGCAGATGGCGCAGGAAGCGGTGGGCGCCATCCTGGAAACCCTGCTGATCACCTTCGTCCGGCGCCGCCGAGGATGCCGACGATCCGCCTCGCCTATTACGCAGACATGGGGATCGCCCGTGTCGTCGTCATGCTGCCGTCCGAGGCGAGCGACAAGATCCGCCGACCCTCGATCGCTGGGCCGCAGCTGATCCGCCACACCGCGGCAAATCCTGACGCGGGCTTGTTGAATGAGGACGGGGGCCGACTATCGCGCGGCATTGCGCGACGGGCGCCGGGTGTGGGTGATGGGCGAGGGCTGGGCCGACGATGTCACCACCCACCCGGCGACCCGGTCGATGGTCGATGAATATGCCGCCTGGTACGACCGCCATCTCGACCCGGCGTGGCAAGAGATCCTGCTGTCACCCGGCGCGGCCGGCGAGGAAAATGTCCCTTGGGCTTACGTCGCGCCGAGGAACGTCGAGGACCTGATCGGCATGGGCCGGTCCTTTGCCAAGACGACGTTCCTCAGCGCCGGCAACATCACCCACACCCCGGCCTACGGCAATCTGATCGCGCTCGGCGTCCTGACCGCGGCGCAATCGGGCGAGGCCCCGGCGGAGCAGATCGCCGCGGCGGCGGCCTACCGCGACGACATCGCCCGCACCGGGCATTTTTTGACGTATTGCGGCGGCGCGCCGATCATCGGCCAGCGGCTGCGGCCGGACCCGGCCGAGCGGGTGGCCCTCAAATTGCTGCGCGAGACCGATGCCGGGATCGTGATTTCGGGCCGGCTCGGCATGCATACAAGCCCGGCTTACGCCGAGGATGTCTATGTCGGCGCCCTCTCGCGGATGGAATTCGGCGGCCGCCCCGCGAGCTTTATCGTGGCGGTCAACGCGCCCGGGGTCACGGTGCTGTGCCGCAAGCCGCCGACCCGCGACGTCAACCCGTTCGTCTCGCCGTTGTCGAGCCGCTTCGACGAGCTCGACGGCCAGATGTGGCTCGACGAGGTGCTGATCCCGTGGGAGCGCGTGTTTTTTGTCGATCCGTCGCCGGAGGCGATCCCGCGCTGGCTGCGCTGGCATCATCTTTACGGCTGGCTGGCAAAGGCGGAGTTCACGCTGGGTCTGGCGCTGGCCTTGACCCATGCGATCGGCCTCAAGGAACACCAGCAGACGATCGACCATCTGGTAGATCTGGTGGTCACGGTGCAGACCGTGCGCAGCAGCCTGGTGGCGGCCGAACGCGACCCCGACTTTACCCCGGCGGGCTTTTGCTTCCCGCGTCATGCGCATCTGGCGGCGGGCGGCATCGCAGCTGATCAAGGCGCGGGCGCGGATGTCCGAGATCCTGCGGATCGTGCCCGGCTCGTCGCTGGTCGTCGCCCCTTCCGACCGCGATCTGGCCGCGCCCGAGGTTGCGGCGGGGCTCGAGGAATCGTTCGGCGGCGGCGGTTACAGCGCCTTGCAACGCGCCGCGTTGTTGCAAATGGCCTGGGACCACGTCTCCTCGGCGCTTGACGGCCGCGAAGCCGCGTTCGAGGCGCATGCCAGCGGCGGCATGCCCGAATTGGCGCGGCTGGCTGCGCCGCAGCTTTGGCGACTACAACGAGCTGGCGAATGCGGTGCGCGGCATGCTCGACCTGCCGATGCCGGAAATCGATCTCGACAACATCCGCGCCGCGCCGATCGCCGCCCGCCGCACCACCCCGCCGCCGGCCGCGGGAAGGGGTAGCCGAAACCCTCTCGGCGCCCAAGCCGCCGTATAAGGCTCATCCCGAAAAATCCGGCAACATTGATCGAGAAATCCGGGGCTGATACAATCGTTGGGTCATTGGGGAGTAGCCGCCCGCGCTTGATGCGGGGTTTGCGTCAACACACTTGGCTTCGGCCATGGCGCATGCGACCGACCGGTTTGGCGAGACCTTTGGCATCGGTTCCCTGTACCCGGGTCGGGCAGCGGGAGCCGTGCCAAAGTTCATCTCGTGCCCGACCCCGATGGCATCTTCGTGGAAGCGTTCCTGGTCTCGACCCTCGTTGTCGGCCTCGCCGAAATCGGCGACAAGACGCAAATCCTGTCGTTCATGCTCGCCGCCCGCTTACAGCGGCCTGTGCCAATTATCTTCGGCATCTTGTTTGCCACCCTCGCCAACCACGCGGCGGCCGGTTTTGCCGGGGCGCTTTTCGGCAGCTTGTTGGCGGGCCCTTGGATGCGCTGGATACTTGGGCTTTCGTTTCTGAGCGTCGCCGTGTGGGCGCTGTTCCCCGACAAATACGAGGGCGGTGACACTGCGACCAGCCGCTCCGGGGTGTTCACCACGACGCTCGTCGCGTTCTTCTGCGCCGAGATCGGCGACAAGACACAGATTGCGACCGTGGCGCTCGCCCCCCGCTTTGAGGTCTTCTATTTCGTGGTCTTGGGCACGACGCTTGGCATGATGCTAGCCAACATACCGGCCGTGCTGATCGGCAACAAACTGGCGGGCAGGCTGCCGGTCAGAGCTATCCGGATCTCGGCCGCCATTGTGTTCGCCGCCCTGGGAGCGATCACCTTGAGCGGGATGCGGTTCTGATGCGTCCCGGTAGGTATCGCCATGACCCCATCGAATTCACGTGGCCTCGGCATCGCTGGGGCTGGAAGCTGCCGGCTTCGAAGCGGTCCGGTAATATTCTCGTAAGTGTGAGCTGCTTCACACTTACGGGCGGCTTACATCCTTTACCCGTCACGCAGAATCAAGATCCGCGAGTCACGTCAGGGAGGAGATCGCTATGAGACGCCACCGAATTCGCGTGCTCCTTGGCGCTGCCGGCGCCGCCGCGCTCCTCGCGTTGCCGATCCAGCCTGGGGCGCGCGCGGATGCCGGGGTTCAGCCAACCACCCCAAAGGTGACCGAAGAGGTCAACTTTCCGATCTCATGCAGTGCGGCCGGCCAAAAAGCGTTCGGCCAAGCGGTCTGGACCTTTCATTCGTTCTGGTACCCGGAGGCGTTGAAAGATTTTAGCGCGATCGCCGAGGCGGAGCCCGACTGCGCGATGGGATATTGGGGCATCGCGATGAGCCACTGGTATCCGCTGTGGTTTCCGCCGAGCGAAGCGGCATTGATGGCCGGCTCCGACGCCGTCGCAAAGGCGATGGCGGCGCCGGCGAAGACCGAGCGCGAGCAAGACTACGTTGGGGCGATCGCCGCCTTTTATAGGAACAACGATAAGGTCGACCACCGGACGCGGGGAGTCGCCTACGAAAAGGCGATGGAGCAGGTCCTCCGCTGCTTTCCTGACGACCGGGAGGCCGCGTGTTCTATGCGCCCGCGCTGAACGCGACCGCGTCAGACCACCGACAAGACCTCGGCCAACAAAAACAAGGCGGCCGAGGATGCTGAAGAAGTGAACGCAGAACAGCCCAACCACCCGGCGTCGCCCACTACCTGATCCACAGCTACGACTCGCGCAGCTCGCCGAGCTCGGACTAGCCGCGGCAAGGTGTTATGGGAAGATTGCGCCTTTGGTGCCGCATGCGCAGCACATGCCATCGCACATTTTTACGCGGCTCGGACTTTGGCAGGAAATCGATTGCCGTCGAACGTGGCGGTCGCATTCGCCGAAGCGGCACGGGCTCGAAGGTTCACACAATGGACTACATGGAATACGCCTATTTGCAGGCCGCGCACGACGGCGAGGCGAAAGCGGTTGCGACGAGTTGATCACCTTACCAGGGCCCTGCCGGCCAGTGTGCCGGTGCCTATGCCATGGCGGCGATCCCGGCGCGCTACGCGCTCGAGCGGAACAATTGGAGGCGGCGGGCGCTGACCGTACCGGCGATCGTTTTCCCCTCGACCGCTTCCCGTGGGCCGAGGCGATGATCTCGTTCGCCCGCGCGCTCGGCGCCGCGCACACCGGCGATACCGCCGGGGCCGAGGCGGAAATCGTCAAGCTGCAATCACTCGAGGACAAGCTGCAGCAGGCAAAGGACACTTACTGGGCCAATCAGGTCAAGGTGCAGCGCCTGGGCGCTCGGCATCCTCGCCCAAGTCCAGGGCGACGACAAGAAAGCGGTCGAGCTGGCGCGCGCGGCGGCCGATCTCGACGCCACGATGGACAAGCATCCCGCAACCCGGCCGCGGTCTTGCCGGCGCGCGAGCTGCTCGCCGACCTGCTGCTCGAACTCAACGATCCCGACGCGGCATTGAAGGAGTACGAGCAGTCGCTCGCACCGAGCCCAACCGGTTCCGCAGCATGCTCGGCAAGGCCCGCGCCGCCAAGCAGGCGGGCGACGTCGCGACATCGCGCGACGCCTATAAGAAGCTGGTGGCGCTGAGCGGGCCAGCCGCAGCCGAGCGCCCCGAACTACTGGAGGCCAAAGCCTTCCTGACGAATTGATACGGGCGGGCCGGCCGCGTTCGGCAGACCCAGCGGGATGCGGCGACGCCAGGCTGATCGAGCCGCCCACATGAAGACATGCGGCCGAGGCGCTCCTCACCCGCGCCTCGCCCTCTCGACATAGGAGCGCAACACCGCATTGATGCGGGTTTGATAGCCGCGTCCCGTCTTACGAAAAAAGTCCAGCACATCGCGGTCGATGCGCATATGCAGGTCAGCCTTCGCTTCGGGTAGCTTGATCGACACGGTATCCCAATCCACCACCATCCCCGCCTCGTTAGGGTCGGAGGCGATATCGCGCTCGATCTCCTCTTCGGTCATCGCGGCTGCACGAGCCCAATCAGAGCGGGTCTCCCCGTGCTCGCGCTTGCCGGCCAGATCCCTAGCCGAATATCTGCCGATATGCTCTTTCTTCGCCACGGCTTGCTCTCCTAAGTCCGGGAAGGGAAACCAGAAAAACAAAACCGTTCCCGCCCCTGGGGGAAGATGGGGAGGGAACCGGTTACACCCCTAAATGAAATAATCCGTTGATTTGCGCCCTGCCACATCCACACGACGGTGTAAAGCTTGCCACCGATCTCCGCGGTCAAAACAAAACGGTCCTCGTTATTGCGCAGCGATTCCGCCGTCGTGACCGGACGGCCGTCGAACACTAGATCGGCGTCTTCAAAATCGAGGCCGCGGCGATCCAGGTTTGCGAGCCGTTTCTGCCTCATCCCATTCAAGCACGACCTAATGTGGGCGTTTTGTGTACACAGGTCAACATCGATTGACCATGGTCAGCACAGGCGCCGACGCGAACGCTTAGAACCGTGCGCCCCCGACTTAGGAGTTTCTTTACCGAATTGTGATCGGGTTGTAGGCATCGGTTAAGCGCGCGGGAGTTCCTATGGATGAGCCGTTTTCGTGAAGAATTTGGCTTCATCCCGGTTGAGCTGCTCTACAAGTGCGATGGATGTGTAAGAGCATTCCATCAGCGATATGGAAGCGTAGCCGAAATCGTGATCGCATCGCACATAATCTCGCAGAAAAATCCGTATCTTCTTAGCCTGGACAATCAAGCAGGCGGTACAGGTAAACAATTAAAATTCGCGATCTGTATTACGCTAGCCGTAAGTATTACAACAGCAACACTTAATATGTGGTGGGTCTTTCTGGCGTTAGTACCCATTGCAGCCGCTGTGAGTTATTACTTTTATCGTCGGGCTGATTATACACTAGTTCAGCAGCGCGCCATCATCCTGGCCATTGAGATTCTCGCCATGGATTTTGCACGCTGGGGAACGTTCTTTCCAGCGGCGCGCCGTAAGGCCGAACCGATGGTGCATGAAGATGACGACGATTGCCCGAAATTGATCGACCTGTATTTGCCCCCGGAGCGCCGGCAGGACGCGAACGTCATTGATCTGTTCGGGCCTTCCCAAGACGCGATAGCACTTGGTGAAGAGACGCCTTCAAGCATTACGCTGTATAGATCATCTTCCATGCAGGATCGAACCAGATTTGGCTTAGCGACCATAGTTATCAATATTACAACCCAAAAGAAATATGCGGTATCAACGGTCGAAGTGCCGCCAACGAGCCATAGGTGGCAAACCGCCGTAGCTCGTAAAATTATCGGACCATTCGCAAACTTCCACAACCGGCATTCTTTCTCGGCGGAGCCACGGAGGAGCGCGCGGCTGATCAGCACCAGCGCGTAGTTGCGATCGTCCGGGACATTGACCCGGCGAACTGGGAGAAAGCGGCTGCGCCTTGGAGTTAAAATTGATCGAAGAAGAGACCGACGCATCACTCGCAGCTTGGGAGGCCCAACTGCTGTGTCTGTTCAAGTAGCTTCCCAACGGCGTGCTCAGCAAGCGTAGGGCGGAACAGCGCAGCGTGTTCCGCCGTCAATGGTCGCCCGCTGGTGCGCCTTCTCGCATGTCCAAGCAGAAAGCGTAGGGCGTGTGTGCAACGTATTCCGCCGCCAAGCCGTAGCCGGGTTAGTGCGCCTCGTCCTGGGGGCACCGCTTGAGCTACCGGAACTGATTGCCGAAGGGCAGCTGGCGCCTGATTTGATGAACATCGCTCAGGCGCGATAATGGCGGAAGACGCTCCGCTTTTCCGCCCTAACGGTTACGGCTACCGGCCAACCCTTCGAGAGCCGCGGCTGCTCAAAGCGTTTTGTCGCGTGGGGTGAGGCGTTCGCGTGTATATGCCTAATCTCGCCATCATCGCATGGTATGTGGGGCGCTTCGGGCATGTCACGCGAGCGACCGGTGGGAGTTTTGGACCCAAATTTCAACGTCGCAGGCGAATCCCTCGGTGGCGCATGATCCTCCGCACTCTGTTACACCTACAACGTCCGCGAGATTTTTTGCTGCTGATTTGCTGCGGACGCAGCAAAGGATAAATCCTCGGATCAACTGCACGTTGCCGGCGCAACGCGTCAGAGTCTGCCGCTACGATGATGCGAACACCGGGGGCCGCGCGGGTTGACCGTCGGCTTTGAAGTGCTAGCGCGGGATGGCGCGGCGCGGCGCGGGCGGCTGCTGACGGCGCATGGCGTCGTCGACACGCCGGTGTTTATGCCGGTCGGCACGGCGGCGACGGTCAAGGCGATGACGGCCGAGGGGGTGGCCGCGACCGGCGCGCGGATCGTGCTCGGCAACACCTATCACCTGATGCTGCGGCCGGGGGCGGAGCGGATCGCGGCGCTTGGCGGGTTGCATCGCTTTATGAACTGGCCACACGCGATCCTGACCGATTCCGGCGGATTTCAGGTCATGTCGCTCGCCAAATTGCGCAAGATCGGCGAGGACGGCGTCACCTTCCGCTCGCATCTCGACGGCAGCGCCCATCTGTTGACGCCCGAGCGCTCGATCGAGATCCAGCACCTGCTCGGCGCCGATGTGACGATGGCGCTCGACGAATGCACGCCATACCCGTCAACGCCGCGAGGCGGTCGAGGCCTCGATGGAATTGTCGATGCGCTGGGCCGAGCGCTCGCGCCGCGCGTTCGCCGAGCGGCCGGGGCACGGCATCTTCGGCATCGTCCAGGGCGGGGTTCACCCCGATCTGCGACAGCGTTCCGCGGCCAGGCTGACCGAGATCGGCTTTGACGGCTATGCGGTCGGCGGGCTCGCGATCGGCGAGGGTCAGGCGACGACCTTCGCGGTCCTCGAGGCGACGGTGCCGGCACTGCCGGCGGACCGGCCGCGCTATCTGATGGGGGTCGGCAAGCCCGCCGACCTGGTCGGCGCGGTCATGCGCGGGATCGACATGTTCGACTGCGTGTTGCCGACGCGCTCGGGCCGCACCGCGCAGGCCTTCACCCGCCGCGGCCCGTTAAATTTGCGCAATGCCCGCCATGCCGACGACCCGGGGCCGCTCGACCCGGAATGCCGCTGCCCCGCCTGCACCGGCTACAGCCGGGCCTATTTTCACCATCTGTGCCGCAGCGGCGAGATCCTCGGCGCGATGCTGCTGACCGCGCACAATTTGCATTACTATGCCGATCTGATGGCGGAGATGAGGGCGGCGATCGAAGCAGGGTGCGCTGGCCGATTTCGCCGCCGCCTTTGCCGAGGCGCAGGCCGGATCACTGCGGGATACAGGCGGATGAGCGGAGAATCGGCTCTGACCCAGCTAGGGCGTCCGACCAGGCTGCCCGCGTCGCCCGATGCGGCGGTGCTGGAAACCGTGCCGAACCCGCATCCGGGGCTGCTTTATCTGGTTCGCTTTACCTGCCCCGAATTCACCTCGCTGTGCCCGGTCACCGGCCAGCCGGATTTCGCCCATCTGGTGATCGACTACGCGCCCGAGCCGGCGATTCTCGAGAGCAAATCGTTGAAGCTCTATCTCGGCGCGTTCCGCAATCACGCCGCGTTCCATGAGGATTGCACCTTGGGCATCGCCCGCCGGCTGATCGCCGCCCTCGCGCCGCGCTGGCTGCGGATATCAGGCTATTGGTATCCGCGCGGCGGCATCCCGATCGATGTGTTCTATCAGACCGCCGAGCCGCCTGCCGGGCTGTGGCTCCCCGATCCGGGCGTGGCGCCCTATCGCGGTCGCGGCTGAACGATATGGGTCTCACAGAAATCGATTCTGTCCCGTCACCCCCGCGAAAGCGGGGGCCCAGGGCCGGCGCCGATGCTTCGGGGCTCCTGGGTCCCCGCTTTCGCGGGGACGACGGAGAAGAGCTGCCGAGCACTTCCGTCGCGATCCGCGAGGCGATCCGCGACCGGGCATTGGCCGATGGCTTCGATGCGGTCGGCTTTGCCGCGGCGAGCCTCGCCGACGAGGTGCGCGACGGGCTCCGCGAATTCATCGCCCGCGGCTATCACGGCGATATGGGCTGGCTCGCCGGCACCGCTGCCCGGCGCGGCGATCCACAGGCGCTATGGTCCGAGGCGCGAACGGTCATTGTGCTCGGCGTCAATTATACGCCCGAGGACGATCCGCTGGCGCTGGCCGACGATCACGCGGTCGGCGCCGTGTCCGTCTATGCCCGCGGACGCGATTATCACGACACCTTGAAGCGCCGGCTCAAGGGGCTCGGACATTGGATCGAGGGGCAATGGCCGGGCGCGCTCAAGCTCTTTGTCGATACCGCCCCGGTCATGGAAAAGCCGCTCGCCGAGCGCGCCGGAATCGGCTGGCAGGGCAAGCACACCAACCTCGTCTCGCGGCAGTTCGGCTCGTGGTTGTTTCTCGGCGAGATTTATCTGAGCCTGGCCCTGGAGCCCGATCCGCCCGAACCCGATCACTGCGGCTCGTGCCGGCGCTGTCTCGAAGCCTGCCCGACGGCGGCCTTCCCGGCCCCTTATCGGCTCGACGCACGGCGCTGCATCTCTTATCTGACGATCGAGCACAAGGGCATGATCCCGGTCGAACTGCGTGGGGCCATCGGCAATCGGATCTACGGCTGCGACGACTGCCTCGCCGTTTGCCCGTGGAACAAATTCGCGCAAACCGCGCGCGAGCCTGATTTTCTGCCGCGCGCCGAGCTGACGGCGCCGCGTCTGGCCGATCTCGCCGCACTCGATGACGCCGGGTTCCGCCGGCTGTTCGCCGGATCGCCGGTCAAGCGCACCGGCCGCAACCGGTTCTTGCGCAATGTGCTGATCGCGATCGGCAATGCCGAGCTCGGCGATCCTGGACTTGTCGCCGCGGCTCGGCGCTGCCTCGACGACGACGCAGCGCTGGTCCGCGCCGCCGCGGTCTGGGCCTTTGCTCGGCTGGCGCCCGAACCCTACGCGGCCGAGCGCGCCGGCCGGCTCGCCGGTGAGCAGGATCCGCTGGTCCGCGAGGAGTGGGAGCGCGATCCAGCCGGACTTTAAATAGCGGGCGTCGCACGATGGTTGCGCGCGCCGAATTCGCCCGGCACAATCCGCCCCGCCATCAGCGACGGACCCGTCATGCGACGCTTGCCTGCCTTTGCCCTGACCTGCCTGCTGATCGCCGGCTGCACGCCCTATATCCCGGTCAGGGACGAATTCAGCACCAGCGCGCTGAAGCCTACCGGCACGATCCCGCCTGAATTCGCGGAGTTCAACAATTACAACCCTCAGGTCGACCCGCTGCTGGCCGATCAGATCTGCGCCACCCCCTATGAGCGCCAGGTGCTGAAGTCGGCGGAGGCGGCGCCGGGCGAGATCGTGGACGCGACCGGACGTTGTCAGACTTACGCGACTGCCCTCGGCAAATGGGCCCAGCGTTTCAATCCTTGACCGGCCGACCCTAGTTTGACGGCCGTAGGCCGGGGCGGCGCGGCGGCGTCAAAGCGGCGCCGCAGCAGCCGGGGGCCAGCGTGGCGGCCATGTCGTGACCGCCGCAACGACTCGGTCGAGCGCCGCCATCTGCCGATCCCACCGGTACTTTGATTCGACAACCGCGCGGGCCTTGCTCGCCAGCTCGGTGCGAAGGGCGTCGTCCTGCAGGAGACGGACGACCTGCGCAGCAAACTCACTGCTGTCATCGGCGACCAGAATGCCTGTCCCCTTGGGAACGACGGTGCCGCTCCACGCCGCCGTGGAGGCGACGCAAGGCAGGCCCATGGCCAAGGCTTCGAGCAGCTTGTTCTGGACTCCGCGCGCCATCCGCAGAGGCGCCACGAAGATCTCCGCCGAATCGAGATAAGGCCGGGTATCATGGACCCACCCGGTCACGGTGACGCCCCGCCGTTTCGCCAGGCGGCGCACCGCCGCGGTCGGGCGGTTGCCGCAAATCGTCAGAGTTGCTTCAGGGATTTGCGCCTGCACGGCCGGCAGGATCTCATCGCAGAACCACAGGACAGCATCGATATTGGGGAAATAATCCATGACTCCGGTGAAGACGATCGATCCGGGGCGCTTTACCTCCCCTACGGATCGGAAGTAATCGAGGTCCACACCGTTGCCCACGAGCGAGACCGCGATCCCGGGGAAAAGACGCTCGAAGTCGCACCTCTCGGCCGCGGTACAGACCAGCGCGTGGCTAAAACGGCGAGCGATGCGCCGTTCATACGCGAGCAGCCGCTTCGCCTCGATCCGATAGATCCATTTCAAAGGGAATCTCGAACGTTCGGCGTACTGGGCCCATTTTAGTGAATCGAGATCGTGAAACTGCATGATTCTCGGCACGCCAGCGAAGTGCTCAGCGTATTGCGCTACATTGCAGCTATAGACGATGACTAGATCGGGCCGCAGCTCATCGTATTTTTGTATGATCGCTTGATGCAGCTCCGCCACGTCGAAGGCGGCCACCGAAAGGGGCTGTCCCGCCAGCAGCGCCTTGAGCGCTCGGAGCTTGCCCCCCAGCCCGCTCACTACAGCGGCAGTGACACTTTTGGCATGTGCATGCAAAGCGGGGATATTGTCGAGATCGGCGGCGCCGTCGCCGAGGCAGAAGACGTGCACCTCGTACTGCTTCGAGAGATGGCAAATTTCATTAAAAGTCGCGATTTTATCGCCGCGATCCGGTGGAAAAGGTACGCGCTGACACACAAAGAAAATTCGCATCGGCAAGGTCCGCGGGGATCCGCTCCCACCCCTCTCCAGCGCCGGCCTTCGGCGCCGGCATCGCCCTCTCCCGTCTAGGGAGATCCCACGTGCGAGGTCTCCACATACTCGTTCTGTGGTTGAAGGCAAGGGCAAAGCTCCACCCACGCTTCCATTTGTTCTTGTGCGGCGGGTTCGGACCCGGCTGGCGCGCTGATGATCGGACGCCGCCTGGATCTGTTCCCCAGCAGCGATCCCGACCGCTTCGTCTCCGATATGCTGGCCTCGCGGACTCAGTCAGCTCCCGGCGCGGACCGAGACGCCCGCTGTTTGGCGGGAGCGCCACCGATCGAGGCTCCACACGCCGCCGCCGACGACAGCGAAGTACAAGAAGATGAAGCAGTACAGGATCGCAGCGTCGCCGCCGTTCAAGAATGGAAAAAAGCTTCGCGGCGCGTTTGCCATGAAATAGGCGAAAGCCATCTCGCCCGACAGGATGAAAGCCACCGGCCGCGTAAACAGGCCGAGCGCGATCAGCAACCCGCCGAACAGCTCCAATGGCCCGGCAAGGCCGGGGACCAGACTGAACAGGCGGTAGGGCATGTGGGTCGGCGTCGGCGGGAAATCTAACAGCTTGTTCAAGCCGTGCTCCAGGTAGAGGAGCCCGACCACGATGCGCAAGATGCTCAGCACGCGCGGCTCCCAGGCGAGCCGCAGAGAAGTGGTGTTGGGCAAGGCGTAGTCTCCCTCACGTCGTTATCCGGCTGGACCGGTCGGCCGCCGGGTGTGACGATGTTAACTTTGCTTGCGGCGATTGCACAACTATTACGCTGATTTTGATCGCCGTGGTGCTGGCGTCACAGGCCGCACCTCCCTACACTCGACCTGTGGCTAAAAGGCGGGCGGGGGTATGGCCGCGCAGGTTCGGACAGTGGCTTTCCACGGCATCGAGGTCCTCGACGTCGAAACCCAGGTGACGATCGCCTCCGGCCTGCCCGCCTTTACCGTGGTCGGATTGCCGGACAAGGCGGTCGCCGAGTTGCGCGAACGGGTGCGCTCGGCGCTGCAGTCGCTCGGGCTGGCGTTGCCGCCAAAGCGGATCACCGTCAACCTTGCCCCGGCCGATGTACTTAAGGAAGGAAGCCATTTCGATCTGCCGATCGCCTTGGCGCTGCTGGTGGCGATGGAAGCGTTGCCGGCCGATGAGCTCGCCTCCTATACGGCCCTGGGCGAGCTGTCGCTCGATGGCTCGGTGACGAGCGTGGCCGGGGTATTGCTCGCCGGCCTTGCCGCGGCCGGTCGCGAGGGTGGGGTCATTTGCCCGGCCGCGTGCGGCGGCGAGGCGGCGTGGGCCGGCGAGATCGAGATCATCGCCGCGCCGAGCCTGTTGGCGATCGTGAACCATTTCAAAGGGACCCAGCTGCTGCCGCCGCCCGAGCCCCGCCTCGCCGCTTCAAGCACCGCAGGGCTCGATCTCAAAGACGTGAAGGGCCAGGAGAGCGCCAAGCGCGCGATCGAGATTGCCGCCGCCGGCGGCCACAATCTGTTGATGATCGGGCCGCCGGGCGCCGGCAAATCGATGCTGGCGGCCCGACTTCCCGGGTTGCTGCCGCCGCTCGAACCCGCCGAGGCGCTCGAACTCGGTATGATCCAGTCGGTTGCGGGCGGCCTGCGCAACGCCGGGTTGTCGCGCGAGCGGCCGTTTCGCGATCCGCACCATTCCGCCTCCCTGCCCGCCCTCGTCGGCGGCGGCATGCGGGCCCACCCGGGCGAAATTTCGCTCGCCCATCAAGGCGTGTTGTTCCTCGACGAGCTGCCCGAATTCAACCGCAACGCGCTCGAAGCGCTGCGCCAGCCGCTCGAGACCGGCCGCGTCAGCATCGCCCGTGCCAACGGGCACGTGACTTACCCGGCGCGGTTCCAGCTGATCGCGGCGATGAACCCGTGCCGCTGCGGCCATTTTGCCGAGCAGGCTTGCGGCCGCGCGCCGCGTTGCGCCGAAGACTATCAAGGGCGGCTGTCCGGCCCGTTGCTCGACCGCATCGATCTGCATATCGACGTGCCCGCCGTTTCGCCGACCGATCTCGCCCTGCCACCTCCGACTGAGGACAGCGTCTCGGTGGCCCGGCGGGTCGCGGCGGCTCGCCGGCGGCAGGCGACGCGCTACGCCGATTTGCCGGCGGAGCGGCGCATCCGCACGAATGCCGAAGCCGATGGCGCCTTGCTCGACGAGGTCGCCGCGCCCGACCCGGACGGGCGTGCGTTGCTGGTCCGGGCCGCCGACCGACTGCGCCTGTCGGCGCGCGGCTTTCACCGGGTGATGCGCATCGCCCGCACGCTGGCCGACCTCGAAGGCGCGGCCCTCGTCGGCCGCCGGCATGTCGCCGAAGCGCTGAGCTACCGCCGCCAGCGAACCCTGCCGGAAAGCGCCGCCCGCCCCTGACGTCCGCTAAATGCCGGCGGTGCGGCGAGGAGCGCGCAGGCGCAGGCCGGGTGCCGGGCGTTCGAGCAGAACCTCGCGTCGGAAACGCACCAGTCGCGCCGGCCGTCCGCCGGTCTCGACGCTGATCCCACCGGTTTCCTCGACCAGACCTTGGTGCTCGACGAGGCGGCGGAAATTCTGCTTGTGCAGCCGCACCCCCAACAGCGCCTCGACGGTGCGCTGCAGCTGCAGCAAGGTGAAGGACGGCGGCATCAGCTCGAACACCACCGGGCGATATTTGATCTTGCCGCGCAGCCGCCCGATCGCGGTGGCCAGGATGCGGCGATGGTCGGCCGCCATCGGCGCTCCGAAGGCCGGTCCGTCAATGTGTGGGACCGAGCTGCCGAGATCCCGCCAAGCCTCCGGGATCAAGCCGGCCTCGTAAAGCAGCTCATAGCGCTCGAGGACCAGTTCCTCGTTCCACGAGGCGCCAAAGGCGAGCCCCAAACGCTCGGTTCGCAGCCGGCGCTCGCCATCGCCGGCCGGGCTCTCTGCCCACCGGGACAGGCGATTTTCGAGCGGCGCCAGCGTCACCGGCTTGCCCGCTCGCCAGTCCTCCCACGGGAAGTGGCGGTACCAGTTCTGCCATACCGCCTCGCCGCCGCCGCCGGGCCGCGCCTCCCGCACCAGCGCGAGATAGGCAACGGTCAGCGCCCGGCCCGCAAGCCTGTCCTCGCTTTCGATTCGGTCGCGGTCACCAAAGGTGTAAAGCTGTTCGACGTAGCCGAGCTTTTGGCTCGTCTGGCGCTCAACCCAAGCGCGCAGACCTACCTCGAGGGTCCGGTGCTCGACTTCGAGCGGGCCGGAGGGCAGGGCGTCGACCGGCTCATGTCCGAGCTGCACCGTCAGCACGCGAGGCTCATCGACGGTGGCCGCGACAATGACCGCGCTCAATCTGATTGACAGCGAAGCTCTGCGATCGCGCGCTCTTGGCGTTGCGCGGCGGTCCAAAAGAGTGGCCCCCAGCGTGCCGCTCTCCATGCGTCTGCTTCACCCCTGGAATGCAACCACCGTATCGTATCATGGATTGCGGATCGATAGTGATACGGAGCCGGCGGGAGCATCAGTTCTCGCCGATATGCAGATATTTCTCCTCCAGCGCGCGCCAGCGCGTGGTGCCGACCGCGTCTTCGCGCTCCTGGAAGGTGGCCAGATCGGCGTCGATGCGGGACGTGTCGCCATCTTCCTTCAGCGCGGCCAGCGCCTTTTGCGCGGCGCGGATCGCGGCGCGATGGGTCTGCGAAGGATAGATGCCGAGCCGGAAGCCCATCGCCTCGAGCTCGCCGGCCGGCACCATTGGGGTCTTGCCGCCCTCGAAGACGTTGACCAGGGCCGGCCCTGCCACCCGCCGCGCGACGATGCGCAACTCCTCGACATTCTGCGGCGCCTCGACAAAGCCCACGTCTGCGCCGGCTTCGAGATAAGCGTTGACCCGGTCGATCGCCGCCTCCAGCCCCTCGACGGCGCGAGCATCGGAGCGGGCGATGATGATCAGGTCAGGGTCTTGCCGAGTATCGACCGCCGCCTTGATCTTGCCGACCATTTCGCTGACGGAGATAACCTCCTTGCCCTCGTAATGGCCGCATTTCTTTGGCGAGACCTGATCCTCGATGTGAAAGGCGGCCACACCCGATTTCTCGTATTCTCTCACCGTGCGGATTACGTTGATGGCATTGCCGTAGCCGGTATCGGCGTCGGCAATGACCGGGATCCCAACCGCCTCGACCGTCAGCCCGATAAAGCGGACGTTCTCGGACAGGGTCAGCAGCCCGAGATCGGGATAGCCGTTCGCCCGCGAATAACCGCCGCCGGTCAGATAGACCGCGTCAAACCCGGCCTGTTCGACCAGTCGCGCCGTCAAGGTGTCATAGGCGCCGGGCGCCATCGTGTAGCCGGTGCGCTCGATCAGCCGGCGCATCCTCTGCCGCATCGCCATCGGCAAACTCCTCCGTCGCTTTGAGTGCCGGCCCCGATGGCCGGTTCTCGACATATTGCCAGCGTCCGCCGGTCGGACCGGATATAAACTTTGCGAATAATCGGGTGGCAGTAAGGGGAGAACGGCGTGGGGGAGGCGCGCATCATCGACGGGAAGAGGATCGCCGCCGGGCTGCGCCAGCGCGTCGCCGAAGCGGCGGCGTTGCTGCGGGACACGCACCGCCTAACCCCGGGCCTCGCCACGATCCTTGTCGGCGACGACCCGGCCAGTCGCAGCTATGTCCGCGCCAAGGGCAGCGCGTGCCGCAGCGCCGGGCTCGCCTCTTTCGAACGCCGCCTGCCGGGTGACACGAGCGAAACAGCGCTCGTCGCCGAAATCCGCAAGCTCAACATGGAGGACGGGGTCGACGGGATCCTGGTTCAGTTGCCGCTGCCACCGCAGATCGATACGCATCGCGTGATCTCGGCCGTCGATCCGGTCAAGGACGTCGACGGCTTTCACCCGGTCAATGTCGGACGGCTGTGGACTGGCCTTACCGGCCTCGTGCCATGCACGCCGCAGGGTATTTTGATGCTGCTGCGGACAGTTCATTCGGATTTTGTCGGCGCCGAAGCGGTGGTGCTCGGGCGGTCGAATATTGTCGGCAAGCCGGTGGCGGCGTTACTGCTGGCCGCCGATAGCACGGTCACCACGGTCCACTCGAAAACCCGAGACCCGGCCGCGACCGCGCGCCGCGCGGATATCTTGATCGCCGCGACCGGTCGGCCGCTGATGGTCGGGCCGGATTGGGTCAAGCCCGGCGCCACGGTGATCGATGCCGGGATCAGCGCGATCTCGGACCCGGATGGCGCCAGCCGGCTCGTCGGCGATGTTGATTTCGCGGCGGTGCGCGAGATTGCCGGTGCGATCACACCGGTGCCGGGCGGGGTCGGGCCGATGACGATCGCCTGCCTGCTGCGCAACACGCTTATCGCCGCCTGCCGCCGCCGCGGGCTGGCCGACCCAGCCCTGTGAATCCGGGCGGCAAGCGCCGCAATTCGCCACGAAATCACCTTTTTTCTCGAGGGCTGCGCGCGGAACAACGGCTCGTCGCCCTTGTTTGCTGCCCATGACCGCAAGCGCAAGGAGGCAAGGGTCATGATGCGTAAGACTTTGACGAGCTTGGCCATCGCAGCGGGCTGCCTGACGATGGCCGCGGGGATCCCGGCGGTTCAAGCGATGCAGCCGGGTGACCAAGTTATCACGAATGGCCCACAGAGCAGTGGCGTCGAAGATTCGGGTACATGGTCGGCGCGGGCAAATGTGATCCAGAGCGAACGCTATCAGCGGCTCGTGGACGATAATGCCGCTTTTCGCCGGGCGCGCATGAACAAGGAGTGCACCCCGGTGACCGATCCTCAACTTCATCAGCAATGCGTCGCGAGCTTTAGCCACGGTTCGTCTCAGAGCGAGTAACCGGCAGCTCCGAACGCTCAGCTAAAGCGGGTGACGGAGGCCGCCGGTCAGGCGGCTTCCGTCACCCGCTGAGGATGTGGCGCTCGATCGCGACAGCGAATCCGTCTTCGTCGTTCGATAGGGTGATTGCCTGCGCCATCGCCTTGACCTCGGCCGTGGCGTTGCCCATCGCGATCGGGAAGCCGGCGCGACGGAACATC
This sequence comes from uncultured Alphaproteobacteria bacterium, assembly GCA_963733945.1. Taxonomy (GTDB): domain Bacteria; phylum Pseudomonadota; class Alphaproteobacteria; order ATCC43930; family CGMCC-115725; genus AP-15. The sequence continues at coordinate 56,962 of CAVTFD010000033.1, read as the reverse complement.
TCGACGTCGTTGCCCATGTCGCCGAGAACCGCGATTTCCTCCTGCGGCACGGCGAGACGCTCGGCCAATAGATCGACAAGGCGGCCCTTGTCGATGCCCGGCGGGGTCACGTCGCAATAATAGGCTTGCGAACGCATGACCGAGGCCCGCCCGCGCAACGCTGCCTGGCCGGCCGCGACCACGGCGGCGATCCGATCATGATCTTTGCTGGCGCCGACGATCTTCGAGACCGCATCAAGATGCCCGTCAAGGGATGGGACCAGGGTTGGCGGCGTCTGAATGGTATGGATTTCGAGGTCGACGTAATCGCCGGCACGATCACGGATCAGCCACGCGCCGCCGGTGAATACCCAGATGCTGGCGACGCCGTGCTCTTCCAGCAAGGCGAGGGTGTCGCGCGCCGCATCGGGCGCCAGCAGTTTCTGTTCCACCGGCGACAGATCGGGATTAACGATCGAGCCGCCATTATATCCGCCGAAGGGCAGAGCGAGCCGCAACGGCTCGATCAGCATGCGCTGGCCAAAGGGCGGCCGACTGCTGCAGATCGAGAAATGAACCCCCCGCTCGTGCAGCCTCGCGACGGCCGCGATCGCGCGCGGCGTCAGCGCCTTGTCGGTGGTGACCAGCGTGCCGTCGACATCCGAGACGACGAGCGAAATTTTTCTCATGCCGGGTTCCTAGGGGGTGGGGTCAAGACCTCGACCCCGGTGGCCGAGGCGACGACGACGACCGAGCTGCGCCCGACAAACAGCCCGCTCTCAACGGTGCCGACGGTCAACGCGATGCGCTCCTCGAGCGCGGCCGGATCGCGGATTGGCCCGAACCGGCAATCGAGGATGAAGTTGCCGCCATCGGTGACATAGGGCTGCTCGCCCGGCGTATAGCGGCGCTCTGGAGTGCAGCCCAGCGCGGTGAGCGACGCGGCAGTCGTCTGCCAGCCGAACTGGGTCACTTCGACCGGCACCGGCGTATGCTCGCCGAGGCGTTCGACGAGCTTTTCCTGGTCGACGACAATGACCAGCCGGCCGCTCGCCGCAGCAACGATCTTTTCGCGCAACAGCGCGCCGCCCAACCCCTTGATCAGATTTAGGCTGCCGAGTTCGACCTCGTCGGCGCCATCGATAGTCATATCGAGCCGTTGGTACTCGGCAAAGGTCGCGATCGGAATGCCGAGTCCGCGTGCCTGCGCCGCGGTCCTCTCGGAGGTCGGGATGCCGATGACCCGCAGTCCGGCCGCGACCCGCGCCGCCAGCCCCTCGACGACAAAGGCGGCGGTCGATCCGGTCCCGAGACCAAGGACCATGCCGTCCTCGACCTCTTCGATCGCGCGCAGCGCCGCTGCGCGCTTAAGCTCGTCGCGATCGACGATCATCGATCAGGCTGCGTCAGGGCGTCGACGAACCAAACCAGCTCACCGGCGGGGTGCAGCCGCGCTGCCGGAAGTTCCCGGTCCCCGGCCAGCACCCGCGTCAAGGGCTCGCGTTTGTCCGCGCCCGCCACCAGAAACGCCGTATGCCGGGCGCTTTCGAGCGGCGGATAGGTCAAGGTGATCCGCACTTCGGGTTTGGCGCCGACAACCTCGGCCACCCAGCGCTGCCGCTCTTCCAGGACTTTGGTTCCCGGGAACAACGATGCGGTGTGACCGTCCGGGCCGAGGCCCAATAATTCCACATCGAATAGCGGTCGCGCCGGATCGAGCGTCCCGGCGCCGTAATACGATTTGAGAACGCGTTCATAAGCGCGCGCCGCCTCGGCCGGATCACCGGACGTCGCGATGCCGTGGATGTTCTGCGCCGGCGCCGGCACATGCGCCAGCATCGCCTCCCGCGCCATCCGATAATTGCTGTCCGGATGATCCCACGGGACAAACCGCTCGTCGCCCCAGAACCAGTGCACCCGGTCCCATGGCATCGCCTCGCGATAGGGAGCGCCGGCCAGCAGCTGATACAGCCGACGCGGGGTCGAGCCGCCGGACAGGCAAATCGCGAAGCGGCCCCGGCTGCTCCCAGCAAGATCGGTGATCAGGCGTGCGGACCGATGCGCCATTTCCTCCAGATCCGCTACCGCCTCGATGCGGGTTTCGGTCGGCATTGGCATTCCTCAGGATCTTATAGCCGAGTTTCGGATCGCGGCGATGGAGCGGGCATAATCCGGTGCATGGAATACGGCCGAGCCGGCGACGATCGCATTGGCGCCGGCCTCGATCACCCGCCAGGCGTTATCGCCGCTCAAGCCGCCATCGACCTCGATCACCGGGTCGAGCCCGCGCTCGTCGCACAGGCGGCGCAGCGCCGCGATCTTAGGCAGCATCTCCGGCAGGAACTCCTGTCCGCCAAAACCGGGATTGACGGTCATGATCAGCACGACGCTGCAAAGATGCAGCACATATTCGATCTGCGACAACGGCGTCGCCGGGTTCAGCACCACCCCCGCGGATTTTCCGATGCTGCGGATATGTGACAGAGTGCGGTGCAGATGGATCGTCGCGCTGGGCTCGCAATGGACGAGCAGATGATCGGCGCCGGCCTTGGCGAAATCGTCGAGGTAATGTTCGGGCTCGACGATCATCAGATGGACATCGACCGGTTTTGCCGTGGCCTTGCGCACGGCGGCGACAACCACCGGGCCGATCGTGAGGTTGGGGACGAACCGACCGTCCATCACATCGACATGAATCCAGTCGCCGCCGGCGCGGTCGACCGCCTGCACCTCGTCGGCAAGCCGGCCGAAATCGGCCGACAGAATCGAGGGAGCGACGATGATCGGGCGGGCCATCGCTATGGGGTAAGCGGTCGCCACTGCCGGCCGCCGCGCCACAGCAGGTTTTCGGCGCCGTCGGGACCGGCGCTGCCTGACGGGTAAAATTCCAACGGCACGGTCTTATCCCCTGCCCACAAATCGAGGATCGGCTGCACCACCTCCCATCCAGCCTCGACGCCGTCCGCCCGGTTGAACAGGATCGCCTCGCCGATCATGCAGTCATAAACCAGGGTTTCGTAGCCAGTGCTCGGCTCGGTATGAAAATAGTCGCTGTAGCGGAAATCCATTCTGACCTTACCGAGCTCGATCCGCGGTCCCGGGATCTTCCCCCCGAATTGCAGCGCGACGCCCTCATCGGGCTGGATCTGCAGGATCAGCACGTTGGGGGTCAAAATCTCGACGGGCGTGTCACGGAACAGCGCGAACGGTGGCTGCTTGAAATGGATCGCGATTTCGGTCGTGCGACGCGTCAGCCTTTTTCCGGTGCGCAAATAGAACGGCACGCCCGCCCACCGCCAATTCTCGATACCGAGCCGCAAGGCGACATAAGTCTCGGTCATGCTGTCCGGTTTGACCCCCGGCTCTTGCCGATAGGCTTGAACCGCTGAACCATTCATGGACCCGGCGGCGTATTGCCCGCGGATGACATTGCGCCGGACGGCTTCGTCGTCGAGCGGCTGCACCGCTTCGAGAACCTTGGTTTTTTCGTTGCGAACGGCATCGGCGGCAAACGAGTTCGGCGATTCCATCGCGGTCAGGCTTAAGAGCTGAAACACATGGTTCGGCACCATGTCGCGCAGCGCGCCGGTGACCTCGTAGAAATTGGCGCGGCGCTCGACCCCGACGGTTTCGGCGGCCGTAATCTGCACGTGATCGATATGGTCGCGGTTCCACAACGGCTCGAAGATCGCATTCGAAAACCGCAGCGCCATGATGTTCTGGACCGTCTCCTTGCCGAGGAAATGGTCCATGCGGAAGATTTGCGGCTCGTCCAATACCTTGAGGATGCGGGCGTTGAGCGCCTTGGCGGTGGCAAGATCACGGCCAAACGGCTTTTCGATGATGACCCGACGCCAACTGCCGTTCTTCTCCTCAGTCAATCCGGCGGCGCCGAGGCGCTCGACGATCGTCCCGAACAATTGCTCGGCGACGGCGAGGTAGAACAGGACATTGCCGCCGGTCTTGGATTCCCCCTCGATCTTTTTGAGCAGATCCGCGAGCTTGCTGTAGGTGTCGGGGGCGGTGAAATCGCCGGCGAAATGGGTGATGCGGCTAGCGATCAAATCCCATGTCTTGGCGTCGAACGGCTCGCTGTCGCCGCCGGAGCCGGTGTCCGAGACAAAGCTTTTGACGCCCTCGGCCAGATAGTCGCGAAAGGCGTCGGCGGGCTTGGGCGTGCGGTCGGCGGCGACGATCGCGAAATTGTCGGACAGCAGCTTGTCCTTCGCGAGATTGTAAAGGGCCGGCATCAACAAGCGCTTGGTCAGATCGCCGCCGGCGCCAAAGATCACCATTACGCAGGGCGGCGCCTGCGGCGCACGCTGCGCCGTGCTCTTCTCCTTTGCCTCGACCTGAGCGTCCATGGTTCAGTCCTTTACTATTGTACCCGGCTCCTGATGGCCGCCGAACTCGTTGCGCATCGCCGACAGGATGCGCTCGGCAAAGGTGTGGTCCTGGCGCGAGCGGAAGCGGGTGTAGAGGGCGGACGACAACACCTCAGCCGGCACCGCCTCCTCAATCGCCGCCTGGATGGTCCACCGGCCCTCGCCCGAATCCGCGACCTGGCCGGTAAATTTGGATAGCTCAGGATCCTTGGCCAACGAGATCGCGGTCAGGTCGAGCAGCCACGACGCAATCACGCTGCCCCGCCGCCATACCTCGGCGATATCGGGAAGATCGAGCTTGTAGCGCCGGTTTTCCGGGACCGCTGGAATATTCACGTTGCGCAGTATGTCGAACCCTTCGGCGTAGGCCTGCATGACCCCGTATTCGATGCCGTTGTGCACCATTTTAACGAAATGCCCGGCGCCGACCGGACCGCAATGGAGATAGCCTTCCTCGGCCCGTGGATCGAGGCCTTTACGCCCGGGGGTCCGGTCAATGTTGCCGATTCCGGGCGCCAGGGTCTTTAAGATCGGGTCGAGATGATCGACCACCGCCTTGTCGCCGCCGATCATCATGCAGTAACCGCGCTCGAAGCCCCACACACCGCCACTCGTTCCAACATCGACAAAGTGGATGCCCTTGGGTTTTAGCTGCTCGGCGTGACGAATGTCGTCTTGATAAAAGGAATTGCCGCCGTCAATGACGATGTCGCCCTTGGCGAGCAAACTGTTGAGTTCGGTAATCGTCGCGTCGGTGATCTGGCCGGCCGGCAGCATGACCCACACCGCTCGCGGCGCCTCCAGCTGCTTGACGAAATCGCCAAGATCCTTGCTGGGTTTGGCACCCTCGCTGGCGAACTCCCGAACGGTATCCACGCTCTTGTCATAGACGACGCAGCTGTGGCCGTTCTTCATCAGCCGGCGCACGATGTTGCCGCCCATACGGCCCAAACCGATCATTCCTAGTTGCATCTAAATTCTCCTGCTGTTGGGGCTGCGCGCGCCGGCTTACGACAAGGCCCGCTCGATGGCGACCCCGAGCGCCTCGAGACCGGCGTCGAGGCCGCCCGAGATGTGGACGCGCAATGCGCGCCGCCCGCGCTCGGCCAGAACCTCGAAATCGCCGCGCGCCTGCGCCGCCTTGACAATGCCAAAGGTGTATTTCTGACCGGGCACCGGAAGGTCCGCGGGGTCGTCGCAAGTAATCTGCAGAAACACGCCGCTGTTCGGGCCGCCCTTATACGCCTGGCCGGTCGAGTGCAGAAAACGCGGGCCAAAGCCGAGACAGGTCGCCGCTTTGGTGCGGTCGCGGATCATGCGGCGCCAGCGCTGCAAGGTCTCGATGTGGGCGGGGTTGCGCTCGATATAAGCGAGGAGAGCAGCATAGTCGCCGGCGCCGATGCGGGCGAAATGGGCTTTCAGGCCTGCGGTCAGGCTGGTGGCGGCGGGCGCTAGCGCGGCCTCGTTCTTCGGATCGGCGAACAGCTTGAAGCCAGCCGCGTCGTAGAACGGTTTTTCCTCGGGCAGGGATCCGGTTTTTTCATAGGCGGTTGTCAGATCGCGGGTCTTGACCTTGCTCGCTTCGACATCCGGCTGGTCGAACGGGTTAATGCCGATGATGGAGCCGGCGACCGCGGTCGCCATCTCCCAACGGAAGAATTCCTGGCCGAGCTGCATCGGGTCGGAAACCACGATCCGCACCACCGGATGCCCCGCTGCTTCGAGTGCGGCAACCGCGCGCTCCTGCTCGGCATCCTGATCGGCGGTGAGCCGCAGATAGGCGAACACCCGGTCATTGCCGTAGACCGAGGGTGCGCCCAATGGTTCGGCATCGAATGGCACGATCCCCTTGCCGAGTTTGCCGGTCGACTCAGCAAGCAGCTGTTCAAGCCAAGCGCCGAAATCGGCGATGCCCCGAGACGCTATGATCGTTGCCTTGTCGCGGCCGTGGCGTTGGCAGACGCCGAGGACTGCACCAAGGATCACCCCGGGGTTCTCGACCGGCGGCGCGCTCGGCGCGCAGGAGCGCGACATTTCAGCCGTATTTTCGAGGAAGGCACGCGGGTCAACGCCGATCGCCGCCGCCGGCACCATGCCGAAATTCGACAACACCGAATAGCGGCCGCCGATGCTCGCCAGCCCATGGAAGATGTGCCGGAACCCCTCGGTCCGCGCCGACTTTTCGAGTGACGAGCCGGGATCGGTGATCGCGACAAAGCGCTTGGGCGCCTCGGCCGCGCCGACCGCCGCCTTCGCCCGTTCGAAGAAATATTGCTTAAAGATGTTGGGTTCGAGCGTGCTGCCCGATTTGCTCGACACGATAAACAGCGTATGCGCCGGGTCGATGAGGCTCTCGAAATGGCGGATCTGCGCCGGGTCGGTCGAGTTCGAGCACGTGCAACGCCGGGAAGCCTGGCTTTGCCCCAAACGTCCTAGCGAACACCTCGGGACCGAGGCTCGAACCGCCCATCCCCAGCAGCAATACATCACGGAATCCGGCTTGTCTGACATCCGCGGCGAAATTCTGCAGATCGGCGACAGCATTAAGCTGCTGATCGACGACCGTCAGCCAGCCCACCCATTTCGCCTCGTCGGTTTCGGTCCACAGCGAGGCGTCGCCGGCCCATAGCCGCCGCACCTTGCCCTCGCGGCGCCACTCCTCGAGCGTATCCTGGACCTCCTTGTCGAGCGGAACAGGCAGTTTGCAGCTCATCTGATCGAGCTTTGGGCCGAGCACCGCGCGGCGCTTTTTCTGGACCGCGGCATAGAGCTGGTCGGCGGCGTCAGCGAACTGCCGCACGCCGTCCTCGACCAGCTTCGCGGTCACCGCCTCGATCGAAATCCCAGCGCCGGGCAGCGCCGCCATAACCACCTTTGCGCTCTCAACGTCTTCTCCGAGGCTCGGGCGCGGCCGGCCGTGATCGCGATAGGCGTTCATGGTCGCCGGCGGAATCGTGTTGACCGTGTCGGCGCCGATCAGCTCGTCGACATAAAGCACGTCGCTGTAGGCCTTGTTCTTGGTCCCAGTGCTGGCCCATAGCAGCCGCTGGGTCTGAGCCCCTTGCTGCGCCAGGCGCTGCCACCGCTCGTCGCCATAGATTTTGTGATAGAGCTGGTAGGCGAGCTTGGCGTTGGCGATCGCGACCTTACCCTTCAGCCGCTCCAACCGCGTCTTCTCGGCCGGGTCGGCGGCGGCGGCGATGCGCTTGTCGAGCGCTTCGTCGACGAGGGTGTCGATGCGGCTGACGAAAAAGCTGGCGACACTCGCCACCTTATGCGGATCGCCCCCCTTTCTGGCAAAGGCCTCAAGACCAGAGACATAGGCGTCGGCGACTTCGGCATAGACCTCTTGCGAAAACAACAGGGTGACGTTGATGTTGATCCCTTCGCCGATCAGGGTGCGGATCGCCGGGAGGCCGGCCTTGGTGCCGGGAACCTTGACCATTAGGTTCTCGCGACCGACCTCGCGCCACAGCCGGCGCGCCTCCTCGATCGTCTCGTGGGTCTTCATCGCGAGATAGGGTGAGACTTCGAGGCTGATAAAGCCGTCGCGCCCCTGGGTTTGGTGATAAACCGGGCGCAGCGCGTCAGCCCCTTCCTGGATGTCGCGGACCGCAAGCTCCTCGAACAACGCGCCAGGGTCGAGATCGCCACTGGCCTGGGCCGCGGCAATCAGCTCATCGTAATCATCCCCATGGCCGATCGCTTTTTCGAAGATCGACGGGTTCGAGGTGACGCCACGGAGCCCGTCATCGGCTATCAGCCGGGTCAAGGCGCCGGTGCGCAGCAACTCGCGGCTGACGAAATCGAGCCATACCGACTGGCCGAATTCGTTGAGTGTTCTCAGCGGATTGGGCATCGTCATTACTCCTTGCGGGCGAGCTGCTCCTTGGCAGCCGCATTGACATGTTCGGGGGTAAACCCAAATTTGACGAGCAGTTCCTTCAGCGGCGCCGAGGCCCCGAGGGTCTTCATGCCGATGATCGTGCCTCGCAGGCCAGCGTATCGCTCCCACCCTAAGGTCGAGCCTGCTCGACAGCACCCGGCGGGTCACCGCAGGAGGCAGCACCGCCGCCCGGTAAGCCGCGTCCTGTTGTTCGAACAATTCCCAGGAGGGCATGCTGACGACCCGTGCCTTGACCCCCTCGGACGCCAGCTTTTCATAGACCTCGACGCACAGCGAAACTTCGCTGCCGGTCGCGATCAGGATCACTTCGGGCTCGCCGCCCATATCGGCGAGCACGTAGCCGCCGCGCTTGAGCCCGCTCGCCGCGCGCATAGCGGCTCCGATCGAGGGTCGGCAAATTCTGCCGGCTCAGGATCAGGCAGGCCGGCTGATGCTTCAGTTCAAGAACGAGCCGCCAAGCTTCGGCGACCTCGTTGGCGTCGGCCGGACGCAGTACGATGAGCCCGGGAATGCCGCGCAACCCGACCACCTGCTCGACCGGCTGATGCGTCGGGCCGTCTTCGCCGACCCCGATCGAATCGTGGGTAAAGACATAGATGACCGGCAGCTCCATCAGCGCGCTGAGCCGGATCGGCGGCCTTCATATAATCGGAGAAGATCAGAAAGCCCGAGCCGTAGGGCCGCAATTTCGACACCGACATGCCGTTGCAGATCGAGCCCATCGCGTGCTCGCGGATGCCGAAATGAAAATTGCGGGCGCCGTGGTCGTCGGCCTCGAAATCGCCCGCGCCGGGGAAAGTCAGCCGGGTCTTGGTCGAGGGGGCCAGATCGGCCGCGCCGCCCAGCAGCCAGGGCAGGCGCGGGGCGATCGCGTTCAGCACCCGCGCCGAGGAGTCGCGGCTGGCGATGCCCTTGGGGTCGGCTGGAAAGACCGGAATATCCTGGTCCCAGCCGTCGGGCAGATCGCGCCGCTGGATGCGCTCGCAGCTGCATCGGCGAGATCGGGATGGGCGCTCTTGTACCGCGTCGAACAGCGCCAGCCATTCGGCCCGTAGCTTTTGCCCGCGCGCTACCGAATCTTGGCGGCGAAATGTTCGCGGACTCCCTCCGGTACGAGGAATTTCGCGTCCTCGGGCCAGCCGTAACGGCGCTTGGTCTCGCGCACCTCCTCTTCGCCTAACGGCTCGCCATGCGCGGCCGAGGTATCCTGCTTGTGTGGCGCGCCGTAAGCGATATGACTTTCGACGATGATAAGGGTCGGGCGATCGTCGGTGCGCTTGGCGTTGGCGATCGCGTCGGATATTCGATCGCGGTCGTTGGCGTCGCTGACCCGCAGCACCTGCCAGCCGTAGCCGAGAAACCGGGCAGCGACATCCTCGCTGAAGGCGAGCGCGGTATTTCCCTCGATCGTGATGTGATTGCTGTCGTAGATCCAGGTCAGGTTGCCGAGCCGCAAATGGCCGGCGAGGGACGCCGCCTCGCTGCTGACCCCCTCCATCATGCAGCCGTCGCCGCACAAGGCGAAGACGTCATAGTCGAAGATCGCGAAGTCTGGCCGGTTGAAATACGCGGGAAAGCCAATCCGCGGCGATCGCCATGCCGACGCTGTTCGCGACGCCCTGGCCGAGCGGCCCGGTCGTGGTCTCGACCCCCGAAGTCAGATGATATTCCGGATGCCCCGGGCATTTGCTGCCGAGCTGACGGAAATGCTTCAGGTCGTCGAGCGAGACCGAGGGCGTGCCGAGCCGCTCGTATTTCTCATCGACCGAGGTGACGCCGGTCAGATGCAGCATTGAATAGAGCAATGTCGACGCATGCCCCGACGACAGCACAAACCGGTCGCGGTTGGGCCAGATCGGCTCGGGCGGGGCAAAGTGCAGGAAATCCTGCCACAAAGATCGTCGATCGACTTTGAGGGCGCCATCATCATCTCTCCGGCACCCTGCTAACGCAGCTTATATCGGTCGTGTTGCATGGAGTGCCTTAGCGATTTGCCCGACGATCCTGTCGACCGGAAGATCGATCGCGACAGTGATCGGGTTCTCGTCCGGGCCTGGTGGTTCAAGCGCCGCGAACTGGCTGTCAAGCAGGTTCGCCGGCATAAAATGACCGCGGCGGGCAGCGAGACGTTCCGCGATCAATTCGCGCTTCCCGTCGAGATAAACCAGCCGCACCCACGGGCGGTCGCCGATGATGCGGCGGCGATATCGCCGCTTCAGCGCCGAGCAGGTGATAACCCCGCGGATGCCGCGCGCCTGCCACAGGTCGACTACCCCGGCGATGGCGGCAAGCCAAGGTGCCCGGTCGGAATCGGTCAGCGGATGCCCGCTTTGCATCTTTGCTACATTCTCCGGCGGGTGAAGCCGATCTCCCTCCGCGAATTCCCAATGGAGCCGTTCCGCCAGGCGCTCCCCGACCGTCGTCTTACCGGCGCCCGAAACGCCCATGACCACGGCACCTAACGGGTCGTTACGGCTGTGCTGCACGTTCGGCCGTCCCCGCTTTCGGCGGCGTCACTATAGATCCGAGGTATCCGCCGGTCGACCCGATATTGATGAAGATCACACGACAGCCCCACGCTGCCAAAACGATGCGCCTGACCTGACGGATCCGCTTTCACAAATTTTAAAGACAGGGTTTTAAAATGCCTCGGCGCACGGTCGGTTCAGCGCTGGTCGGCCAGGCCGCTGCGGAACAGCGTCGGCCCGCTCGGAGCTGGACCAAGGGAGCCGCCCAGTGGCTCAAGCGTGACCACCAGCACCCCGGGACCTGACAGCATCCGAGTGTTGGCCGGCGTCTCGGGGATCTCCTTCCGCCCGGATTGCGGCAGTAAACCTAGCGGGCGCAGCGCACCGGCGCCTAGCGGCGGTTCGAGCCACAGCTGATAGACATGGCCGGGCGGAACCGCCGGCGGATGCAGGCTGTCTATCGCGATCAGATGGGCGTCGCCGGCGAGGCGGATCGCCCACAGCGGACGCTGCCCGCCGTCCTGGACCACGGCGATGACCGCTCGCGCCGAGAAATCGGGTGGCGGGCGGCCGATCAGCGCCGCGATGAGAAGAGCCGCCGCGGTGACGGCGATCCCGGCGGCGAGGGACCGCCAGAACGTAACCTTGTCCCACGCTAGGGTAATTCCGGAGAAGTGGTAGGTCAGGTCCATGACATTATCGCCGCCCCTTGGCTTTGATCGGCGTCACCAGCACTCGATGGACCCTGCGGCCGTCCATCTCGACAACCTCGAAGCGGTGAGTGTCGCCGGCGACCCTGTCGGCGACCATCGGCACGCGATTGAGGCGTGCCATTAGATAGCCGCCGAGAGTATGAAAATCCGCGTCTTCGCCGGGCAGGCGCGATATGCCGAGCACCTGCTTCAGCTCGTCGAGCCCGACCATCCCGTCGATCAGCAAGGTTCCGTCCTCGCGGCGCACAACCTGCCGATCGGCGTCGATGTCTCCAACCAGCGCCTCGAGCATGTCGTTGAGCGCGACCAGCCCTTCGAGGTCGCCGTATTCGTCGACTACCAGCGCCATCGGCTCGCCCGAACTTTTAAACACTTCGAGGGCGCGCAGCACGGTGACCGTATTTGGCAGATAGAGCGGCGGCCGCATCGCCGCCCGGATATCAAAGGGCTGTCCGGCGAGGCAAGCGGCCAGCAGGTCCTTGGCGCGGGCGATGCCGATTACCTGTTGCGTACCGCCCTGCACGACCGGAAACCGGGAATGAGCGCTGTCGCGGATCTTGCGCCGGTTTTCGTCGGCAGGGTCGTCGAGATCGAGCCATTCGATTTGGGTGCGCGGCGTCATCACCGCGCTGATCCGCCGGTCGCCGAGGCGCAGCGCCATCTCGACGATCGCTGTCTCGGCTTGCGGGATATGGCCGGTCGCCGCACCCTCGCGCAGCATGAAGCTGATCTCTTCGTCGGTCACCGGGGGCGCGCCCTCTCCGCGCAACGGCAACAGGTGCAGCACCAGATCGGTCGAAGCGCTCAGGAACCATTCGATCGGCGCTCCCGCCCGCGCTATCCCCCGCATCAGCCGCGCCAATGCGATGGCGATCCGCTCCGGATGAGCGAGGGCGATGCGTTTCGGCACCAACTCGCCGATGATCAACGACAGATATGAGATTCCGATCACCACGATCGCCATGCTGATCACATGCGCGTAGCGCGCGACAAACCCGGAACCGCCTTCGAACACGTTCTGCAGGTGATCGCCGAGGGTGGCTTGGCCGAACGTGCCCGACAACACGGCGATCACGGTGATCCCGATCTGGACCGTCGACAGTAGCCGTGAGGGGTCCGATTTCAGCTCGAGCGCTGCCTGTGCGCCGAGATTGCCAGCCTCGTTGAGCCCCCGCAGGCGCGCCACGCGCGCCGACACCAGCGCGATCTCGGCCATCGAAAAAAAGCCGTTCAGCAACACCAACAGTAGGACGACCGTGATCGGCAATATCAGCATCGCAATCGCCCCTCGGGATCACGGGACGAGCCAAGCGCGTCGCCGCCGGCTACGGCGTCGAACAGCAAGATCGCGCCCCACAATAAGCCCCTTGGAGCGCGCAGGTATCGACCGGCAGGCCGTGCCTGGCAACGAACCCTCGGCCGGCGGATCACCACGATCCACCGGCATCGCAGCCGTGTTCAGCGCGAGTAGTATTCGACGACGAGATTGGGCTCCATCGTTACCGGATAGGGCACGTCGCCAGGCTTGGGCGCGCGCACGAAGCGGCCCTTCATGCGGTCGTGGTCGATTTCGACATAATCGGGAACGTCCCGCTCGCCCGACTTCGCCGCCTCGAGCACGAGCGCCATCGCCTTGGCCTTGGCGCCGAGCTCAATTTCGTCGCCATCGCGAACCAGATAGGACGGGATCGTCACCCGCCGGCTGTTGACCCGGACATGCCCGTGATTGACCAACTGGCGCGCGGCAAAGGGTGTCGGCACCAGCTTCATGCGATAGACGACCGCGTCGAGCCGGCGCTCGAGCAGCTCGATCAGATTGTCGCCGGTGTCGCCGCGGCGGCGGACTGCTTCCTCATAGAGCCGGCGGAACTGACGCTCGCCGAGATTGGCGTAGTAACCCTTCAGCTTCTGTTTGGCAGCCAGCTGCGTGCCGAAATCCGACGGCTTCTTGCGCCGCTGGCCGTGCTGGCCGGGGCCGTATTCGCGACGATTGAGCGGGCTTTTCGGCCGGCCCCACAGGTTGACGCCGAGACGGCGGTTGATCTTGTACTTCGGTTCCTGACGCTTGCTGCTCATTAGACGGAGATCCGTTTGCGCTGCTGATGTTCTGATAGGCGGTCCGTCGGCTGAAATCAATGCCGGCGACCGGAGTGGAGCGGCGGCTACTCCGCCGCCGCGGCGCGGTTGGCCCGCTTGCGGTCGTTCGGATCAAGCAGCCGCTTCCTGAAGCGGATCGATTTCGGGGTGACCTCGACGAGTTCGTCGTCACCGACATAGGCGATCGCCTGTTCAAGGCTCATGATCTGCGGCGGGGTCAGCCGGACCGCCTCGTCCTTGGCCGTGGTGCGGATGTTGGTCAGCTGCTTACCCTTGGCCGGGTTGACGTCGAGGTCGTTACCGCGGGTGTGCGCGCCGATGATCATACCCTCATAGATCTTCGCCCCCGGGTCGATGAACATCGGCCCGCGCTCTTCGAGGTTCCATAGCGCATAGGCGATCGCGACCCCGTTGGCGGTCGATACCAAGACGCCGTTGCGCCGGCCCTCGATCGATCCCTTGTGCGGCGCGTAGCCGTGGAACAGCCGGCTCATCACCCCGGTGCCGCGGGTATCGGTCAGAAACTCACCCTGATAACCGATCAGCCCGCGCGTCGGCCCGAAAAAGCTAAGCCGCAGTTTGCCGCCGCCGGAGGGCCGCATCTCCTGCATCTCGGCCTTGCGGCGGCTCATCTTGTCGACGACGATGCCGGCAAATTCCTCGTCGACGTCGACCACGACCTCCTCGATCGGCTCCAGCCGTTGGCGCGTCGCCGGGTCGGTCTTGAACAAGACCCGCGGGCGCGAGATCGACATCTCGTAGCCCTCGCGCCGCATCGTCTCGATCAGGACGCCGAGCTGCAATTCGCCGCGGCCGGCGACCTCGAACGCATCCTTCTGCGAACTTTGAGTAACTTGGATCGCGACATTGCCCTCCGCCTCGCGAAACAGGCGCTCGCCGATCATCCGCGAGGTGACCTTCGTCCCCTCGCGCCCGGCGAGCGGGCTGTCGTTGACCGAAAAGGTCATCGCCAGGGTCGGCGGGTCGATCGGATCCGCAGGCAGCGGCTCCGTAACCTCCGGCGCGCAGATAGTGTCGGCGACCGTGGTCTGTGTCAGTCCGGCGACGGCGATGATGTCGCCGGCTTGGGCCTCCTCGATCGGGCGCCGGTCGAGGCCGCGAAACGCCTGCAATTTGGTCAGCCGCGCCTGCTCGATGATACGGCCGTCACGGGCCAGCGACTTGACCGGCATATTGAGCCGCGCCACGCCCGAATGGATAAGCCCGGTCAGCACTCGACCGAGATAGGGGTCGTAGTCCAAGGTTGTTGCCAGCATCGAAAATGGCGCGTCGGGATCGGCCTTGGGCGCCGGCACATGCGCCAGGATCAGCTCGAACAACGGCGCCAGATCGCGGCGCGGAGCCATCGCATCGGTCACCGCCCAGCCGCTGCGGCCGGAGGCAAAAACCGTCTGGAAATCAAGCTGCGCCTCGCTCGCGTCGAGCACCGCGAACAGGTCGAAGATCTCGCTATGGACCATGCCGGGACGGGCGTCGGGCCGGTCGATTTTGTTGATGACGACAATCGGGCGCAGGCCTTGACGCAAGGCCTTGCCGAGCACGAATTTGGTCTGCGGCATCGGCCCCTCGGCGGCGTCGACCAATACCAGGACGCCGTCGACCATGCTGAGGATGCGCTCGACCTCGCCGCCGAAATCGGCATGGCCCGGGGTATCGACAATGTTGATGCGCACGTCGTGCCACAGGACCGAGGTGCATTTCGCCAGGATCGTGATGCCGCGTTCGCGCTCGAGCTCGTTCGAGTCGAGCGCCCGCTCGGCCACCTGCTGATTGGCGCGAAAGGCGCCTGATTGGCGCAGCATCGCGTCGACCAGGGTGGTCTTGCCATGGTCGACATGAGCGATGATGGCGATGTTGCGGATATCCATGCGGAAACCTGCCGGCTCCCCGGCCGGCGGCCAAGGCAATGGGATGGGGCTCAGACCAAGCCGGCCTCCGCAACGAGATGCGACAGAGCGGTCTCGGGACGGGCGCCGACATGGCTAATGATTTCGGCAGCGCACAAGCTGCCGATCCTGCCGCAGGTGGGGAGCGGCAGACCGTGGGTCAAGCCGTAGAGAAAACCGCTGGCGTAGAGATCGCCCGCTCCGGTGGTGTCGACGACCCGTGCGACCGGCGCCGCCGCGACCCGATGCTCCTCGCTGTTGGCCAAGATGACGCTGCCGGCGGCGCTGCGGGTAAGGGCCGCGATCGCGACATGGCCGCGCACCGCAGCCGCCGCCGCGGCAAAGTCATTGGTCTCGTAAAGCGAGCAGATCTCGATCTCGTTGGCGAACAGGATGTCGACATGACCGTCGACGAGATCGCGAAACGCCGCACGATGGCGCTCGACGCAAAACGGGTCGGACAGTGACAGCGCGACCCGATGCCCGGCAGCGTGGGCGACCGCGGCGGCCTTGCGAAATGCTTGCTGCGCCAGCGGCGGGTCGAACAGATAGCCTTCGAGATAGGTCACCTGAGCCGCGCCGAGGATGTCGGCGTCGATGTCGTCGGGCCCGAGCGCCACGCAGGCGCCCAAATAGGTGTTCAACGTGCGTTGCCCGTCCGACGTGACCAGAATCAGACAGCGCGCGGTGCCAGGGCCGCTGGTCGCCGCGGGCGTCTCGAAACGCACCCCCTGCGCGGTCAGATCGTGGCGAAACACCTCGCCCAACAGATCGTCGCGCACCTTGCCGATATAGGCGCCGTTGCCGCCGAGCGAAGCGATCCCGGCCATCGTGTTGCCCGCCGATCCGCCGGAGGCCTCGATCGCCGGTCCCATCATCCGATAAAGTGCATCGGCGCGCTCGGCATCGATCAGCGCCATCGTTCCCTTGACCAGCGCCTCTTTCTCGAGAAACGCTTCATCGGCACGCGCGATCACATCGACAATCGCATTGCCGATACCGACAACATCAATACCAGCTTGCGCCATTTGCGGATGAATTACCTGAGCGAGGAGTTGCGGGCCGCGGAGTATAGGGTTGATTCGCCGGCCGGCAAGCGCCGGCGGCCGCCCTCTGTTCCCGTTATTACTTTAGGCTATTCACACTTCGCGTACGGGTTTTGCCGCAGCGGGTGACGCGGCGAGACCCTATTCCGCGGCCTCGCGGGCAGGCTCGGGGGTAGGCGTTGCGGCAGGCAGACGCGGCACGACCTCGTTGGCCATCAGGCGGATGCCTTTTTTGGCTTCCTGGTGGTCCAGAAAGCCCGAGCGTCCGATGAAGATGAAATTGGCGAAGCCGCCGACCTTGTCGTAGATGTCCATGATCTGCTTGTAGACCGTGTCGGGGTTGCCGGCGCACAGGATGCCACGAGCGATCGCCTGCTCGGCGGTGATGCCGATCAGGCTTTGGCCCGGACGCATATTGGCTTGGCTCCCTGGCTGCGGCTCCGTACGGTAATTCTGCGCGGTCACTTCCGGCGGCGATCGTCCCGGCAGGAATTTCGACATCTGTGGCGACTGCTTGAGGCTGGTATTCAGGAACCACAGCAATTTGCTGCCGACCCGGATGCCCTCCTCGTCGGTGTCGCCGACATAGGCGAGCGCGGCATAGGCGAAGCGGTCGGTGCCGGGCGCCGGCAGTCCTGCCTCGCTGCGCGCGGCGCGATAGGCGTCGAAGGCGCGCTTGCTGGCCTCGGGGCCGCGCAAAACCAGCGCATTGACCATGCCGCGCCGACCGAGTTCGGCCGAGGTCTCCGGATCGCCGGTCGCGGCCCACATCGGCGGGTGTGGGCGCTGGTAGACCGGCGGCCAGATGTTGACGTGGCGGTGGGTGTAGTGCTTGCCCTCCCAGCTGAACGGCCCGTCATGCGAGGTCAAGGTCTTTTGAATAAGGTCGATCGCCTCCCAGAAGCGGTCCACGTAGCCGACCGGGTTGGCGTTGCCGGACACCATCTCACTGTCGCCCGATTTGACGAAGCCGATGTCGAGCCGGCCGCGCGAGATTACGTCTGCGGTCGCATATTCCTCGGCGATGCGCACCGGGTCGGGGCGGATCGTGATCAGGGTTCCGAGGCTGAGGATGCGGACCTTCCTGGTCTGCCGGGCGAGTATGCCGAGGATCATCGGGCTCGCGCCGTAGAGGCTGTTGATGCCGGAATGATGCTCGATCGAGACCACGTTGACGCCGAGATCGTCGCACAAGAGATGCTCGTCGAGGCATTCCTCGAACAAATCTGCACTGATCTTCGGATCGCAGTGTCTGTTGGGCAGGCTAGCACGCACCGAGGGCGCCGCATCGAGAACTTCCTGCGGCACAAAGGGGTAGACGTTCTCGCAGTGATACCAAGCTCGCACGTCGGATCTCCGCTCTCTCGGTCTAAGTTACCAGTAGCCCTAACCGCGCTTCCGCCGGCAACAAAGTTGGTGGATCATAAAACCGCCGCTGCGGCGAGGTCAGCGAGAAATCGCGCAAGGGCATCGATCGCTGGTGCGGCATCGGCGTCAAGCCGGTGTCGCGCAGCGAGCCAGCCAACATCGTTGTAGCAGAGCCAGACTTTTCCTGCCTGATCCTGCCAGCCGAGCATTTTTAGCGGCAGATCGATCCCGATGCTTTGCTTCGACTGCATCAGCGCTGTTCCGGCTTTGGGATTGCCGAAGATCAGCAATTCCGTCGCCCTCAAGGGCATACCGACCGAGGCGGCTCCCGCTGCATGATCGATCCGCGCAAATACGGTGATGTCCTTGGCCGCGAGACTGGCCGCGACGCGATCGATCGTGTCTTTGACCGTATGATTGCTCTCAATCGTGATCAGGCCGTCGCCAGGCAATTTTGATCTCCTGAATATGACCGCCGTCTTGACCAGTAATCGGCGTTGTCAGCCGATTATTGGTCAAGGAACCCGGTAACATGGTCCACGAACGCCGCGGGCTGTTCGATCTCGGGATGGTGGCCGGCGCGCTCGATCAGCGCGAAGCGGGAGCCGGGGATCATTCCGGCATAGGCGTGGCCGTATTCGGGGCTGACCACTCCGTCGCTCGCTCCCCACAACAACAGGGTCGGCACATTGATCCGGCCGAGCCAACGCGGCAGCTGCGGGTTGTACATATAGGGGTGCCAGGCATAGAGACACAGCGCCTCGCGGTTGCGTGCGTGGACAACCAGAGCCTCATCCGACATAGCGTTGAAATCGGGCGCGAACGCTGTCGGGGTCGTGCCAGCTGCGCCGGCGAACCTCGTCGGGCGATTTGTTGAAGATGTCGAGGATGTCCGGGGTCTCGCGGTCGCTGATCTTGATGCCGACCGGATCGACAAGAACGAGCTTGTCGAGCCGATGGCTGCATGCCGCAGCGATTTCGGCCGCGAGCCAGCCGCCAAACGAAAAGCCGATCAGGCTCACCTTGTCGCCCGGCAGCGCGTCGAGAACGGCAAGGTAGAGATGGACGAGATCATAGACCGTGTCAAAATCGCGCGGCCGCGGTGAATGGCCGAACCCGGGCGAGGAGGGCGCGACGATCTCGATGTGGCGACCGAGCAGGTCGAGAAAGGGCGCCTCGGCGTCGACGGTGTCGAAGCCGTGCAGCAACAGCGCCGCCCGCCCCGCCCCGCGGCGTAGCACTTCGAGCTCGATTCCTTGCACCGTCAGCCGATCCGCGGCCGATCTCCCGCTCGCCATCGCATTCCTTCCTTGCGCCCGAGCCTTTTGGCGCGCAGGTATATAGCCTCGATCCCGCCCAGGTGGGAACCAATGTTGGGTGCGGCCAACCCGCAGATTTCCGTCGCGGCCGCGATTACCGCCGAGGCGGCTTACTGCGGCGCCCAGCGTGATCGATGAGGAGCGCCCCTGGAACGCTGCCTCCGGAAGACTACATTTTCGGCGACCGGATAGCGGCTCTGCTACACGCTAAGGCGGCAGCGGCGCAGGACCATCCGAAACCGATTACCCGACCCGTCGATGACGGGTCGTTTGCCGCGAAGGCTCCGATGATTGCGACCTCACGCCTGCACCGTTCGGCCGTCAGGGCCACTGCTACCGCCCTGATGGCGCTCACCCTTTACGGCTGCGACAGCGCGGGAGCCGGCACCGCCGCCGCATCCCGCGATCCCGCCGATTTCAACCTGCTGCAACAAGTCGCTCGACAAGTCCAGAAAAGCTATGTCGAGCCGGTGACCAGCGACGAGCTGACCGAAGATGCCCTAAAAGGCATGCTGACCCGGCTCGACCCGCATTCGGATTACATGGACCAGGACCAATACCAGCAGATGTCCGCGGTTACGCGCGGCGAGTTCGGCGGCATCGGCATCGAGCTGACATTAGAAGGAAAGGTGCCCGAAGTCATCGCGCCGATCGACGGCACCCCAGCCGCCAATGCCGGGATCGAACCCGGTGACCGCATTGTCAAGATCGACGGGCAGCCCACGACCGGCATGGATGTCGAGGCGATCGTAAAGCGGCTGCGCGGCTCTGCAGGCTCCAAGGTGACGCTTCAGATCGCGCGTAGCGACCGGCCGCCCTTCGATCTGACTTTGACCCGGAACATCATCCACGTCGTCTCGGTCAAGTCCGCGCTCAAGTCGGACAGGATCGGCTATGTCCGCATCACCACCTTCTCGGAGAACACGGCAGCCGAACTCGCCGACGCCATCGCTCGGCTCAAGCAGCAGGCGCAGGGCCGGCTGAATGGCCTGGTCGTCGATTTGCGTAACGATCCCGGCGGCCTGCTCGACGCCTCGGTCGATGTGACCGGCGAATTTATCGACGGCGGCGTCGTGGTTACGACCAAGGGCCGCAACAGCGACGACGACCGCGTCTACCGCGCGCCGGTCGCCGGCGACCTGATCCAGGGGGTCCCGATCGTCGTGCTGATCAACAGCGCGACGGCTTCCGCCGCGGAAATCGTCGCCGGAGCGCTGCAAGACGATCACCGCGCGAAGGTCATGGGCACCCGCAGTTTCGGCAAGGGCTCGGTGCAGACGATCATTCCGCTCGACGGCGGACACGGCGCCTTGCGCTTGACGACGGCGCTCTACTACACGCCATCCGGCCGCTCGATCCAAGGCCAGGGGATCAACCCAGATGTCGTCGTCAGCCTGCCAAAGAGTGAGCAGGTGGCCAACGCCGTCCTCAGCCACGAAAGCGACCTCTACCGGGCGCTAAAGAATGGCGGTTCGCTCAACCCCGCCGCTGCCGGCGAACCGGCCGCCACTTCGCAGAGTGGTGCCGAGACGGCCGAGCATCCGATCAAGCCGCTGATCATCGGCACCGCCAAGGACGCCCAGCTCGAAGCGGCGGTGGACTATCTGCAGCGGGCCGTGCGCCGCGACGCCGGCGCCCACCCCGGCTGATCGTAGGTCAACCGGCTGCCGCCCCTCGCGGCGGCAAGGGAAGGCGCGGGACGAGGAAGATCCAATCGCATCACCTCCCGGTGCGCAGGATGCGCGCTGCGGCGTCGGCGAAGATTTGGGCGCCGAGGACGATGTCCTCTTCCTTGGTGTCTTCGGACCAGTGGTGGCTGATGCCGCCAAGGCTGGGGATGAACATCATTCCGGCAGGCATGCGTTCGGACAGGATCGCGGCGTCATGGCCGGCCGCACTCGGCATGCGCATGTGCATGCCCGGCGCATGGTCCGCGGCCGCCGCCTCGATCAGCGCCTGAAAGCCCTTATCCATCGGCCGCGGCTCGGTCCGCCCGATTGGTTCGATCGCGCATCGGCAGGGCCCGGCGCGGTCCGCTTCGTTCACGAGCTCGCGCAATTTCTTCTCGAACAGGTCGAGGCGCTCGGGGTCGGTATCGCGGAACTGAACCTGCATTTCGGCATGGCCGGGGACGACCGATGGCGCGTTAGGCTCCAGCAGCATGCGGCCGATTGTCCACACTGTACGCGGGCCGGCGATCTCAGGGAAACGGTCATGGATGCACGTTGCCAGCCGCACCATCGCCACGCCGGCATCCTTGCGTCGGATCATGCGCGTCGTGCCGGCATGGTTCTGCTCGCCGATCAAGGAGAGCCGGAAATTACGGATGCCCACGATCGCCTCGACGACGCCGATACGCAGCCCGCTCGTGTCGAGCGTGTTGCCCTGCTCGATGTGGGCTTCGAGATAGCCGATATGGCGGCCGGGTTCGAAATGTTCGCGCGGCCGGCCGGCGAACCCGGCCCGCGCCAGCGCCTCGCGCAGCGGCGTCCTGTCGTCACGGCCTCGCGCCTGGTCGATCTCGTCCTCGTCGAGCGCGCCGATGAACGAGCGGCTGCCGAGATAACCGCCGTAATGGCCTTCCTCGTCGGCCCAGGCGGCGACCTCGATACCTAGACCGGCGCAATCCGGGTCGGCGGCGAAGGCGCGGGCCAGTTCCAGCCCGTAAATCACCCCCAACGCGCCATCGAGCCAGCCGCCATAGGGCTGTGTCTCGCTGTGCGAGCCGACCAGCAGCAACCGCCGCGCCCGGGGATTGCGGCCGATCACATTGCCGATGCCGTCGATCACCGGCTCGAGCCCGGCCTCGCGCAGCTTCCCGGCGAGCCAATGCCGCGACTCGACATCGACCGTCGAATAAGTCGGGCGATGGACACCAGTTTTATAGCGGCCGAATTCAGCAAGCCGATGGAGGTCGGCGACGACGCGCTGTCCGTCGATGGCCGGCATCTTGTTTTGCCTTCACCCGTGGCGATCGGCCGAAGACTAGCCTAGGATCGCGCCAGACGGAAACCACCGCCGATGCCCTGCATGCCTGATCCACCTTCACCCGCTTCACCCCCGCCCCGGACTAACCCGCGAGCGGAGGAGGGTGGGGGCCCCCGCGTGGCGCTGCTCGGCTTTTCGATCGAGTGCAACAAATTTGCGCCGGTCGCGACCAAGGCGCACTTCACCGCGCGGACCTATCTCGAAGGCGAGGCGATCGTCGCCGAGGCGCGCGCGCCAGCTCCGGTCATGCTGCCCGAAACGCCGGGTTTCGTCGCGGCAATGGATGCCTCGGGCCGGTGGACGCCGGTCGGCATCGCGCTGGCGATGACCGAGCCCAACGGGCCGGTCGAGCATGGTTTCTTTGTCGAACTGCTCGACACGATCGAGCACCGGCTGAAAGCGGCGTTGCCGGTCGACGCCGTCTATATTTGTTCGCACGGCGCCGCGCTGACGACGGAGGAGGACGATCCCGACGGGGAGTTGTTCGAGAAGGTACGCGAGATCGTCGGACCCGACGTGCCGATCGCGGCGACGCTCGACCTGCATGCCAATGTTTCCGAGCGCATGGTGCGGTCGCTCGACGCCTTTATCGGCTATCGCACCAACCCGCATCTCGACATGCGCGAGCGCGGCGCCGAGGCGGCCGCGGCGATCCGCGAGATGCTCGCCGGGCTCCGCCCGCAGGCGGTCTTCATCCGCCTGCCGATCGTGCCGCCGACCGTGACGATGCTGACATCAGCCGGCCCCTACGCCGAGATGATTGATTTCGGGCAGCGCCGGATGCACCCGGAAATCATGAATGTGTCGGTCATGGGCGGCTTTGCCTTTGCCGACACCGCCGACAACGGTCTCTGCGTGGTCGTGACCGCGCGGCGTGACAAGAAAGCGCGCCGAAACACTGGCGCGCGAAATCGCCGAACTCGGCTGGGCCAACCGGGCGCGGTTCTATCCGCAGCTGACCTCGCTCGACGAGGCGGTGACAACAGGCGCTCGCGGTCGGGCGAGACCGGTCACTGCCAGCACTGGCCTTTGCCGATGTCGCCGACAATCCCGGCGGCGGCGGGCGCGGCAACACGACCTTTCTGCTGCGCGCGTTTTACGAGGCCGGGGTCAGCGGGCACGCTGCTAGGCGTATTTTATGACCCGCCGCTCGCTGCCGAGGCGCACCGCTACGGGCGGTATTACCAGTTCGACGCGCGTTTCAATCGAGAGGAATCCACCAAATTCTCCGAGCCCTGGTCGGCTCCGGCTCGGGTCATGTCGCTGACCGACGGCGATTGCATCGGCCGGCGCGGCATCTATGCCGGCACGCGGCTCGAACTCGGGCCGTGCGCGGCGTTGCAAGTCGGCGGCGTCACGGTCGTCGTCATCTCACATCGGGTGCAGTGCGCCGACCCGATTTTTTTCGAAATGATGGGGCTCGACATCGGCCTGGCGCGTTCGGTCGTGGTCAAGTCACGCGGTCATTTCCGCGGCGGCTTCGACGAGTTTTTCGGCCCGGACCAGATCGTCGAGGTCGACCTGCCCGGCCTGACCTCGCCTGTTCTGAGCCGCTTCGACTGGAAGCGGCTGCCCCGGCCGGTCATCCCGCTCGACGACAACGTCGAGTGGCGTGCCCCTTAATTCACACCCTAACAACGGAGAAAACTCATGCCGGTAACCCCGCCTTCGCCTGCTCGCGAACAGGTTCGGCCGATCGTGCCGAAACTGATCGATCTCGCTGACAAGGTTGTCTATGGCGATGTCTGGGAGCGCCCAGGCCTGTCGAAACGCGACCGCAGCCTGATCACGGTCGCGACCCTGGTGGCGCTCGGCCGCGAGAGGCAATTGGTCGGGCATCTCGGCCGCGCGCTCGACAATGGGCTCAGCAAAGAGGAGTTGGGTGAACTGATCACCCATCTCGCCTTTTATGCCGGGTGGCCGGCGGCGATGACCGCGGCATTGGTGGCAAAGGACGTGTTCGCGGGGCGGTGACCCGTCCAACCTCGCTGCGCAACACCGGGATGCGATGAAGCGCTTCTCACACGCGATCGGCGTGTCAGCATTGTTGGTTTTGCTGTCAGGGGGGCTTGCTGCCCGCGACATGGCGTCTGCAGTCCAATGGACGGCGACCGATCCGCCGATCAATATTGCCCATATCCAGACCGGCGTTATCAACCGGCGAGGTGAGGCGGTCGGCTATCACCACCGACCGAACGGGGTCGACCCGCCGAGTGCGCGCGTCCTGAAGATCCTGCAGCCGCCGGACGTGAACGGCGTCTACCGCGCCCGTGTCGCTATGCGCGATCCGGCAAGCGGTGAGTGGATCGACAAGCGGGCTTCCTCGACCTTTTTCCCGGACGCAATGTCCGATGAGGAAGTCATCGAGGCGGTGCTCGCCGCCTTCCATCACGGGCAAATGCGTGGCGATGGGGAGTTTTCCGGTGATTCGGGACACGGCTTTGCAATCGAGGGCTGGTATCAGCGCGGCAGGATCGCTGCGGCCTACCCGCTGCGCGGCCCGTGATGTCTTCGCCCGCGCTTATCACAGTCCGACAGCACCGGACGGGACACCTCGAAGGCCGCGCGCGTCCTGGCAGCGGCCGCCACGGCGAAATCCTGGCGAGCTTTCTGCAAAGCGACATGCAGGGCGATCTTGCCGCTGCCCAGGCATTGGTGGCCGAGATCAGCGCGGTGGAGCGCGGCGAAGCGCCGCAGCCGGCAGCGGTCGGCAATGCCTATTCGATCGCGATCTCCCTCGACGGGGTTACTATCCACAACGCCGTCATCGAGGATTCGCATCCCGAGCATTACGGCTTTGACGAGCTACGCCGGGCGATCGAAACCTGGATCGCCGCGATCAAGCGCGCCCGCCGTAACCCTGGGTGACGGCAATCGCTGGAGCCCCCCGGCGCGAATTCGCGCATAGTGCCGCGATGAACGATGCGCCGGTCCAGGAACTTCGAGCGTCGACGACAGAACGCAAACCGGCGGTGCGGCCGCGCGACGCTGCCTCGTTGGTTCTGCTGCGCGGCGCGGGCGCCACGCTCGAAGTCCTGGTCGGCCGCCGTCCGCTCGCCGCGCGATTCATGCCTGGCGTCTATGTCTTTCCCGGCGGCGCCATCGACCCGCCGGATCGGCGTCCCTGGATCGTCGAGACCGCGACCGAGCGGTTCGCTCCGAGGCTCGCGCGGGCGGCCAGGGCGGCGCTGCGGGAGACCTGGGAGGAAGTGGGCGTGCTGGTCGGTCGTCCAGCCGAGGCGACGTCGTCGGATTTGAGCACGCCAGCGGAGGGCGCGATCGAGCGGGCCTACCGCCGGCGCGGCCTCGCGGCGGCGATGGATCTGCTGACCTATGTCGGCCGAGCGATCACCCCGTCGCACTCGAGCCGCCGTTTCAACACCCGGTTCTTTCTGGCGGACGGTGAAAGCGTCTTTGGCGAGCCGATGGCGAGCATGGAACTCGAAGACGTGCGCTGGCACCCTTTAGGCACTGGCGATCTGGAGGACGGGCTGCGCGACGTTACGCGCTTCATGCTAGCGCGCGCCGTCGCGCTACGAAGTGGCATCACTGCCGGCGAGCCGCCGCTCTTTTATTGGGGTAAGAACGCACGCCGCATCGGCGTCTGCCGCGAGGCCGCACGCGCGCCGTAGCCGGCTGCCCCTAGCGCGCCTCGGTGCCGAGCACTGACGGCCGCCGCCGGGTCGAATCTGCGTCGGCGCCGACCCCCATCGCCCTGCCGTGGGTCTCGACCCCCAGGATCAGAAACGACAATCCGACCAGCGCCATGCAGAAGGCGAGGAACAGGTAGGCCGGCAGCACCGCATCCGCCGTTGCCTTGGGCGACAGAATGTTGCTGGTGCCGGCGATCAGCGCCAGGCTCAACGGGCCGAGGATCTTGCCGACTCCGTTCGCCGCCTGGCCAAGACCCGAGGCACGGGCGCCAAGGTTCACGCCGTAGCTCTCGACCGTGTACGGCGCGAGGTTCGAGAAGCCGCCTTCGATGAAGAAAGTCGAGGCACACAGCAGAATCACCATCAGCGGCAAACCAACGACGACGACGTCGTGATAGTAGCCTGCGGCCGCGAGCGCGATGACCCCACCAAACCCCCACAACACTCCAAGCGGCCGCCGCCCCATCAGCGGCGCCAGGAAGGTGACGAATATCTTGCCCACCACGCCGCCGAGGGCGACAAAAATGAAATAGGCGGCAGCCTGAGGAACCGGGACCTTCAGCACCATAGCGACGATCGTCGGTCCCCACAGATAGACGCCGTAGCCCGCGGTCGACGAACCGCCCCAGATCAGCACGGTCTCCCAGAACATGCGGGGCTGGTGATAGAGTTCCGACAGCTTCCCGCGCGGCGGGGCGGCGGGCCGCACCGTCGGCAGCGGAACCGATTGAAGCGGCAGGTCGAGTTGTTGCGCGACTCCGGTCCGGGCTTCGGCGAAGCGGCCTTTGGCGGCGAGCCAGCGCACCGATTCGGGGACGAAGATCCAGATCAGGATGCCAACAAAGGCCGGGGCGATGCCGAGCATGGCGACGCCGCGCCAACCGAGCGCCGCCAGCAGCGCCGCCGAGGTGGTCGAGGCAAGCAGGCCGCCGGCCGAGGCGAAGACGATGTAGAAGCTGGTCAGCAGGGTGCGGTGCCGGGTCGGGGTCAGCTCGACCAGGATCGTCAGGGAGGGGGTGACCCCTGCAGTCAGGCCGACGCCGACAAAAAAGCGAAGAATCGCGAAGATCTGCCATGATCCGCTCGGCACGAGGCCGATCAGGCCAGCGGCAACGGCGCAGATAAAGGTGCCGATGACCATCTGGGCCTTGCGGCCCCACAGATCGGCGAAACCGCCGAAGACCAGAGCACCGAGGATCGAACCGACGCCGCCGCTATAGAGTATCAGCGCCGATTGGCCGTACGTCAGGCGCCATTGCGGGCCGAGCACGGCGAGCAGGTAGCCGACGACCAAGAAATCGAAGAATTCGAGGACGAACAGCGCCGAAAGCAGCGCAAAGCTGACCCAATAGCGCCGGTTGAGCGTCGCCGTGTCAAACAGCGCCAGCAAATCGTCCGAAGTCCGACCAGACATTTCCTCCTCCTTTCGGCGACGAGTTGGTAGTCCGCCCGTCGTCTCCGGTCGGAGATTTAGGCCGCTCTCTTCCGCGGCGTCAACCCGGCCCTGTCCGCTTGTCAGCGCGTCTCGGCGCCGAGCACTACCGGCTGCCGCACAGACGGCTCGGCATCGCCCAGCGACATTGCCCGGCCATGGGTTTCACGACCGAGAAGGGCGAAGGACAACCCCACCAGCGCCATCCCGAAGGCCAGGACCAGAAACGAGCCGAACAATGCTCCCTCGGTCGCCTTTGGCGACACGATGTTGCTAGTTCCCGCGATCAGCGCCAGGCTCAACGGCCCGAGGATTTTGCCCACGCCGTTTGCCGTCTGTCCGAGCCCCGAGGCGCGGGCGCCGAGCCGCACTCCATAGCTTTCGACCGTGTAAGGAGCGAGGTTCGAGAAGCTGCCGTCGATGCAGAACGCGGAAGCCGCCAAAAAGACAACGATCAACGGCACGCTGCCGATGAATGCGCTGCCGGAATAACCGGCAGCGGAAAGAGCGACAACACCACCAAAGCCCCATATTACACCAAGCATTCGGCGGCCGATCAGCGGCGCAAGCAACGAGACAATGATCTTGCCGACGATTCCAGCACCGGTGACATAGATGAAGTATTTGGCGGCTTGCGGCACCGGAACCTTCAATAGCAGGGCGACGACGGTCGGGCCCCACAGATAGATGCCGTAGGCTGCCGTCGCGGCGCCTCCCCAGATCAGCAGAGTCTCCCAGAACTGCCTGGGCTGCTGGAGAAGCTCCGACAGCCGACCGCGCGGGACAGAGGCGGGCATCACCGTCGGCAATGGCACCGCCTGGAGCGGCAGCCCGAGGTGTTCGGCGACCTTGGCGCGCGCCTCGGCGAATTGGCCCTTGGCCGTCAGCCAGCGTACCGATTCGGGAACAAAGAATGCGGCGAGCACGCCCACCACCGCGACCGAGATGCCGAGCATGGCCATGCCCCGCCAGCCGATCGCCGCCAGAAGCGCCGCCGACGTGATCGAGGCAAGGAACCCGCCAGCGGTCGCGAACACGACGTAAAAGCTCGTGACCATGGTGCGGTGCCGGGTCGGCGTCAGTTCGACGACGATCGTCAAGGCCGGAACCACCGCCGCCGTCAGCCCGACGCCAACAACAAAGCGCAGCAGTGCAAACAGTTGCCAAGCTCCGTCCGGCACAAAGCCGATGAGCGCCGCACCGATCCCACAGATGAAAGTACCGATGATCATCTGCGCCTTGCGCCCCGAGGCGTCGGCCAAACCGCCGAAGACCAGTGCCCCGACGATCGAACCGACACCGCCGCTGTAGAGGATCAGCGCCGATTGGCCATAGGTCAGATGCCATTGCGGCCCGACCACCGCTAACAGGAACGCAACGATCGAGAAATCGAAGAATTCGAGAACCGTGATCGCCGACAATATGGCGAAAGCCACCCAATAGCGGCGGTTGAGCGGCGCGCTGTCGAACAGCGCCAGCAGGTCCTCGGAGGTTTGACCGGGCA
This sequence comes from uncultured Alphaproteobacteria bacterium, assembly GCA_963733945.1. Lineage (GTDB taxonomy): Bacteria > Pseudomonadota > Alphaproteobacteria > ATCC43930 > CGMCC-115725 > AP-15. The sequence goes on along the minus strand of CAVTFD010000033.1, from coordinate 28,196 downwards.
TTTTCTGCTCCCTCTCGGGGCCGTTACCGGCGCCCGATTGTTAACGTTGGATGAACGAATAGGCGCTGGACCGCCGGGCCGTCAACCGGCCGCGGCACTCAAGGGCCCAACAGCGCGGTCGGGATTGGCTGGGGCCAGCTGACTGACCGCGTCGGCCAGCAGGCGGTATTTGACCTGGGTGACATTGAGGTCACGGAAGTAATTGACCAGGTCGCCCCACGGATCGTTCAGCCGCCCGATCCCCGAGATGAAGGCGACGACGCCGCCGATCTCGAGATTGCTGGTATAGACCCACCAGCCGCCGACCAACAGCGCCGACACGCGCTGCAGGTGATTGCAAAGATTCATCAAGAAATTCATCGTAAATTTTATCTTAAAGATTCCCATATCGAGCGCGAACGCCTGGTCAATTCGCCGTTCGTCCTCGGCATCGTCATCGCGGTCGATCATCGCGATGCCGAGCTGGCGCAACACCCGGATGCGCGCGCCGGTGCGCCGGTTGACCGCCGATTGCAGCAGCGGAACGAATATCGAGCTGGGGGATGAAGAGCCCGATGGCCGCGAGCGCCATCCACGGATCGATATGGATCAGATAGGCAAGCACCGAGGCCATGATGCCACCCTGCAGCAGCGGCTCCGATACGCTCTCGCCGACAAAGCCGCCGATCGGTTCGACCTCGGCGACGATCATCGAGATCACGATGCCCTGCGCCTCCGCCGCTGGCGAGGCGGTGGATGGAGTCTCGATGACGGTGTGTACGCGGTGGCGCAAATCGCGCTTGGCCTGCTCGCCGACCCAGCCGCGGTAGATGTTGAGCCCGAGCTTGGCGCTGCCTTGAACGATGACGACGCCGGCATAGACCGTGCACAAGCCGACAACCCAGGAATAGGGCCGGTGCTTGACCAGATCGTTGACGATCCGTCGCTGCAATTCTAGCGGGACTACTTCAAGCAAAGCGACGCCGGCCGTCAGCGCCAGCAGCGCCAGCTGGTGCAGCGCGCTGGTAGAGAGCACATAGCGAAATACATTGCGCGGCAACGCACCCGCCGGGGCGGTATTGAATTCATGGATCCAGGTGGCGATGCTCATCGCCCGGAGACTATCAGGCGTTCCAGCCGCTCCGGCAAATGACTCAAGTCAAGGAGGGCGTGAGTGACGGCGCTTATCGCCGGCCACTACCCCTCCAACCGGCTGTAGGTTGATCGCGTCGATGCTATCATCGGGGAGCCGAAGACACTCCGAACCAACGGGCTGCCAGCGTCGCGATCAAATGGGTGACCGCGGAAACGGTCGCTCCGGGAGAACGGGATAATGAAGATTGGAATTCATCTGCCGCATATCGGGCGCAAGGCGGGGCCGGAGGCGATCCGGCGCGCAGCAATCCAGGCCGAGGAGCTGGGCTTTGCCGACGCCTGGACGAGCGAGCATATCATCCTGCCGAAGGATGCGTCTTACCCGCCTTCGGCGCTGTTCTACGATCCGGTCCTGACCCTGACCTGGGCCGCGGCCTACACCAAAAGTATCGGGCTTGGCACCAGCGTCCTGGTATTGCCGATGCGCCATCCGCTGCCGCTCGCCAAAGAATTGGCGACGTTGCAGAACCTGTCGGAGGGGCGGCTGATCGTCGGCGCCGGGGTCGGCTGGTTGGAAGCCGAGTTCGCCGCGCTGGGGGTGCCGTTTCGCGAGCGCGGCCGGCGGATGGACGAGGGCATCGCCCTGATGCGGGCGGTTTGGAGCCAGGACCCGGTGACGTTCCCGGCCCGCCACATCCCGGCGGTCATCGAGGGAATGCGCATGCTGCCGCAGCCGGTCAAGCCAATCCCGATCTGGATCGGCGGCAGCTCGGAGCCCGCTCTGAAGCGAGCGATGAGGCTCGACGGGTGGCACGGCTCGCGAGTCTCGCCGGAGGCGGCGGCGCCGATCGTGCGCCGGCTGCGCGCGCAGCGGCCGGAACCGGAATTCGCAATCTCGCTGCGCAGCGGTTGGGACGGCAAGGACGAGGGCGCGCTTAGCGCTCGGCTCGCCGGCTATAGGCGAGGCCGGAGTCGGCCACGTGCTGGTCGAACCTGCCGAACGCGCGCTAGACGACTGGCTGCGCGCCGTAGAGCGCGTCGCCCACGCCGTGGAGAAGGTTCGATGAAACTGGCCATGACCCTCAGGGTATCGCCCACCGCTGGGATCGATATGGATCTCGTTTGGGAGGCAGAGCGGCTCTGTTACGACGCGGTGTGGTGCGGCGAGGCCTACGGCACCGACGCGGTATCGCCGGTCGCCTGGGTGCTGGCGCAGACCAAACGGATCAAGGCCGGCACCGCCATCATGCAGATGCCGGCGCGCACCCCCGCCTGCGCGGCGATGACGGCGATGACCTTGCAGGCGCTCTCGGGCAACCGCTTTTTGTGCGGCATCGGGCCGTCTGGGCCGCAGGTGGTCGAAGGCTGGCACGGCGTGCCGTTCGGCAAGCCGCTCGGCCGCACCCGCGAATACATCGCGATCATTCGCCAGATCCTCGAGCGCAAGGCTCCGCTCGAATATCATGGCGAGCATTATCAAATCCCGTACACCGGGCCCGGTTCGACCGGGCTGGGCAAGGCGCTGCGCAGCACCATTCACGGCGACCCCAGCCTGAAGATCTACACCGCGGCGATTGCTCCGGCGGGATTGCGAGCGGCCGGCGAGGTCGCGGACGGAACCCTGCCGTTTTTCATGTCGCCCGAAAAGGCAGAGGCGATTACCGGCCCGGTCCTCGAGGGCGTGGCGAAGGCCGGTAATGGGAAAACCCTCGCCGATTTCGATCTTGCTCCCTATATCCGCGTCAGCATCGGCGACGATCTCGCGGCCTGCCGCGACGCGATCAGGCCCAATCTCGCGCTCTACATCGGCGGCATGGGCGCTCGTTCCAAGAATTTCTACAACGATCTGGCGAAACGCATGGGCTACGAGGCGGCGGCGTCAACGATCCAGGACCACTACCTCGCCGGACGGCGCAAGGAGGCTGAAACGGCTGTGCCCGATGCGCTGATCGACGAGACCTCGCTGATCGGGCCGAAGGAGCGCGTCCGCGACCGGCTGCAAGCCTGGAAAGAGATCGCCAGGGATCACCGGGTCGGCTCGCTGGTGCTGGCAGGCGCGGACGCAGCGGCGTTGCGGGTGATCGCCGAAGCGGTGTTGTGAGAAAGAGGTAATGGGCGAGTCGTTAGGAAAGCTTGCCGGCGCGATCGAACAGGACGGCTTTGCCTTTGTCCGGGCGCCGCAGATGCGCGTCCTGTTGGGCGAACGCGATTTGCGCGATTGGGAATCGTTTGCCGCCAGCTGGAATGATCTCGGCGTCGATACTTACATGGCTGATGGCGGGCGGTATCGCCGCCGCCGCTTTGCCGCGTTGCGCGCGACCCCGATGGGGATCGTGCGCAAGCCGCATCAGCCGCATTATCAGAGCCGGGATTACAACGCGCTGAACGGCGGCATCGAGCGTTGGTTCGAACCGGTAACCGATGCAGTCGCCGGTCATCCGGCGCTCAAGGCGATCTTGCGCACCAGCCACGAGCTGTTCGATCGAATGACCCCGGCCGCGGTTCGGCCCGAGGCCTGGCACCTCGAACTGCACCAGTTCCGCATCGAGACGCAAGTCGGGCAAAAGGGTCACCCGACCCCGGAGGGTATGCACCGCGACGGGGTGGATTGGGTGTTGGTGTTGATGATCAGGCGCGAGAACATAGCCAGCGGCAAGACCACGATCTACGACCCGGCAAAGCGACCGCTCGGCAGCTTCACCTTGACCCAGCCGCTCGATTCGGCCTTGGTCGACGACAGCCGGGTTTTTCACGGCGTCACCGCGGTCGTGCCGCTCGATCCGCTGATCCCGGCCTGTCGCGACGTGCTGGTGGTTACCTTCCGGCGCGAGTAGCGCGGCAGATGCCGGCCACTCCGAGGCGCGAGGCAGGTTAGGAGTGTGCGCGCAGCAAGATTTGCGTTGCTGTCCAGATCATGCCGCCAACAGCCAGCGTCGCAGCGATCCCGACCCCGATCACCCATTTGATCAGCCGCAATTCGAGTTCCGCCAAATCCGTCTTGCTCGCGAGGTTTGAAAGATCGAGATCTTGGGCCAGCCGCACCGCACGGGTAACCGCCTCGGCCTGTTCGTCGGTGAAGCCCGACGCCTTCAGGTCTTTGACGAGCTCATGCGTGTCGAGCGTGCTGATCATTGTAGCGCGGCAATATATCGACATCGGAGCCGTCGGCCCAGCCGGCTGCGAGCGCACGCCGGCAGAAATGGCATACCCGGGCCGCGGGCAGGATCGCCTCGGCGCGGGGGCAGGGAAGACGATCCTCTTGCGAGAGACCGAGATCGTCGTGTCTATGTAAAATACGGATGAAGCTCCGCGTGCGCGATGGCGATCGCCGATGCGGAAAAGTCTTGGGGTAGGTAAAATAGGCGCTTGATCAGCGCGGGGAGATTGCCGATGTCGCAGCATCATGTCTTGCGGGCCAGCCCCGAGACCTGCCACTGGGGGTATTTCGATGCGGGGTTGAAGCCGGTGCTGAGTGTTGCGTCGGGCGACACCGTGACCGTCGACGCCGTCTCGGGCGGCCCCGACGTGCTGCCGCCAGAGGGCCGGTTTGACATTCTCCCCGACCATCTCGCGATCCATCGCGGACTGGAGCCGAAGCTCGGCGCGCACATCCTGACGGGGCCGATCGCGGTCGCGGGGGCGGAGCCTGGCGACACCCTGGCGATCGAGATCCTTTCGATCGATCCCCGACAAAATTGGGGCTACACCCGCATCCGACCGTTATCGGGCACATTGCCGGAGGATTTTCCGGTGCGCCGGATCTGGCACACCGCAATCGACCGCCAGCGCGGCATCGCCACCGTGCCGTGGGGCGCCGAGATCGAGCTCGCTCCGTTCTTTGGAGTGATGGGGGTGGCGCCGCCGCCGGCTTACGGCGCGGTGACCTCGATCGTGCCGCGCGAGTTCGGCGGAAATATGGATCTGAAGGAATTGACCGCCGGTACAACCTTGCATCTGCCGGTATGGACGCCGGGCGCCTTGTTCTCGGCCGGTGATGGCCACGGCGTTCAGGGGGATGGCGAAGTGTGCGTGACCGCGCTCGAAACCGCGCTGACCGGCACCTTCCGGCTGACCCTGCGCAAGGACATGAAGATCGACCTTCCCCGCGCGGAAACGCCGACGCATCTGATCACGATGGGGTTTGACGAAGACCTCGACGATGCCGCCAAAACTGCATTGCGTCAGATGATCATTTTGATCGGTGAGCGCATGGGCCTCGGCCGCGAGGACGCCTACATGTTCTGCAGCCTCGCCGTCGACATGCGGGTGACCCAACTGGTGGACGGCAACAAGGGGATCCACGCGATGCTCCCTAAACGTTACGTCGGCGCCAGGAATTAGAAAGCAATCGCCGGATAGAGCTCAAAGCAGCTCCGCGCCATCTTTCGCATATCGATGATGCGCAGGAGATGACGATGCTCGATTTCGACAAGTGCTGGGCGGCGGTGGAAGGTCGCGACGCTGGCGCAGACGGCAGCTTTTTTTACGGGGTAAGGACGACCGGCGTCTATTGCCGGCCGGGTTGTGCGTCGCGACGACCATTGCGCGCCAATACGGTGTTTTTCGCGACGATCGCGGAGGCAGAGGCCGCCGGGCTCCGGGCGTGCAAGCGCTGCCGCCCAACCGACGCCTCGACCGCCTCGCGTCACATCGCGGCGATCGAGAAGGCTTGCGCGCTGCTGCGGACCAGCGAGACGATGCCGAGCTTGGCCGAACTCGCCGACGCCGCCGCGATCAGCCGCTTTCACTTTCACCGGGTGTTCAAACAGATCACTGGCGTCACCCCGCGCGATTACGCCCGCACCCACCGGCTCTCCCGTCTTGCTCAACGACTCGATGCGGGGGAGAAGGTGGCCGAGGCAATCTACGCCTCGGGGTTCGGATCGAGCTCGCGCGCCTATGAGGCTGCGCCGGCGGCGCTGGGGATGACCCCTGGGGCGCGGCGTCGCTCCGGCGGCGGCGAGACGATCCGCTTTGTTACGGTGGCGACGCCACTCGGCTGGGCGCTGGTCGCCGCGACGACGCGCGGGGTGTGCCTGACCGCGCTCGGCGACGATCGCGAGCGTCTCGCTGCAATGGTGCGGGAACGCTTCCTGGCGGCGTCGGTCGTCGCCGAGGATGCAGGTCTCACCGAATGGGCGGGCCAGATTGTGCGCTTCATCACCGCGCCCGGACACACCCTCGACCTGCCGCTCGACATCCGCGGCACGGCGTTTCAGACTCGGGTATGGCGTGCGCTCCAGAAGATTCCGCTCGGCCGGACCGCGACCTATTCCGAGATCGCGCGCACGTTGGGCCAGCCGAGGGCTGTCCGGGCGGTGGCGCAGGCCTGTGCCGCTAATAACCTGGCGTTGCTGGTGCCGTGCCACCGGGTAATCCGCGAGGACGGCGATCTCGCCGGGTATCGCTGGGGGTTGGAGCGCAAGCGCGCATTGATCGAACGCGAGCGGCAAGCGGCGGCCGATGAAGCCGCCTGAGGCGGCGGCCGACCGCGTCGCCGCAGTCGATTGGCCGGCGGTGGGGGCAGCGCTCGACGAGCGCGGCTATGCCACCGTCCCGGCGCTGCTGACCGCCAAGGAATGCCGTGAACTCGCCGCGCTCTACTGCGACGCCGACAGCTTTCGCCGCCGGATCGTCATGCAGCATCACGCCTATGGGCGCGGCGAATACAAATATTTTCGCTATCCGCTGCCGGGGTTGGTCGCGGCGCTGCGCCGGACGATCTACCCGCGCTTGGCGCCGATCGCCAGTCGCTGGCATCAGCGGCTGCGCGAAGAGGAAAAATTTCCGGCGGCGCTCGATGATTATCTGGCCGAGTGCCATCGCGCGGGTCAGGAACGGCCGACGCCGCTGATCCTCAAATATGGCGTCGGCGACTACAACTGTCTGCACCAGGATCTTTATGGCCCCCTGGTCTTCCCCTTGCAGCTGACCGTGCTGCTCAGCGATCCGGCGGAGGATTTTACCGGCGGCGAGTTCCTTTTGGTCGAGCAGCGGCCGCGGGTACAGTCGCGCGGGGAGGTGGTGCCCTTGCACCAGGGCGAGGCGGTGATCTTTCCGGTGCATCATCGCCCGGTCGACGGCACCCGCGGCGCCTATCGCGTGACCATGCGCCACGGCGTCAGCCGGATTCGCAGCGGCGAGCGCTATACCCTCGGCATCATCTTTCACGACGCCGCATAAAAGGCGCGCTGGGGTGGAACAATCCACTCGCCGTGTCGTCAGGCCGGACACAAGGCCTTGCCGAGTCTTGCGGGGCGGGTGGGTGTCTCCTATAGTGTCGGGCGCATGCAGGGAGCCGTTTGCGACACAGCGTTCCGGCACCGCCACCTCCTCGGCATCGAGGGATTGTCACCGGCGGAGATCGAACAGTTTCTCGACCTCGCCGACGGCTATGTCGAGCTGAACCGACAGGCCGAAAAAAAGCGCTCGCTGTTACGCGGGCGGACGATAATCAACTGTTTTTTCGAGAATTCGACCCGCACCCGCACCTCGTTCGAGGTCGCCGGCAAAAGGCTCGGCGCCGACGTCATCAACATGGCGGTGGCGGTCAGCTCGATGGTCAAGGGCGAGACCCTGATCGACACGGCGATGACCCTGAACGCGATGCACCCCGACGTGCTGGTCGTGCGCCATCCCGAATCGGGGGCGGTACAGTTGCTGTCGGAAAAGGTCGATTGCGCCGTCGTCAATGCCGGCGACGGCAGCCACGAGCACCCAACCCAGGCATTGCTGGACGCGCTGACGATTCGCCGGCGCAAGGGCCGGCTCGGCAGCCTGACCGTCGCGATCTGCGGCGATGTTCTGCACAGCCGTGTCGCGCGCTCGAACATCGCGCTGCTGAATATCATGGGGGCGCAGGTGAGGGTGGTGGCGCCGCGTACCCTGTTGCCGGCCGAGATCGAGCGGCTCGGCGTTGAGGTGTTTCACGACATGGCCAAAGGACTGGCCGATGTCGACATCGTGATGATGTTGCGTCTGCAGAGCGAGCGCATGCATGGCTCGTTCGTGCCCTCCACCCGTGAATATTTTCACTTCTTCGGGCTCGACTACGGCAAATTGCGCGCGGCTAAGCCGGACGCTCTGATCATGCATCCGGGGCCGATGAACCGCGGCGTCGAGATCGGCAGCGAGGTCGCCGACGACATCGATCGCAGCCTGATCCGCCATCAGGTCGAGATGGGAGTCGCCGTCCGCATGGCATGCCTCGAGATCCTGACCCGCGATCTCGGCAACGGCCCGCCGCTGCCGTGAACGCTGCCACAGCGCGCGCTCCTCGCACGTTGATTCGTGGCGCCCGGTTGCTTGATCCCGCGAGCGGGCTCGACGCGGTCGGTGACCTGCTCGTCGAGGGCGAACGAATCCGGGCCGTCGGGGGAAATCTCTCCGCCTGCGAGGGGGATTTCGAGACGGTAATGGCCGAGGGGCTGTGCCTGGCCCCGGGCCTCGTCGATATGCGCGTGCAGTTGCGCGAGCCCGGCGCCGAGCATATGGAATCGATCGAGAGCGGCGGGCAGGCCGCAGCGGCGGGCGGGGTAACGACGATGGTCGCGCTCCCCAATACCGACCCGCCGGTTGACGACATATCGGTCGTCGAGTTCCTGGCCCGCCGGGCGCGCGAGGTCAAGCTCGCCAAGGTCCACACCTACGCCGCGGCAACCAAGGGGCTGGGGGGGCGTCAGCTGACCGAAATGGGCTTGCTCGCCGCCAACGGTGCGCTCGGCTTTACCGACGGGGTCAAGGCGGTCGCCGATGCGCTCGTCATGCGCCGCGCATTGTCCTACGCCCGCAGCTTCGACCTATTGGTGTTGCAACATCCGGAAGAACCGAGCCTTGCCGGGGCGGGCGAGGTCAACGAAGGCGAGATCGCCACTCGGCTGGGCCTGTCGGCAATCACGCCGGCGGCCGAGATCATCATGATCGAGCGCGACCTTAGGCTCGTCGAGATCACCGGCGCGCGTTATCACTCCGCCCATCTGTCGACCGCGGCCGGGGTCGGGGCAATTCGGCGCGCCAAGGCCCAAGGGCTGCCGGTGACCTGCGATACGGCGCCCCCCTATTTCGTGTTGAACGAGACCGCCATCGGTGAGTATCGGACCTTCGCCAAGCTGTCGCCCCCGTTGCGCAGCGAAGAAGACCGGCGCGCCATCGTTGAGGGGCTCCGCGACGGCACCATTGATGCCATCGCCAGCGACCATGCGCCGTGGGACCAGGATTCCAAACGGCTGCCGTTCAGCTCGGCCGCCTACGGGACCGTCGGGCTCGAAACCTTGTTGGCACTGTCGCTCGAGCTTTATCACAACCGCCATCTCGGCCTGCTCGAACTGATGTCGCGGCTGAGCTGGAACGCGGCCCGCATCCTGCGCCTCCCGGTCGGGCGGCTCACGCCCGGGTCGCCCGCGGATCTGGTGTTGTTCGACCCGGATCAGCGGTGGCAGATCTGCACCGACGAGTTCCGCTCAAAATCAAAGAACGCCCCGTTCGACGGCCGCTCCGTACAGGGCCGGGTGAAGCGCACGATCGTCGACGGGCGCACGATCTTCAAGCGCCGGGACTGAGCGCCGATGATCGTTTTTCTCGCTGCCGCCATTCTCGGCTACCTGCTGGGCTCGATCCCCTTCGGCTTGGTGCTGACGAGGTTCGCCGGCCAGGGCGACATTCGCCGCATGGGCTCCGGCAATATCGGCGCGACCAACGTGTTGCGCACCGGCAGCAAGGGTCTGGCGGCATTGACCCTGCTATTCGATGTGGGCAAGGGGTTTGCGGCGGCGGCGATTGCTCGGCACTGGGGACCACAGGCGGCGCTGGTCGCCGGGCTGTGTGCGATTCTCGGCCATATGTTCCCGGTGTGGCTCGGTTTTCGCGGCGGTAAAGGTGTTGCGACCGCACTCGGCGTGCTGGTGGCGTTGGCATGGCCGGTGGCGCTCGTTGCCGCGTTGATCTGGCTCGCCGTCGCTTTCTACTCCCGCTATTCCTCGCTGGCGGCGCTGATCGCTTCGGTCGCCAGCGCCGCTATTGCACCTTTTCTCGCCGACCGGGCGACGGCCCTTCTGATCGCGATAATCGCGCTGCTGCTCGTGCTGCGGCACCAGGCCAATATCCGGCGCCTGATTGCCGGCAGGGAAAGCCGGATCTCCTTTAGGAAAAGCTGAGATCAGCTTGGCCTCGCGCGAGCTCGATCCCGAGGAGCGCCTCGACTGGTTGCGGCTATGCCGCACCGAATCGGTCGGCCCGATCAGTTTCTTCGCGATGCTGCGCCGCTTCGGCTCGGCCCGGGCCGCGCTCGAGGCATTGCCTCGACTGGCCCGGCGCAGTGAGCGCGCCAAGACGGTGACCGCGCCGCCGCGCGCGGCGACCGAGGCTGAGCTTACCGCGCTGCATCGAATCGGCGCGCGGCTGGTCTGCTGGGGCGAACCCGCTTACCCGAGCGCGCTGAGCGCTATTGAAGACGCGCCGCCGATCCTGAGCGTGCTCGGACGGGTCGAGCTGCTGGATCGGCCGATGATAGCGGTGGTCGGCGCGCGCAACGCCTCGGCGAACGGCCGGCGTCTCGCCCGCGAACTCGCCGCCGGCCTCGGTCAGGGCGGGCTCGTCGTCGTTTCCGGGCTGGCCCGCGGCATCGACGCCGCTGCCCATTTGGGCGGGATCGAGACCGGCACCGCGGCGGTCGTCGCCGGCGGCGTCGATATCGTCTATCCCGAGGAGAATCGTGGGCTCTACGACGCGCTGCGCCGGCAGGGCGCGATCGTCGCCGAGCTGCCGCTCGGCAGCGAGCCGCAGGCCCGCCATTTCCCGCGCCGCAACCGGATCATTTCCGGGATGGCGCTCGGCGTCCTGGTCGTCGAGGCCGCAGCTCGCTCTGGCTCGCTGATCACCGCGCGCTACGCGCTCGAGCAGGGCCGTGAGGTTTTTGCCGTGCCGGGATCGCCGCTCGACCCGCGCTGCCGCGGCGCGAATGATCTGTTGCGCCGGGGCGCTACCTTGACCGAGACAGCCGAGGATGTGCTGTCGCAACTCGGGCCGCTGGTGCGGGCCGCGCCACCGCCGCGCCCGCTGCCGGCCGAGGAAAGCTGGCCGGCGAGGTGGCCCCCGGGCGGCGCTGGAGAGCCGACCGACGACGAGGACGCGCTGAACATGATCCTCGAAAGCCTAGGGCCGACACCGGTCGCGGTTGACGAACTGGTGCGCCAATGCCAATTGACAGCTTCCGCGGTCGCCACCCTCCTCCTCGAGCTGGAACTGGCCGGGCGGGTCGAGCGCCATCCTGGCAATCTCGTCTCGCTGCGCTGAGTATCGCCTTGACCACTTGACGATGTGAGGACCACAGCCGCGCGATCAACACCGAACAGGCTCATGAAAGTCGTCGTCGTCGAATTGCCGGCAAAGGCGAAAACCATCAACAAATATCTCGGAAACGACTACAGGGTCGTCGCCAGTTACGGCCATGTGCGCGACCTTCCGGCCAAAGACGGCTCGGTTTTGCCCGACGCGGATTTCGCCATGTCGTGGGAGGTCGACGGCAAATCCGAAAAGCACATGAAGAATATCGTTCAGGCGATGCGGGGCGCCGACGGCCTGTTCCTCGCCACCGATCCCGACCGTGAGGGTGAGGCGATCTCGTGGCACGTCCAGGAGGTGCTCAAATCGCGGCGGGCGCTGAAGGACGTCGACGTCAAGCGCGTCGTCTTCAACGAGGTGACCAAGAACGCCGTCGTCGAAGCATTCCGGCGTCCGCGCGAGATCGACCGCGAGCTGGTCGACGCCTATTTGGCCCGCCGCGCGCTCGACTATCTCGTAGGCTTTACCCTGTCTCCGGTGCTTTGGCGCAAGCTGCCGGGCAGCCGCTCGGCCGGCCGCGTTCAATCCGTCGCACTGCGCTTGATTTGCGAACGCGAAGCCGAGATTGAAGCGTTCAAGTCGCGCGAATATTGGACGGTCGAGGTCACCTTCACGACCGAAGCGGGACAGAGCTTCACCGCGCGCCTGACCCATCTCGACGGTAGGCGCCTCGAGCGCTTCGATCTCGACACCGAAGAAAAAGCGCGCGCCGCCGCCGCCGCGATCTTACAGGCGCCGAGTTTTGCGGTCGCCGAGATCGAGAGCCGGCAGGTCCGTCGCAACCCGTTCCCCCCGTTTACGACCTCGACCCTGCAACAGGAGGCTTCTCGCAAGCTCGGCCTGTCGGCCAGCCGCACGATGCAGATCGCCCAACGGCTTTACGAGGGGGTCGATCTCGGCGGCGAGACGGTCGGGCTGATCACCTATATGCGCACCGATGGCGTCGCCATCTCCGGCGAGGCCATCGCCGCCGCTCGTCAGCTGATCGGCAATGAATTCGGGGCGAAATACGTGCCCGACGCGCCGCGGATTTATCGCAGCCAAGCCAAGAATGCGCAGGAGGCGCACGAGGCGATCCGTCCGACCGATCTTGGCCGCAGGCCTGCCGATGTTGCGGCTTACCTCGACCGCGACCAGCGCCGGCTCTACGAACTGATCTGGAAGCGGACATTGGCGAGCCAAATGGCTTCGGCGCTGCTCGAACAGGTCACTGTCGACATCGCCGATTCGAGCGGGCGGCTGCGTCTGCGGGCGACTGGCTCGGTCGTGCTGTTCGACGGGTTTCTCACGCTCTACCAGGAGGATCGCGACGACAGCGCAGAAGAGGAGGGCGAAAGCGCCAGGCTGCCGCAAATGCACAAGAGCGAGCGTCTAGGTCGCGGCGAGGTCGTGCCGATCCAACACTTCACTCAACCGCCGCCGCGTTACACCGAGGCGAGCCTGGTCAAAAAGCTCGAGGAACTCGGCATCGGCCGCCCCTCGACCTATGCCTCGATCCTGCAGGTCCTGCAGGACCGGGCTTATGTCCGGCTCGAAAAGCGGCGATTTCTGCCGGAGGACCGGGGACGGCTCGTCACCGCCTTTCTGACCAACTTTTTCGAGCGCTATGTAGAATACAATTTCACTGCCGATCTGGAGAACCAGCTCGATGAGGTCTCCGGCGGGCGGGTCGATTGGAAAGAACTGCTGCGCAATTTCTGGCGGGATTTTTCGACCGCGGTCGACGGCACCAAGGAATTGACGATCAGCCAAGTTCTGACCGCACTCGATGCCGATCTCGGGCGGCATTTCTTTCCGATCGACGACGCGGGACGCGATCCGCGCCTGTGCCCGGTCTGCGGCGCCGGCAGGCTCAGCCTCAAGCTCGGCAAGTTCGGCGCCTTTATCGGCTGCGCGAACTATCCGAACTGCCGCTATACCCGCCCGCTCGCGATCGAGGATGGGGCCGAAAACGACGCCGCTGACGTCGAACTCGGGACCGACCCGGCGATCGGGTCAGAGGTGACGTTGAAGAAAGGTCCCTTCGGTCATTACATCCAGCTCGGCGTCGGCGACGGGGATACGAAACCCAAGCGGGTCGCCCTGCCGCGTCCGCTCAAACCGGCCGATGTCGATCTCGACACCGCACTGCGTCTCTTGGCGCTGCCGCGCGAGCTCGGCCGCCATCCCGAGACCGGCCAAGTGATCACGGCGGGGATCGGGCGGTTCGGCCCCTACATAAAGCATGGTACGACCTTCAAATCTCTGGCGGCGGATGACGACGTGTTGACGATCGGAGCCAATCGCGCGGTCGTCCTGTTGGCCGAACCGGCGGCTGAGCGGCGGCGCAATGCGCCACAGCCGCTGCGCGAGCTTGGACCGCATCCCGGTGGCGGCGTCGTGGCGCTCTATCAAGGGCGCTACGGCCCCTATGTCAGCCATGACGGAGTCTTCGCGACGTTACCGAAAACTGCGGATCCGGAGATTTTCGCGCTCGATGAGGCGATACGACTGCTTGCCGAGCGACGTGATAAAGGCAAGTCGCGCCAACGCAAGACGAGCAAGCCGGCCGCGACCAGGGCCCCACCGCCAAAAGCAACGAAGCGGGCTGCCGCATCACAACGGGGCGCTGCTTCACCGCGAACGGTTGCAGCCAAAAACAAGGCCGCCAGCCCCAGAGCTGCCAAGAAACCGCGTTCGCGCTCAGGTGCGCAGCCGCGCTAGATGCCGCGACCCCCGTCGACGACTTCCAAGCCGGGGCAACAGCGTAACCTCGGGGCGTTGCCGTCGGTGCGGGAGGTGGTTGTGTTCATCCGCGAGAGTCCGTCGGCGGTCGGCAAACGCGAGATTGCGCGCGCATTCGACGTCGCTCCCACCGACCGGCCGGCGCTGCGCGACATGTTGCGCCAGATCGAGCGGTCAGGATCGGTGACCCGTGCCGCCAACCGCCGTCTGGTCGGAGGTCCGCCAATCCCGGAGGTCACCGTCGTCGAACGGTTCGGCACCGACGAGGACGGCGTTCCGCTAGCCCGACCCGTGGCCTGGCCAGGACCCGATCCGGCACCCGTCGTTAGGCTTGCGGAGGAGGGCGGTGAGGCGATCCCGGTCGGCGGCCGCGCAGCGGCGCGGCTGGTTTTGCTCGAAACCGGCGAGATCGAGGCGCGGGTCATGCGCCGGCTCGATTCCGGTGGCGAACGGATCGTCGGCGTCTTTCAGAGAGACCGCGAGGGCGGGCGAGTGGTGCCAGCCGACCGCCGCAACAAAACTGAATATCGGGTCGCTGAGCGCGATACCGGAGGAGCCGATGACGGCGAGCTCGTCGTCGCCGGGGAACTTGCGGTCCGCCGATTGGGGTTGCCGCGGGCCCGCGTCGTCGAGCGGCTGGGCGCGCCTTCGGATCCCGGTGCGATCAGCCTTTTGGCGATCGCGTCGTTCGACATTCCGACCGAGTTTCCTGATGCAGTAATCGTCGAGGCCGAATCCTCGCCGCCGGTAAACCCGGTCGGGCGTACCGACCTGCGGGACCTGCCGCTGCTCACGATCGACGGTAGCGATGCCCGCGATTTTGATGACGCTGTGTGGGCTGAACCCGATTCCGACCCGGCAAACCCCGGCGGCTGGCACCTTGTCGTCGCCATCGCCGACGTCGCCTGGTATGTCCGTCCGGGCAGCGCGCTGGATCGCGAGGCCGAGCGGCGCGGCAATTCGGTGTACTTTCCCGATCGGGCCGTCCCGATGTTGCCCGAAGCGCTATCGAACGAGCTGTGCTCCTTGAAGCCCGGCGTCGATCGCGCCTGCCTCGCCGTTGATCTGCGGATCGACGTTGCCGGTCGCAAGCGCCGCCACCGCTTCCTGCGCGGAGTCATGCGCTCGGTCGCACGCCTCACCTATGAGGAGATCCAGGCGGCCCGGGACGGGCGCGGGGATTTGCCCTCGACCGTCTCGCCCGAGGCGATGGCTGCACTTTATGGCGCCTTCGACGCTCTCGCCCGGGCCCGTGCCGCGCGTGGCGCCATCGAGCTCGACATACGCGAGGATCGGATCGTACTCGATGCCGAGAGGCGTCCGGTCGCGGTCGTTCCGGCCTTGCGGCTCGACAGCCATCGGCTGATCGAGGAATTCATGATCCTCGCCAATGTCGCCGCCGCGGAAGAACTCGAGGCGCGGCGGCAACCTTGCATGTACCGGATCCACGATGCGCCCGATCCGGCAAAGGTCGCGGTATTGCGCGACTTTCTCGACGAACTCGGCATTCCCGGCCTCGCCTTTGCCAAGGGCCAGGCGCCAAGGCCCGAGTTGTTCAACCGGCTGTTGCGCCGGGCGGAGGAGACCCCGGTGGCGACGCTGGTCAATGATCTCGTGCTGCGTTGCCAGGCGCAGGCTGCCTACAGCCCGGACAATATCGGACATTTCGGTCTGGGGCTGCGGCGCTATGCTCATTTCACCTCGCCGATCCGCCGCTATGCCGATCTTCTCGTCCATCGCGCATTGATCGCCGGCGCCAACGCGGCGGGAAACGATTTCGGCGCCGGCGCGCTGCCTTTAGATATCGGCCACGACCGGATGGCGGTCGTCGGCGAGCATATTTCGATGACAGAGCGCCGTGCCGCTGCGGCCGAACGCTCCGCAATCGAGCGCTATCGCACGATCCTCGTCGCCGACGCGATCGGGGGCCTCTTCTCCGCCCGCATCAGCGGTGTCGCCGAGTTTGGGCTGTTCGTCACCCTGGCCGAGAGCGGCGCCACTGGGCTCGTGCCGATATCGACCTTGCCGAGCGATTATTACGACCGCAGCGAAAAGGTACCGCGGCTCGTCGGCCGGCGTTACGGGCGGATCTTCCGGCTGGGTGATGCGGCCATAGTGCGGCTTGTCGAGGCGGATGCGATCGGCGGTCGCTTGCTGTTTCGGATCAAGGACGAGAGAGCGGCCGCGCGCCGCGGTCGCACCGGCCGGCGCGGTTGATTGCGGACCCGCACCAATCTAGCATGAGCGCCCCAGCAACGGGGATTTAGGCCGAGGCTGGCGGATCATCGGGCGGGTTGCCGCGAGGATTTCGGGGGTTCCTCGATGCCGATGTCGTTGCGTCAAGCCGCTGGGCTTGCACCGGCGGGCCTCTTCGTCCTCGTCGTCCTGCTTACTGCGTGCTCGGAGCTCCAGCCGTTGCCGGCCGATCCGACTGGACGGTTGTTCGGGCGAGGCCTCGATCAAATCGCCGAGCTCTACATTGTGCCGGTTTCAAGCCGCAAGCTCTCGCTCGCCGCCGCGGCCCGCCTCTCCCAGCTCGACCCCAAATTCGCGGTGCTGGAGACGCCCGGGCCCCAGGACAGTACTGAGATTGCGCTCGATTACGGCGGACGCGAAATCGCTACCTATCCGAGCCCGTCCGGCGATGACCCGCATCTTTGGGGCGGATGGCTGGGCCATTTGGTTGCCGATGCCAAGAAAACGTCCCCGATCGTGGCGGCGGTGTCGGAGGACACGATCGACGAGACCCTGTTCTACGGGATTACCTACTTGCTCGATCGCTTTTCCCGCTATGCCTCGCCCGAGGCCGCCCGCGACAACCGCGCTGCCCGGGATGGCTTCGGCGGAATCGGCGTAACTCTCGATCCGGCTCCCGACCGGTTCCGGATCGTCCAGGTCGTGCCGGGTGGACCCGCCGATCTGGCCGGCATCCGTGCCGGCGACACGATCACAGCGATCAACGGTCAGCCGACTGCCGGTCGCTCACGGAGCGAGGTGATCCACTTGCTTCGCGGCACGGTATTAAGCACCGTGGAGGTTGGCATCGATCGCCCGGGCACGGCCGGAAGCCGTTATTACCGGCTTCAGCGTACACTGATGGTCGAGCCCACCGTGACGCTGTCGCGCGATAACGGTGTCGCCATCTTTCACATATCCAGCTTCAACCAGAACACGACGCAGCAGCTGGTCGAGGATCTCGACGCGGTAAAGCACGAAATGGGGCCGCAGCTGCTCGGTATCGTCCTCGATCTGCGCGGCGATACCGGCGGGCTGCTCGACCAGGCGGTAAGCCTCTCCGACGTGTTCATCGCCAAGGGTCCAATCGTGGCGACCATCGGGCGCAACCCCGCGAGCCGCCAGTTTTTCGAGGCTTCAGGCGATAGCATCGCGCCGCGGATACCGATCGTCGTTCTGGTTAATGGCGGATCCGCCTCGGCCTCCGAAATCGTCGCGGCGGCGCTCCAAGATTCCGGACGGGCGGTCGTCGTCGGCACCGCCTCCTACGGCAAGGGCACGGTGCAAACCGTCCTGCGACTGCCCAATAACGGCGAGCTGACCGTGACCTGGGCTCAATTGGTCGCTCCCGCCGGTTATTTGTTGAACGCGCGCGGAGTGGTGCCAACCGTATGCACCAGCGATCTCGGCAACGATGACCAATCGGTTCAGATCGCATTGCAGCGTGCAGTCGGAATGTCGGCAGTCTCGCCACTGAGCGCCGAGCCGCGCGCTTCGCTCGACGAAAGCGGCTGGAGCCAATTGCGCCGCTCGTGTCCACCCCGCGACGGAGACCGGGCAATCGACCTCGCGGTGGCTAAGCGTCTGCTGGCAGACCCCGTCCTTTACAGGCAAGCGGCGCACGTCATCGGCGCGGCCCCGAACTTGGCGGCGCGGCCTGTCAGCACGGCGCCGGTCGCGGCCGACCCCTCCTTGACAGGAGTTGACGGATCGCTATCTTCCGGACCACATAATCCCTGAACCTAGGGTTCCGCCATGGCCAAGACCAGCACCGTCCTGATCAAGCTCGTGAGCAGCGCCGATACCGGCTTTTACTATGTGACAAAGAAAAATCCGCGGACCAAGACCAATAAATTGGAATTAAAGAAGTTCGACCCTGTGGTCCGCAAACACGTCGTGTTCAAAGAGGCGAAGATCAAATAACCCCTGCGGCGTGCCGCCCGAACTTATTCTTGCGCTGCGATAAGTAGTGGGTTGCGGACTTATTGGGTTGTGCCGGCGCAATCCGTAGCATCTCCAAGGTGACACGGTCGGAGGCAGGGCGCGCACCGCGCCAGGACCGTAAATCTGGCCCTCGTGTGTCAGCGAGGCACAGTTTCTGCATGGATAACCAGGCATCCCTCGAGCCCGCGATGGAAAAGAGGAGGCGATGTCGCTACCCGACGCATTCGACGCCGAAGACAAGGATCTGCCGCTGCGAGACGACATCAGGCTGCTCGGCAGGATCCTGGGCGACACGGTACGTGAGCAGAATGGCGAGCAAGTTTTCGAAACCGTTGAATATATTCGCCAAAATTCGGTCCGCTTCCGCCGGAACGAAGATGTTTCCGCGCGTCGCGACCTGGAAACGACTCTGAACAATCTGCCGCCGGGGGAAGCGCTTCAGATCATTCGCGCCTTCGGCTATTTCTCGCATCTCGCCAATATCGCGGAAGACCAGCACCATATCCGCCGCACCCGTGCCCATGCTTTGAGCAGCTCGGCGCCGCGTGAAGGCACCATGGCCCTCGCGCTCGCCCGCGCCGGCGAGGCCGGTGTCCCGCGCGAACGCCTTCTCGCCTTCTTTGCCAATGCCATGGTCGTGCCGGTGTTAACCGCGCATCCGACCGAGGTCCGGCGCAAGAGTACGATCGACCGCGAGATGGAAGTCGCCGATCTCCTGGCCGAACGCGACCGGCTGTCGCTGACCGCGGCCGAGTTCGCCGCCAACGAAGGGGCATTGCGCCGCGCGGTGCTGACCTTATGGCAAACAAGCCTGTTGCGCCGAACACGCCTTCGCGTGATCGACGAGGTGGCTAACGGCCTCTCCTATTACGATTATACCTTCCTGTCCGAATTGCCGCGATTTTACGCCGACCTCGAAGAGGAGCTGACGGCCCAGGGCATCGCGCTCGCCGACAGCCTGCCCTCATTCCTGCGCGTCGGTAGCTGGATCGGCGGCGATCGCGACGGCAACCCGTTTGTGACCGAGGAAGTGTTGCGTGCGGCGCTGCGGGCGCAGAGCAGCCGCGCCCTCAAATACTATCTCGACGAACTGCATCTGCTCGGGGGCGAGCTGTCGCTCGACATCAGGTTGATCGGCGTTACCGATGCACTCGAACAACTCGCCGCGCGGTCGCCTGACCGCTCAGCCAACCGGCAGGACGAGCCGTACCGGCGCGCGATCACCGGGATCTATGCGCGGCTGGCGGCGACAGCGCGGGTGCTCGATCATCTCGATGCTCCCCAACACGCCGTCGGCGACGCTCCGGCCTACGCCGACAGCAGCGAGTTGCTCGCCGATCTCGCGATCCTCGACCGCTCGCTCCTCGCCAACGGCTCCGGGCCTCTGGCGAAGGGTCGGCTAAGGCATCTACGCCGGGCGGTCGATGCCTTCGGCTTTCATCTCGCGGCGCTCGATTTGCGCCAGAACTCGGATGTGCACGAGCGTACGGTCGGCGAAATGCTGGGACTCGTACAGCCGGGCCTCGACTACGGCGGTCTTGCCGAACCCGAGCGCATCCGGTTGCTGCTGACGGAGCTGTGTACAGCTCGCCCGTTGGCCTCACCCTATCTCTGCTACTCCGACGAGACCGCGAGTGAACTAGCGATCCTGCGCGTGACCACCGAGGCGCACCGCCGCTACGGGCCGGCTTCGGTGCCGCATTATGTGATTTCGAAAACTACCGGAGTCTCCGACATTCTGGAGACCGCGACATTGTTGAAAGAAGCGGGCCTGCTGCGGCCGCGCGAGGGCGCGCTCGATGTCAATATCGTCCCATTATTTGAAACTATCGAGGATCTGCGCAATTGCGGGGAGGTAATGAATGAGCTGTTAGGCCTGCCCGAATACATGCGCCTGCTCGAAAGCCGCGGCCGCCTGCAGGAGGTTATGCTCGGCTACTCCGACAGCAACAAGGATGGCGGCTTCCTGACCTCGGGCTGGGAATTGTATAAAGCGGAGGTGGCGCTCGTCGAAGTGTTCCGGCGCCATGATGTCGGCCTGCGCCTGTTTCATGGACGTGGCGGTTCGGTCGGCCGTGGCGGCGGACCCAGCTATCAGGCGATCCTCGCCCAGCCTGCGGGCGCTGTTCAGGGCGCCATTCGCATTACCGAACAGGGCGAAGTCATCGCCAGTAAATATTCGAATCCGGAACTCGGCCGGCGCAATCTCGAGACCCTCGCCGCGGCTACGCTCGAAGCCACCTTGCTGCAACCGGAGACGGCCGAGCCGTTGCCCGAGTATCTGGCCGCGATGGAGTATCTCTCCACCGAGGCCTATCGCGCCTATCGCGACCTCGTCTACGAAACCGACGGCTTTGAAGATTTCTTCCGCGAATCGACCGTGATCGGCGAGATCGCCAATCTCAATATCGGCAGCCGCCCGTCATCGCGCAGAGCTTCAACGCGCATCGAGGATCTGCGCGCGATTCCCTGGGTGTTCAGTTGGGCGCAGTGCCGGCTGATGCTCCCGGGCTGGTACGGGTTCGGCAGCGCGGTTAGAGCCTGGCTCGACGCACGGCCGAGCGATGGAATGGTTTTGTTGCAGGCGATGTACCGTGAGTGGCCGTTCTTCCAGATGCTGCTGTCCAACATGGACATGGTGCTGGCCAAGAGCGACATCGCGATTGCCTCGCGCTATGCCGAGCTGGTCGCCGACACCGAACTGCGCGACCGTGTCTTTTCCCGATTGCGGGCCGAATGGCAGAGTGTGGTCGATGCATTGCTGACGATCATCTGCCAACAGAGTTTGCTCGAAAGCAATCCACTCTTGGCGCGCTCGATCCGCAACCGCTTCCCCTATCTCGATCCGCTCAACCACATGCAGATCGAACTGCTGAAGCGATATCGTGCCGGCGACACCGATGACGACGTCATCACCGGCATCCACCTGACGATCAACGGCATCGCTGCCGGGCTGCGCAACAGCGGGTAGACGAAGTTCCTGAGTCCCTAACCGCGCAGCATCCGCGCTCGATGGTCAGGGTAGCGCTGCGTAAACCGCCTTTTCGAAACGGTCGAATACCGCCAGCGCCTTGGCGTCGGCGAACGGGAGCAGCTGCATCAGGATCACCCCGGCGACGCCCGTGGCCGGGTCGATCCAGAAATAGGTGTTGCCCAACCCGGCCCAGGCGAGGCTGCCGGGGCTGCGTCCGCCCGCCACCTGCGCGGTCGAGATCATGAAACCGAGACCCCATTTCTTGACCATTCCTGGAAGGAACTCGGCGTCGTTCGAATAGGCCGGGGCGGCGGTCTTCAACAGCTGCACGTTGAGTTCGCCGATCGCGTTCTGCTCCATCAACCTTACGGTCTCGGGCTTCAGCACCTGAGCGCCGCCCGCGGCGCGCCCTTCGTCGAGGAACAGCCGCTCAAACGCCAGATAATCCGCCGCGGTGCCGTAGAGCCCGCCGCCGCCCATCTCGAACTCGGGGTCCTGCGGCACTTCGAACGGGATCGGTGCCAGCGCGCCGTCCTCGCTGCGGGCATGCATGCCGGCGATCCGGGCGCGGCGGTCCGGGGTCAGCTTGAAGCCGGTGTCCTTGATGCCGATCGGTCCGAACAGGTGCTCGGAAAAATAGTCGCCAAGCTTCTGACCGCTGACCCGTTCGACCGCCTTGCCGACCCAGTCGATGTTGATGCCGTAATCCCATTTGTCGCCCGGATCGAAGATCAGCGGCAATGCCAGCGCCGCGTTCTCGCAGGAGATGATCCCGGGTATTCCCCGCTTCTCCATGTAGCGGCCCAAATCGGCATTCCATATGTCGTAGACAAAGCCGGCGGTGTGGGTGATCAGGTGGCGCAGGGTGATCGGCCGCCGCGCCCGACGAAGCCGCGGCTCGCCGGCTGAGTCGAAGCCTTCGAGCACCTGAGGTGCGGCGAGTTCGGGAAGCACACCGGCGATCGGCCCATCGAGCGCGAGCTTTCCCTGTTCGACGAGCTGCATCGCCGCTGTCGAGGTGATCGCCTTGGTCATCGAGGCGATCCAGAACACCGTGTCCGCGGTCATCGCGGCGCCATCGGGCAGAGCGCGCCGGCCAAAGGCGCCCTGATAGACCGGACTCTCACGGGTCGCCGCCATCGCCACGACCCCCGGCACATCCCCCCGATCGGTGGCGGTTTTCAGCAATTCGTCGATTTGCGGCGGTTGAGGCATGACGCTGCTCCCTCAATAGGTTGTTTCAGTCAGAGCCAGCGGCGCTGATAGCTGCTGGTCTCCCATGCGATCGCCCCCTTATAACGCGGCTTCGCAAAACCCCTCGGCGGCACTATTCTATCCCCGAACAAGGGCGGATGAGCCGTCCATGTGGGAAATGTCCGGCAGAATTCCCTGTCGGTGCGCTGGCTTATCACCTCGCCAACCCCTGTCACCTTGGAGGATGCGTCGATGATCTATGAAGTCCGTACCTATACCCTGCGCCCCGGGACCGTGCCCGAATTTGAAGAGCGCTATGCCAAGCGACTGCCCTCGCGCGAAAGACACTCCAAATTGGGCGGCTTCTGGCACACCGAGTTCGGTCCGCTTAATCAGGTGATCCACGTCTATCCCTACGACGACTTGCGGCACCGCACCTCCGTGCGCGCAGCGATGGCGCAGGACGCCGAGCGTAACGCGCTCCCTGGCGGCGGCGAGTTCATCGTCGCGCAGGAGGCCGAGATCATGAACCCGGCGCCGTTCATGCACGCCCTCGGCAGTCGGAATTACGGCACCGGGAACGTCTATGAGATGCGCACCTACACTTACGCCCCGGGCGACCTTTCGAAGGTGCTGGAGGCGTGGGCCAAGGCCGTTCCCGATCGCGAGAAGCTGTCCCCCTTGGCGGCCTGCTGGACGAGCGAACTCGGCGGGCTCAACAAGTTCGTCCACACCTGGGTGTACAAGGATCTGAACGAGCGTGCCCGGATCCGCGAAGAATCGCGCCGGCCCGGCCAAGCGTGGCCGCCGCAGGCCGGGGTGCGGCCGATCCGGCAGGAAAACAAGCTGCTGATCCCAGCGGCCTTCTCACCGGTGCGGTAGTCTTAAATCGATCAATCCCGGTCCGGCGGTTACAGCAGGCTGCCGCCGTCGACCGGGATGACCGTGCCGTTGACAAAGGTCATCGTCGTCGCCAGCCCGAGGATCACCGCCGCTACCTCCTCGGGCTGACCGATCCGCTTGAGCGGGTTGCTAGCGATCCTTTGCGCGCGCTGCTCCGGGGTCCACATATCGGTCATCGGCGTCTCCATCAGGCTCGGGGCGACGGCGACCACCCGGATCGCCGGCGCCAGCGCCCGCGCCAACGACATCGTCATGGCGTGAAGCCCGGCCTTGGCGGCGGCGTAGGCGATGTTGCTGCCCCCGCCGCGCACCCCCGACACCGAGCCGACATTGACGACGAGGCCATGCCCGCTCGCCGCGAGCAACGACCGGCAGGCGCGCACCGTGGCGAACGGTCCCCGCAGATTGACCGCCAGCACGAAGTCAAAGAACGCGTCATCGAGCGCGCGCAGATCGGCATGCGGGATCACCCGCGTGCTGCCGGCATTGTTGACCAGGATGTCGAGCCGGCCCTCGGTCGCCTCGATCGAGGCGGCGAGGCTTTCGATGGCGCGAGTGTCCTGCGCCGGCGTATGGCTGGCCCGGTGGCCGATGCCGGGCAGGCTCGCGATCAGCTGGTCGGCTGCCTCGACGTCATTGCCGAAGGTGACGACGACCCTCGCCCCCGCCTGCGCGAACAGGAGTGCGGTCGCGGCGCCCAGGCCCTTGCTGCCGCCGGTCACCAGCGCTACCTTGCCGTCGAGCAGGCCCATGATCGGTGATCCCGATTAACCTGCGCGTCTATTCGGCCGCCGCCTGCAGCGGGGCGCCGAGGGTTTTCATGAACTCGATCAGATAGGGCTTCCACAGCTCTGCGTAGAAATGGCTGAAGTGCCCGTGTGTGTTCGGGCCCGCCGGGATCAGCACATAGCGGCCGTGGCGCACCCGCTTCATCGCCCGCTCGACGGTGCCGAGCTCCGGCGGATTGGCGTGATCCTCGGCGTCGTTGATCAGCATCACCTTGGCCTTGATCTTGTCCAAATCGGGCTCCGGGTTGTAGTCCATGATCGCCTCGATCGCCCATAGCGAGTTGTTGGCGTCGCCCTTGGCGGCCTGGGCGAGGCGCTGCTCGTAGAGCGCGTTGGCGGCGGCGAGGGTCGGCGCCATTTCCTGAATCCGGGTCGGGCTTTCAGTGCCGAAATTCCCGGCCGCGGCGTAGATGTAGTGGCGCGGGTTCGTCTCGTAGAAGCCGTTGTTCCAGTCCGGGTCGTGGCGGATCGCCTCGGCCTGGGCGCGACGGCCGAGCCAGTTGCGGCCGCTGATCTCGACCGGCTGGCACGAGATCGGCACCACCCCGTCCATCAAATCGGGGTACATCTCGGCCCACATCCAGGCATGCATGCCGCCCATCGAGCTGCCGATAACGAGGCGCAGATGGGCGACATCGAGGCCTTCGCTGATCAGCCGATAGCCGGACTCGACCATGTCATGATAGCGGTAGCGGGGAAATTTCCCCTTGAGCCCGTCCGAAGGCTTGCTCGACCCGCCGCGCCCGATCGCGTCCGGCATGATCATGAAATACTGCCGCCGCATCGAGCGGCTGCCCGGACATAAACAGCTCGTCGGCGAGGCTCGGGCGCAGCCAATTGGCGCCGGTGCCGGTATTGCCCTGCAACAGCAGCACGCCGTTGATGATCTTGCCCGCGGCGTTGCGCTTTGCCGTGCCCAGGGTGCGGTAGTGGAGCTTCAGCTCGGGCAATGTCTCGCCGCTGCGGAACACATAATTCCGGATGACGAAATCGCCCTCCCGATAATTCGGCCATCTGGTTGGCGCAGCAGCATCAACAGTATGAGCAGGCATTCAATCGTCCTCCGATAGTCCTCCGATTCGCTTCGCGGGATAATAGAGGCTGCCTGTGCCCAGAGAAAGCCGCGGCTCGTCTCCGCCCACGCCTTGAAGGCCCGCGAACCCCCGATCCCGACTGCGCTGGTCTGGCCCTCCGGGTCGAGGTTGACCGGTCGACCCGCTATCCCCATCTGGCGAAGCTCGCCAAGCAAGAGTTAGAATGCAGGCTGCCGTCTATGACGGCCCGAAGCTCGGCTCCCGGCTGACGGAGTTTGACTGATGGATTGGTCGAAATGCCCTGATGCCGAGCGGGCGCCCGGTAAGGTGTCAGGCGCCTGGGTGGTAAAGGGAACGCGCGTGCCTGTGCAAGCGGTGGTCAACAATGCCGAGGACGGCTATACGCCCGAGCAGATCACCGGGGAGATTTTCGAGGGGTTGACCCTCGATCGAGTACGATCGGTGATCCGGTTCGCCAAGGTTCATGGCCCAGGTCCTGCTTGACCAGAACGTGCCTGTCGGCGTTCGGAGGATCTTGGGGGCACATAACGTCCGTACCGTCTATCAGATGGGTTGGGCAGGGCTGTCGAACGGAGATTTGCTCGATCAGGCCGCGAAGGCAGGAATTGAGGTTTTCGTAACCTGCGACCAGAGCATCCCGTTCCAGCAAGACCTCACTGCTTGGCAGATGGCTGTGGTCGTTCTTGCTACCAATCGGTGGTCGGTGATCCAAGCAGAGCCGGGCGCGGTCGAGCATGCGGTCGCGAGCGCAAATCCTGGCGCCTGCTCGGTTGTAACGTTTTAGTCAGCTGCGGAGGACGATTTGTCGATTCTTTGGACGTGAGGCCGCGAATACCAGGTTACGGTGCAGGCTACGGTGACGGTTTACTAGTCACCGCTATTGTTACCGGCGGTTTACGGTGTCGGTTTACCAGACCGCTCGATCCCTCATTAATTCGCCCAGGTCCAATAGATGAGGTGGGAGTGCTGGGCGCGCATCGCGTAGGTGGTCCTACCGGCGCTGCCGCACAGAAGCGCTTGCCCCCCGTATCGAGTAAACTGTCACCGTAACCAACATTCGTCTGCTCCCACGATGCAAATATAGGGATCAGGACATGCCGAAGCTTTTGCGGTCCAGCGAAACAGCAGGTTGCGGGGCCACGATTGAATTAGACAACGGCGAGGTCGTGTACGTATCATCGCGCAAACCGGGGTGCTGGTGCGCAGATGGGACATGAACGGAGGACTGATCAAATTCTCTTGAGCAACTTCTTTGGCCCGAAGCTGTACAACGAAGGCAGCGTCAATAAAAATGCGCAAACGGCGCGAGCGCTCAGCCTGATGTATTCCGAACAAGCGGCGCCGCTCTCCTTCAAGAATCCCGTGTTGGGTGCGTTCTCCAACGCGATATGGCATTGTGCATCGGCAGCGGAAGTCTCTGTCGCTCTCAATGAAGCTGCGGCAAAGGCTCCGCAGCTTGAACAGAATTTCGACACGGCGGCGCTGCAAAGCGCTTTCGACGCTGCCAAGAATTGGCCGCCAAAACGACCGCCGGAACTGACGTCCGCGACGTATCAAGTGGTTTTTTCCGATGGGGTGACGCAAGAGACACGCCTGACACCTGCCGAAATCGAGAACTGGGTCGCCGAGTCCAACAAGGCGGACGCGAACAAGCCCTACCGGATCGTCCGCGTTCTCGACCCGCAAGGCCGAGTTGTTTGGGATGCGCCTATCCGACAAGGCATGTCGAGTGGATCTTCAGTTTCCCAGACCTCTGTCGCAGAGGCGAATCCGATAGACCGGTATCGTGAAGCTGCTGAACGCGGTGATGCAGAAGCACAATTCTATATCGCCGAGGCTTACTACGAAGGTGATGGAATTCCTCAGGATTGTTCTTTGGCCGCGAAATGGTGGCTCAAGGCAGCCGAGCAAGGATGTGCCGCTACCCAATATCAACTTGGCTGCGCCTACAGCTGTGGAGAGGGAGTTAGTAATGACTACATACAGGCCTACATGTGGTTTACCTTGGAGTGGAAATCTAAATCCAACGTTGGCCCGCGAGTATTCTACAACCCCGCTTCGGATCAACAGAAGAGGGAACTCAGGAAACTGATGACACCCTCCCAAGTGGCTACGGCCAGGCAGCTTGAGAAAGAGTGGCGTCCGAAAACACGATCGTCTAACCCGTCATAGGGCTACGGCGTAGACATAGTGCTCATCATCGTCGGCCACGGCACGCCAATTTTATCAGTGGAATGAACGGGGTTACGGTGACAGTTTACGGGATCTTCCATCGAGCGTTTCGGTTCTTACCTGACACTCGGCCGGCAATCTTTGGGGGCGCTGCGCGGGCGGGTCGCGAGGCCTTCATGGGCGAGCGACAAGGCGACGTCGCGCTGACCGGCGCGCAGGGCAGCCTCGGTCAAGGTCCAGTCGACGACGTCGCGTTGCGCGTGGCTGCCACCGATCTGCCATAGACCGACACCCACCGGCAGCAACAGCTCGACCACCGGAATGCCGATGTCGATAAAGCCGGCCGCTTCGAGGCCGCCGGCCGCCGTCTCGCGCATCGCCCCGGGCCGCTGCTCGACCAGCGCCTCCTGGCCGAGCGCAATTCGGCCATTCGCGGCGTGGATGTCGCCAAAGACGAGGCATTTCCCGTCGGCGTGATCCTGCCACAAATCCGCCAGCTCCCGCCAGCGCTCGCCGATATCGCAGCCGAGCGTGTCGAGGCGCCACAAGAGCGCCGAGGCGTTGGGAGGCTGAGGCACAGCGGGCGCTGCATGGCGCGCATCGGCCCGTCATGGAGCGCGAGCGCCGCGTCGTATTGCCCGATTTCGAGGTGGAAAAGCGCGGTGCCGCCAGATATGGACCTCGTTCAGGTGGCCGGGAGCCGACAATGCCCTTTGGCCGGGCGGTGGCGGTTGCGGTTTAATTGGATCGACGGTTCCTGATAGACCTGACGGATTAGTCGGGGTCAGACTGAAG
>CAVTFD010000032.1:0-62715 GCA_963733945.1 uncultured Alphaproteobacteria bacterium | reverse complement strand
GCCGATCCTCTATTGGCTTGGTTGGGCTCTCCGCCAGCATAGCGACCGGGCGTCGCTGGCAAAAGGCGACGCTCGAGTCACGGAAAAGAAACGCCGCACCAGCGGCCTGCTCAGCCTCGGCAACGACGCGCGCGATGATCGCGCCCGCCACCTCGATTGTGTGGATCAGGCTGATAGTTGCAGTCGGCCTCTAGAGGCCGACTGACGCAGCCAGACGTCTCGCCAGGAGACTAGCTCTTTTTCTCCCAATAGCCGGCTGCGGCGGGAAAGACAGTTTGGCAACGCGTCGCCTGAGGCGGGCCGTCCAACGTGTCCGAGACCGCTTGCCAGACAGCGTAGTGGGGTGCTGCCCGGTGCGCCTCAAGCGCCGCCTCGTCCCGGTAGGCTTCGAAGAAGTAGTAGACGTTCTGGTCCTGCGCATCCTGAAGAACATTGAACCGCAGACAGCCCGGCTCGTCCCGCTCGGAACCGAGGGCATCGACCTCGATCGCCTTCAGGAAACGCTCGCGCCCGTCGGGCTTCACCCGGACCTTCACCCACATCGCCAGCATACCGCCTCCCATTCGTCAGCATGTCGAACTTCCCACGTTCGCGCTCGGTCCAACCCGTACCGGACTATGGGATCTTACGCGAGCGCTAAGGCACCAGGAAAGGTTACCTCAAGCAGCGGGCGCGAGGGTGCGCCTCTCGCAGTGGTCAGAACCCACGCTTCTCGAAAAAGCGGTTTTCGGGGCGGGGGAGGCCCAAGTTTTCGCGCAGGGTCTTGCCCTCGTATTCGCGGCGGAAGAGGCCGCGGCGCTGCAATTCGGGGACGACGCGGTCGACGAACTCGTCGAGCCCGCCGGGCACCCACGGGAACATGATGTTGAACCCGTCGCAGGCAGCGCCGTAGAGCCATTCCTCCATCTGGTCGGCGATCATCGAGGGTGTACCGACCAAGGCCAGTCCGCCATAACTGCCGGCGATGCGCGCCAGGTCGCGCACCGTCAGATTGTCGCGCCGGGCGCGGGCGATGACCCGCTCCCGACCACTCTTGCTGGCGTTCGATTCCGGGATGTCGGGCAACGGCCCATCGAGATCGAATTTCGAGGCGTCATGGCCGAGCGCAATCGAAAGTGAGGCGAGACCGCTGTCGGGATGGACGAGGCTGTCGAGCAAAGCCCGCTTCTCGCGCGCCTCGGACGCGGTGTCGCCGACGACGACGAGCGCGCCGGGCATGATCTTCATATGCTCGGGGTCACGCCCAAACCGCTGCATCCGTCCTCTGACATCGGCATAAAACGCCTGCGCGTCGGCGAGGTTGCCGCCGCTGGCAAAGATCACCTCGGCAGTCTCGGCGGCGAGCTGTCGCCCAGCATCGGACGCGCCGGCCTGGACGATGACCGGCCAGCCCTGGATCGGCCGCGCGATGTTCAACGGGCCGCGCACCGACAGGAATTCGCCCTTGTGGTCGAGGATGTGCAGCCGCTCGGGATCGAAATAGACGCCGTTTTCGACATCCCGGACAAAGGCGTCCTCGGCCCAGCTGTCCCATAGGCCGGTCACGACATCGAAGAATTCGCGGGCGCGCCGATAGCGCTCGCCATGCTCCATATGCTCGGTCATGCCGAAATTGAGCGCTGAATTGGGGTTCGAAGTGGTGACCAAGTTCCACGCGGCGCGTCCACCGCTGATGTGGTCGAGCGAGGCAAACCGGCGGGCGATCAGATAGGGCGGCTCAAAGGTGGTGGAGGCGGTGGCGATCAGTCCGAGATGCTCGGTCACCATCGCCAATGCCGGCAACAGGGTCAGCGGGTCGAACGAAGTGACAGTCGCGCTGCGCTTCAACGCCGCCATCGGCATGTTCAGGACGCCGAGATGGTCGGCCATGAACCAGGCGTCGAACCGGCCGCGCTCCAGGGTCTGCGCAAAACGTATCAGGTGCTTGAGGTTGAAATTGGCGTCGGGATAGGCGCCGGGATAGCGCCACCATGCAGTATGGATGCCGACCGGTCGCATGAATGCGCCCAGACGCAATTGTCGCGCTGCTGCCATCGCTGCTCCGTGTGTGGTCTTACCCCATCATGGATCGGTTGCCGCAAACACCGCAATATCCGCCGCGTCAGCGCGAAAGGCTGTTATCGTGGGCCCGCCACTAAACCGCGGGAAGATCGACTACATGCCCAGCTCTCACGACGCCCCACCTGTCACCCTGGACCGCGCTCTCGAGGTTGGCTCGGACGACTGGCAGGGGCCCGGCTTTTATCAGCTGATGACGGCTTTGGTCGTGCCGCGGCCTGTCGGCTGGATTTCGACGATCTCAGCCAGCGGCGTGCGCAACGTGGCGCCGTATTCCTACTTCAACCTAATGGGGAGCGATCCGCCCTACGTCGCGTTCGGCTCCTCTGGCGTCAAGGATAGCCTGAAGAACCTTCGTGAAGTGCCGGAGTTCGTCGCGAACATCGTCACGATGCACCTCCTGGAGAGAATGAACTTCACCGCGGGGGACTTTCCGCGCGACGAGGACGAATTTGACTGGGCCGCTCTGACACCGGCGCCGTCGGCGAAGGTGCGCCCGTTCCGGGTTGCCGAGGCCAAGGCGCACCTCGAATGCGAGGTCGCGCAGATCGTGACCGACCGCAACACCAATATCGTGCTCGGTCGCGTCGTGCACGCGCACGTCGATCCCTCCGTCTGGAAGAACGGGCGGGTCGACCCCAAATTGCTCGATCCGGTGTGCCGCCTCTCCGGCTCGGGTTACGCCACACTGGGCGCAGTGCTTAACGTCCAGCGCCCGCAGTGGAAGAACATCGAAGGCACGATCGGGCTGGATGCGATGCCGCGGGCGGAACAGCGGTAGCGCCAGTGGAGGGTTCTGCCATCGAGATTGCTTCGCTACGCTCGCAATGACGTCCGTAATAGCCGTCATTGCGACGATCGGAGCGACGACGCAATCTCGTTCAGCTCGCATTGATGTTCGCCACGGCCGGTCGAGCGCGGGAGGATAAGCGGCATGCGCGGAGCCACTCGTCAGATGCACCTCGGCGTGTTTGTGCTCGGCACCGGCAACCATTCGGCTGGCTGGCGCTACGAGGGGGCCGCGGTCAGCAACAACGATCTGTCGGTCACCACGGAAATCGCCCGCATCGCCGAGCGCGGCAAATTCGACCTGTTGTTTATCTCCGACGGGCTGGTCATGGACCCGGGAGACCACCCGTCGTTTCTGTGCCGCTTCGAGCCAACCACCCTGATCTCGGTTCTCAGCGCCGCGACCCGGCATATCGGGCTCGGCGCCACGGTCTCGACCAGCTATGGCGAGCCTTATCACGTCGCTCGCACCTTTGCCTCGATCGACCATATCAGCAACGGCCGCGCCGCGTGGAACGTGGTCACCAGCGCACAGCCCAAATCCGCGCTCAATTTCAGCCGCGAGCGGCAGATGGACCACAATCTGCGCTACGAGGTCGCCAACGAATTCGTCGATGTCGTCAAGGGGCTGTGGGATTGCTGGGACGACAATGCGATCGTCGCCGACAAGGAGTTGGGCGTCTATATCGACGCCGAGCGGGTCCGGCCGTTGAACCACAAGGGGCAGTTCTTTCAGGTCCGTGGGCCTATGAACATCGCCCGCTGCCCGCAGGGTCATCCGGTCATCATCCAGGCCGGCGGGTCACCTTCAGGGCTCGATCTCGCGGCGCGGACCGCGGATGTCGTCTTTTCGGTGGTGCAGGAGCTCGAGAGCGCGAAGGCGGCCTATGCCGATCTGAAGGGCCGGCTCGGTGAATACGGGCGCGCACCCGAGGCGCTGGCGGTTCTGCCGGGAGTGATGCCGATCATTGGCGAAACTGATGCCGTTGCGAAAGACAAGCTGTCGCTGCTGCAGAGCTGGCTGACCCCCGCCAACGCCGCTGTCCTGGTCAGTGGCCGGATCGGCTACGACGTCTCGGGCTTTCCGCTCGACGGGCCGGTACCGGCCCCGCCGCCGAGCGAGGGCGGCCGCACCTTTTCGCGGGTGTTGTTCGAGACCGCGCGCCGGGAGAATATGACCTTGCGCGACCTCTACAATTTGACCGCCGCGGCGCGCGGCCACTGGGTTGTGTGCGGCACCCCGCGACGGATTGCGGACACGCTCGAGGAATGGTTTGTCGACGGGGCGGCCGACGGGTTCAATATTCTGCCGCCCTATTTCCCCGGCGGGTTTGCCGATTTCGTCGATCTCGTCGTGCCCGAATTGCAGCGCCGCGGCCTTTTCCGCCGCGAATACCAGGGGACGACCTTGCGCGACCATCTCGGCCTCGCCCGCATTGCCGCGCCCGCAGCCGCGCCGTCGGGGAAAGATGACGCGGCTCGGGGCTCACCGGCGATTTCTGCATCGCCGGTCCGTCGGTAGCTGCTGCGCGGCTGCCTACGAGACCCGCTCGTAGGGGTAGCGCTTTACCTTCTCCATGTTCTTGCCTTCGATGCGGATCAGCCGGGTCGGCCCGGCGCGCCGCGGCGAGTGCAGATCGCCCTCGTTGTAGAGATAGGCCATGCCGGGCTTCAGCGTATAATCCTTGATGGGCCGCGCCTTGCCGGGATTGCCCTCGCCGGGGCGGGCGACCGGGAAATAGTCGGTCATGATCGTCTCGCCGCGCGCCTGACCGTAGATCGCCCAAGAGGGACCGTGGTCGTGCGGCTGGCTGTCCTTGGCGCCATGGTTAACGTGACCAAGAATGCAGAAGCCGAGTTCCGGATCTTCGTACAGCACCTTGCGGTCGGGCACGTCGTCGCCGAGGTGGGTTTTTATGAAATCCTCGTCCTTCAGCACCTCCTGAACGAGCAGCGCAGACCTTTTTCCGCCCGTCGACACCCGGGTCCGCCTTGAGGATTTGGTGGCATTCGGTAGAGAACTGCTCGAGATTATAGCCCATCAACGACCCTCCTTAATGTGCCCTACGCCGGCGCGGGCAGGCTGAACGAGCATACCGCAAGTTGACGCGCCGTGGCAAAATTCCCTAGCGGCACTCTGCTGAATTCGCCACGGCCAGCCGGCGCTCCTCGTCGCGCAGGGGTTCGGTCCCAGCTGGCGCCGCCCGTTTGGCGTGATTACGGGCGCGGTGCGCGAGAAAAAGGGCTTGGCGAAACTGCCTCCGCCGCTTTCGCCGGGATCACGGCGATGTGATATACCTCTTAACATTAGCCCCCCAGACGGAGGTAGGACGGCATCATGATCAAGCGGTTTCATGCCCTTTATGTCGGGCAGATCGCGCTCGACAATATCGGGCTCAACGGGACGCCGGCGAACGATCGCCGGTACTCGAACGAGCGCCTGTCCGAGGTCTTCGCGACGGTGCGCGACGTGGCCCGGGTCATGGACCACGAGGGCTATTACGCGCTGTGGACCGCCGAGCACCATTTCCAGCGCGAAGGCTACGAGTGCCTGCCAAATCTGATCCAGCTCGGTCTTTGGCTGGCGACCCAGACCACGCGTCTCAAGTTGGGTTGCGCGTTCAATATCCTGCCGATGTGGCACCCGATCCGGCTCGCCGAAGACTACGCGATGGCCGACATCGTGACCGATGGCCGTGTGATCATGGGGGTCGGCCGCGGCTACCACACCCGCGAGGTCGAGACCTTTGGCGCGCCGTTGCTCGATGCCGACGCCAACCGCGAGATTTTCGAGGAAGGGTTGCAGCTGCTGGTTAAGTGCTTCAACGAAGAGTCGTTCCGGCACAAGGGCAAGTATTTCGAGTGCCCGCCACAGGTGCCCTATCGTGGCTACCAGCTCGAAGAGATCACGATGGTGCCGCGGCCGAAATATCTGCCCGTCGAGATCTGGATGCCGATCGCCAGCGGCAGGACCATCGACATGATGGCGCAATACGGCATCAAGGCGATGGTGACGTTAAACGGCGAGAAGATCCTCGACGACGTGGTGCGCGCTTATCACGCCGCCTGCCATCGCCACGGCCGCAACGTGGCGCTCGGGCAAGACATGATCTGGGGCGCGGGCCTCTATCTCGCCGACAGCCGCGAGGAGGCGATGCGCCGGGTCGAACCGTCGCATGACGAGCGCTACAAATGGTTCGCACCGTTCGGTTTCGTCCGCTACGCCGACGAGGAGGGCCGTACCTGGGGCACTCCGGGGGCGCCGGTACGGGTGCCGTCGCTCGCAGACGGGGTGGCGCAGAAGGCATGGTTCTGCGGTACGCCGGCGCAGGTCATCGACGGCATCAAATCGATCGAGGCCAAATATCCCGGTCTCGAGGATTTCATGATTCACTGGGCCGAAGGCCTGCCGCCCGACGAGTTCAAGGACCAGCTGCGCTGGTTCGCACGCGACGTGATGCCTGCCTTCAACCGCGGGTGACGCGCGATCGAGCTTCGAAGAGGGGGAAGATTTGCCGGACGCTAACAGCGCAACCACGATCGCAATCATCGGTGCGGGGATCGGCGGGGTCTATCTCGCCGCCCATCTGGGCGTCGCCGGCTTT
Source organism: uncultured Alphaproteobacteria bacterium (assembly GCA_963733945.1). Classification (GTDB taxonomy): domain Bacteria; phylum Pseudomonadota; class Alphaproteobacteria; order ATCC43930; family CGMCC-115725; genus AP-15. Next base: position 56,263 of record CAVTFD010000032.1, on the reverse strand, counting down.
AAGGTGCGGTTGCACGACCTCGACGATACTCGTCTCGCCGACATCCGCTCGATGGGCGGGATCACGGTCGAGGGCGATGCCGGCGGCTTTGCCGCGGTCGAGCAGGCGACGTCAAACCTCCGTGCCGCGGTTGATGGCGCCGACATCATCATCGTCGTTACCGGCGGGAATGCGCAGGAGGGCACCGCGCGCCTGCTCGCCCCGATGTTGCGCAACGATCAGCTGATCCTGCTGATCCAGGGCAATACCGGCGGCTCCTTGGTCGTCCGCCGCGCGCTCGACGCATGCGATTGCCGCGCCGCAGTCGACATCGCCGAGATGGATAACTACCCCTATTCGTGCCGCCGGTTGGCGCCGACGCGAATCCACCCGATCGTCGCCAAGCGCTGGCTGCAGATCGCGTCCTTCCCGGGCAACCGCATCGGCGCCGTATTCACGCGGCTGTCACCATTGTTTCCCCAGGCGGTAGTTGCGCCCGACATCGTCTCCACCGGCTTCACCAACGCGAACGCGATGCTGCACGTTGCCAACTGCGTCGCCAATGCCGCGCGGATCGAGAGTGGCGGCGGATATAAATTCTATGCCGAGGGGGTGACCCCGGCGGTCGCCCGCCTTTACGAGGCGATCAATGCCGAACGCGTGGCCGTCGCCGCCGCGCTGGGCGCAGTTGTCCCTGACCTCGCCGACTGGTTCGAGCGCGCCTATGGCGTGCGCCAGACAACTCTGGTCGACACCTGCCGGCGGCTGACCTACGACGCCGACGGCCCCTATCAAGCAACCGGCACGCCCGCCTCGCTCGACCACAAATACATCACCGAGGACGTGCCGGTGGGCTTGATCCCGATGAGCGCGCTGGGGGTGGCGGCAGGCGTGCCGACCCCGGCAATCGATGCGCTGCTCGAGACCGTCCGCAACATGACCGGCAAGGACTTTGCAGCCGAGGCCCGCACCCTCGATCGCCTCGGCCTCGCCGGCATGGACCTGCCGCAGATCCGACGCGTCATCGGCGAGGGCTTCCCCCAATGAAAGGCGCAGTCCGCCGCTAGATCATCGATGGCCGCCTCGTCAGCGCCGGGGAGGACGGTCGATCACAGCTGAACAGCGACCTCCCGCACCACGTCGCGCAGCCAGAGGATAGCGGGCTCGCTGCCGTGCTCTCGATGCCACAGCGCGGTGATCTCGAAGGACGGTGAGGGGTAGGGCGGCTCGAATATCTTCAGGCGATAGGCCTCGGCAAACGCGGTGGCGAGCCGCCGCGGCAACGGCGCCGCCATATCCGAGCGGCTGACCACCGCCAGCGCCGCGAGGAAGTGGGGTGTGGTCAGGCCGACGATCCGGCTCAACCCGCGGGCCGCCAGTGCGCCTTGCAGCAAACCAACCTCGCTGCGCATGACCAGGCGCTCCAGCCCGTGATCGACGACATAGCCGGCAACCGCATGTTCATCTTCACCGGCCGCGGAAATGAGCAAATGGGGAACTGCGGCGAGCCGTTCGAGCGTCATCTCCTGCCACGCGGCGGGATGGTCGGCTCCGACGACCCACACTCGCGTCTCCGTAAACAGCGGCTCGCTGTCGAACCATTCGGGGACCCGCCGGAAGCTGCCGATCGCCAGATCGGCACGCCCCGCGAGCAGCGCTTCGGCCACGCCCATATTGCTCGGTCGGATCCGGAACTCGGCATTTGGGGCCGCCGCCCTGAGCCGGGCGATCAGGCTAGGCACCAGAACGGTGCCGACATATTCGCCGCAGATCATGGTGAACCGGCGATCGGTTTGTGCGGGGACGAAATCGGCCGGGGTCAGCGCGAGTTGGAGGTGGAGCAGACCTTGGCGCAGCCGCGGCGCCATCTCGGTAGCGCGCGGGGTCGGCTGCATTCCATCGGGACCACGGACGAACAGCTCGTCTTCGAGCACGTAGCGCAGCCGGTTCAGGGCATGGCTGATCGCCGATTGAGTGAGGCCTAGCCGATCGCCGGCGCGGGTAACGCTGCGCTCCTCGACCAGGGCGTCGAAAACCCGCAGCAGATTGAGATCGAGCGCGTTAAAATGAACCAGATTCATGGGTGCGATGCAATATTATCATTTGTACGTATCATAAGGCGTACCTAAGTGTCTTATACCGAATTGATCGGGTGAGCTGGAGTTCCTTGATATGCGGAATATGCTGAAATCGACGGTTTTGGGTGTCGCGTTACTGGCGGGCACGGCCTTGGCTGCACAGGCGCAGTCAGTCTCGTCACTACCGCCCAATGGCTCCTCTCCGACGGCGAGTGCCGCGACGCAGCCGCCCGCCTCGCCGCCGAGCGTTGGCCTGAGCCCTGGCGCCACCTCGACGCCGACGGCGCCCCACTATCAGTTGCCAGCACCTTATGCATCGAACCCGGCCGAACACCCCTATTCGGCGTCGGTCGATAAGGTCATGGCAGGTCCGAAGCCCAACTAAACGGATTTGGCGCGGCGGCCGAAGAACGCTGCGTAACAGCCTCCCGTCTTAATAACCCGCCGGCCTAGGCCGGCGGGTTTCTCTTTGTCGCAAGCGCAAAACGATTAGTGTGGCACGGATCCGGCCGCCGCGAAGATACCTGAGGTATAATAAGGCAGGTTGATTTTTTTAAACGCAAAGGTGCCGCCGGTCTCGGTCGCTTGCGGGCCGTAGAAGCTGCCGGCTACAACCCCGGAAACACCGACCGGTTTACCCCCGGCGGAAGCGGTCGTACTGATGCCGAAGCCGTAGTTCGATCCCGTAAGCGCGGCCGGGCCCTTCTGGGTAAAGTTGATGCCGTCATAATTGATGACCTGGAACAATCCCATCGTGGTCCCGAAATTATAAGTCGCGTGCAACCCTCCTGTTGCGAGGTATTGCGCGACGCCATTGTAGACCGATCCGGTCAGCGTACCGTTGTAACTGCCTTTGGCGCCCATCGCCATGAGACTGGCGATTTCACTACCGGGCCCCGAGGGCGTCTGCACTCCGGCGACCCAGGTATTTATATGCGCGCGCTCGCGCACGGTATTGTTAGCGGTTGTTCCCCCTCTAATGTCGCCGCCCCAATAGCCCCATTGGAGGTACTGGCATTGGCAATAGGAGACGCCGGGGGGCAGCAGAGCATTAGACGGTACCGTGCCCGAGCTGACCAGGTAGAGCAGCCCCGCCTGACCCGGGTCGCCGTTGAAAGTGAGGACCTGCGGCTTGCCGTTCTTGATTTGGAGCATTACCGGCGCCGCGCCTTGGCCGTTGGCGGGATTATAAGGTGATTCGACCGCCGCGAAGTGGCTGTCGTCGACAAAAGCCGACCGCGCCGCATAAAGTCCCTGCAAGGATCCGAAATTCAACACTTCGGCCGTCACGCCGTCGGTGCTCGGCGTGGCAGGGTCTACGGCGCCCGCGAGCGTCGCGGAAACCCGGTTGGTGCTCTCATTTGTCGAGACCGTAGCGCCCCCAAGCACGATATAGGGCGGCGGGCTGACGCCATTAGCCGCGGTGGGGTTCTGCTGCAAACCGCCGAAGAACCCGGTCAAAGTCTGCGTCGTCCGGCTCGTCCCGACCCCTGTCGGCACTGTTCCAGGCTTGACCGGCTGATTGAACGCATAATTCGTCGTGATCGTCTGGGGTTGTATCAGCGTGTTTTCCTGGGCCAACTGATTTGGCACGTAATTCGAGTTGAAGTTGTACCCGTTCTGGTCCAGGACAAAGCCACTGATCGAATTTTTCCCGTAAACGCGGCCGCCGTTAGCGTCGATGACATTCGCGTCGTTGCTCGTAATACGAATTGGCGGCGCCTTCGGGTCGAGCCGCGAAGACCCTCGGACGAGACCGGTAACTGCCACGCCGCCATCTGAGGCGGTGAAGAACTGGCCGGTATGCACCACGATGACCGACTGCTGATTGGCTCCCTTGCCGTCGATCGCGAGGCTCGCCTGTAATGTCGGGGTTCTGGTGGCGCCTTGCAGATTGTTACCGAAGTTCACGTTCGCCGGAGCAACAACGTAATACGGGGAAACGACCGCATTCGGCAAATTGCCGCCCGCCTGGTTGCGGATGAACGGGATGGGCGAGCGCAGCGCCACGTCCGGCTGCACATTGAAGGCGAGTATTCGGGGCGCGCCGGTTGCTTGGTAAAAGTTGGGGTTGACTGTCTGGCCGCCGTAAATGAATTCGCTTTGCGCCGGTGAGTTCACCGGCGTGAGGTTTGCGTAGAAGAACGTCCCGTCGGGGGACATATATGTCGTCCCGGTTACCGGGCCGGCGGGGCTGGAAGTGCCGGCGCCGTTCGTAGGCAAGGTGGCGGTGCCGGGCGCTAGTGGTATGGCCAGCTGTCCCAACCCGGCGATCTTGGCGGTGAAGACCCCGTTCTGCGGTGCGCCGGGCGGAAAACTCAAGGTCCCGCCAGAATAAGCGATGCCGTTACTGGTGGTCCCGCTTGGGTCAGTCAAGCCAAACGTCGTGCCGAAGCCGTTCGTGCTTTTGAAATTTCCAGCATAGGTAGCAGTTACCGGCTGTGGCTGAATGGGCGGCGTTATAACAACCGGGGGTGTCGGCGGGATAACCGGGGGTGTCGGCGGGATAACCGGGGGTTGCGACGGGATTTGCGGAGTCGAGATTATGAGCGAGGTCGGGTTTATGGGTGTCGCGGTTATCGCGCCGCCTTGCGTTGAACCGGCTTGGAAGGTCGTTGGCGGTACCGTCTGCTGAACGGTCTTGGTTACACTCTGGGGTTGAGTGGCCGCGGCTTGCCCGGCGGCCTGGATATTGGGCGTGATGTTGGCCGAAATCGCGTTGGCTATACCGCTGTTGGCGACGGTGACCTCGGTTGGGACGGTCTGCGCGCCGCCGTTACCGCCGGCCCGCCCGTCAAGTTGCGCAAGCAGCGCTGCGGTGGACCCGCGCGGGGACTGGGCGGGGTCGGACGGGGAGGCGCCCGGCCCCGACACGGTGACCTCGAACCCATTTCGGGTGATCGTCTGCGAGACGCCATCAAGCCCGGTAATTGTCACGCCCTTGCCGTAGAGTTTGTGGACTTCGAGCGCGTTGCAACTTGGAGCTCCGAAACGCGATCCGGAGGTAGCGCAGTCGGACCGCAAATTCACCAGCATTACCCCGCCGCGAATCCCGATCGTCGCCGTCGGCGTGCGCATCGTTACGGCATTTTCCTGTTTGCTGAGCTTGCCGCCGACGAAACGGAAGACACCTCGGGTCAGGCTGGCCACGAACTTGCCGGTGCCGGTGTTCGGATCGTAGACGAACTGGTCGATGACCATGTTCGCGTTGGGCCCGACCGACAGCGTCGATTCATCGACGAACAGGATCTGCGTCTGCCCCTCCGCTTCGGTCGTGATTCGCTCGTTAAAGACGACGTCCTGTCCCAGCACCAACCGTCGCGGCAGTGCGCCCGGCGGGATGCCCATCGCGTTGGGATTGACCGCGCTGTCGATGCCGACGCGCTGATCGGCCCGCACGCACGGGCTCGCCAGGCCGATGCCGAGCAATAGGGAGACGAGCGCGACAGCGCGCAATGGACACCGGACGATCTCTGTCATCGAACCCTCTATCAAACAGCTCTGTCTAGAAGCGAATCTGCGGTCCAAGCAAGATCGAATTGTTGGTATAAGCGTAAATCGGCAGATTTGACGATATTATATCCCGCTCAAGTTGCAGAACTACCGCGACCCTTGCCGTTACCGGTATAGTCTGGGTAAAGCCGAAGCGCCAGCGTTGCGTCAACTGGCTGCTCGGCGAAAACACCAGCGGGTTGCCGCTGGTGTTGCAGCACGGGTCCGGCGCGGCATAAATGCTCCAAGCGCGGCCAAGAAAAACCGAACTTTCCAGTGGATATGGTAAAATTCGAAATGGGACATCGTAGTGAATGCGATAGGACCCGATCACAGCGTAGCTGTCGTTCGTGTAATAGGCCAGCCGCGTAGTCTGGTCGAGGTAGTCGAATTCCAGGTTCAAATCGGAATTCGTCCAGACCGGCTTGGAGGCCGACAAAGAGACCAGCTTGTCACTGCCGTTGAGGCCGCGCGACAGCGGGCGGTCAGCCGTGTCGGTGAAGTTCTTCTGGCGGAATTCGAAGACCGATTTGAGTAACAAATCATGCCATACCGTTTGATCGAATTCCAGGCCGGTGCCATAGGCGTCGAAGTATTGCGCCTCTCCCAATCCCACTTCATCAAAGATGGCATAGGGCTTGACCGACGCTAGCGTATTCACGAATGCCAGTCCATTGGGAAAGTTGAAACGCGGGCCGGCGGTTACTTCCACCAGAGCGAGGTCGAGACGGTTGACGTCAGTGTTATAATAATGATTGACATAGCCGACGCTGGTCACGTCAAGCGTGTCATGGTTCTGTGTTTCCAAATCGTAGCTGTACAGCAGCGACCCGCTGGCGAAGATGCTGCCCGACGCTTGTTTCAGGAATTGGTTGTTGAGCAGCACCGGGCCGATCGGAGACAAAATAAATGGCGAACCCGGTGCAACATTGGCGTCGGTTTGATACTGGCCGCCCAGAAAGACATAACCGGACAGGTAGTGGCGCGACTGGGCCTTTTCGATCTGCGCCATGTACTCGTCGATGCGGGCGCGGACCTCTGGCGGCGGGTTGTTGGCGGCAGCCTTTTCGAAATAGTCGCGCGCGAGGTCGAACGATCCCATGCGAAAGTACAGCGCGCCGAGCTCGAGCTGCACTCGCGGCAGATTTGGGTTGAACAACAGCATTCTTTCGAGCGCCGATACCGCCGCCTCGTAATCCCCCAGCCGAGCCGAAACATCGGCATAGGAAAAGGTGACGTCGAGATTGGCCGGGTTACGAAGCATCTGCTGGAACAGAGCTTCCTTTTGCGCCTCGAGCCGCGTCCGGTCCGCGTCGGAGATTGGCTGTGCGCAGGCCCCCGGAGCGGCGAGAATAATGGCGAGAGCGATAATTCCGTAGACAAGTTTTACCAATGTGCCGAACCGAACGGCCACGCCGTTATTCTTTTCCAAGGCGCTCACCCCCGCTTTTCCCCGATTGCTCTGCACCGCACTTTGATTTCCCAACCAGAACGACTTTAGGAGAATGCCCGGCTCGACCGCAAGTCTGCATATGCATCAGGGAGCACGGCTGTTTGCGATTGGCTTCAGCGATCCAAAGTTGTTTGGGCTATGCTGCCGCGCCGCCGCTCGCGCTTGCTGACGCGGTTCGATCGGGCGCACACTGCAAAAAGAAGTCGGCCGGGCCTGTTGCGGCCGACGGAAGGAGTCAGTCGCGTGGAGACCCCGCTCTATGACGCACTCGAGGCGCGCGATCCTGCGCTGCGGGAGGCGGCGTTGATGGCTGCGCTGCCGGGCATCATCGCCGCGGCGAAAGAGCGCTGTCCCGCCTATCGCGACCTGCTCGCCGGGGTGCGGCCCGAGCAGGTGACCGGTCGGCAAGCCTTGGCAGAATTGCCGTTGACGCGCAAATCCGAGCTGATTGAGCTGCAGCGGCGCAATCCGCCGTTCGGCGGGTTTGCCGCGGTGCCGGTTTCGTCGCTTCGCCGGGTCTTCGTCTCGCCTGGTCCGATTTACGAGCCCGAAGCAAGGCGTCCGGATTATGGCCGGTTCGCGCGGGCGCTGTTTGCTGCCGGGTTTCGCGCCGGCGACCTCGTTCACAACACGTTCTCCTACCACCTCACCCCGGCCGGGGCGATGGTGGAGAGTGCGGCCGAAACGCTCGGCTGCCCGGTCATTCCCGCCGGCACCGGTCAGACCGAACTGCAACTGCGCGCGATCGCCGATCTACGGCCGACAGGCTACGTCGGCACGCCGTCGTTTCTAAAAATCCTGCTCGACCGGGCGGGGAGCCAGGACATCGATGTCTCGTCGCTGAAAAAGGCGCTGGTCTCGGCCGAATCCTTGCCGGCGGCGCTGCGTCAAGACATTCGCAGCCGCGGGATTACAATTCTGCAGTGCTATGGCACCGCCGATATCGGCGTCATCGCCTATGAGAGCACCGGCCCCGATGACGAGATCGAGGAAGGAATGGTGCTCGATGAGCAGATCATCGTCGAGCTCGTCCGGCCCGGGACCGGCGAGCCGGTGGGTCCGGGCGAGATCGGCGAGGTCGCGGTGACGACCTTGACACCCGAATACCCGCTGATTCGTTTTGCCACCGGCGATCTTTCGGCGATGCTGCCCGGCCCCGGCCGCGGCGCCCGGACCAATCATCGGATCAAGGGTTGGCTCGGCCGCGCCGATCAGACTACCAAGGTGCGCGGCATGTTCGTCCATCCCGAGCAGATCGCCGATGTCCTGCGGCGTCACAAATCGATCACCCGCGCGCGCCTCGTGGTCGAGCGACCGGCCGGCGGGGACGAGATGACATTGTTCGTCGAAATCGGCGAACCGGCGGACGATCTGGCGCGGATTGCCGAGACCGTGCAGGCGCTGACGCGGTTGCGCGGGACAATCAGCCCGGTGGCCGAAGGCAGCCTGCCGCGGGATGGCAAGCTGATCGAGGACCGTCGCGACCTCGGTTGAAATTCACTAAAACGTCACACTTTTATCAAACAGAAGTCCCAATCCGCTCCCCATATGTTAAGTGTAAGGTCTACCCTTACAGGTTTGTCCCCCAAACCTCGTAATCGGCCGATTTTATCGGCCGATGGCCAAAGCGGCTCCGGATTCCCCCTCCGGAGCCGCCTTTTTTGCCGCTGTCTTCCGCGCATGCGATCTGCATGCCTGCACCAGCCTTCGAGCTGATCGCCGAGAATCTGGCATGCCGGCGCGGCGCAAGGCTGGTGTTCGCCGGCGTTTCGTTCTGCTTGCCCGCGGGTGGTGCGCTGGTGCTGACCGGCGCCAACGGCAGCGGCAAATCGAGCTTGCTGCGGCTTGTCGGTGGCTTGCTTGCTCCGGTGGCAGGCCGTCTGTTGTGGGGCGGGGCATCGGTCGCGGCTGACATCGCCGGGCACCATTCCAGGCTCCACTACATCGGCCATCAGGACGCGGTGAAGCCGATCATGACGCCGCGCGAAATCCTGCGCTTCTGGGCGGCGTTGCGTGATCTCGACCTGCCGTCCACGGCACCGATCCTCCAGGACGCTCTGGCCGCCTTCGGGCTCGAGGCGGTCGCCGACTGGCCGTGCCGTTGGCTGTCCGCCGGGCAGCGGCGACGCCTCGCGCTCGCGCGTTTGTTGGTCTCCCCGGCCACACTCTGGCTCCTCGACGAGCCGACGAGTGCCCTCGACGACGACGGCCAGGTCCGGCTCGAACAGGCGATTGTGGCGCATCGGGCGGCGGGTGGGCGCGTGCTGCTGGCAACACATGCCGCGATCAGCCTCGACGACGCGGAAATTCTTGCGCTCGATCGCTTCGCGCCGCTCTTCGATCCTGACCTTGGCGCCTGACATGACGGCGCTTCTCGGCCTGTTCCGCCGTGACCTTCGCCTCGCCTTGCGGCAAGGCGGAGATACCGCTCTGGTGCTTGGCTTCTTCATTCTTGCCGTTGTCTTGTTTCCATTCGGCGTCGGACCAGAGCCAGAGGTCCTGACGCGCATCGCTGCCGGGATCCTGTGGGTGGCGGCGCTGCTCGCGGCATTGCTATCACTCGACCGGCTGTTCCAGACCGATTACGAGGACGGTGGGCTCGATCTGATCGTTCTCTCGCCGGTTCCGCTCGAACTGGCGGTGCTGGCGAAATGCGCCGCGCACTGGGTCGCGACCGGGCTTCCGCTGGCGCTGTTGAGCCCGCTGCTCGCTCTCGTCGTCGATCTCGATCCAGCAGCGTTCCCGACCCTTGTGCTGAGCTTGCTGGCGGGGACCCCGGCCTTGAGCCTGATCGGCAGCGTCGCCGCCGCCCTGACCCTCGGCGCGCGGCGTCAGGGCGTTCTGCTGTCCGTGCTCGTCTTGCCGCTTTACGTGCCGCCGCTGGTGTTCGGCGCCAGCGCGGTGGAGGCGAGCGCTACCGGAACCGGGCCGCGCGCCGATCTGTTGATCCTCGGCGCCTTGACCTTGACGGCACTGGCGCTGTGTCCGTGGGCGAGCGCCGCGGCTCTGCGTCTGGCGCTCGAATGATCAAACATGCAAACCGCCAGGCCGTGAGAAATGCAGTCTTGTCTTAGCCAAATGGTTTGAGACGGCCGTCTTCGAGCACCACGATGCGGTCGAGGCGGCGGGCGAGGTCGAGATTGTGGGTGGCGATCAGCGCGGCCATACCGGTATGCCGGACGAGGTCGAGCAAGGTCGCCAGCACGCCCTCGCCGGTGGCGTGATCGAGGTTGCCGGTGGGCTCGTCGCCGAGCAGGATTTTGGGATCGTTGGCTAATGCGCGGACGATTGCGACCCGCTGTTGCTCGCCGCCCGAAAGCCGAGCCGGCCGGTGCCCGGCGCGTGGCGCGAGGCCGACCCCGGCCAACAATGCCGCCGCCTTGTGCCGCGCAGGGCTGCGCGGGACGCCAGCGATCATCTGCGGCAGCATGACATTTTCGAGCGCCGAGAATTCGGGCAGCAGATGGTGGAACTGATAGACGAATCCCAATTCGGAACGACGCAGCAGGGTGCGCTGCTGATCGGACAGGCTGCCGCAGTCCGCGCCGCCGATCAGCACCACACCATCATCCGGCCGTTCGAGCAGCCCGGCGACATGCAGCAGGGTCGACTTCCCGGCGCCGGAGGGACCGACCAAGGCAACGACTTCGCCCGGCAGCAGCGCGAGGTCGATCCCTCTTAAAACCGCGATTTCGGCCCCGCCGGTCTTGAACACCCGGTGCACGCCGCGCAGCTCCAGCACCGGCCCGGCCGGCAGCGTTGCAGTCATTCGTAACGCAGGGCCTCGACCGGATCGAGCCGCGCCGCGCGCCAGGAAGGGTAAAGGGTGGCGAGAAACGACAAGGCCAGCGCCATGATCACGACGGTCGCGACCTCGCTCGCGTCGATCCGCGCCGGGATCCGGGTGAAGAAGTAAATCTCGGCCGAGAACAGATCGACGTGCAGCATATGTTGCAGGAACTGCCGAATTGCTTCGAGATTCTTGGTGATCAGAAGACCGAGTCCAAAGCCGGCCGCGGTGCCGACGACGCCGATGCTGGCCCCTGATAGCATGAAGATGCGCAGAATCATGCCGCGCGAAGCGCCCATCGTACGCAGGATCGCGATGTCGCGGCCCTTGTCCTTCACCATCATGATCATGCTGGAGATGATGTTGAAGGCGGCGACGACGATGATCAGGGTCAAGATCAGGAACATGACGTTGCGCTCGATCTCGACCGCATTGAACAGGCTGGAGTTGGCCTGCTGCCAGCCGACGATCCGCGCCTGACCGCCGAGCGCGGCGGTAATCAGCCGGGCCTCCTCGTTCACCCGGTCGGGATCGGTGACGAAGACCTGCAGATCGGTCGCTGCATGCGGCATGCGAAAGAACAGCTGGGCTGCGTCAAGCGGGGCGAAAATGAAGCTGTTGTCGTACTCGTACATGCCGACATCGAACAGCGCCGCCACGTGGTAGGTCTTGATCCGCGGCATCGTGCCAAAGACGGTCGCGGTCCCCTGCGGCGAAATCACTGTGACCCGGCCGCCGACGCCAACGCCGAGCCGCTGCGCCAGGCGATAGCCGATGGCGACGCCGTCATCGCTAAAATCGGCCAGCGAACCGGCGACAATTCTTGTCGAGACGAGCCGCAGCGCACGTAGATCCTCGGGCCGGATGCCGCGCACCAAAGCGCCGGACGCGCCGGCGTCAGTGGTCGCCATCACCTGGCCTTCGACGATCGGGATTGCCGCGGTGACCCCCGGAACCCGCCGCACCTTTTGCTGGGCAGTATCGAAATCGGCGAGCGAACCCGCTGCGGCATAAACGCTGAGATCGCCATTGAGGCCGAGGATGCGGCCCAACAGATCGGCGCGAAACCCATTCATGACCGACATGACGATAATCAGGGTGGCGACGCCGAGCGCGATCCCCAGCAGCGAAAAGATCGCGATGACCGAGACGAACCCCTCCGCCCGTCGCGCCCGCAAATAGCGGAACGCGACCATGCGCTCGAATGCATCGAAGATCACGTGGCGATCCGCGAACCGTGGCTCTGCTTTTGCGTCACCGTCTGCTACGCGGGTTCCTCCCTCTCCCTGCGTTCGGGGAGAGGGTTGGGGTGAGGGCGGGCGGTCACCTGATTGAGCACCGCTTCGACGGAAAGCTCTTGCCGCTCGCCGGAGCGCCGGTTTTTGAGTTCGATGGTGCCCGCGGCGAGCCCACGCGGGCCGATGACCAATTGCTCGGGCAGGCCGATCAGGTCCATCGCCGCGAATTTGGCGCCCGGAGATTCGTCGCGATCGTCGTACAACACCTCGACCCCGGCGCCGCGCAATTTGCCGTAGAGGTCCTCGGCGGCAACGCGGCAGCGGGCGTCGCCGCCGCGCAGATTGATCAGCCCGACGCGGAACGGCGCCACACTTTCGGGCCAGACGATGCCGGCCTCGTCGTGGTTGGCTTCGATCAGTGCGCCTACCAGGCGCGACACCCCGATGCCGTAGGAGCCCATTTCGAGCGCGATCGGCTCGCCATCCGGGCCGGCGACGACGGCCCCCATCGGGCGCGAATATTTGTCACCGAAATAGAAGACCTGGCCGACCTCGATACCCCGTCGGCTGACGATCTGGTCGCCAAAGCTGGCCGCTGCCACGGGATCGTGCACGTCGTCGGTGGCGGCATAGAGCGCGGTGCAGTGGTCGACCACCCGCTGCAGCGCCGGCGCCTCCCAACTGTCGACGGCAAAGCGCCGCCAGTCGAATTCGAGGAAATCGCTGTGGACGTGAACGGCGCTCTCGCCGGTGTCAGCGAGGATGATGAATTCGTGGCTGAGGTCGCCGCCGATCGGCCCGGTCTCGGCGCGCATCGGGATCGCCTTCAGCCCCATGCGGTCGAAGGTGCGCAGATAGGCAACGAACATCTTGTTGTAGGAATGCCGCGCGCTGGCGGCATCGAGATCGAAGCTGTAGGCGTCCTTCATCAGGAACTCGCGCCCCCGCATCACGCCAAAGCGCGGCCTCACCTCGTCGCGGAACTTCCACTGGATGTGGTAAAGGAGCTTCGGCAGGTCGCGATAGCTCTTGACCGCGGCGCGGACGATCTCGGTGACCTGCTCCTCGTTGGTAGGCCCATAGAGCATCTCGCGCTCGTGCCGGTCGCGGATGCGCAGCATCTCCTTGCCGTAATCGTTGTAACGGCCGCTCTCGCGCCATAGCTCGGCCGGCTGGATCGTCGGCATCAGGATTTCCTGCGCCCCGGTGCAGTCCTGCTCCTCGCGGACGATGCGCTCGACCTTTTTGAGCACGCGCAGGCCCAATGGCAGCCAGGAATAGATCCCGGCGCTCGACTGGCGGATCATGCCGGCGCGCAGCATCAGCCGGTGCGAGACGATCTGCGCCTCGCTCGGGTTCTCGCGCAACAGCGGCAGAAAATACTCGGAAAGACGCATCTGACCTCGCGCGACGGGGTGGCGGCGCACTCTAGGCAACCTGCCAAACCCTGTCCACCGAGCCCCTAGTCCACGGCAAAGTTAGCGCCGCAGCTGACGCGACCGAGGGGCGATTCTGGCTCTCCAAAATTCTTTTAAGTTTCGCGTGACAATCGGTCGCAGCCATGTCTAAACTCAAAAATCGATCGAACGGCGCAGGTAAGCGCACCGACCCGAGTTTAGGGAGGACACGACAACCGAACGCCGTTCGGCCGCGTGGGTGACGTAAGGATGAAAAGGCGGGGTTACGCCCCGCCTTTTCGCATGTCACAGACATCTCACGTTAATTCGGTTATGATGTAATCCCTGCTAAGCGCGGGATTGCACCAAACTCGAGTTCGGACCGGAGAGCGTATATGGCCGTCAGTCGTGGGTACCATTTTTTCCAGAATCCTGGTCCGACCAATATCCCCGACCGCATCTTGCGAGCGATGGACCGCGGGACGATCGACTTTACCGGCGCGCAATTCAAAGCCATCGCCGAAGAATGTTTTGCCGGTCTCAAGCGGGTGTTCAAGACCAAGCAGACAATTCTCGGCTATGCCGCGTCCGGGCATGGCGCGTGGGAAGCGGCGCTGGTCAATCTGTTCTCGCCCGGTGACAAGGTGCTGGTCGTCGAGACCGGCTATTTCTCGCTGAACTGGGGCATGCGCTGCGAGTCATTCGGGCTCGAAGTCGAGACGCTCGCGAATGACTGGCGCGCCGCAGCCGATCCGGCGGCGCTTGAAAACCGGCTGCGCGAGGACCGCGAGCACGCGCTCAAGGCGGTGCTGGTCGTGCACAACGAAACCTCGACCGGAGTCGTCCACGACATCGCGGCGTTGCGCCGCGCGATCGACGCCGCCCGACATCCTGCTTTGTTCCTCGTCGATGTGATCTCGTCTCTGGCCTCCATGGATTTTCGCATGGACGAGTGGGACGTGGATGTCGTCGTCGCTGGCTCACAAAAGGGTCTGATGCTGCCGACCGGCATGGCCTTTACCGGCGTCAGCGCAAAGGCGCTCACAGCGGCGGCGGATGCCAAGCTGCCGCGGGTCTATTGGGACTGGCGCCGTCTGGTCGAGGGTAGTTCGCAGGCGGTGTGGAACGGGACCGCGCCTGTGCATTTTTTCTACGGGCTGCAAGAAGCGCTGCATATGCTCGAAGAAGAAGGGCTCGACAATGTGTTCGAGCGCCACCATCGCCTTGCCGAGGCGACGCGGCGCGCGGTGCGCGTCTGGCGCCAGAATGATGGGCCCGAGATCTTTGCCGTCGACCCGCGCGCGCAATCGGAGTCGGTCACGGCGGTGCTGACCCCGGAAGGCTACGACGCCAACAAAGTGCGCGAAATTTGCCTCAACCGGTTCAACGTGTCGCTGGGGGGCGGGCTTGGGCCGTTACAGGGCCGCGTCTTCCGCATCGGCCATCTCGGCGATCTGAACGAGCCGATGATCCTGGGGTCCCTCGCCGCGGTCGAAATGGCGCTCGAGTTGACCGGCGTGCCGCACGGCAAGGGCGGTGTCGACGCGGCGATGGATTATTTCGTATCGGAGACCTAACCGCCGCGCTCCAGGTCAGTCAGCCGGCGGCAAGCGCCTTTGCCACGGCGATTAGCGTCGTGTCCATACCGCGACCGCCGATAATCGACAGGCCGACCGGCAGGCCCTCGACAGTGCTGCCAGGAATGTTGAGCTGCGGCATGCCGGCCAACCCGCCGTGAGCGCACAGGCACAGGATGCGGTCGCGGTGAACGCTGGCGACCGATAGCGGCTCGCCACGCCTTGGCGCAGGAAACGGGGTGGTCGGCAGGCACAGGATCGTGCCCGGCGGCAGCAGATGGCGCATGCGACCACGCACCTCCTGCCGCACCAGATTGGCCCATTGGCGCTCGGTTTCCGGGATCTGCGACCCTGTGTAGATGTTGCGCGCGACGCTGTAGGCCAGGCGCGGGTTGTCGCGCTCGATCCAATCCTTGAAAGTCAGCCAGGCCTCCGACGGCTGCAGGGTGCGCTGGGCGCGAGCCCATTGCACGATGCCGGCAGGCGCCATGATTTCGTCGCGGGCATTACCGATCAGCGCCTTCAACCGCTCGACCATCGGCTGCAGCGCGTCGCCGACCTCCGGATCGGCAAAGGCAAAGGCGTCGACCGCGATGATCAGCCGATTGGGTAGGGACGGCGGGATCGCCTCGTCGAGCATGACGCTGGAGACGCGGGCGAACGTCGGGGCGTCGCGGGCAAACCAGCCGGTCGTATCCGAACTCGGCGCCTGATTCAGCATGCCGGACATGTCGATGCGGCCGTGCGTCGGGCGGATGCCGTAGAGGCCGCAGAAACTGGACGGGACCCGCACCGAACCGCCGGTGTCGGTGCCGAGCGCGGTGTCGCACAGCCCGGCGGCGACCGCGGCGGCCGAGCCCGAGGACGAGCCGCCCGGTACTCGGCCCGGCGCACGAACGTTGACCGGCGTGCCGTAAAACGCGTTCTCGCCGACAATGCCGAGCGAAACCTCGTCGGTGATGGTCTTGCCGACCAAGGTTGCCCCGGCATCGAGCAGCCGCTGCACCGCCCAGGAATGCCGCGTCGGGATCGGATTGTATTTCGCCCAGTCGGGATTGCCGCCCCCGGTGGGATGGCCGGCGACATCGAACAGATCCTTAGCCGCAAAAGTGAGCCCGGAAAGCGGCCCGCCCGCCCGGCCGTCGATGTGGACACGCGGACCGGGAACGAAAGCGTTGATGTCATCGTCTGACATGAAGACCTCGGGACGGGGCGGGAACGAAGCACCGGGAAGCGGCGTCTCCTTTTTTAACCGGCTCCGCCGTCGCACGGAACCAGGCGAATTGTGGCCGATTGAGAGAGCCTGATAATCGACGCCCGGAGCGGCGACTGCACAGGGCGCAATCGGGGGTGGGGCCAAACAGATTCTGCGGCGCCAAGGGCGCGCTGCGCATCTGTGCCGGAGGGAGCTGAGCAATGACTTCCGGCGGTTCCCGTCCGAGCCGGGGGTAATCGGCAACCGCGCGAGACTTATTCCCCGCCTCTTCGCGGGTGCTAGCGAAATCGGATCGCGGTCGCGCCCGACTCGTTCTCGGCGGTGCGTTCGACCTCTCCGGCGAGACGGTCGTATCGGTCGATCAGCTCGCGCAAATGCCGCTTGACCCGCGGTGTCGTCGCGTCCCGTTCGAGCGCCCGCGCGCGCGCCGCGGCGGCCCGGTAATATTCGGCGGGCTCCTGCTTCTGCTCCCAGTCGACCGCACCGCCGGTGGTTGCGATTGACCGCGATTCTCCCCTGAGTTGAGCCGCCTGAGGCCGCTCGAACAGAGCACGTGATACCGTCATGGACCGAACGCCGCCGTGAGCAAAGGCCAACCCCAAGCGAGTTGGCGTGGCCCGGACCATACGCCCGCGCGGCACCCCGCGCAACACAAACCGGCCTCGGCTTAGAGTTTCCGGACGGCACGAACTTGCCCACCCACAGCGCCGGAGCGGGGCCGGAGCGGGTCTACGCCTCGGCCGACAAGGTCCCCCCAGCTCGTCACCCGTTCGATGCGGACGGCAATGACCGGCAGGTCGTCGATCGCCATCATCTGGTATTGATGATACCGCGTTCGCAGCAGCTGTTGTGCATCGTCGTGCTCCGCACCGTTTTCGAGGATCTCGGCGCGCCCGCGGATCATGACCCAGCCGAGACGACTCCAATCCTCGTCGTAGTTGTCGGCAACGAAGGCGGCGGCGGGATTGTCGGCGATGTTTCGCAACCGCTTCAGCGCCCGGGGATCCCCCTTGGGCTTTTGATCGATGGTGATGTAGAGCGCTTTATCGCCGACGGCGAAGCACACCGGCACGACATGCGGCGCGGCGCGGGCATCAGCGGTCGCCAGATGGCCGAACCTGCATCTATTCAGAAAGCGGCGCTGCGGCTCTGTAAGCATGAGCCCCCGGCACGACAAACGATGCTACGATCATATACGGCGACCCTTCAGGGGTCGCGGACTATCGGGCTAACCTGGTCTTTGGAGGACGATTATGGAAAAGCGGCAAAGCATCAACGTGCCGGGCGCGAGCCACGTCAATCCGATCCCAAGCGCCTGCCGGCGCGGCCCGTTTGTCGTCACCGGGGCGATTTCCGGTACCGACCCTGAAACCGGCAAGGTGCCGGCCGAGCTTGATGCGCAATGCCGAGCGATGTTCGCAAATGTCCGCCGCGTAATGGAAGCCGCTGGCGGCACAGCCGAAGACATCGTCAAGATGACTGTGTGGATCAGCGACCGTTCGTTGCGTCCGATCCTCAACACGCATTGGGTTGAAATGTTTCCCGACCCGCATTCGCGGCCGGCGCGCCACACGATGACATCGCACGATTTTGCGGCGCCGATGCAGATCCAATGCGACATCATGGCCGTGGTGAGCGCGGGCTGAGGCGATGAAGATTGTCGACATTCGCGCGATCCCGCTCTCCTATCGCTGCGACCCGCCTTATGGCAGCGCCGGCGGCATGCAGGCGAGCCGCGGCGGGCTGTTGGTCGAGGTCGAAACCGACGATGGCATCACCGGCATCGGCGAGGCGGGAGTCGGCGGCGGCAGCACGCGGCATGTGATCGAAAACCAGCTACGGCCGATGCTGGTTGGCGAGGATCCGTTGCTGATTGAGGGGCTGTGGCAGAAAATGTTCGCCCGCACCCGACAATTCGGGCGACGCGGCATCGTCATGAACGCGATCAGCGGCATCGACATCGCGCTGTGGGACATCGCGGGCAAGGTGGCGAAATTACCGGTCTACCGCCTGCTCGGCGCCTGCCGCGACAGGGTCGAGGCCTATGCCAGCGGCGGCTTCTACCAGGAAGGGAAGTCGATCGACGACCTGGCGGGCGAGGCCGAGAGCTACCGCGCCCGCGGCTTTCACGGCATGAAGATGAAGATCGGCCGCAATCCGTCGACGCAGACCCATCTGCGCCACCTCGCCGCCAACGCCCAGACCTGCGAGGTCGAGCCCGAAGAGGACATCGCGAGGGTCGCGGCGGTGCGCCGTGCGCTCGGTCCACAGGCGAAACTGATGGTTGACGTCAATTGCGCGTGGAGCCCGGCCTTCGCGATCGAGATGGGCCGGGCGCTCGAACCCTATAGGCTCTACTGGATCGAGGAGCCGGTGGCGACCGACGACATCGACGGCAGCGCGCGGGTCGCCGATGCGCTGGCCACGCCAATCGCCGGCTATGAGACTGAAATCGGGCTCTACGCCTTTCGCGAGCTGATTACCCGAGGTGCGGTCGACATCGTCCAGCCCGATATCGCCTGGACCGGCGGCTTTTCCGAGGGCCGCCGCATCGCCGCGCTGGCCCAGGCTCATCACCTGATGGTGGCGCCGCATGCCTTTGGCGGGGCGGTATTGCTCGCTGCGTCATTGCATTTCGCCGCCTCGATCCCGAACGCGCTGGTGCTGGAATTCGATCAGAACCCGAACGGACTGCGTGACGAATTGCTGAAAGAGCCGCTGCGGACCGACGGCGACGGCATGATCGGGCTGTCGGAACGGCCCGGTCTCGGCATTGAGCTGGATCCTGCCGCCGTCGAACGCTACCGCGTCTCTTGAGCGCCTTCGAATAGATCCGGCTAGTCCTCCTCGACCTGATGAAATAGCCGGAACAGGGGATCCGCGAGCGAAGCCGGACAACTCCGGCTATCGGTCGCTATCCTGATACAAATCCTGCCAAAGCCAGGCGATGCCAGTGGTCGACAAGCCCTGTTGGCGATCCTATGATCTCCGGGGCGAACAAAGACCGTGGCCCGCGGGTGACGAGCGGAGGAGAGGCTAGGATGAGAAACGGTTACCGCGCTTACGATTCCGACACTCATGTCAATCCCGCCGCCGAAGTGCTGGATCGCTATGTCGATCCGAGCTTTCGCGCGCGGCTCCCGGAGCTGGAGCCGTATCGCCTGCCGAGCGGTCAGGGGCCCGGAGCCAGCGCCCCGATGCACCAATATAGGGTAGGGACCAAATACTACCGCCGTGTCCTGGGCGAAAAGGCGCCGGCCGATACGTTTAGCGGACGCGAAACCCAGTGGCGGGGCACAAAGATGCCGCGGCTCGGCATCCAGGACGATCAACCCGGCAACCGCGTCGCCGACATGGACGATGAAGGCGTTGACACCCACTTCCTGATCCCGACGTCGTGGCTTAGCGTCGTCGGGCTCGATGACCCGGCTCTCGAAGTCGGCATGATCCGCGCCTATCACCGCCATATGTCCGATTTCTGCGCCGATTATCCCGACCGGCTGAAGAGCCTGATCGTCGCCTCCTCGCGCAACGTGCCCGAGGCGGTGCGCGAGATCCGCGAATGGGGCAATTCGAAATGGGCGGTGGCGGTGCTGCCGTTGCTCGCCAAAGACATGCCGGCCGATCATCCGGACCTGTATCCGATCTGGCAGGCAGCCGCCGATCACGATCTGCCGATCGCAAATCACAGCTTCACTTGGAACCCACCTTACTATCCGGGCTACCTGGATCTGTGGGAGAACATCTTTATCGGTCGTGCCGCCGCCCACCCCTGGGGGGCGATGCGGTTCGTCGCCTCGTTCGTCGGCGGCGGGCTCTTTGACCGGTTTCCAACCCTGCGCATGGGCGTGCTCGAAGGCGGCTTCGGCTGGCTGCCATTCTGGGCTAGGCGTCTCGACGAGCAGGCGGTCTATGTCGGCGGCACCGCACCGTTGAAGCACAAGCCCAGCGAATACATGGCGAGCGGCCGCTTCTTCTGCAGCATCGAGCACCATGAAGGCGAGGACATGTTCACCCATGTCACCAGTTTCTTGGGCGACGGGGTGCTGATGTACGCCTCCGACTACCCGCACTCGGAATGCCAGTTCCCGAATTCGGTCGATAACATCCTCGCTTGGCAGAGCCTGAAGGACGACACCAAGAAAAAGCTGCTATGGGGCAACGCCGCCCGCTTCTTCAAGCAGACCTGAGGTCGTCGGCCAGACCTGCTCGATCGCGGCGTGCTTAGGAGGGCATAGCGAAGGAGCAATACGTCGATCCGAGTTTTCGGCCGCGGCTTGCCGAATTAGTGCCGTACCGTGCGCCGATCTCACGGCTCGGGCGGTCTCCATAGTTATCGCGTCGGGACCAAATTCTATCGGCGGATTCTCGGCGAGAAAGCGCCGCGCGAAGCCTTCACCGGTCGAGAATCGAATTGGCGCGGCAGCAAGATGCCACGACCGGGGGTGAACGACGACAACGCCGCCAACCGCGTGAAAGACATGGACGACGAAGGCACCGACATCCATTTCTTGATTCCCGGCTCGTGGATGAGCGTTGTCGGCCTGTCCGACCCGTCATTCGAGGTCGGGATGACCCGCGCCTCTTCGACCGGTATCCAAGCTTGCGCATGGGCGTACTCGAATGCGGCTTCGGCTGGCTGCCGTTCTGGGCGCGGCGGATGGACGAGCAGGCGGTCTACGTCGGTGGCGTTGCTCCGCTCGAACAGAAGCCGAGCGAGTACATCACGAGCGGCCACTTCTTCTGCAGCATCGAGCGCTAAGAAGGCGAGGACATGTATACCCATGTCACCTAGTTCCTCGGCGACGATTTGCTGATGTACGCCTCCGACTACCCGCATTCGGAATGCCAGTTCCCGGATTCGATCGAAAACATCCTCGCCTGGCAGACCCTAAAGCCGGAAACGCAGAAGAAGTTGTTCTGGGATAACGCCGCCCGCTTCTACAAGCAGACCTGACGATCTTGCGCAATAAAGCGAGGTGACAGTCTGACTACGGCAGGTTGTAGCCGATAGCGCTCTCGATTTCGATAGTCTTCTTTACCGCCGGGCGCTCCATCATCCGCCCAAAATGGGCGTCGAGGTTCGGATATTCGACGGGTGCCGGTGAAGTTGAGGTCTTGAAGCGCCAATAGAGCCGGAACAGGTGGATATCGGCGATCGAGTAACGGCCGCCGACCGCCCATTCCCTCGATCCCAGCCGCGGATCGGCGATTTTGAACACTTCTTTCCAACGTTCGAGACCGATCCGGCGCGCCGGATGCACCGTCGCGGCAATAAACGACATCCACGAAATCGCCTGCGCCTCGGCTTCGATGCCACCCTGTGGCCATAGGCCCGCCTCGGGATAGCGCTTGGCGAGATAGTAGAGCGTCGCCGCGACCTCGGTCAGCGGGAGCCCGTCAATCAGCAAGGTTGGGACCTTGCCTTCGGGATTGATCGCCAGGTATCCGGGCGCGTGCTGCTCGCGCTTGGCGAATGAGAGGGGCCGGCTTTCGAACGGCACGCCGATTTCGTGCAAGGCGATATGCGTCGCCATCGCGCTCGATCCCGGCGACAGATACAAGGTCAGCATCGACATTCCCTCTCCGCTTGATTCAAATAGTTAGCGGCGCCCCATCGGCCGGGGCGAACTGCGGCATGACCTGTTCGCACAACAGCTGCATCGCACCCACCACCTGCCGGTGGGGGATCAGCCCGCCGCAATTCAGTTCGGCGAGGATGCCGCTCAACCCGATTTCCGCCTGCAAAACCTTGAGCTTATCGGCGATCGTGTCGGGCGTGCCGATCAGCACATTGGCACCCAACGCATCCTCATAGCTGCGGGCGCGCAAATCGTGAACCCGCCGCATACGCCGCGCGGCGGTCACCGGATCGACCAGTTTTGCAGCCCCTTCCAGCAAATTCGCCTGCTCGTGATAAAAATGCATGATGCTTTCTTTCGGCTCGCTGCGGGCGCGCTCCTCGGTCTCGGCAATATAGGTCGGGGCCGAGACGAAGACCTGGCCGCGGCCCGGATGGCCGGCTGCCTCCCAGGCGTCGTGGTAGGTGCGGATCTGCGTGGCGAGATCGGACCAGCTGGTATGGCGCACCGAGGCAAAGACTGGCACGCCGCGGCGGCCAATCGCCGGAAAGGTATCGGGCGTGCTGGCGGCGATGCGGATCGGTGGGGTCGGCTTCTGGTATGGCTTCGGCACGAGGCTGACATCCTTGAAATGGTGATAGGCGCCCTCGTACGAAAAACTCGGCTCGGTCCAGGCCCGTTCGACGACCTCGAGGATCTCGCGAAAGCGGGCCTGGCTCTCGGCATAAGAGACGCCATAGGCCTCGTAAGTCTGCGCCACACCGCTGCGTCCGACCCCAAAGATCAGCCTGCCGTGGCTGAGCTGGTCGACCGTCGCGGCCTCCTCCGCGAGCCGCAATGGGTGGCACAACGGCAAGACTTGCACGGCAATACCGATCTTGATGCGCCGGGTGCGCGCGGCGATCGCGCTGGCGATGCTGAGCGGCGCCGACAGCAATGATCGGCGCGGCTCGAAATGGAGTTCGGCCAGCCACATCACGTCTAGCCCGAGCCGCTCGGCGGCGTCGACCTGTTCCATGGCCTCGTCGAAGGCCTCGCTCTCGGACCGGCCGGGAAGCGACGGAAACTCGTGGAACATGCCGAATTCCATGACCGGTCCCTCTTTCCCTTGCGTAAGACGATGTTCAACCTAGCCAAGCTGCGCCGCCAAAGCCAAGCCCGATCGCTGGCCCCTTTGCCGCTGCCGCCGATAGTGCGAAGCTCGCCGTAGCCATCGGCGATGCGGTCGGAGAAACGATAACGTCGCCATCGCCCGCGGCGATGGCATTGATATTGATAAAGAGGGAACACGGAATGCGCTTTACCGACAAGGTCGCGATCATCACCGCGGCGGCGAGCGGGATCGGCCGCGCCACCGCCGACATCATGGCCCGAGAGGGGGCCGTCGTAGTCGCCGTCGACATCGCCGAGGACCGGCTCGACGCGACCGTTGCGGCGTTGCGCGCGGCCGGTGGGCGGGCGCACGGGCGACGCATTGATGTGCTTAACGTCGCCCAGGTTGATGGGCTCGTCGCCTCCGTTACACAGGAGTTCGGCGCCATCGACATCCTGGTCAACGCGGTCGGCGGCAGCACGATCATCCCGCATCCCGGGGCGACGATGGATCAGCTGACCCTCGACGACTGGCAGCGGCTGATCGCGTTCAACCTCGACGGCACGTTTCTGTTCTGTCACGCGGTGGCGCCGATCATGAAGCGCCAGCGCCGCGGCAAGATCGTCAACCTCTCCTCGATCGCCGGGCGCGGGCTCAGCGAGTTCGAGTAGTGCCGCCTATGCCGCGGCCAAGGGGGGAATCATCGCCTTTACCCGCAAGATCGCCTTCGAGCTCGGACCCTTCGGCATCAACGTCAACGCGATCGCCCCGAGCCGCACCCTAACCGAGCGCATCCGCCCGCGCTGGGAGCAGCGGAGTCCCGAAGACCAGGCGGCCGAGATCGAGCGCACGCCGCTCCGGCGTATTGCCGAGGCGCCCGACCAAGCAAAGGTGATCTGTTTCCTGGCCTCGAGCGACGCCGATTTCGTCACCGGCGTAACGATCGACGTGACCGGCGGCAACTGACCCCACAGCTCATGCGCGTCGCACGGCGAACACGGCATCCATGGTCGAAATTGGTCCTGGCCGGCATCGGGAGACGGAAGGGGACGCGGTCGGCGAACGAGGCAAATTGGCCTCCGACAGCCTTGCGAGTGCCGCCAAACCGACGCCCGGCACAGCCCTGCCCCGCTCTACTGGGGATTGTCGAACGACGCGAAAATACGCAAAGTTGCGCTGCTTTGCCGCGGCTCGGGAGATCGGACGACAATGAACATCGATAAGGCCGTCAACATCGAAGACCTGCACCGCATGGCCAAGCGGCGGCTGCCGAAGATCGCGTTCGATTTCATCGAAGGCGGTCTCGAAGACGAGCGCGGTCTCGAAACCAACACCTCGGCGTTTCACAAGCACCAGCTATTGCCGCGCTATCTGGTCGACGTCTCGACGCGCGACCAGTCGAAAACGATATTCGGGCAAACCTTTGCGAGCCCGTTCGGGATCTCGCCGACCGGTGGGGCCGGGCTGTTCCGCTACCATGCCGACGTAATGCTGGCCGAGGCCGCTCGCGACGCGAATATTCCCTACATCATGTCGGGCGCCAGCAACGATTCGATCGAGGCGGCGGCCAAGATCGCGCCGAAGAACCACTGGTATCAGCTCTATGCCGCGCGCGATCCCGCGGTCAACGCCGACCTGATCCGGCGCACCGCCGATGCTGGGCTTGGCGCGCTGGTCCTGACCGTTGACACCCCGGTTGGGTCTAAGCGCGAGCGCAACATCAGGAATGGATTTGCCAATATCCGTGGCGGGCTGTTCCAGGCATTGAGCCTGAAGCCGTCGATCCTCGCCGAGGCGCTGACCCATCCCGGCTGGATCGTCGAATATCTCAAGCGCGGCGGCGGGACCCCGATGCTGCAGAATTGGCAGCCTTATGCGCCGGCCGGATCGGACGCCGAGGCGGTCTACAAGCACTCGAGCTCGCTGCGACCGTTCAACGCCCAGACTTGGCGCGATCTGGAGACCTACCGCAAGCTGTTCCCGCGCGCTCTCGTCGTCAAAGGCATCATGAGCCCCGCCGACGCTCTGCGCTGCGTCGAGGTCGGCTGTAACGGCATCCTGGTGTCGAACCATGGGGGGCGCCAGCTCGACCAGGCGCCCGGCTCGCTCGACGTATTGCCGGCGATCAAGGCCGCGGTCGGCGACAAGCTGACCTTGCTGCTCGACAGCGGGGTTCGGCGCGGCGCCGATATCCTGATAGCGCTGTGTCTCGGCGCCGATTTCTGCTTCTTCGGGCGGCCGACGCTTTATGGCGCCGCCGCGGGCGGGTTGCCCGGCGTCAAAAAGGCGATCGACATCTTCGTCCACGAGATCGATCTGGTCATGGGCCAGATCGGCTGTCCGAGCCTCGATCAGCTCGGCCCTGATTTTCTGTGGCAGGACGATTGGCAGCGCAACCGCTGACCCGTCTCCCGCGTCGGTGGGGCGACTCGACTGATGGCCATCAGATGGCTATCTTGGGCTGATGAGCACTCACAGTGTCGCTGAAGCCAAGAACCAGCTGTCGAAGCTGATCGATCGCGCACTCAAGGGTGAGGGGGTCGTCATCACTCGCCGCGGCGAGCCCGTCGTGGAGTTGAAACCGGTACGACCAGTGCCGGGTCCGATTTCCGAAGGCGACATCGAATGGCTGCGCGCCAGGCTGGTCGGCCGAACCCCGGCGAAAACCGATGCAGGCACCCTTATTCGCGAAATGCGCGATGAGGGCGAGAAGTGAGCCTTTACCTCGATGCCAACATCATCATTGCACTGTTGACCCCTGAGGCGTTGAGTGAGCGCGCGGTTGAGTTCCTGCAAAACAACCCGGAGCGCTTGATCGTCAGCGATTTCGCCGCCGCCGAGTTTGTATCGGCGATCGCGAGACGCGTCCGTACCCGGGAAACTACAATCGAGGACGCGCGGAGAGACCTCGCCGACTTTGAGGTTTGGGCCGCGCGTTCGACCGAGCGGACCGACCTCGATCCCGGCGATATCGGGGCGGCCACCGTCTACCTGCGGCGGCTCGATCTCACTTTGGTGACGCCTGATGCGCTGCACATCGCCATGGCCCGGCGCCTCGATGCGACGCTCGTCACGTTCGACCGTGGCATGGCCGCTGCTGCCCGCACGCTCAGCATGACGGTTGCGATACCCTGACGGGTTGTGGGCTGTGCGCGAAATTAGCATTGTTGCTCCGACCCGGCATCTTTCAGCGGGACCCTGTGGCGATGAGACTGAACGACGCGATCAACATCGAAGACCTGCATCGGATGGCGAAGCGGCGGCTGCCGAAGATCGCGTTCGATTTCATCGAAGGCGGCCTGGAGGACGAGCGCGGGCTTGAACGCAACACCTCGGCCTTTCACAAGCACAAGCTGCTGCCGCGCTATCTGGTCGACGTATCTGTAAGAAACCAAGCCGCGACCTTGTTAGGCCATGTTTACTCGAGTCCGTTCGGCATTTCCCCGACCGGCGGCGCCGGCCTGTTCCGCCGCGGCGCTGATCTGATGCTGGCCGAGGCCGCGGCCAAGGCGAACATCCCCTACATCCTGTCCGGGGCCAGCAACGATTCGATCGAGGCGGCGGCCAGGGTGGCGCCCAACAACGCTTGGTATCAGCTCTATGCCCCGCGCGAGGTCACAGTTCGCGAGGATCTTATTCGCCGCACCGCCGATTCCGGCCTCGGCGCCCTGGTGCTGACCGTCGACGTGCCGATCGGCTCGAAACGCGAGCGCAATATCAGGAACGGCTTTGCCAATGTTCGCGGCGGCTTGTTCCAAGCGCTCAGTCTGAAGCCGTCGATCCTGGCCGAGGCGCTGACCCATCCCAGCTGGATCGTCGAATATCTTCGCCACGGCGGCGGCACGCCGATGCTGCAGAATTGGCAGCCCTACGCGCCGAACGGCGCCAATGCCGAAGCGGTCTATAATTTCTCGCGCTCGCTGATGCCGTTCAACGCGCAGACCTGGCGCGATCTCGAAGCTTACCGGCGGCTGTTTCCGCGCGCCTTGGTCGTCAAGGGCATCATGAGCCCGGCCGATGCGCTGCGCGCCGCCGAGATCGGCTGTGATGGAATTATCGTCTCTAACCATGGCGGCCGTCAGCTCGACCAGGCGCCGGCCTCGCTCGACGTATTGCCGGCGATCAAGGAGGCGGTGGGCGATAAGCTTACGGTGATGCTGGACAGCGGTGTGCGGCGCGGCGCCGACATCCTGATCGCGTTGTGCCTCGGCGCGAAATTCGTGTTTATGGGCCGACCGACCCTCTATGGCGCGGCCGCCGGCGGCATTCCCGGGGTCAACAAGGCGATTTCAATCCTGAGCGGCGAGATCGATCTGGTCATGGGCCAGATCGGCTGCCCGAGCCTCGACCAGCTCGGCCCCGATTTTCTGTGGCAGGACGATTGGCGGCGCAACGCCTGATCGGGTCTAGTCACTGCTTGAGAAACCCCATCTGTGGGAGGTCATCGCACCATGAAACTTGATCAGGCGATAAACGTCGAAGACCTGCACCGGATGGCGAAGCGCAAGCTGCCGAAGATTATCTTCGACTATATCGAGGGCGGGGTGGAGGACGAGCGCGGCCTCGCGCGCAACGAAGCAGCGTTTCATCGGCATCGGCTGCTGCCGCGCTACCTGGTCGACGTTTCCAAGCGTGACCAGTCCGCGACGGTGTTCGGCCATACGTATTCGAGCCCGTTCGGCATCTCGCCGACCGGTGGTGTCGGTCTCTACCGGCGAGAAGGCGAGGTGATGCTCGCCGAAGCGGCGGCGGCTGAGAACATCCCATACATCATGTCGGGCGGCAGCAACGCCTCTATGGAAGAAGCGGCGCGGGTCGCTCCGAACAATGTCTGGTTTCAACTCTATGCGGCCAAGGACGGCAACCTCTCGGATGCGCTGATCGGGCGCGCCCGCGACGCCGGGGTCGGCGCCCTGGTGCTGACCGTCGACGTGCCGGTGCATCCCAAGCGGGAACGCAACTACCGCAGCGGCTTTGGCCGTGTCCGCAACGGCGGTGTCATGGAGGCGTTGCAGCTGAAGCCGTCAGTTCTGCTGGAGGCGATGACCCATCCCGGTTGGGTCATCGACTATGTCAAGCACGGCGGCGCGCCTGGCTTGGGGAATTGGTTGCCGCATGCCGGCCCAGGGGCGAGCAAGGCGGACTCGATTGCGCTCGGCCGCAGCCAGACCCCAGCCGCAGCGCAGACTTGGCGCGACCTTGAGCGCTATCGGCGGCTGTTCCCGCGCCCGCTCGTCGTCAAGGGGATCTTGAACCCGGCCGATGCGATCCGCGCCGCCGAGATCGGCATCGACGGGATCATCGTCTCGAACCATGGCGGTCGCCAGCTCGACCAGGCCCCGGCCTCGCTGGACGCCTTGCCGGCGATCAAGGCGGCGGTCGGCGACAAGCTGACCATCATGCTCGACAGCGGGGTGCGCCGCGGCGCCGATATCCTGATCGCCTGGTGCCTCGGCGCGCAATTCGTCTTTTTCGGTCGGCCGACACTTTATGGCGCCATCGTTGGCGGGGTCCCCGGGGTCAAGAAGGTGGTCGATATCTTCCGCAGCGAAATCGACCTGGTGATGGCCCAGATCGGCTGCCCGAGCCTCGACCAGCTCGGCCCCGATTTCCTTTGGCGCGACGACTGGACCCAGAACCGCTGAGCGGGCGGATACCATACCCTCTCCGCCCGCTCACCGCTTGCTCAGTTGCCGGCAGCGCGCTCCGCAGCTCCCGCCACGGCCGGCCGCGTGCCGGTCATCGCGCTGTCGATCTCGTCGATCGTGCGGCCGCGGGTTTCCATGCCGATCAGCCAGAAGGCGACCGCGCCCAGAACGTACCAGAAGGCGAAATAGTTGAAGCCGGGGACCAGCGCGTCGAGGGTTGCCTTCGGATTGACAAAGTTGGACGAACCGGCGATCAGCGCCAGCCCGGCCGGGCCGATGAACTTGCCGAGATTGCCGACGCCATAGACGAACCCCATGCCGCTGCCACGCAGCCGGGCGGGCCACATCTCGCCCATATAAGGCCCGACGATCGAGTAGTTGCCGCTGCCGAAGAAGTTTTGCAGCAGGATCATGAAAAAGAACATCGACACGCCGCCGATGAACACATTGTGCAGATAACCAGCCATCGACATGAAGAACGCCGCGATCAAGCAGGCGAAGATGCCTGAGGGGCGGCGTCCCCACGCGTCCGACATCCACGAGCACAGAAACCGGCCGGCGATCGCCGACAGGCTGAGCCAGATCACCAATTTCGATGCCTCGGGCGGGGTGATCTTCAGCACCATGACGAACAAGGTCACCTGCCACAGAGCGAGCGCCACGCCGCCGGTCTGGGTCAGCCCGGTCAGGCACCCGGCGATGATGCTGCGCGGGTATTTGAAGATCTCGAGCCAACGCGTGTGCTCGATCGCGGGAGGAACCGCCGGCAACGCGATTTTGGCGGGATCCATTTTCAGAGCCCAGGCCAACGCCCGCCGCGCCTCTTCCACCCGGCCCTGGCGCAGCAGCCAGTGCGGCGATTTGGGGACGAAGGCGCGGATGTACAGACACAGGAATGCCGGCAGCAGCCCTACCGCGACCATCCCGCGCCAGCCGATATAGGGCGCAGCAAATGCTCCCAGCAACGCGGCGAGCAGTCCGCCGGCCGGCAGCATCGTCGTGGTGATCCCGGTAAACCAGCCGCGCTTACTGGCGGGCGAGAACTCTTGCATCAAGGTGATGTCGACCGAATACAAGCCGGTCACGCCGAACCCGACGAAAAAGCGGCAGATGACCAGGTAGATCCACCCTCCTTCGGGCGTCAGCGCCATCGCTCCGGTAGCGATCGAGACATTCAGCACGGCGGTGATCAGCGCCGAGCGTCGGCCAATCTTGTCGGCCATCCAGCCATACATCAGCGAGCCGAACGGCGCGCTGACCCCCGAGGCGAGTAGGATCGCGCCTGACTGCCCATAAGTCAGATGCCATTCCTTCACGACAAAGGCCAAAACAAAGCCGATCAGGAAGAAGTCGAAGAAATCGAGCATATCGCCAAGCGTCGCGGCGCCAGCGATCTTCCACTGATTCGCCGTCAACTTGGTTTGCTGCTCCAACAACTCGAGCATTACGTTCTCTCCCTCTACCCCACGTCAAAACAACACGACGGACCGGTTTTCCCGTCTTCTTCAACCTTATTTGAGCGGCTGGGATTGCTGCTCCAGGAGCTGCGTCACCAACAGCTATTCATGACTACAACATTACACGACGACTTCGCGGTGGCAATGGCGGTGAAGCGCAAGAGCGACTAATGATATTCGAAGCCGCCGCGACATCGCGTCAATAGGCGCCGGCGCTGCAAAAATGCCAGGCCGAGCCGTCGTACCCGTAGAGCAACCCCAAGCGCTCGTTGCCGGCATGAGCGAGAACGACTTTGAACCGCTGACCGGTGCAAGGCGAGGCTCCGGCACCGGCCGGCTTTGGCAATTTCTTCGCCACAGCGCAATTCGCGGCCCAATCGGGCAGCGATGCCGGCGCGGCGCCGAGCCGTTTGCCGTCGGCGAGCACGAAATAGTCGGTCGCTTGGCCACCCTTGACATCGGCGTGCAGCGCAAGTGTGCCGTAGCGCGATCGGTAGAAGCCGGCCTGCTGCTCGCCATCGCTCGCCCCGGAAGCCACCGCGCGGAACATCAGCGCACCGCAGGCCGGCGGCCCCTTTTCTCCCTTTTCCGCCGGGTGTTTTGTCGCCGCGAAGGCGCCGACCGCCATCATGCCGAGCGCAAGCCCCGCGCATGCCGAAATCGTTCTCCTCATACCTCTCCCTCCCCGATTTGCTGAGAGCTCAGTTTATAGCGTCGCGATCGCGCTGGAAGTAGTCTCTGCCATCCCTCTTACGATCGAAGATCGCTTTCTCCAGCTAGCGTCGATGACGGCATTGCCATGCGCCGAATTCTTGTGCTTGCCGTCATGATTTGGCTCGCCGCGATTCCGGCGCGGTGCGCATCCCTTGGCGTCGTGCTGGCGGTCGATGTTTCCGCCAGCGTGACGCCCGATTCTTACATTCTGCAGCATGACGGGATCGCGCGGACCTTCGAGGATCCGCGGCTATTGCAGGCGATCGCCGCCGCCCCAGGCGGGATCGAGGTTCTGGTGCTGGAATGGTCGGACCCCGACAAGATCAAGGTCACCGTCGACTGGACTGCGGTTACTGACACGCGCAGCGCCCATGGTTTCGCCGCGGCGCTGCGGGCCACCGGGCGCAGCTCGAGCGGCCTGACCGCGATCGGCCCGGCGCTGGCCGCGGCTGCGTCACAGTTCGACCGTCTGCCGGCGCCCGCGGCGCGGCGGATGATCGACATTTCGGGCGATGGAATGGCTGATTTCGGCCCGGCTCCGGCGGCGGCGCGCGACCGCATCGCGGCGGCCGGGATCACAATCAACGGGCTCGCGATCCTCACCGAGGAGCCCTGGCTCGAAGACTATTACCGCGGCAATGTGATCGGCGGCCCGGCCGCGTTCGTCCTCGCCGCGCGCGATTTCCACAGTTTCGCCGAGGCGATGCTGCGAAAGCTGGTGCAGGAGGTCGCGGGCGCTGGAGCACCCGCGCTCGCTCAGATGCAGTAGGTGCGGATCGGGGCGAAGCCGTTGAACCCGACCGAGGCATAGCTGGCGGTGTAGGCGCCGGCCGACTGGATCTCGATCTTGTCGCCAACTTCGAGGCCGAGGGGCAGCCGGTATTCGGTCCGCTCGTAGAGGATGTCGGCGCTGTCGCAGGTCGGTCCGGCGAGGACCACGGGACCGCATCGCCCGCCACGGCCCGGTGTCGCGATCCGGTATTTGATGCTCTCGTCCATGGTCTCGGCGAGCCCGTTAAACTTGCCGACATCGAGATAGACCCAGCGCCGGTTATCGCCGCCGCCCTTTTCCGAGATCAGCACGACCTCGCTCTGGATCACGCCGGCGTCGCCGACCAGCGAGCGCCCGGGCTCGATGACGATCTCCGGAAGATGGTTGCCGAAATGTCGGGTGACCGCCGCCATGACGGCCCTGGCATAGCGTTCGACCGCCGGCACCTCCCCGGTGTAGTGCGCCGGAAACCCTCCGCCGATATTGACCATCCGCAGATCGATATCGGCCTCGGCAAGCAGCGAAAACATTCGCGCGGCGGCCCCGATGGCGCCGTCCCACTGCCCGAGATCGGTCTGCTGCGAACCGACATGAAACGACACGCCATATGGGTCGAGACCGAGTTCTCGCGCTCGGCGCAGCAGCCCGACTGCCATCTCAGGAGCGCAGCCGAACTTGCGCGACAGCGGCCACTCGGCCCCCGCGCAGTCCACCAGGATGCGACAGAAGACCTGCGCTCCAGGGGCGGCCCGCGCCAATTTGTCGAGTTCGTGCGCGCTGTCGAAGGCAAAGAGCCGCACCCCCGCGCCATAGGCGAAGGCTATGTCCTTTTCCTTTTTGATTGTGTTGCCATAGGAGAGCCGATCGGCGGTGACGCCGTTGTCGACGCAGAGCTCGATTTCCCCGCGGCTCGCGACGTCGAAATTGGCGCCCTTGCCCTCGAGCATGGCGACGATTGCGGGGGCGGGGTTGGCCTTGACCGCATAATAGATGCGGGCGAGCGGCAGATGCCGGCACAATGCATCGTAAGCCTGGGCGATCGCTTTGAGATCGACGACGAGACATGGGGTCTCGGGCGAATTTTCGGCGAGGAAGCGCGAAATCCTCTCATTCATTATTGGGGGTCATCCTTCCCGCGAGGCGGCTGAGCTAAGCAAGTGCGCCGAGTCCAATCCGGGGACCCGGACAACATGAAAAAATCACGCTGCCGCGGCCTCAGGTTTTGAACTGAGTGCAAACGACGAAAGCCAAGCCGGTCTTTATGCCCGGCCCGGTTGGTCTTTGATGTTTAGCTTAAACTACTTGGGTCGATGACCCGGTTGCCCCGCCCACGCTGACGCGTACCGCGAAGGTTTGCGTCAGGGCAGGGCACCACGCCCCTCAGTCGGGTAGCAACCATATCGACCTCCCTCTCGGGACCGGCCTCGCAGCCGGACGACCAAAAAGGACGCGTTACGTCGTTGCATAACCACCATGGGCCATAGGCACGTGCGAGTGCGTCGAGAACCGCATAGATACGCCGTTCCGCTCTGAACGCAAGCGGCAATTCCCTAAAATCTTCGACGTATAAGCACGTTCGTGGCCGACCCGCTCACGACCGAACCCGAACCGCCAAACCAAAGCCTGCAAAATGCCGATAGCGCTTTCTGTCTCAGCTCTGCTTGACAAGCGAAAGAGCTAATAACTAAGAACGAATGCCAACCAGGGAACGCAAGAATGTTACGCCGAAGACCTCACTTGGCCGTTGGCGCGGCGGCCGTTCTCGCCTTTGTCGCCAGCGTGGCCTTCGCGGCGGATGTCACCGGACGCCAGGTCGAGCGCGGCAAGTACCTGGTCAGCATAATTCCATGCACAGATTGCCATACCCCTGGGGCCCTGCTAGGAAAACCGGACATGGCACGCTACCTCGGGGGCTCCGAGGTCGGGTTCGCGCTTCCCGGCCTCGGCGTCTTTTACGGCTCGAATCTGACGCCTGATAAGGAAACTGGTCTCGGCAACTGGACGATTGAAGAGATCGCTGCCGCAATCCGCACCGGCAAACGCCCCGATGGACGAGAGCTTGCCCCCATAATGCCGGTGGCCTCATTCAGCCATCTGACCCCGGCGGATGCATTGGCGATTGCCGCCTACCTCAAAACCCTGCCGCCGGTCCGCAACAAGGTTCCCGGGCCCTTTGGCCCCAACGAGAAGCCGGCATCGTTCGTAGACACGCAGTTGCCGGCCGACGCTTACTGGAGCCTCCCGCGGAGCGTGTCGCCCGGCAAATAAGGGTTTGTGGCGGCGTGAAGGGCTCGCTCTGAGCCCCGGTTTCCGATTTAGCCGAGGGCTTTTTCCAGCAGGTCGAGTGCGGCCATCGAGAACGTGCGCATGTTGTCGAGGCGGTCGGTCTTGCCGGTCTCGACAGTCATCGAGCGCTCGCCATTAGATCCGATTACGGCGATGCAGGAATGCCCGGCGGCGTGACCATAGCGGCTGCCCGTCGGTCCGGCGGTGCCGGTCTCGCCCACCGACCAGGTCGTCGCCAGCTTGCCGCGAATCTTGCGGGCAAACAGCAGGGCATAGGCTTCGGTCGACGGTGTGATGCCCGTGAGCTCCTGATCGGTCACTGCGAGTAGGGCGCTCCGCGATTGTCGCGTGTAGACGACGGCACCGCCCATGAAATAGGCCGAAGCGCCGGCAATCGCGAGCAATGCCGCCGAGATCATGCCGGCGGTCGAGGATTCGGCGATCGATATCGTCTCGTTGCGCGCCTTGAGCTTTGCCGCGATCCGTTCCGCCTGGGGCAGCAAATCTTGTAACATCTCTCCACCTCCGTTCCTGAGCCGAAATTGCCGCCGCGAGAGCACCCGCGACGACTTGCGAAACCATCTACGCCGAAGACGGGCCGATCGGGACCCTGACCCTGAACTGCCCAGAAGACGGCAACTTGTTCACCCCCACCATGTGCCATGAGCCTTGCGATTAAATCCGATTGCACTTCGTGCGCAAGCTTCGGGGGGCAAGGGGTGAAGCAAATCAGAACCCGCGCCGCGGATTCAGGCGGCGGTAGGCGTCGCCGTCATCGACGTCTTCCAGGCTCTCGACGAAGCCGACCGTGACCTTGCCCGGCACCCGGGCGAGCACGTCGATGAGCGCATGCGGGCTCGACCACCTCACCTTCTCGAACAGGGGCGGCAATCGCGGGCGGCGCCGCGCGCCGACGAGCCAGAACCCGCCATCGGTGGCTGGGCCAAAAACCAAATCGTGCGCGCCGAGCAGACGGAACGCGGCGGCGATGTGGCGGGTCTCGATTGCCGGTATGTCGCTGCCGACAAGCACCACCGGGCCGCGCGGCGCGCCGGCGATGACGCGGCGCATGCGTCGGCCTAGATCGCCGCCGCCCTGCCGGGACACCGCCGTCCCTCTGCGCCAATGCCGGATGCGGCGGGATGCCCGGTCCGGCGTCACCGCAATCCGCAAATCCCAGCGCCGGTCGGCACCCAGACGACGCTGCAACAGCGCGATCATCCGCTGCTCGAACCGCAATGCTGCGAGCTCGCCGATGTCCTTTGCGAGTCTGCGCTTGCCGTGTCCCAGCGCCGGCGCGCGGACGAACAGCACGAGATGATAACGCATCAGCCGTAGAGCCGCGCGATCCGTTCGGGCGGCATTCCGACGAAATAGAGCGAGAGGCAAAACAGATTGCGCAATGGTCGGCGCCAATAGCCGCCCCGCCGGTACCGGCGTGCCGAGGCAACGCAACATACACCGATAGGCGCGAGCCGGCGGCGGCCAAGCCGGCGCGCGAGATCGACATCCTCCATCAGCGGCAGCGCCGCGAAGCCGCCGACAGCATCGTAGAGCGAGCGGCTGATCAACAGCCCCTGATCGCCATAGGGAAGCGCCAGAACCCGGCAGCGCCAGGCGACGATCCGCTCCAACCGTCGTGCAGCGGACGCGGTATCGTCGAGCGCGAAATCAAAATAGCCGGCGCGGCCCTGCGCCGGCGGTGTCTCGAGAAAGGCCGCAACTGCTTCCGGCCACCCTGATGCCGGCCGGCAATCGGCATGCAGAAAAAGGAGCCACGCGCCTGCTGCCACGGCGCCGCCCGCGGCAAGCTGGCTGCCGCGGCCGCATGGTGCGGTTACGACCCTTGCTTTGGCGGCTTGGGCGAGGGCGATCGTTTGGTCGACTGAGCCGCCATCGGCGATGATGATCTCGTGGATCGGCGCCGCCGAGCTCAGGGCGTTTAGCAAGGAAGGCAGCGTCTCGGCTGCGTTCAGGGTCGGTATAACGACCGAGACCCGAGATAGTTCTTTATATGTTCTCACTTCTGCGCCATTCTGTCCGGCATGGATATGTCGAGCACGATCGGACCACGCAAGGGACGTGGTGCGGCCAGCAATGGCAGCGGCCGCTTCGAAGCCGAAAGGCGGGTGGGCTTCGACGACGGCTGGGGCATGTTTGACGAAGAGCCGCCATCGCTGACCACGACCCTGACCGTCGACTCGACGCGAACGATCATCGCCCGCAACGACTCCCCCGACATCGGCTTCGACCGGTCGATCAACCCATATCGGGGTTGCGAGCATGGATGCATCTATTGCTATGCGCGGCCGAGCCATGCCTATCTCGGCCTGTCGCCCGGCCTCGATTTCGAAAGCCGGCTGTTCTACAAACCGCAGGCCGCCGCCCTGCTTGCCGCAGAATTGGCCAAAAAGGGATATGCCTGCCGACCAGTCGCGCTGGGCAGCAACACCGATCCGTATCAGCCGGCCGAGCGGCGGCTCGAGATCACCCGGTCCATCCTCGAAGTGCTGCGGGATTTCCGCCATCCGGTCACCATCGTCAGCAAATCCGCGTTGATCCAGCGCGACCTCGACATCCTCTCCGAGATGGCTAAGGACAGGCTAGCAATCGTCACGATTTCGGTGACCACACTCGACCGCACTCTGGCGCGGGTGATGGAGCCGCGGGCCGCCACCCCCGAACGCCGGCTCGAAACGATCGCGGCGCTCGTTGCGGCAGGCGTCCCGACTGGCGTGCTTAGCGCACCGATGATCCCGGCGCTCAACGACGCCGAGATGGAGCAGATTCTCGATCGGGCGCGCGCCGCCGGAGCGATTTCGGCTGGCTATACCTTGCTTCGCTTGCCCCTTGAATTGAAGGCGCTGTTTCGAGAATGGCTCGAGGCCCATTTCCCGAACAAGGCGGCGCATGTGCTGTCGCTGGTGGCGCAGGCCCATGGCGGCCGGCTGTACGACTCGGCCTGGTCGAAGCGGATGACCGGCACCGGCCCATATGCCGAGATGTTGCGGCTGAGGTTCGACCGCGCCTGCCGCCGACTGGGCTTCGACCAGCGGACGATGCGCCCGCTCGACACCACCCGCTTTCGCCCGCCGCCGCAAACAGGTGATCAGCTGAGCCTATTCTGAGCCCTTCCTTACATGCTGCTGCGACGTGGTGAGCCAGCCGTGTCTTGCCTGTACGCTCCGGGACAGCTTAGGCTGGCCTCAGCGACAGCAGCCACTTGGACGGAGCCATTCGATGATCGTCGATGTCCATGCTCACTATACGCCGAGGAATTTCAGCGAGTTGATGGGTGACAGGTTTGCGTCGCCGGTCCATCTGCCGGTCAAGCGCGGAATGGCGCGCCATCCGTTCTCGGATTCGCCGGAGGACATTCAAGGGCGGTTTGAGCTGATGGACGCGGCCGGGGTCGAAAAGCAGGTGCTGTCGCCGAACCATCCGCCTTATCTGCCGGACGAGGCCGAATGCGTCAAAGCCGTGCAGATGCTGAACGACGGCTATGCCGATCTGGCGCACCGCTACCCGCAGCGCATCGCCTCATACGTGATGCTGCCATTGCCGCATATCGACGCCGCGCTGCGCGAGATGGAGCGGGGCTTCGACCAATTGGGCTGCGTCGGCGTCAATATGAACATCATTTGCCTCAACCGCTCGATCGCTGAAACCGAGTTCGAGCCGATCTACGCCGAGATGAACCGGCGAAGGGCGGTGTTGTTCGTGCACCCGGCCGGCACCGGCATCTGTTCGCCGTTCATCGTCGATTACAATTACCGGGGGTCGGTCGGCACCTCGCTCGAGGACGCGACCTTTGTGTTGCACATGATCGCCAAGCAAATCCCGCACCGCTACCCGAACATCAAATTCATCGTTCCGCATTTGGGCGGGCCGATTCCGATGCTGTTGAACCGTCTCGACCAACAGGGTCAGAGCCAAAGCGGCCATCCCAACCTTGCCGAAGCGCCGAGCGTCACAGCCAAGAAATTCTATTACGATACCGTGTGTTATGGTTCGAAAGCTGCCTTCACCTGCGCGCTCGAAGCCTTTGGCGCCGACCATCTGGTGACCGGCAGCGACTATCCGGTGTTGCAGGATTACGAGGCGTACAAGGAGACCTTCGGCTACATCAGCCGGCTCGGCCTGCCCCAAGCCACGCTCGACAAAATCCTTCACCACAACGCCCACCAGCTGTTCGGCTTTTCCCACTAGTTTCGCGAGGAAGCGATCGATGAGCGGATCAGACGCCGGTTTGGGGTTCGCCGCGGATTACGACGCGCCGATCCCATACTTGCGGCGGATCCGCGACTATTATCAGGGACTAGGCTACGGCGCCCCGTATCGCTGGGCGCATTATGCCGAAGTGCCGTTCCAACGGCTCGGCAAACCGCTGGCCGAATGCCGTGTTGCGCTGATTACCACTGCGGCCCCTTATCAGTCCGATAAGGGCGACCAGGGGCCGGGCGCGTCCTACAATGCCGCCGCCAAGTTCTACCAGGTCTATTCCGGCGACGCCGCTATTGACCACGATCTGCGGATTTCCCATGTCGCCTATGACCGGGAGCATACGACCGCCGAAGACAGCAACACTTGGTTCCCGTTGCCGCAATTGCGGCATATGGCGGCGTCGGGCCGCATCGGTGCGGTGACTAGACGCTTCCACGGTGCGCCGACCAACCGCAGTCAGCGCACCACCCTCGACCAGGATTGCCCGGAATTGCTCGCGCGCTGCCGCGCCGATGGCACGGACGCCGCGATCTTGGTCCCCAATTGCCCAGTCTGCCACCAGACCCTGTGTCTGGCTGCCCGGCATTTGGAGACGAACCGCATTGCCACAATTGTGATGGGCTGCGCCAAGGACATTGTCGAGCACGTCGGCGTGCCGCGCCTTCTGTTTAGCGATTTTCCGCTGGGCAACGCCGCAGGGCGCCCGAACGATCCAGACTCGCAAGCGTTTACCCTCGGATTGGCACTGCGCGTGATCGAGAGTGCACCGGCGCCGCGAAATACCGTGCAATCGCCGCTGCGCTGGAGCGAGGACCCGTCGTGGAAGCTCGACTACAGCAACATCGAGCGCCTGTCGGCGGAAGAACTGCAGCGCCGGCGACAGGAATTCGACCGTCAGAAAGAGATCGCCAAGAATATCCGCGAGGAGCCCGAGGCCGGGTGTCAACCTGGCGCGCGAAGAAACGTGCCGCGGATGTGGCGCGAGTGTCGGCGTCGAACGCTAGGATGAGGCTGAAGATTCGTGACAGGAACGCCGGATTTGTGGTGCTTCATCGTCCCTGTCGGTGATCGCCGAACACTCGATAGCATAGTTCGTCGATTTGTCAGTTGTCGCTCCAGGTCTACACCTATCACCTTGAACGCGAACGAAATGGAATGAGTATGCCGACGAAATCCCCAAGGCTTGCTCCGACTGGCGCTTGTAATAATATCTTCTTGAACGGCAGTGCTCTTTTGCGCTATCTTTGACTGTGCCGATCCGCGGTGCGGTGCGGCGGGGGCATTTGGTTCGGGGGGAGAGACCATGACCCAGAGCAATGAGGGCTCGCAAAAACGGTCGCGGCGCCAGGTTGGGATGTCCGCATTTGCCGCGGTCGTCGCCGTCCTCTCCGTGATTGCAGTCGTCGTCATCCCCGCCACAGCGGCGACGCCGCTTCAGCTAACCTACCGGGTGACGCATTCAGTTTACGGCAATATCGGCAGTTATATCAATACGGTCGAGCCAGCTAACGGCGGTACCACAGTCCTGACGCGTGCGCATTTCGAAGTCAAAATGCTCGGCATCAAGCTCTACAACGAGGATGCCCAGCGCACCGAGCGCTGGCAGGGCAACCGCCTGATCTCATTTAACGGCGTCACCAGCAAAGGCAGCCAATCGACGGTCGTCAGAGGTGAGGCGCGCGGCAACAGCTTTGTGATCAATTCGCCGCAAGGCACGGTCACCGCGCCGGCGACGGTACATCCGGCAAACCCATGGTCGGCCAACTTCCTCGCTTCCAGCACGATGATGCGTCCCGACAACGGCAAGATCGAGCGCGTGCGCGTTAGCGGCGGTGAAGAGACGGTCGTCGACATCGACGGCCGACCGGTTCGCGCCCAGAAATACCAGATAACCGGCGACACCAGCTATGCCGTTTGGCTTGACCCCCAGGGTGTGCCGGTCATGTTCGTCGCCGACGACGACAGCGGCAAGGTCACATTCACCCTGGCGAATTGCGTCAGCTGTGGCCTCGCCGGCGCGCGGCTCGGGATGCAGTAGACGCTTCCCGGCTCGGAAGGCGTAGCAGCGGCAAGCCCAAGCCTTCAGTGACATCACTGAGCCCTTGACCGGGCCACAGGTCGTCTATTGCCTGGCGCAAGGCGGGGAGCCAAACTGCGCCATGGGCTTGGGTTTCGGGCGACAGATGGACGATGGCGAGATAACGACGACGATCGTCGCGCCCGCTATCCGCGACCGCGCCGCGCGATGGCTCGGCCGAGCGGGCGTAACATTGCCGCGTTTTGGCGAACTCGCCTACCCTTCAAGCATCCCTGCGGCGCGGGCCGCAGCCCTTCATTCGGTCGATCCCGATCAGCCCGACCCGGCCAACCTCTTTCGGCTCCACTGGTACAACGATCGCGCTCGCTCCGGTCTTGATCAGACGCCGGCATATCTGCTGCTGCCGCCGGAGTTGACCGGGGTGCGCGCCCCGATCGTCGTGGCGCTAGGCTGCCTTTTCCCGCTGATCGGCGCGCACAAAGTGCTGGCCGCCTATGGCTGTCTGATCCCACGCCTGGTGACGGGTCGGTTCGACCCCCAGCATCACCGGGCGGTGTGGCCGTCGACCGGGAACTACTGCCGCGGCGGGATCGCGATTTCGCACATGCTCGATTGCCGCGGCGTCGCCGTCTTGCCCGAGGGCATGAGCGAAGAGCGGTTCGATTGGTTGCGACGGTGGGTCAGCCGGCCCGAGGACATCGTTCGCACTCCAGGCTCGGAGAGCAACGTCAAGGAAATCTACGATAAATGCGCCGAATTAGCGCGCGACCCGAGCAACATCATCCTCAACCAATTCGCCGAGTTCGGCAATTACCTCGCGCATTATGCCTGCACCGGGCCGGCGCTGGCGCGTGTCTTCGAGACGCTTCGGGCCCTGCGGCCCGGGTTGCGGCTGGCCGCCTTTGTTGCCGCCTCGGGGTCGGCCGGGACCTTGGCCGCGGG
The DNA here is from genome assembly GCA_963733945.1 of uncultured Alphaproteobacteria bacterium. Taxonomy (GTDB): domain Bacteria; phylum Pseudomonadota; class Alphaproteobacteria; order ATCC43930; family CGMCC-115725; genus AP-15. The sequence goes on along the minus strand of CAVTFD010000032.1, from coordinate 15,287 downwards.
CGACTACCTGAAAGAGCGGCACAGCGCGCGCATCGTCGCGGTGGAAGCCAGCGAATGCCCGACCCTGCTGCGCAACGGCTTTGGCGAGCACAATATTCAGGGGATCGGCGACAAGCATGTGCCGCTGATCCACAACGTCATGAACACCGATATCGTCGTCGGCGTCTCCGATGTCAGCACCGGGGCGCTCGATCTGTTGTTCAACAGCGAGGCCGGGCGGTCCTATCTGTCGGCCCGGCGCCAAATCGATCCGGAAATCGTCTCAGAACTGAAGTTTCTGGGGCTGTCGGGCGCCGCCAATCTGGTCGCGGCGATCAAGACCGCCAAGCGTTTGGAGCTCGGCGAAGAAGACCTGCTCGTCACCGTCGCCACCGACAGCGCCGCACTCTACGGCAGCGAGCGGCGGAAATACCTCGCGGCGCACTATCCCGACGGGTTCGACGCGGTCAATGCGGGCGAGGTTTTCGGCCAGCATCTGCTCGGCGCGGCCGACAGCGATGTGCTGGAATTGACCCATCACGAGCGGACGCGGATTTTCAATCTCGGCTATTATACCTGGGTCGAGCAACAGGGCGTGACGCTCGACGCTTTCGAGCGCCGCCGTGGGCAGAGCTTCTGGGCGGAGCTGCGCGGAACCTTGCCCGCCTGGGATGCGCTGATCGCCGAGTTCAACGCCAGCATCGGAGGTGGCCGTTGACCCTGGGCTACAGCGGATTGCGCCGGCGCACGCAAGAGCGCGACCGCAGCCTGCGCGAGAAGGTCATGTCGCTCGACGAAGCGGCCGCGCTGGTGCCCGACGGCTCCTCGGTCGGCATCGGCGGCAGCACCCTGTCACGCACGCCGATGGCGATGATCTGGGCCTTGATCCGCGCCGGCCGCCGCGATCTCGTTTGCGCGCGCGGCATAAGCTCGAGCGAGGGCGAATTGTTGTTCGCCGCGGGCGCCAGTCGCCACCTAGTGGCCAGCTGGTTCAGCCTCGGCATCGTCTGGGGCGTCTCGCGGATCATGCGCCTTTATACCGAGTTCGAACCGGGCACGCTTCGAGGAGTGGAGCCATCTGGCGATGGGGCTGCGCTTTCGCGCCGGGGCGATGGGCGTGCCGTTTCTGCCGATGCGCTCGATGCTGGGCTCTGACGTGATCGCGCAGTTGCCGGACACGAGGATGATCGACTGCCCGTTCACCGGCGAGAAGCTGGTGCTGGTGCCGGCACTGAACCCGGATGTCGCGCTGATCCACGTCCAACGTTGCGACCCCTACGGCAACGCCCAAATCGACGGACTGCCGTTTATGGATCTCGATATCGCCATGGCTGCGAACCGGGTAATCCTGACTACCGAACGGATCGTCTCGAACGACCAGATCCGCCGCCGGCCCGACTGGACCAAAATCCCGTTCTTCGCGGTCGACGCCGTCGTCGAGGTAGCGTTCGGCTCGGCCCCGCACGAATGCTACGGGCTCTATGAGCCGCTGTTTTCGCATCTCGACGGCTACGCAGCGCAGTTGAGGCAGGACCCCGAGGTGGGAATGCGGGATTATCTCGACCGCTATTTCTACGGCCCCAAATCCTGGACCGAGTACCTCGATCTCCTTGGCTTCGCAGAATTGCTCGATGCCAGCCGCCTCGGGAAAAGCATTTATGACGATTGATGCGGCAACCTATACCGCAAGCGAGCTGCTCGCGGTGATGAGCGCGCGGCTCTTGCGCGACGGGCAGGTCGTGTTCGCCGGCGTCGGTATTCCGTTGTTGGCGGCGACACTAGCCCAGCGGCTGCACGGGCCAGGCCTGACCATCCTGTTCGAGGGCGGTACCATCGGCGCGTTCGTCGAGCCGGGCCAATTGCCGCCTTCAACCAACGAGCAGCGCTGCACGAGGCGCGCCAATATGGTACTGGGCAGCACCGATGTTTTGCTGCTGCTGCAACGCGGCTATGTCGATGTGGGGTTTATGGGTGGCGCCCAGATCGACCAATATGGAAACTTGAACAGCTCGTTGATCGGCAGCCCGCAGCGGCCTTTGACGCGCCTACCCGGGACCGGCGGCGGCAACGACATCGCCAGTCTGACGCAGATGATTGTGGCGATGAAGCATGAGAAGCGCCGCTTCGTCGAACGCGTCGATTTCATCACCAGCCCGGGCTTTCTTGCTGGCGGCGAGAGCCGGCACGACAGCGGGCTGATCGCCGGCGGCATGTCTCGGGTGGTGACCGATCTCGGCCTCTTCGGCTTCGGGGATCATTCAAAGCGGATGACATTGCTGGCATTGCACCCCGGCGCGACGGTCGTGCAGGTGCAAGAAAACACCGGTTTCGAGATGCTGATCGCCGCCGACCTGCAGGCCACCCATCCCCCGACTGAAGCCGAACTCGCGGTTCTCCGCCACCTCGACCCGGAACGGCTCTACACCGCGTGAAAGGCCGGTCACGATGACGATCTTTTCGAACACCTTCGGCGTCGCGATGCGGAATTTTACCACTTGGCCGGAGCTGCCGGACCCGCAGGCGCTGATCGACTACGCGGTCACGGCAGAAGCGCTGGGGTTCGATTCAGTCTGGGTCTGGGACCATATTTTTCTTGGGGTCGATCCGCCATTCCCGGTCATCGACTCGCTGACCCTGCTGAGCGCCGTCGCGGCCCGTACCAGCAGAATTAAGCTCGGCACTGGCGTTCTCGTGTTGCCATTGCGCAACCCGGTGGTGCTGGCCAAGGAATTATCCAGCCTCGACCTGATCGCCGGCGGCCGGCTGCTGCTCGGCATGGCCTCGGGCTGGTACAAGCGCGAATTCGACGCGGTCGGCGTGCCGTTTCATGAGCGCGGCCGGATCATGGACCGAAATCTCGAAATCCTGCGCCGACTGTGGTCCGAGGCGCAGGTGAACGGCGAATACCCGCCGCATGTCTTCCGCAGCTCGAACCTATCGCCAAAGCCTCAGCGCCTGCCGCCGATGCTGATCGGCGGCTACGTCGACCGTGTCTTGAAACGCGCGGCGCTGACCGGAGGCTGGCTGACCTATTTCTACACGCCCGAGAGCTTCGCGCGGTCCTGGGCCAAGGTCCGCGCCTTTGCCGAGGCGGCGGGCAAGGATCCGGCGAGCCTGCTCAACGCCAATCAATTGCCGATCTATGTCGGCCCGTCGCGCGCGGCGGTCGAGCCGGCGATGCTGGAATGGCTCGGCCAGGAATGGGATTATGCAGCCTGGAGCGAGTCGACCAAGGATGCGGCGATCATCGGCACTGTCGAGGAATGCGTCGCCCAACTGCGTGCCCAGCTCGCCGTCGGCGTCCAGAAATTGATTTTGATCCCCTACCGCTATCAGCCCGACCAGGTCGAGATCATCGCCTCTGAAATCATCCCTCAGCTGCGCTGCTAAGGGCGCCGCTCGGCTGGTGGTGCAGCCGGTCGGTGGGGGTGCCTAGACAAGCCCCGCGCCTTGTTCGGCGGTGTAGGCCAGTTCCGGGACCGGGGTGCCGGCGGGTTTGGCGGCGGCGGAGAGGGCGCAGGGGAGGAAGAGGCCGCTGCCGCGGGGGGCGGTGAGGGCGCCATCTTCGACGATTATCCGGCCACGGCTCAGCACGGTGACCGGCCAGCCGCGTAATTTGCGGCCTTCATACGGGGTGTAGCCGACATTGTCGTGCAGCAGGTCGGCGGTGATCGTGGTCTCGTGCTCGGGGTCCCAGATCGCGATGTCGGCGTCGCTGCCGACTGCAATCGTCCCTTTCCGTGGGTGAAGCCCGTAGAGCTTGGCGTGGTTGGTTGCGGTCAAGGCGACAAAGGCGTTGAGGTCGAGCCGGCCCTGCTGCACGCCCTCTGAAAATAGCAATGGCAGGCGCAGTTCGATGCCCGGTACGCCGTTGGCGATGTCCTTGAAGGTTGTTCGGTCGCCATGCGGTAGCTTGCCGGAGGCATCGTAGCGGTAGGGTGCGTGATCGGAGGAAAACACCTGGAAGGTGCCGTTTTTCAGGCCGGCCCAGACCGCCTCCTGCGCCTGACGATCGCGTGGCGGCGGGCTGCAGCAGAACTTGGCGCCTTCGAGGCCGGGTTTGGCGATATCGTCGGCGGTCAGAAACAAATATTGCGGGCAGGTCTCGCCATAGATCTTGAGGCCCTTGGTCTGGGCGCTTCGGATGACCTCGATCGCTTCGGCGGCCGAGACATGGACCAGCAGGATCGGCACGTCGAGCAGTTGCGACAGGGTCACCGCGCGATTGGTTGCCTCGCCCTCGGCAAGGCGTGCATGGCTGACCGCGTGGTAGCGAGGCGCGCCGAGCCCGCGCTCCAGCAGGCGCGCGGTCAGCCATTTGATCATGTCGTAATTCTCGGCATGGACCATGACCAGCGCGCCCTCGCGCCGCGCCAACGCCAGGATGTCGAGCATCTGCCCGTCGTTCAGCTGCAACAGATCGTAGGTCATGTAGACCTTGAACGAGGTGTAGCCGTCGCGGATCAAGGCCGGGAGTTCCTGACCCATGACCTGCTCGGTCGGGTCTGTAATAATCAGGTGAAAGGCGTAATCGATGACCGCTTTCGGCCGCGCCGCCTCGTGATATTCCTCGACGACCTGGCGCAAGGACTGGCCCTGATGCTGGGCGGCAAACGGGATTACCGTGGTGGTGCCGCCGAACGCAGCCGACACGGTCGCGCTGTAGAAATCGTCGGCGCAGACAACCCCGGCGGACGAGCGTTGCTCGATATGGCAATGGCTGTCGATCCCGCCCGGCAATACCAGCTCGCCGGCGGCGTCGATTTCGCGCGTTGCGGGCCCGAGATTGCGCCCGAGGGTGGCGACGATTCCGTCCTTGATGCCGACATCGCATTGCATTGTATCGGCCGCGGTTGCCACCGTGCCGTTGCGGATCACCAGATCGTAGTCGCTCATGTTTCCCTCGCGATGAAGGTCAATAGCCATATGCCCCCGGCGAACTGCTTGCCCGCTTTGACGAGGCGCCTCCGCTGGGGGGCTGAGTGCCATGTTGCCACATGACACCGCGCAAGCTCGACCGTTTGTCCCAGGTGAGGTAAACCGCGATTCCTCCGGCTTTTAGTCGGACCCGCGATCTTAGCGGAGAAACGCGATGGCAGGAGAGCCACGACCGCTTCCCTCAATTGGTCGCTCGACGATCCCCGAAGCCGGCTTATCCCCGGCCGAACCCGAGAGCGCCGCGCGGATTAAGATCGATAGCGAAATCCGCCGAATCGGGCTGGTCTATCTTTCGATTCTAGCCCTGATCGTCGGCGTCGTGACCGGGTTTGGCGCGATTGGCTTCCGTGATTTGATCGGGTTGATCCACAACGTCCTGTTTCTCGGCAAGTGGGCGTTTCGCTACGACGCCAACCTGTTCACGCCCGCGAGCCCGTGGGGGCCGTTCGTCATTCTGGTTCCGGTGCTGGGCGGCGTGGCGGTGACGTTCCTCGTCAACACCTTCGCTCCCGAGGCCCGTGGCCACGGCGTGCCCGAGGTGATGGACGCGATCTACTACGGCGGCGGCGTAATCCGGCCGATCGTCGCGGTCGTGAAGTCGCTGGCTTCCGCGATCGCGATCGGCAGCGGGGCGGCTGTCGGGCGCGAGGGCCCGATCATCCAGATCGGGTCGGCCCTCGGATCGACGTTGGGCCAGGTAGTGCGAATGTCCCAGGGGGAGCGGATAATTCTGGTTGCCGCCGGTGCCGGCAGCGGCATCGCCGCGACCTTCAATACCCCGATCGGCGGCGTCCTGTTCGCGATTGAGCTGATGATGCCCGAGGTCAGCTCCCGCACGTTTTTGCCGGTTGCGCTCGCGACCGGCACGGCGACGTTCATCGGGCGGTTCTTTTTCGGTCCCCAGCCGGCGTTCGCCGTCCCGCATCTTGCCCCTTTGAGCGTCGACGCCACCTCGGGCATCATACTCTGCCTTTATGCATTGCTCGGGGTGATCACCGGGGTTGCCGCCGCCGGCTTTGTCCGAGGGCTGCACTTGTTGGAAGATCTTTTTGACAAGATCACAGAGCGCTACACACGCCATGCATTGGGCATGCTGCTGGTCGGCGTGTTGATGTATGCACTGATGCAGCGCTTTGGCCAATACTACGTCGAAGGCGTCGGCTACGCGACGATCCAGGTGATCCTCCTCGGCCAATTGGCAGGGGCCGGACTGCTATTCCTGCTTTTTCTGTGCAAGCTGCTGGCTACCACGCTCAGCCTCGGATCCGGTTCGTCGGGTGGGATCTTCTCGCCCTCACTGTTTATGGGAGCGACGATCGGCGGCGCGTTTGCGGCTGCGCTCTCTGCCCTTCATCTGCCGCTCGCCATCAACGTCCCGTCCTTTGCCATGGTGGGCATGGGAGCGATGGTAGGCGGTGGCACTGGCGCGGTGATGACCGCCGTCGCCATGATTTTCGAAATGACGCGCGACTACGACATCGTCTTGCCGATGATCCTGGCGGTTGCCTTCAGCGTCGGCGTGCGGCGCGTGCTGTCGCGCGAGAATATCTATACCTTAAAGCTCTACCGTCGCGGGCACGTCATACCCAAAGCCTTACACGCAAACATGTTCCTCGTCCGCCGCGCCAAAGAGGTGATGGACACCGACGTGGTGCTGGCGCCGAGCGAAATCAGCTTCAACAGCTTTCTTGGTCGTTCCGATCATGGCGGCCGAATGCGCCATGTCGTGATCATCGAGGACAATCGGATCCTCGGCGTGTTGCGGGTCAATACCGCCCTCAGAACCGCCTCGGAAGACAACCGATCCGGCGCTACCCTGCGAGACCTTGCGAGCCGCGATTTTACCATCGTGCGCGAGGACGACATCATTTTCGACGTCATCCAGCGGATCTGGCGCAGGCAAGCGGGGATGGCTCTCGTTGTGCGCGGTCACGGCGTGCCGCGGCCGGGGGATGTCGCCGGGGTGATCACCAAGGAGCACGTCGCCGATTCCGTGGCCAGCAGCATTCAGGTTTATCCCGCCTGAGGATTGCTTACGGCGGCGACCGGGTTTGTCCGATGACGCGTTCGCGAAGCGAGTCGTATATTGGCGCGATGCCCAGCAGGCTGACAGTTACCATCGCGGCAAAGCATGCTGCCAGCATCGGTAGCAGCGTGGTGAAGGCGGCGGTCATTTCGGTGACCAGCACGATCCCGGTCACCGGCGCCTGCACGACACCGGTGAAGAATGCGGCCATCGCGACGACCGCGAAGGCCTCAGGTTCGATGCCGAGACCGGGGAAGGCGGCGTGGCACAGCGCCCCGCATAACAGCCCGAGCTGGGCACCCAGCACCAGCAACGGCGCGAACAGCCCGCCCGGGGTGCTTGCGGCGTAGCACAGCGCACCGAGCCCGAAGCGCACGACCAAAGCAAGCGGGATCGCACCAAGCGCGATGCCGCCGGCCAGCACGCGCTGGGTGATGTCATCGCCACCGCCGATCAGCCCTGGCGCAAACCAGCCGATGGTTCCCACCAGCGCGCCGATCGCCGCCGCCTGGATTTCTACAGCGCAGCGCTTGTCGAGCCGCGCGGCGAGCCTGATCGCGCCGAGGATCGCGCGACTGTAGAGGCCGGCCGCAATCCCGGTGACCACCCCCAGGGCGAGGTAGAGCGGCCAGGTCGCGGCGGCGGCGTAAGGCAAGGGGCCGGTCGCAGACGCTGCCTGGGCCGAGACCGCGACCTGAAAATCTGGAGCGTTGCCGAGAAACAGGCGCGAGATCAGGATCGCCGTCGATGATGCGCCGAGGGCAATAATCGCGATTCGGGTCTCTAACCGTCGCACCAGTTCTTCGAGCACGAAAATCGCGCCCGCGATCGGCGCGTTGAAGGCGACGGCGAGCCCGGCGCCGGCGCCTGCCGCCAGCAGGGTCCGCGAGTCCAGCCACGAGCGGCGGAACCATTTGCCGACGAGATCGGCGACGACCGCCCCCATCTGCACGCTCGGGCCCTCGCGGCCTAGAGCCATGCCGGCGCCGATTGCCAAGAGGCCGCCAAAGAACTTGACCGAAATAAGCCGTGGCGGAGCCGGCGGCAGGTCGCCGGTCAACGCCGCTTCGACCTGCGGAATGCCGCTTCCGGACGCATAAGGCGAGAACCGTCGGACCAAGCACGCGGCGAGCGCGACCGCCGCGGTGCTGCCCGAGACCACCAGCACAAACCCGACGAGCGGCTGATGATGGGCATGGGTGATAAGTTCGTTGCGCCAGCGATCGGCTTTGGTCAGCGCCAAGCGAAAGATGGCGACGATCAGCCCCGATCCGGCGCCCGCGATCAGCGCCAATACCGCCAGCGCCGGCAGGCCGCTCTCGTCTGGCGCCGCCTCGACGCGGCGCTCCCGCCGCCATCTCACCCGACGCAATTGCTTCGCCCGCAGCGCAAGAACGGTTTCATCGCAATCCCCCGTCGTCGTCGCGACAACGCCTCTTCTATCGGCGGCCGGTCAAGCGCTACTGTGGCGCACACTTAGCATCGCGCAAGGGGCTCGCCATGACCGCACCAGCGGCGCACCGTCCGACCATCGCCGTGACCCGGCATGCCATCGCGGCCGGCCACTATCTCGCCGCCACCGCCGGGTTCGCGATCCTCGAGGCGGGCGGCAACGCGATCGATGCGGGGTGCGCCGCTGGGATCGCACTCGGCGTGCTGCAGAGCGATCTCGTCGATGTCGCCGGCGTCGCGCCGATCATGATCTATCTTGCCGAAAAAAAAGAGGTCGTGACCATCGCCGGGCTCGGCGCCTGGCCAAAAGCGCTCGATCCCGAGCTGTTCATGCGCGAACACGGCGGCAAGATCCCAAAGGGCGTGCTCCGCACCGTTGTCCCTGCCGCGCCCGATGCCTGGATCACCGCGCTCAGGCGTTACGGCACGATGAGCTTTGGCGAGGTCGCGGCGGCGGCGACCCGGCTCGCCGGCGAAGGCTTTCCGATGTATCCGCTGATGGCTGAAAGCCTGAAGCGGCATGAGGCCGACCATCGCGCCTGGCCGTCCTCGGCGGCGATCTTTCTGCCCAACGGACGCGTACCGGAGACGGGAGAGGTGTTCCGTCAGACCGATCTCGCCGGTTCGCTGCAATACATGGCCGACGAGGAGCGCGCCGCTGCCGCGCGGGGCCGAGAGGCCGGGCTTGAAGCGGCGCGTGATGCCTTCTATCGCGGCGACATCGCCAAGAAGATCATCGCCTTCATGAAACAGGAAGGCGGATTGTTGTCGGCCGAGGATCTGGCCGAATACCGCTCACCCATCAGCCGGCCGGAGCGCCGCCGCTTCGGCGATCTCGAAGTCTTCACTTGCGGGGCGTGGTGCCAGGGGCCGGTGCTATTGCAGACGCTAGCCTTGCTCGAGGGGACCAATCTTGCCGGTCTCGGCCAAAATAGTGCCGACTACGTGCATCACCTCACCGAGGCGCTGAAGCTCGCCTTTGCCGACCGTGAGGCCTATTACGGCGACCCGGCGGTGATCGAGGTGCCGCTCGCGACCCTGATCTCGCAGGAATACGCTGCCGAGCGCCGCAAACTGATCCGCCCCGATCGCGCCTGGCCGGAAATGCCGCCAGCCGGCGAGCTCGGCCGTAGCACCGGCCGGTTTGCCCCAGCCGCGGGCGACCCGAATCCCGAGCCCGATACTTCCTATGTCTGCGTTGCCGACCGCCACGGCAATCTGTTCTCGGCGACGCCGAGCGATGGCTCCTACGGCTCGCCAGTGGTGCCAGGAACCGGCCTGATCCCCTCGAATCGCGGCTCGCAATCGCGCCCCGATCCGCGCCATCCGGCCGGCGCGGGCCCGGGCAAAAGACCGCGGCTGACCCCTAACCCAGCCTTGGCGATCAAGGGCGGCGACCGTTTTCTGCCGTTCGGCACACCCGGCGGCGACGTCCAGAGCCAGGCGATGCTGCAGGTGCTGCTGAATCATTTCGTGTTTGGCCAGGACGTTCAGACGGCGATCGAGAGCCCGCGCTTCGCGAGCTACAGCTATCCGTCGTCTTTCGCGCCCTACGACTACTACCCTGGCCGATTGGCGATCGAGGCCCGCATTCCCGAGCCGGTTATTACCGAACTGGCGCGCCGGGGCCACGAGATCCAGCGCTGGCCCGACTGGATCTGGACTGCGGGTGCGGTCTGCGCCATCGATGTCGACAAGAAACGCGGCGTCATGGAAGCCGGGGCCGATCCCCGCCGCGCGGCCTACGCACTGGGATGGTAGGGGCTGTCGATCGCACAGCAGTCGCGGCGGAGCAATCCCGGCGGAAGAAGGCAGCGAGGGGCCGTGTGACTCCGCGCCGCCCACCGAGTCTGTGAGCAGACTTAATGATCGTCGAATAAGCTTTGCAAATCTGGAATGAATCTGTTAATTTAGATCCAAATTAACCTTTTATGAATACTGGTGCTTATCGTTGACTCTCGGCTGGAGAGTGCTCGGATGATTGTATCAAGGCCTCAATGGATCAGGACATAACCGTCAAGCTGGAGCAGCGTCTCGGGCGGCTGCATGCAAAGCTGCGTCTCGGCATCGAGGACGACCATGAGGGCCGGGTCTTTGGCCAGGGCCTCAACTTCTTTCACCCCGAGAATTGGTATTTCAGTCCCACGGTAATTCGCGGAGCGCTTAAGCTCAGCGGATTGTACGGACGCGCCCGCAGGAATGCCGAAAATGTGCAAATCCGTCGCCACGACATGGTCATGCCCGAGCTGCCGTCGGCGTTCGACGGTTTCACGATCCTTCAGATTAGCGATCTGCACGTCGACATGAACCAAGGTGCGATGCGGCGTCTGATCGAACTCCTGCCGGAGCTGCATTACGACCTTTGTGTCCTGACCGGCGACTATCGCGGGAAAACGTTCGGACCATATGACGCGACCATCGAGGGCATGGCGCGGATGCGCGCTCACCTCGCTGGACCGGTATACGGCGTCCTGGGAAATCACGACTCGATCCGCATGGTCCCGGCTTTGGAAGCGATGGGCATTCGCATGTTGCTTAACGAAACCGAGCCGCTTGTTCGCGCTACTCAGCGCATCCATCTGGCGGGCATCGACGATGCCCATTTCTATCGGGTCGATAATATCGAAAAGGCCGCTTTGGAGATTCCCGACGACGAATTTTCGATCCTGCTGTCACACACGCCGGAAATCTATCGTCAGGCGGCGCATGCCGACTTCGATGTGCTGCTAAGCGGGCACACGCATGGGGGGCAAATCTGCCTGCCCGGGGCCATCCCGATCACCCTGGACGCGACTCTCCCGAGGCGCATGGGGTCGGGACCGTGGCGCTATCGCCGCATGGTCGGATACACGTCGGTCGGGGTCGGATCGTGCATCGTTGCGGTACGGCTTAATTGCCCTCCGGAAATCACCTTGCACCGCTTGCGGCGCGGCTGAGCGCTAATAGGGCCGGTCGCGCAGGTCGAATGCGTAGAGCACACGAGAGACCAGCAACTCGGCGACGAAGAAAATCGCTACCCCGATCGCAACATCGGCTACGGTCAATGACAGCGGACCGACGCAGCCGAGCAGCGGAAATAGCGATTCCGGTAACTGATCGAGCCCCACCGCCGGACTGCTTGACGGCCGGCCGAGGCGGCGCTTCACGAAGCTCGAGCATAAGTCGCCGACCATCGCCAGAGTACCGACCAAGACCCCGATCCTCCAGCCGAGATTTAGCAGAGCTGCCCCTGCCGTCGTCGACAGGATCGCGAGGGCCGCGCCGCGTATGGTCTTTGAGCGTCCGAACAGCGGCCTGCCGTCTACGAACTCACGGTCGCCGTCGAGAGGGTAGGACCAACGGTTACCGAGAAGCTTCTTAACCATCACCGGCGTTCCGTTGGCCAGGAACAGCAATAGCAGAAGCCGTAAGACGATCGGGGACGGCATCGCCTCAGCGTTCGCCGAGCGAGGCTTGCGTCGTTCCACCCAAGGCGGCTTCGAAAACGTTCCGATCCGCACCCGAGAGGAGCGGCGCTCCGGGCGCCAGCACCCAGCCAGCGACATCGGCGGCTACTGCTGGGCCATCGAGGTCGCGCAGCAGCATGTGGTAGCCATGCTCGTAATAGGCGAAAGTGTAGCGACCGCGCGAGTCAGGTCGGAGCGCCCGGACAAAGCGGCGGATCGGCCGTTTCGGTATGATCTCATCCTCGGCTCCGTACATCAGCAGTAACGGCGGACGGAGCCGCGGGGCCGAGGCGAGAGCGGCGTCCATCAGATTGACTAGGCCCCAGATCGTGGCGATGCGGGTATCCTTGATCACCAGAGGGTCGCGCGCCAGCGCGCGCAGCATCGGAATATTGTCCGAAGCCTGAATGTGGAGCCCGCGGCCGGTCAGGGTGAGCCCCGGCGCCACGCGTACCCCGATCCATAGCGCCACGCGGGGCAACAGGTCCATCGTCGGCCGGCCCCATACCGCCGGCGCTACCAGGATGACGCCATCGACATCGGGGATCGGGGTGCCGCTCTCGCCGGTCATCGCGATGATCGCCACAGCTCCGCCCATGCTCTCGCCGAGAAGGTACAGCGGCACCCCGGGATAAAGGCGGCGCAAGATCCGGCTCGCGCTTGCGGCATCGGCGGCGAGGGTGGCGCGCCCCGGCCACCGTCCACGCCCCGGCGCTGCGCCAAAGCCGCGCTGGTCATAGGCATAGGTGGCGATCGCGAGCTTGGCCCAAATCTTTCCCGGCCCGTCCAGCGCGTTGCTGTAATCGTTGAACCCGTGGAGCGCCAGGATCACTGCTTTCGCCTGGCCCTGAGGCAACCATTTGCGCAGCGGCAGAAGCTGGCCGTCTGCCGTGACGAATTTGTCGTCGGCGAGCCGCGCGGGCGTTGGGATGAGAACCGTGTGCGTGTTGGGGGGATCGGCGGTCTGGTCCACCTTTGGCGCACAAGCGGTCACCGCCAGCGCGATAACCAGCCATGCACCCCAGAAACGAGGCGCGTCTGGCGCTCGAACGCAGCTCACGCCGGTTTCACTCCGCGGATGTTGCTTTCGCGCAAGCCGCAGTTCGTCGGTCCGGCGACGGACGCTTCAAGGGTCGGCAAAGAAGGGCGACCCCTCGATCTGTCGGGACTCGCCCGCGGACATACTGGCCGATGGCCGACCGGCGTGATGCCGTCACTCGCGCAACCTATACCATGCCCAGTAGTCAATTGTTGGTCCTTATAGAGATATCAGTAACCGATATTTAGCGTTTCTCTAAGTACAGAGAGGATTCTTCTCGGGGTATACAATTTTTGGTGTAGCTTGATGAAAGAGGGGCTGGTATTTGCCCTGTCGCGGCGGGTGTCGCGCAAAAGCCTGCGGATCCTGGCCTATCATGGGTTGTGGACGACGCCGGGATATCAGTACGGCAATCATTTATTCATGCAGCCGGAACAATTCGAGCGGCGGATGAGCTGGTTGCGGAATTCGCGCTATCCGGTATTGCCGCTCGCCGAGGCGGTGCAGCGGCTTGAGGACGGCAGTTTGCCGGACCACGCGGTGGTTATCACCATCGATGACGGCTGGAGCTCGACCTACAGCCATATGCTGCCGGTCCTCGAAGGACTGGGCCTGCCGGCGACCGTCTACGTGACGACGTGGTACGCCGACCACCAAATCCCGGTGGTCAATGTCGCCCTCGATTACATCTTGCGACGCGCCGGCCGGTCGCCGAGCGAGCGGTTCGCGATCACCGCCGAGATCGTGAAGTTGCCCTCGCTGGCGCAGCGCGAGCAGGCGCTGCGCGCGTGCGCCGCCCGGTTTGGCGTGACCACGGATGAATGGTGGGAGAGCCGCCAGTTTCATCTGATGAGCGCGGCCGAGATCGGCGCGGCCGATCGGCGCGGCCTGGACGTCCAATTGCACACCCATCGCCACCGCTCGTCCGATGTGACCTCCGACCATCTCGAACGCGAGATCGCCGACAACCGGGCGGCATTGGCCAGAGCGTGCGGCCGGCCGGAGCAGAGCTTTAGGCATTTCTGCTATCCGAGCGGGCTGGCCCATTCCTCCGCGGTTGCGGTTCTCGAAGCTTCCGGGGTCGGTTCGGCGACCCTGGTCGAGAGCGGGATCAACCCGCCGGGCGCCAATCCCTATCGGCTGCGCCGGTTTCTCGATGGCCGTCTGGTTTCCGAGGCCGCGTTCGAGGCCTATTTGAGCGGCGCCCAAGCGCTGTTCCGCACCGTCAAAAGCCTGGTGACCGCGGAAGGCTGACCAGCCAAACCCGGCCAGCCCAACTCCGCCCCAGGCGGCGTATTCCAGTAAACGCCCGACCATTCTGCGATAAAGTGGCCCCGCTCCGGGACCAAGTCATCCTGGCTGCGGCTGGCGAGGTGGCAGTAACTCTATTGGCGCCGTCAAGGGGAGTGAGCTGGCGCCGACGGTCGGACATGACTTATTTGGCGGCTCCAAGCAGGATGAAGCCCTGCTGTTCGAATGCCGGCCGCGCCGCCGGCGATTCGAGAAACTGGAGGAACTTCGCCGCGTCGGGGTTCTTGCTCGCCGCGGTGAGCGCAGCCGGGTAGATGATCGGCGGGTGGGTATCCTCGGGAAATACCCCGACGATTTTGACCTTGGGATCCGACGCTGCGTCGGTGGCGTAGACGATCCCGAGCGGTGCCTCCTTGCGGTCGACGAACAACAACGCGGCGCGCACATTTTCGGCGCCGGCGACGTGCGGCTGCACGGCATCCCATACGCCGAGCTTTTGGAGCGCCGCCTTGCCGTATTTGCCGGCAGGAACGCTGGCGGGATCGGCCATCGCCAAGCGCCCGCGATTTAGCAACCCGGCGAGATCGAAGCCGGGCTTGATGTCGACCTTGACGTTGCTGTCCGCCGGCGCAACCAGCACGAGTTGGTTGCCGAGCAGGTTCTTTCGCGTCGCTGGCCGTATCAGATTGCGCTTTTGCACGTAATCCATCCAGGCGAGATCGGCCGAGATGAAGATGTCTGCCGGGGCGCCGCTCTCGATCTGCTTGGCCAGTTGTGAGCTGGCCGCATAGGAGATTTTGACCGACGCGCCACCTGCGCCTGCGAACGCGTGTGAAGCGTCGTCGAGAGCATTTTTGAGGCTGGCGGCCGCGAACACCACGACATCGTCCGCCCATGCCGCCTGGACCGGCCCGAGCGCCGTCAGGACAGTCAAAACGACGGCGGCGACACTAGACCGCATCACGATGCGCATGGGCTTTTCTCCGTAACTAAGTCAGGGCGAAAGGCTGATCCATTTGCCCGGCGCCACGCCGCTTGCTGGGAGCGAACAGAGGTCGAAGTCGCTATATATGAAATTATATATCGCGACGATAGAAGCTGCCGACATTCAGCGTCAAGCGCTAACCCACAAGGCGATAACAGGCCTACGCGAATT
>CAVTFD010000031.1:0-13294 GCA_963733945.1 uncultured Alphaproteobacteria bacterium | reverse complement strand
GGCCGCGACCCCGCCCGAATACTGGAACGCATGTTCGATAAAGCGGTAGCCGCCGGGCTGAAACGTCACGACATTCGCCATCGTCCGATTCCCATTTCCGTCAATCGGGAACGACTGGATGATACGTCATCGGCGAATATACCCGCCTTAGGAGCCGCCATGCGTTGACGAGCCGCCCGGCTCGCGGGCGCCAGCCGTGGTGGCGCCGGTCTGCGGTCGTGTCCCGCAGGGGAGCGATTTCGCGCGCCGCTACTTCGGCTTGTCAGCGTCGAGGATCGCCTGGACCCGATCGGGATCGACGGCGGGCGGCTCGACGCCGGAGCGCTCGACCTGCAACAGCTGGCCGACGGTACTATTGCGCGTTCCCCAGCCGCGGTTCATTGCCTCTGTCAGTTCCTCGAAGGCCATATTGGCGAGCCGCATCGGCACCCCGACCTCGCGCCCGAGCCCGACCGCGAGCCCGACATCCTTGTGCAACAGGCGTAAGGCGAAGTCGGCCGGGTCGTGCTTTCCGGACAGGAACCGGCCGAGCCGGTCAAAAGTCCGCTGCCGGCCGGTCGCACCCTGCCGCACCGCCTCCCACAATTCGAGCGGCTCGACCCCAGCCTTGATCCCCATCGTAAAGACCTCGGCGAGCGCCACTCCCATCACGGCGCTGGTGCAGTTGTGCACGAGCTTGGCGATCGTGCCGGCGCCGATCGGGCCGATATAGGCGGCCTGGTCGCCCATCGCGTCGAGCACCGGTTTGTGGCGGTTGAAGATCTGCTCGTCGCCGCCGACCCAGATCGCCATCTTGCCGCTGGCCGCACCCGATGGGCCGCCGCTGACCGGGGAGTTGAGCATGTAGAGGTTCTTCTCGGCAAACGCGGCGTTGATCTTGCGCACGACACCCACTGAATTGGTCGACATGTCGAAGAAAGCGGTGTCGGGGCGCATGCCCTCGATTAGCCCATTCGGCCCTAGCGCCACCGACTCGACATCGGCCGGCACCGGCAGGGAGGTGAAGACCACTTCGGTCTGCTCGGCGACCTGCTTCGGCGAATTGGCCCAGACCGCACCCTTCGCCAGGAACGGCTCGGCCGCGGCACGGCTCAGATCGTGCACGACAAGCTCGTGCCCAGCCTTTTGCAAATTGGCCGCCATGCCCTTGCCCATCATGCCCAGGCCGATAAATCCGACGCGCATATTCCCCTCCGCCCATCATAAAACCGCTGCTGGACGAGTGTTGCCCGCGCCGCGCCCGAGCGCAAGGATCACCACCCCGTACTGCGAGGCGGATCATTTCCTCTCATATCTTTCCCCGGCTAGTCCGCTGAATGCTTTATGATGCTGTAACGATATGTATGCTGTAACGATCGTCGACGATCGTCGCGACCGATGAGGAAGCCGAGTGACCGGAAACCCGTTTTTCGAAGTCTGGGACACGCCGTTTGGCATGCCGCCGTTCGATCGCATCCGTCCCGAGCACTTCCCGCCGGCGTTTGACCGAGGCATGGACGAGCAGATCGCCGAGATCGCGGCGATCGTCGCCTCCCCTGGCCCACCCGCCTTTACCGATACGATCGAGGCGATCGAGCGCAGCGGGCGGTTGCTCGACCGGGTGGGCCGGGTCTTTTCCAATCTCGATTCGAGCGACACCAACCCGGCGCTCGAAGCGATCGCCCGCGATTACGCGCCCAAGCTCGCCCAGCATCATACACGCATCGCGCTCGACCCGGGCTTGTTCGCGCGGATCGCCGACCTCTATGCCCGGCGCGGCCAGCTCGGGCTGGCGGAAGACCAGATGCGCGCTCCTCGAACGCCACCATCTGCGCTTCGTACGCGCTGGGGCGCGGCTCGGCCCCGACCAGAAAGCCCGCATGGCCGCGATCAGCGAGCGCCTGGCGACATTGCACACTCTGTTTGGCCAGAACGTCTTGCATGACGAGCGCGAATGGCGGCTGGTGCTTGGCGAGGCCGATCTCGACGGCCTTCCCGGGTTTGCCCGCGCCGCCGCAGCGCAGGCCGCCGCAGAGCGCGAGCTTCCGGGCCGCTACGTCGTCACCCTCGCCCGCTCCTCGATCGAGCCGTTCCTGACCTTCTCCTCGCGCCGCGATCTGCGCCGCACCGCGCACCAGGCTTGGACCGCGCGCGGCACCCATTCGGGAGATGCCGACAACACGCCGCTGATCCGCGAAATCATGGCCTTGCGCGCCGAGCAGGCCCGGCTCCTCGGTTACGAGAATTTTGCCGCCTATCGGCTCGACGATTCGATGGCCAAGACCACCGACGCGGTCGAGCGGCTGCTGCTGGAAGTCTGGGACCCGGCCAAGAAGAAGGCGAGCGCGGAGCGGGGCGCGCTCGAAGGCATGGCCCGCGCCGAGGGGCTCAACGAACCTCTCGAACCGTGGGATTGGCGCTACTACGCCGAAAAGGTCCGTCGCGCCCAATACGATCTCGACGAGGCCGAGGTGAAGCCCTACTTCGTCCTCGACAACATGGTCGCGGCGGCCTTCGACACCGCCGGGCATCTGTTCGGCCTGACCTTTACCGCCCGCGACGATCTGCCGGTCTACCATCCCGATGTTCGGGTGTGGGAGGTGCGCGACCGCGCCGGCAATCATGTCGGCCTGTTCCTGCACGACAATTTCGCCCGGCCCGGCAAGCACTCCGGCGCCTGGTCGAGCCGCTACCGAGATCAGCAGAATCTGGACGGGCCGGTGGCGCCGATCGTCGTCAACAACAACAATTTTTCGAAATCCAACACCGCGAGGGGCGAGCCTACCCTATTGAGCTTCGACGACGCCGAGACCCTGTTTCATGAATTCGGTCACGGTCTGCATACATTGTTGAGCCAGGTGCGGTATCCCTCGCAGTCTGGCACCGCGGTGCGCCGCGATTTCGTCGAGTTCCCGTCGCAGGTTTTCGAGCACTGGATGTCCGTACCGGAGAATTTGCGCAAATATGCCCGCCACTGCGAAACCGGCGAGCCGATCCCTGAGGCCTTGATGGGCCGGTTGCTCGCGGCCCGTACCTTTAATGAGGGCTTTGCTACGGTCGAATACACCGCCTCCGCGTTGATCGACCTCGAGCTGCACCGCGACCCGCACCCCGAAAATCTCGATCCGGAGCGGTTCGAGCGCGAATTCCTGGCGAGCGTACGGCGTCCCGCGCGAGATCGGCCTGCGCCACCGCCCGGCGCATTTCCAGCATTTGTTCGCCGGTGGCGGCTATGCCGCCGGGTATTACGCCTATCTGTGGGCCGAGGTGCTGGATGCCGATGGGTTCGCTGCCTTCACCGAGGCGGGCGACGTGTTCGACCCAGCGCTTGCCACCCGCCTTAAGGACATCTACAGCGCCGGCGACACGCGCGACCCGATGGAGCTGTATCGCGCTTTCCGCGGCCGCGACCCTGAGATCGGCGCGCTATTGCGCCAGCGCGGGCTGACTGAAGGCCAATAGAGGCTGCCACCGATCCGGGAGAGAAACCCATGCCGTCCGTCGATAACTGTTCATGCTGCGGCGAGCTGGCCCGAGGCCGCTTCGATCGCCGCTATTTTCTACAAGTTGCGGGAATTGCGGGACTGACGGCGGCCCTGCCGTACACGGCTTGGACTGCGGAGGGCAATTACGAGGCGATGCTGCTGTCGTGCATCGATCCGCGGATGGTGACGCCCGTTTACGATTACATGGCGAAGCGCGGCCTTGGCGGCAAATACAGCCAATTCGTCATTGCCGGCGCGGCAATCGCGGTCGTCGCCCCCAAATTCGAGACCTGGCGTGTTGCCTTTTGGGACAACCTCGCGACCTCGGTCCAGCTCCACCACCTTAAGGGGGTCATCGCGATCGGCCATCGCGATTGCGGCGCTGCGCGGATCGCTTACGGCCCGGACAGCATCGCCACTCCGCAGATCGAGACCAAGACCCACCGCAAAGTAATGGCCGAGTTCCGGGCGGCGGTCGCGCAGCACCATCCCAAACTCACCGTCGAGACCGGCCTGATGGCCCTCGACGGCTCGATCGAGATGTTCAGCTGAGCGCCGGAAAGCCCGGAGGTGGGCGGCGGAGTTGGGTCGCCTGCTCGAAGGCGTAGGCTAGGCGCAGCAAGGTGGGCTCGCTCCAGGCGCGCCCGGTAAAGGTGACGCCGAAGGGATAGTCCGGGGTTTCCCTTTCGCCGACGCCGCTGACGAAGCCGGCCGGCACCTGGACGCTCGGATAGCCGGCCTTGGCGGCGATCGAGGCGCCCGCCGCACCGGGGAACAGCACCGCATCGAGCCGGTGCCGGTCCATATAGGCGTCGAGCCCGAGGGTGCGCGAACCCCGCAGATCCATCTGCCGTGCCGACAAATATTCGGGCTCGCTGAGGTCGCCGCGCGTCGCGGCAGCCGCAAGGAAAATATCCTGGCCGAAACGCAGTGCGCGGTCGGCATGGGCGGCGTTGAAGGCGATGATGTCGTCGAGGCTGCGCATCGCGGTGCCGCTGGCCCAGTCGCGCAGATAGAGATCGAGATCGTGCTTCAGCTCGTAAACAAAGACGAGCGAGCGGCGGACCGGCCGGCGGAAGTTCGGGCTTTCGGGGTTGCGGTTCAGGATTGCGATCTCGGTGCCGGGGCCGCCGATCCAGCCCGCGGTCGGCATATTGGCGCGCACGATCGTCGCGCCCAATTCTTCAATAGACGCGAGCGCCGCGGTCATAACAGCGGCGGTGCTCCCTGGCAGTGGACCGTAATAGACATCGTTGGCCCGGTCGGCGGGATCGCTCGGGATCCCGATTCGCGCGCCGCGCAGCCCGTCGGCGTCGAGCGCGCTTGTGTAGTCGGCTGGCCGCTGCATATCCGCGGTCGCCAGATCGAGCGGGTCGGCGCCGGCCAGCACGTTGAGCAGGATCGCCGCGTCGCGCACGGTGCGGGTCAATGGGCCGGCGGTGTCCTGGCTGTGCGCGATCGGGACGATCCCGGCGCGGCTGACCAGGCCGACCGTCGGCTTGACCGTGACCAGGCCGTTCTGGCACGCCGGCGACAACAGCGAGCCCGAGGTCTCGGTGCCGATCGCCGCCGCCGCCAGACCTGCCGCGACTGCCGCCGCCGACCCGGAGCTCGACCCGCCTGGCGACACGATCGGCACGTCCCGCTCGTCGAGTTGCGGCGCATAGGGGTTTTTGACCTGACCGCCGAGCGAGCTGTAGCCCGCCGGCGTGTCGACCGCCAGGATGTTGGCGAATTCGGTTAGATTGGCCTTGCCAAGGATGACCGCGCCCGCATGCCGCATCAAAGCCACGACGGTTGCATCGTTCCGCGCCCGCGCCTCGGCGAGGGCCAGCGACCCGGCAGTCGTATGTTGCATGTCGGCGGTGGCGATGTTGTCCTTGACCAGGATCGGGATGCCCTCGAGCGGCCGGCGCATCGTCGGGCCTGCCGCATCGATTGCGGCGGCGATTGCCGCTGCGTCTGGGTTGATCTCGCGCACGGCATTGAGCCGCACGCCGGCTCGGTCATAAGCCTCGATCCGCGCCAGGTAGGCCTCCACCAAGGCCGAAGCGTTCGTAGCGCCGGCAGCGAGCGCCCGCTGCAGCTCCTCGATCGTTGCGTTTTCGATGCTGGGACCTGCCATCGACGACCCTTCACGTTCATGGTGAAAGAACTGCCACATACCTGTCATACCGGCGAAGGCCGGTATCCATGGCCGAAATGGGTCCCGATTTCCGCCGGGATGGCGAGGAGGCAGGTCCCGGGAAATTCCAGCGGACCCGTTAT
Source organism: uncultured Alphaproteobacteria bacterium (assembly GCA_963733945.1). Classification (GTDB taxonomy): domain Bacteria; phylum Pseudomonadota; class Alphaproteobacteria; order ATCC43930; family CGMCC-115725; genus AP-15. The sequence continues at coordinate 7,562 of CAVTFD010000031.1, read as the reverse complement.
AATTTCCTGCGCATCCTTAGGCGAGGTTCCCAATCCGATGTTCGAGCTCGTCTTTCTCGGCACCGCCGCGGCGGTGCCATCCGCCGAGCGGGGTTTGCCGGCGCTGCTCGTCGGCCACGGACCCGACCGATTTCTCGTCGATTGCGGCGAGGGAACCCAGCGTCAGCTGTTGCGCGCCGGGCTCGGGTTTCGCGGGCTCGGGCATGTGCTGTTGACCCACGCGCATCTCGATCACGTGCTGGGGCTGGCGGGGCTCATTGCTACTCGCGCCTTGTGGGGGCTGAGCGGCGCGATCGAAATCATCGGCAGCGCCGAAACGGTCGAGTTCGTGCGGCGGTATCTCGCCGTTACCGTCGGCGCCGAGCGCGAATCCGGCTATCTCTTGCGCGCGGTCTCGCCGGGGTTGGTGCTGTCGCTGCCGGGCTTGCGCCTCGACGCTTTTGCGGTGGCGCATCGCGGCACCCAGAGCCTCGGTTACCGCTTCGAGGAGGAAATGCGCCGCCCCTTGCTTGCCGAACGGCTAGTGGCGTTAGCCGTGCCGGAAGGAGCAGCGCGGCGGGAGCTGGCGCAAGGCCGCCCGGTGACGCTCGCCGACGGCAGGCTGATCGCGCCGGAGATGGTTCAGGGACCGGAGGCTGCCGGCGCCAGGCTCGCAGTCGTCGGCGATGTCGAGGAAGTAGCCTCCTTGACCCACCAGGTCCGCGATGCCGACGCCTTGGTCATCGAAGCCACGTTTCTCAACCGCGACCGCACGCTCGCCCGTTCGCGCGGGCATCTGACCGCCACATCAGCGGCCTGGCTGGCGCGCGAGGCGGAAGTCGGCGAGTTGCTGCTGACCCATATATCCGGTCGATATCGGCCGGAGGAGATCAAAGAGGAAGCCGCCGGCATTTTTCCCCGGACGCGGATCGTCGCTGATTTCGACCGCATCTCGGTTGCCGCGCGCTCTGTTTCCGCAAAGGTCGGCATTTGAACCGATTGCCGGCGCACTCGACCGCGCCCTCCATTTCGAGGACACTGCCGGCGATTTCGCCAGCGGAGCCTGCCGCGCAATGAACTCGACCGAACCCTCGCCGCTGATCCCGGTGACCCTGCTGACCGGCTTTCTCGGCAGCGGCAAGACGACCGTCCTCAATTACTTGCTGAAACAGCCGGGCATGGCGGCGACCGCCGTCATCGTCAACGAATTCGGCGAGATCGGCATCGACCACCTGTTGGTCGAGAGCGCCACCGACGATGTCGTGCTGCTCAACAGCGGCTGTCTGTGCTGCACCGTGCGCGGCGACATCGTCGACACCCTGCTGAACCTGTTCGTCGGCCGCGCCAATGGCAAGGTCCCGCATTTCAGTCGCGTGGTGATCGAGACGACCGGGCTCGCCGACCCCGCGCCGATCCTGCATACATTGATCTCGGACCCGCTGATCGCCGCCCGCTACACGCTCGACGGGGTGGTGGCGACAGTCGACGCGGTCAACGGCGCCGGCACCCTCGACCGCCAGCTCGAGGCGGTCAAGCAGGCCGCCGTCGCCGACCGGCTGCTGCTCACCAAGACCGATCTTGCCGCTCCGGGCGCGGCGGCGGCCTTGAAGGCGCGGCTGGCCGCTCTCAACCCCAGCGCCCCGCTGCTGTCCGTGGCGCAAGGTGCCGTCGATCCCGCCTTGTTGTTCAATCTCGGCTTCTACGACCCGCAGACCAAAAGCGTCGATGTCCAGCGTTGGCTGCGCGCCGAAGCGTTCGAGCTCGGCCATGAGCATCAGCACCAGGACGACCACGACAACGACTCCGAGCCGCTCGACGTCAACCGCCACGACGACCGCATCCGAGCCTTTTGCATCACCCGCGAGCGGCCGATTTCATGGGCGGCGCTGTCGACCTGGCTCGACGCGCTGGCGACGATGCGCGGTGACGATTTGTTGCGGCTGAAGGCGATCGTGGCGCTCAGCGACCGGCCTGGCGAGCCGGTCGTTGTGCACGGGGTGCAGCACCTCTTTCACCCGCCGGTGCTGTTGAAGGAATGGCCGAGCGAGGACCATCGCACGCGCATGGTGTTCATCACCCGTGACCTGCCGCGCGAGGCGATCGAATCGAACTCTTGCCGCCTTTGAGGAAGCAGTGGAGCCGGCTCGGTAGGCAGCGTCTTTGGGCTTTCTAGACCATTACAATGGAGCAATCACCGCACTCGCGACCATCTTCATCGCTATATTTACAATTGTTCTAGCCTATGTAACCTGGCGCCAAGCACGATTGACGCGCGAACTAATCGCCGTTGCCAGAGATGAGTTCATATCATCTCATCCGCCCGAAATCATCGTTCGCAGAGTTTCGCTGGACCAGGGCACGTTCCCACCTATCGGCGCAATAACAAGATCATGGAAAGTTCAATATATTCTGGCAAATACTGGTAGGAGCGTTGCTAAAATTTTTGAAGGAAACGCGACCCTAAAGCAAATTTCGGGTTCCTTGCCCGCAATTCCACCTTTCGACGACACCTTCAACCTCCCGTTAGAGATCACCCTCGACGCTGGGGAGTCGGTGCCATTGACTGCAGAGCTCGATCCTCATGGTGCTATTGTTGCGAGGGTACGGCTCGGTCAGCCGACCAATGCAGACCAAGGTAATGGCCCGAGCGAAATTTATTTCTTTGGATACATACAATATCGAGATAACATCGGTGTTGTGAGACGGACCGCGTTTTGTCGAAAGTATGATATCCAAACTCAGAGGTTTATTATTGTCTCAGATCCCGATTATGAATACCGAAATTAAGACTGTCGCGCTGGCCCGCATGCGGGCAGGGCGCCCGTGGTGAGGCTCAGGCGATCGGGAATTGCGTCGTTACCACGCAGTTTTCGATTATGCCGCGGCCACGGTCGGGCGGGTTGCGCTCTTGAACAAAGCGAGCATGCACGCCGGTGATCGCTTCGGCGCCGATACCGGGTTCGCTCGGGACGTATTGCACGAGGTTGTCGCGAAATCCGCGCCGGGTCACATAGATTGATTCGAGACCACGGTCGCGGGCGACCGCCGCCAGCGCATCGGCCATCGGCCGCACCGCCTTGTTGACCGCGAAATCGGCCCAGTTGTTGGCGAGGCAGCCGCCGGGCGTCAGCGCGTCGAGGCAGCGCGCCCAGAACGCCTCGTTGGTTTCGGTCGGCCCGGAAGAATTGTAGAGGTCGACGAGGATCGCATCGAAATGGCCATTGGGCGCCGCGACGAATTGCTGCGCCGGCTCGATGGCAACCGGCTGAGTGAGGTAGAACCAGCGACGGGCAATCGCCACGACGGTCTCGTCGGCATCGACCAGGGTCGTCGCGCAATCCGGAAAATAGGCGCGCATAAAGCGCCACATCGCCGCACCGCCGACGCCGAGCAGCAAGGCCGTGATCGCCTGCCGGCTCATCGCCAACGCCAGCGACATGAGCCGCTCATAGTGAAAGACCAGGCGCGCCGGATAAAGCAGATCCATGCTCGACTGCTCGGTCACCTGGATGCTGCTGCCGAACGAACCCAGGGTGCGGAAGTGGCGCGGTCCTCGGTCAAAGTCGACGACGAAGACGGGAGAGCCAAAGGTCGGCGCACGCCGCAGCAGCCGCATCCGCGCATCGCCGCCAAAATAGTCGAGGATCAGGCGGCGTTGCCGCTCTTCGCCGAATTCGGTGATCATCTGCGGGCGGTCGGGCGGTCAGAACCGAGCCGGCGGTGAACTGACGCCGACGGCAGGCGCACGGCACCGGGGTTGGCGGCGTTTCGGAAAATGGGCATCAGCGCGACGAATCACGCATAACAGTAACGGTCATCCGGTCGTGGATTTCAAGCGTATCCGCCCAACTCGCAGGCCCTCCGCGGAGCGCGGCTTTGACGCTGCCCGACGCGGTGCTTAGATTAAAGATCGCCAACGGGGCATCGGCGCGAGCCGAGTTTAGGCGCGACCGGATCAGGAGCGGCAAGCAGCATGGACACCGGGATCACTCACGCGACCGAGGACGAGGCTCTCCTGTTCCACAGCAGCGGTCGCCCCGGAAAGCTGTCGATCGCGGCGACCAAGCCGCTGACCACCCAGCGCGATTTGTCGCTGGCCTATTCTCCGGGCGTGGCCTTTCCGTGCCTGCATATCCAGCGCGATCCGAGTACCGCCTTCGATTACACGTCCAAGGGCAATTTCGTGGCGGTAATTTCGAACGGCACCGCGGTTCTCGGCCTCGGCGATCTCGGCGCGCTCGCCGCCAAGCCAGTCATGGAGGGCAAGGCGGCGCTGTTCAAACGCTTTGCCGATATCGATTCGATCGATCTCGAAATCGACACCCGCGACGTCGACGAATTCGTCAACTGCGTGCGCTTTCTGCATCCGGCCTTTGGCGGGATCAACCTCGAAGACATCAAGGCGCCGGAGTGCTTCATCATCGAGGAGCGGTTGCGGGAGCTGCTCGAGATTCCGGTGTTCCACGACGATCAGCACGGCACTGCGATTATCGCCACCGCCGGGCTGATCAACGCGCTCCATCTGACCGGCCGCACGCTCGACCAGGCGAAGATGGTCGTCAACGGCGCCGGCGCCGCTTCGATCGCTTGCGTCGAGCTGCTGAAGACGATGGGGCTGCCGTCGCAGAACGTCGTGCTGTGCGATACCCGCGGTGTCATCTACCGCGGCCGCACCGACGGCATGAACCAATGGAAGTCTGCCCATGCGGTCGAGACCAAGGCGCGCAGCCTGGCCGAGGCGATCGAAGGCGCCGATGTCTTTTTTGGCCTCTCGGCCAAGGGAGCCGTGGATAGGGCGATGGTCCGCGCTATGGCAGATAAGCCGATCATCTTTGCGATGGCCAATCCCGACCCGGAGATCACACCCGAGGAGGTGCGGGCGGTGCGCTCGGACGCGATCATCGCCACCGGCCGCTCCGACTATCCGAACCAAGTCAACAACGTACTGGGGTTTCCGTACATCTTTCGCGGTGCGCTCGACGTGCGCGCCTCGACGATCAACGATGCGATGAAAATCGCCGCGGCCGAGGCGTTGGCCGGTCTCGCCCGCGAAGACGTGCCCGACGAAGTCGCCGCCGCCTATTCCGGCGAACGTCTTACCTATGGGCCGGACTACATCATCCCGGCGCCGTTCGACCCGCGTCTGATCTGGGCGGTGCCGTCGGCTGTCGCCAAAGCAGCGATGGATTCGGGCGTGGCCCGGAAGCCCATTCTCGACATGGATGCCTACAAACGTTCCCTGCGTGGGCGTCTCGACCCCACCGCGGCCGGGCTCGAACTGGTGTTCGAGCGGGTGCGGGCCGAGCCCAAGCGCGTCGTCTTTGCCGAGGGCGAAGAGGAAAAGACGATCCGCGCCGCGCTGCTGTTCGCCGGGAACGGCTACGGCGTCCCGGTGCTGATCGGCCGTGAGGAGCGCATTCATGCGACGATGGCGGCGATGGGCCTGACCGCGCGCGACCTGCTCGAGATCCACAACGCCCGCCTGTCGCAAGACAACAAGCGCTATACCGAGTTCCTCTATGCTCGGCAGCAGCGCCACGGCATGCTCTACCGCGACTGCCAGCGTCAGGTGAACCTCGACCGCAACGTGTTCGCCGCCTGCATGGTCGCCTGTGGCGACGCCGATGCGATGGTCAGCGGGGTGACCCGAAACTCGTTCGACGTGCTCGATGAGGTGACCCGAGTAATCGAGGTGACCCCAGGCTCGGTCATGTTCGGGCTGACGATATTACTCGGGCGCGAGCGCCCGCTGCTGCTCGCCGATACCTTGGTCCATGAAACCCCGAGCCCGGCGCAGCTGGCCGACATCGCGATGCAAGCGGCGGCGAAAGCGCGCGAGATCGGCCTCGTACCCCGCGTGGCGCTGCTCTCCTACGCGAATTTCGGCAACCCGACCGGACCCGACTGCGAACGTGTCCGCCAAGCGGTCGCGCTGCTCGACGAGCGTCAGCCCAACTTCGAATATGACGGCGAGATGAGCCCCGACGTGGCACTAGATGCTAGGTTGATGCGCCAGCTCTATCCGTTCTGCCGGCTCGGCGGCGCCGCCAACATCCTGGTCATGCCGGGTCTCAACAGCGCCAATATTACGGCAAAGCTGTTGCCGCATCTCGGTGGCGGCACGGTGGTCGGACCCCTATTGATGGGCCTCTCGCACCCGGTCCAAATTGTCAATATCGGCGCCACCGTGTCGGACCTCGTCAACCTCGCGGCACTTTCGGCTCACGACGCGATCCGCTGACCCGGTCGCGGCCGCGTAGGGCAGGCGGCCGGATGATCGGGCGCCGAGCCGCAAGGCTCTGGCCCATCCCGGCGCTGGCGGTAGTGGCCGCCTTCCCCGGCCTTCTCGTCCTCGCCGGACTGACCTTCGAGGGAATCCTGGGCCCCGGGCTGGCGCTGATTGCCGGCGCTTTCACCCTGCTGACGACCGCACTGATCATCAGTCGTTTCGCCATCGCCATCGGCGCCCTCGGCGCCACCGTTGACGAGTTGACGGAACCTGCGCCTGCGCGAGGGCTGGTGTTCGGTCCCGGCCGTGCCGCGGATCAGATCCGGCGGACGATCTTGCAGCTGGCGCGAGCCTGGCGCGAGCAGGTACACAGCGCGCAAACGCGCCTCGCCGCGGCAGAGGCGATCATTGCTGCCGTACCGGACCCGCTGATCCTGCTCGACCAACGGCGGCGGATCGTCCGCGTGAACGCTGCCGCGGCGAATTTTGTCGGCGCCTTCTCGCCACCGCGCGACCTCGCCGCGGCGCTCCGCAACCCGATCCTGCTGGCGGCGGCGGATGAAGTGCTGCGCGGTGAAGCCTCGCGCGTGGTTGAGTTCACCCTGACCATCCCGGTCGAACGCCAGTTGCGGGCCCGCTTTGCCCGCATCGACCAGCCCTCGGCCGACGACGCGGTCGTGGTGCTGAGCTTGCACGACGTTACAGAATTGAAGCGTGCCGAGCAGATGCGCGCTGACTTCATCGCCAATGCGAGCCACGAGCTGCGCACCCCGCTGGCCACACTGGCCGGCTTCATCGAGACCTTGCGCGGGCCGGCTCGCGATGACGCCGAAGCGCGCGAGCGGTTTCTTGCAATCATGAGCGGGCAAGCGACGCGGATGGCGCGTCTGGTCGAGGATCTCTTGTCGCTGTCTCGCATCGAGCTCAACGAGCACGTCCCGCCACAAGGTGGGGTGGCGCTCGCGCCGGTAATGGATCACCTGGCTCAAGCGCTCGAGCTGCGCGCCGCCGAGCGCGACATGAGGATTCGGCTGGCGCTGCCCCCGGATCTCCCGGATGTGCAGGGCGACCGCGACGAGCTTGGGCAGTTGTTCCAAAACCTTCTCGACAACGCGATCAAATACGGCCGCGCCGGGAGCGAGATTACGGTTGGCGCCGAAACTGTGACGCGGGCTTCAACGAACGGCGAGCGCACTTCGGTCGCCTATGTCTCGGTCGCCGTGCGCGATCGCGGCGAGGGCATCGCGCGCGAGCACCTGCCGCGTCTGACCGAGCGCTTCTACCGCGTCGACACGGCGCGCTCGCGCGAGATGGGCGGCACCGGGCTGGGGTTGGCGATCGTCAAGCACATCGT
>CAVTFD010000030.1:0-32158 GCA_963733945.1 uncultured Alphaproteobacteria bacterium | reverse complement strand
GAAATGGCATTTTACGAACTGCGCCAATACAAGGTGTTGCCGGGCAAGATGGATGAATGGGTCAAGATCATGGAAGAGGAGATCATCCCCTTCCAGGTATCGAAAGGCATGGTCATCACCGGCAGCTATCGCGGCGAGACCGACAATTCCTGCTATGTCTGGATGCGCCGCTTCGAGAGCGAAGCCGAGCGCGAGGCTCTATACAAAGCGGTCTACGACAGCGATTTCTGGAAGACCAAGATCGCGCCGCGAGTGCCAGCTTGCCTTGACCGCACCGCGATGGTCGTGACCCGCATCGTGCCGACGCCGAAATCGACAACGCAGTAACAGTCGGCCGACCCGTAGTTTGATCAGCTCGGGATATGTCGTACTCGCGGCGGCGGCCTCTTCAGCCGTGGTGATGCCGCGCTTTACCGATTCTGCCCGATCTGCCACGATCGGCGGCAACTGAACATGGAGGAGGATCATGCGCAAATTCATCATCGAACGCGAGCTGCCGGCGATCGGCAGCGCCGAGCGGCAGGCCTTGCGCGAGGCTGCGCAGAAATCGAACGCGACGCTCAGGGAGCTCGGCCCGGACATCCAGTGGGTCGAGAGCTATGTCGCCGGCGACAAGACGTTTTGCGTCTACCTCGCCAAAGACGAGGCGCTCATCCATGAACATGCACGCAAGAGCGGGTTCCCGGCCAACAAGGTCACCGAAATCCGCCGCATGATCGACCCGACGACGGCGGAGAGCTGACCGTCCGATCGCGGAAATGTACTCCCGGCACCGCCGTCGCCAAATGCCGCGTATGCAAAGGCTGGTGATGACCGGTGATCGGTGATCGCGGTCAGGAAGGAAGCACCGAGGTGTCGATGCGGAATGGGCGCGGGCGCAGGTTAGGCGCGGCGGGAAGGCGTTGCGGTGGGGCGCGGGATGGCGCAGGCTGTGGGCCGGCATCGGCGCGTAACGGAAGGAACCAGCGATGAGCGACATCTCTCAGGACTTCAATTTCCTGCAAGGCGTCAAGGTGGTGGATTTCACCCAGTTCGAGGCCGGCACCACCTCGACCGAGGTGCTTGGCGTGGTTTGGCGCCGAGGTGGTCAAGATCGAGAACCCGGGGCGGGGCGATCCCGGCCGTCGGCTGCGTCCCGGCAAGCCCGACGACGACCCGTGGTACTTCCACCAGTTCAACGTCAACAAGAAGTCGCTGACGCTGAACCTGAAATCGCCCAAGGGCCTCGAGATCGTCAAGGATCTGCTGAAGCAGGCCGACGTCACGGTCGAGAACATGGCGCCGGGTACGATCGAGCGCCTCGGCCTCGATTACGAATCGGTCAAGAAGATCAATCCCCGCATTATCTATTGCCAGGTCAAGGGCTTTGGATCAGGGCAGCCCGCATGAGAAGGGCCTCGCCTTTGACATGATCGCGCAGGCCGCCGGCGGCCCGATCAGCGTCACTGGCTACCCCGACTTGCCGCCGGTCAAGCCCGGGCTCTCCTTTGGCGACACCGGCACCGGCATGCTGATGGCGGCCACGATTCTCGGCGCCTTGCACGAGCGCAATCGCACCGGCCACGGGCGCCGGCTGCAATTGGCGATGCAGGACGCGATGATCCACTATATGCGCACCTGCTTTTGCACAATGGCGCGCACTGGCAAGCCGGCGCCGCGCAACGGCGCCAAGTCGGGCGGCGGCAACAACGCGCCGTCGGGGCTATACCCGGCCAAGGGTGGCGGCCCCAACGACTATGTCTACCTGACCACCAGCCGGGCCAACCCGGAGCACTGGTCGCGGCTGATGAAGTTGATCGGGCGCGAGGAGTTGATCGACGATCCGCGATTCGCGACCGGCGACCTCCGCGTCAAGAACGAAAAAGAACTCGACGCGATCATCGGCGAATGGACCCGCCAGCACGAAAAGCGCGAGGCAATGGAGAAGCTGATTGCCGTTGGCGTGCCGTCCGGCGCGGTGTTTGACACGATGGAATTGCAGAACGAGCCGAGCTTTGAGGAGCGCGGCATCATGCAGGTCGTGCACCACCGTCAGGGCGACTACAAGATGGCGACCTGGCCGGTGCGGATCGACGGCAAGACGGTGCGGCTGAAGCCCTCGCCGGCGCTCGGCGGCGATAGCGCCGAGGTATTGCAGAACTGGCTCGGCATCGATGCAGGCGGGGTCGAGGGCCTGCGCCGCGACGGGGTGCTCTGAGCCACGTCCCGCCGGCCGCTGCCCACACCCAAACCCTCTCCACGCTTGCGGGGAGAGGGAGGGACCCGCGCTGCGGGAGGGTGAGGGGGCGGCGCCGGTGCAGTCGTTGAGGGCCAATGCGCCTGCGGCTTTATGAGAATTATCGCTTCGTGCTGTATGCGCCGTTCTATGCGGCGCATGCGACGGAGGCCTATGCGGCCGAAGGGATCGAGGTCGAGCTGTTGCCGTCGCCGGGGACGGGGCAAGCTGAGCGGGCGTTGATCGACGGTGCTGTCGACGTGTTGTGGGCCGGTCCGATGCGGGTCATGAAGCACCATGACGACCATGCGGGCTCCCCGCTCGTCTGCTTTGCCGAGATCGTCTGCCGCGACCCGTTTTCGATTATTGGCCGCTACCCCAACCCCGACTTTCGTCTCGCCGATCTGACGCAGATGCGGTTTGCGACGGTCAGTGAGGTGCCGACTCCCTGGCTCTGCCTGCAGGAAGATTTGCGGCAGGCCGGGATCGACCCCGATCGGCTCGATCGCATCGCAGATTGCGGCATGGCCGAGAACCTCGCGGCATTGAGCGAGGGCGATATCGACGCCGCGCAATTCTTCGAGCCCTTCGTAGAAGAGGCGCTGGCAACCGGCGCCGGGTATTTATGGCATGCCGCCAGTAGCCGTGGTCGTACCACCTATACCGCTTTTGTGACGACCCGCGACCGGCTGTTGCGCGACCCCGAGCCGTTTTTGCGCATGACCCGCGCGATCTACCGCACCCAGCAATGGCTCAAGAATAAGCCGGCGGATCAGATCGCCGACACGATCAAGTCCTTCTTTCCGGCGATCGATCCGGGCGCACTGGCGCGCGCCATCGCCCGTTACCGGACTCAGCGAGTGTGGGGAGATGACCCGGTTCTGCCCGAGGACGGTTTCGACCGGCTGCGCCGAGGACTGGTCTCCAGCGGTTTTATCCGCCGGCCGATCGCCTTTCACGCCTGCGTCGACAACCGTCTTGCACTGCAAGCCGTGGCCCGGTGAAGCGTCCAATAAGGTAAGTGGCTCTTTGCGGAACCCGGATCGAAGTGCTCCGCAAGCCGGCGCCGCCGGCTACCAGAACCCGAAACCAGGCGATTGTCGTCGCCTGCTGCATCGAGCAGCGCCACTCCATGTTGCCGAGCGCCTCGCCGTATCATAATATAATTGCAATAATCGGCCTGAACGGTCTTTTTTCTGTGCTCGCGTATTCCATCTATCCGGAGAAGCCGGCGCAGTGCGATGCAGGGACAGCGGAGGAATTGCGAAGATGGCCACAGTGGAAGAAATTGGACAGGAGAGGCAGCGGATTGCCGAACGGCTGGCGCGGCTCGATGGCGAGCGGGCAAAGCTGGCGGAGCAGTTGAACGAGCTGGAAATCGCCGAGCGCGTGCTGTCTCGGTTCGGCAAGGGCGTCACTGTGGCAGTCCGTGGCCGCAGGGGCCGCCCGGCGCGGGCCGCTCCGCCTGCCGCCGCCGAACGCCGGACTCGCGCCCCTCAGCCGGCACCGGGGTTGTCGTTGAGCGACGCAACCCTGAAGGCAGTCCAGGCGCATGGGGCAGGCGCCACCGCCGCCGAAGTTTTGACTTACTTGTCGCGCGAGTTCGGCATGGCGGTCCGGCCGAATCATCTCGGTATTGCGCTGCAGCGCCATCGCCGCGCCGGCCGCCTCGAAAGCCGCGATTCGCGCTGGCACCTGCCGCATCCCGCGCACGGGGAAACGCCGCAAGCGGCAATGAGCGGCTAACGATCGGGCCGGCATTGATCGTGCCGACCGGCGGTCAGCGGAGGGAGGATCGACGATGTCCGAATCTGTCCGCAAACGAGCCGAGGAGCTTGGCGGCGAGGAACTGATCTGCGTTGGCGCCTTGGACGAGCTGAAGGCCAAGGGGGACGATGGTCGTCGTCGGCGGCGCGTGTCCGCTGCTCGTCGTGCATGATCGGGGCAATGTCTTCGCGCTCGACAATCGCTGTCCCCATCTCGGCTTCCCATTGCACCGCGGCTCGGTCGAAGACGGCGTTCTGACTTGCCACTGGCATCACGCCCGCTTTGACCTGCGACCGGCGGCACGTTCGATCTGTGGGCAGACGACGTCCCGACCGCAGCCGTCGAGCTGCACCAAGACGGTACTGTATGGGTCGGCCGGCAGACTCGCTATGCCGACGGCGAGGCGCATTGGCGCAACCGGCTGCATGAAGGCCTGCAGCACGACATCGGCCTCGTGCTCGCAAAGGCGGTGCTAGGCCTCACCGCCGACCACGTTGACCATCGCGCGCTGGTGCGCGACGCCGTATTGTATGGCGCCCACCACCGCGACGGCTGGGGCACCGGTCTGACTATCCTGACCGCGCTCGCCAATCTGGTTCCGTCGCTGCCAACAGAAGAAACCTACCTCGCGCTGTTCCAGGGCCTGTCGAGGCTCTCGCGGGACTGCGACGGCGCACCGCCGCGGCGCGATCGCAGCCGCTCTCGGGGACGGCGTGCGCCACTGTCCCAACTGGGCCGCTGGCTGCGCCATTGGACATCGGTGCGCCACCGGGATGGCGCCGAGCGCACCCTATTGACCGCCATCGCCGGCGGAGCCGCCCCGGCAGAGCTGGCGAGCCTATTGCTCGCGGCAGTCACCGACCGCACTTTTGCCGATGGCGGCCACGCGCTCGACTTCATCAACAAATCGTTTGAATGCGTCGACCTGATCGGCTGGGAACACGCTTCTGCGGTGCTGCCGACGACCGTCGCCCAACTCGTCGAGGCGCGCGGCGGCGAGGAGGCGAACGCCTGGCGCCACCCGGTTGATCTGATCGCCTTGTGCGAGGCGGCCTTCGCCGAATTGCCTGCGCTGTTAGCTAAGGCCCGGCCACGCATTGGCCGGTGGGATTCGCACACCGAACTGGCCCGGCAGCTTTTGGCCGATGACCCGGCAGCGATCATCACAGCGCTGAACGCCGCGATCTGCGCCGGCGCCGCCCCTGCCGATCTCGGCCGCGCGCTTGCCTATGCGGCCGCGCTGCGCGTCGCCTGGTTCGGCACCGCCAACGAGCATTCCGATTGGGAGGCGGCACATCACGCTTTCACCTATTGCAATGCGCTGCACCAGCTGATGCTGCGCGCAACCACCGGCGTCCGTATCACCCAGCCGGACAGCTGGGAGCTGTTGCGCGGCGTCTTCCACGGAGCGATGCGGCTCTATCTGATCCGGTTTCTTAACGTGCCGCCGGCGCGGCTCCCCGGCGAGGGCGGTGACCGTCTCGACGACCTGCCCACTGATGCAGCCCTATTGCGAGAGGCGTTTCTGACGGCGCTTGACCGCCAGGGTTCGGTCCGTGAGGCCGGCCGCATCGTTGCCCGCTATCTGATCCTCGGCCACCCGGCCGATGCGCTGATCGTCACCCTGGCCCGCGCGGTGCTGCGCGAGGATGCCGATTTCCACACCTTTCAGATGCTTGAAGCCGGCGTGCGCCAATACCGCGAATGGGGCGGCGACGAGGGGCGCCATATTCTGATCGCCGTCGCCCGCTATCTGGCGGCCCATTCGCCGACCGAGCGGGCGCGGCTGCAGACGGCGATGGTCGCGCGCCGCCTCAGCCTTGGCCAGGCATTGCACGAGGGCGAAGCGACGGCCGCTTAGGCGAGCGCCGTTACAGTTTCAACAGCCGCTTGGCGTTGCCGCTCAGCAGCTTGACTTGGTCCTCGGCGCATAATGGCAAGGTTTCGAGCCATTTCGTCCCGGGCGGGTTGTCGACGAATGGGTAGTCGACCGAGAACATGATCCGGTCGATCCCCATCTCCATCATGCAATGCAACAGCCCCGGGTCTGAAAAGAAGCCGCTGGTCGTCACATAGAAATGCTCGCAGAACACGTCGCGAAAGTTCCTGCTGCCACTGCGGTCGCGCTCGAACCCCATATTGATGCGCCACAGCAGAAACGGTAGGCCTTCGCCGAGGTGGCCGATGATGATCTTGAGGCCGGGATAGGCGTCGAACACGCCGCTCAATACGAGACGAACGCCCTGGGTCGCGGTCTCGACCGTGAACCCCCAAGCGGCGCGCAGTAATGACGGATACTGCTCGACGTAATCCTTGTAATAGGCTTCGACTACCGCGGGATGGGGGATTGCTGGGTGCATGTAGAGCGGCACGTCGAGTGCGGCGGCCCGCTCGAAGATCGGCCAGAACCGCTTATCGTCCAGAAAAAGCCCGTTGGTCAGGCCGTTGACCAGCGCACCCTTGAAGCCGAGCTTGGTAACGGCCCGCTCGAGCTCGTCGGCCGCCGCCTTCGGATCGGGCGTCGGGATTGCGGCGAAAGCAGCAAAGCGGTCGGGATGGGCGCGGACGGTTTCCTGGAGGCGGTCGTTGGCGCCGCGCGCCAGCCGCACCGCCGTCTCGGCGTCCATCTTTTGCATGCCCGGATTGGCGTGCGAAAGCACCTGCATATCGATGCCGGCGGCATCCATCTCGGCGATGCGGCCTTGACCGACATCGTCGAGGCGTTCGGTGACCCGCGGCGCATGCTGCGCGTCAGTACCGGTATAATGCCGCTTTACCTCGGCATCGAGGTAATGCTCCTCCAACGCGATGATATAGGGCTTCGCTGCCATCTTTCGCCTCCACTGTTCACGGGGGATCGAGTGTGCGGTTTCTAACAGGCGACTGCTAGCCTGTCATCGGGCGGGAAAATGGGCCGAAGGGGAGGGTCATCCGAGGAACCCGCTTACAAGCTCGTTGACCCGTTCAGGCTCTTCGACCTCAGGCAAGTGGCCGCAGCCCGCCAACACGACGAGCCTCGCCTGCGACACCGCTTTTGCGATTATCTCGGCATTGGCGGCTGCCGGGGTGACCCGATCCTCGTCGCCTTGGATCATTAAGAGCGGCATCGTCAGCCCGGCGCCGAGCGGCGGCATGCCACCGCTCGCGATAAACCGCGCCGCCTGCATGAAGCCGCGCGGATTGGTCGCGCGCAGCGTGTGCTGCACCAGCCCCAACCTGTCGGCCGATGCCCGTGATCCGAGCAGCGCCTCGGCGCGTGCCCCAAAGCTGTAGCCGCCCTGGGCGATCATCTTCGCGCGGCCCTCGGCAATGCGGGCTCGCTCCTCGGGGGCGGTGTCTTGCGCAATGCTCGTTCCGGTAAAGACGGCGCGCCTGATCCGGTCGGGCTCACGGTAGGCAAAGCATTGCGCCACTCGCGTGCCGAACGAATTGGCTAGGAGATCGAACCGGCCGACGCCGAGCGCGGTCAGAAAGTCGTCGAGCGCTGCGGCGTAATCGACCCAGTCAGGCGTCTCGGCCACCAAATTGTCGCTCAGCATGTAGCCGGGCGCGTTCCATGCGATCACCCGGAAGCGTTCGGCGAATGCCGCGAACTGAAAGCGCCAGTGGATCGAGTTCGCGCCAACGCCATGGAGCAGAACCAGTGGCGGAGCCTCGGTTCGACCCGCCGCCATATAGCTGAACCGGTCACCATCGTACCGAACCCGCGATGTCGCCGGAATCTCCGCGAACTGCAATTCCGGCAATAAGGGGATATCCACGATTCTCACCTACAGCTTCAGCAGCCGCCGGGCATTCCGGTTGGTCTCGGCTCACCTGAAGATCAGATAAAGCAGCGCCAGCCCGCCCGCCAGCCAACAGTAATAGGCGAACGGATCGAGCGCCGGGCTCTCCTCGCGGCTGCGGAAATACCGCATCAAAAACGCCGTGCTGGCATAGGCGGTGATGCCGGCGACCAATCCGGCGACCCATAGCACTCCGCCGCTGATCGCGGCGCCGCCGGTTCCGGCGGGAGCGTGAAGCAATTTTGGGATTTCGAGCACAGCCGCACCCAGGATGATCGGCGTCGCCAGCAGAAACGAGAACCGCGCCGCGTCCTCGTGCCGCAAGCCGACCAGCAGGCCGCCGACGATCGTAACGCCGGAGCGCGAGATCCCGGGGAAGAACGCCGTCGTCTGACAGAGGCCGACGATAATCGCGTCGCCCAAGCTCGCCTGCGCCAGGCCCTTTCTATCGCGCGCGGTATTGGCGCGACGGCGCAGACGCTCGCCGGCGAACAGCAATATGCCGTTGAGGATCAGGAAGGATGCCGCCGCAACCGGCGATCCGAACAGGTGGCGGAGCCATTTCTCAAAAACGAAACCCAGCACCACCGCCGGCAAGGTGCCGAGTACCAGCAATACTATCAGGTGGCGGTGCTCAGCGATCGTCCTGCTCGTCATGCCGCCGCGCCCCAGCGCCGCCATCGCCAGGCTCAGCCAGTCGCGCCAGAAATAGACCAGAAGCGCCGTTGCGGTGCCGACATGCAACACGACGAGGAATGGCAAAAACCGGGGCGAATCTTGATCGATATGCCAACCCAGCACCGCCGGCAGGACGACCGCATGGCCGAGGCTGCTGACCGGAAACAGCTCGGTAACGCCTTGCACAATCGCAAAGAAAATAGCCTGGAGAAAAGTCATGTCGGACCGCGCTGCTCGAACGGAGCGTTGATCCTGACACCCAAACGCCTCCTATTCCCAGCATGAAGTGAGGGTCCTAAACGAAACGGAGCGGCCGAAGCCGCTCCGCTGGCGTGACACTCGACTGGCTGGATCACCAGTACGGGTCAACTCCGTAGTAAGTGTGGACCTTGCGCTCCCAATCCCGGCTGACAATGCCGGTGTCCCACCCCTGGGCGACGGCAGGGGCGCCGTGGAGCTGGTCCTCGGTAATGTTCAACTCATAGGCGTCGAGGTTCTCGTTGTAGCGCAGCATGTGCCAAGGCAGCGCAACGTAATCCTGGCCCATCCCGAGAAACCCGCCAAAGCTCATCACCGCGTAGGCGACCTTGCCGGCCCGCTTGTCGATCATGACCCGCTCGATCGTGCCGACCTTGTCGCCGCTGACGTTGCGCACCGCTGTCCCTTCGACTTTATCGCTG
The DNA here is from genome assembly GCA_963733945.1 of uncultured Alphaproteobacteria bacterium. Taxonomy (GTDB): domain Bacteria; phylum Pseudomonadota; class Alphaproteobacteria; order ATCC43930; family CGMCC-115725; genus AP-15. The sequence goes on along the minus strand of CAVTFD010000030.1, from coordinate 23,033 downwards.
GAGATCAGGCGAGCAGTCTCTCGCACTGCAGCGTCCGTTCCGACAACTGTATCCATTCTCTTGCTCCGGTTAGTTAGTCGAGTTGCAAAACAGTGCAGAGGAAGGATCGGTTCCGAAATCTTTGCCTGTTCCCGTCTCAGCGCCCGTGTCGACTATCCACGGAACTTAATTTCGGGGAATTTCGTTTCGCGATCGGGCACTAAGTATGTCAAGCGGAGGAGGTTCGCATGCCGCGGGGCGACAAATCGAAATACACCGACAAGCAAAAGCGCCAGGCGGAGCACATCGAAGAAGGCTACGAAGAGCGCGGTGTTAGCGAGGCCGAAGCCGAGCGGCTGGCATGGGCGACCGTTAACAAGATGACCGGCGGCGGTAAGAAATCGGGGTCGGGACGCGGCCATGCGGCCAACAAGGAGCCCGCTCGCAAGGGCGGTCGGCTCGGCGGCGCGGCAGCTGCGGCGCGGCCCAAAAGCGCGCGCTCCGCCTCGGCAAAAAAAGCGGCGAGAACGCGTGCGCGCCAAGGTTGATCAACTCAAAGGACCTGCCACGGTCTCAGCTCGGCAGACAGATGCCGTCAACGGCAGATCCGGAACTCGATCGCGTCTCGTATCGTTTCCGATTCGGGGATTCGACCTGTGGTTTTGGAGGTTCATTATGAAGAGTGAGAGACGCAATGGCAGCGCCACGCTGCTGCTCGCGGCGCTGGTACTACTGGGAACGGGCTCGCTGCTGTCCGCGTGCAACACGGTTGCCGGCGCCGGGCAAGACGTGTCGGCGATCGGTCATACGGTCACCAGCGGCGCCTCTCAGACGCAGCGGGCGACCGGCGTTCCGTAACGCCATTACCGGCACCCTCGCCCACCGGCTGCTTTTACCTGTATGGGCGAGGACCGGGCTCCGGACCTTGGACGGCAATCGGCGACGTCGGACTTTACATTCTTCTCTTGCGAATGTTCGACCGCCGCCGAGGCATCCGCCATCGACCGAGCGGTTGACGTCCTATATTGATCGGTGAATCCACCGACGGACCGCCGCTTGCGGCGTTTGCCGCAGGCCACGATCAGCCCGCCGGAGTATGACGATGTTTGCCGTGATCTTCGAGGTTCAGCCGAAACAGGAGCGCTGGAACGACTATCTCGATCTCGCTGGAACGCTGAGGCCCGAGCTGGAGAAAATCGACGGCTTCATCGACAACGAGCGCTTCACGAGTCTGCTTGACCAAGGTTGTGTTCTGTCGTTGTCGACCTGGCGCGACGAAAAGGCTGTCATCCGTTGGCGCACGCTCGCTCTCCATCACGATGCCCAGGAGAAGGGGCGCTCGACTATCTTCGCGGGTTACCACCTCCGCGTCGGTGAAGTCGTCGCCGACACTCATACCCCCAAAGGTCACGGCCTGCCGCAGCAGCGGTTCGACGAGACCGAAACCGGCGCCGCCAAACTGGTCACGATCACCGAATTTCGAGCGCCCCGCGATAACGGCGCGGGCAGTGACGCGCTCCCCACCGATCTCGGCCTGGCGACGGGGGAAACCACTAGCATCGTGTCGCACGAGGCCTTTACAGGGATCACCGATCCCGCCAAATCGCTGTTGCTGGTTTCCTGGAGCGATCGCACGGCCGGGGAGCGGTGGCGGCCAGATACGCCGGACGGCATCGATATCCGCCACCGGTCGGTACGCATCATCCGCGACTACGGCATGCGCGACCGCCGCGAGGCCCCGCAATATTACCGCGCGGTCGCGGGCGACGAGTGACCGGACATCACTTCTGCTCGGACCTCTCGAAGTCGGTGCGTTCGGTGACCGGGAGGCCTTGCAGGTAGCGGCGCAGGCAGTCGAGGCCGAGTTCGACGGCGCCGAGACGCACCCAGTCGCGGCCGCCATAGATGCGCGAGCGGCGGGATTCGATCCTCGCTCCGTCGGTGATCGCGAGGTGGATGCTGCCGCCGAAATCGATCCGGTCGGGACCTTCATCGACTTCGATCAGCACCGCGAGCGCATGGCTGGCGCCGGTCTCGGCGCGCGCTGCCCGGGCGACGGCCTCGGCTGTTTCGCGGCTCATCTCGCCGGCGATAAGGGCGCCGTCAAGCCCGAGGGCGGCGGCGATCTCGGCCGGATCGCGGGCGACGAGGCCGCGGCGGAATACCTTTTCGGCGCCCGGCAGATGGGCGATGCGGGCGGCGATCTGGCCGCCGGTATAGGTTTCGACCACCGCCAGCGAGCCGTCTCGGGCCGCGAGCGCACGCAGCACGACGCCTTCCAAGGTCTGGTCGTCCTCGGCGAGGATGAAGTTGCCAAGGCGCTTGCGCACTTCGACCACGACCGGCGCCAGCTTACGGTCGATGTCGTTTTGGTCGACCCCGCGCACGGTCAGCTTGGTCTCGATTTGCGGATAGTGGGTGCGGAAGCCCAGCTTGACGCTGTGGTCCGGAACCAGATCCTCGACCCCGGCCAGCAATTGGTCGACATGCGATTCGCCGAGCCCGTAGGAGTGGAACCGCTTCAAATGGATCACCCCCGGGGTGCCGCCGCGCATCAACAGCCGCGGGATGATCTGCTCCTCAAGCATGCGAAACAGTTCGCGCGGCACGCCCGGGGTGAAGAAAAACCGCGCCTTGCCGATGTCGAGCGCAAAACCGCAGGCCGTGCCGACCGGGTTGTCCAGAATCTCGGCGCCGATCGGCAGCATCGCCTGCTTGCGATTGTTCTCGGACATCACCCGGTTGCGCCGACGAAAAAAGTCTTCCATGCGAACGAGCCAGTCCTCGTTCAATACGAGGTCGACGCCGGCGGCGCGCGCCGCGATCTCCTGCGACAGATCGTCGACGGTTGGCCCGAGCCCTCCATTGACGATGACCGCGTCAGCGCGCTCCCCGGTCATGCGAAACGCCGCCAGCAATTCGTCGCGGTCATCGCCGACGATCGTCCCCCAGGCCACCGACAGCCCGAAATCCTCGAGCTTCTGGGTCATATAGCTAAAGTTTGTGTTGACGATCTTACCGGTCAGGACTTCGTCGCCGGTGCAGATGATCTCGATGCGCATGCGCTACCCTCGTTTTAGTCTACCGTGCGCTTGATGCGCGCCCGGTCTTCGAGGGCCCGTCCCTCGCCCGGCGCGCGATCACGATGTCCTTCCGGCCGGCCTCGCGCAAGCCTCGGGGCAATCCCACTACCCGGAGCCGGGCAGGGATCAGAGGAGACCTCTCGCCGCTGCGAGTTCTTCGCTCACGACCCCTTTGCGCCCTCCGCCCGGCTGATCGTCTCGACCACCGCCGGCCGGTGGCTTTCCCGCGCCCAGCCGAGGGCATCCCGCCCGGTATAGTCGGTCTTGGTCGGGCTAGCGCCTTTGGCGAGCAATGCCCGAACCAGTTCGAGATTGCCGCGGTTCGCCGCGATCATCAGCGGCGTCATCCCATCCTTGTTCTGCGGATCGACCTCGGCCCCAACATCGAGCAACAGCTTGGCTGCCTCGGTCTGGTTGTGATCCGCCGCCAGATGCAGCGGCGTGTTCCCGAGCGGATCCTCGACGTTGAGCTTTGCGTTGGCCTTGATCAGGATCGCGAGGATCTGGAGATTGCCATTTATCGCCGCGTAATGCAGCCCGGTGCGCGAATTCTCATCGACCGCGTTCGGATTGCCGTCACCGCCGCCGACGAGCTGTCTGACCGTCTCGGCATCGTTTTGCGCCGCGGCGCGGGCCACATTCGAATAATAGTCGCCGAACAGATTGAGGTCCGCGCGCGATGCGGATCCCCAGAGGACGGCGGCGATTATCGCCAGCCCGAGAACCGCCGTCCGACGCGCAGTCATTAACCCCCTCCCTCGCATCCGAAGCGGCGCAGCAATGTTTCCAGCCTTGCCGTTTGCCTGATCTTAGCAAAACCGGCGAGGAAGACTACTTTCGGGCCTTTCGACCTTCCGCTTTTGGGGACGTCTCTTGATCGACAGCGCGCGTCTTGGTCTGCCAGAATTCCAGCCTGGCCAGGTTTGGCTCGTCGGCGCCGGCCCCGGGGAGCCCGGGCTTTTGTCCGTGTTGGCATTGCACGCGCTCGCCAATGCCGACGTCGTCGTCTACGACGCGCTGGTCGATCCGCGCATCCTGCGCCTGGCGCGGCCCGATGCGGCGCTCGACTATGCCGGCAAGCGGGGTGGCCGCCCCTCGCCGAGCCAGCCCGACATCTCGGCTCGGCTAGTTCGACTGGCCGAGGCCGGAAGCCGCGTCCTGCGTCTCAAAGGCGGCGATCCCTGCGTCTTCGGGCGCGGCGCCGAGGAAGCGCTGGCGCTGGTCGCGGCTGGAATCCCGTTCCGCATCGTCCCCGGGATCACCGCCGGCATCGGCGGGCTCGCCTATGCCGGGATTCCCCTCACCCATCGCGAGACCAATTCGGCCGTGACCTTCATTACCGGCCACAATAGCGACGGGACCGTTCCCGACGGGCTCGATTGGGGCGCGATCGCACGCGGAGCGCCGGTCCTCGTGCTGTACATGGCGCTGAAGCATTTGCCGAACATTGTCGATCGGCTAATTGCCGGGGGCCGCCGACCCGATGAGCCGGTCGCGATCGTCAGTCGGGCGACCACGCCCGCACAGCAGGTGTTGACGTCGACATTGGGCGATGCCGTTGCCGCTGCCGCCGGCAGCGAAACTCCCGCGATTATCGTCGTTGGCGAGGTCGTTCGATTGCGCGCCGGCCTCGACTGGATGGGCGCTCTCGACGGAAAGAGGCTCGACCCAGACCCGCTCAACCGCAGCAAGCAGCAGCGCTAACCTCCAGCCTGTCTCGGACCGGTCATGCGCGTCGCCGCACGATCGGGAGCAGCCGGCGAATCGGAGCGATCGGCACGCGGCAAACCGTCCATCGACCACCATCCGGCGGGCATCGTATAACCAAGGCGGATGCGGCGGCAGGCCGTAATGGCGGCCGCGTGGCGGGCGGCTATATTCCAGTCTGTTTGCTGAACGTCACCGGCATCCGCGGGAGATCGACCTTTGCTGTTTGCGGCCGACATGGTTCCAACATCTCGCAGACGAGGCAATCGCCCCGCTCGCCCATACGATGCTTAACGCGCTGACCCGCCTGCGCCGGCCGCCAAGCGCCGAGCACCTGATCACTCGAGCGCAGCGACGCGTCGGGCTGACCGATTTCGGCGATGTCCCGTTCGAGCGACCCTTGCAAATGTTTCTCAGCGTCTGCCGCGAGCAAGCCGATCTAAGCCTGTTCGGGAGCGCCGCGATTCGGTGGGATACGGTACGCTTTCTGTCAAATCTATTGCGGCTGCGCGAGGAGGAAAAGCGCGCGCCGGAAATTCTCGGCCAACCGGTCGAGCGGCCGCTGGTCGTTGCCGGTCTGCCGCGTTCTGGCACCACTTTCCTACACAGTCTGCTGGCGGAAGATCGGACTAATCTTGTTCCTCGCGTATGGCAGCTAATCCACCCCTACCCGGCTAACCGGTCCGGCGCCGATACTGATCGGCGACAGAGGCAGGTTGCCCGGCAGCTACGCCTATTCCAACTGCTCGCGCCGCAATTCCGCCGCCTGCACCCGATCAAGGCGAATTCGCCGCAGGAATGTTCGGAGATCACGGCGCATCTGTTCGCCAGCCTGCGCTTCGACACGACCTATCGCATTCCGCGCTATCGGCGCTGGCTCGACGATACCGGGCATCTCGACGCCTATCGCTTTCACAAGCGCTTCCTGCAGCATCTCCAGTATCAGGTGGGTGGTCAGGGGCGCTGGGTACTGAAATGCCCCGACCATATCTTCGCGCTCGGCGCGATCCGCACTGTCTATCCCGATGCCGATCTGGTGTTGGTACATCGTGACCCGGTAGCGGTGCTCGCCTCCGTCGCTCGGCTGACCGAGGTGCTTCGGCGGCCCTTCAGTCGTCGAACCGACCGAATCGAAATCGGCCGCGAAGACAGCGAGCGCTGGCTCACAGCGGCCGGGCTGATGATCGACGCCGCAGACAAAGAAGGCTTCACCAAGCCGATATTTCACGTTCATTACGCCGACCTGGTACACGACCCGGTGGGAACTGTGGCGGGGCTCTACCGACATTTCGGGCAGCTTCTCGATCCCGACGCCGCGGCCCGGATTGGTCGCCGGGTGGCGGCGAATCCCAATGGCGGCTATCGTGGGCGGCGCGCCCGTCTCGAGGATTACGGGCTCGATCCGGCCCGCGAGCACGAGCGCTTTGCCCGTTATATGACCCGCTTCGTGATTCGGCCCGAACAAGACAGAAGATTGTCCGGCCGGGTCTGGGGAACGCCAACCACGTCCTAATCTATCGCCCGCGAACAGCTGATTGTCTCGGCACTGTCATCTACCGTCGGGCGGACCGCTATCATGGTGGTCGATGGTTGACGGCCTTGCCGGCATGGATCTTGGCCTTGGTACTGACGCCAGCAGCGCCGGAATGAAGACAAGGCTCGCGACGAGGGTGCAGCCGAGGCTGATCAGCAGCAATATACCCATGCTCGCCGTCCCCGGATGCTGCGACAGCGCGAGCGTGCCGAATGCAGTGCCCGTGGTCAGCGCCGAGAACAAGATCGCGCGAGCGGTGGCCGAGCCAAGCACCGCGACCCGCCCAGCGCGCCAGTTCATCACGAAGTAGATGTTGAACGAGACGCCGACACCCAGCAGCAAGGGCAGCGCGATGATGTTCGCGTAGTTCAGCGGCAGCGGTGGCAGGGCCATGACGATCACCGTCATCACTGACGACAACAGCAACGGCGCCAGAACCAGCGATACGTCGAGGACGCGGCGCAATGCGACGAACAAAATGATCGTGATCGCGACCACAGCGGCTAGGGCGGCCGAGCGGAACGACCCGACGATCGTGGTGCTGCTCGCCTCAATCGTCACTGCCGGGCCACCGGCATTCGGGGCGACCGTTCTGACTTGAGCGACGAAATCCCTCAATCCGCCGCTGTCGTTCGCCTCGGGCTTGGGCAAGACCTGGATGCGGGCCCGACCGTCGGGTAGGACCCAGTCGCGGGCCAACGCCGGCGGAATGTTCCGCAAGGTCACCGGTTGGGCCGAGAGCGCTGTGCGCAGCTGATCGAGCTGCGCTGGCAAAAAGCGGGTCAGTGCCTGGTTCATAGCCAGCACCACCGGATCGGGTGCGACCGCCACCCTGCGCAGATCGCCGGCGATAGCGTGCAGCAGCGGATCGGTCGATGGTTTGGTCAATGCCGGCGCGATCGCATCATACGCATTCTTGGCCGCGGTGCGGATCTCTTGCGCCGTCGGCGGCGGGACCGGCGCCTGCGGGCTGAGGGTTGGACCCAGCAAGGTTGAGGCATCTTCGATCTGTGCGAGCTTCTCCTTCTGGTCTTTGGGCAGAAAGCTGTCGATCGACAACACTCCCGAGACCAGCGGCAACTCCCGCAGCCGCTCCGACAATGGCGCGGCGGCAGCAGCGTTCGCAGTCAGCAGGTCGATCGTAAACGGGTTGGTGACCGGCGAATCCATCAAGTCGGAGAGGGTCCGCATCGCTTCGGTGTGCGGGTTCTTGGTATGCAGCGGGTTAGAGTTGAAGCGCAGCTGTGGCAGCAGAGCGACCCCGAGCACGGCCAGCGCGGCAAACAGCACCAAGAGGGGCCGGCGGTGTCGGCGCACGATCTCGTCGAGCGGCGCCGCCCAGCCAAAGCCGACCGAGGCGCTTTCGGCGCGCGGGCGGAACAAGCTGATGGCCGCGGGGAGAAAGGTGATGGTGCACGAGAAGGCGATCAGCATCCCCACCCCGGCAATCAGCCCGAGCTCGGCGACGCCGCGAAATTCGGTCGGGACGAAGGCGAGAAACCCCGCCGATGTAGCCGCTGCCGCGACCAGGATCTGCCCGCCGACGCGCCGGCCGGTCTCGGCCATGGCGGCTCCGTGGTCTGGGGTTTCCCAGCGCATCTCGCGATAGCGGACACAGAATTGGATCGCGAAATCGACTGCGATGCCGACAAACAGGATGCCGAAGCCGACCGATACTAGGTTGAGGGTGCCGACCGCCGCCGCGGCGAACAACAGGGTCAGCATCAGCCCGAGTCCGAGCGTCAACAGGATCGGGACGATCAGCCGCCATGTGTGAACCGCCAGGAACAGCCACAGCGAGATCAGCAGAACGCTGCCGATCATGCCTGCGACCGCACCTTTCGCCACGCTGGCGAACTCCTCGTCGGAAAGGGCCACATTCCCGGTAATGCGCACGCGGGCGGCGCCCGATTTGACGAATTCGAGCTTGTTTGCGGCTCCGCGTATCGCCGCCGTGGCCGCGCCGCCTGGCTCCAGCACGCCGTTATCGAGCCTCGGCTGAGCCAGGACGAATTTATATGGCCCGCTCAAATCGGCGAGCTTGCCGCCGATAAGCCGGGTCCACGACAACGGATGGGAATGGCCGGCGATCGCATCGGCGATCGCCTGATGGAACGCGGCCAGCGCAGTTTGATACGGCGACAAATCGACCTGACCCTGCTGCGCCCCCTTGCCCAACAACGTGAGTGCCGCGAACAGCCCGCGCGCGCTCGGATCCTTGGCCAGCTGTCCGAGAAAGGGCTGCGCGTCGATGGTTTGTTCGAGCAGCGCCGCGAGCTGTTTCGAGTCGAGGAACAGCAACCCTTCTCGGTTCAGGAAAGGCGAGGAGTCGGGACGGCTGACGGCGCGAAAATGCACATGGTCTTCCGCCAGGGCGGCGGCCAGCCCGGCAGCGGTAACCTCCGCCTGCTCCGGCTCCTTCGCGTTGATGACCGCCACCAGCAGATCCGAAAACTGGGGAAACTCCGCCTTGAACGCCAGGGCACGCTGGCGCCAGGGCAGACTCCGGGCGAACATTTCATCGGTATCGGTGCTGATCCCGAGGTTGTGGGCCGCGTAGACACCGGCGAAGCCGGCAAGAGCAAGGCCGCCCAGGACGACGAGCAACCCATGGCGTCGGCAATAATCAACCAGGCCGACAAGCAAGCGCTGAAATACCATCGGAAACCGGCTTCGAATCCTGTCTCGGCGGTCGATGCCCGGCGGTCGCCGCGCGCACAGCCGGAGTCATGCGGTTTCCGAGTGATCTGTCTCGGGGATCGACCGCGCAAAGGTGATAGTCGGTTCACGCCGGGGCCGCTACCGCAAAACGCTGTCATCGAGCTCGGCAGACCTGGGTTGTGGGCCACCGGGACCCGGCGAGCGTCGGGGGCAACGGCGCGCGGTGACCGAACGAAACGGCTTCAGCCCGCCCCGGCCAAGGATGAGGATCCTGGTAACATGGGACTGTCTCTCTTCCCGGCAGATAGGGGCACCGGTTTCTGATTTGTTCGCCCATACCAATCCGCCGCCGGGCTCACTCTTTCGGGGGGTATCCTGACCGCCCGACCGTTCAAAAAGATGTCAAAATCGCGGCGTCGACGGAATAAACTAGCCTCCAGGATGTCGTATAAATGCCGGCCTGCGCGTACTACCGTCAGACGCTGACGAAACGGTTCGCGCCGGGGCGGTCGCCGAGCCCGATAATCGTTTATGAGAAGCGCACCAATGTCGCTGCAGCCGTTCTCGTCTCCTTCCGACATAGCTCTCCCGCCTGCTGATACAAAACGGTGGTCCCCTAGTCGCAAGGCGGCTGTCGTCGCCGCTGCCCGGGTTGGATTGATCAGTCGGGAGGAGGCTTGCGCGCGCTATATGCTCTCAGCTGAGGAGCTGGCTTCCTGGGAAAAGGCTCTCGATCAGAACGGCGTCCCCGGCCTCAGAACAACGCGCCAGCAGAGCTATCGCTATGCGCAGCTTCACGCCTCCGCACAGATGCGATACCGGTAGAAAAGGGTTGATCGATCCGCCCCGGACCGCGCCGAGCATGAGCCGCGGCAGATGAATTTGTTCTCATTTCCCGATGATGCCCGGTGGAACGACGCGGCCGGCGCCGTGGAGTTCGGAGTCGGATTCGGCGAATATCGCGGGATCGTCCGCGTCCGGCGGCAAGTCTTTCAGAACCTGCTCGAGCAGCGCCCGACGCCGGAGCGCTGCATCGAGGCCTATCACCTGTGCCGCAACGAATTCGAGCGCGCCGCCGAGGCCAAGCTGCGGGCCCGCGCGCTCAGCGACGATGGGAACATTGACCTGACCTTGCGCGATCTCCGGCACGAGCCCAGGCGGGTCGACCTCTATTAGCCCGCCGGAGAAGCCGTTTACACAGCGGCTCAGGCGGGGATGCCGGCCATTTGGCAGACGACAGCCCATTCCCGGTCTGTGACCGGACAGACCGACAGCCGAGACTGCCGTAATAGCGCCATTCCGGCTAGTTCGGGATTGGCCTTCATCGCAGCGAGAGTTACCGGCGTCGCCACCGGCATGACCGGCGCGATATCGACCATCCCAAGCTTTCCGGACTTGTCGGCCGGGTCGGCGTAAAAGCCTTTGACCACCTCGGCGATGCCGACGATGTCCTTTCCCTCGTTCGAGTGATAGACGAACACGCGCTCTCCGGGCTTCATCGCCCGCAGATTGTTCAGCGCCTGCGCATTCCGCACCCCGTTCCAATTCGTGCGGCCGTCGGCCACGAGCTGCGCCCACGAGTAAGCTGACGGTTCCGATTTCAACAGCCAATGAGCCATTGCGCTTTTCCTCCCGGCCGGATTAGGGACCCAGCGGATAGTCGGCCTGATCCTCATAGACCGAACCGGACTTTGTTTGAAAGCTCGCGATCAGGCTGAAGGCCTCCACCGGGAGCGGTTCGGCACGAAACCCGGCATGGGCCGCGAGAAACTCGCCGAGTTGGTTTATCGGCGGATTGCGCAGCCGCGCCAAGGTGACGTGTGGGGCGAATTTGCGCGGCTCCGGCGGCAGCCCGGCGCGGATCAGCGCCTGTTCGATCTTGTCGCGCAGCGCGACAAGATCAGGACCGCGCTCGACCCCGATCCACAGGCTGCGCGGCTTGTCGCCGCCGCCGAACACCCCCGTCCCCGCGAGCTGCAGGGCGAAGCGGCGTGCGCGCAGGCGCACCAGCGCGTCGTCGACATCTGCGGCTCGGTCCTCGGCGATTTCCCCGATAAAGCGCAAGGTCAAATGGAAATTTCCGGGATCGACCCATTTCGCCCCCGATATCCCGGAGCACAGCAGCGAGAGACGCAGCTTCAGCTCCGGCGGAAACCCGATGCCGACGAACAGGCGCAACATCCTGTCACGTGAATAGCGTCAAGACGCCGGTGTGCCCATAAAGCCGGTCGCGCGAGATTTCGCCATTGGCGAAAAACCCGATCAGCGGAAAATCGCCGAGACACTCGCGAATGATCTGAGTCTCGATCCCCGGCTCGCCAAACAACGCAGCGCCGCGCGCGACACAGCTGACATAGATCCCCGCCTTGGGCGGCCCGGCGAGCCGGCCGGCGAGCTGCCGCGCCATTCTCACCATGTCGCGGCGTGCGCTTTCCGGGTCGCGACGACAGAACAGGATCGGGTCGCCGGCGTCAATTTCAGCGCCGAGCACGACCCAGCCCCGGCCGGGATCGATTCCCAATATGTTGCGCACCAAATAGTCGCCAGTGTCCGAACCGGGCACCGGCAGCCCGGCAAAGATCACCCCGCCGAGGCGCCGCAGGTCCTGCGCCAGTTCCGGACCGATATCCTCGAGAAAAACGCTCAACGCCGGGCGGCCGTCGACGACCATCACGACATTGTCGCGCGCCTCGTCGATCCGATGTACCGGCCCGATCGGCATGCATCCCTGGGTCAGCGCGGTTGCCACCGCGACCTCCGGCGCCAGCATCAGCCCGGCCATGCCGTTCGCGCCGAGACCCTCTTCGCCCGAGATGCGCGCGACCAACGGAGTTTCGCAGCGATGCGAGACGAGCCCGCCGACAAGAAAAGCGCCGCTCGCCTTTGCGACATCGACCGCTGCCTTGGTCAGATCGGGGCAGCGCGGATCGGCGTGAACGAGCGCCAAGGCGGGCCCCGATTTCTCGATCCAACCAGTGTGCTGACGCGGCAGGTCCGATCCCGGGTCGGGGGTCGCCGCGAAGATGCGGAAGTCGTCCGGCGGCAATGCCGCTGTCATCACGACAGCGGCAGGCTCCTCGAAAATTTCGCTCCCTGCCGAGCAGACCCCGAGCCCGACCCCGCCGACCCAGGAATTGACCCCGGTACGCTCGCAGAGATACCGCAGCAGCTGGGGCAGTGCCGTTGCTGCCGGCTCGGTCACATAGACGAACCCGATCGTCGCTCCATCAACCGGCGCCAGGCCGGCGATGCAGCGCGCGGCGAGACCGGCCGGATCCCCGGTTGCCGCCGCCGCCGCGAACCGCGCGGACATCACGCGCCTCCAGGGCGCTGGGCAACGAGCCCGGCGACGATGGGCCCGATATGGTCGACGAGCACCTCGACCCCGCGCGCGTTGGGGTGGAGGCCATCCGGCTGGTTTAGGTCGGGTTTCATCGCAACACCTTCCAAAAAAAACGGATAGAGCGTCGCCTGCCGGGCGTGCGCCAGATCGGGAAAGATCCGGTCGAAGTCACGGTCATAGGCTGCTCCCCAGTTCGGCGGCGCGAGCATCCCGAGAAGCAGCACTTTGGCGCCGGTCGCTTCGATCTTCTGGACCATTTTGTCGAGATTGTCCCGCACCGTGACGGGATCGATGCCGCGCAGCGCATCGTTGGCGCCCAAGGCGAGGATGACCAAATCCGGCTTGTCGGCGAGCGCCCAATCGAGCCGCGCGAGGCCACCTGCGGTGGTATCTCCGGAAACCCCGGCATTGACGACCTGCGCGGCGATCCCATGCTCGCACAACCACGCTTCGAGGCGCGCCGGGAAGGCTTGCTCCGGCATCAGCCCGTATCCCGCCGTCAGGCTGTCGCCGAAATCGAGGATCACCGGCGCCCGCGCCGTGGCCGGCACAGCTGCGCACAGAACCGGCAACGCCGCGACGAGAGCCCGCATTGCGTTGAAAAACCGGCGCCGGACGCCATATGGTCCGGGATTTCCCCGCCGCTCGCCGAGCGTTGCATCAAGCGAGCCGGCTTGCCGCGCCGCCCTCCCTGGCCCGGACGGTACATGACTAGTTCGCTTCATCCCGGCGGCCCGCTCGTGGTGGTGGAAGACGTTCATCTGACTCTGGGCAGCCCCGCCGGGCCCGTCAACATTCTGCGCGGGATTTCGCTGGAGATCGCCGCCGGCGAGACTGTCAGTCTGGTCGGCCCGTCGGGCTCAGGCAAATCGAGCCTGATGATGGTGCTGGGCGGGCTCGAGCGGCCTACCGCCGGATGCGTGCGTATCAGCGGACACGATCTGGGCAGGCTCGGTGAAGATGCTCTGGCCCGGCTGCGGGGCGCCGCCATCGGCATTGTGTTTCAAGCCTTTCATTTGATCCCGACGATGACTGCGCTCGAAAACGTCGCATTGCCGCTCGAACTCGGCGGTCATGCCGACGCCTTTGCCGACGCCGCACAGGGCCTCGCCGCGGTCGGGCTCGGCCACCGCTTAGGTCATTATCCGGCGCAGCTTTCGGGCGGCGAGCAGCAACGTGTGGCGATCGCCCGCGCCTTCATCGCCGGCCCCAAACTGCTGCTCGCCGACGAGCCGACCGGAAATCTCGATGGCGCCACCGGCCGGCTCGTCATCGATTGCCTGTTCGAGCACCAGGCTCGCCACGGCACGACGCTTTTGCTGATCACACATGATGCGAGCCTGGCCGAGCGCTGCGAGCGGCAGATCCGGCTGGCGGACGGTCAAATCGTCGAAGACCAGGCCACGGCCCCGATGCGTCTCGGCGCTGCAAGACGCGCACTGTGACGGCATCCTCATGGCGCTACGCATTTCGGCTTGCGCGCCGCGAGCTGCGCGGTGGCCTCCGCGGTTTGCGCGTCTTTTTCGGCTGCATCGTCCTGGGTGTAGCCGCAATCGCCGGGATTGGTTCACTCGCCGCCTCGCTGACCGCCGGCATCACCGGGAACGCGCGCGAGCTGCTCGGCGGCGACATCGAGGCGCGACTCGCCTATCGTCCGGCCGATGCCGCCGAACATGCCTTTCTGGCGCAAAGCGGGACCTTGTCCGAGACTGTCAGCTTGCGGGCAATGGCACGCACTCCGGACGGCAGCCGGCGGAGCTTGATCGAGCTGAAAGCGGTCGATACCGCCTACCCGCTATACGGCCGCGTCGTTCTAGCGCCGCCTCAGGCTTTGGGCGCTGCGCTCAGCCCTAGCAACGGCATCTTCGGCGCCGTCGTAGATCGCGCGATCCTCGACCGGTTTGGCGCAAGGCTTGGCGACACGATCAGGATCGGCGAAGCGGCGCTGCAATTGCGCGGCACGATCGTGCGCGAGCCCGACGCCGCCGCGAGCGGGCTGATCCTCGGCCCGCGGGTCATGATCGCGGCGGCTGCGCTGCCCGAAACCAAGCTGATCCAGCCGGGCGCGCTGGTCACGTACGATTATCGGTTGCGATTTGCTGCCGGGGCCGATGCCTTCGCTTGGGCTTCAGCGGCGCGAGCCGCCTTTCCGCAAGCAGGCTGGCAGATCCGAAGCTTTCGTGAAGCGGCGCGCCCGTTACAGGGATTGCTCGACCGAATCGCGCAATTCCTGTCGCTGGTCGGGCTGACCGCGCTGCTCGTCGGCGGGGTCGGAATCGGCAATGCGATCCGTGGCCACATCGCCGCAAAGACAGCGACGATTGCCACCTTCAAGTGCCTCGGCGCTTCGACCCGCCTGGTCTTCGCCGTCTATCTGATTGAGGTAATGGCGCTGGCGCTGCTCGGCATCGGCGGCGGATTGGGGTTGGGCGCCCTGTTCCCGATTGCAGCGCGACCGCTGCTTGCCGGCGTGCTGCCGGTCTCGGCTCGGCTCGGCCTCTATCCCACGCCGCTGGCTTTGGCGGCGCTTTACGGCCTGTTGACGACGCTGCTCTTCGCGCTGTGGCCGCTTGCCGGGATCGGCCGGATCCCGGCTGGCGCATTATTTCGAGACGCCGTCGACCGGGCCCGTCGTCGCATCCCGCCGTTGGTGCTAGCAGCAACCATATTGCTGGCCCTCGGGCTAGCCGCGCTGGCCGTCGCCGGGGCGCCGGACAGCCGCGTCGCGCTGTGGTTTATTGCGGGGGCAATCGGCGCCTTCGCCATCTTCCGGGCCGCCGGCGCGGCCGTGGTCCTGGCTGCCGGCCAGCTCGGCCGGCCACGGCGCCCGATTTTGCGCTTAGTGCTCGCCAATTTGCACCGGCCGGGAGCGCCCACGGCCCAGATCGTGCTGTCGCTCGGCATCGGGCTAACCGTTCTGATCGCGGTGGCGCTGGTGGAAGCCAACCTTTCCCGCGAGATCGAAACCCGGCTGCCCGGTGCGGCGCCCGCGTTTTTCTTTATCGACATCCAGCCGGATCAGCTCGCCGGGTTCGAGGAGATCGTGCGCGACATCCGCGGCGCCCGCCTCGACCAGGTGCCGATGATGCGCGGCCGCATCACCCGGCTGAACGGGGTTACGGTCGAAAAGACGGCGGTGATGCCCGAGGCGCAATGGGCATTGCGCAGCGATCGCGGACTGACCTACGCCGCGACTTTGCCGGAAGGCTCGCGGCTCGTCGCCGGGTCTTGGTGGTCGCCCGGGTATCACGGCCCGGCGCTTGTCTCATTCGACGCGGATCTTGCCCACGGCATGGGGCTCAAGGTCGGCGACAGCCTGACCGTCAACCTGCTTGGGCGCGAGATCACGGCGCGTATCGCCAATCTGCGTGCGATCGATTGGCAGCGGCTCGGCATCAACTTCGCCCTGGTCTTTGCCCCCGGCACGCTGGAGCACGCCCCGCGGACCCATCTCGCGGCCGTCTATCTGCCCGAAGCCAAGGAGGAAGCGCTGGTGCGCCAAGTGACCGAGCAGTTTCCCAACGTCTCGGCGATCCCGGTCCGCGAGGCGCTTGCCGCGGTCGACCGTGTCGTCGGCATGATCGGCGACGGCGGTCCGGCTGACCGCGCTCGTCACCCTCGCCGCCGGCGTGCTGGTGCTCGGCGGGGCGATCGCGGCCAGCCACCGGCGGCGCGTCTACGACGTAGTGGTGCTGAAGGTGCTGGGCGCGACCCGCAGCGCGATCGCCAGCGCGTACCTGATCGAGTACGGCCTCCTGGGGGTGCTCGCCGCGCTCTTCGCCGGTGTGCTCGGCTCACTTGCCGCCTATTTCGCGGTCACCCGGCTGATGCGGACCGACTGGGTGTTCCTGCCGGCGCCGCTGTTGTGGACCGCGGCGCTGGCCGTCCTGGTAACCTTGGCACTGGGCTTTGCCGGCACGTGGCGCGCGCTTGGCGCCAAGCCAGCGCCTTATCTGCGCAACGAATAGCTCGCCGCTTATGGAAGCGGCGGGTTGCGCCACCGCTAGCGGGTCATTGCAAAGATCAGGTTTTGTGCCAATATCCGCGGTGCGAGGAATTTCCCTCGTGCTGCTTCTCTCTCTGGAGGGGATCTATGGCTCTGGGTTCGCAGCCCCGCTGGACGGTGCGGCCGGCGGACACCGCCGTCGGCATCGATGTCGGCCTGCGGGAGTATATGCTTCGCGTCTACAACTACATGGCGTCGGGGCTCGCACTGACCGGCATCGTGGCCTATGTCGCGGCTGCTTCCGGCTTCTACGAATTGATCGCACGCACGCCGCTGATCTGGCTCGTCATTCTGGCGCCGCTCGGGCTTGTCATGCTGATGAGCTTCGGCGTGCAGCGCATGCAAGCGAGTACCCTGCAGCTCGTCTTCTGGGGCTATTCGGCGCTGATGGGCTTGTCGATGGCGATGGTGTTCATCGTCTTCACATCACTCCGGCATTGCCCGGGTTTTACTGGATCGCGGGCCTTCGGGGCCGCTGCGGTCGGGACGCCCGCGGTCCCTGCAAGATGCTCCCTGTTAAAACGCGGTCGCAGTGACCGCAAAGTTTGCTTTCCCCCCGTTGACACCGGACCGGACCGTTTTCATCTCCTAACCCACATTCGACTAACGATACCCGGCCGCGGTGAGGGCGGCACGACATAATGACGCTCGAAGAATATATCGCCCGTCTCAACGGGCTGGCGTTCTGGAAGGAATTCACCTTCGCGCAGAATAGGTTCACACCATCACCTGGCAAGGAACTCGAACTTGCCGACAACCTGGTGTGGCTCGACGACTATGCGTTCGTGCTGCAGTTGAAGCAGCGTGCAGACCAGACCGAGGACCCCGGAACTGAACGATCTTGGTTCCGGAAGAAGGTCGTCAAGACAGCGACCAGGCAGATACGCGATACGCTGCGGTTCCTTGGCGAGCACAAGCAGATCCGGATAACCAACGAACGCGGTCACGCGTTCGATATCCGGCGCGCGGAAATTGCAGAGATCACAAAGATCGTCGTGTTTCTAGGCGGACGAGCGTTGCCCGAAGACTGCTGGCAGACGCGCTACCACTTTAGCCGTACGGCGGAATTTATTCACATCCTGGCTGCGCATGACTACCTCGGCATCCTCGAGAAACTGCGCGTGCCCGAGGATATCCGGCGCTATTTTCGGTATCGTGAGCAAGTGGTCCCGAGGCTCCGCGACCCCGGGGTAGCGGAGCCCGATATCATGGGCGCATACCTCACCGAGGTAGACGTTCCGACCCCGACATCGCGACAGACCTTTCGCCATTTGGTGCAGGCTTCGAGTCATTCAACTGTCATGGGGCTGATCGGCAATCTTATCGACCATATTCAACGATCTGAAGATCCTACGGCTCTTACCGCTCTGCTACAGTTCGCGCGTGTCCCACGCTCCGTCTGGCGGGAGATAAAACTCCGCTTTACGCTGTCGCTCGAAGCAGTGGAAAAGAAGAAACCCACCTTACCTTTCCGGCTGACCTTCCCCGCCACGGTGTGCACCTTCATGATCGCTCCGCTCGATCCGCATTTCACAGCGACGAGTCCAGAGGGCGAGAAGACGCGAGATGTGGGCCTTCAGAACCTCACCTATGCGGCGATGTATGATACGAAGGTTTCGAAAGGCGTCGGCATCCTGGTCTCAAAGGACGGCGATGACTTCCTGATTGACTGGTGCCTGCTGGACGTGCCTTGGGAGCCGGACCCGAAGATCGATGCCAGGCTCACCGCGTATTACCCGTTCCGCAAGATCAAGGAGGCGATGATAAACAGCTTCCTATTCACGGCATGAACCAATTGATGCAAGTTCCGCGGGGAACGTATCAAATGCCGATAACGTCATACTCTCTGGGCGCGGGCTGAGGGGACCCGCGCGCCCGCGTCGCGACGCGTTCCGTACCCTTAGCTAGGTCTCGAAGCTATGAAGGTTGTTCATCCGGGTCTGGGGTGTGAGGCTGGGGTTGCGAAGCCAACCAGCCCTATGCCGGAGCCCCGGATGAACATCCATAAGAATGCGCGCCTGACGCCGCAGGGTCAACTCTTGATGGTTTTGCGGATCGAGGATGAGGGCTGGAATGTTGCTGATGCCGCGGTGGCACCCGTCTGTCGCAGCCCGTGCATTCCATTGGCTGGCGCGGTTCGGGCGGGCGGCGAGATCGCCTTGCCGGACCGCCTCGCGCCCGGCCGATTCCGTGTGCTCGCCCCCAGCGAACGAGACGGCGAGATCGAACGGTTGCGCCGGCAGCGCCTGACAGGCGATCGGATCGCCCGCCAGCTCGGCCTGCCGCGCTCGACCGTAGGTGCGGTCCTGCGCCGGCTCGGTCTCGGCCGCCTGAAGGCGCTCGATCCGCCGCCGCCGATCGTGCGCTACCAGCGCGAGCGGCCCGGCGAGCTGTTGCACCTCGACACCAAGAAACTCGGTCGCATCGGCGGAGTCGGCCACCGCATTACCGGCCGCCGTACCGGAGCCATCAATCGCCACCATGGCATCGGCTGGGAGGTGCTGCACGTCTGCATCGACGACGCCTCGCGCCTGGCCTACACCGAGCTCCTGCCGGACGAGAAGAAGGAAAGCGCCATCGCCTTCCTCGGCCGCGCGCTCGACTGGTTCGCCCGTCACGGCGTCGCCGTCGAACGCATCATGACCAACAACGGCTCGGCCTATAGGAGCCATGACTTCCGCGCCGCCTGCGCCCAGGCCAGGCTCAAGCATATCCGCACCCGGCCCTACACGCCGCGCACCAACGGCAAGGCCGAGCGCTTCATCCAAACGAGCTTGCGCGAGTGGGCCTACGCCCGTGCCTACCAATCCTCCGCCGAGCGAGGAAACGCCATGCAGCCCTGGATCGCCGAATATAACCATACCCGCCCACACTCAGCCCTCGGCGGGCAACCGCCTGCCTCCAAGCTGAACAACGTTCTTGGCTTCAACAGCTAGGAGCGCGATCGGCCGCGGACCCGTCGTGGAGAATACGGCGGCGGTGTTCCAGCGCTCAGCGGCGCTTCCGCGCGGGCATCAAAGTTAAACTTGCCGATTCTACGGGCAGATGCCGAAAGCGGCCGCAGCATCTGGCCGAACTGGACCGTGTCGATCTGGCCGTCCCAATATGCGACCAGCGCCGCAGGTTGAGCCCGAGCCATTGAAAAACTACCCTCTCGTCATCCGGCGAAAGCTGGCCGGCGATCATCCGCGGCGAAGGGCGAACGCCGACGACTGCGGTGTTTGCCGCATTCATCTGATTGCCGTGGGTCAAATTGACCTTGATCCGCACGTCATGCCGGGCGCTTCCGCGAGGGCTAACCCAAACCGTCATCGGCAGCCCCGTCGTCCGGGGGAACGAGATTCGCCATTTCGAAAAGATCGTCCGCCGCTAGCGGCTCGGCATCTTTCGAAACGACCTCGTTCCTCTTCTCAACCATTCCCCCGGCGGCTCCTAATGCGCCTCGTCCCAACTGTGGGCCCAGCCGGTTTCGACGACCAGTGGCACCGATAGCTCGCAATGGGGTGCACAGGCGCCTTCCATGACCATCCCTACGACACGCGCGGTCGCTTCGACCTCGGCTTCGGGCACCTCGAACAGCAGCTCGTCATGGACCTGCAGGAGCATGCGGGCCCGGAGACCCTCGCCGGTCAGCGCGGCAGGAATGCGGATCATCGCGCGCTTGATGATGTCAGCGGCTGAGCCCTGCAATGGCGCGTTGATCGCTTGACGTTCGGCGCCGGCCCGACGCGCCGGGTTGGCGTCGCGAATCCCCGCGATCCAGCACTTACGGCCAAAGATCGTCTCGACATACCCGGTGTTGCGGCAATCGGTCTTGATTCGCTCCATATAGGCGCGAATGGCGGGGAAGCGCTCGAAATACGCCCGGATATAGGCCGCGGCTTCGGCCTGCGGCACGCCGATCTGCGCGCCGAGGCCAAACGCGCTGATGCCATAGATGATGCCGAAATTGATCGCTTTCGCCCGCCGGCGGGTGGACGCGTCCATCTCTGCGAGCGGTACGCCGAACACCTGGCTCGCGGTCAGCGCGTGAATGTCGACCCCGTCGAGGAACGCCTGCTTCAGCTCCGGCACCTCGGCAACATGCGCGGCGAGCCGCAGCTCGATCTGGCTGTAGTCCGCCGACAGCAACAGGTTGCCGGGCTCGGCGATAAAGGCGCGGCGGATGCGCCGTCCCTCCTCGGTGCGGATCGGGATGTTCTGGAGGTTTGGATTGTTCGATGAGAAGCGCCCTGTTGCCGCTACCGCGAGCGCGTAAGAGGTGTGCACACGGCCGGTCTCGCGGTCGATTTCGTCGGCGAGCGCGTCCGCATAGGTCGATTTGAGCTTGGTCAGCTGACGCCATTCGAGAACCTGCGCCGGCACCGGATGCAAGGGCGCCAACTCTTCGAGGATCGAGGCATCGGTGCCGTAGGCGCCGGTCTTACCCTTCTTGCCGCCCGGCAGGCCCAGCTTTTCGAACAGCACGTCGCCCAATTGCTTGGTCGACCCGATGTTGAAATCGTTGCCGACCGCGCGGTAAATCGCCGCCTCGATTTCGGCGATACGCTTTCCGAAATCTTCCGACAGCAGGGCGAGGGCTTCGCGGTCGACCTTGATCCCTTCCCGCTCCATCGCGGCGACAACCGGGGCCAGCGGCCGCTCGATCGTCTCGTAGAAAGCGGTCATCTTGTCCCGCACCAGCCGCGCCTTGAGCAGCATGTGAAGCCGCAGCGCCGCGTCGGCCCGTTCGGCGGCGAAATCACGCGCTCGATCGGAAGGCACCTCGACAAAAGCGATCAGGCTTTTGCCTGTGCCGATCAGTTGCTTGAGCGGGGTCAGTTCGTGCTCGAAAGAGCGCCGCACCAAACTCTCGATGCCGTGATCAAACTGCCCGCCGTCGAGCACATAGGCCATCAGCATCGTGCAGTCGTAGGGCGCCAGCGTGACGTTCCAGCGCGACAGCAGGTGCGCAACGGCCTTCACGTCGTGGCTGATTTTCAGGACGCCCGGTTCCTCCAGGAGCGGCCGCAAGCGGTCCATTGCCGCCCCCAGCGAAAGCTCGGATGGCATGGTAAGATCAAGCTCCGCTGGTGGCCGGTGCGCGAGCGGGATATAGGCGGCTAGGCCCGGCGAGAGAGCGAGCGCGATCCCGGCCAGCGCCGGCCGGGTGCCGGCGACCGCGCTCGCAATCGGCCAAATTGCGACCAACCCGGCCTCGCGCGCGGCTTCGATCCAATGATCGAGACCTTCGAGCGTGTCGATCAGCGCATAGGTATGCGGCGCGGTAAAGGGCGACACCTCCGGTATCACCGGCTCAGGGCGCTCTGGTGCAGCCACCGGCGCCACTCCGGAAAGCCGTTGCGCCATCCGCGTCGCCAAGGCGCGGAACTCCATCTCGCGCAGGAAGGACAGCAGCGTATCGGCTTCGGGCGGCGCCACCGCCAGCGCCGACAAGGGGCATGGCAGCGGCGCGTGGTCATCGAGCTTGACCAGCTGCTTCGACAGCCGCGCCTGGGGCTCGTTGTCGATCAGCGACTGGCGCCGCTTCGGCTGCTTGATTTCGGCGGCGCGGGCGAGAAGGGTCTCGAGGTCGCCGTAGACGTTGATCAGCTCGGCCGCGGTCTTGACCCCGATGCCGGGGACACCGGGAACATTGTCGACGCTATCGCCGCACAACGCCTGAACGTCGATAACCTTGTCCGGCCCGACGCCGAATTTCTCGCGCACCTCGGCCTCGCCGATCGGCCGGTTCCTGATCGGATCGAGCATGCCCACGCGATCGCCGATCAGCTGCATCAGATCCTTGTCGGAGGAAACGATGGTGACCTGGGCGCCGGCCTCGACGGCATGGCGGGTATAGGTGGCGATCAAATCGTCGGCTTCGAAGTCCTCTAGCTCGATTTGGCACACACCAAAAGCCTTGGTGACACGACGCACCAGCGGGAATTGCACGGCGAGCTCGGGCGGCGCCTCCGGCCGTTGCGCCTTGTATTTATCATAGAGGCGGTTGCGGAACGAACTGCCGGAGTAATCGAAGACGACCGCAATATGGTCGGCATCGGTCTCGCTGAGCAGCTTCGCGAGCATATTGCTGAAACCGAGCACAGCGCTTACCGGAGTGCCGTCCGAGCGGGACAATGGCGGCAGCGCGTGGTAAGCGCGAAAGATAAAGCCCGAACCGTCGATCAAAAAAACATGATGCGGCGCAGCCGAAGGCGGATGTGCAACGGCTGGGGCCACTGGCTCTGAGACCAACGCGGCCCCGTGATTAAGCGCGAGGGCTGGCTCTTTGATTTCGTCCACGCGTACCTGCTTTCAGATGTTGCGCCCTTCCTGCTCGCTCTGCGGCGGGCTTCCCCCGGCCGCGTCCGCAACCACACGGTGGATAAAGACGCGGGAACAATAGGGGCATTCGGCCCGGCCGGCGGGGGCGAGGTTCAGATACACCCTTGGGTGGCCGAGCGGGCCGCCGCCGCCGTTACAAGCCGCGACCATCTCGTCGATGTAGATGGTTTCTGAAGGTCCCATTGCCTAGCCGGAAGCTTGGTGCTCCCGCGCGGTGCGCGCGGTCGACCGCTTGGTGGCTACAATGATACGCATTGCCGCGGCACAATCAATGACCGGCGCTGCTCCCCGGTTATCGGCTGACGTCGGCTGCCGGTTATTGGTAAGGCCAACCCATACCGACGCGAATTTCGGCTTCCTCTGCCGCCCTGGGACGGAGCTTTGTCCGGCCAG
>CAVTFD010000029.1:0-79682 GCA_963733945.1 uncultured Alphaproteobacteria bacterium | reverse complement strand
TTTGCAGCAAATCCCTGATGCGTCCGATCCGCTCCTGATCCTCGACCGAGACGCCCGGCCACAGATTGGGCAATGGCCACGGGTCGAGCCCGATCGGGCTCGACTTGCCGCTCTGCGGGTCGGCGGGTTGACGGATGACCCGGGACAGCCCGACCGCCCAAAGCTGCCGCGCGCCAGCGCTCCGCGTGCGGGTAGCCCGCGGCGTCGGGACAGCGCCCTCTCCGCCGGATCTCGGATGGGGCCCCAGGGTCGGCAGAACCGTCGCTGCCAGAGAGTCGATCGCCGAAGCGATCCGATATGGCGTCTGCGGATCGGTGTAATAGGCGCACATGCGGTCGGCGCGCTTGGTCAGCACCAAAAACCGGTGCCAATGCGCGATCGCGATCACGGCATGCAGCGCATCGATGATTTCGACCGCCAGCTTCTCGTGGAACAGATCTGCCAAAGAATCGATTAGGATACGTCGCGGAGTGCGCTGCAGAAGGGGCCAGATCAACACATCGGCTCGCAGGCGGATCTCTCCGGTCCACTGCAAGCCGGACCGCCCCATAGCGGTCAGCCCGGTGTAGCGCGCGCCGCCCTTCCCCCCGATACGCGCGAGCTTAGAGACCGTCTGTAGCGCCTCACAATGGTCGCACCCCGGGCTTACCGGAGAGCAGCCGCCGGTCGGGTTCCAAGTCGCATCATACCACTCTGCCGGGGCGGAGCCGGCGCGCCCCATCCCCAAAGCTTGCTCGATAGAACCCGAAGCTAGGGCCTCGCGAGGGTCGATGCCGTCGCGGGGGTGCATCAGCGGCCCTCCATAATCGGTGATCCAGCCGCCAAGACGGTGGTCTCAGCGGATCCGGCATACCCGAGAGTGGGTCCGCAACGGGCAATCGGCTCAGCTGAAGGGCGCGCGATCCATTCCCGCACGAAAACGTTCCCTAGAAGAAATTAGCCGGCATATGTATATCTAAGGATGTAGATAGCAACTATTATAAGATATAGTTAATTTTCATCATCCTATGAGGGTTAACCAATCATCGATTTGATGGTTTTGCCGAATTCGCGGCAAAAATTGCTGTCAGGACGGTCGCTGCGCCCGCTACGGTCGCGCTCACGTAAGAACCAGTGACGGTCCGGCGCCCACCAAGAGGCTAGTGCCCGACAGCACGATTATGTGCCGAGCAGGGCGATTCGACAGCATGAACCTCGGCAGCATCGCCGGCTTAATTCCTCTGGCGCGAGCAAGGAGGAGAGCTGCGAGACCTCCCCGGAACCGTGGCCGCCGCCCACCGTTCCCGCGCCCTATCGCAAGCCCTAGGCGTTGCTGCGGGTGAGGTAATCGAGGCAGCCCTGCAGGATATAGGCGGCGGCGACGCGGTCGACGATTTGGGCGCGACGCTTGCGAGTCATGTCGGCAGCGATCATTTCGCGTTCGACGGCGGCGGTCGACAGCCGCTCGTCCCAGAGCGTCACCGGCAGATCGCGCCAGGCGACAGAGATTACGGGCAAACTGGCGCACCGATTGGGTGCGCGGCCCATCGCCGCCGGCCAAAATCAGCGGCAGGCCGATGACGAGCCCGCCCACCTCGTGCGCGTCGATCAGTGCGAACAGCCGCGCCATGTCGTCGCGAAAGCGCCGCCGGCGGATGGTGTCGAGCGGGGTGGCGATGATGCAGCGCGTGTCCGAGAGCGCCAAGCCAATCGTCTTGGTGCCGACATCGAGGCCCATCAATCGCGCACCGCCCCGCACGGCCTCGCGCAGCGCCGCGGGGTCGGCTAGAATCATGACGAGACCATACCCTATTTTACGTCTTCCGGGCGGAGGTTGCGGAGGCGATCAAATCATGGCGTTGGATAAGGCCGCCGTGGCGCATATCGCCGCCCTGGCGCGGATCAAGCTTTCCGAAGCCGAGCTTGAACCGCTTGCGGGTGAGCTGTCGCAGATCCTGATCTGGGTCGAGCAGTTGAACGAGGTGGACACGACCGATGTGGCCCCGATGGCGAGCGTCGCAGCAAGCGGCCTGCCGATGCGCGAGGATCGGGTGACCGACGGCGATTGCCGCGGGGCGATCCTCGGCAACGCACCGGGCGGGGCTGCGCGGGGATTTTTCGTCGTGCCGAAGGTGATCGAGTGACCGGCTCGTTGACCTCTCTGACCCTCGCCGAGGCACGCGACGGCCTCGCGCGAAAGGCCTTCTCTGCGCGTGAATTGACCGAAAGCTACATTGCCGCGGTCGAGGTGGCGCGACCGTTGAACGCTTTCATTACCGAGACGCCGGAGCGGGCGCTGATCATGGCTGAGGCCTCGGACCAGCGCTTGGCGCGCGATGAGGCCCGGCCGCTTGACGGCATCCCGATCGCGGTCAAGGACCTCTATTGCACAAAGGGCGTGCTGACGAGCGCGGGGTCGCACATCCTCGACGGGTTTCGCCCGCCGTACGAATCGACCGTGACGGGAAAGTTGTGGCAGGCCGGCGCGGTCATGCTCGGCAAGGCCAATCTCGACGAGTTCGCGATGGGCTCGTCGAGCACGACGAGCTATTACGGGCCGGTCGAGAACCCGTGGCGCCGGAGCTCTCAGCGCCATCTAGGGGATAATCAGCCCCTGGTGGCGGGCGGCTCATCGGGCGGCTCGGCGGCGGCGGTCGCGGCGCGGGCGGCATTGGCGGCGACCGGCACAGATACCGGCGGCTCGATCCGCCAACCGGCGAGCTTTTGCGGCATCGTCGGGCTAAAGCCGACATACGGCCGCTGCTCGCGCTGGGGGATCGTCGCCTATGCCTCCTCGCTCGACCATCCGGGACCGATGACCCGCACGGTGCGCGATGCGGCGATCATGCTCCGGACCATGGCGGGGCACGACCCTCGGGACTCGACCTCAGCGCCGCTGCCGGTGCCGGATTACGAGGCCGCGATGACCGGCGACATTCGGGGCCTGCGGATCGGTATCCCGCGCGAATACCGCGCCGACGGCATGCCGCAAGAGATCGAGGCGTTGTGGCGTCAGGGCGCAGATCGGCTGCGCGAAGCTGGCGCCGAGCCGGTCGAGGTATCACTGCCGCATACCAAGTACGCATTGCCGACCTATTACATCATAGCCCCGGCCGAAGCCTCCTCGAACCTCGCACGCTACGACGGGGTGCGCTTTGGACTACGGGTTGACGGCGACAGCCTCGACGAAATGTACGAATTGACCCGCGCCGCTGGCTTTGGCGCCGAGGTCCGCCGCCGCGTCCTGATCGGCACCTATGTTCTGTCGGCCGGCTATTACGACGCCTATTACTTGAAGGCGCAGCGGGTGCGCGCCCTGATCGCCCGCGACTTTGCCGCCGCGTTCGAGCGGGTCGACTGCATCCTGGCGCCGACTGCGCCCTCGGCCGCCTTCGCGATCGGCGAGAACAGCGACGACCCCATCGCGATGTATCTAAACGATGTGTTTACCGTACCGGCCAACCTCGCCGGATTGCCTGCGATCTCGGTTCCGGCCGGGCTTTCCGCCGACGGGCTGCCGCTCGGCTTGCAGATCATCGGCCGTGCCTTTGACGAGGAAGGGGTGTTGCGCGTCGCCGAGGTGCTGGAACGCGCTGCGCAATTCCAACATTTACCGGGCTTTATCGCGGGAGGCCGCTGATGAGCGTCACCGGACTGATCGAGGGCCGCACCGGCAAGTGGGAAACCGTGATCGGGCTCGAAGTGCATGCCCAGGTGGTGTCGAAGGCAAAATTGTTTTCCGGGGCGGCGACCGATTTCGGGGCCGAGCCCAATACCCAGGTCTCGCCGGTCGATGCCGCGTTCCCAGGCATGCTGCCGGTGATCAACCGAGTTTGCGTCGAGCAGGCGGTCAAGACCGGGCTCGGTCTCGAGGCCGAGATCAATCTTAAGAGCGTGTTCGACCGCAAGAATTATTTCTATCCCGACCTGCCGGCCGGCTATCAGATCTCGCAATATTTGCAGCCGGTGGTCGGGCACGGCCGGGTCGTCCTCGACATGCCTGACGGCTCGACGCGCGAGATCGGCATCACCCGGCTTCATCTCGAGCAGGATGCCGGCAAAAGCCTGCACGATCAGCATCCGAGCCTGACCTATGTCGATCTGAATCGCGCCGGAGTCGGGCTGATGGAGATCGTTTCCGAGCCTGATTTGAGGAGTGCGGAGGAGGCGGGAATCTACCTGCGCAAACTGCGCTCGATCCTGCGCTATCTCGGCACCTGCGACGGCAACATGGACGAGGGCTCGATGCGCTGCGACGCCAACGTGTCGGTGCGCCGGCCGGGCGAGCCCTATGGCACCCGGTGCGAGATCAAGAATGTCAACTCGGTGCGCTATGTGATGCAGGCGATCGAGTACGAGGCGCGACGCCAGGTCGAGCTGATCGAGGAGGGCGGCAAGGTCGCGCAGCAGACCCGTCTGTTCGATGTCGCGCGCGGGATCACCCGGCCGATGCGCTCGAAGGAAGAAGCGCACGACTATCGCTATTTTCCCGACCCCGACCTGTTGCCATTGGTGCTCGATCCCGACTGGGTCGAGGGGCTGCGCGCCCAATTGCCCGAGTTGCCCGACGCCAAGAAGGCGCGGTTCGTGTCGGACCTTCGTCTTTCGCCCGAGGACGCCGAGGTGCTGGTCGCCGAGCAGGCGAGTGCGCTGTTTTTCGAGCGTGTCGCCGAAGGGCGCGATCCCAAGGTGGCGGCCAACTGGGTGACCGGCGACTTGTTCGCCGCGTTGAACCGGCTCGGGACCGGCATCGAGCAATCGCCGGTGTCGCCCGGGCAACTTGGCGCGTTGATCGACCTGATCGCCGACAGCACGATCTCCGGCCGCCTCGCTAAGGACGTGTTCGCCGAGATGGTTGCGACGGGAGCCGATCCCGCCGCGATTGTCGAAAACAAAGGCCTGCGCCAGGTCACCGACGAGGGCGCCATCGCCGCCGCGATCGACGCGGTGCTCGCCGCCCAGGCCGAGAAGGTCGCCGAATATCGCGCTGGCCGCGACAAGCTCTACGGCTTCTTCGTCGGCCAGGTCATGCGCGCCACCCAAGGCAAAGCCAACCCCGCGCTTCCGCCAACCGGCGAGCTTTTGCGGCATCGTCGGGCTAAAGCCGACATACGGCCGCTGCTCGCGCTGGGGGATTGTAGCCTATGCCTCCTCCCTCGACCATCCGGGACCGATGACCCGCACGGTGCGCGATGCGGCGATCATGCTCCGGACCATGGCGGGGCACGACCCTCGGGACTCGACCTCAGCGCCGCTGCCGGTGCCGGATTACGAGGCCGCGATGACCGGCGACATTCGGGGCCTGCGGATCGGTATCCCGCGCGAATACCGCGCCGACGGCATGCCGCAAGAGATCGAGGCGTTGTGGCGTCAGGGCGCAGATCGGCTGCGCGAAGCTGGCGCCGAGCCGGTCGAGGTATCACTGCCGCATACCAAGTACGCATTGCCGGCCTATTACATCATAGCCCCGGCCGAAGCCTCCGCGAACCTCGCACGCTACGACGGGGTGCGCTTTGGACTACGGGTTGACGGCGACAGCCTCGACGAAATGTACGAATTGACCCGCGCCGCTGGCTTTGGCGCCGAGGTCCGCCGCCGCGTCCTGATCGGCACCTATGTTCTGTCGGCCGGCTATTACGACGCCTATTACTTGAAGGCGCAGCGGGTGCGCGCCCTGATCGCCCGCGACTTTGCCGCCGCGTTCGAGCGGGTCGACTGCATCCTGGCGCCGACTGCGCCCTCGGCCGCCTTCGCGATCGGTGAGAACAGCGACGACCCCATCGCCATGTATCTAAACGATGTGTTTACCGTACCGGCCAACCTCGCCGGATTGCCTGCGATCTCGGTTCCGGCCGGGCTTTCCGCCGAGGGGCTGCCGCTCGGCTTGCAGATCATCGGCCGTGCTTTTGACGAGGAAGGGATGTTGCGCGTTGCCGAGGTGCTGGAACACGCTGCGCAATTCCAACATTTACCGGGCTTTATCGCGGGAGGCCGCTGATGGGCGTCACCGGACTGATCGAGGGCCGCACCGGCGAGTGGGAAACCGTGATCGGGCTGGAGGTGCATGCCCAGGTGGTGTCGAAGGCAAAATTATTTTCCGGGGCGGCTACCGATTTCGGGGCCGAGCCCAATACCCAGGTCTCGCCGGTCGATGCCGCGTTCCCAGGTATGCTGCCGGTAATCAACCGAGTTTGCGTCGAGCAGGCCGTCAAGACCGGGCTCGGTCTCGAGGCCGAGATCAATTTTAAGAGCGTGTTCGATCGCAAGAATTATTTCTATCCCGACCTGCCGGCCGGCTATCAGATCTCGCAATATTTGCAGCCGGTGGTCGGGCACGGCCGGGTCGTCCTCGACATGCCTGACGGCTCGACGCGCGAGATCGGCATCACCCGCCTTCATCTCGAGCAGGACGCCGGCAAAAGCCTGCACGATCAGCATCCGAGCCTGACCTATGTCGATTTGAATCGGGCCGGAGTCGGGCTGATGGAGATCGTTTCCGAGCCTGATTTGAGGAGTGCGGAGGAGGCGGGAATCTACCTGCGCAAACTACGCTCGATCCTGCGCTATCTCGGCACCTGCGACGGCAACATGGACGAGGGCTCGATGCGCTGCGACGCCAACGTGTCGGTGCGCCGGCCGGGCGAGCCCTATGGCACCCGGTGCG
This sequence comes from uncultured Alphaproteobacteria bacterium, assembly GCA_963733945.1. Lineage (GTDB taxonomy): Bacteria > Pseudomonadota > Alphaproteobacteria > ATCC43930 > CGMCC-115725 > AP-15. The sequence continues at coordinate 73,039 of CAVTFD010000029.1, read as the reverse complement.
AGATCAAGAATGTCAACTCGGTGCGCTATGTAATGCAAGCGATCGAGTACGAGGCGCGACGCCAGGTCGAGCTGATCGAGGGGGGCGATAAGGTCGCGCAGCAGACCCGTCTGTTCGATGTCGCGCGCGGGATCACCCGGCCGATGCGCTCGAAGGCAGAAGCGCACGACTATCGCTATTTTCCCGACCCCGACCTGCTGCCATTGGTTCTCGATCCCGACTGGGTCGAGGGGCTGCGCGCCCAATTGCCCGAGTTGCCCGACGCCAAGAAGGCGCGGTTCGTGTCGGACCTTCATCTTTCGCCCGAGGACGCCGAGGTGCTGGTCGCCGAGCAGGCGAGTGCGCTGTTTTTCGAGCGTGTCGCCGAAGGGCGCGATCCTAAGGTGGCGGCGAACTGGGTTACTGGCGACTTGTTCGCCGCGTTGAACCGGCTCGGGACCGGCATCGAGCGATCGCCGGTGTCGCCCGGGCAACTTGGCGCGTTGATTGACCTGATTGCTGACAGCACGATCTCCGGCCGCCTCGCTAAGGACGTGTTCGCCGAGATGGTTGCGACGGGAACCGATCCCGCGGCGATTGTGGAAAACAAAGGCCTGCGCCAAGTCACCGACGAGGGCGCCATCGCCGCTGCGATCGACGCAGTGCTCGCCGACCAGGCCGAGAAGGTCGCCGAATATCGCGCTGGCCGCGACAAGCTCTACGGCTTCTTCGTCGGCCAAGTCATGCGCGCCACCCAAGGTAAAGCCAACCCCGGCCTCGTGAACGAATTGCTGAGAAAGAAGCTCGCGGGCTAGACGACGTCATGCCTCGCGTCGTTCCTAGCCAAATCATTGAGGTGATAGACGAACTATTTCCAGAAGTAAGGACAAATAGTCGGGCGACTATCCGTTCTGGACCCACGCTTGCGGCAATCTTGTCCCTTACGAAGGAGTTACCGCCCGAGCTGCTGACGCTAACAGGACAGGATCTCAGCGATTATATTGTTGCTATATCGTTGGCAGAAACTATCCAGAAAATCTGGACAGGAGGTGGTAATTCATTTCAGGTAAACGAACATCGAGACACGAGCGTGATGGCTCTGCTTCGCCAAACTTTGGCGAAATGCCCCGATCAAGTGCCATCACCCAGTACGACGAAGCTGCTATTTATCACCGACCCCGACCTTCGCGAAAGCATCCGCCAAGACATCAGTGCCGCGAACCAGGACTCGATGAACGCTGAGTGGAAAGGCGCCACTGTGCTGGCGGGCTCAGCGACCGAAGCCCTACTGTTGTGGGGAGTCGGACAGAAGCAGGGATCCCTTGCGGCGGCGATCAAAGCGCTTATCGCGGCTGGGACGCTCACGCAACGTCCCCGCCCAAATCCTGAGCGATGGACCTTTATCGAGCTGATCGAGGTGGCGTATCAGCTAGGCCTCATCACCTTGGAGACCGCTATTCAGGCACGACTGGGGAAGGATTTCAGAAACCTAATTCATCCCGGCCGTGCCGCCCGTCTCGGGCAGGTATGCGACCGTGCCACAGCACTGTCGGCGCTTGCCGCCGTTGAGCATGTCGTTCGTGATCTGACCCCCTAAAGCTTTGGGAACCGGGGCCGGACACACCGCCGTGCGCGCTGATCATCTACGGCTTCCTCGGATAAGACATCTCACCCAAGACAAAGCCAATCCGGCGCTGGCGAACCAGCTGCTGAAAAAGAAGCTGCCGCGATAGTCCGCGGTCACATTCCCCGCGTCGCTGCCGGTCCGTCGGCGCGATCGCACACCAGGAGCGATCCCGCTCCATAGCGATCCTCCCGATAAGGACCAGAGAGCGCGGTAGGGTGATCGATATTTGCCCGCTTGACGTGAGTCCCGTAGGTCGGCAAGTTCGCATAGGAGATATCGAAATTTGCGGGGTAGGCACGGTGAGCGTGTACGGCCTGGGTTGCATGTCGGGCGAGGCCGCCCGTTTCCCTGCCTTCCGCCGATGACCGGCGGCGCACCCGACGCCAAGCTGCTCGAAGTCAGCGACGTCGTGGTGCGGTTCGGCGGCATCATGGCACTCGACGGAGTCTCGTTCGATCTTGAGGAAGGCCAGATCCTCGGCCTGATCGGGCCGAATGGCGCCGGCAAGACGACGCTGTTCAATTGCCTCAGCCGTCTCTACACGCCGGTCAGCGGTGATATTTTATTCCTGGGGCGTTCGCTCTTGACCCGCCGGCCTCACGATATCGCTGAGATCGGCATCAGCCGCACCTTTCAGAACTTGGCCCTTTTCGCGCCGCAAACAGTGCTCGATAACGTCCGCATCGGGGGGCATGCCCACAGCCGCGGCGACTTCGTCACCGATGCGCTGCGCCTGCCATGGGTGCGCCAGCAGCAGACCGCGCTCGACGAGACCGTCTGGTCGCTGATCGAGATGCTGGAGCTTGATGAAGTGGCCTCGCGCCCAGTCACTGGGTTGTCGTTCGGCACCCGCAAGCGGGTTGAATTGGCGCGGGCGCTGGCAAGTCGCCCCAAGCTGGTGCTGCTCGACGAGCCGGCCGGTGGGCTGACCCACAGCGAGGTCGGCGAATTGGGCGCGCTGATCCAGCGCATCCGCGACGAACGGCACGTAACGGTTCTGCTCGTCGAGCATCACATGGGCCTCGTGATGTCGATTTCCGACAAAGTCGTGGCACTCGATTTCGGCCGCAAAATTGCCGAAGGCACCCCCGCCGAAGTCCAACAGGACGAAGAAGTGATCCGCGCCTATCTCGGCACCGCCAAGGCGGCTGCGATATGATGCTATCGGTCGCGGGGTTGCAGGCCTTTTACGGCGAAAGCCAGGCGCTGCACGGGATCGATTTCACGCTCGACAAAGGCGGCATCATTACCCTCCTTGGCGCCAACGGTGCCGGCAAGACCACGGTGCTGCGCGCGTTGTGCGGAATGGTGCGGATGACTGGCGAGATCCGGTTCGACGACCGGCGCATCGAGGGCCGCGCCACCGAGGAGATCGTGCGGCTCGGCGTCGCACATGTGCCGGAGGGCCGCGGCACCTTCGTGCGCATGACGGTCGAGGAGAACCTGGAGCTCGGCGCGATGACCCGACACAACCGCGCAGCGATCGCCCAGGACATCGAACAAGTATTCCATCACTTTCCGCGGCTCAAGGAACGCCGGTGGCAGCAGGCGGGAACCCTGTCTGGGGGCGAGCAGCAGATGCTGGCGGTGGGCCGTGCGCTGATGCTGCGGCCGCGACTGATGCTGCTCGACGAGCCCTCATTCGGCCTGGCGCCGCTGATCGTCGAGGAGGTGTTCGCCATTCTGCGCCAGGTCAACCGGGAGGCGGGCGTAGCGATGCTGATTGTCGAGCAAAACGCCACCTTAGCGCTCGATCTCGCGGAGCACGCCTATCTGCTCGAGACCGGCCGCATCGTGATGGATGGGCCGGCCGAGGCGATCGGCGCGGATGAAAACGTGCGGCGCGCCTATCTGGGCTATTGAGCAGAGGGGCGAGGATGCAATTACTGCTGCAGCAAGTTATGGCCGGCCTTGCCAACGGCGCAATCTACGCGCTGGTCGCCCTCGCTGTCGTAATGATCTACCAAGCGATAGACCATCTCAATTTCGCGCAAGGCGAGATGGCGACATTTTCGACCTTTATCGCCTGGCAGTTGATCCACTGGGGTTTGTCGTATTGGGTGGCCTTCGCCAGCGCAGTGGCATTGTCGTTCATCGGCGGCATCGCGATCGAGCGTATTTTGTTCAAGCCGCTGCATCATGCGCCAATTCTCGCCAGCCTCGTCGGGTTCATCGCCCTGTTCAGCATTCTGAACAGCGGCGACGGTTACCTCTGGGACTATACGATCAAGACTTTTCCGACCCCCTTTGGCACCAAGCCACTTTTCGGCAGTGTCCTAATCGACACGCATGAAGCCGGAATGATTGGCGTTACCGCTGTGCTGCTGGGGCTTATTTACCTGTTCTTCCGCGGCACCAGGCTCGGCCTTGCCATGCGCGCTGCCGCCGCCAATCCGGAATCGGCTCGCTTGGTTGGAATTCGGGTCGGCTGGATGACGGCGCTCGGCTGGGGCATGGCGGCGGCGATCGGCGCGGTCGCCGGCATGCTGATTGCGCCTGTCGTCTTTCTGGAACCGAATATGATGTTCGGCGTGCTCCTTTACGGTTTTGCCGGCGCCGTGCTCGGCGGGTTGACGAGCCCAGGCGGTGCCGTGCTGGGCGGCTTCGCCGTCGGCGTCATCGAAAATCTGGCGGCGACATTCATCCCTTATGTCGGCCGCGACCTGAAGCTGACGATCGCGCTCCTGCTGATCGTCGCAGTGCTGATGGTAAGGCCAGCGGGGATTTTTGGCCGCAGCGTCGTGAGCCGGGTATGACAACGCCACAGCAGGATACCATCGTCCTCACGCCCGCCGTCCCGACGCGCGCCGCACAGCGGGCGACCTGGCTCGCGACCCGCCATTGGATAGTCGCGGGTGTTTTGCTGGTCGCGGCGGTTCTACCCTTCGTTGTTCAGAGCTTCGTCGTCTTCCAGCTCACCGAGGTGATGATATATGGACTGGCGATCCTCGGCCTCAACTTGCTGACCGGCTTCAACGGTCAGTTCTCGTTGGGGCACGGCGCGTTTTACGGTCTCGGCGCCTATGTGACGGCGATCCTAATGCACCAGTACGGCATCGCCTATTATTGGACATTGCCGGCAGCCGGGGGCGTTTGCTTCGTAGTCGGCTTTCTGTTCGGGCTGCCCGCGTTACGACTGCAAGGGCTCTACCTGGCGCTCGCCACCTTTGCCCTGGCGGTAGCGCTGCCGCAGCTCCTGAAATTCCACGGCCTCGAAAGCTGGACCGGTGGGGTGCAGGGCATCGTCGTCGACCAGCCCGATGCGCCCGGCTTCCTGCCAATAAACGCCGATCAATGGCTCTATTATTTTACCCTGGGGGTCGTGCTGGTCATGTTCGCCGGCGCTGCCAACCTGGTGAAGAGCCGCACCGGGCGCGCCATCATGGCAATCCGCGACCACCCGATCGCGGCCGCCGCGATGGGGGTCAACGCACCGCTCTACAAGACGCTGACCTTCGGCGTCAGCGCGCTCTATACCGGTGTCGCCGGAGCCTTGGGGGCGCTCGTCGCACAGTTCGTGGCGCCGGACAGCTTCACTCTGTTCCTGTCGATCTATTTTCTGGTCGGTCTGATCATCGGCGGCATGGGCTCGCTGCCGGGATGCCTGTTCGGCGGGTTGTTCGTGCTTTACGTGCCAAACATTGCGCAAAGCGTTTCGCGCGGCTTGGCCGGGGCCGTCTACGGCGTCATCATGTTGCTGGTGATTTTCGTGATGCCGTCGGGCGCCGCAGGGTTCACCCGGTTTGCTCTGACCTATCTGTCGCGATCGCGCAATCGGTAACGGCCGTGCCGTAAGTCGGCCGCATACTTTTGCAGGGAGCTCACCATGAAACATCTGACACGTCGCACGATTCTCGCCGTCGCTCCCGCCGCACTAGCGTTGGGCGGCCCGCTGCTGGCCCCGTTTCCGGCGCGCGCCGCGAAGCAATATGGCCCCGGGGTCACCGACAGCGAGATCAAGATCGGCAATACCGGGCCCTATAGCGGCCCGCTGTCGAACGCCAGCCCCATTCCGATATCGATGGCCGCCTATTTCAAGATGATCAACGACCAGGGCGGCGTGAACGGACGCAAGATTACCTTCATCTCGTACGATGACGGCTATTCGCCGCCAAAGACCGTCGAGATGACCCGCAAGCTGGTCGAGAGCGACGAGGTTCTCTTCCTCTCGGGCGGGGTCGGGACCCCGACGAACAGTGCGATCTGGCACTACACGAACGAGAAGAAGGTGCCGCAACTGTTCCTCAGCACCGGCGCCACCAAGTGGGACGACCCGAAAGGCCATCCCTGGACCATGGGCTTTTTCGTCAGCTACCAGGCGGAGGGGCGCATCTACGCGGCCTACATTCTGAAGAACAAGCCCGACGGCAAGATCGGCGTCCTCTATCAGAACGACGATTTCGGCAAGGATTATCTGAAGGGGCTGGTCGACGGGCTTGGCGACAAGACGGCGTCGATGATCAAGGCCAAGGATTCCTATGAGACCACCGACACGACCGTCGACTCGCAGATCGTCGACCTGAAGGCGGCGGGCTGCGATGTCCTCGTCACCATCGCCATCCCCAAATTCGGAGCCCAGGCCATCAGGAAGGTGGCCGAAATCGGATGGAAACCGCTCCATATCCTGAACGGCATCGCCTCGTCCGTAGGGGTGACCTTGAAGCCGGCCGGCCTCGAAAATGCCAAGGGCATCATTAGCGACACTTCCTTCAAGGACTCCACCGATCCTCAATGGCAAAACGATGCAGGCTACAAATGGTGGGTCTCTTTCATGGACAAGTATTACCCGAGCGGCGACAAGACCGATAACCAGAATGTCTACGGCCCGTCGATTGCCGCAACGACCGTCCAGACGCTGAAGCAGTGCGGCGATGTGCTGACTCGCGAGAATGTAATGAAACAGGCGGCCAACCTGCACGATCTCGAACTGCCGATGCTGCTGCCGGGCATCGCGATCAACACTAGCCCAACAAATTTCGCGCCGATCAGGCAGGCCCAGATGAGGCGTTTCGACGGCGAGCGCTACGTTCCATTCGGTCCCGTCCTGGCCGGCGCGATCGGCTGAAAAAGCACCGGCGCGCTCCACCACGCAAATTTGTGGCGACGGGCGCGGCCACGCCTTATACCGTGGAAAGCACGCCGGGAAGCGCTGTAAAGGCGCAAACATCGGGTTGGGGAGATCATGATGAAGCAACTCACACGCCGTAGCATTCTCGCCGCCGCGCCCGCGTTGGCCTTCGGCTCCCCGCTCCTTGCAGCGCGGCCGGCTCGCGCCGCCAAACAGTACGGGCCGGGCGTCACCGATACCGAGATCAAGCTCGGCAATACCTGCTTCTATAGCGGACCGGCCTCATCCTATGGAACGATCGGCAGAGCGATGGCCGCCTATTACAAGATAGTCAACGACCAGGGCGGGGTGAACGGCCGCAAGATCGACTTCATCTCGTATGACGATGCCTACTCGCCGCCCAAAACTGTCGAGATGACGCGCAAGTTGGTCGAAGAAGACCAGGTTTTCCTCGATGCCGGTCCACTCGGGACTCCAACCAACAGCGCGATCTGGCACTACATGAACCAGCACAAGGTGCCACAGCTGTTCGTCAGCACCGGCGCTACCAAGTGGGACGATCCGAAGGGCCATCCCTGGACTATCGGCTGGCAGCCCAACTACCAAAGCGAGGGCCGAATCTACGCCGCCTATATTCTGAAGAACAAGCCCGACGGCGTGGTCGGCGTGCTCTATCAGGACGACGATTTCGGCAAAGATTATCTGAAAGGCGTCAGCGACGGGCTGGGCCCAAAGGCCGCCTCGATGATCAAGGTTAAGGCGTCCTACGAGACCACGGACACCACCGTCGACTCCCAGATCATCAGCATGAAAGCCGCTGGCTGCGACGTCTTCGTCAATACTGCGATCCCCAAATTCGCCGCTCAGTCGATCAAGAAGGCCGCGGAAATCGAGTGGAAGCCGCTTCACATCTTGAGCAGTATCGGCTCTTCGGTCGCCGCCACTCTCAAACCGGCCGGGCTGGACATCTCCAAGGGCATCGTATCCGACTTTTACCTGAAAGACCCGACCGATCCCGAGTGGAAGGACGACGCCGGCTACAAATCGTGGGTCAGTTTCATGGACAAATATTATCCGAGCGGCGACAAGACCGACGTCAACAACGTCTACGGTCCGTCCAATGCGGCGACAATCGTGCAGGTGCTGAAGCAGTGCGGCGATGAGTTGACCCGCGAAAACGTCATGAAGCAGGCCGCCAGCCTGCATGATTTCCGGGTGCCGATGCTGCTGCCCGGGATCTCGATCAACACCAGCCCGACCGATTTCGCGCCGGTCAAACAGGTTCAGATGGCCCGCTTTGACGGCGAGCGCTGGCGGCTGTTCGGCCCGCTGCTGAGCGGCGCTGTCAGCTGACGGGAGTATCGCCGCGCTCGCCGCCTGCTGAGGATGTGGCCAGTCACGGATGGCCGGCGCCGTCCCAGCAGGCGGCCCTGACTGATCGAGACCGCCATGTATTTCCCGAATTCGCCCCAATGAGCTGGGTGAGGGCGCTCGCGTTCAATTTTGCCCTCCTCGCCTGGACGCTTGTCCTCGGCATAGTCGGGCTGCCGTTCCTGCTAGCGCCGCGCCCCGCGGCAATGGCTTTTGGCCGGTTCTGGGCGCGCGGGGTGCTCGCTCTGCTTAGGCTCATCGTCGGCCTCGATCACCGCATCGTTGGCCTCGACCGCATCCCTCGGGGCGGCTGCATCATCGCGATGAAGCATCAATCTGCTTGGGACGCATTGATCCTGCCGATCGTGCTGGGCGACCCCGCGATCGTGGTCAAGCGCGAGCTGCTGCTGCTGCCGTTTTATGGCTGGTACGCAGCGCGCGCCGGCTCCATCGTCATCGACCGCAGGGCAGGCGCGGCGGCCCTGCGCCATCTGGTCGCCGCGGCCCGGCCCGTTGCGGCCGAGGGGCGCCCGATTGTGATCTTCCCGCAAGGAACCCGGGTGGCGCCGGGAGCCTCGACACCCTATCAGCCGGGTGTTGCGGCGCTCTACCAGGCACTTGGCTTGCCGCTGGTTCCGGCCGCGGTTAATTCCGGCCTGTTCTGGGGGCGGCGAGAGTTCGTCAAGCGTCGCGGACATATCGTCCTCGAATTTCTTGAACCGATCCCGCCCGGCTGGCCGCGCCGCCGGCTGATGGCTGAGCTCGAACAGCGGATCGAGACCGCGACGGCGGCACTGGAACGTGGGGCCAAAGGTGCGACGGGGAACCTCGATTTGCCGGAGAGCGCTATCAGGACGTGAGCCGCATCGGCGGATGCACCGGCAAGCTTATGAACACATGTGGAACAATGCTAACTGTCGAACGATGCTCACTGTGATATAGATCGTCCGAGGAGGAAATCTCGGCCATGGCTCTCGTCGGTGCGATCTCGCAGCGGATCTGGGACATGAAATACCGCTTGCGGGCGCCCGCCAATGGCGATGTGCCGGGCGCGCCGCTCGACAAGACGATCGAGGACACCTGGCGGCGGGTTGCGACCGCGCTTGCTGCCCCGGAACGCGATTCCACGCTGTGGGCGGAGCGGTTCTATCAGGCGATGACCGATTTCAAGTTTCTGCCGGCCGGGCGGGTCGTCGCCGGCGCCGGCAGCAGCCGTTCGGTCACCCTGTTCAATTGCTTTGTGATGGGGACGATCCCCGACGACATGGGTGGGATATTCGCCCATCTGCGCGAGGCAGCGCTGACGATGCAACAAGGGGGTGGCATCGGCTACGATTTTTCGACGCTCAGACCGCACGGCGCGCCGGTGAAAGGTGTCGGCGCCGACGCGTCGGGGCCGCTGTCGTTCATGGATGTGTGGGACGCGATGTGCCGCACGATCATGAGCGCCGGTTACCGCCGCGGCGCGATGATGGCGACCTTGCGCTGCGATCATCCCGACATCGAGGCCTTCATCGAGGCTAAGCGCGAGCCCGGTCGGCTGCGCATGTTCAACCTTTCGGTTCTCGTCACCGACGCATTGATGAAGGCGGTCGAGGAAAATGCGCCGTGGGAATTGTCCTTCGACGGCACCGTCGCCAAGGTGCTGCCGGCGCGCGAGTTGTGGGACAAGATCATGCGGGCGACCTACGCCTATGCCGAGCCCGGCGTGATCTTTATCGACCGCATCAATCGCCGAAACACCCTATGGTATTGCGAAACAATAACGGCGACTAATCCTTGCGGCGAACAGCCATTGCCGCCTTATGGCGCCTGCCTCTTGGGCTCGATCAACCTGGCGAGCCTGGTCGAACGGCCGTTCACTCCCGAGGCGGGGATCGATCTCGATCGGCTGCGCCGTTTGGTCCCCGACTGCGTCCGCATGATGGACGACGTTATCGACATCTCGCAGTTTCCACTGCCGCAGCAACAGCAAGAGGCGGTGCAGAAGCGCCGCATCGGCCTCGGGGTCACCGGCCTCGCCGACGCGCTGATCCTGTGCGGGCTGCGCTACGGATCGGCATCGGCGATCGCGGCGACCCAGGAATGGCTCGGTCTGATCGAGCGCGAGGCCTATCTCGCCTCGGCAGTGCTCGCGGCTGAGAAAGGCCCGTTTCCGCTGTTCGATCGCGATCGCTATCTCGCGGGCGAAACAATCGCCGCTCTCGACGCGGATGTCCGCGCCGAAATCGCGAGGCACGGCGTCCGCAACGCGCTTTTGACCTCGGTCGCGCCCACCGGCACGATCTCGCTGTTCGCCGATAATGTCTCCTCCGGGATCGAGCCGGTGTTCAGCTTTCGCCACACCCGCAACGTGCTGATGCCCGACGGCACGCGGCGCGAGGAGGAGGTCGCCGACTACGCCTATCGCCTGTTCCGGCGCCTCAAGGGCGAGACCGCGCCGTTGCCCGACTATTTCGTCGACGCGCAGGTCTTGACCCCGGCCGACCACCTCGTCATGCAGGCCGCGGTGCAAAAGCACGTCGACAGCTCGATCTCGAAGACGATCAACGTCCCGGCCGAAATCCCGTTCGAGCGGTTCAAGGATATTTATCTGCAGGCCTATGAACTGGGCTGTAAGGGGTGCACCACCTATCGCCCGAACGAGGTGACCGGCGCCGTGCTGGCGGTCAGGCCCGAGGCAGCTGCCGGGACCGACGCGCGCATCGCCTCGCAGCAACCCGAATTGCCATTGCCGCCGCCCGCACCGGCGTTGTCGCCAAAGCCCGCGGACATATTCGAGGCCGGCGGCGTCGTCTACATGACGCAGCCCCTCAGCCGGCCCGAGGCCTTGCCCGGCCAAACCTATAAGCTGCGCTGGCCGGACAGCGAGCATGCGCTCTACATCACCCTGAACGACATCGTTCAGGACGGCAGGCGGCGACCCTTCGAGGTGTTCATCAACTCCAAGAACATGGAGCACTATGCCTGGACCGTTGCATTGACGCGGATGATCAGCGCCGTATTTCGCCGCGGCGGCGACGTGTCCTTTGTCGTAGAGGAGATGAAGGCTGTGTTCGATCCGCGCGGCGGGGCCTGGATGGACGGTAAATACGTGCCTTCGCTATTGGCCGCGATCGGCGACGTCATCGAACGCCATATGATCGAGATCGGCTTCCTGCCGGCGCCAGCTCGGAGCCGAAGACCGGCATTGGTCGAACAGCAGGCGGCGGGTGGCGGCGCCCTGGCCTCTGACCAGCGTTCGCTGCCATCGCGTATGGCGCAATGCCCGAAATGTGGTGAGGCGGCGCTGATCCGCATCGAAGGCTGCGATCAGTGCACCAGCTGCGATTATTCGAAATGCGGGTAGCTGGCAGGGCGCGGTGGGGAGAGCGGCCGTTCTTTTCGCTGCCATCATCTTGGCGGCGGGCACGGCAACGGCGCGGAGTAGCGATGACGATTGGGCGCGATGCAAAGACTTCCGCGCCGACCCCGACCTAATCATCAAAGCATGTACGGCCACAATACAATCGGGTCAGGAGATCACCTTCGTTGAGGAGCTCGCTGACGCTTTCGACCGCCGCGGCGCCGCCCTCAACAACCGCGGCAGAGCCTACAACGACGAGCGCAAGTACGATCGCGCCATCCAGGACTACGGCCAGGCGATCCGGCTCGACCCGAATAGCGGCGCCGCCCTCAACAACCGCGGCAGAGCCTACAACGACGAGCGCAAGTACGATCGCGCCATCCAGGACCTCGATCAGGCAGTCAGGCTCGACCCGAATTATGCTGCCCCCTTGGTCAACCGCGGCAATGCCTATAACGGCAAACTCAAGTATGATCGCGCCATCGAGGATCTCGAGCAGGCGATCCGGCTCGACCCGAATGACGCCGCCGCCTTCATCAACCGTGGTAATTCCTACAACGACAAGCGCGAGTACGACCGCGCCATCCAGGACTTCGACCAGGCGATCAGGCTTGACCCGAACTACGCCTTTGCCTTCAACAACCGCGGCGGCGCCTACGTCGGCAAGCTCGAGTACGACCGCGCCATCCAGGATCTCGACCAGGCGATCAGGTTCGATCCGAATTATCCCCCTGCCTTCAACAACCGTGGCAACGCCTATATCCTGAAGCGCGAGTACGACAGCGCCATCCAGGACTACGGCCAGGCGATCAGGCTCGACCCGAATTACGCCCTCGCCTTCTTCAACCGCGGCACCGCCTACAACGGCAGGCGCGAGTACGACCGCGCCATTCAGGATCTCGACCAGGCGATCAGGCTCGATCCGAATAACGCTTCCGCCTTCAACAGCCGATGTTTTGTGCGGGCGATCGTGAACCGATTTCAGGAGGCGCTGGCGGACTGCGACGAAGCGCTGCGCCTCCAGCCTGCCTACGGCGACGTGCATGGCAGCCGCGGTCTTGCTTATCTAAAACTGAAGAAGTCGGGTTTGGCCTTTGCCGATTTTGACGCGAAACTGCAGGCCGCTCCGAAGGATGCATATGCACTCTATGGCCGCGGCATGGCAAAGCGGTTGAACGGCGACAAGACTGGAGCCGACGTCGATATCGCTGCGGCGAAGCAGATCAATCCCGACATCGCCAAGGATTTTGACCGCTACGGGGTGCCCGCGCCGTAAGTGCATGCACCTGCTGCGGCTATTCGGGATGCGGATAGGTCTGTGGCGCCGACGGTTTCGGTTGAGACGGCTCGCGCCGATCAGTCTTCGGCGAACAGGTGCTGCGCGTCGGCCTGGGCCATCGCCGGATTCAGCGAGTCGAACCGGCCGGTCGCCTTCAATTCTTCCGCAACCTGCCGGATCGTCGACACCGCCATCAGCGCCACCGCACTCGCCGTGCTGGCTCGGATGACGCCGAGTGCTTCGAGTTCCGCCACACTCGGTGAACCGGCACGGACATTGATGTTGATCGGCGCGGCCAATGCCTTCACCAGCCGGGCGATCGTTGCCGTGTCGCGCAGCCCGATCGGATAAAAGCAATCGGCGCCGGCCGCGAGATACGCTTTGCCGCGCTCGACCGTCTCGTCGAAACGCGCCGTCGGATCGCCGATGTTGCGCAGGTAAAGATCGGTGCGCGCATTGATGACGATCGGAACCGCGGCGGCCCTGGCGGCCTCGCGGGCCGCGGTGATGCGCTGCGCGGCATCAGCTATCGATCGGATCGGGGCGGTGCCGCGCGGCGTTCCGTCCTCGAGATTAACCCCGACCGCCCCAGCCTGAATGATTTCGGTAATCGATTTTCCGACCGCCTGCGGTGTGTCGCCAAAACCGGCCTCGATATCGGCGGTCACCGGCACCGCCACGACCCGCACAATGCGCGCGGTCGCTGCCACGACCTCTGGCCAGGGAGCCGCTTCGCCGTCGGCATAGCCCAGCGCCCACGAAACGCCGCCGCTGGTCGTCGCGATCGCGGGAAAGTCGGCGATCGCAAAGATGCGCGCGCTGATCGCGTCCCAGGCGTTGGGCAGCAGCAGCAGCCCCGGTCCGCGATGCAGGTTGCGGAATTTCTCGGCCTGACGAGCCTGTACCGCCACGTTCATCGGTTTGCTCCCTGCTGATGATCGATCGCCTCGCCTCGTGTCAAAACCCTCCTATGATCGGCAAGTACCGTCAAGGCAGCGATTTGCAGGCACGAAAGCGTGGGAAAATTGTGGCAACGGGCCGATGCGAGTTTCGACAAATTCCCTAGACGTTCTCTATTGCGCCGCGCGAAAATCGGCTATCCTATCGTCGTCCCGGCTACTGTCACGGTGACGCGATATGCAACCCGGCTACAGCGAGCTCAACTCCCCCGACCGCATCGTCGCCCGCTTCTTGCTGGAATATTACCGTATCTGGCAAAAATACTTCCCGGGTCTGAACAAGCGTGCGCATTGGCATGTCATCTTTCTGGCGAAAACCAATAGCGAAGCCGGGGTTTCGAGCAGAGCGATCCACCGCACGCTGTATGGATCTTATGGCACCGATATCCGCACCTGCATCGAGCGGATCAAGGACTGTGAAACGGAGGGCTTCGTCAGAGTTTTCGATACGTCGAACCGCGACTGCGCGGCGTCGCCCGGATGCCTGATCGGCGCTACCGACAAACTGTGCGAAAGCTTTGAAGCTCATTGCCGAGAGACGATTGACGAAATCTGCGCCGTGGCCGGCGACGCGAGCTGGCCATCCGGAACGGCGATACCTTGCGGTGAGGTGACGATTTCTCAAATCTATCGCTTTTTTGGCGCCTGCGACCAGAAGTGGCGCGAGACCAGCGAGCAAGTCGTCAGAAAAAAAGGGCTTACCCCGGCCCATCTCGACGACGCCATGGACCATTTGGTAACCTACCAATACTGGGCGATTGTCATGCTGCTGTGGTCGGCGAGCTCGTTCGGCAACGATCGCGGCGGCCCGTCGGCTCTCGTCGTCGACGAGATCATCAGCAGGATGTGGGATACCTTGCGGCTTGGGCATCTGGCGATCAAGGAACGCGTCGGCAACCTGATCCGGTGGGGCTTTTTCGCCGAGGAAACGATAAAAAAGCACAAGGCCGTCTCGTTGACGCCATTCGCCGGCGCGGCCATCACGACCGGCTTGGCGGAGATGATGCCGGTGCTCGCCGATCTTCACGACAAGCTGATTCCAGAACGCGCCGCAGTTAGTCCGGCGAGGGTTGCATAAACCGGCGCGAGTTGCTCGGCCGGCGGCGAAAGGTCGGCAACGAACGGAATACGGTCTGCAGAGGGTTGTCGATGCCTCGCTCCCCCTGGGTGGTCGCCGGCGCGATTTATCTCCTTTTGGCGCCGCACCTGAAGGCGGATCCGCCGGCCTCCGCACAGCCCGACAAAAGCGACGTGCTGACGCGATCCTTGGCGGCGGCCGAACAGCGGCTCGGCCCGGGCAATCCAAACCTGCTGCCGATCCTCGCTCCTCTGGCACAATTGCGGTTTGAGAGTGCCGACATCGCCGAGGCGACGGCGCTGCGGCGGCGCGCGCTAAAGATTGCTATCGTCGCCTATGGCAACTTTTCTGTGCCGGCGGCGGAGGCGATGGCGTCGCTCGCTCGCCTTTATATTGATTTGCGCCGATATCTCGACGCCGAGCCGTTGGTAATTGCCGCTGGCAACGTTCTCTCCGCCCGGGTCGGCGCCGAAGATCCCGCGATAGCGGCGGTGCTTGCGGACCGGTCGCGCATCGCGCTGGCTCAAGGTGACAAGAGCCATGCCCGGAAATGGGCCGAGGAGGCGATCGCGATCGATGCCAAGGTTGGCGGGGGGCCCCGCACCGACCGGTTACGCGCGCTCGGCGCGGTGCTGGCCGCCGAGGGGAGGTTCGACGAAAGCGAGCGCACCCTGCTCCAGGCGCTCGCGCTCGACCGCTCCGGCGGCGACCAGCTCGCGACCGCGCGCAGCTTGGCGCAGCTCGCCAACGCCTATATGCGCCAAAAGCGCTTTACCCAGGCGTTGCCCTTGGTCGAGGAGGCGACTGCGATTGATCAGCGCCGGCTTGGTGCCAGCCATCCACTAATCGCCGAAGACTTCCACGACCTCGGCCTGATCTATCTCGCGACCGATCGCCCGGTCGACGCGACAAGGGCGTTTCACACCGCGATTGGCGTCCTCGACCGCGGCGCTGGCCGCAGGACGCCTGCCCTCGCCTACATCGAACTCGATCTCGCCCGTGCCGAACACACCCTAGGGCAAGAGGAAAAGGCGCAGTCCTTGTTCCGCGATGCGCGGCATATCCTCAATGCGGCCGAAGACGAAGAACGAGAGCGCCAACGCCGGGTCTAGCCGCCGTCGATCCGGGCCAGATGGCGCGCCGGCCGTCGGTTAATAAAGCCGGTTCTTGTAACTCTCCGCAGTGGCGCGTTCTGCCTCATCGGGGCTGACGCCGCCGATCTGGTTGGCGATGATGCGGCCGATCGTCGGGAAATCGCTGCGTCGAAGTTGTTTCTCCGGGTTCCACAGGTCGGAGCGGATTAGCGCCTTGCCGCAGTGAAAATAAACCTCTTCGGCCATTACCAATATCCCGCTGCGCGGCACCTTTCCGTTGATTGCGAGCGGTTCGAGTAGCGCCGGTTCGGTCGTGACGGTGGCCTGTCCGTTGACGCGCAGGGTCTCGGTGATCCCCGGCACGAAGAAAATCAGCCCGACACCCGGCCGCGCGATCAGATTACCGATCGTGTCGACCCGGTTGTTGCCGATGCGGTCGGGGATCAGCAGCGTCGTATCATCGACGATCCGCACAAAGCCCGGCGCATCGCCTTTGGGCGAAGCGTCGCAGCGGCCCGATGGGTCCGAGGAGGCGATGACCAGAAACGGCGAGCGTGCGATGAAATCGCGGCTGTACCGGTCGAACCGGCTCAGCTGCTTTTTTACCGCCCGCTCGTTGGGCTCCCCGTAAATTTCGCGTAAACGCTGGGGGTCCTCGATCGTATCCACCGGCCCTCTCCTCACCGAATGCGACCGCCACTATGCACCAGACACAGCGAAAGCTCCATTGGCTTTGCCGGCCGGCGCGAGTATCAGTCGGCGGGCCGTCCAAGGAGGCCGCTGTTCAGCTGACCGGGGGCGGGCATTCGAACCGATTGGGCCGATGAGGACAAACCGCTTTATTATCGAATATGAGGAGCGGCTCGAAGGCGGCCATATCGCGCGGCTCACGATCGGCAATCGGGCCAAGCTGAATAGTCTCAATCGGGTGCTGATGAGCGAGATCGTCGAGACCATGCCCGGGCTCGCCGTTGACCCTGAGCTGCGGCTCGCGATCCTGACCGGCGCCGGCGGACGCGCCTTTGTCGGCGGCGCCGATGTAGCCGAGATCGCCGCCCTCGATCACGCCGCCGCGCGCAGCTTCATCACCCTCGTCCATCGCTGCTGCGACGCGTTTCGCCGGCTGCCGGTGCCAGCCGTTGCGCGTCTCGACGGCTATGTGCTCGGCGCCGGGCTCGAACTTGCCGCCGCCTGCGATCTACGGGTCGCCAGCGAGGGCTCGGTCTTTGGCATGCCCGAGGTCGCGATCGGCATTCCCTCGGTGGTCGAGGCGGCATTATTGCCCAAACTGATCGGGCCGGGGCGCGCCCGCCGGCTGCTGCTGACTGGCGAGACGATCGGCGCCGCCGAAGCGCTGGAGTGGGGGCTCGTCGATGCAGTAGCGCCCGCCGACGGGCTGGACGATGCGGTTGATCGTTTTGTGCGGCCGATCCTCGCGGCCGGCCCGCGCGCGGTACGTCTGCAGAAATCGCTGATCCTCGATTGGGAAGAATTGCCGATCGGGGCGGCGATCGAGCGCGGCATCGACTGTTTCGTCAGCGCCTTCGACAGCGACGAGTCGGCGCGTATGGCGGGAGCGGCGCTCGCTCGGCTGCGCTCCCGCGATAAATCGAGCACGGGCCGATGAACACAATCCGCCGCCGGAAGCCCAAGCATCTCGGCGAAGCCGGAGACGACGCGCCGCACTATTTCGGGCACCGCGAACGGCTGCGCCAGCGTCTGGTCGACGCCGGGGCGGAAAACCTGCCCGATTACGAATTGCTCGAAGTGATGCTGTTCGTCAGCAACCCGCGCGGGGATGTAAAGCCGCTGGCGAAAGATCTGCTCGAGCAATTCGGCGGTTTCGCCGCCCTAATGAGCGCTGCCCCCGACACGCTCGCCGCGGCCGGGCTCGGCCTTGCTGGGATTGCCGCGATCAAATCGGTGCGCGAGGCGGCCTTGCGCCTGATGCGTGCCGAATTGCAGCAGCGGCCGGTGGTCAACTCCTGGGACAAGCTGATCGACTATTGCAATGCCCAAATCGCCCACAACAAGGTCGAGGAGTTCCACATCCTATTTCTCGACCGCAAGAATGTATTGCTCAAGCACGAGCGCCAGCAGCGCGGCACGGTCGACCACACCCCGGTCTACACCCGCGAGGTGGTCAAGCGCGCGCTCGAACTCGGCGCCTCGGCATTGATCCTGGTGCACAACCACCCCTCGGGCGACCCGACCCCGTCAAAAGCCGACATCGCCGTGACCCAGGACATCAAAAAAGCCGCCGCGCCGCTCGGCGTCGTGTTGCACGATCATGTCATCATCGGCCGCAACCGCCACACCAGCCTGCGCGATTTGGGGCTGATCTGAGCAAGTCGATCCAAGGGAGGATCCCATGTTGACAAGCCTTTCCCACGAGCAGCGCCAGTTCGTCCAGACCGTCCGCGATCTCGCCCAGAGCGAGTTCCGCGCCCGCGCGCTCCAATACATGGACGGCACCTTTCCGTGGGAGAACCTGCGCCAGCTTGCCGAATTGGGCGTCCTCGGCATGGCGGTGCCGGAGGAATATGGCGGGCTGGGCCTCCCGGTCTTGGATACGGCGCTGGTGCTCGAGGAAATCGCCAAGGTCTGCTATGTGACGGCGATGGCGGTGCTGGGCGAGGTCGGGGTGCAGACCCGGATCATCGCCGCCTATGCGCCCGAACCGATCAAACAGCGCATCCTGCCTGCGGTCGTCAGCGGCGATTGTCTGCTGGCGATCTGCATGACCGAGCCCGACGCCGGCACCGACGTCGCCAATTACCGGACCAATGTCGACCATGTCGGCAACCGGCTCAGGCTGAATGGGGTCAAGACCCTGATCAGCCGCGCCGAGGAGGCCGGCATGTTCGTGGTCTTCACCCGCATCGACAAGAAGCCGGGGCGGGAAGGGATCGGCTGCGTGCTGGTCGAAAAGGGGACGCCGGGGTTTTCGGTGACCGGCACCTACCACACGATGGGCGGCGAAAATCTGCACGAGATCCGTTTTGAGGATTGCGAATTGCCGCCCGAGAACCTGGTCCTGGAGGATGGGTTCCGCAAACTCTTGTCGGCCTTCAACACCCAGCGCTGCCTGAACCCCAGCATCTCGCTCGGCCTCGCCGAGGGCGCGCTCGAAGAGGCGGTCAAATACGTCAAGGAGCGCAAGGCTTTTGGCCGCGCCATCGCCGATTTCCAGGGCATCCGCTGGAAGATCGCCGAGATGTACCGCGAGATCGAGACCGCGCGCAGCGTGCTGTACCGCGCCTGCGCCACCGCCGACCCGTTCCCCGATCCGCTGTTGGCCGCGGTCGCCAAGGTGACCTGCAACGAGATGGCGCTCAAGGTCACCAGCGAGGCGATCCAGGTGCATGGCGGCTACGGCTTTACCGACGAGTACCCGGTGTCGCGCTTTTACCGCGGCGCCCGCTACGGCACCTTGGGCGGCGGCACCTCGGAAACCCTGCGCGACCTGATCGGCAAGCGCGTGCTTGCCGGCCTCGACCCCGATGACGGCATCTTGGGGCTGGGGATGTTCTGACCCGGCGGAGGCCGGAGCAAATTCCCGTGAACCGGCAAAATAACCGGGAATTTCGCCGGCGCGGGCCGACAGCGGTTTGCCGGCGGTAAAAACATGGCTCTAAATCAACAGGTTGCCGGCAAATTCCCGTGGCGGTCGAACCGGGAATTTTTCGCCGCTAACCGGGAAATAAAACTGCGGAACCGGGAACAGACGGGATTTCGTTTCAAACAATTATCATATTGACAATTAGTGGTATTTTCGCTATCATCAGCCGCAGATTTGGGGTGTGCCTCCCGGTTTGAAAAGAGGACGAGTTATGAGACGGGCGATTGCCGGCTGACGCTCCGCGCGATTATCAGATCGGCTATAAGAAGCCGCCGGTCGCGACCCGGTTCAAGAAAGGCAATCGCGCCAACCCACGCGGCCGGCCGCGCGGCTCGAAAAATCTGGCGACGTTGCTGGAGCGCGCGCTCGACGCGGCGGCCGACGCCGATGCCAGCGAGACCCATGGCCGGCTGACCAAGCGCGAGCTGGTGGTGGCGCGGCTCGTCGAGCGATCGGCGGGGGCCGATCTGGCCGCGACCAAGCTATTGTTCGAACTGCTGCGCAAGGTCGATCCGCGCATGGTCACCACGCCCGCCGACCCTGCCGGCTTCGTGCCGGCCGATGACCCGATCGCCCAGGTGCGCGCCAAGCTCCTGCGCCTCGCCCGCGCCCAAGGCCTGGTCCCGCCGTCCGACGACTCGGAGGATGTCCCGCTCACCGACGACCCCGCGCCCGCTGCCCCGGACGCGGTCGATCCGCCCCGCGCCCCGCCGGACGACGACCCGATCGCCCAGGTGCGCGCGAAACTCGAGCGCCTCGCCCGCGCCCAAGGCCTGGTCCCGCCATCCGACGACTCGGAGGACGTTCCGCCTATCGCCGACGCTGCCCCTGTCGCCCCCGATGCGACCGATCCCGCTGATATCTCTGGCGGCACAGAATAGGCGGCGTGCCATGTGCTTTTATCAATTCCGTCGATAGTGATAGCCGATCCGGCATCGGCGGGTAACGGCGGAGCAAGCCGACCGGGCGTGCTACAGAAGTCGCGATGCGGGTCTTGCGAGGTACGCGGGCGCGCCGGGGCCCGGGCTCTTTCACAGGTCGAAGACGAAGACTTTCACGATGCCGTCTGCATCGCTGCGATGCGGCTGGTCTGCCGTCCGGGCAACGCCAGGAACGCGGTCGCGATTGCGGCGATCAGCGCAAACAGGCAGGCGGACAAAAAGACGTAGGTCGGCGGCAGCCCGCGCGCCAACAGAAATCCGCCGAGCGGCGCCGCGGCGATGCCGCCCAATCGGCCGACGCCGGTGGCCAGCCCGTAGCCGCTGGTGCGCATGCGCGCCGGATAGAGCTTGCCGCACGCCCCGTTCAGGCCGGTCTGGCTGCCGATGACCGTCAGGCCGGACAGCAACACCACGATCAGCAGCATCACATAAGGCAACACAACCAGCGAAATCAGCGCGATGAACACGATCCCTGCAGCGTAATGCAACGCCAGCGACCGCCGCGTGCCGAAGCGGTCGATCGCCCATCCGAGATAGAACACGGCAGCGATCCCGCCGAGCGGGTACAGGCTCGTCGCAAACACCGCCTGCGCGGGGGTCATGCCGATCAGGTGGAGGACTTCCGGCAGCCAGAAGATGAACAGGAAGAGGTTTAAAAGACTGCAAAAGAAGATGATCCACAACAGCGTCGTCTGCAGCGCGAATCCCTCGCTGAACACCATCTTGATCGGATTATTGCTGCCAGCGAGATCGATCCCATGCGCCTCGCTAGTCGACCGCGGGACACCGAGGCGCTGCAGCAGCTCCTGATGGCGCGGCGCCAAGTTCGCTCTCATGGCGAGCAGGCGAGGCGATTCAGGGAGCCACAATGCCGTAATCAGCCACAGCACCAGCGGGAAAACGCCGCCGATGACAAAGATGATCGGCCAGCCAAACCCCAGGTGGAGCAGATAGGAAACCGCCAACCCGCCGACAAAGCCGCCGACCGGCGCTCCGGTAAACATCACCATGATCATCGTCGCGCGCAGCCGTTGCGGCGCGTAGTCGCCGGTCAGCGCCACCGTGCCGGCAAACGCGCCGGCAATCCCGGCCCCGGTAATAAATCGCGTTCCCGCCAAGAAGCCGAGCGAGGGCGCAACAGCACTTGCCAGGGAGCCCAGTCCGAACAGCGCCACGCTGATCAGCAACAGCGGCTTGCGTCCAAAGCGGTCGCCGATCGGTCCCGCCGATAGCGCGCCTGCCATGACGCCGATATTCGACCACAGAAAGGCCAGCGCGAAGGCCGGCGGCGCCACATGCCAGGCATGGGTCAAAGACGGCACCGCCCAGCCGATCGAACCGACATCGTAGCCGTCGCACATTTGAATGAGGGCGCAGATTACCGCGACACGGATCTGCAAGCCTCCGAGCGGTTGGTTTTCCAGCGCGTGCTCGGTCGCCGATGAAGCCATTTGCGCCACTTTTGTTTCCCTGTGCGCTTGTTCCCTGTATCCAAGTATTTTACCGCATACTTTTCGCAACCGCGAGCCGCACGACGCGGCCGCCGCGCACCTCTGACCTCATCATCGCATGAGAGCACCGCAACAGGGGCTCGGGAAAGATGCACGTCGGCGGCTTTTGCCGCGGGGCCGTCCACCCCAACGGGTGTAACCCCCCTTCTTCCCGCCTGCGCCGCGCGGCCCGATGGTGAAACGCCTTTCTTACGATGCATCGTCGATGAGACCGCTGAACACAGGCGCCAGCCAAGATGGCGGATTGCATCCGCCCTACGCTTGCTGATCAATAACAGCGGCTTGCGTCCAAAGCGGTCGCCGATTGGTCCCGCCGATAACGCCTGCCATAACGCCGATATTCGACCACAGAGCCGATATTCGACCACAGAGCCGATATTCGACCACAGAGCCGATATTCGACCACAGAAAGGAGTGGGTCAGTTCGATTGTAACAGGCACTTGGGAAAGCCATATTGACAAATCCGAATTATAATGGTATATAATTGCGATTATCATACCTTCCGGAACCTACCTTGACTCGGGAGCGAAGCATAGTAGCTTGCGGCGTCGCCATCAGTCTGCTGCTTCAGCGTTGCCATGGGAAAAATTTGCGATTTGCCAATTCCCGGCGTTGGGCAAGTTACGGTTTGGGTAAACAGCCGGGAACATTGCGCTCCTCATGTGCATTTCTCCGATAAGTCTCATACGTGGGAAGGCAGAATCAAATTTTCGTTCACCGACAACCATCCGCAGGTCTGGGATTATTTGGGTAATGTAGATCCAGGGATAGCAGCAACCACGCAGATCGTAACATTGTTAAGAGATAGACATCTGCGAGAGGTTCGGAGAGAATGGTGGCGGATCAATTCAAATGGGATCGGCTGCTGTTTGGTGAATCAAATGCATGAGGATACGATGGGAAGGTCCCGCCGGATTGCCGCCGCAGCCTACGATCCCGGAACCAACAGAACGACACTCACGTTTGCTAATGGCTTTGTGCGGGAGTTACAGCTATGAGCGCCTCAGCATCGGGGAGTTCGACGGTTGCCAACCCCGTAGCGGCTGCCATAGAGATCGCCGTTAATAGCCGGCGGCGGGTGGTGGATAGTCTTAGTTACGATCCGGCAAGCGACACCCTGTTGGTCGGATGTGGCCCCCTCACGCTGTCAATAGATATAAGGTCAATTCCGGAACTGGCTGGCATTCCGCGTGACGAAATGCGCCTAATCATGTTGTCTGCGGCTGGCGCAACTATTATGATCGAAAGCGCAAACGTATATATCGAGTCAGCGGCGCTGATATTGAGCGAGCTATATCGCATAATCAAGGATAATAAACAAGGAAATTTGATAATAGACATTCTGCAAGACATAGGAAAACGTCAGTCGTTACCTCACCCGTCAAGATAATGTAAGGCGCTCTACCGCAAGGCCAGGATTGGATCCTATCTTGCTCGATTGGTAACGACGGCGCTCCTAGTTGGGGCCTCCGGCCTCGCCATTGCGGCAGATGACAACTGGCAAGCGCAAGTCGGCAAGGCACTCGGCAAAACCGGTGCAGCGATGCATGGCGGCGTCTACTGCGTCGGTCTGCCACGCACTGATTTAAAGGCCACACTCGACGGGGTATCATTAAAATCTGGCTTTGCGCTCGGCGGCTGGCTCGCCTTCGGGAAAATCGGTGATCAAGGCATGGTCATGGGCGACCTCGTGCTGACCGAGGTGAAGGTCAATCCGGTCATGGCGAAGCTCGCCGCCGCGGGCATCGAGATAACGGCGTTGCACAATCATTTGCTGCGCAACCGGCCTTTCACGATGTACATGCACGTGCTCGGCCATGGCGATCCGGTGACGCTTGCCACCGAGCTGCACACGGCGCTCGCCGAGAGCAAGACCCCGTTCGCTGCGCCTCCGGCCGGGGCAGCTCCGCCGCCGATCGATCTCGACACCGCCGCGATCGACCAAGCGCTTGGCGCCAAGGGTAAAAATGTTGGCGGTGTCTACCAGTTTGGGATCCCGCGCGCGGAAACGATCAAGGATGGTGGCATGGTTGTCCCACCGGCGATGGGCTCGGCAATCGGCATCAACTTTCAGCCGACCGGCGGCGGCAAGGCGGCGATCACCGGCGATTTCGTGCTGATCGCCAGCGAGGTGAATCCCGTCCTGAAGGCGCTGCGCGATCATGGGATCGAGGTCACCGCGATCCACAACCACATGCTCGACGACCAGCCGCGCCTCTTTTTCATGCACTTCTGGGCCAATGACGATGCGGTGAAGCTTGCCGACGGGCTAAAGGCGGCGCTGGCGCAGATCAACATTGCCAAGAGCTAGGCGTGTTTGCGCGGACGATCCTGTTGCTGGGGGCAAGCCTGATATGGGCCGCCCCCGCGGTGGCTCAGACGGCGGGGTCACCTCTGGTGCTCGAGACGAAGATCCCGCTCGGCGAGGTGAGTGGCCGCATCGATCACCTCGGCATCGATGTGAAGCGCCAGCGGCTATTTGTCGCCGAACTCGGCAATGACAGCCTGGGGGTCGTGGATCTGGCGAGCGGGAAGGCGCGCACAATCGCCGGCTTCAGCGAGCCGCAGGGTGTTGCGTACGTCGCCTCTGCCGACAGCGTCTATGTAGCGAATGGCGGCGACGGCTCGGTGCGGGTGCTGCGCAGCGACAATCTGGCGCCGGTTGGCCGCATCGAGCTCGGTGACGATGCCGACAACGTACGGGTGGACGCCTCGCGTAATCGTGTGCTGGTCGGTTATGGCAACGGCGCGATCGCGATCATCGATCCGGCCACCCGGACCAAGATCGCCGACATCCGTCTCAAGGGGCATCCCGAGAGCTTTCGGCTCGATCCAACCGGCGCGCGGATTTTTGTCAACGTGCCCGATGCCCGCTCGATCGAGGTGGCGGAGCTGGCCGCGG
This sequence comes from uncultured Alphaproteobacteria bacterium, assembly GCA_963733945.1. Lineage (GTDB taxonomy): Bacteria > Pseudomonadota > Alphaproteobacteria > ATCC43930 > CGMCC-115725 > AP-15. Next base: position 48,261 of record CAVTFD010000029.1, on the reverse strand, counting down.
GGACCAGCCGATCTTTGTCGACACCGGAGGCTGAATCGAACTTTCCAATGGCGATCGACCGAGACGCGCACAGAGTGCTCGTGGTCTTTCGCAGCCCGCCGGTCTTGATGGCGCTGTCCACCGAGGATGGGCACATCGTAGCCAAGACCGCGACCTGCGGCGATGCCGACGATGTGTATGCCGATGCCAAGCGTCATCGCGTTTACGTGAGCTGCGGTGAGGGCGTCGTTGACGTTTTCGCGGCTGACGCAGCCGGCTATCGGCGGCGGGCGCGGGTGCCGACGGTATCGGGTGCCCGCACCTCGCTATTCGTGCCCGAACTCGACCGGCTGTTTCTGGCGGTGCGGGCGAGTTCGGGCGAGCCGGCGGCGATCTGGGTGTTCCGTCCCGCCTCATGAAGCAATGAACACGTGGAAGGTGAAATCCGCGCCCGCGTGATTTTCGCCCTTGGGGTGACGAAGGACCCGGTCTTCTTGTCGCGACTTACCGTCGCGACACGGCCCGCAAGTCATCAATGGGCGTTGCGTGTATCGCGGTAGGTCAACATGCGCGCCGCCCGCATCGATGATTCTGACGCTGTCAAAGCATTCGAGACAATCGGCCGAAGCTAATCGGCGTCGTCACCGAAAACAAATTAGGACATTACCGGCGGCGACAGCTGGTTCAAGCGGCCTGAGGCCGTGCAGCGGCGGCGACGGGGGCAAGCAGCTCAAGCTTTGCCTCGTCCTCCGCTTCACCATGGGTGAGCGCCTGATCGGTGTAGGCTCCTGCAACGGAATCGCGAGAAATCGCGTAGACGATCCGTAACAACCGAACGCTCACGACAGCGAGGCCGACGTGCTTGCGCACGACGTCGAACACGAAAGCCGGCCAGAACAGCCAGGGATTGAGGCGCGGCAGTCCAGGTCGGCGCTCTGAGGGGTGTTTCAACCGTACCAGTCCGCCCTGTAGCGGGTGTACATTCTCAAGCGGAACGGTGGTCGCGAAGGTCACCAGTAGCCGCACAAGGCTGCCCATCGGCAGCCCGGTCGCAGCTGCACGTCTGAGCAGCGTGCGCATGTGGTCGTTCGAGTAGTACAGCGACCATGCCTCGCGATAGATCTCCTCCCACTCATTCCGGGTCATATTCGGATGAGCTGTGCAGACATGCTCGACGTCGTATTTGTTCAGGTCGGGGTCCATCGCTATGCATTGCCGCCAGAGCTTCTGATGATCCTCCGAGCCGGGCAGCGGCGTGAGGCTGAAGAACTCCAATATGTCGATCGGCAGCTCACGTTGGATAATGGCGATATCGCGGCGGATCGAGTCCGGGGTATCAGCAGGGAAGCCGAGGATGTAGCCCGCGAGCGTGATGACGCCATGCGCTTTCCAGGCAAGCAGCATCTTGCGGTATTCGGCAATCTTGTTCTGTCGCTTTTTCACTGCCAGAAGATTGTCGGGATTGATGTTTTCGAGCCCGATGAACACGCGCGTGACGCCGGCACGCTTGGCCTTCTCAATGAAGCGCGGAATCTTGTGACAGAGCGTATCGACTTGGATCATCAGGCCGAGCGGGATACCGTCTTTATCACGGAGCGAGATCAGGCGATCGAAGATCGCCTCCCAGTTCTTGTTGCGCGCGAAATTGTCGTCGGTGACGAAAAACTTGTGAATGCCTTGCGACCAGTTCAGTCGCACGAGGCGTTCCACGTCGTCCGCGGAGCGATAGCGCGATTTACGGCCCTGCACATTGATAATGGTGCAGAACGAGCACTGATAGGGGCAGCCACGTCCTGCGTCGAAGCTCGAGCTCACGCCGTATGTGCGCGTGACATATCGCTTCGGCAGGAACGGAACAGGAGTCTCGCTGATCGATGGAAGGTCGGTCATGAAATCGTAAACGGGTGCCAGGCGGCCGGTTGCGGCATCCTGCAGCAACTGCTCGAGCCGCCCCTCCACCTCACCTGCGAACACAGCGATGCCCATCTCACGGCAGGTGTCTAGTCCGAGCGCCTGACCGTCGATCATCGAAATGACGCCAGAGACATGGAAGCCGCCGATGGCGACCGCGACGCCAGCCTTGCGGAACGGGCGTGCGATGTCGAGAGCGCGGGGGAACTGGTTGGACTGAACGCCCACTAGAGCGACGAGCCCGAAGCCGCCGTGCGAGCGGAACCTTCGCAGTAGGCCGGGAACATCGACACGCGTATTGGTCTCGTCGATCGCCTCGATGTCGAAGCCGACGTCCGGACCGAGCGCGCCTCGCGCCGCGGCGTCCTCTCCAACGCTGTAAAGGGCAGCGAGCGAATTCGATGGAATGATCGATCGCCACCAACGGATCACGTAGCCGTCATCGTCGTAATGTGATGGCTTGATCAAGACGAGCTGGAAACGCCGCTGCGCCGTGGTGCCAGCGGTCTCGATTGGGTCTCGGGTTTTCATGTTTGTATGATTAGCATTGAAGTTAAACCAGTGAAATCGTGCGAGTGAGTGCTCGGGAACGGAAACATGATCGAGGCCGTTCACAGTAGGCCGAGGCCGCCGAGAGCGGCGCCCGCGAGAAGCATCCACATCGGACTAAGCCGTGTCGCAAGCGTGATCGCAGCCGCAACGATTGTGACTGCAGCGGTCCGCCACCCGGTGTCCGCCGCACGCGCCATCACCGCGCCGCTGGCGATGACGATCCCCATGGTTACCGGCACCAGGCCGAGACGCACGATCCGCTGCCATGGCGCGTCGCGAAACCGGTCCCATAAACGATATCCGGCAAAGTACATGGCGCAAGGCGGCCCGAAGGTGGCAAACGCGCTCGCCACGGCCCCGGGAAATCCCCATACCTTCCATCCGACAAAACTCATCATCAGGATCATGTTCGGCCCGGGGATGGACTGGGCGATTGCGAAAATATTGGCGAATTCCTGATCGGTCATCCAGCGATGGGTGCCGACCACGAAGTTGTGGACATCCGGCAGCACGGTCGGGAAGCCGCCAAAGCTGACCGACGAGACCACGGCAAGATGCGCGGTCAGCGCAATCGGGGCGGAGGCGCCGGTCATCGCGCTCTCGCCTGTTCAATGCCGGCGACAGCAATGCTGAGCGGCACCAGGCCGAACAGAACGACAAGCAGCGGCAGTCTGCCGAAAGCGATAAGAGCGAAGGCCAGCACAGCAAAAGCCAGGGCTGCCGCGCGGCGGCGATATGGCATCAGCAGCCTGATGCCCGTGGCGATCAGCAGCCCGGCGGCCGCCGCGGCGATACCGCCGAGGATGTTGCGAAGGATCGCCAGGTGAGCATATTTCAGTAAAATCACGCCGAGCGAGAAGCCGACCGCCCACGGGACGACGAGGAAGCCGCAGAGCGCGGCAATCGCGCCGGCCCCACCCCGCGCCCTGGCCCCGACGCAGACGGCGATGCCGACGATGTTCGGCCCGGGCATGAACTGGCAGAGGCTGACAATGTCGGCAAATTCCGCGTCGCTGATCCAATTGCGGTTCTCGACGGCGATGCGGCGCGCCCAAACGATCCCGCCGCCGCCGCCGATACCGTAGAGCGAGACTTTCAGAAGGCCGCTAAACAATGCGGCCAGCGTGACCGGCTCGCCGGCGCCTCTCGCCTCCACCGTTTCGGACCTCCCTCTCCTCGGGAATTATGGGTCGGTTTCCAATGCCAATTCTTCGAAAGCGAAGGCGTGCGGGCGCGCTGCCGGTCGCGCGGCGGCGCTACAGGCGTTGCGGGTCGATCGTGATCGATGCGGGGAGGTCGCTGCCAACGAAAATCGGCCGCAAGAGGTGCGACTGAAAAAGCCACAGCCGGTCGTCGGCGAGCACGCATTGCGCTTCGAAATCGGCGATCATCGCGGGCGGTTTTGCCCCCCGGAATGGCGGCCGGCCGTCGGCGCGGTAGAGGCTCATCGCTCCGACCGCCCGCGCATGCCGCGGGTCGTCGCGAAAGACCCGAAGATTGTCGACCAGATGCCGCGTGGTGGTTGTGCCGTGCTCGCGGCGCCGGGCATAGAAGGCGCGGATCTTTTCCGTACCCTTGAACCGGTTGTTGCCGACGGCATAGAGCGCATCCGGCAGGTAAAACTCGTGCGCCTGGTTGCCGCCGTTGTGATCGACATCGGCCCAGTAGTTGATCATCAGCCGATTGAGCGCGTACCACAGCGCCAGATCATCGGAGTCCGGCATCGGCATGGCGATTCTCCCCGAGATGAGCCGACATCTCCCCGATTTCCGGGGCAATGAGCGGCGGTTATCGTTTTCTCGCCCCTGGATTGAAGATCGCACTGTCGGGAGCGGGCGGCAAGGGATGGGCACAGCGCGGCGCAGTCGCGGCGGCCCCGCGAACGGCCGCGCACGCACCGGGTGAGCCCAGCGCAAGCTAATCGAAGGTGAAGCCGCTTGAAACCGCCGCTGGGGCCAGCGCGCAAAAAGGGCTGTCGGAAAAACTTACAGCCGACGCGATGCCAAGCCATTGGTTTATCGTGTGCAACGGTTGAGCTGGCGTCGGATAAGTTTACACTAACCATAATTCGTCGACGGTAATTTAAGGGTCAATGTACCGATCCCCATGAAATTGAATAGGTTACGAAATATGGTATGAATATTGCTGTAAGGTTTAGGCTCGTACATTTGGGAGGGGGACACCCATGCACAAAATCAACTCGTTTCGGCACCTCGGCTGGGCCGCACTTTTTCCCCTGCTTCTCGGGCTGGTTGCCCTGGCAAGTCCGGCACGGGCGGCGCCGTTGTTGTCGCTGTCGATCGATCAGCCGGTTCGGTTCACGAATGCGGGGAGCACGGTCGTCTTCACAGGGACCATCACCAACAACACCGGGACCGACCTCGATGCCGCGGCCGACCTGTTTTTGAACTTCAGCAGCTTTGATCCGACGGCACTGTCTTTTTTCCAAGTGCTCGGCAGCCCCGATTTTTCGCTGCCCAACGGCACCACCTCGCCTGACGTGGAATTGTTCGACGCGCTCGTTGATCCCTCGGCGACCCCCGCGGGCTCACCTTATCTGGCCGATGTGACGGCCTCGGATACGAACGGCGATGTAAGCAATGCCGTCACGATCAGCATTTTCGTGCCGGAGCCGTGGTCTCTGCCGTTGCTGCTCGCGGCGCTCGTCATGACCATCGGCTTTGTAAAGGGAAGAACACGCATGAGGTGGCGCAACCGCAACCGAGTACTGGTTCCGATTTTTGCGATTGCGATAACGCTGGCGGCGGGGTCGGGCCGCGCAGCGGTCACCCCGGTGTCGCTCTACGTCCCCAACGACGCGACATCCGTTTGGGCCGGTACGAATCAGGTCGGGGTGGAATTCCAGATCGCCAACAACGGAACCGCCGACGCCGGCAATGTGGTGGTGAAGTCGGTCACGGTGCAGGGCGGCTCGGTCTCGCCCAGCAGCCCGGCACTACCGGTCGTGCTCGGAGCGATTGGAGCCGGGGAGAGCGCGCCGCTCGATCTCGTGATCACCGCTCCGACGACCAACGGCGCGACGCGCTATCTGGTGACGGTCAGCGGCACCTACACCTATGGTCCGACGACTTATGGCTTTTCCATAAACCGCGCGCTGTTTCCTAATTCCGCAGGGCCGGGGACGATCACGCCCGCAAACGGGACGAGTGCGCTCAACACGCCTCCTTACAGCGGCGTTATTTTTCCGCCGACGCCCACGCCGCCCAATTTCGGGCCCAACGCGGAAACCCCGAATCTGGTCCCGATCGGGCCGCCCACTTCGGGACCGCCGATCACGTCGCCGGGCTCGAACATCGGCAGCTTGACCCCCGGCGGTTCGGTGATAATCCCGGTCAATAACGGCAGGGCCCTCGGCGCCGGCACTCCGCCCGATCCCAACGCCGCCGCCTCGACCGACGGGGTCGTGTTGTCGACCTACAACACCGGGATCAGCTATTCGACCGATGGCGGGATGACGTTTACCGACGTCAACCTGTTCAACCCGATTGCCGGCCGCACCTCGTTCTTTCCGCAAAGCGACGGCGGGTTGTGCTGCGATCAGGTCGTGGTCTTTATCCCTGACCCGAACCAGCCGCTGTTTGTCTGGTTGCAGCAATATTGGCCGCAAACTGCGTGTGCTACCAATTGTGGGCCGCCGCCGGCTATGAACGCGACCTACAAGATCACCCAACCCAATCGGCTGAGAGTGGCCTGGGCTACACCGGCGGCCATCAGGGCAAACTTTAACAACGCCTGGACCTATGCCGATCTGACCGCGACCAGTGTCGCCGGAGTCTCGAGCGGGCTCGGCACCAAGAACAACGAGTGGATGGATTACCCCGACCTCGCCTGGTCCGGCAATTTCCTCTATGTCGGGGTCGATCACGGCTCCACGACACCCGGTAGCGTCTATACCGGAAAGCGCATCGTCGCGCGGCTGTCGCTCGCGGATATGCGCAACACGGCGGCGACCGTGGTGCACTACGACTACGCCGAGCTGTCCGGGTCGAACGGTCTCAACAAGGATCATTTCGTCCAGCAGGCGCCTAACACCATGGTCGTAGGTTCGCTCGACAATTCGAGCACATTCCGGGTGTTTACCTGGGACGACGGGAGCGGCTCGATCAACAACAGCACAATTGGCATGAACAACCAGATCAACCAGGGCGCCAATTACACCTCGATCGCACCCGATAATACCGATTGGGTGGCGGTGTCATTCCCGGGCAACATCACCGGTGCGGTGTACCGCTCGGTCATTCCCGGGCTCGGGGTGCCGTCGCAGGACCAATACATCTTTGCGTTTGACGCCGGGGTCAACGCGCCCGGCCGGCCGCGCGTCTACGTCCGGCTCGAAACCTTGAACCGCTCTGGCAGCAATTTCAGCGTCCTCGAGGAATACGACGTTTGGAATAATAACTACGCCTTTGCGATGGCGGCGCTCGCCCGCGACAACGATCTCGTACGGCCAGAAGTCGGGATAAACCTCGCGGTCGGTGGCGGCACGGTCGGCTATCCGCAGATGTCGGTCGGGTTCAAGGACGATTTCGTCGTCTACCAGGTCACCAACAGCAACGCGACGCAGGTCTCGCGCTTTGGCGACTATCTGTCGGCGCGGTGGATACCCGGCTTCGTGCCCGTACCGGACGGTCAGAGCGACTCCCAATTCGGAGCCGAAGTCTACGACGTGAAGCTGAACCCGGTGCCGCCGGGCGGCACCGCCACCTGTGCCGCGGTCGGCTGCGTGGCGAACCCGCGCTACATCCAGTTCGGACGGCCGCCTTTCATGGGGCCGTCATAAACCGCAATCGCTAGTAATCCGATGAACTCGGCCCGGGCCGGCAAAAGTCTTCCCGGGCTGAATTTTTTTGCCGCCTAGCTTCTGGTCGCGAGGCCAAGCGCCGGATGCGGCCCTATATAGAATTCGTATTGACCATCCTATGGCGGGAAGCTGATCGACGGACAGCGATGATCAGAGCTCTCGCCGTATTGTCGATGGTTGGCGCCGTATTGGCCGCCGGAGCGGGCAGCGCGGCGACCTCGCCCATAATCCTGTCGGTGGCGAACGCGGCGGCGTCGGTGTGGGACACCGATCCGTCCAAAGCCGGCATCGAATTGCAGATCGTCAATAACGGCGGCGCTATCGCCGCCGGCGTCCGGGTGACATCCGTCGATGTGCGCGGTGGGTCGCTCGCTGCCGCAATGGCATTGCCGATCGCGCTCGGCAACATCGCCCCGCGGGGCAGCGCGCTTCTCGATCTGGTAATCACCGTGCCGCGAACGGACGCCACTGGGTATCGACTGACAATTTCCGGGATCTATCGTCATGCCGGACGGGTGCAGCGCTTTTTGCTGACCCGCGCGATAACACCCAGCGTCGCTCCGCCCGGCCCGATCAGGGCGAGAAGCGGCGTTTCGACCACAGCGCCCAACCAACCCGCCAGCCCGGCCGGGCCTCCCGCTGCCGGCGGGCCGTCGGGTTTCGGGCCGAACGCCACGACCCCGATGTTGATTCCGCCCGGCCCGCCCCGTGGATCGTCGCTGGCCAATCCGGATGAGGCGGGTCCCGCGGCGCAGCAGCGTAGATGAAGGCCCGCGCATCGGGCCGGCCATGCCGCCCAGTTCCGCGGCATTACCGAACTAGCTGGTGCCAGGTCGATGCCGATATAGACATCCATCTCGATGGTGGCGAGGCCCAGTCTCGCGTCCAAGAGACATTCCCGGAGGGGCACCGCGCAAACGTCGGGACCGAGCGGATCCCTCCTGACAGATCCCATTCCCACTCTTCTCGTCACACCGGCGTGGCCGGTGCCCATGGCTGACATGGATCCCGGCCTGCGTGTTGTGTCCCGGGAGGTTGGCTGGACGGAATTGGTGTAAGCTGCGGCGTCGCCTGGTTGGAGGGACGCCGATGCTGGTGAGGCTGCACGCCAATGCGGCGACCACGCCGAAGGTACGGGCTTACATCCAGGCCAGTTCGCGGCCGGTGGCGGAGCTGGCCTGCGAGCTGGGGGTCAGCGAGACCACCGTGCGGCGCTGGAAGGCGCGCCGCGACGGGGCCGACCGCTCGTCCAGGCCCCACCTGTTGGCCACCGGCTTCTCGCTGGAAGAGGAGGCGATTGCGGTGGAGTTGCGCGCCCGGCTCGGCCTGTCGCTCGACGACGCGCTCGAGGTCATGCGCCGCTGCGTGCGCGCCGATATCTCCCGCTCGGCCCTGCACCGCTGCCTCAAACGCCGGGGCGTGTCGCGCCGGCCCCGCGACCCGGCGCCGCCGGCCAAGCGCTTCGCCCCCGAGCCGTTCGGCTATGTGCATGTCGACCTCAAGCACCTGACCCGCCTGCACGGCCGGTCGGCCTATGTCTTCGTGGCCATCGAACGCACCACCCGCTTCGTCCACGTGGAAATCGTAACGCAGCGCAGTGCTCAGACCATCGCCGACTGCCTCGAACGCTTCCTCGACGCCTTCGGCCACCCCGTCCACACCGTGCTCACCGACAACGGCTCGGAGTTCACCGACCGCTTCGGCGACGCCCGCTGGCGCAAGCGCAAGACGGGAACCGGCGCTCACCCCTTCGATCAGGTCTGCCAACGCCACCGCCTGCGCCATACCCTCACCCGCCCCTACCGGCCGCAAACCAACGGCATGGTCGAGCGCTTCAACCGCCGCCTCGCCGAAGCAATCCGGAACCACCCCAGAACCACCGCCAATCTCGGCAAAAATCGCTTCGACACCCACGCCCAGCGCAACGCCTTCATCCACGCCGTCGTCAACACATACAATCAAACCCGATTGCGATGCCTCGCCTATCAAGCCCCAGGCCAAGCACTCAACAACCTCCCGGGACACAACACCTGCGCCGGGAAGACAAAGGTGGGGAGGGCGGATCAAACTGACTGAGAAAATGCGGGCGGCTCGAATGGTGGCCCGGGACGCCTAGTCGAGAGTGAAGCCACGGGCGCGGAGGTGAGGCGAGAAGGTTTGGCCCTCGGGCTGGGCGGCGGCTTGGCGGGCTTTGTCTTCGGACCAGCCGTAGAAATCGGCATAGCCGAAGGTTTCGGCAGCGCGCTGCTGCTCGCGCGGCGGGGTGTAGCGGGCGGCGCGGCGATGGTCGTAGTTTTCGATGTTCTCGGCGAGTGCGGAGTTGTCGTAACGGTCGGTGTGGAGGGTGACGGCGAGCGGCAGGCGCATGCTGACAAAGCCCTCGGCGGCGGGATAACCGAGGCACAGCCCGGCGACCGGAAAGACTTTGTCGGGCAATTCCAGGATCTCGGCGACGGCGCCGGCGTGGTTGCGGATGACGCTGATCGGGCAGCAGCCGAGGCCGGCGGTCTCGGCCGCCAGGATGAAGGTCTGCATGACCAGGGCGGCGTCGATCGCGGCGTTGAAGAAGCCTTCGAGCCGGCCATTGTCCTGCTGATGGCCGCGCAATTCGCCGATCCGCTCGAGACGACGCGCGTCGCCGCAGAACACCAGGAAGACCGGCGCGTTGCCGATCCACGGCATGTCCGGGACGAGTGCTGCGAGGCGGTCGCGGGGGGCGCGGTCTTCGACCCGGATCACCGAGGCCTGCTGGAAATCCGATTTCGAGGAGGCCGAGAACGCGACTGCAAGGAAGAGCCGCAGCAACGCCTCGGGCACCGGGCGCGGGGCATAGCGGCGATGGGTGCGGCGCAGCAATACCTGGCGCACCCACGGGATGTCGGGAAGATCGCCCGGCAGTTCGGCGTCCTCGCCGAAACGGGCTTGCCATTCGACTGCGTAATCCGCGCTCATGTTCGACGGTTCGGCGATCCTCACCACCGGCCGCCCTAAGCGCCAACCTGCTGTTTCTTGTCGAGGATCCGCTTATGGAGGTTGCGCACGGTCATATCGGTTAGCCGCTCGTTCAGCATGAACAGGCGCTGGCCGATCGGGTAGGGGTCTTGCTTGGTGACCTCGATGGGTCCCTGTAGCGCCTCGTCGGCACTGATACCGCGATCGACAAGGCGCTCGACATAGCCGACCCAATTCTCGACGATCTGCCCTTGTTCCCTCAGATAGGCTTTGGTGCAAGGGTCGCCGTGCCCCGGAACGATGGCCTCGACATCGAGCGCCTCGATGCTTTTCAGCGCACCCAGCCACTCCCACGGGTCGCACTCCTGCAGCCAGCTGCGGCATTTGTAAAAGACGTTGTCGCCGGTAAAGACCACCCCCTCTTCCGGCACATGGACCGAGGTCTGCGGCGCGGTATGGCCGGGCATGTGGATGATGTTGAAGGTGTGGTTGCCGAGGTTGAGGGTCATGGTGTCGGTAAAGGTCACGGTCGGTGGGTTGGCGGCCGGGTAGTCCGGGTGGCCGACCAGCCACACACTGTCGGGATCGGTTTGCTTGAAGCGCTCGCGCTTCTCGTCGAGCGAGCCGAACGCATAGAGATAGCGCTCGAAGCATTCCTGGAGCTGGACCTGTCCGACGATCTTCGTGTTGGTGAAATAGGCGTTGCCCGAGATGTGGTCGCCATGCGGCTCGGTGTTGATCAGATAGCGGATCGGGGCCTTGTCCTCCATGCGCTCGCGCCAGCGCACCGCATCGATGGGCTGCTGCGGCGAGTCGATCATCACATAGCCGTCGCTGGTCTCGACGAAGCTCGGGTTGCAGCCGGCGAAATAGATTTCGGTAAAGGAATTCTTTCCGACCCTGCGCATCGATGGCCTCCCTTTGACGCGAGGCCGCGAGTTTCTCCGATCCGCCGAAACGGCACAAGAGTGAGGCAACTTGCACCCCTGGACGGGGATTGGTTCGACACCTGGCGGCGCTGTCGCCAAAGCGAGCGTCGGGGCCGGGGTGGTAATGACGGATGTTTATGGGCGGGCAAGGAGATTGCCGGTATACTTGGCTTATCTGATGACGTGCCGAATCACCTGGACCGAAGCGAACCATGAGCCGTAAGCAACGCCGCCTGGGGCACAAAGGGCAGGGTGACTTTGCTTCTCCCAAGCCGGCGGCTCCTATGGCCGTTCAAAACCTATTCGCGGACGCCTGTCGTTACCACCAAGCCGGCCGGTTGTCAGAAGCCGAGCGGGCGTACCGGCAATTCCTGGCGCTAAACCCCCGGCAGCCGGACGCTTTGCATTTGCTTGGGGTCGTCGCTTATCAGAGTGGCCGTCATGCGGCTGCTGTTGATCTGATCGGCCAGGCGATCGGGCTCCGCGGCGATGTCCCGGTCTATCACAACAATTTGGGCATCGCGTTGGGGGAGTTGGGCAGGTTCGGTGAGGCGGTGACGCATTATAAGCGTGCGCTGACCCTCAAGCCGGATTTCGTCGATGCCCATTTCAATCTGGGAAACGCGCTTCAGGAACAGGGTGAGCTGGACGAAGCGATAGCGTATTATCAGCGCGCGATCGCCTTCAAGCCGGGACACGCCGAGGCTCACAACAATCTGGGCAATGGCCTCAAGCGACAAGGGAAGCTGGATGAGGCGATGGTGCACTATCAGCGCGCCATCGCGCTCAAGCCGGACTACGCCGAGGCCCACAGCAATCTGGGCCGCGTCTTCAAGGAACAGAGCAAATTCGCCGAAGCGATGGTGCATTATCAGCGCGCCCTCGCCTTCAAGCCAGACTCAGCCGAGATTTACCTTAATATGGGTAACATCTTCCGGCTACATAGCAAATACGGCGAAGCGATGGCGTATTATCAGCGCGCCATCGCCTTCAAGCCGGACCTCGCCGAGACCTACTATAATCTCGGTATTGCTCTCAGAGAACTGGGCCAATTCGACGAGGCGCAACGCGCTTACGAGAGAGCCCTCGAACTGGAACCGAGAAACGGTTGGTATTACCGCCAGCTGTTCGATGGCAGACGGGTCATTGCTGGCGATCGTCACCTTGCGGCCGCGGAGAAGTTGGTTGAGGACATGACCTCGCTGCCGATCGAGGATCAGCGAGAATTACATTTCGCGCTGGGCAAAGCCTATGAGGACCTGGAACAGCGCGAGCGGTCCTTTCGTCACCGCCTCGAAGGAAACGCGCTAAAGCGACGAGAGTCCGTCTATGACGAGGCAGAGATGTTGGGATTTTTGGATCGCATTCGCACCGTATTCACGGCCGAGTTGATGCAGAACAAGCGGAATCTCGGCAATCCCTCGATGGTTCCGACGTTCATTGTTGGCATGCCGCGCTCGGGCACGACCCTGGTCGAACAGATATTGGCAAGTCACCCCAAGGTCTTCGGCGCCGGGGAGCTTGCAGAATTCAGCAAGGCGGTGACGAGCCTCGGTATGCCGAATGGCGCTCTGTCCTTCCCCGAGGCCGTTCCAGCTTTGTCGACCGAACAGCTGAACCAACTCGGCACAAGCTATCTCGATGCCGTCGCAGCCGAGGCGCCAGGGGCGGAGCGCATCACCGACAAGATGCCAACGAATTTTCGCTTCGTTGGGCTCATTCATTTGGCGCTACCCAATGCGCGCATCATTCACATGCGCCGCGATCCGATCGACACTTGTCTCTCCTGCTTTTCGCTGCTGTTCACCGGCGATCATCCCTACTGTTATGATCTAGGAGAGCTGGGTCGCTATTATCGCGCCTATCAAATGGTGATGGAGCACTGGCGCCAGGTGCTGCCGGCGGGGGTGATGCTCGACGTTCGATATGAAGAGGTGGTTGCCGATGTCGAGGGGCAGGCACGTCAGATCGTCGCCTATTGTGGTCTCGAATGGGACGATGCGTGTCTTGATTTTTATAAGACGCAACGTCCGATTCGGACGGCGAGCGCAACCCAGGTCCGTCAGCCGATCTATCGCACTTCCGTGGGCCGATGGAAGCCTTACCATCACCTCCTGCAGCCTCTAATCAAAGAGTTGGGCGTCGAATTGGACGAAGCCGGTAAGAACAGCGCCCACCTTGTCGGGAATCTCCACAGACATCGCGACGCGAATTAATTCACCAATTTCTGGTCCGCCCGGCAGACACATGAATCGCAAACAACGCCGAGCAGAAACGAAACGGGGCAGGCCGGTGATGCACGCCACATCATCGGCTGTTCAAGGAGTATGGATAGCCGCCCTTCAACATCTTCAGGCTGGACGCCTGGCCGAAGCCGAGCCGCTCTTCCACCGGGTTCTGGCGGTCAACCCCCGCCACGCCGACAGCTTGCACCTGCTCGGGGTGATCGCTTACCAGACCGGACGCCAAGATCTGGCCGTCGACCTGATCAGGAAAGCGATTGCGATCAACCCCAGGGAAGCCTCATTACGGTCGAATCTGGGCAATGTGCTTCTGCAACAGGGGCGGCTGGACGAGGCGGTCGCATACTACCGCAAGGCCATCGAGCTCAAGCCGGACCTCGCCGAGGCCCATAACGGTCTGGGTAATGCTCTCAGAGAACTGGGTCAGTTCGACGAGGCGCAACGCGCCTACCAGAGAGCGCTCGAACTGGCGCCGAGAACCGGTCTGTATTACCGTTATCTGTTTTATAGCAGGCGAGTTGTCGCTGGGGACCGGAGCCTTGCGGCCGCGGAGAAGTTGGCTGAGGACATGACCTCGCTGCCGATCGAGGATCAGCGGGAATTACATTTTGCACTGGGCAAAGCCTATGAGGACCTGGAACAGCGCGAGCGGTCCTTTCGTCATTTCCTCGAGGGAAACGCGCTCAAGCGACGAGGGTTCGTCTATGACGAACCAGAGACGTTGGGATTTTTGGATCGCATTCGCACCGTATTCACGGCTGAGCTGATGCACAACAAGCGGGGGCTTGGCAATCCCTCGATGGTTCCGACGTTCATCGTTGGCATGCCGCGCTCGGGCTCGACCCTGGTCGAGCAGATATTGGCAAGTCACCCCAAGGTCTTCGGCGCCGGGGAGCTTGCAGAATTCAGCAAGGCGGTGACGAGCCTCGTTGCGCCGAATGGCGCTCTATCCTTCCCCGAGGCCGTTCCCGCTCTGCCAGCCCGACAGCTGCGCCAACTCGGCACAAGTTATCTTGACGCCGTCAGAGCCGCGGCATCAGGGGCGGAGCGCATCACCGATAAGATGCCTGAGAATTTCAGCTTCGTTGGGCTCATTCATTTGGCGCTACCCAATGCGCGCATCATTCACATGCGCCGTGACCCAGTCGACACTTGTCTCTCCTGCTTTTCGCTGCTGTTCGACAGCAATCTGACCTACTGTTACGAACTCGGGGAGTTGGGTCGCTATTATCGGTCTTATCAGACGCTGATGGAGCACTGGCGCCAAGTGCTGCCGGCGGGGGTGATGCTCGAAGTTCAATATGAGGAGGTGGTTGCCGATGTCGAGCGGCAGGCCCGTCAGATCGTCGCCCATTGCGGTCTCGAATGGGACGATGCATGTCTTGCTTTTTATAAGACGCAACGTCCGATTCGGACGGCGAGCGTGACCCAGGTGCGTCAGCCCATCTACCGCACTTCCGTTGGCCGATGGAAGCCTTACCAGCACCTCCTGCAACCCTTGATCAAAGAGTTGGGCGTCGAATTGGACGAAGCCCGGTAACGACCGCGCCGGGAATCTCCCAGACACCGCGACGCGAACCAAAGCACGGATTTCTGGAACGCCCGGCAGACACATGAATCGCAAGCAACGCCGAGCAGAAACGAAAACGGGCAGGCCGGTGATGCAAGCCGCGTCATCGGGCATTCAAGGAGTATGGATTGCCGCCCTTCAACATCTTCAGGCTGGGCGCCTGGACAAGGCCGAACGGCTCTTCCGGCAGGTTCTGGCGGTCAATCCCCGTCACGCGGACAGCCTCCACCTGCTCGGGGTAATCGCTTACCAGACCGGGCGCCAAGATTTGGCCGTCGATATGATCAGGAAAGCGATCGCGATCAACCCCAGGGAAGCCTCATTACAGTCCAATCTGGGCAATGTGCTTCTGCCACAGGGCCGGCTGGACGAGGCGGTCGCCTGCTACCGCAAAGCCATCGAGCTCAAGCCGGACTTTTCCGAGGCGCTAAACAATTTGGGCAACGCGCTTAGGGCGCTGAAGCAGCTGGACGAGGCGGTCACCAGCTACCGCAGGGCCCTCGAGCTCAGGCCGGATGATCCGGAGGCGCACTACAACTTGGCGACGGCGCTGTTGGCGCGCGGCGATATGCAAGCGGGATGGGAGGAGCATGAATGGCGCTGGAAGACGCCGCAATTGGCCCTGAGCCGTCGCGACTTCGCGCAGCCCCAGTGGCGTGGTGAAGCGGCGGAGGGGCGGACCTTGCTGATCCATGCAGAGCAAGGGTTCGGCGACACTCTGCAATTCTGTCGCTATGCGCCGTTGGCGGCAGCCAGGGGGCTGCAGGTGGTCCTCGAGGCGCCGAAGCCGTTGATTCGGCTGCTTGGGAGTCTATCGGGGGTCGACCGGTTGGTGGCGCAAGGCGAGGCAACGCCGCAATTCGACCTGCACTGCCCAATGCTCAGCATGCCATTGGCGCTGGGGACCACGATCACGACTATTCCCGGTGATGTACCCTATCTGCGCGCCGATGCGGCGCATGTCGCAGTCTGGCGGACACGCATCGCGTCGCTGGGAAACCGCCTTCCTCGAATCGGCTTGGCGTGGGCGGGTAATCCGCGCAAACAACTGCTCGCCGCGGCGGCGACCGGTCGCCGTCGCTCGATCGCCCCGGATCGGCTGGCGCCATTGTTCGAATTGCCGGGCCTGCACTTCTTCAGCTTGCAGAAGGATGGCCCCGCGGCGCCCGCGCACTTTCCGTTGATCGATTTCATGTCCGAGATGGAAGACTTCGCCGATACCGCGGCGCTGATCGCCAACCTCGACCTGATCATCTCAGTCGATACCTCGGTCGTCCATCTGGCGGCGGCGTTGGGCAAACCGGTCTGGCTGCTGGATCGCTTCGATCCGTGCTGGCGCTGGCTCGTCGGACGGCGCGACAGCCCGTGGTATCCGGGCTTGCACCTCTATCGTCAGCCGCAGCCCGGCGACTGGGACTCAGTCGTGGCCGAAGTCGCCCTCGACCTGCGGGGCCTTGCCGCGGCTGATGGCTGATCGCGAAACGGCCTAGCTGGCAGGGTTTAACGGTCGGCGGTAACCGGCTCCGGTGACCTGGCTTGCGGCGACTCCAGGCGTAGCGGATACACTAATTGTCCGGCCAGCGAACCGGGCAATTTCGCCTCGATGCCATACGCCGATGGCCATTGGTTGCGGGGCAGGTAGTGAGTGCCGAAGACCCAGTCCATGATCGGCAGCATCGACGCAAAGTTGCGGTCCCGCGGCTCGGCCAGGGTGTGATGCCAGTGGTGGAAGGCCGGTGTGGAAATCAGCCATTCCAGCGGACCCAACCGCCAGCGCACATTGGCATGGATCAGGAAGCCCCACATGGTCAGGACCAGAACGAGCAGCGCGGATACCATGCCACCGGCGGGGGTGAGAGGGGTGGCCAGCCCGAGAATGAAGACCGGGATTAGACCGCACAGCCGGGTGAACACATGGTCGATCGGATGAGAGCGGGCGCTGATCAGGAAATACAGCTCAGTGGGGTTATGGTGGATCGAATGGAAACGCCAAAGAAACGGAATTTCGTGCGACCAGCGATGGCCCCAGTAGAATCCGAACTCGCCCACCACCAAGGCGCCCAGCGCGCGGGCCCAGATCGGCCATCCCACGATCGCCGCCTGAACACGCCACGGCACGACGGCGTGCGCACCGAGGGCCACCAGCGCCAGCGGCGGGGTCAGCAGCAGCGCGGGTACCAGGCCGCTGATGAAATAAAAGCCGATATCGCTGGCGAGGCTCTTGCTGACAATTTTTCGCCGGCGCACCGCGAAAAGGCGTTCCAATGGCAAGAAGACCACGGCGAGCAGCAGCAGCCACGCCCCAAGCCTCATCGTGGTGAGGAGGAGCGCCTGAAGATGCTGGTGGTCCATAAATCCAGGCAACAGCGCTATCCCGGCTTACCGGTCCCAGTCAGATACTATAGACGCGCCTGGGCGAGACAGAGTCCCGTCCAGGCGCGTCCACCAGTCGGGTGATCAGGCCACGGCGCTGCGTTTGTTACGCCGTCGCCAAGCGATCCCGCCGAGGCCGAGAAGACCGACGCCAAGAAGCGACAGGGTCGCCGGCTCCGGCGTCGTCACCGGGGTATTCACGCCTTCGAGGAACACCGTCGGCGGTTGATTAATGTCGCTGCCGTTGTTACCCCAAGCCAGGAAGGTCAACACCGCGCTCCCCATGCTCGCTCCGCCGAGGTCTGCCATAGTGGGTGTAAACATCAATGTTTGAAGGCCGGCGCCAGCGGCCGTATTAGTCCAATCGATATTCATCCCACTCGTGTTCATCATCAGCTTCGAATCCATCTCCTGATTATTCGCGGTGCCGGTCGGCGTGCAAACTGTAGCTCCGCAGGATACACCGATCCCGCCTACGCCCAGATATACCTTCCACTGCTCAGTCGTATTCAGGGAAAATCCCACTTGCTGACCGGCTGCCTGCTGGAACGTAAGGGTGTATGTGGTGCCCGCTGTCAGGTTCGGAATGGTCTGAAAGATCGTGCTCTCGAACGCCGGATTCCCGTCTGCCTGATAGAAGTTGGTGCCGGGCGGAACGGTAACCGTGAAGCCGGGGTTAGAATAAACCTTGTAAATATTGCCAGGGCTCGTGTAAGCAGTTCCTTCGGAGCCTTGCTCCCCGACATAGATGAGTTGACCGACCGAACTAACTCCCCAGTTAGTCGGGAGTACAGTGCTGAAAAAGTTCTTAGTCTGCGCTGCCGAGCCGCCAGTGCTTAATGGGTTAGTCAACATATTGAACACGAGGTTCTGAACCGGCAGCATGGTGGTGGCCTGGGCCGAACAGGCCAAGCCCACCGACAGCGCGATGGCGGAGACGCCGGTAAGGGCTGATTTACGTAACGACATAGGATAACTCCTCTTAGTCAAGGATAACGCGTCGATCGCTCCGCCGAGCCCGCGGCCAAACGGCCCGGCTAAGCCAGATGCCTGATTTACAGCAATTGGCATGCCAACCCAGTATATAGTTGATATTACGCAATATTATTCTTGCGGCCGATCGGGCAGCTGGGAAAGTGTAAAGATATCCGGCGCACCGTTGGCAGCCCGATCTGGCCGGAACACCCCTGATTCCGGCGATCACCGGCAGGCCAGCGCAAGGACGTAAAAGAAAAGCAGCATTTTCAGCGGGCTGCCCAGGAGGAGAACGCGCCCGGCAGAGCCGGGGCGGCCCCGGCGCCTGCGAAATCGGCTGTAAAGAAATCCGACAGACGACGGAGGGCGATCGGCTACGGCTGCTGACTCTTGGATTGCGGCCGGCGAAACGATCTCGACTGGCGCGCCTACATGGCTCGAAGAATCAGCATCACAGAGCCGATTAGACCGCATCAACCAAAGCTTTACCCTGGCAGCGCGCGGTTTGCGAGCGAGAGGAGAAGCCCATCATGAAAGTCGGTCTGTTTATCAACACGCAGTTCCGGAGGGCTTCAACCTCGCGGAGCGGGTCCCGGAGATGGTGGCGCAGGTGCGCGCGGCGCGCGAGGCCGGGTTCGCGTCGTTGTGGTTCCCGCATCACTGGCTGACCCATCCGCTGCAGATGCTGCAGATCGCGCCGGTCATGGGCTATGTCGCGGCCCACGCGCAGGGCATGACGATCGGGCCCAACATCCTGATCCTGCCGCCGCTCAACCCGATGCACGTCGCCGAGGAAGCGGCCACCTTGGACGTGCTGACCGGCGGCAACTACATCCTCAGCATCGGCTTAGGTTACCGCCAGCCCGAGTTCGACGCCTTTGGCATCGCCCTCAGCTCGCGGCGGATGGCGGCGTTGATCGTTGGTTCGGTTTTGGGTCGGGCTGTTTAGACCGAGCCTGATTTTCCGAAATCGTCGCGGGCGTGCGCGGAACGCGGATAATTCTGGCCGCGGTCGGTGCGCTCGGAGCCGGCGGTCACCCGATCGAGCACGATCGTCGTTCGCGCCGCCACCCGCATCAAATCCGCTGCGGCCTGGCGCAGACGCTCGCGCACTCCCGGCGAGCCTTCCATCAGCGCCGCGTCGAAACTCGAGCGAAACATCGCGATGGCCGCCTCGGCGCGGGTGTGCAATTCGCTGTCCAAGCCCGGCGTCGGCGGCGGCGCTGCCGGCCTTTGATCGGGCTTGTGATCGGGTTTGCCGGGGGGCGGAGATGAGGCCGCCGCGAGCGGCGGGCTGGCGCGAACCAGCACCGGGGCCAGCACTGGGGACTGTGCGTCGTGCTCGGATTTGCCGGCGATCCGACCGGGCGGGGTCGGCTCGGGGGCGTAAGCGGCGACCGGCGCGGCTGCCGCCGCTGCTGCAGGCTGGCCACGCGTCAACGGCCTGACCGCGGGCGCCGGAAGCTCGCGATGACGCTTCAGAATGTAATGAATAGCAGGCGGAGTGCAGCCATAGCCCCGGGCGATTCCGCTGATCGACTCGCCCTTTTCATAGCGCGCCGCAATGGCGCTCCACTCGCCCTGCGGAATCTTCGACATTTCTGCTCCTCGGCCAACGCTTAACGCCGGCTCTATATTCGAAAATGATTTCGCCTTGGGTAGCCGCGGCGCCCAGCAGAAGAACAGCCGAAATCTTATACTGAGCCGAAGGCCGCCCGATATGCCCAGAAATGGGCCATCGCGTTAATCATTTCAAGATCTCAACTGAGGTCTCTGTTACCCGGCGAAAAGCGGGTTCGACCGGGTTTCCACGCCTTCGCGCGCCCGAAAGAGACGTGGTTGGGGGAACAAGTCCGCAAAAACGAGACTTTAATTGTCTTCTCTCTGACAGCCCTATGCTTTCGCGAGAACGACGAGTCCACGATCGATATTCTTGGTTTCATTCAAGTGAGGCGTGTAACCGAAACGACAAGAATGCGGCTGGTGGGTGGGCTGGCAACAGGCTGATACGAAACCTGTCGAGGGAAAACGCGGATTGGCCTAATCTCCGAGGCACCGCGTCCGCGAATAGGGGGCAGCCTTGGCTTACATCTATGTCGTGCAAATGGACATCCCGGCCGAGCTCGAGGCCGAATTCAATCGGATCTACGACGAGGACCACGTGCCGACAATCCTCAAGGTCCCCGGCGTTCGGTCGTGCACGCGATATCGGCTCGACCACTCGACCGTGCCGACGATGCCGCGTTATCTGGCGATCTACGAGTGCGACAGCGCCGAGGTGATCAACAGCCCGGCCTGGACCGAAGCCTCCGATCTCGGCGAATGGAAGCCCAAGATCCGCCCGCATACCACCAACCGCCAGCACAGCGTGTTCCGGCGGATCGCCTGAACCCCGAGCAAACAGGAGTGGCCAGAATGAGCCATGTCTTTCTCGTCCAGCTCGACATTCCGGCCGAGCATGAGGCCGAGTTCAACCGGGTTTACGACACCGAACACTTCCCGATGCTGTCGAAAGTGCCGGGGGTGCGCTCGGCGGCGCGCTATCGCCTCGAGCATTCGACGGTCCCGGACATGCAGCGTTACCTGACGATCTACGAGCTCGACTCGCCCGATGTGCTGAAGAGCGCCGCATGGGAGAAGGCCGGCAGCTTCGGCGATTGGGCGACAAAGATCCGCCCGCTGACGACGAGCCGCCACCACAGCGTTTTCGAACGCATCGCCTGAGGGAGGGCAGCCATGATTCACATCGTCGCCATCATCACCGCCAAATCCGGGATGCGCGAGGCGATCCTCAAAGAGTTTCACGCCAACATGCCGGCGGTTCACGCCGAACAGGGCTGCATCGAATACGGCCCGACGGTCGACGCCGAGGGGATCGGCAGCTTCCAGACCAAATTCGGCCCCGACACCTTTGTCGTGATCGAGAAATGGGAAAGCCCCGAGGCGCTGAGGGCGCACGCGACCTCGCCCCACATGGCCGCCTATGCCACCAAGACCCGGGATCTGATAGCGAGCCGCGTGATCCACGTGCTCCAGCCGGGGTGATCGTCCGGTAGTGGGCCGTACTTTGACAAATCGCAGCCGGGCTTAACGCGTCATGATCTTCATGCGGCGTTTGACAATCATTTTTGTTGCGTGGGTCGCGGTTCTCGCTGCCTGCGCCGGCCCCACCCCGCAGACCACGACCAACGCGCAGCCGCCGCCCGGCCCGGACTGTAGCGCCTGCCTCCTGGAGAACCCAGGTGACGTCAGGCCGTGCGTGGCAATCTGTCATCGGCCTGAAAGCGACATCGGCGGCGCCAACGCGGGCGGCGTGATCCGTTGAGATGACGCGCGGAGCTTCGCACAGCGCCAAACCTAGCCTTACCAATCGGGAGGAATGACCAATGCAAGTAATGAACGTGATTGCCGAGATCCTGAAACGCGAAGGCATCTCGACTTTGTTTTGTTTTCCGACGACGCCGATCATCGAGGCGGCCGCCGCGGTCGGCATCAAGCCGGTGATCTGCCGCCAGGAACGGGTCGGCGTCCATATGGCCGACGGCTTCGCCCGGGTGTCGAACGGGCGGCCGCCGGGCGTCTTCGCGATGCAGTACGGGCCGGGCGCCGAAAATGCCTTCGCCGGCGTCGCCACCGCCTTTTCCGATTCGACGCCGGTTCTGTTTCTGCCGCTCGGCCATCCGCGCGAGACCGCGCAATTGTTTCCGATGTTCAAATCGAGCCGCAGCTATGCCGCGATTACCAAATCGGTCGAAGAGGTGCAGCTGCCGCACGAGATCGGCAACATCATGCGGCGGGCCTTCGCCCAGCTCAAAAACGGGCGGTCCGGCCCTGTCATGGTCGAAGTGCCAGCCGACGTCACCGCCACCGAGATTGACGTAGACCCGAGCCGGCACCGGCCGGTCCGCACCAGCCGATCGGCCGGCGACGAGCGCGACATCGACGACGCCGCGAAGATGCTGCTCGATGCCGCTTGTCCGATAATCTTGGTAGGGCAGGGCGTCTTTTATGCCGAAGCCACCGACGAGCTGCGCCAGCTTGCCGAGTTGCTGCAGGCCCCGGTCATGTCGACGTTCGACGGCAAGAGCGCCTTTCCCGAGGATCATGCGCTGTCGCTCGGACCGGGCGGCGGCACCTTTACCGGCCACGGCCGCCATTTCCTGCACAAATCCGACCTGGTGCTGGGCGTCGGATGCAGCTTTACCCGCCACGGCATCGCCACACCGGTATTTCCGCCCGGCAAGAAGTACATCCACGCGACCAACGACACGCGCGATTTGCACAAGGCGTTTGCGGCCGATCTCGGGATTCTCGGCGATGCCAAGCTGGTGCTCGGACAATTGATCGAGGCGGTCAAGGACCGGCTCGGCGGCCGGGCGCGCGGCGGCGAGGTCGCGCGTGAGGTTGCCGGCAAGCGCGAGGAATGGCTCGCCCGCTGGCAGCCCAAGCTGCATTCGAACGAGCATCCGATCAACCCCTACCGGGTGATCTCGGATTTCATGCGCGTCGTCGACCCGGCCGAGGCCATCGTCACCCACGATTTGGGCAGCCCGCGCGAGCAGCTCAATCCGTTCTACCAGGCGACCCGGCCGCGTGGCTATCTCGGCTGGGGCAAGTCGCATCAGCTCGGCACCGGGCTCGGACTCGCGATCGGCGCCAAGGTTGCGGCCCCCGACAAGTTCTGCGTCAATATCATGGGCGACGCCGCCTTTGGCATGACCGGGCTCGATTTCGAAACCGCGGTCCGCTGCGGCATCCCGATCACCACGATCGTGTTGAACAATTCGACGATGGCGATCGAAACCCATGCAATGCAACTCTCGCACGATCGCTACCGCGCCCGTGATCTCGGCGGAAGTTACGCCAATATCGGGCGCGATCTGGGCGGGTGGAGCGAGCGGGTCGAGGATCCGAGCCAGATCGGCGATGCGATCCTGCGCGCCCGCCGGCAAAACGACGAGGGCCGCGCCGCGTTGCTCGAATTCGTCACCAGCCAGGAGCAAGGCTTCTCGCATCGCCGCGGCGGCGCCGACTAACTGCGGCGCCAACGGCCCCGATTTTTCCAGTAGGGCCATGCGACACCGTCGTACCGGCGAAGGTCAGTTATCCGGCCCGCGCCGGGACGACGGCCGCGGAATGACAAGCGCCGTCTTTCCACCGGCTGATCTGGTAAGATCGGTGTGAGCGAACGAGACCGGGGCGGCCCGTTGCGGGGAGGTACTGCAATGCAGGATCGCGCAGAACGACGGCTAGTGGCCATCATGGCAGTCGATGTCGTCGGCTATTCGCGGCTGATGGGCGCCGACGAGGAAGGCACGCTAGCAGGGTTGAAGGCGATCCGGCGCGAATTGGTCGATCCGAGGATCGTCGAACATCGCGGCCGCATCGTCAAAACCACTGGCGACGGGCTTTTGGTCGAGTTCGCCAGCGTCGTCGACGCCGTGCGCTGCGCGGTCGACGTGCAGCGGGAGATGGCCGAGCGGAATACCGGTGTGCCGGCCGAGACGCGGATCGAATTCCGCTTCGGCATCAATCTCGGCGACATCATCATCGACGGGGGCGACATCTTCGGCGACGGCGTCAATGTCGCTGCTCGCCTCGAAACACTGGCCGAGCCGGGCGGCATCTGTGTCAGCCGCGTGGTGCGCGACCAGGTGCGCGACAAGCTCGCCTTCGCGTTCGAGGACATGGGCGAGCAGCAGGTCAAGAACATCACGCGACCGGTGCGCGCATTTCGCCTCATGCCGGAGGCAAAGCCCATGCCCGAGCCGTCTGCGCCGCCACCAGTGCTCACCCTGCCCGATAAGCCATCGATCGCAGTGCTGCCGTTCCAAAACATGAGTGGCGATCCGGAACAGGACTATTTCGCCGACGGCATGGTCGAGGAGATCACTACCGCGCTGTCGCGGATCCGCTGGCTGTTCGTCATCGCCCGCAATTCGAGTTTCACGTACAAGGGCCAGGCCGTTGACGTAAAGCAGGTCGGCCGCGAATTGGGCGTCCGCTATGTCCTCGAAGGCTCGGTGCGCAAGGCAGCCGGGCGGGTGCGCATCACCGCCCAGCTGATCGACGCGACAAACGGAGCGCATCTGTGGGCCGAGCGCTTCGATGGCGCGCTCGAAGATGTGTTCGACCTCCAGGATCAAGTGGCAACGAGCGTCGCCGGCGTCATCGAGCCAATGTTGCAGGCTGCGGAGATAGCGCGGTCGGCACAACGCCCAACCACCGATCTGACGACCTATGACCTTTACCTGCGCGCTCACGCTCTCGCTTTCTCTTGGGAAAAAGATGCAACAATCCGGTCGCTCGAGTTGCTTGAGCAAGCGATCGAACAGGATCCAAACTATGGCTCCGCCTTGGCGGAGGCCGCACGCAGGTATTACGACCTTCACGTCACAGGGTGGACTGTCGACGCGGAAACGAGCCGCCGAAAAGGGGTCGATCTCTCTCGGCGCGCCCTGCTAGCCGCTGGTGACGATCCGGATGTTCTCAGTAGCGCCGCCTTCACGCTCGGCTATTTCGGCGAAGAAATCGATGCTGCCATCGCCCTACTCGACCGCAGCCTGAGGCTCAATCCGAGCTCCGCTCGCGCTTGGCAGTGGAGCGGCTGGCTGAGGGCGTGGGCGGGCGAGCCTGATGTGGCGATAGAGCATTTTGAGACCTCGTTGCGCCTGAACCCCCGCGAGCAGCGAGCCAATCCGCTGATGGGGATTGGCGTGGCCCATTTCTTTGCCGGCAGGCTGGAGGAAGCCAGGGCGGCGTTGCTTCGGTCACTGCAGGAGAAGCCGAATTGGGTCCCCACCTACCGGTTTCTTGCGTCCTGTTACGCGCACATGCGTCGTCTTGACGAGGCACGGGAAGTGGTTCGTCGGTTACGCACTCTTACGAACATATTAGTGCCAAGCGCGGAGAACTGGCGCGACCCCGAGCACCGCGAGTTCTACCTGTCCGGCCTGCGCCTGGCGTCGAGCGAGGGGCCGTGACCGCCTCGCCGCGATCCTGGCCGCAGATGATGCGCTCGGCTTCCTCGACGCCATCCCGGAAACCGAGATGCGAGATCCTGGTTTGCGTCACAAGATCTGCGACTTTGCGATTGCCGCCGCTAGCAACAGCGAGGACAGCGCCGCTATTTCCGGGGGGTTGGATTCGCGCTATCGGTAAGTAACCCCGCTCGCCGGGTAGAGGGGCACGATGCGGCGCCTCCCGAGGGTAAACTACGACGAGATCGCCGATCTTTACGACGCGCAGCCGTATCGGGCGCGCCCGGCCGATCCGGAGCTGTTGGCGTTTGCCGAACAGCGCGCATCTGCCGATCCGGCGGTTTTGGACATCGGCTGCGGTACCGGAAATCAGCTGATCGCGAACCGCGTCGCGGTGCCACACGCCTGGTACGCGGGCCTCGATCGGTCGCTCGGCATGCTGCGGCAGGCTCGCCTCAAGGCGCCGGAGCTCGCCTGGCTGCGCGCGGATGGCGCGGTGCTGCCGTTTGCGGTGCGGAGTTTTGATTTTGTTTGCTGCCAATTCGCCTTGCATCATCTCGAAGACAAGGCAGGCATGCTGCGGGCGGTCTTGCAGGTTCTTCGACCCGGTGGTCGATTTGTTTTGCGCAATATGTGCCCGCAGGAATCGGCCGACTGGCTCTACTACGAATATTTCCCGGAGGCGCGGCTGGTCGATCTGCAAGATTTTTGGCCTCCGAATACGTGGTCGGGGTCATGGAGGCGGCTGGCCTCGTGATGGTCGCGGTGGCCTACGAGCACGTTCATTTCGAGCAAAGCCTGCCGGCGTGGCTCGAGATCGTGCGCCGTCGGGACACCTGCTCGCAATTGCACGCAATCTCCGACGCCGCTTATCAAGCGGGGGTGAAACGCCTGGAGCGCGACATTGCCGATCCGAGCACGCCGAAGTCGCGCAAGGATCACCTGTGCCTGGTGACTATTCGCGGCGAGGCGCCGAACTGAAGGCCGGCATCACGTAAATCATCTCCGCCCGCCGATATGCTATCGTCCGCTCCGGGAACCTGCGGTCCTGCTGACCAGAAGCGGGCCGCGATAGCCAAGGAGACCAGCGATGGCGCCGCGCATCGGATATTTGTTGCCGACCCGAGAGGCGGTCATGCAGGGCCGGCCCGAGACGGGACCGCTATTGGCGCTCGCCGAGCGAGCGGAGGGGCTCGGCTACGATGCGATCTGGGTCGGCAACTCGGTGCTGGCGCGGCCGCGGCACGATCCGCTGACCCTGCTCGCCGCAGTCGCGGCGCGGACCCGCAAGGTGTCGGTTGGCACCGCGGTGTTTCTGCCGGCGTTGCGCAACCCGGTCGTGCTGGCCCATCAGCTCGCGACCCTCGACCGGATCAGCGAGGGCCGGCTGGTGCTGGGCGCCGGGATCGCCGGCGATGTCGCCAATATCCGCGCCGAATTCGCCGCCGCCGGGGTGCCGTTCGAAGGGCGCGTCGGCCGCATGATGGAAGGGTTGCGGCTGGCGCGGGCCTTGTGGACCGGCAAGCCGGTCGATTGGGACGGGCGATGGCCGGTCAAGGACGGGCGTCCTCGGCCCGACGCCGCATCGGCCGGGCGGCCCGCCGATCTGGCTCGCCGGATCGGTGCGCCCGGCGCTCGAACGCGCCGGCAGGCATTTCGACGGCTGGTTCGCCAACGAGCCCGATCTCGCGCGCTGGAGCCAGCAATGGGCCGAGGTGCAGCAGGTCGTGCGCGAGGCCGGGCGCGATCCCGGCGAGGTTCGCGGCGGCGAATTATGTGACCTTGGCGCTCGACGATGACGCGGCGCGGGCGGAACGGCGCATCGACGATTTCCTCGAAAATTATTACGGCCAGCCGGCAGCGGTGCTGCGCAAACGGCAGGCGTGTTTCGGCGGCCCGGCCGCCAAGGCGGCGGAGTGGCTAAAGGGCTATGCCGACGCCGGGGTCAGCGATCTGATCGTGCGCTTTACCGGCGACCACGAGCGCCAGCTCGAAGCGGTCAGCGGCCTGCGCGCGCAGCTCGGCTGGTGACCCACCCGGCTCAGCGACTGAACATCAGCTGCAGGCGGTGCCCGTCGGGATCGCGAAAATAGATGCAGTGGTCGTCGCCGGGGCGGCCGCCGACCGCGACGCCGTGGCTCTCGAGCTCGGCCTTCAGGGTTTCGTAGGTGCCGCCCGCGACATTCAAGGCGAGATGGTTGAGGTCGTTGCCGGCGGTCAGCGGCGCCTCGACCTGCTTTTTGAACAGAGCCACCCCCTGCCCGCCCGCGTGCATAAATACCTGACCGTCATCCTCGCGGTAGACAGTCATGCCTAAGATTTCCGTGTAAAACTTCTTGGCGCGCCCAACGTCGTTGCAATGCAGCACAATGTGGTCGATTCCGCTCGCCTGGATCATCGCTGTTTCCTCCCTGGCTAACGCGCCCGACAGATTATCAAAGGCCGGCCTGCTTTTCGAGCGCATCCCGCCATTGCACAGAGCGATTGCGTAGCGGGCGGATTGCGGCTCGGTCGCGGAATTGGCTGATTGCCGACTGCGCGGATTTCGCTTACACATATTCCACCCATCTGCGAGATGGGCTGCCTGGTCACCGCCAAGGTGGCCGGCGCCGAGTGCGGGTTTCAAATTTTTTGTTCGAAGGGGAGGGCCACAATCATGACACGCATATCAATTCCGCTGAGAAAACATACCGGTTGGGCGGTTGCCGTTCCGCTCGCGGCACTGCTGTTGTCCGCTTGCGTATCGCAAAGCGCCTATGACGACCTTCAGGCGCAGAACCAGCAGCTTCAAGCGCAGAACCAGCAGCTTCAGGCGCAAATTGCGGCATTGCAAAAGGAAGCCACCTTTGTCGAGGCAGGAGATTTGTTGTTTCCGCCAGGTGGGTTTGAGTTGAGCCCGGCCGGGCAGGCGGAGCTCAAGAACAATATCGTGCCCAAACTGATCAATCTCCAGAACGCCAAAGTCGTCGTCTACGGGTATACCGACAACACCCCAGTCGGACCGGCGTTGCAACAGGCCGGAATCAACGACAATCTGACCTTGTCGTCGCGCCGGGCGGGTGCGGTCGTGACCTTCCTGGTATCGCAGGGCGTGAACCCGAACATCATCGCGGCCAAGGGCTTTGGCGAGACCCATCCGGTCGCGTCGAACGACACCCCCGCCGGGCGCGCGCAGAACCGCCGCATCGTGATCACTGTCCAGGGACCGGGCGCGCCCGGCGCCTGAAGCCGAGATCCCAGCGGGTTCTCCGATTGGATCTGACCGGCGTTTCGGAACAGCCGGATTGGGGGGCGGGCAGGGCTCTGCCTTTGCTCGCCCCCGGGGGACTGCGGCACACGGACGCGCCTCCATCCGGGAAATGATTGCGATCGCTTAAATTCCCGCGGCGACGACACCGAGCGCGGCCAATAGCAGCTCGGCCGTGTCCAACCGACCGGCTTCCTGTAGGCAAGCCCTACCAATTAGCGGTTACCCTCGTGCCTGTTATGGGGCATTATGCCGTCGGCAACGGCGAGGGCAACTCAGGCCAAGCCGCGTGTTCACGGGGATGACGCGTGGCCGCGCCGGGCTGACGATCCGGTGGGTACGGGGGTGTAACGACGGCCATGAGGGGGATCCCGCCGGGAATATTCGGCGCGGACGAGGTCGGCACGACCAAGGCGGTGGCCCGATTGGGCCGCGCGGCCGCGGCGTTGCTGACGCTCGCGTGCAGTGGCTGCATGGTCGGGCCGGATTACCAATCGCCACCCGCGCCCGCTGCCGTCAAATTTCTCGAAGCAAACCAGCCGTCCGTCGACACCAAAACACAAGAGTACGAGACTTGGTGGCGGGTGTTTCACGACCCGGTTCTCGACCGGCTGATTGACATCGCCTATGGCCAGAACCTCAGCTTGGTCGCCGCCGGGACGCGGGTGCTGCAGGCGCGCGCAGAGCTGGGAGTAGCGATCGGCGATTTCTATCCGCAGTCGCAGCAGGCGACGAGCTCGATCATTTACGCCCGGCCGAGCCACGCCGATCCGACCGCGACCCCAGAAAGCCAGGTTTCCGGCTTCTGGCGCGCCTCGCTCGGCGCGTCGATCGATTGGGAACTGGATTTCTGGGGCAAATTCCGCCGCGCCATCCAGTCGGCCGACGCCGCCTATCTCGCCTCGATCGCTTCCTATGACGATACGCTGGTGACATTGCTCGGCGATGTGGCCACGACCTATATCGGCATCCGCACCCTGCAGACGCAGATTGCGATCGCCGAGGACAACATCGTCAAGCAAAAGAAGGCGCTGGCGATTGCCGAAGCACGGTTCCATGGCGGCGCCGCGACCAAACTCGACGTCTATCAGGCGCAAAATGTCCTCGGCCAGACCGAAGCGGCGGTGCCGCAACTGACCGCCCAGCTGAAGCAAGGCTTGAATGCCTTGAGCGTATTGCTGGGCATGGCGCCGCAGCCGCTCGACAATCTGCTGCGCGGGCCGCAGACGATCCCGGTGCCACCGATGACCGTCGCGGTCGGCATTCCCGCCGATCTCGTCCGTCGCCGGCCGGACATCCGCGCGGCCGAGCTGGCGGCGATGTCGCAAAGTGCGCAGATCGGCTTCGCCGAGGCGAATCTCTACCCGGCGTTCAGCCTGCTTGGGACCTTTGGCACCATCTCCGCCAACATTAACGGCAACAAGCTCAGCGATCTATTCATGGGCAAGGGCATCACGTTCGGTTTTGGCCCGACCTTTCAGTGGAACATCCTGAACTATGGCCAGATCACCAATACGGTGCGGGTGCAGGACGCGAAACTGCAGGAATTGCTGGTCGACTATCAGAATTCGGTGCTGACCGCGCAACAACAGGTCGAAAACGGATTGGCGACCTTTCTCGAATCGCGCAAGGAGGTCGACGATCTGCGGCGCAGCGTCGCCGCCGCCAACGCGGCGGTCGGGCTCGCCATTTTGCAATATCAGTTGGGCACGCGCGATTTCACGACGGTGCTGACGGCGGAGCAAAACCTTTATACGGCGCAGAACGATCTCGCCACCGCCGAAGGGAATGTTTCGACCGGGCTCGCCACGGTCTATCGGGCGCTGGGGGGCGGATGGCAGATTCGCGACAACAACGAGTTCGTACCGACGCAGACGGTCGAAGAGATGCGCAACCGCACCAATTGGGGCGATCTGCTCCCCGCCCCGAACCAACCAGCGCAGGCGGCGCCGGGTCTACCGACCCCCGCCGATGTCAGCGCCAAGATCCGGCCGCCGGAATGGTGAGGGCGACATGACCAGGCTTTCGATCCGGCGCCGCTTGGCGTTGGCCGGTGTCGCGGCGGCGCTCGCCGTCGTCGCCGCCTTCGGCGCTGCAAAGTTCTGGACCGCGCAGGCGCAATTACCCGCGCCAAGCGCGTCTGCGCCCGTCCCGGTCGTGCTGCCCCGACTACAATCGGTGACCAATTACGTGGAGATCACCGGCAATGCCGCGGCCGTCAACGATGTCAAGCTGGTCGCCCGGGTCGAGGGCTATCTCGATCAAATTCATTACCAAGACGGCCAGTCTGTTAAAAAAGGCGATCTGCTGTTCACGATCCAACAGGCTCCCTACAAACAACAGCTCGAACAGGCCCACGCCCAGGTTCTGACCGCGCAGGCTTCTCTCCTCTATGCCAAGACGGAGTTCGCCCGATACACCGCGCTCGTTAAAAAAGATGCGGCGACCCAGACCGAGGTCGACCACTGGGCGTTCGAGCGAGCAAGCGCCGAGGCACAACTGCTCAGCGCCAAGGCCCAGGTCCAAATCGATGAAGTCAATCTGGGCTACACCGAGGTCAGGGCGCCGTTCGACGGCATCGTCGGCAAGCATCTGATCGACCCCGGCAACGTCGTCGGCGGCGGTGGTCAGCAGGCCGCGCTTGCCGAGATCACCCAGCTCGACCCGATCTATGTCGTCGCCAATTTGAGCGAGCAGCAGGTTCTGAAGATCCGACAAAATCTCAGTCAGCACCGGCTGACCCTGGCCGATCTACACAAGGTGCCGGTCGATGTCGGCTTGTCCGACGAACAGGGCTTTCCGCATCGCGGGACGATCGAATACGTGGCGCCGCAACTCGATCCGGCCACCGGTACGTTGCTGGTGCGCGGCGTTCTCCCCAATCCCGACCGCCCGATTCTCCCCGGGTTCTTCGTTCGCATGCGGCTGCCGATGGGCAGGGTCGACCGCAACGCCCTGTTGGTGCCCGATCGCGCGCTGCAGACCGATCAGGGCGGAACTTATCTGCTGGTTCTCGACAGCAACGATGTCGTGCGGCAGCGTTACGTCCAACTCGGGTCGCTGATGGGAGCGCTGCGCGTTGTTTCCTCGGGCCTGGCGCCGGAGGACCGGGTTGTCGTCGGCGATTTGTGGCGGGCGACGCCGGGGACTAAGGTGAGGCCGCAGCCGACCACCATCGAGGCGGTTACCGGGTCGGCGGGTCCGGGGTCGCAGAAATGATCTCGAAATTCTTTATCGAACATCCCGTTCTTGCCAATGTTCTGGCGATCGTGCTGGTGCTGATCGGCGCGATCTGCGTGTTTCGCCTGCCGGTCGCCCAATACCCGAACGTGACGCCGCCGACCGTGCAGGTGACGACCCGCTATCCCGGCGCCAGCCCGCAGACCGTCGTCGACACCATCGCCCTGCCGATCGAGCTGCAGGTGAACGGCGCCCCGGGCATGATCTACATGCAGTCGACCAGCGCCTATGACGGCACGTATGTGCTGACGGTGAGTTTCGACATCGGCAGCGATCCAAACATGGATCAGGTGCTGGTGCAGAACCGCGTGCAGAACGCGATGGCCCAGCTGCCGCAGGCGGTGCAAGCCCAGGGGGTCGCGATCCGCGCCAAATCCTCGTCGATCCTGCTGTTCGTGACTCTCGATTCACCGGACAAGTCGCGCGACTCCCTGTTCATGTGGAACTACGCGACGATCAATCTGGTCAACGAGCTGGCTCGGCTCTCGGGGGTCGGCAACGTCACGGTCATGGGGGCCGGCGAGTATTCGATGCGGATCTGGATGGATCCGAACAAGCTCTATTCCTATGGCTTGGTTCCGTCCGACGTGATCCGGGTCATCAGGCAGCAGAGCCAGGAGGTCGCCGCGGGCCAGGTCGGCATGCCGCCGGCACCGCCCGATCAAGCATTCCAGTATACGGTCGACATCAAGTCGCGGTTCAACGATCCCAAAGAATTCGGCGACATCATCGTCAAGGACCAGACCGCCCAGGGCGGGCGCCTAGTCAGGGTCAAGGATGTTGCGCGCGTCGATCTCGGCGCCCAGACTTATTCCCAGGACTTCAAGCTCAACGGCAAGCCCGCCGCCGGGATCGCGGTCTACCAGACCCCCGACGCCAATTCGCTGAAGGTCGCGGCCGAAGTCGCCGCCAAGATGGACGAGCTGGCGCGCCATTTCCCGCCAGGTCTTCATTACAGCATTCCTTACAACACGACAGTCTTCATCCGGGAATCGATCAACGGGGTCTACACCACCTTGTGGCAGGCCGGGGTTCTGGTGCTGATCGTGATCCTGGTGTTTCTACAGAATTTCCGCGCTGTTCTGGTGCCGGCGACGACGGTGCCGGTCACGATCATCGGCGCCTTCGCCGGCATGGCGGCGCTCGGCTTCACGGTCAATCTCTCGACTCTGTTCGCGCTGATCCTGGCGATCGGCATCGTCGTCGACGACGCGATCGTCATTGTCGAGGGCGTGTCGAAATACATCGAGCAGGGCATGTCCGGACACGACGCCTCGATCCGGGCGATGAACGAATTGTTCGGGCCGATCATCGGCATCACCCTGGTCCTGATGGCCGTTTTCCTGCCCTCGGCCTTTGTCCCCGGCCTCAGCGGCCAGATGTTCGCGCAGTTCGCGTTGGTGATCGCGGTAACGGCGCTGATCAGCGCCGTCAACGCGGCAACGCTTAAGCCGACGCAATGCGCGCTATGGCTGCGGACGCCCAAACCGGTGGAGGAGCGCAACTTCTTCTATCGAGGCTTCGAGCATGTCTATTCCCGAGCGGAGAGCGGCTATACCAGGCTGATCGGGCATATGGTGCGGCACGCCGGGCTGGTCGTGCTGGTCGGGGTGGCGCTGGCGGTGCTTGCAATATGGGGCATCGCCCGACTGCCGACCGCCTTTATCCCGAACGAGGATCAGGGCTATCTGATGATCGCCGCACAACTGCCCGATGCGGCTTCGCTCGGGCGGACGACCGCGGCGCTTGATAATGCGACGAAATTGGCGCAGGCACACGCCCGGCGTCGAACAGGTCATCGCGATCACCGGCCTGTCGGCGCTCGACAACTTCGCCGATCTCGCCAATGCCGGCGTCTGCTTTGTCATCCTCAAACCGTGGGGGGAGCGGAGCAAGCGGCAGGGGACCGACATTCTGTCGATCGCCGAGCGCCTTCAGAACGGGCTCAACGCCGCCCCCGACGGCCGGCTGTTCGTGCTGGCGCCGCCGCCGATCCAGGGTATCGGCAATGCCGGTGGGTTTCAGATGATGACCCAGTTGCTGGGCGGCAGTTTCGATTACCAGAAGCTCAGTGACGCGGCCGATCAGCTTGTGAAAAAGGCGAGCGCCGAACCCGGGTTGCAGCACGTTCTGACGACGTTCCGCCCAGGTGCGCCGCAGGTTTCGGTGACCGTCGACCGCGACCGCGCCGAGACCTTGCGCGTCTCGGTCGGCGACGTGTTTTCCGCGCTGAGCTCCTACCTTGGCTCGACCTACGTCAACCAGTTCAACAAATTCGGGCTATCGCTGCAGGTCTACACACAAGCCGACTCGAAATATCGGCTGAAGCCGGATGACCTTTTGAACCTTTATGTCCGCAGCCAAGACAACCAGATGGTGCCAATCGGGGCGGTGGCGCATCTCGGTTCCACCTTGGCGCCCCCGTTGATCACGCTCTACAATTTGTATCCGTCGGCGACGATTGTCGGCGCGCCGGCGCGCGGCTTCAGTTCGGGGCAGTCGCTGTCGCTGATGGAAGGGATCGCCAACAAGACCTTGCCGCCGGGGATGTCTTTTGAATGGACGGCGATGTCCTTTCAGGAAAAGCTGACCGGGAACCAGCTTTATTATTTGTTCGGATTGTCGGTGTTGCTGGTTTATCTGTGTCTTGCCGGCCAGTATGAAAGCTGGATTTTGCCGCTGGCGGTGCTGTCGGCGGTGCCATTGGCGCTGTTGGGGCCGGTCATTGCGCTGACCAGCCTGGGGGTCGCCAACAATCTCTACACCCAGATCGGCCTCATTCTGATGATCGCGCTGTCGGCCAAGAATGGCATTCTGATTGTCGAGATGGCGCGCGAAGGCCGGCTGGTCCACGGAATGCCGATCCTCGAAGCGGCGGTCGAGGCATCGCGCTCCCGGTTTCGGCCGATTCTGATGACCTCGTTCGCGTTTGGCATGGGAGTCCTGCCGCTGGTGTTAGCGAGTGGGGCCGGGGCCAACGCGGATATCTCACTGGGACTGAGCGTGCTCAGCGGCATTATCGCCTCGACCTGCCTCGCGGTGCTGTTCGTCCCGTCCTTTTTCGCGCTGCTGCAGCACCTCGAAGAGGCGCGCAAAGCACGCAAAAAACCGCTGGCGACAGTCCCCGCCGAATAGCTGTCTTATGAGTGAGGCTGAGCTTGTCGCGCCAGCCGCCGCAGGATCTCGATCAACTCTTGGTGCGGGGGACTTGTCGGATCGCGAAATTCATCGGCAGAGTGGGCGTCCGCCAGCCGGCTCAAGCGCAAGAGTTCGCGCATGCGTTGCCGCCGGTTGAGCTGCAATTCCGACGGGCGGGAGGTAAAGAACAGCCGCGGGATCTCGCCTGGGCCGAAAAGATGGCTGAATTCGGTCGCGGTCACATAGATCAGGAACAAAACGAAGATCCACAAGGACACCGCGGAGAAGCGATGCCACGAGAAGGTCGTCATCAAATATGAGAAGAAATCGCTGGGCGGATTGCGCTCCAATACTGAAAAGTGCACAAAGCGCTCGAGTAAACGTGCCAGAAATACGATCACCCAGTAAAAGGCCGTCTTGAACAGAATCGGGCGGATCAGCGGGGCGCGGTCGTAGAGCCTCAAAAGCGGTATCGCATTGGCGACCAGCACCGCCTTGCCGACAACCAGCGCCGCCACTGTGGCGAGCATGAAGCTACTGACGGCGACCGCATAGTCGGCGAGCAACAGGTTCGTTGTAAACACGACAAAGTTGAAGCCGACAAAAAAGAAGATTGTCGGCGGCAACGCCTCTAGCGCCTCGTGCAGAATCCGGCGCCCGATCCGACCTGCGAGGTTGGCCGGTGCGCCAGCCGGCCTCGCGGGCGCACTGGCGACTCGATCGCTATCACCATACAGAATGGCTTTGGTCCTCATGCGCGCTCTCCGACTCGCCGGCCGAGACAGAAGGCGAAAGCGGCAGCAACGTACCCAGCCGAAGTCTTGGGAACCTTATACGGTGGCCTGGTGCCGAACGTCATCGGTTGCTGCAGTGGTCATTGCGATTTCTTGAAACGCTGCCAAAGCCAAAGCGCCGCGAGGACGAGCAGCGATCCGACGACGGCGGCAACGACGTCTCGTAACGAGATGACCACCTTGTCGAACTCGGGCAACAACCCTAACACGCGGAAGAATAGGCCGCCGACAAGCGCACCGACGAGGCCCACAGCCAAATTCCGCACCAGGCCAAGTCCCTTTCGGTCGCGAGTAACCATCAAGCCGGCGAGGCTTCCTCCCAACAGGCCGACAACGACCCAAATAACAAAATGATAGAGCGATGGCATGCTGGCCCCCAATCTTGGCCGGGGGGGGGCGATCACCCGGCCGTGGTCGTCATTGGCCAGCCCGGCCTATACCCTCTCCTTCGAGTAACACACAGGAGGGCACTGTGCCCAAGGAGATAAGCACAGAACGCGCTAAGACAGCGGGTTTAACTCGGTCCCCTCATCGCTCTGGACGCGTCCCGAGCGCGCCGCTGCGCACCGCGTCGACGGCTTCGTGGAGTGTCGCGAATATCTGCGTTTCGCCGATCGCCGCGGTGATGCGATGGCGATCCATGTCAGAGCGCAAGTACGAGCTGACACGAGCGAAGACCATGCCGACCCGTCGGTGCGCCAGATCGTCGATCAGATCGCGGAGGGATTGGGCGGCGGAGTAGTCGATATCCGTGATCGCGCCGGCATCAACGATGACCCAGCGGATCGGCGTCGGCGCGCGTTCGACAAGCGCGCGAACGCCGTCGGCAAACCGATCATGGTTCGCGTAAAACAAATCCGCGCCGAAGCGATAGACCACAAACCCTGGTTCAGTCTCCTCGCCCGGCATCACCGGCATCGGGATCCACCGGCCGGTCGCATCGGGCGCAAGCATCATCGTGTGCGGGCGATAGCTGTGACGCACGTGCCTGCAGAGTGACAGAGCGATCGCCAGCAGGATGCCTTGCTCGACGCCGATCGCGACAACTGCCCCCGAAGTGATGACGGCAAGGCGGAACTCGCCCGGGCTTTCACGGCGGATGGCACGCAGCCCCGTCACGTCGATCATTCCAACCGCGATCGTAAATACGATGCCAGCTAAGACGCAACGCGGCAGGTACTGCAGCGGGCCGGTCAGGAACAGCAGCACCAGCACCACGACGCCGGCAAACACCAATTGTGCAAGTTGGCTCCGGGCGCCCGCGCGATCCGCCATGGCGGTCTGTGTCGGGCTGCCATTGACCACAAACGCCCCGCTCGCCGCGGCGGCCGCGTTCGCGGCGCACAGCCCAAGGATGTCGGCGTCCGCGTCGACGCGCTCGTGATAACGCAATGCGAACACACGCGATGTCGCAGCACTTTGCGCGATGATCATCACAAAGCAAGAGGCGGCCACCGGCACCAGCGTCAGCATCTCGCCCCAGGTCACCTTGGGTAGCCCGATCGACGGCAGCCCCCCAGGGACCGGACCGACGACCGCGATGCCTCGCCCGGCGAAGCCGAACGCCGCGCTTGCCGCGATCGCCCCTGCTACCGCGAACAGCGAACAAGGCCATCGCGGAGCAACGCGATTGCCGAGCAGGATGCCACCGGCCACTAGCGTGGACAACGCCAGCGTCGGAAGATTGGTCTGCGACAGGCCCTGCATGATCTCCCACGCCTGAACGAGCGCGCGCTGCGAATGGACCGTGACACCGATCATGTCGCCGAGCATCGCGATGCCGACTTGAAACCCGACACCGGTGAGAAACCCGACCAGCGCCGTGCGTGAGAGGAAATCGGCGAGGAACCCCAGCTTGAAAATCCACGCCAGAAACAAGAACCCGGCGGTCAGCAGCGCGACCATGCCGGCCAGCGCCATGTACTTTTCGCTGGCGGGTACTGCCATTTGAGAAAGCGAACTGGCGAAGATGGCCGCCGTGGCCGAGTCCGCGGCCACCACCAGATGGCGGGAGGAGCCAAAGACCGCGAACGCAGCGAGCGGCAGCAGCACGGTATAGAGCCCGGTGACCATCGGTGTGCCGGCGATGCGGGTGTAGCCGAGCACCTGCGGGATGTTCATCGACGCGAGGGTCACGCCAGCGAGGGAATTGCGCATCGCCTGCGCCGCGGCTGAGAGGCCGGACGCCGCTAAAGAGGCTTAGTCGCATCGCTGTCCGTCCTTAGCTCGCACTTCCCGCCGAGTAAGCTGCTCGGACCCGGCTCTGTTGTTCCTTGTCGAGACGATTGCCTTCGGCTGTCTGGCCGCGCTCGGACCTCGCTTTGTTGGCCATATTCACCCCCGCGGCCCGCGATATCTATGTCCTCATAGCCCCGACGGCGTCCGAAGCTGGCATCAGGTCATGACGTGACTCTGGTCGTTCCACAGCCGGATTATCGGCTCGGTCATGTCGTGCTCGTAGCCCAGCAGGCTGAGGCTCGCCGTGCCGAGGAAAAAATAACGCCCGCCCGATGGCGGCAGTCCGAGCCAGCGGGCAGCGAGAACGCGCGATATATGCGCGCTCGAGACGACCAGCACATTGCCATGAACCGTGCGGATGCGGGCGATGGCACGATCGGCGCGCGCGGCTACCTGCTTGGCCATTTCTCCTCCCGGCGCACCGTCGCGAAACAATTGCCAGTCCGGGCGCTCGGTCAAGATCTCGGCGGTCCGGCGGCCTTCATATTCGCCGTAATCCCATTCTGCGAGATCGGGATCGATTTCAGCGGTTGTGCCGAAGCCGGCCAGCGCGCAAGTCCGCACCGCACGCTGCGACGGGCTGGTGAGGACCTTGGCGAATACCAATCCGTGCAGCCGCCCGCCTAGGGCACGGGCTTGGTCTTCGCCGCGCCCGGTCAGCGGAAGGTCGGTGCGGCCGGTGTGCTGGCCCGAAAGGCTCCAGGCGGTTTCGCCGTGCCGCGCAAGATAAACCAGAGGAAGCGCTTCGGTCATGATTTCCTCCTGCTCAGAATGTCGGCGGCCTGATCGGTCTCGCCGATAGTTCTACGACGCCCTTGCCACAGCCGCGAGCCTTCGACGATTTGCCAAACGCCCAGCGCGGGTAATCCGATCGTCAAATCGCGGGCCCGCTTCAACAGCGACAGCGCAAGCGCCATTTCCGGCGCTAGACCAAAGTTGGCGCCGATCAATACATAGGCCGCCTCCTGCACGCCGACCGCGTTTGGGATGGCGAAGGCGAAAGTGCGGATCGCGTAGAGCAGACTTTCGATCACCAGCACGGTCTTGAAGGAGAGCGGCGCGCCGGCGAGGCGCAAGGCGAACCATGCTTCGAGTGCGCCGGCAATCCAGCACGCAAGGTGCAAAGAAAAGCCGGCCCACAGGCCGGCCCTGCGCTGGTAAGTTCGCACGAGCGCAGTGTGCAATGCCGCTGAACCGGCCGCGATCCGCTCCGCCCAGCCGCGGCCGAGGATGCGGGCGAGGCGATCGAAAAGCCCAAAGCCGTGATGCTGCGCCGCGACAAAGCCGACCGCCGCCAAACCCGCCACGGCGAGGCCAGCGGTCAGCGGAAGAGCTATCTGCGAGTCGGGATGCAGCCCAACAAGCAGAACAAGACCGAGCGCGGTATAGGCGAGCTTGGCGAAAAACTCGAGGGTGAGGTCGACGATCGTGCTGGCCGCCGCGATCGAGCCCGATATTCCGGCGAGCGACAACGCGCGCACGCCGAGGACGCAGCCGCCGACCGGTGAGAGAGGCAGCACTTCTGAGCCGGCGTCGCGCACGAGGCGGCCCCACAGGAATGGCCAGATCGGCGCGCGCGGCACCAGACCGCGCCAGGCGAGACCCATCACCGCCATCAGCGCGAGGTGGATTAGGCAAACCGCCGCAAACCCTCTCCACCCGATGGCGGTCAACGAGCTGAGCACGGCGCCGACGCCAAATACCGCGATCAGCGCGGCGATTACTGCGAGCCCCACCAGGGCCGCGATCACCGGGACGGCCTTCATGCGCCGTTCGCGATGCGCGTGGCGGATGCCCGCACGGCGCCCTTCACATCTCGGCGCGGCGGGCCGATCCCCCGTTTGCTCGCCGGGCAGATCGAAAACGCTGCCTCCACTGCCCGGGAACACCCGATCCTAATAGGGCGGCGGGTAGTAGTAAGGCGGCGGGTAATAGTAGGGCGCTGCATAGGCCGAGGAGGCAGCCGCGGCACCAACCGCGACGCCCGCCGCCGCACCAACGGCCACGCCGGCCGCGACCCCGCCACCGCCGTAATAAGCCCCGTGATAAGCGGTTCCGCCATAATAGCCGCCGCGAACGGCGGTGTTGCCGTAGGGACCTCGGACCGCGCCGCCGCCATAAGGACCGCGCACGGCTGCCGCACCGTTTGGGCCGCGCACCGCGGTTGTGCCCATCGGGCCACGATAGGCGGCGCCGCCATAGGCGCCGTGAACCGCACCCCAGCCAAAGGCATGCGGCGCTGCCGACGCGGCGAGGATAGCGCCGAGGATGAAGGGCGCCGGCCGGTTCATGGCTTGCTCCCCGCCGGTTTGGCCGTCGCGGCGGCGGGCGCCTTCAACGCCACTTGAACCGCTCCGGCCGGCGGTTGAAACATAAAATCCGCGTCCGTCGGGTGAGCCGCGAGATCCCAATTCGAGAACTCGGCCACAAAGTCCGGCTGGCCCGGCAATGAGCGGTAGGTCACGATCAGCCGGCGCGGCAGCGACTGTTCGTTCTTTTCCACCCATAGTTCGAGGTAGATCCCGGGCGGCTGGGAAAAGAACATATGGAGGCAGGGGACGCCGTCGATCGTGACCGTGTCGACCACCCGTCCCGAAGCTACGCCGCTGAGAAACGCCTTGGCCGGCGCATCGGTCAGAAAATCGGCAAGCGGGAAGTCTATGCCGAGACGGCCCATAGCCTCCTTCATCATGCCCTCGATCGTGTTGGGCACCGGGATGCTCACGTATTTGTTCGCATTGGCCATGTAGATGACGACGGTCTTGCCGTCATAGACGAGCTTGCCCGGCCCGTCGTCGCCACTTCTGTCGACCAACATCCGGTCCGGACGGCGCACCGTCACGTTCAGGGTATGAAAGATGTGCAGGAGGTCGCCGCTCGGATCAAAAAAAACGCGAATTGTCCGTGCCTGAAACGACAATGCCTTTGACTGCAGGCTCCGGCCCATTTGCGTCAGCGCCGCGCTTGCCTCTGCGCTGATTGTCGGTTTCGCCTGCGTGGCGGCCCGCGCGGCGGAGATAGGCGCCGAACCCAAGCCGGCGAAGCCGCCGACGAGCAGGACGCCTAGGATCGCGACATGGCGACGCTTCACGAAGTTCCTCCTATGTTGGGGTGTGCCGACTCGAGTTGCCGGCGGCAGACTACCCTAACACGTGCAGGCAGGCGCGGCGTTTCCCAAAACACCCGCGGCACTGTCAGGTTCGGTGCTGCGGCGCATTGGCGCATCACCTTGGCGATGTTGTCGTCGATCCGGCTGACATCGATGATATGGATACTCGCCTTGGCCGCCAGAGAGCCATAGCAGAACATCGCCACCGAGGCGCGATCCTTGTCGGAAGCTCCGAGCAGCTCGGAGCACCGAGCCCGTTCGACACGCCGCAGGTTGGCCGGGCTGCGTCGGTCCGGCAACCGAACTCTGAGGACACTGCGCCGACCTCCCGTTCGCCATCATGCCGAGAGTGGCCGAGTTCTCCCGAGGCGGGCAAAGCGCGATGCCTCGTCTCGGTTGGCGCCCTTGGTTTCGCTCACCCCCAACATGGTTCCCCCGAGATCAAGATCTCGGGGGAACCAACCGTCAACGCGTAAAAGTGGAAGCCAGCCGTTTCGGCGGCACAGTGGGTGCGGGCTGGAGCCCGTCGGGCTAGGGCATCGTCGTCGATTGTGCCGGCAAGGCGTTGTTGTCGGCGCGTGGCACGATCGTCCACCTCAGATCACGGTTGAACGGAATAATGCCGCGAGCGTAGGTGGGCCCGTAAACATTAGCTTTCCACCAGCTCCATGCGGAGGCAATGCCGGGAGCATTTTGATCGACCAGCATTGCTATGCCCGGCTCTCCCCACACCTGGCGCCCGCTGGCGGATATGTTGCTGGCGAAGTAGGCAGGGAGCCCACCACCGGTTTGACTGCCGCTGATCCAGGTCGGGTCCATTCCGCCGGCGATCAGGCTGGGCCAGGTCGCCCACCAGCCGCCCCCCGCCTTCTCGACCGGGATCTGATATTGCGCCACCAAGATCGGCGCAGACGATCCGATCATGCCGATGATGTACTGGCCAGTGTATACCTGCAAAGCGTGACTGGCAAAACCCAATTCGGACAATCTGCCGAGGGCGTATTGCACAAACCACATCATCCACGGGTCGTCGAACGAACCGTTCGCGCCGGCCTTCATGCCCCAGGTGGTCTGCTGAGTTGCCGAGTAACCGCACAATGTCGGGGTGGCGGCGGCATCGCAGTCGCTGCCCCAGTTTTTCAATGCCGGACCCTTGCCGTTAACCGGGCTGAGCGGCTTGCCGGCGTTTGTCGAATAGGAGTTGCCGTAGGTCGCCCCCCAGACCTTCTCGGCGCTGCCGTCGAAGGGCGTGCCGGTGATGCCAAAACCGCCTTCCCAACGGGCCAGCGCGTCGTTGGTCAGATAGGTGAAATACGCCTTTTCCGGCGAGCCGTCCGGCGCGGCAAAGGCGGTCTCGGTGCGGCCGCGTATGGTCCAGGCGGCGGCGCGGGTCTCGCTGGCGATACCGCCATAGGCCCCGGTCGGCCCACGAAAATAAGGCTCGTTGCCGCCGTCGCCATTGGTGATTGCCGCGGTGATGCCGGCCCAGGCATACATCATGTCGAGATACCATGGGTCGCCGGTCAGGATGTATTGCGGAAACCATGCACTCGGCTGATGCCCATCATCCCAGGTCCAGGGATTGCCGGTGCCTGGTGGGACCGCGGCCATCGGCCCGACTTTTTTTGGATTATCTCCATAAGTTGGAGTGTAGTTGATCATGTTGTTGGGGGTGTTGAACTGGGTGTGCGGACGGCCGGCGATCGACAGGTTGCGGCCGAGCCCGGTCCCGCTGCCGACCGCATCGGCGCGTGAAAAGCGCCGGGTCGGATCGCTCTCGCGCAAGCCCATCGGATAGGACGCGGCGAGGTCGGCCAGGCCGAGCGCCATCTGCCGCATGCGCCAATCGCCGGTGAACAGCCACATGGTGACCCAGCGCGGATAGGGGCCGATATGCGGGTTGTCGCCGGCCTGACCCATGGCTTGCACCCAGCAACAGCTGCCGCCGTTCCAGATGCCGTCCAAGGGTCCATTGGTCTTGCCGTTATAGTTGGCGTACTCGTTGGCGATCGAGGTCTGTGGGATGGCGATCGAGGTATCGAAATTCGGCAGGAACCGGGTGCTTTCGAGATAGGCCAGGTTGTTGTCGATGTCGATTTGGGCCGAGGGCGTGCCGCCGATCCAGAATTCGCGGGTCCACCGGCTCAATGCCCAATGGAGCTTGGGATGGGTGGTCTGCGTACCCGAGAGGTCGGCTGAATAGACCGCCGCCCCGTTCGACGTGATCGCCAGCTTGTAGGCCAGGTCTTCGACCTCGGTGGTCAGCCCGTTCTCGCCGACGGCTCGGATAAAGACCTGGTGCGTCGCCGGCCAGAAGGTCGCATAAAAGCGCGGCCGGAACGGATGGTAGCCATCGCCAAAGCCGATGTCGTATTTGCGCGCCGCGGTATCGTCGCCGAGCATGATGGTCTGCGCCACCGGCCCCGAGGTCCACAGCTTGTAATCGCCGTTCTGCAGCATGGCGCGCGCGGACGCGGCCTGCGCCGTTCCGCTGACCGGGGTCAGCGCCATCGACGCATCGAAATTATAGGTCGATGCGAGCATCTGCGCCTGGGTCAGCGGCGTGTTGCTGCCGGCACTCTGGTTTTGAAAGGTCAGGGTCAGCGAGCCCGATGCCGGAAGGGCCGGGATCACCACCGCGATCACCGCGAATTCGACCGAGCCGTCGGGATAGCGGTTCTTGACATCGGCCTGGGTGGCAACCGGCTGGCCATTGACCAGCACCTGCGGCTGGTTGGCGATCGTCCCGTCAACAAACGGCCGGCCAAACTGATATGGATAGTTGCTGATCGCGCCGCTGCTCACATTCGTCACGGTGATCGAATTGGTCGCGCCCAGCGCAGATGAAGTAGTAGCAAAGGCTCCAGTTGTTACAAAGAAAGCTACGGCGATAGGTAAATAACCATAGCGCAGCATGCTCGACATCCTCTATAGGGTCCGACCTTCATCCCCCGATTGTTGGCCGTTGCCGACACTTTTGGACGTGAGCGTTAAAGGACGTTTGACGGGACGTAGTTATCCGTTCGGTTATTCATCAAATTAATGAAATATGAAGCGCGCACTTGCCACGTTACATTTTGTAGACTCCGGCCGATCCTTGCTTTGGCGCGACCTGTACCGCAGCACGCAGCCATCGGTTTCCGCGACTGCGCGCCAGCCGCCCCGAAGCAGCTTACGATGCAGGCGTGGTCAGCTCTTATTTTCGGGTGCCGGGCGCGGAAGTACGCAGAGACGCAGCAGGCGAATGGCCCGGACTAATTCAGGCGGATGCCGTCAGCACCGCTTCAAGCGCCCCGCGCGTGCGGCGTCGTATCCTCGGGCGGCAGCGGTGTACGGCCCTTCAACTCGGCGGATTCGACTTGGCTCTTATTCGCAGCCATCGGTTCGCACGACCGAACGCCGGCGTTTCTAAATTAACTGCCGGGCATGGAAGCGGCGCAGAGATACGGCAGGTGAGCGGCCGGGTCGATTTAGGTAGCGGCCGTCCGCATCGTCTCAGGCGCCCTGCGCCTGGGGCATCGGACCCTCCGAACGGTGGCGGCGTTGCGCCATGAACTCGTCGAATTCAGCCTTGTCCTTGGCATGACGCAGGCGGTCGAGAAATTCCATGAATTCGCGCTGCTCCTCTTCGAGCCGGCGCAGGGTTTCGGCGCGGTATTCGTCAAACGCGCGATTGCCGGTCGTATCGCGGGCGCGGCCCCCGCCGTAGCCCCAGCGCTCCGCCGCCGCCTGCATCCGCCCCATTCG
Organism: uncultured Alphaproteobacteria bacterium; assembly: GCA_963733945.1. Lineage (GTDB taxonomy): Bacteria > Pseudomonadota > Alphaproteobacteria > ATCC43930 > CGMCC-115725 > AP-15. Next base: position 3,462 of record CAVTFD010000029.1, on the reverse strand, counting down.
CTGTTGCATGCGCTCCATCCGCCGCTGCCAGCGAGTTCCGCCGCCTTGCGCCCAGCACGCCATTCGCCCACTCCCTATCAGAAACCCGAGAACCACCAGCCCGAGCGGCCACCACAGAAAAAAGCTCAAAACGGTCAACCCGATCCATGCCGGCTTCCCGATGTCGTCGAGATGCGCCGCTAGGTGATGCATGGCGACCCTCATGTAAATGTATCTAACATTCACATATTCTCGCCCTGGCCGGCTGTCAAGGGCGACCGCATCAGCGCGTCGATTCGGCCGGTTCGGCGATAATGCCGAGCCCGCGCAGATAGATCAGCATCGCCGCCTCGAGCAGATCTTCGGGGGTCATCGGCAATCTGCGCCGGCCGCCGTCGCCGCGGGCAAAGAGCGAAGCGATGCCATGCGACAGCGCCCAGACATGCAGGCTCATCATCAGCGCGGGTGGCCGTTTTTCCGGGGACAACCTCGCGCACAGCGTCTCGGAGGCATGACGCAGCACGGCGAAGCTGCGGTCGGCCGTCTGCCGCAAGACCGGGTCGTCGTCGAATGAAAGCCCGGCCTCGAACATCGCCGAATAATAGGCAGGTTCGTCGCGGGCAAAGGTGAGATAGGCCCGGCCGATATTCTCGAAGGCGGCAAAGGGGTCCGGCCGGCCGTCGTTCCAGGCGCGGTCCAAATGGGCGGCAAACAGCTCGAAGCCGCGGCGGGCGACATCGGCGATCAGCGCATCGCGGTCGCGAAAATGCCGATAGGGTGCGGCCGAACTCACCCCCGCCGAGCGCGCCGCATCGGCAAAGGTGAACCCGGCTGGACCTTTCTTGGCGATCAGATCGAGCGCGGCCTGGATCAACGCCTCGCGCAGATTGCCGTGGTGATAGCCGCGACGCCCGCCCGGCCCTCTTCCCGACCAGCTCATGTGAAGCTCTTTTACATCAGTCTCAGCCGGAAAACATAAGCAATCACCTCAGCACCCTTTGTTTGGGTTGCGCTCGGCGCAGGGAACTGCGAATGCACTGTACGCCGAGAAATCCATCTGCAACTGGGTGCATCAGACCGATCGGATCGCCAAAGTGTGTCCGGCGACTATTCCGTGTATGTCATTCTATACTACCGCCTAATGATTGGTCTACGAGGTCAGCCAATATTGGAGAGCGGGACCTTTTGGGGGCCCAGCCGTCGCGTGCGATCACTCAGAGAGACAACAACGTTAACTATATAAGCAACCGTATATGCGTTTGTTAACCAACGAAGTGTCCGTTAACCATATAAAAATGCTCATTAACTAATACAAAAGGGCCCTTAAACATAAAGAAGGTTGCAAAAAGCTGCCTGAGGGCCGTTAAATGCAACAGATGTTTCGGCTACAATTTTTGGTGTAGCTTGATGAAAGAGGGGCTGGTGTTTGCCCTGTCGCGGCGGGTGTCGCGCAAAAGCCTGCGGATCCTGGCCTATCATGGGTTGTGGACGACCCCGGGATATCAGTACGGCAATCATTTATTCATGCAGCCGGAACAATTCGAGCGGCGGATGAGCTGGTTGCGGAATTCGCGCTATCCGGTCTTGCCGCTGGCCGAGGCGGTGCAGCGGCTTGAGGACGGCAGTTTGCCGGACCACGCGGTGGTTATCACCATCGATGACGGCTGGAGCTCGACCTACAGCCATATGCTGCCGATCCTCGAAGGACTGGGCCTGCCGGCGACCGTCTATGTGACGACGTGGTACGCCGACCACCAGATACCGGTGGTCAATGTGGTTGTCGATTACATCTTGCGACGGGCCGGCCGATCGCCAAGCGAGCGGTTCGCGATCATCGCCGAGATCGTGAAGCTGCCCTCGCTGGCGCGGCGCGAGCAGGCGCTGCGCGCGTGCGCCACCCGGTTTGGCGTGACCACGGATGAATGGTGGGAGAGCCGCCAGTTTCATCTGATGAGCGCGGCCGAGATCGGCGCCGCCGACCGGCGCGGCCTGGACATCCAATTGCACACCCATCGCCACCGCTCGTCCACTGTGGCCTCCGACCATCTCGACCGCGAGATCGCCGACAACCGGGCGGCATTGGCCAAAGCCTGCGGCCGGCCGGAGCAGAGCTTTAGACATTTCTGCTATCCGAGCGGGCTGGCTCATTCCTCCGCGGTTGCGGTTCTCGAAGCTGCCGGGGTCGGTTCGGCGACCCTGGCCGAGAGCGGGATCAACCCGCCGGGCGCCAACCCCTATCGGCTGCGCCGGTTTCTCGATGGCCGTCTGGTTTCCGAGGCCGCGTTCGAGGCCTATTTGAGCGGCGCCCAAGCGCTGTTCCGCACCGTCAAAAGCCTGGTGACCGCGGAAGGCTGACCAGCCAAACCTGGCCGGACAAAGCTCCGTCCCAGGGCGGCGAATTCCGCTAAAGGCCCGGCCATTCCGCGATAGCGTAGCTCCATGCCGGGGCCAAGTCACCCTGACACCGGCTGGCGAGGTGGCGGTAAACCTATTGGCGCCGTCAAGGGGGGTGAGCTGGCTGCCCGCGGGTCGAGCACGACTTATTTGGCGGCTCCGAGCACGGTGAAGCCCTGCTGTTCGAATGCCGGCCGCGCCGCCGGCAATTCGAGAAACTGGAGGAACTTCGTCGCGTCGGGGTTCTTGCTCGCCGCGGTCAGCGCCGCCGGGTAGATGATCGGCGGGTGGGTATCCTCGGGAAACACCCCGACGATTTTGACCTTGGGATCCGACGCGGCGTCGGTGGCGTAGACGATGCCGAGCGGCGTCTCCTTGCGGTCGACGAACAGCAACGCGGCGCGGACATTTTCGGCGCCGGCGACGTGCGGCTGCACGGCGTCCCAGACGCCGAGCTTTTGGAGCGCCGCCTTGCCGTATTTGCCGGCCGGAACGCCGGCGGGATCGGCCATCGCCAAGCGCCCGCCGTTGAGCAACCCGACGAGTCGGAAAGCCGGGCTCGATGTCGACCTTGACGTTGCTGTCCGCCGGCGCAACCAGCACGAGTTTGTTGCCGAGCAGGTTCTTCCGCGTCGCCGGCTGTATCAGATTGCGCTTTTGCACGTAATCCATCCAGGCGAGATCGGCCGAGATGAAGATGTCCGCCGGCGCGCCGCTCTCGATCTGCTTGGCCAGTGCCGAGCTCGCCGCATAGGAGATTTTGACCGTCGCGCCCCTTGCGCCTGCGACGCGTTGAAGCGTCGTCGAGTGCATTCTTGAGGCTGGCGGCGGCGAACACCACGACATCGTCCGCCCAGGCCGCCCGGACCGGCCCGAGCGTCGTCACGACAGTCAAGACGACGGCGGCGACACTGGACCGCATCACGAGCGCATGAGCTTTTCTCCGTAACCAAGTCAGGGCGAAAGGCTGATTTATCTGCCCGGCGCCACACCGCTTGCCGGGGGCGAACAGAGGGTCGCAGTCGCTGTATATAATGTTATATATCGCGACGATAGAAGCTGCCGACATTCGGCGTCAAGCGCTAACCC
>CAVTFD010000028.1:0-13874 GCA_963733945.1 uncultured Alphaproteobacteria bacterium | reverse complement strand
AAACCGATTTTAAGCCGAACCGAACGGGCGCGCGGCGCGCTCGTTCGGGATCCTCTGCGGGTGGGCTGGCCGAGGGTCGGTTCACAAATCGATGACAATGTCGTTCTGGGGCTGACTGCAGCAAATCAGAATGTTGCCGTCGGGCGGCAGCTCAACCGGAACCGAGCGTTGATAGCCCCGGTGTAGCGCCGGTGCGCTTCGGCAAAAGTCGCCCGCAACCCGTCCTGCGTCCGCCGGCGTCACGATCAGGTGGACGTGATTGGGCATCAGGCAATAGGCCCAGACGGCGGTGCCGGCGCGGCGCGCCGCCGCGGCGACCAGTCGCCGATAGAGGCGGTAGTCGTCGGCCTACGAAAAACATCGGCTCGCGCCGATTGCCGCACTGGGTGACATGGTGGGGCAAGTCCGGCACAACAACGCGCGATCCGCGTAATGCCTGTGTCTTCCTTCAGCCGATGTGCGAGATGGCTATAGCTGCGGCGCAATCCTGTCAACTGTCACCGTAGATGGGGACTCGGCTCCCTTCAGTTTTAATAGCGGTGGTGCGGGGTTGCCCCGTAGAAGGAAGGTTCGTGGTCCCCGGTGCGAGCGACGATCCGAGTCCAAACGTGGGAAACCAAGTTGGTCTTAAGCCTGCGTTAGATTGGATCGACGGAGGTCTGCCGCTCTAATTTTGATCGCGGGGGTATCCCCCAACTCCCCCACCGTCAACCCGAGGGGTTGGACGATCCCCCACCTAGATGCCTGACCCGCGCCCGCCGTCACCTCCACCCTAATGGCCCCACTGCAATTTGTCCTTTGCAGCTTGACGCGCTGGCATGTTCGACCTGCAATCCCTACAAATGGAGGAGACTGCACCATCTTATTGCTCTGAATATCTATCAAGATCACTCGAAGCGCATCTCCGTCGCATTCTCAATGGTGGTACGGCATTGTCTGATAGGCCGAACCGGGTCGGCAGGAGCGACCATGACGCCATTCCGTTTTTTCCAAAAGGCCAATCTTATACGGAAGGCCATTACTACGGCTCTGTTCTCGCCGTACCGCCTATTCGCCCCACGAATTCCTCTGAGCGGGTTTTGACCACCCCTGCCAACGCTCGCTCAGAAATCCCGCAGAGCAATCCAATCAAAATAGCCATCGACACTTGGGAAAGATCAAGAGCGACTTCTCCGATTTGATACCGACCACCTTTGTGACGATTAACAACCCGACCACAAGAGTTAGAAGAACTACAAAGAAGAGACGAGCTGTTGGATCTAGTCTGTCGTCCTCTAGGAGTGCCAGATCTTCGAAGTTCAGAATAACCCGTCTGATAGCAAATGACAGCCACGTCCCTACATACGCACCAGCGGCCAAAAGAGGAAATAATTGGAAAGAATTCGGTATTGACACGCCTGAAACCACCGGGGTGGCACCCACAAAACCAGTGCTAGGATAAAAAGAAAACCTAATACACCGACCACCACACGACGCCCGAGAACTTTCATATATCGATTCTTTACAGAGTTTGCCTCCAAAGAGACGAACTCATTCTTAAATCCTTCCAAGGCAAGCTTGGCATATCGGACTTTATCTGGCGACGCCAAGCCCGTCATCGCGATTTCAGATATTTTGCGAAGATAATCATTTCTTTTATAAACAGAGGTTGCACTCTGAGCGCCCCGGCTTTGCAATCTAGATGAGAACACTACTTTTATCACAGTTATCACTTTTTGGATATCGACGAATAACTGCTCTTGCGATTTATTTAGCCGATAATTCCGTAGGTTAAATTGGATGTCTTCAACGACACCTTTACTGTCCCGCTCTATATTTACTACCCTATCTACACTTTCCGCATCAGAAAGGGCTTTGATCGCGTTCGTAAATTCTCCGTTGCGCGACGCGAAATCTTCGATGGACTGTAATGGATTCTCACCCTTCAAGAACCGATCAGCGATGTCGCGGGCATCGGATGCGAAGGCGTCCCGCAGAGCGACCATCTGCTTATCGAGATCCGACTGCTTATCGAGATCCGACACACCACCATAAGTTTCTGCTGCCCGAAGGACATCGTTAATCGATCGGCAGAAAAACGCTTCGTTGGTAGTAGGATCTCGTTGTTCCGAAGCTCGCGTTAGCTGGAAGAAATTCGGGTACGAGCCTTCGCCGCCCTCCACCAATATATATGGAGTTGGGGCTGGAGAAGCGGAGGCTTGCGCCGTGGGTAGGGTCTCTTCGGCTGGTTCTGCGACTTTTAGTTTGTGGGCCGTCAGCTGGTCCCGCGATTTCCGTATCGACTTCCAGTCCAGTCACGGTCACCACAACGGGTCGTACATCGCTCATCATTTGACCCTCCCCCGCCGATAGAAGCAGTTTTGATTCGGTTACCTCACAGGCTTAGCACCCTCAGGATATAGCAGGTACTGCAATCAGGGTAGCAAAACTTACCACGGAATTCTAGTGGAGAAAATCTGCCATTCCCACCTGCCATCGGAGCAGGAAGCGTCTTGCTATCTTTGACCAGATTTCCTGATCAGAAAGTCGATAAAGGCTCCTGATCCGCCGATGGCGATGATGGGCCATCCCATCCTGATAAGGCCGTTGGCTCGGCTTGTGGCGGAGCATCGTCGCTCATTGCAACCGCTCGTCAACGCCAATCTGGCATCACATCGCTATGCCAGACGATCTCCACTCCTTGATGCCGCCCCGTAATCACGAGGACATCAATTTCGGGCGCATCCAGACCGGCCTTGATCAAAGATCGAGCGCAATATCGCCTTGGGGCTGGCTGCAGCAGATCAATATGTTGCCATCGGGCGGCGGTTCCAGCGGCTCGGGCCGATAGGCCACCGCGCCGGTAATCAGCCCAGTTTCGCAGGTGTGGCAAACGCCGGTGCGACACGACCATCGCACCAGTACATCGCATGCCTCGGCACATTCGAGGAGGCTTTGGAACGTCGGACCCCAGCAGACATTGAGGCCGCTCCGCGTGAACGAAACCAGTGGCCCCGCGCCAGCCGGCCCCACCGGGACGTGCGGCGGCTTGGGCGCAGCCGCGGCGATGCCGGGCGTCTTCGACGGACCCGCTCCAAAAGTCTCGGTGTGGATGTGGTCGGCGGCGACGCCCCAGCCCGCAAGGCCGATGGTAAGACCGGTCATGAAGGCGGGCGGCCCGCACAGATAGAAATCACCATCGCGGGGCACGCCAAGTTCGTCGAGCACGGGCATGTCCAAATGTCCGGGAGCATCGAAATCGACGCCCGGCCGGTCATTGTCGCCCGGCGTGCTGTAGCGGATGTGACTGCGGCTGTGAGGCAGAGCATTCAAAAGCGCGCGCGTCTCCGCGGCAAACGGATGCTCGCTGCCGTCATGGGCCCCGTGAAGCCACCACACCTCCCTCGGCGACCCGTCGGCAGCCAGCGTGTGTAGCATAGCGAGAACCGGAGTTGCGCCAACGCCGGCGCTCAGAAGGACGACGGGCCCGTCGCCTGGCCTCAACGTGAACCGGCCACGCGGGGCGCTAACCTCGATCACATCGCCTATTTGGATTTGGGCGTCGATGTAGGCTCCGGCCACACCGCCAGCTTCCCGCTTGACGCTGATCCGATAGCGATCGTCGCTCGGCGCACCCGACAGCGAATAGCTACGCAGCAGATTGGGACCATCGGGCGCCGGCTTCAGCCGCACGACGATGAACTGCCCTGGCAGGCCGGCTTTCACAGGGCGTTCGTCCTTGGGCTCGAGCACCAGCGAGGTCACCCTGCTGCTTTCGCGGCTTTTGCCGGCGACCCGCAGGGGCGGAACCCGGCCCAGGCCGGAGGCGAGGCGGCCGCTGGGCTAAGCCCGGGGTTGCCGGCGATTGGGCCACTGCCCTGTATCCCGTCGAGCAGCGCCTGAAACGACGCGCGCCAACCGGCGCTCAGTGCCGGGATGCGCAACGCCCGCTCCAACTCGTGGGCTTGGTGGCCGGGCATGTACAACAGAGCATTAACCTCTGCGACAGTCATGCGCTCGGGGCCAGCGGCGACTTGGACGATTTCGTCACCGGCCTCGACTTCTCCTTCCTCCAGAACGCGGAAATAGAAGCCGGGTTTGCCGTGAGCGACGAGCAAGGCGGCCATCTGCGGCTCGTTCATGCGAATGCCAACCCGGTAGCAGGTGACGCGCGGTTGGGTTACCTCGAACAGCGCGCTCCCGACCCGGTACCGGTCGCCGATACAGACCTCGCCGTCGGATAAGCCGTCGACGGTGAAATTCTCGCCGAATTGGCCATAGGTGAAATCTGTCCGGCGGAGATGCCCCTGCCAATAGCGATAGGAATCGATCTGATAGACAAAGACGGCGCGGTGTTCGCCGCCGTGACCCGCCAGATCGCCTTGGCCGTCACCGTCGATGTTGAGCCGACGCACCATTCGCCGGCCTTGGACCGGCTCTTTCCAGACCGCGGTATGTACAGTCTTTCCTTGCCACGGGATGTCGCGCGGCAGGCCAACATTGACCGAAAGCAGGCACGCCATCGCTTCCTCCTACACCGAAACCGCCGCGGTTTCCGCGAATGCCCGGGTCTGCACCTCGCGCAGGTGGCAGGCTACGTGGTGGCCGGGGAAGACTTCGCGCATTTCGGGCTCGTCGGTCGAGCAGCGGGCCACGGTGTAGGGGCAGCGGGTGTGAAAGCGGCAGCCCGAGGGAGGGTTGATCGGGCTCGGCACGTCGCCCTTTAGGATGATGCGCTTGCGGGCGGCCTCCGGATCGGGAACCGGGACCGCGGATAAGAGGGCCTCGGTATAGGGGTGCTGGGGCCGAGCGAACAGGGCGGCCTTGTCGGCGATTTCGACAATTCGGCCCAGATACATGACCGCGATGCGGTGGCTGATGTGCTCGACGACAGCGAGGTCGTGGGCGATGAACAGGTAGGAAAGCCCGAACTCTCGCTGCAAATCGCCCAGCAGATTGATCACCTGCGCCTGGACCGAGACGTCGAGGGCAGAGACCGGCTCGTCGCAAACGATCAGATGCGGGTTTAGGGCGAGCGCGCGAGCGATGCCGATGCGCTGGCGCTGGCCGCCGGAAAATTCGTGCGGGAAGCGGTCGAGCGCGTCCTCGCGCAAGCCCACCTTGAGGGCGAGGCCTGCTACCCGGTTTTCCCGCTCGCGCCGGCCCGAGATGCCGTAATTAACGAGAGGCTCAGCGATGATGTCGCGGACGCGCAATCGCGGGTTCAACGACGAATAAGGGTCCTGGAACACCACCTGCAACTGGCGCCGGTAGGGCCGCATCTGGTGGCGGGATAGTCCGTCGATGCGCGCGCCGCTGATGCGGATTTCGCCTGATGTCGGCTCGATCAATCGGAGGATCGCCTTGCCCGCGGTCGACTTGCCGCAGCCGCTCTCGCCGACCAACCCCAGAGTTTCCCCGGCGGCGATGTCGAACGAAATGCCGTCGACGGCATGGACCTGGCCAACGGTCCGCTGCAGAAGCCCTTTTCGAACCGGGAAATGTTTGACCAGATCTCTGACCGAGAGCAGGGGAGCCGAAGCCAGGGGCGCCGGCGGCACGGATTGGGCTGTGGTCACGATCGCGCTACCCGATCTGAGTGAAAGCAGGCGGCGAAGTGCCCCGGCTCCTTCTCCTCAAAAGCCGGCATTGTGCGTTGGCATAGATCGGTCGCGAAGGCGCAGCGCGCGGCGAACGCGCAGCCGGGGATCGCGCCCTTCAAGGAGGGCACCGTGCCGGGGATCTCGGCCAGACGCGGCAGGCGCGCGCTATCGAGCGAGGCGCCGAGCCGCGGCACCGAATTCAGCAGCCCTTTGGTGTACGGGTGCAGCGGGCGGCGGAACAGCGCGCCGACCGTCGCTTCCTCGGCCATGTGGCCGGCATACATGACGACGACGCGCTGCGCCATCTCGGCGACGACGCCGAGATCGTGGGTGATCAGCACAATCGCGGCGTCGATCTTCTGCTTCAATTCTCGCATCAGATCGAGGATCTGTGCCTGGATCGTAACGTCGAGCGCCGTCGTCGGCTCGTCCGCGATCAGCAGCTTCGGGTTGCAGGCGAGCGCCATCGCGATCATCACCCGCTGCCGCATCCCACCCGAGAGTTGGTGCGGGTATTCGCCGATGCGCCGCTGGGCCTCAGGAATATGAACGAGGCGGAGCATGTCCACCGCCTTGGCGAGTGCGGCGGCGCGGCCCAGTCCCTGATGCAGGGTCAAGGTCTCGGCGATTTGATGGCCGATCGTCAGTACCGGATTGAGCGAGGTCATCGGCTCCTGAAAGATCATCGAGATCTCGTTGCCGCGGACATCGCGCATCTGGGCCTCGCTCAAGCCCAGAAGATCGCGGCCGGCAAAGCGGATCGAGCCGGAGACGATCCGTCCCGGTGGCGACGGGATCAGGCGCAGGATCGACAGTGCAGTCACACTCTTGCCGCAGCCGCTCTCGCCGACGATGGCGAGGGTCTCGCCCGGGAGGACGTAGAACGAAACCCCGCTGACCGCGCGGACCACCCCGTCGCGGGTGAAGAACCACGTTTTCAGATCGGCAATATCGAGGATCGGCTCGGCCGCGACGCGCGGCGCCTTGGGGATGGTGGCGACATACCCGGCAGCGGCCTCGGCCATGCGCTACATCCGCCGAGCCAGGCGCGGATCGAGTGCGTCCCGCAAGCCGTCGCCCAACAGGTTGACGGCAAGCACGGTGACCGACAAAAACGCCCCGGGGAACAGCACGATGTAATAGGCCACCTGAAACAGGCTGCGTCCCTCGGCCATGATGTTGCCCCAACTCGGTATGTTGGGCGGCGTCCCGGCGCCGAGAAACGACAGGATCGCCTCGACCAGCATCGCCGATGCGGCGGTATACGTGCCCTGGACCAACAGCGGCGGCACCGTGTTGGGTACGACGTGGCGCCACATGATTCGCGGCAGGCTGGTGCCGCTGGCAAACGCGGCCTCGACAAAGGGCAGGTCGCGCAGGGTCAGGACGACGCCGCGGACGAGACGGGTCACCCGGGGCACCTCGGCGACGGTGATCGCGAAGACGACATTCTGCAGACTGGCACGGGTCAGCGCCATCAACGCGATCGCGATCAGCACCGGTGGGATCGACATCAGCCCGTCCATGATCCGCATCAGGATCGCATCGGCCCAACGGCTGAACCCGGTGATGAGACCGATCGCGAGGCCGAGCGCAATGCTGAGCAGGGCGACGCTGAGCCCGACCGTCAAGGAGATGCGCGCCCCGTATATCGTGCGGCTGTAGACGTCGCGGCCGAGCATGTCGGTCCCGAACCAATGTTGCGACGAAGGCCAGCGCAGCCGCTGGACCGGCGCCAAGGCCTGCGGGTCGACGGTGCCGAGGTAAGGGGCGAACACCGCCATCAGAACCATCAGGCCGATCAGGATCCCGCCGATAACGATCGTCGGATGGCGGCGGATATAGGTGCGCGCTCCGCGACGGCGCTCGGTCGGAGCGGCGGGGATGGCCAGATCAGTCGGCGCCACGGTCATCTCGGCCACCGCCTCAATAGCGGATGCGCGGATCGAGGAAGGTGTAGCTCAGATCGACCAACAGGTTGACCAGCACATAGGCGGCCGAGAAGATCAGGATGATCCCCTGGATGATCGGATAGTCGCGGCGCAGGATCGCGTCCACGGTTAGTCGCCCCAGTCCGGGGATCGCGAACACCGTCTCGGTGACGACTACACCCGATATCAACAGCGCGATGCCGATGCCGATGATCGTCACGATCGGCACTGCCGCATTCTTCAGCGCGTGACCAATCAGCACCTTGTCGTTGGCCAAGCCCTTGGCCTGGGCGGTGCGGATATAATCCTGGGCAAGGACGTCCAGCATGCTGGCGCGGGTCATGCGTGCGATCAGCGCCGTAAAAACCATCGCCAGCGCGAGGGTCGGCATGACCAGATGCGACAGGAACGGCCACAAGCCGTGGTCGATGCCGACAAAGCCCTGGACTGGCAACAAATCCGCGCGAACCGCAAAGACATAGATCAATACATAGGCGACCACAAAGACCGGCACCGAAAACCCGAGCACCGCGAAGACCATGACCGTGCGGTCGATCCATGACCCCGCCTTCCACGCCGCCAGCACACCCATCGGAATCGCCGCCAATACGGAGACGAGGACGGTCGAGATGGTCAACACCACGGTCGGCTCGACCCGCTGCGCGATCAAGGTCGTGACCGGGAGGTTGGTGAAGATCGAGATGCCGAGATCGCCGTGCAGCAAGCCCCATACCCAAGACGCGAACTGGACATACAACGGCTGGTCGAGCCCGAGCGCCTGGTGGATGCGAGCGATGTCGGCGGGGGTGGCGGTATCGCCGGCGATGATCGCCGCTGGATCTCCAGGACTCAGATGAAGCAATGCGAACACGAACAGTGCGACCACCGCCATGACCGGGACGGTGGAGAGGATCCGTCTGACGATGTAGGCGAACACCCCCTAGCCTCTCAATCCTTCTCGATGTTCCAGAAAAATACTACCGGCGCGATGATGATGCCGTGAAGATTCTTGCGATAGGCGGTCGGGATCACGAACTGGCCGGTCGGAACATAGGGGACGGAGTTGGCGTAGGCCTCGGTCTGGATGTCGGCGGCGAGCTTTTTCTGCTCGGACAGATCGGGCGCCTTGAACCACTGATCGATCAGCCCTTCGAGCTGGGGGTCGCTCGGCCAACCGAACCAAGCCTTGCCGTCGTTGGCCCGCAGCACTGCGTTGACCGCCGGCGACAGCAGGTCCGGCGCCGCCGTCCAGGTATGAAAAATGTTCCACCCGCCCTGGTCGATCGGCGCTTTCGAAGCTCGCCGGGTTATCAGCGTGCCCCAGTCCATTGCCTGTAATTCGACATTCAACCCGGCCTGCCGCAGCATCGCCAAGGTCACCAGCGCCTGGGCATGTACGATCGGCTGGTCGGTCGCATCGAGCAGGACGATCTTTTCGCCCTTGTAGCCGGAATCGCCGATCAGTTGCTTCGCCTTGGCCGGATCGGGGCCTTTCAGCAAGGCGTCGGCGCCGGCATTGGTCTCGAACGGAGTGCCGCAACCGAATATCGCCGCGCAGGTTTTCCAATATTTGGGGTCGCCGGCGGCGGCGCGCATGTAGTCCTTCTGATTTACCAGGTTCAGCACCGCCAGGCGCAGCTTGAGATTGTCGAACGGCGGCTGTACATGGTTGAAGCGCAGAACGCCTTGATTGCCTAGCGGATCGACGGTGGCGACGACGACGTCCGGGTTGCCGGCGAAGACCGGCAGTAGATCGGTTGGCGGCTGCTCGTACCAATCGGCCTCGCCGGCGTTCAGCGCCGCCGATGCGGTCGCGGAATTGGGGATATAGAGCCATTCGACGCGGTCGACCTTGGCCACTTTGCCGCCAGAGGCAAAGCTCGGCGGCTCTTTGCGCGGCACATAATCGGTATTTTTAATAAACACCGCCTTGTTGCCGGGAACCCATTCCGCCTTGACGAATTTGAACGGGCCGGAGCCAATCGCTTCGGGGATCTGCTTGAACGGGTCGGTCTTGGCGAGCCGCTCGGGCATCATGAACGGCACGTTGCTCGACAATTTGCCGAGCGCATTGAGGATCAGCGGAAACGGTGTTTTGAGGGTGATCGTAAAACTCTTGTCGTCGACGGGTTTGATCTCGCCGACCGCCTCCATCAGCTTCTGTCCGAACGGGTCTCGCTTGCCCCAGCGCTCGATCGAGGCGACGCAGTCAGCGGCCTGCACCGGCTGCCCGTCGTGCCATTTGAGGCCGTCGCGCAGCGTAAAGGTGTAGGTCAGCTTGTCCGCGCTGACGGTCCAATGATCGACCATCTGCGGCTGCGGCTTGAAATCCTTGTCGAGCGCGAACAGCGTGTCGAAGACCAGATAACCAAAATTGCGCGTGACATAGGCAGTCGTCCAGATCGGATCGATGCTTCTGAGGTCGGCCTGCGGGATGAACCGCAAGGTCGTTGGGGCTGACTGCGCCCATGCCGGCGTCGCGGCAAGACCGAGCGCAAGCACCGCCAGCCGCAGGATCCGAGGCAAAATGCTCATCTATCCCCTGTTCGATCTTTTGCTCTGCCGCCGACGTTACGCCATGATCTGACCGGCTCACAGTGCAAAAGGCAGGCCACCGAGCAGAAGCACGAGGGCGCCGCCGCTTGCGCGTAGTACGCCTATGCGCTACCTTTGGCTAGGTAATCAACCCGGCTATCTCGACATGAGCAAGACGATAACCCTGCGCGAGGCTAACCAGGCCTTTTCCCGATGTATCCGCGAAGTCGAGGCCGGTGAGGAATACGTCATCACACGCAAGGGCGAGCCGGTAGCGCGCCTCGTGCCGATTCCTGGACGTCGCGTTCTGACACCCGAGCAACAGGCCGCCCGCGCCCGCGCCCTTGCCCAGATGAAAAAGGGTTGGCCTATCGGCGCCGGACCGCTTGACCGCGATTCGCTGCATGAGCGGTGATAGCCGGCGCTTCAGCCTCGACACCAACCTCCTTGTGTACAGCGTGGACAGCAGGGCAGGCTCTCGGCATCTAACGGCAATCGAGATCGTCGACCGGGCCGTCGAATGCGACTGCTATCTGACCCTGCAGGCTTTATCGGAATTCTATGTCGTGGTCACGCGCAAGGGGATGGTCCGGCCCGCGGACGCAGCCGCCCAGGTGGAGAACTGGCTTGGCGCATTCCGTTGTGCGGCCGCGTCCCCGACAGCGGTGCAGACCGCGCTAGGCGATGCCGCAGCAGGAAGGGCATCCTATTGGGATGCACTCCTGGTGGCGACCGCGGGAGAAGCCGGGTGCGCTGTCTTGTTGACCGAAGACCTGGGGGACGGAACCGATTTCAGTGGCCTCCGGGTTCATAACCCTTTTTCTTCCTCTGGCGATCTCAACCCAGTGGCGCGACGATTGTTGGACCTCGAGTAGCTCCCGCGCCGAAATTAGGGTTCACCGACGTTACATCCGGCCAGCGATGTTAATTTCAACGCGGAAATTGCTCAGAAAGCCGTCGCAGCCGGACGGGGTGATCGCGATTGCGCGGCTGTCTTTGATCCGCTCGATCCAGCCGAGCGCGAAGCAGCGCTGCGCCAGCGCCGCGCCGACCGCGCCACCGAGATGCAGCCGTCGCTCGCTCCAATCGAGACAGGGGCGGCAGAAACGGCGGCGCTTGCCGGCGGCGCCGGCAAGATCTAGGCCGAACCCGGTAAGGAACCTGGCGCCGTCTTCGGTAACCTCGCCGCCGTCGTCGTCGAGCAGGACATGGCCGCGCTCGGCGAGGCTGCCGGCCAAGGCCACGCCGAGCCAGCCGGCGAGATGGTCGTAGCAGGTCCGCGCTGAACGCAGCGCCTCGTCGCGCATCCATGCCGGCCGATAGCGCGGCGCCCGCGCGACCGCGACCGCCATGATCTCTTCAAGCATGCGCGCGACCTCGGGGGCGGCAAGCCGGAAATAACGGTTGCGCCCCCGTCTTTCGTCGGCGAGCAAGCGCGCGTCGACCAGCTTTGCCAGATGCGCGCTCGCGGTCTGCGGGGTCACATGCGCGACATAGGCGAGCTCGCCGGCGCTCTGCGCACGGCCGTCCATCAGCGCGGACAGCATGTTCGCGCGCGCCGGGTCGCCGACCAGCGCGGCGATCTCGGCGATGTAGGGTCCGTTTGTCATGACCGCAGCATAACACGCGGCGCCGGAGGGCCGGCCGCAAACGCTTCGGGTCCGGCCGAAGTTATGGTAGGACCGCCCGCCGGGTCTTCCGGCGACGGCGAACGAGGGGTTGGGCGGCGGCGATGGAAGAGATTTACACCTTTGCGGGCAACCCGCTCGACCGCGTCAGCCAGCGCCGGCAGGATGCCGGCTGGATCGCTTCCTTGCTCGACGATCCCGAAACCCGACTGTTGCCGCTGCGCGAGCTGAAGCCGTTGGTTCGCGACGGCTCGGCGGCGGAGCTCGACTGGCAGCCGGTCGCGCCTTGGCGGGGGGCGATCGATGCCGGCGCCACGCTAATTTTGCTCGGGATCGGCGACGGACGGGCTCATTTCGCGCTCGATGCCAGCGCGGCGCCGATGCTGGCCGGAACGGAGACCGAGACCGTCGATGTCCGCGCCCTGGCCGCCTCGATCCCCGGCGGCGAGGCCGCAATTCTCGCCGAAGCGCGCTCGCTGCTCGATTGGCACGCGCGCCATGGCTTTTGCGCGCAATGCGGCACGGCGAGCGTGATCGACTCTGCCGGATGGGGGCGGCGCTGCCCGAACTGCCGGGCCCATCATTATCCGCGAGTTGACCCGGTTGTGATCATGCTCGCGGTCAAGGGCGAGCGCTGCCTGCTCGGCCGCGGGCGGCGGCGGGTCGGAACCCGTTTCTCCTGTCTCGCCGGATTCATGGAGCCCGGTGAGACGATCGAGGAGGCGGTGCGGCGCGAAGTCCTCGAGGAATCCGCCATTCGCATCGGGCGGGTGCGGTATCTCGCCTCGCAGCCTTGGCCGTTTCCATCGACGTTGATGATGGGGCTGTTGGCCGAGGCGCTGAGCGAGGAGATCCGCATCGACCCCGAGGAAATCGCCGAGGCGCGCTGGTTCGAGCGCGAGGAGGTCCGCGCCATGGTCGAACGATCCCGCTCCGACGAGCAAATTCCCGGCGTCACCACCCTGCCGCCGCCATTGGCGATCGGCCACCAGTTGGCGCGGCGCTGGGCGTTCGGGATCGACAGCATTTAGGCCGCCGTGCCGGCGTCCGCGTCCGAAGCCCCCGTCCCCGGCTCTCTCCCCACCAGCGAGGCGAGGGAAGAACCGGCGCCGCCGACCGGCGTCGTTACCGGGGCGAGTTCCGGGATCGGGCTTTACACGGCATTGGGTCTGGCACGCACCGGCATGCGGGTCGTCATGACCGGCCGCGACCCCGCCCGCACCGAGGCGGCACGCCGCTTCGTGGCCGAGCGAGCGAGCGGAGCACAGGTCGAGACGGCGCTCGCGGACTTCGCCTCGTTGGCCGAAGTGCGCCGCCTGGCCGGCGAGATCCTGTCACGGCACGACCGGCTCGATCTCCTGGTCAACAACGCCGGGCTGTTTTCACCGAAATTCGAGAGGTCGGCGGACGGGTATGAGATGACCTTCGCGGTCAACCACCTGGCGCCGTTCCTGCTGACCAATCTGCTGCTCGACCGGCTGAAGGCCTCGGCGCCGGCGCGGATCGTCACCGTCGCCTCGCGCGCCCATCACGGTGCTCGCATCGACCTCGCGACGATCACCGGTCCTCGCGATTGGTCGATGTTGAAGGCTTATAACCGCTCCAAGCTGTGCAACATCCTGTTTACCCGCGAACTGGCGGCGCAGCTCCAAGGTTCGGGAGTTGTTGCAACCTCCCTTCATCCCGGCGTTGTCGCGACCACGCTGGCGCAGCGTGGCGGCATTGTCGACTTCGGCTGGCGGCTGGCGAAACCGTTCATGATCAGCGCCGAAAAGGGCGCCGAGACATCGGTGTTCCTGGCAACGGTGCCCGACCCGGCGCCCTTTCACGGCGGTTATGTCGTCCGCAAGGCGCTGGCGCCTCCCGACCCGGTCGCGCTCGACGCCGATCTCGCCCGCCGCCTGTGGGAGTTGAGCGCCCGGCTGGTCGGCCTGTGAGGCTGGCGGTCGGGCCCGCCGGGCGGCGACGGGCTGTAACCCATGCCGCGGCTTTCCCGGGGGACGCAATATTCGCGAGCGCGGTAACCGGCGGACCGCGCGACGCTCGTTTTCAGTCGTTCAGAGGCCGCCGGATGCGGATCCGGGCATCCTCGACGAGGACAATTGCGCCCGCCTGTAACGCCTAGGCCGCCTCGACCAACGCAGCGCGGAGGCGGTCTTGCAAATAGGAGTGCTGCGCCAAGCGCAGCCTCAGCAGAA
>CAVTFD010000027.1:0-12387 GCA_963733945.1 uncultured Alphaproteobacteria bacterium | reverse complement strand
AGGCCGATTTAGACCGATCCGAACGGGCGCACGGCTCGCTCGTTCGGGTCGGTCTGCCGGTGGGCCACTCGGCGAATGCCGACAGACGGATAAGCCTACTTCCTGCGAGAGCGCAATCCGGGGGCCGCTCCAGGTTGGTTACAAGGGCCGCGAATGGGTGTGTCGGCTCAACATCGATCGTCAAGCTGCGCCGTTGCCGGAGAATGCGGGCATCACCTCGTCGGCAAACAGGCGTAGCGAGCGCAAACTCTGCTCGCGCGACAGCGTCCCCCAGGCGAACGAACATATGACGTAGTTGCAGCCGCTTACGGCCACCAGCCGCTCCATTTCATCGCGCACGCTCGCCGGCGAACCGAACAGTATCGTCCTGTGCTCGATCGCTGCCTCCCATGCGAATAGGCCGTCGACGCTATGGTCGCCGTGCTCGTGCCACAACTGGGTGATCGAACGGAACCACACCCCGTGCGCGGCACGCGCGGCAGTTGCCGCTTCCTCATCGCTGTCGGCAACGACCACCAGACACAAAATGCCGACTTTCGGTGCGGCGACATGGCCATTGAGCCGGCCCGGCTCATGCAGGTGAGCGTTCCAGGCGCGCCAATACGCATCGGTGTGCTCGCGCACTGCTGCGGCGGGGCCAAGGCCGACGAAATTGAAGCCATGCCGCCCGGCAAATTCGATACTGGTCGGAGTGTGCGTCGGGTACCACAGCGGCGGATAAGGCTGCTGCAAAGGATGCAGCTCGATCGGGACATTCTCGTAGCTGTAGTGCGCCCCCCGAAAGTTCAGCCGAGGCTGCGTCAATCCCGCGAGCAGGACCGAGAGCGCCTCGTCGAAGATCGCGCGCGAATCCGCCGGATCGATCCCGAAATTGCGCAGCTCATAGGGCGAGACCCCGCGGCCGATGCCGAGTTCCAACCGGCCGCCTGAGATCTGATCGAGCATCGAGACTTCTTCGATCAGCCGCAGCGGATCGTAGAGCGGCAACAGGTAGACGAGCGGTCCCAGGCGGATATGCCGCGTACGCTGCGTCGCCGCGGTCAGAAACAGCGCTGGCGACGGAGCCATGCCAAGCGGCGTAGCATGGTGCTCGGCAAGATGGTAGCAGAAGAACCCAGCGCCATCGGCGGCCTCGAGCAATTGCAGCCGATCCTCGTAGAGCTGGTTCAAGGGTGCGGTGCCCCGGTCGATCCAGTCGAACAGTCCAAAATCTGCCTGCGTCATGCCATGATCTCTCCCTTGCGGGTCGCCCCCTGTGGGAAACCGAATCCCAGACAGCTGATCGATTGATCAATTATCGACTACTCCCTCTCGTATCGCCAGGCGAGTCACCTCCGCTTGCCCTTTCCCCCGCGAGGGATTCGACGTCACAAGCTAAACCGGGACCGTCGCGGTTTCCACGAATGCCGGGGTCTGGACCTCGCGCGGGGGCCTGCGACGTGGTGGCCGGGGAAGACTTCGCTCATTCGGGCTCGTCAGTCGAGCAGCGAGCCACGGCCCAGGGTCGGGTCACAAATCGATGACGATGTCGTTCTGGGGCCGGCTGCAGCAGATCAATATATTGCCATCGGCCGGCAGTTCTACCGGGTTGGGTTGATAGGCGACGGCGCCGGTGATCAGCCCGGTTTCGCAGGTGTGGCAAACGCCGGTACGACACGACCATCGTACCGGTACATCGCATGCCTCGGCACATTCGAGGAGGCTTTGGAACGTCGAACCCCAGCGGACATTGAGGCCACTCCGCGCGAACGACACCAGCGGACCCGCGCCGACCGCCCCCACTGGTACGTGCGGCGGCTTGGGCGCAGCCGCGGCGATGCCGGAAGTCTTGGCCGGACCCGCCCCGAAAGTCTCGGTGTGGATGTGGTCGGCGGCGACGCCCCAGGCTGCAAGCCCGACGGTAAGACCGCTCATGAAGGCGGGCGGCCCGCAAAGATAAAAATCACCGTCGCGGGACACGCCCAGTTCGTGAAGCACGCGCATGTCCAAATGTCCGGGAGCATCGAAATCAACGCCCGGCCGGTCATTAGCGCCCGGCGTGCTGTAGCAGATGTGACTGCGGCTGTGCGGCAAAGCTTTCAAAAGCGCGCGCGTCTCCGCGGCAAACGGATGCTCGCTCCCGTCATGGGCCCCATGAAGCCACCAGACCTCCCTCGGCGACCCATCCGCCACGAGTGCATGGAGCATGGCAAGCACGGGGGTGACCCCGACGCCGGCGCTGAGCAGGACGATGGGACCAGCACCCGGTTTCAACGTGAAGTTGCCGCGTGGCGCGCTGGCTTCGAGCGCATCGCCGACTTGGATTTGGGCATCGATGTAAGCTCCGGCTACGCCGCCAGCTTCGCGCTTGACGCTGATCCGATAGCGGTCATCGCTCGGCTCGCCCGACAGCGAATAGCTACGCAACAAGGCCGGGGCACCGGGCGCCGGCTTCAGCCGCACGACGATGAACTGCCCGGGCAGGCCGGCTTTCACAGGGCGCCCGTCGCTGGGCTCGAGCACCAGCGAGGTCACCCTGCTGCTTTCGCGGCTTTTGCTCGCGACCCGCAGCGGGCGGAACCCGGGCCAGGCCGGGTGCGGGGCGGCCGCTGGGCTAAGCCCGGGGTTGCCTGCGATTGCGCCACTGCCCTGTATCCCGTCGAGCAGCTTCTGAAACGACGCGCGCCAACCGGCGCTCAGCGCCGGGATGCGCAACGCCCGCTCCAACTCGCTGGCTGGATGGCCAGGCATGTACAACAGCGCATCGACTTCAGCGACAGTCATGCGCTCGGGACCAGCGGCGACCAGCACGATTTCGTCGCCGGCCTCGACTTCTCCTTCCTCCAGGACGCGGAAATAGAAGCCGGGTTTGCCGTGAGCGACGAGCAGGGCGGCCATTTGCGGCTCGTTCATGCGGATGCCGACCCGGTAGCAGGTGACGCGCGGTTGGGTTACCTCGAACAGCGCGCTCCCGACCCGGTACCGGTCGCCGATACAGACCTCGCCGTCGGACAGGCCGTCGACGGTGAAATTCTCGCCGAATTGGCCATATGTGAAATCTGTCCGGCGGAGATGACCCTGCCAATAGCGATAGGAATGGATCTGATAGACAAAGACGGCGCGGTGTTCGCCGCCGTGACCCGCCAGATCGCCTTGGCCGTCACCGTCGATGTTGAGCCGACGCACCATTCGCCGGCCTTGGACCGGCTCTTTCCAGACCGCGGTATGTACAGTCTTTCCTTGCCACGGGATGTCGCGCGGCAGGCCGACATTGACCGAAAGCAGGCGCGCCATCGCTTCCTCCTACACCGAAACCGCCGCGGTTTCCGCGAATGCCGGGGTCTGGACCTCGCGCAGGTGGCAGGCTACGTGGTGGCCGGGAAAGACTTCGCGCATTTCGGGCTCGTCGGTCGAGCAGCGGGCCACGGCGTAGGGGCAGCGGGTGTGAAAGCGGCAGCCCGAGGGAGGGTTGATCGGGCTCGGCACGTCGCCCTTCAGGATGATGCGCTTGCGGGCGGCCTCCGGATCGGGAACCGGGACCGCGGATAAGAGGGCCTCGGTATAGGGGTGCTGGGGGCGAGCGAACAGGGCGGCCTTGTCGGCGATTTCGACGATTCGACCCAGATACATGACCGCGATGCGGTGGCTGATGTGCTCGACGACAGCGAGGTCGTGGGCGATGAACAGGTAGGAAAGCCCGAACTCTCGCTGCAAATCGCCCAGCAGATTGATCACCTGCGCCTGGACCGAGACGTCGAGGGCAGAGACCGGCTCGTCGCAAACGATCAGATGCGGGTTTAGGGCGAGCGCGCGAGCGATGCCGATGCGCTGGCGCTGGCCGCCGGAAAATTCGTGCGGGAAGCGGTCGAGCGCGTCCTCGCGCAAGCCCACCTTGAGGGCGAGGCCTGCGACCCGGTTTTCCCGCTCGCGCCGGCCCGAGATGCCGTAATTAACGAGAGGCTCAGCGATGATGTCGCGGACGCGCAATCGCGGGTTCAACGACGAATAAGGGTCCTGGAACACCACCTGCAACTGGCGCCGGTAGGGCCGCATCTGGTGGCGGGATAGTCCGTCGATGCGCGCGCCGCTGATGCGGATTTCGCCTGATGTCGGCTCGATCAATCGGAGGATCGCCTTGCCCGCGGTCGACTTGCCGCAGCCGCTCTCGCCGACCAACCCCAGAGTTTCCCCGGCGGCGATGTCGAACGAAATGCCGTCGACGGCATGGACCTGGCCAACGGTCCGCTGCAGAAGCCCTTTTCGAACCGGGAAATGTTTGACCAGATCTCTGACCGAGAGCAGGGGAGCCGAAGCCAGGGGCGCCGGCGGCACGGATTGGGCTGTGGTCACGATCGCGCTACCCGATCTGAGTGAAAGCAGGCGGCGAAGTGCCCCGGCTCCTTCTCCTCAAAAGCCGGCATTGTGCGTTGGCATAGATCGGTCGCGAAGGCGCAGCGCGCGGCGAACGCGCAGCCGGGGATCGCGCCCTTCAAGGAGGGCACCGTGCCGGGGATCTCGGCCAGACGCGGCAGGCGCGCGCTATCGAGCGAGGCGCCGAGCCGCGGCACCGAATTCAGCAGCCCTTTGGTGTACGGGTGCAGCGGGCGGCGGAACAGCGCGCCGACCGTCGCTTCCTCGGCCATGTGGCCGGCATACATGACGACGACGCGCTGCGCCATCTCGGCGACGACGCCGAGATCGTGGGTGATCAGCACAATCGCGGCGTCGATCTTCTGCTTCAATTCTCGCATCAGATCGAGGATCTGTGCCTGGATCGTAACGTCGAGCGCCGTCGTCGGCTCGTCCGCGATCAGCAGCTTCGGGTTGCAGGCGAGCGCCATCGCGATCATCACCCGCTGCCGCATCCCACCCGAGAGTTGGTGCGGGTATTCGCCGATGCGCCGCTGGGCCTCAGGAATATGAACGAGGCGGAGCATGTCCACCGCCTTGGCGAGTGCGGCGGCGCGGCCCAGTCCCTGATGCAGGGTCAAGGTCTCGGCGATTTGATGGCCGATCGTCAGTACCGGATTGAGCGAGGTCATCGGCTCCTGAAAGATCATCGAGATCTCGTTGCCGCGGACATCGCGCATCTGGGCCTCGCTCAAGCCCAGAAGATCGCGGCCGGCAAAGCGGATCGAGCCGGAGACGATCCGTCCCGGTGGCGACGGGATCAGGCGCAGGATCGACAGTGCAGTCACACTCTTGCCGCAGCCGCTCTCGCCGACGATGGCGAGGGTCTCGCCCGGGAGGACGTAGAACGAAACCCCGCTGACCGCGCGGACCACCCCGTCGCGGGTGAAGAACCACGTTTTCAGATCGGCAATATCGAGGATCGGCTCGGCCGCGACGCGCGGCGCCTTGGGGATGGTGGCGACATACCCGGCAGCGGCCTCGGCCATGCGCTACATCCGCCGAGCCAGGCGCGGATCGAGTGCGTCCCGCAAGCCGTCGCCCAACAGGTTGACGGCAAGCACGGTGACCGACAAAAACGCCCCGGGGAACAGCACGATGTAATAGGCCACCTGAAACAGGCTGCGTCCCTCGGCCATGATGTTGCCCCAACTCGGTATGTTGGGCGGCGTCCCGGCGCCGAGAAACGACAGGATCGCCTCGACCAGCATCGCCGATGCGGCGGTATACGTGCCCTGGACCAACAGCGGCGGCACCGTGTTGGGTACGACGTGGCGCCACATGATTCGCGGCAGGCTGGTGCCGCTGGCAAACGCGGCCTCGACAAAGGGCAGGTCGCGCAGGGTCAGGACGACGCCGCGGACGAGACGGGTCACCCGGGGCACCTCGGCGACGGTGATCGCGAAGACGACATTCTGCAGACTGGCACGGGTCAGCGCCATCAACGCGATCGCGATCAGCACCGGTGGGATCGACATCAGCCCGTCCATGATCCGCATCAGGATCGCATCGGCCCAACGGCTGAACCCGGTGATGAGACCGATCGCGAGGCCGAGCGCAATGCTGAGCAGGGCGACGCTGAGCCCGACCGTCAAGGAGATGCGCGCCCCGTATATCGTGCGGCTGTAGACGTCGCGGCCGAGCATGTCGGTCCCGAACCAATGTTGCGACGAAGGCCAGCGCAGCCGCTGGACCGGCGCCAAGGCCTGCGGGTCGACGGTGCCGAGGTAAGGGGCGAACACCGCCATCAGAACCATCAGGCCGATCAGGATCCCGCCGATAACGATCGTCGGATGGCGGCGGATATAGGTGCGCGCTCCGCGACGGCGCTCGGTCGGAGCGGCGGGGATGGCCAGATCAGTCGGCGCCACGGTCATCTCGGCCACCGCCTCAATAGCGGATGCGCGGATCGAGGAAGGTGTAGCTCAGATCGACCAACAGGTTGACCAGCACATAGGCGGCCGAGAAGATCAGGATGATCCCCTGGATGATCGGATAGTCGCGGCGCAGGATCGCGTCCACGGTTAGTCGCCCCAGTCCGGGGATCGCGAACACCGTCTCGGTGACGACTACACCCGATATCAACAGCGCGATGCCGATGCCGATGATCGTCACGATCGGCACTGCCGCATTCTTCAGCGCGTGACCGATCAGCACCTTGTCGTTGGCCAAGCCCTTGGCCTGGGCGGTGCGGATATAATCCTGGGCAAGGACGTCCAGCATGCTGGCGCGGGTCATGCGTGCGATCAGCGCCGTAAAAACCATCGCCAGCGCGAGGGTCGGCATGACCAGATGCGACAGGAACGGCCACAAGCCGTGGTCGATGCCGACAAAGCCCTGGACTGGCAACAAATCCGCGCGAACCGCAAAGACATAGATCAATACATAGGCGACCACAAAGACCGGCACCGAAAACCCGAGCACCGCGAAGACCATGACCGTGCGGTCGATCCATGACCCCGCCTTCCACGCCGCCAGCACACCCATCGGAATCGCCGCCAATACGGAGACGAGGACGGTCGAGATGGTCAACACCACGGTCGGCTCGACCCGCTGCGCGATCAAGGTCGTGACCGGAAGGTTGGTGAAGATCGAGATGCCGAGATCGCCGTGCAGCAAGCCCCATACCCAAGACGCGAACTGGACATACAACGGCTGGTCGAGCCCGAGCGCCTGGTGGATGCGAGCGATGTCGGCGGGGGTGGCGGTATCGCCGGCGATGATCGCCGCTGGATCTCCAGGACTCAGATGAAGCAATGCGAACACGAACAGTGCGACCACCGCCATGACCGGGACGGTGGAGAGGATCCGTCTGACGATGTAGGCGAACACCCCCTAGCCTCTCAATCCTTCTCGATGTTCCAGAAAAATACTACCGGCGCGATGATGATGCCGTGAAGATTCTTGCGATAGGCGGTCGGGATCACGAACTGGCCGGTCGGAACATAGGGGACGGAGTTGGCGTAGGCCTCGGTCTGGATGTCGGCGGCGAGCTTTTTCTGCTCGGACAGATCGGGCGCCTTGAACCACTGATCGATCAGCCCTTCGAGCTGGGGGTCGCTCGGCCAACCGAACCAAGCCTTGCCGTCGTTGGCCCGCAGCACTGCGTTGACCGCCGGCGACAGCAGGTCCGGCGCCGCCGTCCAGGTATGAAAAATGTTCCACCCGCCCTGGTCGATCGGCGCTTTCGAAGCTCGCCGGGTTATCAGCGTGCCCCAGTCCATTGCCTGTAATTCGACATTCAACCCGGCCTGCCGCAGCATCGCCAAGGTCACCAGCGCCTGGGCATGTACGATCGGCTGGTCGGTCGCATCGAGCAGGACGATCTTTTCGCCCTTGTAGCCGGAATCGGCGATCAGTTGCTTCGCCTTGGCCGGATCGGGGCCTTTCAGCAGGGCGTCGGCGCCGGCATTGGTCTCGAACGGAGTGCCGCAACCGAATATCGCCGCGCAGGTTTTCCAATATTTGGGGTCGCCGGCGGCGGCCCGCATGTAGTCCTTCTGATTTACCAGGTTCAGCACCGCCAGGCGCAGCTTGAGATTGTCGAACGGCGGCTGCACATGGTTGAAGCGCAGAACGCCTTGATTGCCTAGCGGATCGACGGTGGCGACGACGACGTCCGGGTTGCCGGCGAAGACCGGCAGCAGATCGGTTGGCGGCTGCTCGTACCAATCGGCCTCGCCGGCGTTCAGCGCCGCCGATGCGGTCGCGGAATCGGGGATATAGAGCCATTCGACGCGGTCGACCTTGGCCACTTTGCCGCCAGAGGCAAAGCTCGGCGGCTCTTTGCGCGGCACATAATCGGTATTTTTAATAAACACCGCCTTGTTGCCGGGAACCCATTCCGACTTGACGAATTTGAACGGGCCGGAGCCGATCGCTTCGGGGATCTGCTTGAACGGGTCGGTCTTGGCGAGCCGCTCGGGCATCATGAACGGCACGTTGCTCGACAATTTGCCGAGCGCATTGAGGATCAGCGGAAACGGTGTTTTGAGGGTGATCGTAAAACTCTTGTCGTCGACGGGTTTGATCTCGCCGACCGCCTCCATCAGCTTTTGCCCGAACGGGTCGCGCTTGCCCCAGCGCTCGATCGAGGCGACGCAATCGGCGGCCCGCACCGGCTGCCCGTCGTGCCATTTGAGGCCGTCGCGCAGCGTAAAGGTGTAGGTCAGCTTGTCCGCGCTGACGGTCCAATGATCGACCATCTGCGGCTGCGGCTTGAAATCCTTGTCGAGCGCGAACAGCGTGTCGAAGACCAGATAACCGAAATTGCGCGTGACATAGGCAGTCGTCCAGATCGGATCGATGCTTCTGAGGTCGGCCTGCGGGATAAACCGCAAGGTCGTCGGGGCCGACTGCGCCCATGCCGGCGTCGTGGCAAGACCGAGCGCAAGCGCCGCCAGTCGCAGGATCCGAGGCAAAATGCTCATCTGTCCCCTGTTCGATCTTTTGCTCTGCCGCCGACGTTACGCCATGATCCCCGGTCACAGTGCAAAAGGCAGGCCACAGAGCTCGACCGAAAACGGGTGACGCCTTCGTTACATTTCGCTGGATCACCCGCGTAGCGCCATGTCAGGACGATGACCAAGTCTGCGTGAAGCCAACCAGGCTTTTCCCGCTGTATCCAAGTCGAGGCCGGTAAGAATACGTCGTCGCACGGCGAGCGAGCGGCTCGGCTTTATAGCCGCGAGCAGGAGCAGCTGTCGACGTGCCAGATGAAAGGGATGGCCGATTGCGCCGGACCGCTCGACCGCAATGCGCAGCATGAACGGCGATAGACAGACGCTCCAGCCTCGATGCCACCGGGTCGTATGCGCTGCTGACGGCAACCGCGAGGGAGCGGGGTGCTCGGTCCTGCTGCCGAGGATATAGAGGCGGGACCGATCTCGGCGGGGTGAGGATTTTACAATCCGTTCTCGCCTGCGGGCGCGGCTGAACCCGCGGCACGCCGCTCGCGCACGATTCGGGCTGTCCGCGCAGGACTATCGGCCGCGATCTCGGTGGCCGGGTGGAATTTCGATGCCGAAATTGGGAGAAAGCCGTCGCGGCCGGATGGGGTGATCGCGACTGCGCGGCTGTCTTTGATCCGCTCGATCCAGCCGAGCGCAAAGCAGCGCTGCGCCAACGCCGCGCCGACCGCGCCGCCGAGATGCGGCCGTCGCTCGCTCCAATCGAGACAGGGGCGGCAGAAGCGGCGGCGCTTGCCGGCGGCGCCGGCAAGATCGAGGCCGAACCCGGTAAGGAACCAGGCGCCGTCTTCGGTAACCTCGCCGCCGTCGTCATCGAGCAGTACATGGCCGTGCTCGGCGAGGCTGCCGGCCAAGGCCACGCCGAGCCGGCCGGCGAGATGGTCGTAGCAGGTCCGCGCCGAACGCAGCGCCTCGTCGCGCATCCATGCCGGCCGATAGCGCGGCGCCCGCGCGACCGCGACCGCCATGATCTCTTCGAGCATGCGCGCGACCTCGGGGGCGGCAAGCCGGAAATAACGGTTGCGCCCCCGTCTTTCGTCGGCGAGCAACCGCGCGTCGACCAGCTTTGCCAGATGCGCGCTCGCGGTCTGCGGGGTCACATGCGCGACATAGGCGAGTTCGCCGGCGCTCAGCGCGCGGCCGTCCATCAGCGCCGACAGCATGTTCGCGCGCGCCGGGTCGCCAACCAGCGCGGCGATCTCGGCGATGTAGGGTCCGTTTGTCATGACCGCAGCATAGCACGCGGCGCCGGAGGGCCGGCCGCAAACGCTTCGGGTCCGGCCGAAGTTATGGTAGGACCGCCCGCCGGGTCTTCCGGCGACGGCGAACGAGGGATTGGGCGGCGGCGATGGAAGAGATTTACACTTTTGCGGGCAACCCGCTCGACCGCGTTAGCCAGCGCCGGCAGGATGCCGGCTGGATCGCTTCCTTGCTCGACGATCCCGAAACCCGACTGTTGCCGCTGCGCGAGCTGAAGCCGTTGGTCCGCGACGGCTCGGCGGCGGAGCTCGACTGGCAGCCGGTCGCGCCCTGGCGGGGGGCGATCGATGCCGGCGCCACGCTGATTCTGCTCGGGATCGGCGACGGACGGGCTCATTTCGCGCTCGATGCCAGCGCGGCGCCGGTGTTGGCCGGAACGGAGACCGAGACCGTCGATGTCCGCGCCCTGGCGGCCTCGATCCCCGGCGGCGAGGCCGCGATTCTCGCCGAAGCGCGCTCGCTGCTCGATTGGCACGCGCGCCATGGCTTTTGCGCGCAATGCGGCACGGCGAGCGTGATCGACTCTGCCGGATGGGGGCGGCGCTGCCCGAACTGCCGGGCCCATCATTATCCGCGAGTCGACCCGGTTGTGATCATGCTGGCGGTCAAGGGCGAGCGCTGCCTGCTCGGCCGCGGGCGGCGGCGGGCCGGGACCCGTTTCTCCTGTCTCGCCGGATTCATGGAGCCCGGTGAGACGATCGAGGAGGCGGTGCGGCGCGAAGTCCTCGAGGAATTCGGGCATTCGCATCGGGCGGGTGCGGTATCTCGCCTCGCAGCCTTGGCCGTTTCCATCGACGTTGATGATGGGGCTGTTGGCCGAGGCGCTGAGCGAGGAGATCCGCATCGACCCCGAGGAAATCGCCGAGGCGCGCTGGTTCGAGCGCGAGGAGGTTCGCGCCATGGTCGAGCGATCCCGCTCCGACGAGCAAATCCCCGGCGTCACGACCCTGCCGCCGCCATTGGCGATCGGCCACCAGTTGGCGCGGCGCTGGGCGTTCGGGATCGACAGCATTTAGGCGGCCGTGCCGGCATCCGCGTCCGAGGTTCCTCTTCCCGGTTCTCTCCCCGCAGGCGAGAGGAGAGAGGCACCGGCGTCGCGGATCGCCGTCGTTACCGGGGCAAGTGCTGGGATCGGGCTTTACACCGCACTGGGCCTCGCCCGCACCGGCATGCGGGTCATCATGACCGGCCGCGACCCTGCGCGTACCGAGGCGGCGCGCCGTTTCGTGACCGAGCGGGCGAGCGGAGCTCGGTCGAGACCGCGCTCGCCGATTTCGCTTCGCTGGCCGAAGTGCGCCGCCTGGCCGACGAGATTCTGTCCCGGCACGACCGGCTCGATCTCCTGGTCAACAACGCCGGACTGTTTTCACCGAAATTCCAGCGTTCGCGGGACGGGTACGAGATGACCTTCGCGGTCAATCACCTAGCCCCGTTCCTGCTGACCAATCTGCTGCTCGAGCGGCTGAAGGCCTCGGCGCCGGCGCGCATCGTCACCGTCGCCTCGCGCGCCCATTACGGCGCCCGCATCGACCTTGCGACGATCACCGGTCCGCGCGATTGGTCGATGTTGAAGGCCTATGGCCGCTCCAAGCTGTGCAACATCCTGTTTACCCGCGAACTGGCGGCGCAGCTCCAAGGCTCGGGAGTTGTTGCAACCTCCCTTCATCCGGGCGTTGTCGCGACCATGCTGGCGCAGCGAGGCGGCATCGTCGATCTCGCCTGGCGGCTGTTGAAGCCGTTCATGATCAGCCCCGAAAAGGGCGCCGAAACATCGGTGTTCCTGGCGACGGTCCCCGACCCGGCACCGTTCCACGGCGGTTATGTCGTCCGCAAGGCGCTGGCGCGTCCCGACCCGGCCGCGCTCGACGCCGATCTCGCCCGCCGGCTGTGGGCGGAGAGCGCGCGTCTCGTCGGCCTCTGAGGCCGGCGGTCAGGCCCGCCGGGTGGCCTGCGTCGGACCGTGATCCACGCTGCGGCTTCCCCGGCGGGCGCAATGCTCGCGGGCGCGGTAGCCGGCGGACGCGCGACGCTCGTTTTCAATCGTTCGGAGGCCGCCGGATGCGGATCCGGGCATCCTCGACGAGGACAATTGCGCCCGCCTGTAACGCCTCGGCCGCCTCGACCAACGCAGCGCGGAGGCGGTCTCGCAAATAGGACTGCCGCGCCAAGCGTAGCCGCAGCAGAACAACGCCAATTCCGGCGCCGCGTGCGAAAGCGGCGATCTCGCCGAAATCGAGATCGAAAGTGACGACAATGCGTCGATCCGCGG
>CAVTFD010000026.1:0-135090 GCA_963733945.1 uncultured Alphaproteobacteria bacterium | reverse complement strand
TCGCTTAGGGCCGTGCGCCTTCGCGCGCTGCGAGCGGGTCGATGGTTGGGATCGATATCGCCCCACCCCGATCGGAATTGAGGAGCGGTGAGGGCGCCTTGCGTCCGAAGGCTTCGACGCGCGGAACGTCTGCGTCTTCGACGGGCGGCATTCGCGGCTTGCGCGCCAATGCCGCCTCGATAAAGGGCGCTAACTCGCGTTCCCTCTGGGTCGCTCGCACCAGTTCGCGCTCCTTGAATTCCGGCATCACTTGAGAAGCAAAAATTTCGAGCGACTCGCAGATATCCTCGTGCCGGTTGCCGCCACTCTGTTGGATGAACATGACCTGGTCGATGCCAGCCTTTTCGTAGCGGGCGAGATGTGCGCGCAATTGGTCGGGGGTGCCGATCCCGCCACGCCCGGCATTGTCCGGCAGCTGGTCCTTGACCTGCAGAAAGCGCTGCCACAGATCGGTCCGGCCCGGCACGTGCTCGCCAAACAATGCGTAATAACCGAGCGAGTACCCGAAAAAGCGGAACCCGTCGAGCCCGCGGCGGACCGCTTCGGCCTCGTCCGGATGGCAGGACATGCCGGTGACGATCGCGATATTGGGGTTGACGCGATGGCCAATCGGCACGCATTCCGCTGATTTGATGATGTCGTAATACTCCTCGACCCACTTTGCCGCCTGGTCGGGATCGAGAAACGAGAATGTCAGGGCGCCGAGCCCGTTACGCGCGGCCAAGTGAATGGTCTCTCGCCGCGAGCATGCCACCCACATCGGCGGGTGCGGTCGTTGCACCGGTTTCGGCACCAGGTTGCGGCACGGCATGTCGAACCAGCGCCCCTGGTATCCCGGATAAGGCCGCATCGCCAGCATGTTGGCGGCCTGCTCGGTCGCTTCCTGCCACATCGCCCGCTTGTCGTCGGGATTGACGCCAAAGCCGCCCATTTCGACCGCCGTCGCCGACTTGCCGGTGCCCCATTCGACCCGCCCGTTCGACACCAGGTCGAGCGTCGCGATCCGCTCGGCGATCCGTGCCGGATGATTGTATTTGGGCGGCATCAGCGCGATGCCATGGCCGAGCCGGATCTGTTTAGTGCGCTGTGAGCAGGCGGCGAGAAACACCTCCGGCGCGGAGGAGTGCGAGTACTCCTCGAGGAAATGGTGCTCGACCTCCCAGACGTAATCGATGCCGAGCCGGTCGGCGAGTTCGACCTGATCGAGCGCGTCCTGATAAAGGCGCAGCTCGGAATCCTCATCCCAAGGCTGCGGCAATTGGTGTTCGTAGAACAGCCCGAATTTCATCGGTGACGCTCCCTTTCGTTGATCGATTGCCGCCGTCAGCCCCTTCGCACTGCCGGCTTATACGGCGTTCGTCACCCTGGCTTGGTGCCCACCGCGCAATGATGGGGGGTAGCGATAAAGAACGTTCCGTCAGCTTCGGCCTGGGCGATGGCGGATTCCCATTCGACAGCTTCCTCTTCCGAGAGAGTTGCGAGAATTCTCTGCTTCATAACGGCCATCCGGGAAATCTGGGGCGGGTCGACGCAAGCCAACTGGGGAAAGCAGGTCAACCCGATGAGGCCGGCTCTACGAAAGCGCTGATATAGAGAGGCGTCGGCGCACCCGGCTGGGGCAACGTCCCCCATTCCAGGCATATCGACTTTGGCCCGGACGGCGGGGCTTAGCGCTGCATTCGTCCAGGGGTGAAGGTCGAGGGAACGCACGATGGTAGCGACGCGGCCGCCCGGCCGCGTTACCCGCACCAGCTCGGCAAGCATCCGATCGGCGTCGCCCTCCTCCATTACCGTGAACGAGAGCGCAACATCTACGCTGTTGGCGCTAAGCGGGATCGCCTCGGCATGCCCCTCCTGAAAGCTGATAAAATCGGCCAACCCCGCCTGTCTTGCCAGGGACGCCGCCTCGCGGAGCAGGTACGGGCTGATGTCGACGTCGATGATGCGGTTGGCGCCGGCGGTGCGGCGCGCGATCTCGCGCAGGACGACCCCCGACCCGCCGCCGATTTCGAGCACCATCTCGCCCGGCCGTATTGCAACCACATCCAAAACGTTTCGAACAAGAGCGAGGTAATTCGAGCGGCCCCGCTCTTCGAGGACGCCGACCACGCCAAGGAGCGGCCCGCCCAGGCTGATCGTGCAATACCGCGCGCCGAGACTCGCAGTCAGGGGTTGCCATTGCGACGGCGCCAATGAGAGCGGCATCAAGACGAGCGGCGGACCGGCGCCGCGAATGCTGTAAGAAATGCCCGCGACCTCGCCTTCCGTTTCGGAAAACGCGGTCGGCGGGATTGAATGGCGGTCGAGAAAATCCAGCATGGCCGAGCCGATTTCTGAGCCACGATCGGCGATGACATCCGACCAAGGATGCCATTCGTAGTCACGCAGAATGTGCGACGACACGCTCGGAAAATCGGCAAGGAGTTTGGCCGCGCCGCGCGCAAGCTGGCCTTGATCCCCTGCGACAGTCAGCAGCCGAGAGGCCAAATGCGCAACGGCGGCCGTGTTGAGGACAGGCGGAGAAATCAGGGTCAAGGACGCAACCCGCTCGGGATGGAGGGTCGCCAAGTTGTACCAGTCGAGAAGCGAAGGCGGGCCACCGGCCGCGACGTGAGCCCGCTCGATCCCCAGATGTCGAAACAAATCCAATAAACAAGCCTCGATCGGGCGGGCCGCTGTTTCTGTCGCCATATTCGCCCCCTGCCTTGATGTTCGTGTGGCGGGTGATTACGGGCGGAAAAATACTTCAGTCGGTCCAGCGCAGGATCGCTGCGGCGACCTCGTCGGGCTTGTCGAGTTCGGCCAGATGGCCGGCGCCCGGGATCGTCGCGATCTCGGTGCGGCCGCTGATCGCGCGCGCGAAGTGATCGGCGTAGCTGCGCGGCATAATCTTGTCCTCGGCGCCCCAGACCAGCAGGGTCGGCGCCTCGATCAGCGGCAGGCGCTTTTCGAGCCTTGTGTTGCCGAGTGGCCAGAAGGCGCGAGCCGCCGCCTCGGCGGCGCGGGTCTGCTCGATCGGCCATTCGGGCGAATTGGCGCCTTCGGGCACGGCCTTGAGCTCATTCCAGCGCTCCGGGTCGGCGCAGAGCAGCGCCGGCACATCGGGCGGACGCTGCGCCCAAGGGTCGGTCGCCGGCTCCTTGTCGTCGAATAGGCCCCAAGGGGCGATCAAGGCGAGCCGACGTACGGCTTGCGGCCAAATCGCCGCTATCTCGGCGGCGAACGAGCCGCCGACCGAACCGCCGGCAAGGTCGGCGCCGTCGAGGCCGGCCTCTTGCAACAGCTGCCGGACTGCCAAAACCCAGTCGAGATGGCTGTCGAGCACGGTATGCCCGCGATCGCCGCCCGGGGACCCCGGCAGAGAGGGCACGATAACCGTGCGCTTACGCGCCAGCGCGTCGAGAAACGGGATCCAGCGCGGCAGCCCGCCAAAGCCGGCCAGAAAGCCAAGCTTCGGGCCTTCGCCTTTCTGCCACACCCGAGCGGGAAACCCGTTGATGTCGATCGAGATTGTCCGCGGCTCGCTCATGCCCTGCTCCCGCCAGCCACCCGTGTCATCAACCCTGACGCGCGGGCAATCCGAGGTCAAGCCGCGCGGCTCGCGCGGTCGGACGCGGTTGCGCCGCCTCTCGACGGGGCTGCCGACGCCATGGTAATCGTCTTTGGAACAAAACATGAATGAAGACGTCGCATGGCTCGATCATCACAACATCAGCAGCGCGAAGCCGAGCGGCGCTATCCGGTGCGGGTGCGCATCGCGGTGCCGCCGGAGGGACTGGGACAACAACTCGCCCTGATGCACGCTTGGCTCGACGACACCTGCGGCGCCGAGGGTTGGGCGACAGCGCCGGCCGGGAGCGTTGGCGTCGTCAACGATGCGATCGCCTTCTATTTTGCCGATGCGGCTTTCGCTCACGCCTTTGTCGCCCGATTTTGCTGCGGTTATCGGGTCGAGGCGATCGCCGGCGCCTTCGCCGTGCGCAGCGACGGGCCGCCGCCCCGCCGTAGCGCCGCCACCCACAAGACCCCGTAAGACACTGCCGCGGCGCGCTCGCCCGGCACCCATTCCGCCCTCACGCGTCTGTCATAATACCGAAACAATTGTGTTCGCCGGCGCCGGAGGCCACGATCGGGCTGATCGGCGGCAAAGGAGTGTGGATTGTCTCTGGTTACGGCACTGGTCCGCAGCGTCGATGGCGGCGGGCAACGGCGGACGATGGCGGTGGCCTGCGGCGCCCACGCGTTGCACGACGGCTTTACCGATCTGCTCTATGTGCTGTTGCCGTTGTGGCAAGCGGAGTTTGGCCTTGGTTATGCCGAGATCGGCATTCTGCGCGCCCTCTATGCCGGCTCGATGGCCGGGTTTCAGGTCCCCGCTGGTCAGCTCGCCGAGCGTGTCGGCGGCCCTGCGCTGCTGGCGGCCGGCACCGCGCTCGCCGGCATCGGCTATCTGGTCGCCGGCGCAGGCGCCGGCTTTGCGATGTTGACCGCGGCCCTCGTCATCGGCGGTCTCGGTTCGAGCGTTCAGCATCCGATCGCCGCCAATCTCGTCGCCCGCAGCTTTGCCGGGCAGCGCTCGCGCGGCGCGCTCGCCAGCTACAATTTCTCCGGCGATCTCGGCAAGATGGCGATGCCAGCCGCCACCGCCTGG
This sequence comes from uncultured Alphaproteobacteria bacterium, assembly GCA_963733945.1. Classification (GTDB taxonomy): domain Bacteria; phylum Pseudomonadota; class Alphaproteobacteria; order ATCC43930; family CGMCC-115725; genus AP-15. The sequence continues at coordinate 130,439 of CAVTFD010000026.1, read as the reverse complement.
ATGGTCGCCATGATGCCGTGGCGATCGGCGACGACGCTGTTGGGCATCGTGGGGTTGGTCGCGGGGATCGCGATCTTTCTGTCGCGCCGTGGCTTGCCGGACGAGACGACGGCTGTCACCGGCCATGACGAGGCTTCCGTGCCGGGGTCGTCGCCGGTGGCCGGACATGGCTTTCCGCTGTTGCTGGCGATCGGCATCATCGACAGCGCGACGCGAATGGGGTTTTTGACCTTTCTGCCGTTTTTGCTGCGGGCAAAAGGCGCCGATTTGCCGATGATCGGCGTGGCGCTGACCTTGATCTTCGCCGGGGGAGCGGCGGGCAAGCTTGTCTGCGGTTTTCTCGGCGCGCGGCTTGGGGTTGTTCCCGCCGTGTTCCTGACCGAAGGCCTGACCGCCGCTGGCATCTTGATTCTGTTGCCCTTGCCTCTCGCGGCGGGGCTGGCGGTGCTGCCGCTGATCGGCGTCGCACTCAACGGCACCTCTTCGGTTCTGTACGGGACGGTGCCCGAGCTCGTCGCTCCCGAGCGCCGCGGGCGCGCCTTCAGCATCTTTTATACCGGAACGATCGGCGCCGGCGCATTGTCTCCAGCGCTTTATGGGCTGTTCAGCGACGCCGCCGGGGTGCCGCGGATGATGATGCTTATCGCCGCTGTGGTGCTGCTGACCCTGCCGCTTACCTGGGCGCTCCGTTCGGCTCTGCCGCGACGCTAGTTTCCCTGCGATCGGTCAGCGGAACCCTCGACGAACGGGACAAATGAGCCTTTTCGACTGGGCCGCTTTGGCGGTCGTGACCTTTGGCGCGGCCGTGCTTCAGGCTGTCGGCGGCTTCGGCTTCGCCGTCGTCGCGGCGCCGCTGTTTCTGTTGCTGGTCGAGCCGGTGCGCGCGATCCAGCTCGTCATAATCGTCACCGCGGCCCTTTCCATCGTCGTTCTGCCGCGATTGTGGCGGGCGATCGCCTGGCGACTACTGTTGCGGCTGACGGGAGGCAGCTTGCTCGGGCTGCCGCTCGGATTGCTCGCCTTCCGCCATAGCGATCCCCGGCTGGTGCGAGTGGCGGCCGGGATAACCGTGCTGGCCTTTGCGGTCGTGATCGCAGCGATGCGGCGAGGCTCGCGCCGCGGCAAGCGCACGACACTCACCATGACACCCGGGCGCGATCTTGCCGTCGGGGCGGTGTCCGGCGCCGCCACCGCGCTTGTCGGGATGTCGGGACCCCCGGTGCTGATCTATCTGATGCTCGCCGGCGCGCCACCGGGAACCGTGCGCGCGACATTGCTGGCGTTCTTCGCACTGAGCTATACGGTGACGCTCGCTGCCCACGCGGCGACCATCGGCGTCACTGCGCCGACCTGGATCGCTGCCACCTTCCTGATCCCGTTCGCTCTGGTCGGCGGGCTCGTTGGTCGGCCGTTCGGCGATCGCCTCGGCGAGGACGCTTTTGCCGCTCTCGCCATCGGCCTGCTCGGGGCGGCTGGGCTATATACCCTTGCCGCCGCGGGGTTCCAAGGCGGCGGCCGGTGACTAGCCGGTGACTAGGATGATGACGGCGCCGACCACGCCGAGTATCATGTCTTGGCGGTCGCTCTTCGCTGCGGAATGTCGTTCCGATCTTCAAGGGCAGTGCGGCCGGTTTTCGCGTAGCTTTGTTCGCGGCAGAGTAAACGACTAGGTGAGATTATGATCGGCCCGCCGGGACTGCCCAAATTCGGACGCCGAGTCTTCTCTTTTGCGCCTGCAAAGTCAGGTCGCGCGCGACAGCATCACCACGCCTGGAAATGGGCAACCGGGCTATACTTGGCCGGCGTGCTGGCGCATTTCAGCCACCACATGGCGTTCGACATCGCCCGAGGCGATCCGTCCTTCGGCTTCGGCGCGGCACTTACTAGCGCGCCGGTCAGCCTGGTCTGGCCTGCCGACCTGATCGGGACCCTGATTTCTCTGAGCTGAGCCGGCCCGCCGCGAGCGTCGCGCGGGAGGCGCCGCCCGACCCAGGGCTTGCCGCTGCGGGCGCGAGCCGACACAATGCGGTGCTTCGAGAAAGGGCGGGGGAATGGATCGGATATCGCAATCACCGCTTGCGGTCTATCAGTCGTATCTCGATCGTGGCGAGCTGGCCTATCAGTGGAGCCTCGAAGCCAATCGGGCGGTGTTCTTCCCGCGCGTGATCTGTCCGTTCACCGGCAGCGACAGGCTCGAATGGCGGGTCAGCGCCGGGATCGGCACGGTCTATGCGACGACAGTCACACATCCGCGTGAGGGGGCTCCGTATAACGTCGCCCTGGTCGATTGCGACGAGGGATTTCGGCTGATGAGCCGGGTCGAGGATCTGGCGCCCGAAGCGGTGCACATCGGCATGCGCGTCAAGTTCCGGATCCATCGTCCCGCCGGAGACGAGCCGGCCTATCCGGTCTTCGCACCGGTCGAGGGCGTCTGATGGACGGGCTGCAGCGCGGCAGTACCGCGATCGTCGGTGTCGCCGAATCCGATCTAGGCGCCGTCGCCGCCGAGATGAGCCCGATCGATTTGATGGCGCAAGGCATCCACCGCGCGCTCGCCGATTGCGGGCTAGCGCTGCGCGACATCGACGGCCTGATCTGCGCGACCGCGCAGAGCCGCACCTCGGGCCTGGCACTCGCCGAATATCTCGGGATCTCGCCGACCTTCGTCGATACGACGATCCTCGGCGGCTCGTCCTTCATGTTCCACGTCGCGCATGCCCAGGCGGCGTTGCAGCTCGGGTTGTGCAAAGTCGCGGTCATTGCCTATGGCAGCACCCAGCGCACGATCGGGCGGCGTCACGCCTCGGTGCGCGAATATAACCCCTACGAGACCCCGTTTCGGCCGTTCCTGCCGTCGACCGCCTATGCGCTCGCGGCCTCGCGCCACATGCACGAGTTCGGCACCACGCGCGAGCAACTGGCCGCGGTCGCGGTCGCGGCACGCCAATGGGCGCTGCTAAATCCGGTCGCCTGGGAAAAGAAGCCGTTGACGATCGCCGAGGTGCTGGCGGCGCGGATGGTCAGCTATCCGTTCACCGTACGCGACATCTGCCTGGTGACCGATGGCGGCGGTGCGGTGATCATGACCTCCGCCGAGCGCGCCCGCTCATTAAAGAAAGCGCCGGCCTATGTGCTCGGGACAGGCCAGGCGATCACCCACGCCAACATTTCGAGCATGCCGGACCTGACCGTGACCGGCGCCCTCGCCTCGGGCCGCGCGGCCTATGACATGGCCGGGCTCGGACCATCCGACATCGATGTGCTCGAACTCTACGATGCGTTCACGATCAACACGATCCTGTTCCTCGAGGATCTCGGCCTTTGCGCCAAGGGCGAGGGCGGCTCTTTTGTCGAGGGCGGCCGGATCGCGCCGGGCGGTAGCCTGCCGGTCAACACCAATGGCGGCGGGCTGTCCTATTGCCATCCCGGCATGTACGGCCTCTTTCTACTGATTGAGGCGACCCGCCAACTACGCGGCGAATGCGGCGCGCGCCAGATCGCCGACTGCGAAGTGGCGCTAGCGCATGGCAATGGCGGTGTGCTGTCATCGCAGAGCACGGTCATTCTCGGCGCGAAAGCAACGGTTTAATCGGGGACGCGTCGGTAATGCCTATTGATGTAACCAAGCTCTCCGAGGACCAGCTAAAGAACTTTCTCGAAAACCATCGCAGGCGGAAGGCGACGAGCGCGCCGGCTTATGTGGATGCGCTGCGCGAATGGCAGGTACGCAAGGCAAAGGGTTTAGAATTCGACAAATCATTTCGAATCATCAAAGCTGCAGCAAGAGAGCATCGATTTCTGAGCTATAAAGAATTGGCAGATGCCAGCGGTGCAGATTGGAACCAGATTCATTATGCGATCGGCCAACACTTATGGGATCTCGTCGAGTTCGCACATCTAAATGATTGGCCGATGCTGAGCGCGATTGTCGTCAACAAGCCGAATGTCGGCTCAGGCACGATGGAACCCGAAACGCTGAAAGGTTTCATTGACGCCGCCCGCCTGCTCGACTACGCGGTTACCGATGAGCAAGCGTTCTTGCGTGAACAGCAGGCCAAAGTCTTTGCGTGGGCGAGCGCAGGCGATGCTTCTTAGCCGAGGGCGGAAGACACCTGGCTCCGCGCAGCGGTTACCGATAGGACCATCCCGACGAAGGTCGGGACCCATTCCCAACGCTAAGATCGATGTTCTATGTCTATCTCCTCGCCAGCAAACCTTACGGCACCCTTTACATCGGCACGACTTCAGACCTCGGGCGGCGTGTTTGGGAGCACAAGAACAAGCTTGTTCCCGGCTTTACCAAGCGATACGGCGTCGATCGGCTGGTTTGGTACGAGGCCCACGAAAATGCGGCCGCGGCACTTCGCCGCGAAAAACAGCTCAAAGAATGGAAACGCGACTGGAAAATCAATTTGCTCGAGCGGGACAACCCACACTGGCTGGAGCTCTATCCGAGCCTCCGACTTTGAGGGCCACCGTGCAGGGAGCGGCCGTATTTGGCCGACCATAGGCACCGGCATTCGCCGGTGTGGTCGAAAAAGAAGACGGGCTTTGGGTTCCCGCCGTCGCGGAAATGACGAATAATGGACGCGCTGGATCCGCGGGAGGGATGACATGCCTGAGAACACATTGGTTCGCTTTGAGAACGAGGACGGGATCGGCGTCATCACGATCGACAACCCGCCGGTCAACGCGCTGTCTTCGGGCGTGCCCGAAGGCATCATCGAGAATATCGAGCGCGGCAACGCCGATCCGGCCATTAAGGCGATGGTGCTGATCGGCGCCGGCCGCAGCTTTATCGCCGGCGCCGACATCCGCCAGTTCGGCAACCGGACGCCTCCGGTCTTGGGAAAGCGCGCGCACGACGCCCTCGACGCCAGCCAAAAACCGGTCGTCGCGGCAATCCACGGCTATGCGCTCGGCGGCGGGTTCGAGATCGCGCTCGCTTCCAACTATCGCATCGCCGTGCCGAGCGCCAAGGTCGGGCTGCCCGAAGTGCTGATCGGCATCCTGCCGGGGAGCGGCGGGACCCAGCGGCTGCCGCGGCTGATCGGCCCCAAGGCTGCGCTCGAGATGATCGTCTCAGGCCGCCACGTGCCGGCCGAGGAGGCGCACCGCCTCGGCATCATCGACGAGCTTGTCCCCGAGGGCGGCGATCTGCGCGCCGCCGGTATCGCCTTTGCCCGCCGCGTCGCTGACACAAGGCCGTTGCCGCGCATCCGCGACCATGACGAGAAGCTCGCCGAGGCCAAGGCCGATCCCGGCATCTTCGACGCCATGCGCAAATCGATCGCCCGCCGCGCGCGCAACCAGAAGGCGCCCTATCACTGCATCGCCTCGGTCGAAAACGCTTGCAATCTGCCGTTCGACGACGGCGTTGCCCGCGAGCGCGAGCTGTTCAACGAGCTCGAAAACTCGGCCGAGGCGCGCGCCCTGCGCTATGCCTTCTTCGCCGAGCGCGAGGTGGCGCGGCTGCCCGACATCCCGCGCGACACGCCGCTGCGCCCGATCAAAACCGCGGCCATCGTCGGCGCCGGGACGATGGGCGGCGGCATCGCGATGAGCTTCGCCGAATTCGGCTTTCCGGTGAAATTGCTCGAAGTCGACGAGGACGCGCTGGCCCGCGGTCTCGCGCGCATCCGCGCCAATTACCAGACCAGCGTCAACCGCGGCAGCCTCTCGACCGCGGAAATGGAGCGCCGGCTCGGGCTGATCGAAGGGGTGCAGAACTACGATGATATCGCCCACGCCGACGTCGTCATCGAGGCGGTGTTCGAGCGCATCCCGGTCAAGGAGGAAGTCTTCGCCAAGCTCGACGCAACGATGAAGCCTGGCGCCTTGTTGTTCTCGAACACCTCGGGCATCGACATCGACATCATGGCGAATGCCACCAAACGGCCGCAGGACGTCGCCGGCACCCACTTCTTCGCTCCGGCCAACGTCATGAAATTGTTCGAGGTGGTGCGCGGGGCAAAAAGCGCGCCCGACACCCTGATGACGGCGATGGATCTCGGCCGCAAGATCGGCAAGATCAGCGGGATGGCCGGCAATTGCGACGGCTTTGTCGCCAACCGAAGCCGCACCCCGTTCGGCACCGAAATGAACATCATGGTCGAGGAGGGCTGCCTGCCCGAGCAGGTCGACAAAGTAATGGTCGATTTCGGTTACCCGATCGGGCCGTTCGCGACCGCCGACCTGTCCGGGCTCGACATCGGTTATGACAGCCGCCAGCGGCGCGCGGCCGAGAACCCGAACTACCGCAAGATGCCGATCGCCGACCATCTGGTCGAAATCGGGCGGCTGGGCCAGAAGAGCGGAGCCGGCTGGTTCCGCTACGAAAAGGGCGACCGCACCCCGCACCCCGATCCCGAAGTCGCGCGCATGATCAAGGAAAAGGCCGCCGAATCGGCATCGCCCAGCGCAGCTTCGGCGACGAGGAGATCCTGCGCCGGCTGCTGTTCGCCTCGGTCAACGAAGCCTGCAAGATCCTCGAAGAAGGCAAGGCCTACCGGGCCAGCGACATCGATGTGATGTGGCTCAACGGCTTTGGCTTTCCGCGCTACCGCGGTGGGCTGATGTACTGGGCCGACGGCATCGGTGTGACCGAGGTCTACCGCCAGATCGCCGCCTGGCACCAGCGCTACGGCGAGCGCTGGGCTCCTGCTGCCCTGCTCCGCCAACTGGCCGAAACCAACACCCCCCTCCGCGACGCCAAACCCGGCCGCCAAATGTAAACAGGCACCTCCATGATGTGAGAAGGGGCTCGCCCCCGCATCGTCCCGGGGGCGACGAGCCCGTCGATCACCCGCTTCATCACCTCGGGCGGCGCGAGCGAAGCTCGTCGCGGCCTGTCGCAATCGCGCGCACTGTCGCGGCGAGTTGATCGCGGAGAGCCGGCAACGGCAGCGAGACGAGCTTTTCGTCGAGCCCGAGTGCGACGATCCCGTGCACGGCCGAAAATACGGTGCGCGCCAGGATCCGGCGGGCGTCGTGCTCAAGCTCGGGCAGCAGCTCCGCCAATGGCCGCTCGACTTGCGTGAATAGCCGGTGTTGCTGCTCGACGAACCAGCCCGGCAGCGCGCGACCCTCGCTCATGCGGTGCTCGAAGAGTGCGCGCCAGCGGATCGTGTGTGTGGCGGCGAATTCGAGATAGGCCAGGGCAAGCCGCTCCAGATCGTCAACGGCCGCTTCGGTCGAACCATTTCGGGTTGCCGGCCGGACGACCCCGAGCGCGGCGTCGAGCATCGCCAACGTCCGCGATCCGACGCACAGGATCAGCTCGTCGAGATGCTCGAAGACATTATAGATCGTACCGACCGCGCACTCGGTCTCTCGGGCGAGGTCGCGTGCCTTAAGGGCCCCAAGCCCTTTCTCGGCGATGGTGCGTTCGGCGGCATCCACCAGCCTCCCCCGCAGCGCCGCGTGATGGTCCGCTTGCAAAAATCCCTCCGGGTCTGAACTTCGTTCAACTTCGCTGTTGAACGTCGTTCACAGAGATGCTAGATTTAATTTTGAACGATGTTCATTATGGAGGCAAGGATGTTCAAACCCCTGGTGACGCTGGTTCGCGGGCGCGTCGTCGCGATCGGCGAGGAGGTCGCCGATCAGAATGCGCTGGCGATCCTCGACCAGCAGATGCGCGATGCTGCCGGGGCGCTCGACAGAGCAAAGAAGGCGCTGGCGGTCGCCATCGCCCAGGAGAGCCAGGAGGGGCAGCGGCTGGACGCGACCCGAGCCCGGATCGAGGATCTTGAGACACGTGCGGTTGCCGCCATCGCGGCCGAACGCGACGACCTCGCGGCAGAGGCCGCCGAGGCCATTGCGACTCTCGAGGCCGACCGCGATGCTTCGCTGACGGCTCGCGCCCTTTTTGCCGCCGAGATCGCAAAGCTGCGGAGCCATGTCCTGCAGCAGCAGATCCGGCTCTCGCAGCTCGAGCGTGGGTGGCGGATCGCACGGGCGCGAGAGGCGGTTCGGGTCGCGCGGCGAGGACGGATCGAGGCCGCTCCGATTTTCGAGGGCACGCTTGCGGAAGCCGAGGCGACGCTCTCCCGCCTGCGCGAACATCAGGTCGAAGCCGATGCCGCCGAAGCGTCATTCGACGCACTCGACGCCGCGAGCGGCCCGATCGCCGTCGCAGAAAAACTCTCGGCGGAGGGTTTCGGGCCCCGCCTCAAACCCAATGCCGCAGACGTGCTCGCCCGGTTGCGGCAACGGGCTGCCGGCGGCAAGCCGGCGCCCGGCGTCTGATCTTGTTTCCGCACGCTTAATCACAGGAGCATTACGATGAACAACCCAGTCGTTCACCACAGTCAGCCGTGGATCGTCTTTACCTACGCCTCCTTTGCCGCCGCGCTCGCTATGGTGGTCGCCGGCATCATCCTGATGCCCATCGATCTCGCGCTGAAGGGCTATCTCGTCATGGGCATCGTCATGATGATCCAGTCCTGCATCACGCTAACCAAGACGATCCGCGATAACGAGGAAGCCGGCAAGCTCGCAATCCGGATCGAGGACGCCAAGATCGAGCGCCAGCTGATGGATGTCGCCAAGGGACAGCCATGAACCGCAGGCTCCCAGCCGCCCGCGAGCCTTGGAGGTAAAGATGGCGCAAGCGCTTCTCGCATCCCGGCGCTTTGCACCCTTGTTCTGGTGCCAGTTCTTCTCTGCCTTCAACGACAACTTTCTGAAGAACGCCCTCGCCTTGCTGATCCTGTTCAAGATCGGCGGCCAGGCGGCCGAGTTGCTGGTGACAGCGGCGGGCGGCGTCTTCATCGCGCCGTTTTTTCTGCTGTCGGCTCTCGGCGGCGAACTCGCCGATCGCTTTGACAAGGCGCTGGTGGCCCGCATCCTGAAGCTCGTCGAAATCGGCGCGGCGGCCATTGCCATCACCGGCTTCCAGCTGCATTCGGTGCCACTCCTGTTCCTGGCCTTGTTCCTGTTCGGCCTGATCGGCGCCCTGTTCGGGCCGATCAAATACGGCATCCTTCCCGATCATTTGCAGCGGGGAGAGCTACCGGCCGGCAATGCGCTAATCGAGGGCGCCACTTTCCTGGCGATCCTCGGCGGCACGATTGCCGGCGGCGTCGCGATGAAGGACGGCGGCGATCCCATGTTACTCGCCGTCACGATGATGCTGTTTGCCGTCCTGTGCTGGGGCGCCAGCCTGTTCATCCCGAAAACCGCGCGGGCGGCGCCGGATCTGGCGATCGATTCCAATCTCCTCCGCTCGACCGGAAGGTTGCTCGGCGAATTGTGGGCAGATACCCGGCTGTGGCGCTGTGCCGTCGTCACCAGCATTTTCTGGCTGGTCGGCGCAGTCCTGCTGTCGCTGCTGCCATCCCTCGTTATGCACACGCTCGACGGCGCCGAACCCGTCGTGACGATCTTCCTCACGGTTTTCGCAGTCGCTATCGGCGTTGGGTCCGGCCTTGCTGCTTGGCTCTCGGCAGGGCGCATAATCCTGCTGCCCACCGCTATTGGCGCGCTACTGATCGGTCTCTGCGCGCTCGACCTCGGCCTCGCATTGCTGCGCCTGCCGGCGACCGACCTAACGACCGCTTTGGCGCCGTCGACCTTTTTTGCACGGCCGATCGCTTGGCATGCCGTGGTCGCTCTCGGCATTCTCGCGGTTGCCGGCGGTTTGATGATCGTGCCGTCCTTCGCGGCAATCCAAGCCTGGGCCCTACCCGAGCGGCGCGCCCGCGCCGTCGCCGCGGTCAACGTGCTCAACGCCGCGTTCATGGTCGGAGGTGCGCTTGTCGTGGCGCTCTTGCAGAGAGCGGGGGTCGGCATCCCGATGCTGTTCCTCGGCATCGCCGGCGTTGGTCTTCTCACCTCCCTGTGGATCGGCAAAACCATGCCGACCAATGCCTTCCACGACTTTCTGTCGATCCTGCTGCGTGCATTCTATCGGCTCGAGGTCAAAGGCCGTGAAAATCTCGACATGGCGGGCCCCAACGCGATCATCGCGCTCAACCATGTGAGCTTTATCGACGGCGCCGTAGCCCTCTCGATCTTGAACCAGGAACCGGTCTTCGCCGTCGATCACGGCATCGCGCAGCGGTGGTGGGCAAGGCCCCTGATAAAGCTGACGCGCGCGATGCCGCTCGACCCCGCCCGGCCATTGGGGACGCGGAAGCTCATTCAAGCCGTCAGGAACGGCGACACCTTGGTGATTTTCCCGGAAGGGCGCATCACGGTCACCGGCCAACTGATGAAGGTCTACGACGGGGCCGCGCTGATTGCCGAGAAATCCGGCGCGATGGTTGTGCCCGTCCGCATCGAGGGTCTCGAAGCCACGATCTTCTCGCGCCTCAGCCGCGCGCAGGTTCGCCGCCGGTGGTTTCCCAAGGTCAGGGTCACGGTGCTCGAGCCGGTGCGTCTCACCGTCGACGATGCGCTGAAAGGCAGGGCACGCCGCCAGGCGGCGGGAGCGATGCTCTACCAGATCATGTCCGACCTAATCTTCCGCACGACGCCCACCGACCGCACCGTCGTCGATGCGGTAGTCGAAGCGGGGAAGATCCAGGGCTGGAGCCGCATCGCGGTCGAGGACCCGGTCACCGGCAAGCTCAATTACCGGAAGCTTATGGTTGCCGCCCGGGTGTTGGCCGGCAAGTTCACCGCCCTCGCGGGCGAGGGCGAGGCAGTGGGCGTGATGCTGCCCAATGCCAATGGGGCCGCCGCGACCTTGCTTGGCATGATGTCGGCGGGACGCGTCCCGGCCATGATCAACTTCACCGCGGGCGTCGCCAACGTCCAAGCCGCGTGCACCGCCGCCGAGGTCGGAACGATCGTCACGTCGCGTGCCTTTGTCGAGAGGGCGAGGCTCGACAAGCTGGTCGAAGCGCTCGCCGAGAAGGCCCGCATCATCTATCTCGAGGATCTGCGCGCGACGGTTTCGAGCGTTGACAGAATTCGCGCGTTCATTCGCTATCGCCGAGCTCTGGTGCCGCGCGACCCGGACGAGCCAGCCGCGATCTTGTTCACCTCGGGCTCGGAGGGCACACCCAAGGGCGTCGTGCTCTCCCACCGCAACATGCTGTGCAATGCGGCCCAGGCCGCGGCGCGCATCGACTTTGGCCGCACCGACAAGGTCTTCAACACCTTGCCGGTGTTTCACGCCTTCGGGCTGACCGTCGGGCTGGTTTTGCCGCTGGTATCCGGAGTGCCGGTTTTTCTCTACCCTTCGCCGTTGCACTATCGCATCGTCCCCGAGCTCGTCTACGGTGCCAACGCGACGATCCTTTTCGGCACCGACACCTTTCTGTCGGGCTATGCGCGCGCGGCGCATCCTTACGATTTTCGCTCGGTGCGCTACGTGCTCGCCGGCGCCGAGCCGGTCAAGGAGGCGACCCGCCGACTGTGGTCCCAGAAATTCGGCCTGCGGATTCTGGAGGGCTACGGCGTCACCGAAACCGCGCCTGCGCTCGCCCTCAACACGCCGATGTTCAACCGCTTCGGCACGGTCGGGCGATTGCTGCCCGGCATCGAAGCGCGGCTCGAAGCGGTGCCCGGCGTCGAGGAGGGCGGGCGGCTCTACGTGCGCGGCCCTAACGTCATGCTCGGCTACCTCAAATCCGATCGGCCGGGCGTTCTCGTGCCACCGGAACAAGGCTGGCACGATACCGGCGACATCGTGACGATCGACCGCGACGGCTTTATGACGATCCTGGGCCGGGCAAAGCGTTTCGCCAAGATCGGCGGCGAGATGATCTCACTGGCGGCGGTCGAGACGCTCGCATCCGAACTGTGGCCCGATGCCCAGTCGGCCGTCGTCACCGAACCCGATCCGCGCCGGGGCGAACGCCTTGTGTTGGTCACCGAAAAAAAGGGCGCGACGCGCGCCGTCTTCCAAGCCTATGCCAAGAGCAAGGGAGCTCCGGATTTGCTGGCGCCGGCAGAGGTGATGGTGGTCGACAAATTACCGGTCCTCGGGTCGGGCAAGGCCGATCTCGTCGGCGTTCTGCGACTCGTCACGCAACGGCAGAGCGCGGCAGCCGAATAGCGATGCGCACCATCCGGTCGGGTCCCGCCACCGCCACGACGTCGCCGCAACAACCTTGTATTCGGTGGATCGTCTCGGATCGCTGCCCACATAGGGTGGCGGCGACACCAGCTCCCGAAAGAATGACCCTGATCGCTGCCCAGCCCGATCTGTTTGATGAGCCACGCCTCGCCGGATTGTCCCAGGCCGGCGCCATCGTCACGCGATCCGAGGAGCGCGCGTTGATCGCGCGGGTGAACGCTGCCCAACTCTCGCCCTTCCGGTTCCATGGATGGCTAGGCAAGCGGCTGACCGCCTCCTACGGCTGGCGTTATGACTTCGACGATGCCAGTTTCGCACCCTCCGAGGCGATCCCTGATTGGCTGTTGCCACTTCGGGCGAAGGCGGCGCGGTTCGCCTGCCTGCAACCGGACGAACTCGTCCAGACCCTGCTGATCCGCTACGATCCGGGGGCCGGGATCGGCTGGCACCGCGACCGGCCGGTGTTCGAGCATGTCCTCGGCATCTCGCTGGGCGCCCCGGCGATGATGCGTTTCCGGCGACGCAGGCCGGGTGGTTTCGATCGGACGTCGGTGGTGTTGGCGCCGCGATCGATCTATCACTTGACCGGCGAGGCCCGGCATCAATGGGAGCACAGCATCGCCGCGATGGAAGTGGCACGCTGGTCGATCACCTTCCGCAGCCTATCGGAGAAGGGCCGCGCGCAAGCGATGCGCGGGTAATCGACACGACTGCTAATAGGAGGAGAACCCATGCGGAGCATTACCCCCTGCCTCTGGTTCGACGGCAAAGCTGAAGAGGCAGCCGATTTCTACGCCTCGCTGTTTCCCGACAGCCGCGTCGATGCTGTCCATCGCGCCCCGAGTGACTACCCTTCGGGCAAGGCAGGCGACGTGCTGACGGTCGAGTTCACCCTGATGGGTCGGCCATTCACCGGGCTGAACGGTGGACCCCTGTTCCGGTTCAATGAGGCGATCTCCTTCCAGATACCCGTGGAGACCCAGGCCGAGGCCGACCGCCTCGCCGACGCGCTCTCGGCAGTGCCCGAAGCGGAGCAATGCGGCTGGGTGAAAGACCGCTTTGGCGTTTCGTGGCAGATCGTTCCGCGCCAGCTTATCAGGCTCATCGGCGATGCTGATCCCGCCCGGGCAAGACGCGCCTTCGGCGCGATGATGCAAATGAAGCGCATCAACATCGCGGCGCTTGAGCGCGCCGCCAACAGCGTTGCCCCATCCGCCTGAATGCAATCCGAGGAGATTTTTGCGCCAATGGATCGGGGTTCGCCGTCCATGAGATCTACCGCCAGATCTACCCGGCCTATTACGGCCGGCTGCCGATCGTCGCGATGTTCAACGCGGGGCTGCAGGTTTGGGCTAAACGCTCCGGTTAAGCATAACGAGCGGTCCGTGGCGATAACCCATACAGCTTACCAATTCGTTAACAAGACGCTTAGCCATAGGCCAATCCATTGACAGCACGAAAAATCGGTGAAACGCTATGATTTCGTCGAGCAACACGCTTGAGCTTGGGACACGGGACAGGAAAATTATGCTCACGGTTGGCTAAGGATCGGTGTCCGGGCCTTAATATTGTTTGGAAACCCCGAGATTGCCGCAGGGAGGACTTAGGGAACGAATCCTACAACAAGCTGACGTCGTCTGATGGTTGTCGCGGACTGAGCGCGGCGCTGGCGAGTAGGGGACAAAAATCGTGCGGTTGGAGGACGACCTAGGAGGGATTGAACATGAGTAAGGTGCGTCGAACAACCCGAGGCTTCGGGCTATCGTTTCTAGCTGCTCTTTCCGGTCTCGTTTTCGGATTGGGCGGCGTAGCCTGGGCAGGAGGCCAAGCCGGGCTCGGCTATTTACCGGACGGCCCGAACGTCCCGAATGTCACGCTCAATGAAGGTGAAGAGGGGGCGGCCGGCCTCCCGCCGCTGCCGGTTCCTCCACCCAATGGATGGAACGAGGAATTGATCTGGAACATGAAAGTGGTGGGCTTCAACAAAAACCAGGGGCGCCCCAGTTCTGACGACGGTTGGATCGAAAACGAAAATGGCCGCTATATCCTGTACATGACCGACAGTGGCGGCAGCGCCTACAACCCGCTGACACAAAAAGTCGAGCCGAACGGCACCTCGCTTATAGACGTCACCTACGCCAATAACCCAGTGTTTCTGTACCACATTCCCTCAACACAGGGTAGCTCGTCGCATGTGGCGGTATGCGGCAGCAACACTTTGAATATGGCGTCGCCGTCGCCCGGTCTGCCGCCGAACAAATGGTACATAGTTCGGCACGATGGGTCGATCGATCAGGAGGTTTGGGATGTCACAGATCCAACGGCGCCGTTTGAGATCGGACCCCCAATCCTAACTGGACTAAACTTCACACACCATATTTGGTGGGAATGCGACACCGGGATCGCGTACGTGATCGCCGGCAGCAAGTCCGACGGATGGTACTCGGGCCAGCACGTCTATATCTTTAATCTGAGCAATCCGGCAAAACCGGTGTTAATCCGCCAGTGGGGGCTGGTTGGTCAACAGCCTGGTGCGTCCCCTGCGGCGCTGAGCTGCTACAACGATCCCACGGGGCTCATCGCCGGGACCCCATGTTACGAAGGGGTCACCAATCCTGCCGGGCCCGGCAATCCTGAAATGGTTCATCAGGTGTACTCCGGGGGCCTGTACAACAATCGGGTGTACCTCCCTTATGGAGTGAGCAGTACCGGCGTCTTTCAAATTGTTGACCGCCAGAAGCTGCTGACCGGCTGCACGGTGTCGGCCGACCCGACGAACTGTCCGAACAATCCGTCCCAGGCCGATTTGCTCTATCCGCAGATCAGCTACACTACAACGAATCCCAACCAGGGCGGGCATACCAGTATCCCGATCTTCGGGGTGCCGATTCCACAATCGCAGGAAAATTTCGTCGACGGTACACCACAGAAATACAATCTCCTGGGGGTCACTTCGGAAGACACCACCAACAACTGCCTAGGGCAACCGTGGAAAAACCCGCAGCTGCTCGACATAACCAACCCTCTGGCGATCTGGCCAATTTCCTCGATGACGGTCGGCCAGTTTCCGGGAGATTTCTGCGCCAAGGGAGCGCGCTTTGGCTCCCATGAGCTCAATCGGCAGATTTATGCTCCCTATTATGGCAGGATCGTCGTCGCCGCGATGTTCAACGCCGGGCTGCAGATTTGGGACATCCGCGATCCATACAACCCGAGACGGGTCGGCTATTTCATTCAGGCGAAGAATAAAAACACCATTTCAACTTGTGGGACGTATCAGGGTAATACGAATTACTGCCGCAATGCGATCTTCTCCGACCTAGGGGAGGTAGATGATCGAGGCTATATTTATAATCTCGACCGTGCCGGTTCCGGCATGACGGTGTTGAAACTAACGGGCGACGCCTTGAAAGTGGTAACGGCACCCCCGATAACGTCGCCGCCAATGCAGCCAGTATGGATGCCTCCGCCGCTAAAAGAAGAATAGGTTCCCACTCGTTGACGGAACCCGTGCCAAGCTATTTATCCAATTTGGCCGGGTTCCCCTCCTCTAGCACTAGCGCCGGCATCGGGTCAGACCTGTGAAGTGAAGCCGGAGTGAAAAAAGGCCATGACTGCCAAGTGGTTCTTCCCGGCAATTGCGTTCGCGCTATGCTGTCTTGCGGGGTCGAGCGGCTATGGCGCGAATGTCACGGTTGAACCTGGGCAGGCTCGGGATTTCAGCTCGGCAACTCTCGCGAAAGTTACCCCAGGCCAAACCACCAAAACGCAGATCGAGGCGTTGCTCGGCCAGCCATGGCGGACAACCTTTTCCGATGACGCGGATGAGCCTGGCCCCGTTGTATGGGAGTATCGGGGCAAAGATTCGAATGGCACTTACCGCGTTCACATTGAATTCAACAGTCACGATATAACAACTCTCATTGCGAAGATCCCTGACAGCACAGGAGAGGCGCCGGCGAGGGTTGCAAAAACGCCGCCCCGGCCCGGTAAGCCCTAACGGCGCAGGATCGAATTAGTATCGCCGCCGATCCGGAGCGCTGATAGGAGCCAGCCCGGGGACGCCAGCCGATCATCGCCGCAGGCTCCTCGCAGGCTGGACGCGGTGGGGCGGGGCGAGTAGCGTCGCTTAACCCGATCATCTTCGGCGGAGACAGCGATGCGACCTTCGGGACGCGGCCCCGATGCGATGCGCCCGGTCAGCCTCGAACCGGGTGTGGCCAAATACGCCGAGGGCTCGTGCCTGGCGAAATTCGGCGACACCCATGTGTTGTGCACCGCCTCGGTCGAGGAGCGGGTGCCGCCGTTTCTGCGCAATTCGGGTAAGGGCTGGGTCACCGCCGAGTACGGCATGCTGCCGCGCTCGACCCATACCCGCACCGACCGCGAGGCGGCGCGCGGACGGCAGAGCGGGCGCACCCAGGAGATCCAGCGGCTGATCGGGCGCAGCCTGCGCGCGGTCACCGATCTGGCAAAGCTCGGCGAGCGCCAAATCCGCATCGATTGCGACGTCCTGCAGGCCGATGGCGGCACCCGCACCGCCGCCGTCACCGGCAGCTATGTGGCGTTGCACCAGGCGTTTCAGCGCCTGGTCTCGGCGGGCCAGCTGGCCGCCCTGCCCCTCGCCGACAGCGTCGCCGCAGTGTCGTGCGGCGTCGTCGCCGGCCATGCCGTGCTCGACCTTGATTACGCCGAGGATTCGCAGGCGATGACCGACGCCAATTTCGTACTGACCGGCACCGGCGGCATCGTCGAGATCCAGGCGACCGCCGAGGGCGCCCCGTTCGACGAAGCGCTGTTCGGCGAGATGCTGCGGCTCGCGCGCGCCGGCATCGCCGAGCTGACCCGGCGTCAGCGCGTCGCGCTCGGCCTGAGCCTTGCGTGATGGCCCGTCGATTCCACGGCGAACGGTTGGTTATCGCCAGTCACAACGAGGGCAAGGTCGAGGAGATCGCGGCGCTGTTGGCGCAGTTTGGGGTCGGCGCCGTCTCGGCTGGCGCGCTCGGACTCCCCGAGCCTGAAGAGACCGGCGACAGCTTCGAGGCCAATGCGGTGTTGAAGGCGACGGCCGCAGCGGAGGCGAGCGGATTGCCGGCGCTGGCCGATGATTCCGGGCTCGTCGTCCCGGCACTAAGCGGGGCGCCCGGGATCTTCTCCGCGCGCTGGGCCGGCCCGGCCAAGGATTTTCGGCTGGCGATGACCCGCGTTCAGCGCGAGCTCAAAGATCTTGACCGGAGCGCGTTTTTTGTCGCCGTCCTCGCCCTTGCCTGGCCCGACGGCGGCATCGAGTGGTTTCGTGGCGAGGCCGCGGGCCATCTCGTTTGGCCGCCGCGCGGCGAGCGCGGCTTCGGCTACGACCCGATGTTTGTTCCCGAGGACGGCGGCGCCCAAACCTTCGGCGAGATGGACCCGGCTGAGAAGCATCAAATCAGCCACCGCGCCCGCGCCTTTGCTAGGCTTGCCGAAGCGTGTTTCGTTGATCGTTGAGCTGGCGGCCCTGCGCCGGCGGTCACTTCTCCGGCTCAATCAGCCCGGCGACGAACCAGCGCTGCATCGCCAGCACCACCGCGACCGGCGGCAACATCGCCAGCAATGCCGTCGCCATGACCAGGTGCCAGGCGGTCTGCGCATCGCCGGTACCGATCATCTGGCGGATGCCAACGACGATCGTCGTCATTGCCGGGCTGTTGGTGACGAGCAGCGGCCACAAATACTGGTTCCAGCCATAGATGAACAGGATCACGAACAGCGCGGCGATGTTGGTGCGCGACAATGGGATCGCGATCCAGACCAAAAAGCGCCAAGGGCCCGCGCCGTCGAGCTTTGCCGCCTCGACGATTTCGTCGGGGATGGTCAGAAAGAACTGGCGAAACAGCAACGTCGCCGTCGCCGAGGCGATCAGCGGCAGAGCGAGCCCGGCATAGCTGTCGATCAACCGCAGATCGGCGGCGACCTGATAGGTCGGGATGATCCGCACCTCGACCGGCAGCATTAAGGTGACAAAGATCGCCCAGAAACATAGCCGGCGCAGCGGGAAGCGAAAGAACACGACCGCATAGGCCGAAGGCAGCGAGATCGCGATCTTGCCGACGGCGATGGCCAGCGCCATGACCAGGCTGTTCGCCATCATCCCCGCGACCCCCTGGCCGCTGGTGCCGATCGTCCCCTCCGCCAGCGCCGCCCGGTAGTTGGCAAAAAAATAGGGGCCCGGAATGAGCGTCATCGGCGCATCGAGGATATCGCGCAAGGTCAGGCTCGAGGCGACAAACGCGACATAGATCGGAAACAATACCAGCGCCAGCCCGGCCAGCAGCACCGCGTGCGGGATCCAGGCGCCTCTGCCGGAACCTGCCATCTCAGCCGATCGTGCCTCGGGGGGTCATGCGTAATGCACCCGCCGCTCGACAAAGCGGAACTGAGCCGCGGTCAGGGCGATAACGATCGCCATCAGGATCACCGATTGCGCCGCCGAGCCGCCGATATCGAGACCGACGACGCCATCGTACCAGACCCTGAAGACCAGGATCTCGGTGGCCTTGTCCGGCCCGCCCTGGGTCACGTTCTGGATGATCCCGAAAGTGTCGAAGAACGCGTAGACGATGTTGACGACGAGCAGGAAAAAGCTTGTTGGCGCCAGCAGCGGAAGGGTGATCCGCCAGAACCTGCGGCGCGGGCCGGCGCCGTCGAGGGCGGCGGCTTCGAGCAAGGATTTCGGGATCGCCTGCAACCCGGCGAGAAAGAACAGGAAATTATAGCCGATCTGCTTCCAGGCGGCGGCGAGAATCACCAACAGCAAAGCCTGGCGGCCATTGAGCAGAAAATTCCAGTCGATGCCGATATGCCGCAAAGCCGACCCGACGACGCCAAAGCTCGGATTGAACAGAAACAGCCAAAGGACGCCGGCGATCGCCGGGGCGATCGCATAGGGCAGCAGCAGCACCGTTTTATAAAAGGCCGCGCCGCGCACGACCCGGTCGGCCATCACCGCGAACAGCAGTCCCGAGGTCAGCGCCAGAGTCGCGACGGCGAGACTGAAGACGAAGCTGACCTCGACCGAGGCGAGATAGAATGGATCGGAAAAAATCGCCGCGAAATTGTCGAGGCCGACAAAGCGCGTCGATAAGCCAAAGGCGTCCTCGCGCCGTACCGATTGCAGCAACGCCTGCGCCGCCGGCCAAAAGAAAAAGACGATCGTCACCGCAAGCTGCGGCGCGAGCAGCAGCGCCGGAAACAGCCGGCCGGCAAAGAATACGCGGCGTTCCAGGACCCTTCCTCTTCGGGGCGCCCCACCCCAGCCCACCCGGTGGTTACGCGACAGCGGGAGCGCCTACCCAGGGTACGGCCGGGATGGGGGTGGCAAGATCGGTTACACAATTACACGCGTGCGGTCAGGTGATACAGCATCAGCTGACGCGGTCACGCGCGATCGTTCTGTCGGATCATTCGTCGGCGCCGTACTCTTACAGCGGTACGATCACCGTTTGTGCCGTGCCGTGCATGTCGATGCAGCGCCACGATGGTGGACGCCGGGGCACTGAGTCAGGCCCACTGAACTTTTCGTAGACGCCCGCCGTATAGAAGCTCTCAGTATGCCCCGAAGGAACGTCAAGTTGGGGGAGGAAGAAACCAAACCTCTCACCGCCGGTATCGATCGTTCGCACCAGCACAATCGAGACCAAAGAGCCGAGCGCCGTCTGATCTGTTGTGATCTCATTGGTCTTGAAGGTTTTCACCTCGGGGCCGTCTTTGTAGACCAGAGCCGGCAGTCCCGGAGTGATGCCGATAGTGTAGTCGACCTCAATATGGCGGTGCTTGAGCACGAACTTGTTTGCAGACATGGATACCTCCGCTCCAAGCGCAAAAAATTTGCGCCCTTTAACCTTAAGGTCGGTTGCTTGTCGGTGCTGTGACCTACGTCACACTCGATCTAAAAATTCGCGCCGCTGAGAAGCATGGCAGATTGGTCCGCGCCGCGCCTCTGAGTGCTGACGGGTTAAAATCGGGTACTGAAGAGGCCGTGAATCGCTTAGCCCCGGTGTCGGGCATCCTGAAAACCAGTGTGGGACTAGGGCGGCGCATGGCTAGCCGCACCGAGCCCGACCGTAGCCACCGGATCCAGCTGAGAGTTGCGCTCGAAACTATCGCGTATTCTGCTCGAACTGCGTCAGCAAAGCGTTGCCGCGCTTGACCGCATCGTCGAGACCTGCCTGCGCGGTCTGCTTGCCGGCAAAGACTGCTTCGAGATCCTCGGCGATGATGTCGCGGATCTGGACCAGATTGCCGAGGCGCAGCCCGCAAATTCTCGGTCGGCGGCTTCGCTGTCATCTCATTCGATCACTTGGTCGGCGGTCGCAAGCAGCGCCGGCGGGATCGTGAGGCCGAGCGCCTTGGCGGTCTTGAGGTTGATGATCAGCGAGTATTTCGTCGGCTGCTGAACCGGGAGATCGGCCGGGCTGGCGCCCTTGAGGATGCGGTCGATATAGGATGCCGCCTGCGCGTGCAATTCGACCGGGTCGAACATGTAGGACATCAGGCCGCCGGCTCCGGGAAAGTCCGGCGTGCCGATCAGGGGCAAATTGTGACGGGCTGCGGCGGCGATTATCATATCGCGATGTGTCGTGTTGAAACTGTCCGGCAAGCTGATCAGGCCGCCTCCCGGCTCGCGCGCCAGGGCGGCGATGGCGTCCTCGATCGACGCGTCGTCGTGCACCGGGGCAAACGTCGCTGTCACCCCAACGGACGGGGCGGTGGCCTCGATCTCGCGTTTGAGCGATGGGTTGAAGAAAGCGGTGTCACGGTTGAAGATGATGGCGACCCGCGTGACGCTGCGCGCGACTTCCTTGAGCAATTGCAGCCATTTTCCGATCATCGGCGCGTCATAGGAGCTGAACCCCGTGAGGTTGCCGCCGGGCCGCGCGAGGCTATGGACAAAGCCCAGCCCGGCGGGATCGGGCAGGAGCACGAAGACGATCGGTATCGTGCGCGTCTGCTCAAGCAGCGCCGGAACCGCCGTCCCGGGGCTTGCGAGAATTGCGTCCGGCATCAGGCCGACCAGTTCTGCCGCATAGGTTTTGTAGAGAGTTGGATCGCTCGCGGCGAAGCGGTAGTCGATCCGGATATTCTTGCCCTCGACCCACCCGAGACGCCCCAGCGCATCCGTAAAGGCCGACACAAAGCTCCGAGTGAACCGGTCGTTCTCGGAGAAACCTATCAACACGCCAAGGCGGGGGACCCCCTCGGGCTGCTCGGCATGCCCGGCGAACGGCCATGCCGCCAGGGCGGCCAGCGCGGTGATGAACTCGCGCCGTTTCACCTCGGTGCTACCGGGTATTCTGCTCGAACTGCGTCAGCAAAGCGTTGCCGCGCTTGACCGCATCGTCGAGACCCGTCTGCGCGGTCTCCTTGCCGGCAAAGACCGCTTCGAGATCCTCGGCGATGATGTCGCGGATCTGGACCAGATTGCCGAGGCGCAGCCCGCGCGAATTCTCGGTCGGCGGTTTTGCCGTCATCTGCAGGATCGGGATCTCGCGGCCCGGATTCTTTTGATAAAAGCCGGAGGCCTTGGTCGCCTCGTACGCGGCCTTGGTGATCGGCAAATAGCCGGTCACCTGGTGCAGCTCTCGCTGCAGGCCGGTTTGCGACACAAACGTGAAGAATTTTGCGACGCCCTTGTATTCCTCGGCGGTCTTGCCTGCCATGACCCACAGGCTGGCGCCGCCGATGATCGAATTCTGCGGCGCGCCCGGAACATCCGGGTAATAGGGGAGCTCGGTCATCCCGAAATCGAATTTTGCGCCGGATTTGAAGATTCCGTAGGCGCCGGACGAAGTCTGGATCATTCCGCACTCACCGTTCAGAAACTTGCCCTCTGGTTCGCTGGTGCGCCCGCCATAATCAAAGCTCTTGTCCTTTTGCGCCACCGCCAGATTGGCGATGTGCCTGACGACAGTCGGATTGTTGAATTCGAGGCGGGCATCGGGGCCGTCGAAGCCATCGGCCTTGCTCGCAAAAGGCAAATTGTGCCAAGCGCTGAACTGTTCGAGCTGGGTCCAGCTGATCCACCCCGCGGTAAACCCGCACGGCACACCGGCGGCGCGCAGCTTCTCGGCCACGGCAAATGTCTCGGGCCAGGTCTTGGGCGGCTTATCCGAGTCGAGGCCGGCCTTCTTGAACAGCGCCTTGTTCCAATAGGTAATCGCGGTCGAGCTGTTGAACGGCAATGACAACATCTTGCCGTCGGCGGTGCTGTAATAGCCGGTCACCGCGGGCAGATAGGCGTTCGGGTCGAACGGCTCGCCGGCCTCCTTCATCAGCTGATAGACCGGCTTCACCGCGCCTTTGGCCGCCATCATCGTCGCCGTGCCGACCTCGAAGATCTGGATGATGTGCGGCGGCTTGCCGGCGCGGTAGGCCGCGATGCCGGCATTCATCGTCTCGGCATAAGTGCCCTTGAACACCGGTACGACCTCGGTATTCGCTCTGCGACGCATTGAAGTCGGCGGCAATCTTGTTGACTACCTTGGCATTGGTCGCCGTCATCGCGTGCCACCACTGCAGCTCGAGACCGTCGGCAGACGCGGCGCTGATCGACGCAGCGAACAGCGCCGCCACCGCGGTGGCGAGCAACGCGTATTTCATCTCGGGCCCCCCTAACGTTCGATTTTTCCCGCCCATATGCGACCTAGCGCCAACGGGCTTGCGGAATCAAGACAGCGGCGGAAAGCTTTTGTGACGGCTCGGCACATGGGTCGGCAAATTCTCGGGCAAAGGCAGCGAAATGGCGGGCTTTCGCAGCATCTCTCCCGGCTCTGACCGGCCGCGCGGCGAATCGGCATTGGCCGAGATCGGCCGGCAAGCGGCGGCGCTCGACCTTGGCGCCCCGGTGTCGATCCGGGTCAGCCCGAGGGCGCGACGCGTCGGATTGCGGATCGACGCCGCCGAACGCCGGGTCGAATTGGTGCTGCCGCGCGATGTGCCGGCCGAACTTGGTCTGCGTTTTCTCAAAGACAAACGGGGATGGATCACCGCCCGCCTCGGGGCCCTGCCCGGCGCGGTGCCGTTCGTCGAAGGGGCGATCGTGCCGGTGATGGACGTGCCGCACCGGATTTGTCGATCGCTCGACTGCTCGGCGCCCCCGGTAGTGGTTGGGGACGGCGAAATCCGCGTGCGCGGCGATCCGCGGCATATTCCGCGCCGGGTCCAGGACCATCTTGCGGCGCTCGCCCTTGACGAATTGGCGCGGCGCGCGCGACCGCTCGCCGCGAGCATCGGCCACAAGGTGGCAAAAGTCAGCGTGCGCGATACCAAAAGCCGCTGGGGCAGCTGCGCGGCGAGCGGCAATCTGTCCTTCAGCTGGCGGCTGATCTTCGCTCCCGAGCGGGTCATCGACTATGTCGTCGCCCACGAAGTAGCGCATCTCGCCGAGATGAATCACGGGCCGCGCTTCTGGCGGCTGGTAGAGAGACTGGCGCCGGGCAACGCGCAGCCGCGCGCCTGGCTCGATCGGCACCGCGCCCGGCTACTCGCCTACGGTTGACCGTCGGATTGTCGAGGTCGGTGGTCAGCCGGCTCCCGCATGATCCAGACGAGGAGGGCGAGACCGGGCAAGCAGGCGGCAGTGCTGAGCAGGAAGAACGGGCTCCACCCGAGCGCGTCGGCGAGCGCACCCCCCGAGGCCGACAAGGTGGTGCGACCGACCGCCGCCAGGGACGACAACAGCGCGTATTGGGTCGCGGTAAAGGCGATGTTGCACAGGCCGGACAGATAGGCGACGAAGGCTGCCGACCCCATGCCCCCGGTCAGATTTTCGACCCCGATCGTCAACGCCAGAACCGGCACACTGTGGCCGGCCCAGGCCTGCACCGCATACATCAGGTTGGACAGCATCTGCAGAATGCCGCAGATCAGGAGCGCGCGCATCACCCCCAGCCGTAGCACGACGACACCGCCTAGCGCGAGCCCGGCGAGGCTCGCGGCGAAACCATAGATTTTGCCGATATTGGCGACCTCGACCTTGGTGAAGCCGAGCGACACATAGAGCGGGTTCGACATCGTGGCGGCGAGCGCGTCGCCGAACTTGTAGAGGACGACAAAAGCGAGGATCGCCAAGGCCCCCGGCCGCGTCAGCATGTCCTTGAACGGAGCGAGGACGGCGCGTTCGAGCCAGGCCGCGACCCGGGCGAGAGCCGTGGGCCCGGGTAATCGCTCCAGCGGCAGGGCGCCGCCCGGCTCCGGAGTGAACCAAACGGTGGCCATGCCGACGAGCATCAGCGCCGCCATCAACCCATAGGAAAAACGCCACCCGCCAAAGCTCGCGGCGTAAAGCGCGCCGGCCGACGCCGCCAGCATGCCAAAGCGGTAGCCCCATTGCGTCGCAGCGGCCCCGGCGCCCTGCTCCTCGGGGCGCAGCAGCTCGATCCGGTAGGCGTCGATGACGATGTCCTGGCTCGCCGACAAAAACGCCACCGCGAGGGCGACGAGCGCGGTCAGGCCGGGCGCCGCTTTCGGATCGGCGAAACCGAGCGCCAAAATCGCCAACCCCAATAGCGGCTGGATTGCCAATGCCCAGCCGCGCCGCCGACCCAGTTTCGCGGTAAACAACGGGATCGGCAGCCGATCGATCAGCGGCGACCACAGAAACTTGACGCTGTAGGGCACGCCGACCAGCGCGAACAGCCCGATCGCGGTGCGCGAGACGCCGATCTCGGCCAGCCGGAACGACAAGGTTGCAAAGGTCAGGGCGAGCGGCAATCCGCTCGAAAACCCCATCAGCAGCACGGCGATCAGCCGTGGTTCACGGTAGACCCGGAGCGCGGAGAACCACGCGAATCGCCGCCGCCGCGGTAGCCCCTCACCCCAGCCCTCGCCCCGCGGGCGGCGAGAGACAGGGCCCCGCGCGGCTGGAGGTTGAGGGGCTGCCGACAAACGGGCCGTTTTCATCCGGCAGTCGGGGAGAGCCTACGGTTTCTCCGGCGCCTTTTGGGCGTCGGCGGCGACCTGCATCTTGATGATCTTGTCGGGGTTTTGCGGCGGCTCGCCCTTTTTGATCTGGTCGACATACTCCATGCCGGAGACGACGTTGCCCCAGATCGTGTATTTGCCGTCGAGCGAGGGCGCCGGCGCGAACATGATGAAAAACTGGCTGTCGGCGCTGTTGGGGTCCGAGGTGCGGGCCATCCCGACCGTGCCGCGGACGAACTTCTCGTTAGAGAATTCGGCCTTGAGCGTATGACCCGAGCCGCCGTTTCCGGTGCCGGTCGGATCGCCGGTCTGGGCCATAAAGCCGTCGATCACCCGATGAAAGACGATCCCGTCATAAAAGCCGCGGCGCACCAGGGCCTTGATTTGGGCGCAGGTGGCCGGCGCCAGATCGGGCCGCATGTCTATGACGACCCGCCCTGCCGGTACGTCCAGGTAAATTGTGTTTTCGAGATCTGCCGCCATCGCCTTGCCTCCGAGAACGAGCGCGGCGATCAGCACGACGAGCCGACCCAACGCTGCCATCTGTCTGATCCTGTCAATCGGGAAGAACGCGACCTTAGCCGAAGCGCCGGCGGCGCGAAAGCGCCTCAGGATCGCCGTTCATACCAGCCCCCACGGCGAAAGCGGTCGAGATAGCTCGGCAGGACGCCCTCGACCGCGGTCGGTGCGATGCCGAGGGCGGCAAGGGTGAGAGCGCCAGAGGAAACAACATTGTCGCGCTTCAACAGCTCGACCTGGTCGCTCGTCAACGGCGGGTTCGGCAGAATCGACATCAGCCTAGCCTGGATCGTAGCCAGTCCGAACGGCAGGTCGACCAGCAATCGCTTGCGCCGAATCTCGCCCAGCACCAGCTCGATCAGCTCGCGGAATGTATAGACTTTTGGTCCGCCAAGCTCATAGGTGCGGCCGGCCGTCGTCGGGTCGTCGAGGCATTTCACCACCGCATGGGCGACGTCGCCGACATAGACCGGCTGAAACCGGGTATGGCCGCCGCCGATCAGCGGCAATATCGGCGAGATGGTCGCCATCGCCGCGAATCGGTTGAAGAACTGGTCCTCCGCCCCGAATACGACCGAAGGGCGCAAGATAGTAACGGTCGGGAAGGCGTCGCGCACGGCGGCTTCGCCCGCCGCCTTGGTCCGTGCATAGGCCGAGGAAGAACGCGGGTCGGCGCCGATCGCCGAGATGTGGACAAAGCGTTCGATGCCGGCCTCGCGCGCGAGCCGGGCGAGCCGGGCCGGGCCGGTATGGTGCACCCGATCGAATGTCTGCGATCCGCTTTCGCGCAGAATGCCGACGCAATTGACCAGCGCATCGTTGCCGGCGAGGAAGGCCGGCAATATTTGCTCGTCGCCGATAGTCAAGTTGAGCGTCGCGATCTGCCCGACATCGCCAAGAGGTTTCAGAAACTTGGCTTCTTCGGCACGGCGGCAGCCGACGAGAATCACATCGCCCCGCGCAGCGAGCCGCTGGACGATGTAGCGGCCGATGAAGCCCGATCCGCCCAGCACCGCGGTCCGGCGATTTCTCATGAGTTCCTCCGGCCATGCACCGCCCGCTTTCTGCCCTCGGCCATTGCCTTCTATAACGCAGCACGCGCAATGCCGGAAGGCGGCGCCCTTCTCGCCCGCGTCGGGTTGCGCTAAAACCTCGCCATTGCGAGGCAAGGTCCAGCGGGAAAGCGGAACGATGGCGGATCAGTCCGGGTTGAACAACGAATATCCGGTGCCGGAGCGGATGAAGGCTTGGGTGCTTGGCGGCCCGGACGAGATCGTGCCGGTCGAAAAGCCGGTCCCGCCGCCCGGCGCTGCCGAAGTGTTGGTCCGGATCGACGCGGTGGCGATCTGCGCCACCGATCTCGAAATCATGCGCCATGGGCTGCCGGCAATGGTCGATGGCGGCCTGCCGTTCCACAAGAACTTCACGATCGGTCATGAATACATGGGAACGGTGGTCAGTCTCGGCCCAGCAGTCGACGAATATTCGATCGGTGATCGCGTCACCGTCGAGGTTCACGCCGGGTGTGGCCGGTGTGCCCGCTGCCGGCAAGGCATGTACACCGCGTGCCTCAATTACGGCGATCTCGCCAAGGGGCATCGCGCCAACGGCTTCACCACCGACGGCGGCTTCGCTCAATATGCGATCAACAACATCAACACCCTGGTCCATGTGCCGCACGATATGAGCGACGAGGAGGCGACCCTCGTTGTTACCGCCGGCACCTCGATGTACGGGCTCGATGTGCTCGGCGGGCTGATCGCCGGTGAAGGCGTCGTCGTCACCGGGCCGGGGCCGATCGGCCTGCTCGGGGTCGCGGTCGCCAAGGCGCTCGGCGCCGACCCGGTGATCCTGACCGGAACCCGCGACGCGCGGCTCGCGCTCGGCAAAAAGCTCGGTGCCGACCATGTGATCAATGCCCGCCAGGAGGATGCCGTCGCCGCGGTCAAGCGCATCACCCAGGGCAAGGGCGTCCAGTTCGTCGTCGAATGCTCGGGTGCGCCCGAGGCGCTAAACGAGGCGGCGCAGATGGTCGACCGCGGCGGCCGGATCTGCCTCGCCGCCTTTCCGCACGAGAAGGTGCCGGTTGATCTCGCCTATCTGGTGCGCAACAATATCTATGTCTACGGCATTCGCGGCGAAGGCCAGAGCGCCACCCACCGGGCGATGGCGTTGATGAAGCAGAAGCGCTTCGACGCGCGGCTGATCCACACCCACACCTTTCCGCTCGACGAGTTGCCGACCGCGCTCAAATACGCGCGCGAGCGGATAGACGACGCGATCAAGGTGGTGGTCAAGAACCAGACCTGAGGTCTATTCAGCGGCGGATTTCGCCGGCGAACCGGCTTTCTCCTCGGGGGGCTTGGAACCTGCCCCGAAAGCCGAGCGGCCCAATCATCGCGGCCGGGGACTTCTTTCGGAGCCATAACGGCCGTCCAGCCTTGGCAGTTGGAACCGCCCTTTATGCCCCTTTCGAGACAATCGTGTTAGGCACGCAGAATGACCGGAGGCGGCTGGAAAGGCGCTGCGATGTCTTGCCCACAAATACGATTCCGACGTTCATGCTGTTCCGTTCCTCCGAGAGATCCGGCAGGAGGCAGTGCAAAGCCCTAGACTGGCCTAAATCTGTCGGTTATCTTGTTGTCAACCACAAATTGGCGAGCTGTGCGCTACACTCCAGGCCAAGTCCGGCAGGTGATCGGGATCCCGCAAGAGACGCTACGCCACTGGCGTTCGGTGCTGCCGTCGCTCGCGGGCCTCAAAGGTCATGCGCCGGTGTTTCGTCCGGGACAGCTGCTCGGCCTAGCTGTCGTACGAGTGCTCGTCGAGGATCTAGGGCTGAGCGTCGGCACGCTAAAAGCGGTCGAGCGCGAGATCTTCGAGATCTGTGGTAGCCCGCAATGGGTTCGTCTCGCCCGAGGCTATTTGCTGGTTCGACCCGCCGACGGCAGCGCCAAGTTCGTGGACACGCTCACCGATGCCGATGTGGAACAAGCCTCGATCCTGCTCCCCCTGGACCGCATCGTTACGTTGCTCCGCGAGGCGCTGCTCGAGGTAGGCTCGGACGAGGCGCAACACAGCATCGCTTTCCCGCCCGTGGGGCTCAGCGACCGCCGTGCGGCGGAGAGCGAGCGGACATGAAGTCGCTTGTTGCTGCGGTCACCAAGGAGCTCAGCCGGATCGGCTATGCGGCTGATGCACTGCTGCCCGACTACAGCTTCGCCGATGTGCTTTCCCCAGACGGGGAAACTCGCCAGGTGGCGCTCGCGGCCTTCACCCAAACTCCGCCATCATATCGGACCGCCGCCTTCGCGGTGGTCGAAGCCGATTCTGGAGGCTCAGACCTGATCGGACTGCGCGCGCTCGGCGCGCCGATGATCTTCGCGATTGCTGGCGAGGTGGTCGAGTTGTGGCAGATCCATGCCGATCAAAACCCGGCTCGGATCGCTGTCACCCCTGCCGAGGGCCTAACCGACCTCTTTGCGCGACACGCCGAGTACTGGAACCCGCGCGCCATTCACCGTGCCAAGGCAATTGATGCCGAGCCGCTACCCGGGCGCCAGTTCGATTTTGTCGACATGGGGCTGTTGATTGCGATCGAAGGTGAGATCCACGTCAAGCTCGACGCGCTGCTGCGCGAAGCGCTTGCAACCGTGATTGACGTCCGGGGGCGCCCCGCGATGGACGCGCGTCTGCTCTTTCAGGCAACGTTCCGGTTTCTCGCCGCGAAAATCCTCACCGATCGTGGGCACGAGTCAGCCCAGAGCTGGGCTGCGGGCAGCGTTGACGAGGTCCTCCGCGGCATTGATTGCTATTATGGCCTCGGGACGATCACGCCATCGCCGCGCGACCGGGCGCGCCTCGAGACCGTGTGGCGTGGCATCCACAACGGCATCAACTTTCGGAATATCTCGGCCGACGATCTAGCCTTCGTCTATGAGAACACATTCGTCACCTCCGAGGCTCGCGCGGAACTTGGAACGCACTGCACGCCACGGCAGATGGCCGAACACATCGTGCGCCGGCTTGAGCTTTGGCGAAACCCCGAGCAGACCCGGGTATACGAACCCTTTACGGGTGCTGGCGTGCTCCTGGTCGCAGCCCTCCGGCAGAGCTGCGGACCGCGCTCCCGCTTGAGTGGACCGATGCCGAACGGCATAATTTTCTGACTGCGCGCCTCGCCGGCGATGAGCTCGACGAGTTTGCTTGCGAGGTCGCCAAGCTCTCACTGATCCTCGCGGACTATCCGAACCACAACGGCTGGGACATCCAACAAACCGATCTGTTCGCAAGTAGGCGGCTGCCGGAGCGGATCACGCCGAACACCTATGTCATCTGCAATCCGCCCTTCGAGGACTTCGAACCAAATAATCGCGCCAGCATAATCGCGCAGCACGACATCTCTAAACCAGCGGCAATCCTTCTGGAGGTCATCGCGCTGCGGCCCGCCGGGATCGGCTTTGTCCTCCCTCCGACTTTCATCCTGGAAAGGCGCTACCAGGCGGTCCGCTCGCTATTAGAACGCACCTACGGTACTGTCGAAATCGTCGAAATTCCGGACGATGTCTTCTCGGCCTCGCGCATGGCCGCATCTCTTCTGATCGCGAAGGACCGGCGCGCCGCGACGGATGAACCGGTGATCACGATCCGGTCAAGTGAGGTAACCCTCCGCGACCGGCTACCGTTCCTAAGAGCAGGAGTGATCACGCGCAGCCGAGCACTGACTCGCTGGGTGCCGGACGAGCCCAGCGGCGAACTCTGGGTTCCGGCTCTACATGAGCTATGGGCCTATCTTGCCGAAAATCCAAAGCTCGGCGACAAGCTCAACTTGCATCGCGGAGTTGAATGGCTCGGCGGTCAATCGCAAGCCTGGAGCTATGATACTCAGCCGGGCTATGAGCCTGGGCTGCGCGGTGTGCATGGTCACGTCCAATACCGGTCACCGGCACCAGTCTGGCTCGACTGCAGATCGGAATCTGCAAGAGGTGGCGCGCTTAAGCTCCCGTGGAACAATCCGAAGCTGATCCTGAACGCGGTGCGTCTCAGCCGTTACCCGTGGCGGCTCGCAGCGAGCTTCGATGCCGAAGGGCTGGTCTGTTCGCAGCAGTTCATTGGTGCTTGGCCCAAGCATGACGTCGGTGAGAATGAGCTGCTCGCATTGATGGCCGCGCTCAATGGTCCCGTGGCTAATGCCTTCGCGACCGTGTTTACGTCCGATCGCAGGTACCGAATCAGGACGCTCGCCCAAATTCCACTTCCGAGCGTCTTGCCGAGAGAAGTCGCGTCATTGGCAGCAGCCTACGTTGAGCGGATCACTCACTCTGATCTGACCTTCGCCGGCGACTCATCCTTGGCGCAGAAACTTACCGATATCGATGCATCCGTGCTCGCAAGCTACGGGCTTCCGGTTCGGATCGAGCGTGAGCTGCTGCGCTTCTTCGAGGGCGTCCGGCGCCCAGTTGCGCACGCCTGGACTGGCTGGACGGACCTTGACGCCTCCCCTGGTCTTTCGCTGCTCGAAATCCTGCACGGCGCGCGCGCCCAGTTCACCGGCAATTGGGTCAAAACGACATTTGCGCCGCTGCCGGAATACGAGGCGGAGGCGCTTCGCCCTTATCTCCCCTAGATATGCCTGCATATCTGTTGGACACGTCTGTGCTGATCGCGCTTGTCGATCCCAACGGTGTGCTACACAGCGTGGCCATAAGTGCGATCGACACGATGGCCGCAGACGATCTGCAGTTTGTTTCCGCGATCAGCATTGGCGAAATCCGCACTGGTGTGGTCAGCGTCCAGCGCATACATGGGCGCACCCCAGTCTATGCGACTAAAGTGCTAGCGGAGGCGCAGGCGCGCAGCCTTCTATTGATCAATGCACATGTCGCGGAGGCCTATGGGGATCTCAAGGCAGCGATGGTGAGCAAGTTCATGCCAAAGCGAGCAGGAGCAAATCGCCTGCGCACCTGGAAGACTGGATCGATCACGCCACCGGAAAGCGGCTGGGCATCAACGAAAATGACCTCTGGATTTGTGCCCAGGGGTTTGAGCGCGATCTGCACGTTATCACCTGCGATACGGATTTTGCGCGAGTGCAGGAAGCCGAGCCGCGCCTAGCGCTAAGCGTTCTCCACGCGATTTGACATACCCTGCACCCGAACCGGACCAATGGCCGGTTCCGGTGCCGAGCTGCCAAGGCAGCTGCAAGCCATCTATGCTGGCAGTTGCCCTCTTCGGACATCGCCGCCGGGGCGGAGCAACGGCGAGGTCGGGTGGGAAGCGGGAGCGCATGCGCGATCACGCGGTGTACCCCATGTCGCCAACCAAGCTTTCGGGGCACGCTCTAGACTCAGCGGCCGACGTGATCATCCTATCTGCGACCGCCGCCACGGAAACCGCCACCAAAACTCGCATGCACAAAGCCGGAGCGTCCCAACCCCGGATGGAAGAAGCTAGGACGACCTAAGCCGAAGCGTCGGAAACCTGGACGGAAAGAGCCGCCGCGGAACCCGCAGTTCCGACATCCGCCAAATCCGACGGAAACTCCGACAGGCCAGCCCCAGCCCCATGGGTTACCCCATCCCCATGCATAATCCGGATCATAGCCGGGGTAATACTCCGGAAAATAATAAGGATAGCCTTGCGTCTGAACGGGGGTGGCTGCCGATAAGTTGCCGACAGCAATAGGCGTCACAGCGATTGGTTGCTCCGGCGGACCAGCCATCGCCGCGCCGAGCTGGCCGGATTGGACCGCAACAAGCAGAGGCGGCCGAACCAGATTCGCATCCGGCTGAGGCTCGAGCACTATGTTGCCGGCCGGACCGCTGAGCACGACCCCTTCCGGTGAGATGCGCTCGAGTCGCCAGCCTTTCAGCGCTTCGCCCTCCGACAGCACGCGCGAGTTTGTGGCGGTCACAGCGAAGATCGCGATGCGCAAACCCGGTCCGATCACGACGCCAGTCAGCCTCACATCGCGCAATGGTGAATTGGCATCATTAGCCGAGGATGCGGTTTCCGGACGGCGCTGTGCCGGGCTGAACAGCGGGTCGGCGAGCTTCCGAATTTCCGGCGCTGCGGCTTTGATTCCCGCCGGTGGCAAGTAGGCCCCGGGTGAAGGGCGGTGGCTAGTGATGGAACCGAATTGGATAAGGATCAACCCTGCGCAGACTACGCACCCGACGAGAATAAAAGCGGGCAAGCGAATCATTTACTTCAACACGGAAGGGAAGGTTGCGTCGAGGCACGTCGTTCACCCGGCCACAGTAGCGCTGTCATGCACAGCGTGTATCCGACCGCCAACAGGACGTAGCCGATCCGGGTCGCGAACGACTCTGGGGTCGTCGTCGGCAGCGGCGCTATGCCCGACCCGAACAGAATCAAGAACGTCGTGAGCGCTCCAGCATACATTTTGGCACGGCCGGCCGTCGCCCGCCCACCCAGGATCAGCCCGACGAGAAAGACTGTCAGGAACAGGAAGGGCAGCGACGGGCGCAGCTCGACGAACGCAAAGGCCAGAGAGGCAAGCACACCGCTCAGCAGATTGACGGCGACAAGGCTAAGGGCGGAACGGACGCTGGTTGCGAAGTCAAACTGAAGCAGCACGGAAGCGACGGTGATCGGAAGGACGAGCGCCAAAGAGAGGGCGCTGTTGGTCAGGCAGAGCGCCATGGCGCCGAGCAGGATAGCCGCATCTGCGAGAGCCCGCATGGCAGGCCTGTCGGTGGCCGGGGCTGCCTGCGGCCCGTCCTCGGTCGCATCGTGGCCCGGCAAGATCGCGTGGGCGAGCCACGACAAGACCACAGCGCTCAGGTAAGCTTGGAGCAATATTGCAATTATGCTCGTGTCCAGCGTGTCGTGGACGCGATCGAGCAGGGTAACCGTGATCGCGATCGCCAAGCAGAGGAAGATGACAGGGCCACCCCGTCCCCGCGCCTGTACAAAGAAGCACACGAAGAAGAATAGACCGAGCAGCGCCAGCAGCTGGACCGGCTGGTCGCCAAAGATGCCGTTAACAACAATGAAGGCCTGTCCGACGACCAGCACGAGCCCGACGAACGCGATCGCCTTCGACAGCGGCAAGGGCCCGGCGCCGAAAATCAGGAATTGCACCGCGAGGACCGGCCCAAAGAAGGGTATGACCTCGCCCGTGGCGAGGTTCAACGTGAATCCGGCAGCGACCGCGAGCGCGACCCGCAGCCCGATCCGGCGCTGGCGTGACAGCATCGCCTCCGCGGCGGAAGCATCAGCTGGCATAGGTCAGGATGGAGATGAGGCGAATGAACGCCCAACCCAGGGCGTCCGTGACCGGATTGTTGCCGGTGTAGACGACGACATTCACCTGCGATCCGACCCGCACGCTGCCCCGCGGCGGCGTCTCCTCGACGATCAGACGCACCGGGAAACGTTGGGGATCGCGCACCCAGCCCGTGGCATTTTTGATCGTTGGCAGGCCGGTATTGGGATCAACGCTATTCTGAGAGACGCCCCAGCCTAGGCTCTCGACGTGAGCTTTGAAGACCGCGCCTGGCAGCGAGTTGAATACTATTTCGGCCCGGTCGGACGGAGACATGTATTCGAGGCTATTCTCCTTGAAATCCGCCGAAACCCAGACCGTGCTCGTGTCGATGAAGGTAAGGGCCGCCTGCCCTGCCCCTATGAACTGACCGGTCGCAAGCTGGAGATTGGAGACCACGCCGGCGGCAGGGGCCTTGACCGTCGTATAAAGCAGATTGAGCCGCGCACGCCCCAACGTCGCAAGCGCCTCCTTGAGCTGGGGATTGTCAGCGCCCTTGGGGCCAAGCTCCTCGCGCGCCTTGGCAAGGTCGGCCTGGCTGGCCGTCAGCACCGCCCGTGCGGAATCCTGTGTGGCGCGGGCTGTGTCGGCCTTCGCAGCGGGGTAGACGCCCCGTCTGACAAGTTCGAAAACCCGCTCCGTCTGGGCGTGGACGTTCTCGAGTTCGGCGGTCTCCTTCACGACCTTCGCCTGTGCCGAGTCCACGGCGGCCGTAGAGGCTCCCAAGGTCTGACCGATCTGCTCGACCTGGGCCTGTGCCTCAGCCACGGCAAGTTCGAAGGGACGTGGATCAATCCGGAACAGGACCTGCCCTGCTTCGACGTGAGTATTGTCGGCGACGTCGACGCCTACAACGCGGCCCGCGACTTCGGGAGCCATGCGGATAACATATGCTTGGACGACCGCCTGCGATGACAAAGGCGTGAACCGCTCCATCACGATCGACAAGGCAAACAGCAGAATGGTCACGGCGACGACAATCAGCGCCACCCTGCGCAGCGGGTTCGCAGAGTCGGTGTCCGCGGAAGCGGGCTGCGTAGGAGCGCGTTCCTCCACCGCAATTTTCTTGGTGGTTTCATACTCGGTGCTCATCGAGGCAACACGCGTTTGGCAGGCCTGGCCCCGATGCCAGCTTCGTGGCGCCGGAGGCCTGCCGACAGCAAGGGTCGCAATTTACGGCGCCCGATCGGCGGTCTGCGGCCCGCTCTGGGCGCGCCGCTGTTGCATCCATTCAATCAGCAGCACATAGCCGACCGCCAGGACCACAGGCCCCACAAAGAGGCCTAGAAGGCCATCGGCAATCATGCCGCCGATGACGCCAATCAGAATTACCGGCATCGGCACTTCCAGTCCGCGTCCGAGCATCAATGGCTTTAAAACATTATCGCTGAGCCCGGCGACGAGGGTCCAGACCAGGAAGATGATAGCCGGCTGCGTTGCTTTCGTCGCAAAGACATAGACTATGATCGGTAGTGTCACCAATACCGCCGGCACCTGTACAATAGCAAACAACAGCGTCACGACCGTCCAAAGGCCCGCTGCCGGAAGGCCGATCGCGAAGAATCCGATTGCGAGGAGAAGCGACTGGATCACCGCTACACCGACAACACCTAGCGCCACACCGCGAATCGTGGCGGCCGTCAGCGTAACCAGATGGCCCCCCTGCGCCTCGCTGCCGGTAAACCGTCCGAGCAGACGCCGAGCGAAATCGGCGGCGCCCCTGCCATAGGCGACGATGACGGCGGCAATCGCGAAAGAGAGAACGAACGACAGTTGGCCCGCGGCTAGGCCACCGGCGGACGACACGAGCCGTGCCGCTGGTTGGCTCAACGCCCCGCCGTATTTGGCAACCGCCGCCGGCAGGTTAGTGGCGGCGAGCACCCAGGCCTCCGCCAGTTTCCGACCCACCAGCGGGAGCCCGGCAAGCCATGATGGAGGCGCCGGGACGGTGAGGCTATGATTTTGCAAGCCCGTGACTAGCGAATACAAGGAAGACGCGAGCGACGCTATCACTGTGACCATCGCCACCAGCATCACCGCGACGCCGACCAGCCCGATCAGCAGCGCCGACCAGCGATTACCGAGCCGGACGGCCAGGCGGAGATGCAGCGGATAGAGCATAACCGCCAGAATTGCAGACCACAGCAGGAGGTCGATAAAAGGCGATATGTACCGGCTGCAGGCGTAGACCAATAAGGCTATCAGTCCGATTTGAAGCGCAAGATCAATTATGGTCGACCGCGGAGGCGCCTGATCAGATTCCGGCATATTCGGGTCCATTATTTTCTACCCCTTTGCCTCCCTGAAAGACGGACGCCAGAATGAAGGCAGCCGGCGCTCTCAACAAGGGTGAATCGCAGCGCGGGTCATGCTATGCTGCGTATGTCTCGGTATCGACCGGCCCAGCCTCTCACAAGGCCGTGAACGTCCCTGTTTCGTTGGTCGCCGCCACCGCCACCCACGGCTCGTTGACATCGGCCGAGGCCGGGCTTATCTCCGCTAGCTCCGAGAGGCCCAGGTGGCGGAATTGGTAGACGCGCTAGATTCAGGTTCTAGTGGGCGATTGCTCGTGGAAGTTCGAGTCTTCTCCTGGGCACCACTCGGCGATGCTGCAGTCCGCCATCGCGTGCGATGACTTTCCAGCTTCATCATGGCGATCTGCCCGAAGGCGTCGACTTCGGCGAAGTGGTGGCGATCGATACCGAGGCGATGGGGCTCAACCCGCGTCGCGACCGGTTGTGCCTCGTCCAACTTTCGGCCGGCGACGGCGCCGCCCACCTCGTGCAGTTCGGCCCCGCCGCCTATGATGCGCCACGTCTGCGGCGGCTGCTGGCCGATCCCTGTGTCACCAAGCTGTTTCATTTCGCCCGGTTCGATCTTGCCATGCTCTATCATTACCTGGGGGTCATGGCGCTTCCGGTTTATTGCACCAAGATCGCCTCGCGGCTGGCGCGCACCTTTACTGATCGCCATGGCCTGCGCGAGCTGTGCAAGGATCTGCTCAGCGTCGATCTGTCGAAGCAGCAGCAGAGCTCCGACTGGGGCGCGCCCAACCTGAGCGACGAGCAACTTCGCTACGCCGCCTCGGACGTCCTCCATCTTCATGCGCTGCGCGACCGGCTCGACGCGATGCTGATCCGCGAGGGCCGTGAAGCGCTGGCACAGGCCAGTTTCGAGTTTTTGCCGCATCGCGTGCTGCTTGATCTTGGGGGCTGGGCGGAGCAAGACATCTTCGCGCACTGAGCGAGCAATCGGGGAAGAGGGCTCTCGACACTGTCAATTATTCGAATCGGTCGGGCCGTCGGGTGGCGATGAGCAACATTCTCGTTGCGTCCGAGCCAGGGACCGCGCAACCGGTCCCCGGCGGGCGAGCCGACAGTGATGTCGCGGTCGCGCGCCGCGTGATCCGCGCTGAAATCAGCGGCCTCGAAAGTTTGGCGCAGAGGCTCGACGAGGCGTTTGCCGCCGCGGTTGCCTTGTGCGCCGCGGCGCACGGACGGATCGTCGTCACCGGGGTCGGCAAGAGCGGGCACGTGGGCCGCAAGATCGCCGCCACTCTGGCCTCGACCGGAACCCCGGCGCAGTTTGTTCATGCCGGCGAGGCGAGCCACGGCGATCTCGGCATGATCGGCGCCGACGACGCGATCGTGGCGCTGTCAAATTCCGGCGAGAGCGCCGAATTCGCCGACATCATCGCTTATTCGCGCCGCTTTCAAATTCCGCTGATCGCGGTGACGGGCGGCAGCGAATCGACACTTGCCGCAGCGGCCGACGCAGTGCTGCTGTTGCCGCCTGCCGCCGAAGCCTGTCCGATGGGCCTGGCGCCGACGACGTCGACGACGGTCATGATGGCGCTGGGCGACGCGTTAGCGATCGCCTTGCTCGAGCGCCGGGATTTTTCAT
The DNA here is from genome assembly GCA_963733945.1 of uncultured Alphaproteobacteria bacterium. Lineage (GTDB taxonomy): Bacteria > Pseudomonadota > Alphaproteobacteria > ATCC43930 > CGMCC-115725 > AP-15. The sequence goes on along the minus strand of CAVTFD010000026.1, from coordinate 92,736 downwards.
CCTCCGACTTTCGCGTGTTCCATCCCGGCGGCAGGCTCGGCCGGCGGTTGTTGCGGGTTTCCGATATCATGCATGGCGCCAGCGAGATCCCGCTAGTTTCGCCCACCGCGCCGATGTCCGAGGCGATCCTGGTAATGACGGCGCGCAGTTTCGGTTGCGTCGGCGCGTGCGATAGCGAAGGGCGGCTGATCGGAGTTGTTACCGATGGCGACCTGCGCCGGCACATGGGCGCTTCGCTGCTGGCCCGGCCGGTAGTGGAAATCATGCATCGCTCGCCAAAGACGATTGCCGCCGCGGCGTTGGCGGCGGAGGCTCTGGGGTTGATGAACCGGACCGCGATCACGTCGCTCTTCGTCGTCGACGGCGATGGGCATCCGACCGGCTTTCTCCATATGCACGACTGCCTGCGCGCCGGGGTGGCCTAACGGGCATTGGGATGAGGTCCTCGGAACCACAGGCCGAACGAGGCCCGGTTGCCGCCGTAGCGAGGCCAATGCGGGACGCGCCCCGGTGGCGGCCGAAAGCCGCGGACCGCTACAGCCGGCGCGTCGCCCTGCTCAAACGCGTGCTGCCAATCATCGGCGGCGCATTGCTGTTGCTGGTAGCCGCATGGCCGCGGTTGTCTCCGCTGTTGGACAGCGTCCGCCTCGGCTTTACCGCGATCGATCTGCGCGAGGCGCGCGAGCTCAAAATGCTCGACCCCCGTTATGCCGGGATTGATCGGCTCAACCGGCCCTATGTCGTGACCGCGGCAGTCGGTCGCCAAGTGCCGAATCACAACAATCTGATGTCCCTCGAACGGCCCCGGGCGGTGATGACCGTGCATGGTGGCGCCAAGGTCGTGCTGACTGCTGCGACCGGGATCTACCAGTCGCAAACGCAACTGCTCGATCTGTTCGGCGGTGTCACGCTGACCCAGCAGAGCGGCGCCCGTTTTGTGACGAGACGCGCCCATGCCGATTTTTCCGACAACACTGCCGCGGGCCATGATCCGATCGAGGGACACGGCCCCGCGGGCGACATCTGGGGCCAGGGCTTCCGCATTCTCGATAAGGGCGACACCATCATCTTTACCGGTCGGTCGCACTCCATTCTGATCGGAACCAGGCCGGCCAAGGCAACGAGGTTACCTCCAGCACTGCCGGCTGCGGTCGCTAAAACTGCGGCGCAAATCGACGCTGCCCCCACCCTGCCCCGCGCCTCCCCAGTCGGCGTGCATCGCTCCGCCGTTGCCGCCCGGACCGCTCCTGCCAAGCCGGCAGCGACGCATCATTCCGCTGGAAGATCGCACCCGAACAAAAGACCGGCTGTCGAAGCATTTTCCGCCAAAAGCCCCGTCGCCGAAAAGCCGGTCAAGCTCGCGCCACCCCCCCGCAAGGTCGAACCCGATGCCGGCTAACCACGGGATCGCAACAATGGTCGCGCTGCAGCAGGTATTGCGGCGGCGCCGGGTTGTGCCCAGGCTCGCCGTATTATTCGCCGTCTTGGCTTCGGGCTCTCTCCACGCGAGGGCACAGGGATTAAACCTCGGCGGCGATTCCAACGACAACCGCCCGATCGACATCACCGCCGATTCGGGCCTGGAGTGGCAGCAGCAGGCACAAGTCTATATCGCCCGCGGTAATGCCGTGGCCACGCGCGGAACATCTGAAGTGCATGCCGATACGCTGACCGCTCACTATCGCCCGAGCAAAAGCAAAACGGCGGAGGGCGGCAACGAGGTCTACCGTCTCGACGCCGACGGCCATGTCGTTCTGAAGGGGCCGACGCAGACCGTGGTCGGCGACCAGGCCGTCTACGACCTCGACCAGCAGATCGCCGTCGTTACCGGCAAGGCGCTCAAGCTAACGACCCCGACCGATGTCGTAACTGCACGTGACAGTCTCGAATGGTACGATGGAACGCAGATTGCCGTCGCCCGCGGCGACGCGGTTGCCACCCGTGCCGACAAGCACATTCGTGCCGACGTGCTGATCGCCCATATGACGAAGGAGAAGCCGAACCCGGCCGGTGACAAGCCGGGTGCGATCAATCCTGCCGACAGCAAATCAGCAGCAGCAACGCCGGCCAAACCGCAATCAGGCGCCGCCAAGCAAGCTTCGCCGTCCGGGCCGCTCGGCGCCGACAGTGAGAATTCGCGGATCAGCCGTGTCGACGCTCAGGGAAACGTCGTAGCCTGGAACTCGACAGATGTCGGTCGCGGCGATTACGGCGTCTACAACGCCGATACCGGTATCGTCACACTGCTGGGGAACGTTACCATTACCCGTGGACAGAACGTCATCAGGGGCAAATATGCCGTCCTCGATCTCAACACAAATGTCAGCCGCATGATGACCGTCGCCGCGAAACCGGGTGAACCGGCGCCGCGGGTCGAGGGGCTGTTCTTTCGCCAGGACGCCACGACCGCCGCATCCGGCGGTAGCCCGGCAACCGGTGCGAGATCTGCCTCCAGCGGCCGGTCCAAGCCATGAACTGGATGGAAAGGCCTTTCGGCTCCTCCCCCGGCGCCGAAGCCGAGCAGTTGCGACCGCGCCTTGTCGCCCACAATCGCGCAATGCAAGGCCGCGCGTTTTCCAGTCGCGGGCTGCAGGGGCAGGGGCTGGGAAAGAGCTTCAAGCGGCGGCCGGTATTGCGCGGCGTCAACGTCTCGGTTCAGCGCGGCGAGGTGGTCGGGCTGCTCGGACCCAACGGAGCCGGCAAGACCACCTGTTTTTACATCATTACCGGGTTGATCACCGCCGATACCGGGGTGGTCAGCCTCGACGGGCAGGACATCACCGACCTTCCAATGTACCGCCGCGCTCGCCGGGGTATCGGCTACCTGCCGCAGGAGGCATCGATCTTTCGCGGCCTTACCGTCGAGCAGAATATTCGCGCGATCCTCGAGGTGGCGGAGTCCGAACCCGAGCTGCGCGAGGCGGCGCTGAACTCCCTCTTGGCCGAGTTTTCGATCACTCACTTGCGTCGGACGCCGGCGACGGCGCTTTCAGGGGGCGAACGCCGCCGTTGTGAGATCGCCCGGGCGCTTGCGACCCGGCCCCATTTCATCCTTCTCGACGAACCGCTCGCCGGCATCGATCCAATCGCGGTCGGCGACATCCGTGATCTGATCGGCCACCTCAAGGATCGCGGGATTGGCGTATTAATAACCGATCATAACGTGCGCGAGACCTTGGAAATCGTCGATCGAGCGTATATACTACACGCTGGACAGGTTCTGATGGAAGGAAAACCCGCTGAAATCGTTGCTGATGCCGACGTGAGACGAGTTTTCCTGGGCGACCGGTTTAGCCTATAAGCCGCTCCCAGCGGAGCATAATGTGAACAGGATGGGTTTTTCCCAGCGGCTTGAGGTGCGGCAGTCGCAGGCGTTGGTCATGACGCCGCAGCTGCAGCAGGCCATCAAGATGCTGCAGCTCTCGAACCTTGAGTTGACCGATTTCGTCGACACCGAAATCCAGCAGAACCCGCTGCTCGAACGCCGCGAGCGAAGCACCGAAGAAGCGGCCCCAGCCGGCGCTCCGAGCGTCGCCGAGGCCCCTATCTCGACAGCCTTGCCGGAGGCGCTGCCGGTTGACTTTGCACCCGATGCCGCCGAGCAGTGGCACGCCGCCGCTGGAGCCGAGGGTGACGGCTCGGTCGATCTCGGCGGCGAGCCCCAGTCTTGGCGCAGCCGCGGAACGCCCGGCGTCGAGGACCGCCCCGGTTTCGAGCAGACGGCGGCTCGGCCGCGCACCTTGCGCGAGCACGTGATCGAGCAGATCGGAACCGACTTGACCAACCAAGGCGATCAGCTGATCGCCTTGCACCTGCTCGACCTTCTCGACGAAACGGGCTATCTCGGCGGTGCGCTCGATGGCGTGGCGCTGCTTCTTGGTTGCGCTCAAGCCCGCGTCGACACGGTCCTCGCCCGGCTCCAGCAATTCGATCCTGCCGGGGTCTTTGCCCGCGATCTCCCGGAATGCTTGGCCCTGCAGTTACGCGACCGCAACCGGCTCGATCCAGCGATGCAAACCTTGCTCGATAACCTGCCGCTGCTTGCCGCACGCAACATCGCGGGGTTGATGCGCGTGTGCCAGGTCGACGCCGAGGATGTCGCCGAGATGATCGCCGAGATCAAATCGCTCGACCCTCGTCCAGGCCTCGCCTTCGACCCGCCCCTGGCGCAGCTGGTCGTGCCCGACATTCTGATGCGTGCACAACCCGACGGTGGCTGGATTGTCGAGCTCAACGCCGAAACCCTGCCGCGCGTGTTGGTCAACAACAAATACCATGCGCAGGTGAGCCGGGTGGCGCGCAGCAAGGCGGAAAGGGATTATCTAACCGACCGGTTGCAGGCCGCAAACTGGCTGGTCAAATCGCTGCATCAGCGAGCCACCACGATCCTCAAAGTCGCCGCCGAGATCGTACGCCAGCAGGATGCGTTTTTTCGCCGTGGGGTCCAGTCTTTGCGGCCGTTGATCCTGCGAGACATCGCCGAAGCGATCGGCATGCACGAGAGCACGGTCAGTCGGGTGACCAGCAACAAGCACATGGCCACACCGCGCGGGCTTTATGAGCTCAAATATTTCTTTACCTCGTCGATCCCCGCTTCGAGCGGCGGCGAGGCGCATTCGGCGGAGGCGGTGCGCTACCAGATCCGCGCGCTGATCGACAGAGAGCCCGCCGCCGCCACGCTGTCCGATGAGCGGATCGTCGAGTTGCTGCAGCGCGACGGCGTCGACATCGCTCGGCGCACGGTCGCCAAATACCGTGAGGCGATGCGCATCCCATCTTCGGTGCAGCGCCGCCGGGAGAAGCTGTTCACACCCTAGCGAGACGTGGAAGGTGCCCGCCAATGTTGACGCGGAGACGGTGGACGCCTAGCGTGCGCTGCTTGACCGCGTTCGGGGGCATTCCCAATTTCGCTCGCGGGAGGTCTCGACGACCGCCCGGTGCAAGCGGGAAAGGCAAGTGCGTTCATGCAGTTGACGGTCACGGGCAAGCAGATCGAAGTTGGAGACGCATTGCGCGCCCATGTCGAGGCGAGCCTGGCCTCGATCCTTGAGAAGTATTTCAAGACCGCGATCGAAGCCCACGTCGTGGTGGCAAGGGAGGCCCATCTGATCCGGGCCGAAATCTCCGTTCACATTGGGCGCGGGATCGTTGTCAACGCCGGCGCAGCGGTCGGCGAAGTTTACCCCGCCTTCGATGCTGCCGCTGAACGCGTGGCCAAGCAGCTGCGCCGTTACAAGCGACGCCTTCGCGACCATCACGCCAAGTTCCGCGATCCGGCCGAGGTCGAAGAACGGGCGCGGGACTACGTGTTGGCGCCGGTGGTGGAGGAAGCCGACGGAGATGATCCCGCCGGCGGGCCGGCGGTCATTGCCGAAATCAGCGCCGAATTGCCGCGCCTGACGGTGGGCGAGGCGGTGATGCGGATGGATCTCGCCGACGCGCTTGTGCTGCTGTTTCGCAACAGCGCGCATGGCGAGCTCAATCTGGTCTATCGGCGAGCGGACGGTAATATCGGCTGGATCGATCCCGAGCTCGATCCGGCGCGGCAGGCACATCAGCGCCAAGCCTGAGCAGCCCCGACGCTGATGGCTGAACCTTCCCGCTTTTGCGATCGCAGAGCGATCACGACGATCGGGCTCGCCTGCGACACGACCGTCCGCTGCTCCGACGAGCGCTGACGACGAGCCGAGGCCGGCCGGGTCGAACCATGGAAATCACCGATCTGATCACGCCGCAAAGCGTGGTGCCGCAACTGCGTGCGGCAAATAAACGGCAGGCTCTGCAGGAACTCTCTAAACGCGCTGCCGCGATGACCGGGGTTCACGAGCGGATGATTTATGATGTGCTGATCGAGCGCGAGCGATTGGGCACCACCGGTATCGGTATGGGGATAGGCATCCCGCACGGAAAGCTCCCCGGGCTTCGAAAGCTCTACGGCATCTTCGCCCGGCTGGAGCGCCCCATCCCGTTCGAGGCCATTGACGACCAGCCGGTCGACCTGATCTTTCTGCTGCTGGCCCCGGAAACCGCTGGGGCCGATCATCTGAAGGCGCTGGCTCGCGTCTCGCGGCTGTTGCGCGACCGGGCCGTGTGCGACAAGTTGCGGGGAACGGACAACGCCGACGCGCTTTACGCCCTTCTGACCGATTTCACCGCCAGCGACGCCGTGACCGGTTAGTGCACGCTCACTGGTTCGAGATCGTGCTGCCGCACCGTCACAAAGGCGACGTCGCGATTGGATAGCATTGCGATCTGCGTGCCATCCGCGGCATGCACGGCGTAGCCGGTCGTGCCATCGACCACAACCGCCTTGATATAGGCGAGATCCTGCATTCCGAATAGCGCCAGCTCGTGCGCCGACATCTGCTTTATCCGTTCGATCCGGTCCATTTGATCCCTTCCTTCCAACCGCGCCTTCGGCCGCGGCTGATGTTTACTCCTGTGAACGCGGCGTCCGGCTTTCGCCGACGCTTTTGATCTCGACCGTGCGTACCTTGGTCTCGACCTCGGGACGGACGAGATCGATGTGAAGGAGCCCGTTGTCGAGCCACGCACCGCTAACCTCGATTCCTTCGGCAAGGACGAACGAGCGCTGAAATTGCCGCGCGGCGATGCCGCGATGCAGATAGACACGCTGGGCATCGTCGACCTGCTTGCCGCGGACCACAAGTTGGTTGTCCTCGACCGTGATGCCGAGGTCTCCCATCGTGAAGCCCGCGACCGCCAGAGTGATGCGCAGTTCATTCTCACCGAGCTGCTCGATGTTATAAGGCGGATAGCCGTCGCTCGAGATTTTGCTCACTCGGTCGAGCGCCCGCTCGAAATGGTCGAAGCCCAGGAGTAGGGGCGAGTTGAACAGCGACAACCTGGACATCCTTTCTTCTCCTCATCGGCGAGCGAGATATCGCGATCGGACCCGTACGCGGCGCCCGACCGTGGACCACATTTTCTACCCGTGATATTTGGGGTTCGGGGAACCGCCGATCAAGCGAAAGCGCCGCTCCGCCGCCGAGCAAGCGATCGCGATATTCCGAACTGCTGCTTCCGCCAGGCAGGGAGCGCACCATATCCTTCCGCACGGCGATCTCCACATCAGCAGTCGGGTGAGGCCATGTCGAGACCCGCAGGGTACTGGCGCGTTATCCTGGCGCTTTTCTGTTGCGCATTCCTGGCCCTGGCGCCGGCTCTTGCCGAGGCGCGAGCCGGCGGCTCCTTTGGCGGCCGGCCATCGAGCATGGGCAGCCGCGGAACGCGCAGTTGGGAGAACAACGGCGCGCAGCCGCTGAACCGCAGCCTGACCCCGCAGCCCGGCCAGTCCGGCTACGCATCTGGGCCGACCTACCCCGCTTCGGGTGGCAGCCTTTTTCAGCGCCATCCGTTTCTGACCGGGCTCGCCGGCGGGCTGTTCGGTTCCTGGCTGTTCGGGCACGCCGGCAATGCCGGGACCGGCGGCGGAGTGGGATCGGCGATCGGCGGCCTGCTGTGGATCGCGATCATCGGTTTCTTGATCTGGCTGGCGTTCCGCTTCTTCCGCCGCGCGCCAGGATCGTCGGGTTGGCCCGGCGGAGGGGGCTTCGCGGCTCGCTCGGCCGGAGCGGCGGCAACGCCAGCGGTTCGCGACCGTGGCCGCGACATCAACCTCGCCGATGCCGATCTTCAATCGTTCCAGCAGTTACACGCGGCGATCCAGGAAGCTTGGAGCGCCGGCGATCTCGTACGCCTGGGGCGACTGATGACCCCCGAGATGCTGAGCTATTTCGCGGATGAGCTGACCCGCAACACGAGCCGGGGGGTGAGCAACGTCGTCTCCGATGTGCGGCTGCTCAAGGGCGAGCTGAACGAGAGCTGGGAGGAACGCGATCGGCAATACGCCACGGCGTTTATGCGCTGGCGCGCGCTCGACTATATCGTCCGCCTCGGCGCCTCGCCCGGAGAGCGCGGCGATCTCGTCAGCGGGGATCCCCGCACACCGGTCGAGGCTGAGGAGATATGGACCTTTGTGCGCCCGCGCGGCGGCGCTTGGCTGCTCTCCGCGATGCAGCAAGTCTGACCAAACTGATGAAGGGTCAGGGCCAAGCCGCTTCGGGAGGCAGCGACATCAGGATTGCCTCGACATTGCCGCCGGTCTTCAGCCCGAACCGGGTGCCGCGGTCGTAAAGCAGATTGAATTCGACGTAGCGGCCGCGGCGAACGAGCTGATGGCGGCGCTGCGCGTCGGCCCACGGCAGCCGCATCCGCGGCCGCACGATCGCCGGATAGACCTCGAGAAAAGCCTCGCCGACCGCGCAGACAAAGGCGAAGTCGCGCTGCCAATCGCCGCTGTCGAGATAATCGAAGAAGATTCCACCGGCACCCCGCGCCTCGCCCCGGTGCTCGAGGAAGAAATATTCGTCGCACCAGGCCTTGAAGCGCGCGTAGCAGTCGGGGTCGTAACCGGCGCAGGCGGCAGCGAGGGCCGCGTGAAACATCTGTTCCGCATCCGCATCCGGATAAATCGGAGTGAGATCGCTGCCGCCGCCGAACCAGGCTTTGCTGGTGACGATATAGCGGGTGTTCATATGCACCGCCGGGACCAGCGGCGAACGCATATGGGCGACGAGCGAGATCCCGCCCGCCCAAAAGCGCGGGTCTGCCGCGGCGCCCGGGATGTCGTTGCGAAACTCGGGCGAGAATTCGCCCGACACCGTTGAGATGTTCACCCCGACCTTTTCGAACACGCGCCCGCGCATGACCGAGATGGTCCCGCCGCCACCTCCGGGGCGCTGCCACGGGGCGCGCTCGAACCGGCCAGCCGGACCATCGTCGGGCCGCTCGGCGGCAAGTTCGTCCTCGATTGCCTCGAATGCCGCGCAGATGCGGTCGCGGAGCGCAGCAAACCACGCGGCGGCGCGGTCGCACCGGTGGGGGTCGGGGGGAAAGGCGGCGGCTTGGCTCATGGCGACGGGAACAAGCCGGTCTGTCGCAACGCTTCGGCGAGCGCCACCGCGCCGGCAAGGGCGACGTTGAGCGATCGGGCCGGCGCGCGCAAGGGAATCACTATTCGTGCCGCCGCAGCGGCGTGCACCGCCGGCGGAACCCCGGCGCTTTCCCGACCGAGCAGGATCGTATCGTTGCCCTCAAACGCAAACCGGTGCAGCGCCACGGCGCCGGAGGTCGTCATCAACAGCACCCGTGATCGAGGGTCGCGGTTCGCGAGAAACGCCTGCCATGACGCGTGGCGCACGATCGGACAGATAGCCCCGTAGTCGAGCGCTGTGCGCTTCAGGCGGCGGTCGTCGAGCAAGAACCCGCATGGCTCGATCAAATCGACCGCGATCCCGAAACAGGCAGCGAGCCGCAGCAAGGCTCCGGTATTCTGCGGTATGTCCGGCTCAAATAGGGCGAGGCGCAAGCTAATCTCCGGTGAAACCCTCGACGTTCGATTTTCTTCGCGGCATCCAAATGTATTACACGGGTCCAAGCGACCACCGCCGTGGCGGTCATTTCTGCGGCAGTCTGTCGCATAGTTCGCCTTCTTTAACAGTATAGCTTCGCACAACGGCCGCGGCCGGCGAAACGCGGCGGCGTGACGAGGTTTGAATGGCCGATTTGGCGCACCAGCATATTGCGGATGTTCATCCCGGCGAGATTCGGCGCAATTTCGCTCGTTGTGGAGGCTGGGCTCATCCGCAGCGGGGCGCGATCTGTGATAGATTTGGGCGCGTCCTTCGGGGTTCGGTGCCTGCAAACTTCGCCGTTTCCCCTTCAGCGTATACCAGCGGCGCCATCACCAAGATCGGCTAGGAGAGCACTGTGGCCGACACCCCTGCCCAGCCGACCAACGGGATCATCCGCTGGATCGACCATCGGCTGCCGTTCGTCGCGCTGTTGCGACACGAGCTTTACGATTATCCGACCCCGCGCAACTTGAGCTATTGGTGGAATTTCGGTTCTCTCGCCGGGATCATGCTGGTGGTGATGATCGTGACCGGAATCTTCCTTGCGATGCAATATACGCCGAGCGCGCAGCTCGCCTTCGACTCGGTCGAGCGCATCATGCGCGATGTCAACTATGGCTGGCTGATGCGGTACGCGCACGCCAACGGCGCGTCGATGTTCTTTGCAATCGTCTACATCCATATTTTCCGGGGACTCTATTACGGTTCTTACAAGGCGCCGCGCGAATTGCTGTGGATCCTTGGAGTGATCATCCTGATATTGATGATAGCGACTGCATTCATGGGATACGTGCTGCCGTGGGGGCAGATGAGCTATTGGGCCGCCACCGTGATTACCAGTCTGTTTTCGGCGATCCCGGTGGTGGGCCACAGCATCGTCACATTCTTGTGGGGCGGCTTCACCGTTGGGGATCCGACCCTGCACCGCTTTTATGCGCTGCACTATCTGCTGCCGTTCGTGATCCTGTTGGTCGTGCTGCTGCACCTCGTCGCGCTGCACCGCTTCGGCTCCAACAATCCGTTGGGCATCGACATGAAGGGCCCACAGGACTCGATCCCATTCCATCCTTATTACACGATCAAGGACATGTTCGGGTTGTGTGTATTTCTTCTTATCTATGCGTTCTTTATATTCTACGCGCCGAACTTTCTTGGCAATCCAGACAATTACATTCCGGCGAACCCGTTGCAGACGCCGAACCATATCGTCCCGGAATGGTATCTGCTGCCCTATTATGCGATTCTGCGCTCGATCACGTTTTCGATCTTCGGTATCCCAGCCAAGTTACTCGGTGTCATCTGTTCGTTTGGCTCGTTGTTCATGCTGTTCATCGTGCCCTGGCTCGACACCTCGCCGGTGCGCAGCGCGAGATTTCGGCCGGTCTACAAATGGGTGTTTTGGCTGCTCGTGATTGACGTGCTGGCGCTGGGCTGGGTCGGCTTCAACCCGCCGCAGGGCATCGTCGTGACCGTTGGCCAGATCGCCACGCTGTACTACTACGTTCACTTCCTGATCCTGTTCCCGCTGATCGGCTGGTTCGAACGCCCGCATCCGCTGCCGACCAGCATCGCCGCCACGGTGCTCGGTGGCACAGTGCCGATGGGCGGCGCCGGCTCGCCGATAGAGAAAGCCTGAGATGGTGAAATATCCGGGCGCAGTGGCGGCGCTGCTGACGATGCTGGCGCTGGCTCCCGCCGCCACCCGAGCCGCCGATGAAACCCCACCGCCGCGCCAACAATGGTCGTTCGACGGAGTTTTCGGCACTTATGATCGCGCGGCGGCGCAACGCGGGTTTCAGGTCTACAAACAAGTCTGCTCGGCCTGTCATCCGGTCGAGCATCTGCGTTTCGGCGACCTTGCCGGGCTCGGCTATACGCCGAGCGAAATCAAGGCCATTGCCGCGAGCGACCAGGTTACCGACGGGCCCAACGATCAGGGCCAGATGTTCCAGAGGCCCGGCCGGGCCTCGGACCCCATCCCCGGCCCGTTTCCGAATGTACAGGCAGCGCGTGCCGCAAACGGCGGCGCGCTTCCGCCCGACCTGTCGATGATCGTCAACGCGCGTGACGGCGGCGCCGACTATGTCTTTGCGATACTGAACGGTTTCAAGCCGCCGCCAGCGGGGTTCACCGTGCCGCCGGGGCGATATTACAACGAGTATTTCCTTGGACATCTGATCGCAATGCCGCCGCCGCTCAGCGATGGCGTAGTGACCTATGCCGACGGAACCAAGGCGACGGTGCCGCAGATGGCGCATGATGTCGCCACCTTTTTGGCCTGGGCTTCGCAGCCCCAGCTCGACACCCGCCATCGCATCGGGGCCAAGGTGTTCCTGTTCCTGATTGTTGTGGTCGGTATCTTCTACGCGGCCAAGCGCAAGATCTGGACGGTCGTCCACTGAGCTGACATGACCGCACCCGTCATCGGCATTATCGGCGGCAGCGGGCTTTACGAGATCGACGGGCTTGCCGACGTCGCATGGCGGCGGGTCGAGAGCCCGTTCGGAGCAACTTCGGATGAATTCTGCTTCGGCACGCTCGACGGACAGCCGGTCGTGTTCGTGCCACGTCACGGCCGCGGGCACGTGCTGCCGCCGTCGGAAATCAATTTCCGCGCCAACATCGACGCATTGAAACGCTGCGGCGTTACCGATATCGTCTCGCTTTCCGCGGTCGGCAGCCTGCGCGAGGATCTTGCGCCCGGGGATTTCGTCGTCGTCGACCAATTTATCGACCGCACTTTTGCCCGACCCAAGAGCTTCTTTGGCGCCGGCTGCGTCGCCCATGTTTCGATGGCGCATCCGGTGTGCGGCCGGATCGGCGACGCGCTGGCCACGGCCGCGGCGCCGGCCGGATCGGCGCTCAAGCGCGGCGGCACCTACCTGGTCATGGAGGGACCCCAGTTCTCCAGCCTCGCCGAAAGCCGGCTCTACCGATCGTGGAATTGCGACCTGATCGGAATGACCAACATGCCCGAGGCCAAACTCGCCCGTGAGGCCGAGATCTGTTACGCTACAGTGGCAATGGTCTCCGATTACGATTGCTGGCACCCGGACCACGACGCCGTGACCGTCGAAACGATCGTCGGAGCTATGCTGGCCAATGCGCAAAAGGCCAAGGCGCTGATCCGCAGTGTCGTTCCGCTCTTGGCTGCCCATACCGGCCCGTGCCGACAGGGCTGCCGGCATGCTCTTGACCAAGCCCTGGTCACCGCGCCCGAGCGGCGCGATCCGGTGCTGCTCGCCCGTCTCGACGCGATCGCCGGGCGCGTGCTCGGTCGCGCGGTCGTCGGGGAGACCAGATGAGATGAACGTTGGCGGCCGGCCGATGCGCACGATCTGGCTGGCTGCTGACCGGCGCACCGTCGAGATCATCGATCAGACAAGGCTGCCGCACGAGCTGGTGATCGTTCGCTTGGAGGAGCTCGATGACGCGGCGCGGGCGATCAGCACGATGCAGGTTCGCGGTGCGCCGCTGATCGGCGCCACTGCGGCTTATGGCGTGGCTCTCGGGATCGCCGAGCAATCTTCCGATGCGGGGCTCGATGACGCGGTATCGCGGCTCGCCGGGACCCGCCCAACCGCGGTCAATCTGCGCTGGGCGCTCGCCGAAATGAAGCGATCGCTTCTCGAGGTGCCGGAACACGATCGGCATGCCACGGCTCTGACGCGGGCCGGGGAGATCGCCGAGGATGATGTCGCGATAAACCGCGCCATCGGCGAGCATGGCGCCGGGCTGATCGCCGAGGCTTGGCGGCGCAAGAACATGACCGGGTGTGTCGATATCCTGACCCATTGCAACGCCGGCTGGCTAGCCACGGTCGATTGGGGCACCGCTCTCGCCCCCGTTTATCGCGCCCATGATGACGGCATCCCGGTCCATGTCTGGGTTGACGAGACCCGGCCGCGTAATCAGGGCGCCAGCCTGACCGCCTGGGAGCTTGGCCAGCACGGGGTCCCTCATACGGTTATCGTCGACAACGCGGGCGGCCACCTTATGCGGCAGGGCCTGGTCGATTTGTGTATTGTCGGCACCGACCGCACTACGGCCGGCGGCGACGTCGCCAACAAGATCGGCACCTATTTGAAGGCGCTGGCCGCGCACGACAACGATATACCGTTCTACGTGGCGCTACCCTCGCCGACGATCGACTGGGAGATCGAGAGCGGCGCGGCGATCCCGATCGAACGCCGCGACAGCCGCGAAGTCACCCATATCGAAGGCTGGACCGAGGCGGGGGAGCGGGTTTCGGTGCGCTTGACCCCGGCGGGCAGCCCCGCGGAGAATTATGCCTTCGACGTGACCCCGGCACGGCTTGTCACCGCGCTGATTACCGAGCGCGGCGTCTGCCCGGCCTCGCGGTCCGGGCTGTTCTCGCTGTTTCCGGAGCGTCGCTGCTGAGCCGGTGGTTGCGATAGCGCAAAGGGGGCTCTGCGATGGATGGCATCGCCGGCGTCGATCACGTCATCGTCGCTGTCCGCGAGTTGGAAAATGCCCGGACCGCATGGAGGCGGCTCGGGTTTACCCTATCCCCGCGCGGCCGGCATATCGGGCAGGGCACCGCCAATTATTGCGTGATGTTCCCTTCCGATTATCTCGAGCTGCTCGGCATCGTCGATGCGGCCGACTCCGTCGAACGCCTCGATGCTTTTCTGGCGCGACGCGAGGGGCCGATGGCGGCGGCTTTTGCCCCTGCCGGGACCGTGGAGGAGGCTCGTGCGGCGCTGCTGCGCCGGCAGCTGCACCCCTCCGAGCCGCGCCCGCTCGCCCGCCAAATCGAGCTGCCGCAGGGAACTGTCCTGCCCCGCTTCAGCCTGATCTCATTGCCGCCGGACGAAACCCCGGGGCTCGACAGTTTTTTGTGCAGTCATCTGACGCCGGCGCTGATGCGTCGGCCGGAATGGCTGGCCCACCCCAACGGCACCATCGGGCTGAGGGCGGTGCATGTCCTGGTCGAGAGCACGGCCACGCTGCTGCCGGCCTATGATCGGCTGTTCGGGATCGTGCAGGTGACGACGACGGACGCCGTGGCGGTCGTCCACATCGGGCGGCAACGTCTGGTCTTCAGCACCCCCGACGATTTTCAGACGATGCATCCGGGAATCGAAATCGATCGCGGATTTTCGCCGCCGGGGATTGTCGCGCTCGAACTCGGCGTCGAACGACTCCAGCGCACGATCAACCATCTGACCCAGCGGCACGTCGCGTTCGACGAGATGCCCGGCGGCGCCCTTGCCGTGCCGGCGCGTGAAGCGAGCGGCGCGGTTCTCCTGTTCAGCGAGGGCTGACGGGCTGACGGCAGCGGTGCGACGCAGCCACCTGTCTGGATCTACAAGCCAATGCCTATAACCTCTGCGCCGCGCGGCGCTTCGCGCTCGCCGCTCCGCCTGCGATGATGGGCCGATGCCGTTCTTCACCATCCCGTTTCCCGCGATCAATCCCGTCGCGCTCGCGATCGGCCCGTTTGCGATCCGCTGGTACGCGCTCGCCTATATCGTTGGGTTGTTGATCGGGTGGCGTTATTGCCTGGCTCTCTCCGGTCGGTCGCCCCATCTCGTCCGTCGTCAGGATGTTGACGATTTCCTCGTATGGGCGACGCTCGGCGTCGTGCTCGGTGGACGTATCGGCTATGTGCTGTTCTACAATCCCGACTACTATTTCGCCCATCCGCTCCAGGCGCTCTATGTGTGGCATGGCGGAATGTCGTTCCATGGCGGCGCCATCGGGGTGACGATTGCGATCATCCTGTTTTCCCGCTTTCGGACGATAGCCATCTTCGCGTTCTCCGACATCATCACCGAGGCGATCCCAATCGGCCTGTTCTTTGGCCGCATCGCCAATTTCATCAACGGCGAACTGTACGGACGGCCGACCGATGTGCCGTGGGCGATGATCTTTCCGAATGGCGGCCCGGTACCGCGTCATCCGAGCCAGCTCTATGAGGCTTTTTGCGAAGGGTTCCTGCTGTTCCTGCTGCTGTTTGTCGCCGAGCGCCGGGGCGGGCGCGAAAGGCCGGGGATCCTCACCGGGCTGTTCCTTGCCGGCTATGCCGTCGCTCGCATGTCGGGCGAGCTGTTCCGCCAGCCGGACCCGCAATTGGGATATTTGATCTTCGGGACGACGATGGGTCAGCTGTTGTCGATCCCGGTGCTGATCGCCGGTATCGCGATCATCCTGTGGGCCCGCCGGGTGCCTCGTTCTGCGCGACCGTGACCGCGAACGCGCTCGGCGACAAGATCGCCCGCCGCATCCGCAACGGGGGGCCGTTGTCGCTCGCGGCCTATATGGCGATCGCTCTGCACGATCCCGATCTGGGCTATTATGCCACTCGCCGACCGTTCGGGGCCGCCGGCGACTTCGTGACGGCGCCCGAGATCAGCCAGGTTTTCGGCGAGCTGATCGGGCTGTGGTGCGCGCTGGTGTGGGAGCAGATCGGACGACCCGATCCGGTGATCCTGGCGGAGCTGGGTCCCGGGAGCGGCGTACTCGCCGACGATCTGTTGCGCGCAGTCGGCGCCGTTCCCGAACTTCGCCGCGCACTGCGCCTCTATCTGGTCGAAGCGAGCCCGGTGCTGCGCGGCGAACAAGAACGCCGTCTCGCTTATGCAGACCCGGTGTGGTTGACCCGGTCCGATGAGTTGCCGGCGGGTCCGATGCTGATCGTGGCCAACGAATTCCTCGACGCGCTGCCAATCCGCCAGCTCGTGCGCGGGCATCGAGACTGGTCGGAGCGAATGGTGGCGCTTGATCGCGACGATCGGCTTGTCTTTGCCGATGGTCTCGAGAGCCCAGCCCTCTCCCTGCTGGTCCCCGATAACCTGCGCCATACAGCTCGGCGAGGCACCGTCTTCGAGTTCTGCCCCCAGGCGCTCGCGCTGAGCGCCGTCCTCGGCGCCCGCCTCGAGAACGATCCGGGCGCAGCCCTGTTCATCGATTACGGCTACTTCCCAAGCCGGGCGGGGACGACCTTGCGCGCCATCTCCCGCCATGGGCCGGTTGACGCGCTGGCATCCCCGGGGAGTGCCGATTTGAGCGCCCATGTCGACTTTGCCGCCTTCGCGCAGGCGGCTCGCACGGCCGGAGCCAACGCCCATGGGCCGGTGTCTCAGGGCCAATTCCTCGGCACGCTCGGCGCCGGCACCCGGCTCGACGCCCTGCTCCAGCGGGCGACCGCCGATCAGCGGCAGCGGCTCGAAAGCGGCGTCGTGCGCTTGCTCGACCCCGCCCAAATGGGCGATTTGTTCAAGGCCGTGGCTCTGGTCTCGCCGTGGCTGCCGACACCCTTCGGTTTCGAATTTGCGCAAACGCAGCGATGATCGCTCTCGATGTACTCGACGCGAACGGCGCCGTCCGACACGCCTTCTTTACCCGGCGGGGCGGGGTCAGCCAGGGCCTGTTCGGATCGCTCAATTGCGGGTTCGGCTCGGGCGACCCTCCGGAGAACGTCGCGCGCAACCGCGCGATCGCGCTGGACCGGCTGGATCTGTCCGCCGACCGGCTGGTGACCTGTCGGCAGATCCACAGCGCCGCCGTGGTCATCGTCGAAGACCCTTGGCGCCGCGAGGACTCGCCGCGAGCGGACGGCATGGTCTCCTGCGTTCCCGGCGTGGCGCTGGGCATTTTGGCGGCCGATTGCGCGCCCGTCCTGCTCCACGATCCGGTCGCCCGAGTGATCGGCGCCGCGCATGCCGGCTGGCGTGGAGCGCTCGGTGGAGTTGTCGAGGCGACCATCACGCAGATGGCGGCGCTCGGCGCAGAGCCTGGCCATATCCGCGCCGGGATCGGCCCCTGCATCGGCCCAGCTTCCTACGAAGTCGGTCCCGAATTTCCCCAGCCGGTCGTCGCCGAAGATCCCGGCGCTGCGGCCTATTTCGCGCCAGCGCGACGCCCCGGTCATTTCATGTTCGACCTGGCCGGCTATGTCGAGCACCGCCTCGGCCGGGCCGGGGTGAGACTGGTACAGCATGCTCGGCACGATACCGCCGCCGATGAGAAGCGGTTCTTCAGCTATCGCCGGGCCCGCCTGCGCGGCGAGACCGCCTACGGCCGCGGGCTTTCGGCCATCGTGCTCGACGAATGACCGGATGGCGGCGGGCTGACGTTGCGGCGGTGCTGTTGCTGGCGGCTTGTCAACCGCTGCCGCACCCTTTCGCCGACGACGTGCCAAAACCGGGCTCGCCGATGCTGACTTTGCGCGATAACGCTAGCGTCGCGATCTCGCCGCTCAAAGGCGGACCACGGGCCACGGCCGAAAAGCTCGGGCCGGCGATGGCGCAGGCGCTGCAACAGCGCGACATTGCCGCCAGCGATCGCACGGCGAGCATCGCCAGCTATCAGCTCGACGGCCGGGTCCAGCGCATGCCCCCCGCCGATGGCAAGACGGCCGTGGTCGTGCTGTGGGAATTGCGCGATCCCGCCGGCAAATTGCTCGGCCAGCGGGCAGAGCGGATCGAGGCCACCGATGGTGATTGGCAACAAGGAAAAGACGACGCCGTCGCCCGTCTCGCCGCCGCCGGCGCCGAGCAGATCGCCGCCATGCTGCTGGACAAAGCCCCGGTCGAGGCTGCCGATGAGGGGCGGACCCGGCTACTGATTCGTGGGGTCGAGGGCGCGCCCGGCGATGGTGGAGCAGCTTTGGCAAGCGCCATTTCGACCTTGTTGAAGCGGCAAGACCTCGCGATCGTCTCCGATCCGCAGGCAAAGGCCGATCTTCTGCTCGAAGCCGACGTCGTCGTCGGCAAGCCCGAATCCGGCAAACAGCATGTCAAGATTGTCTGGCATGTGCGTAAAAAGGACGGCGGCGAGATCGGCAACGTCGCCCAGGAGAACGATGTTCCGGCCGGCCTGCTCGACGGGTCTTGGGGCGACGTCGCCTACACGGTCGCGGTTTCGGCGCAAGACGGAATTATGGCGCTGATCGCGCGCGGCGCCCCGCCTTCCGGGGGAAAAACCTGACCCCCGATGCCCAGTCGACCATGAGGCAAGGGGCATGAGGCAAGGGCTGTGCGGTTGTCAGGCTGGGTACGAATTGTTACATTACTGCTACGTGCAGCCGCGGGACTCGGCCCGTCGGCGCCCTTGCTGGCCGTTGTGTCATGAAAATTCTTGCCTGCAACAGCAATCGGCCGCTCGCTGAAGCCATCGCCGCCTATCTCGACTTACCGTTGACCAAGGCCATAGTGCGCCGTTTTTCCGATATGGAGGTGTTTGTCGAGATTCAGGAAAACGTCCGCGGCGAGGACGTCTTTGTGATCCAATCGACCTCCTTTCCGGCAAACGACCACCTGATGGAATTGCTGGTCAGTCTCGATGCGCTGAAGCGCAGCTCGGCGCGGCGGGTGACGGCGGTGATCCCCTATTACGGCTATGCCCGGCAAGACCGCAAATCCGCGCCGCGTACCCCGATCTCGGCCAAGCTTGTCGCCAACATGATCACCGCGGCCGGCGCGGACCGTGTGCTGACCCTCGATCTCCACACCGGACAGATCCAGGGTTTCTTCGATATCCCGACCGACAATTTGTACGCCGAGCCGGTGCTGGTTAAGGACATCCGCGATCATCACGCCCGCCGCGACCTCATTATCGTATCGCCGGATGTAGGCGGCGTCTTTCGCGCCCGGCAGATCGCCCGCAGGCTCGACACCGACCTTGCGATCGTCGACAAGCGTCGGGAGCGGGCCGGTGTGTCCGAGGTCATGAACATAATCGGCGATGTTGCCGCGCGCCGCTGCATACTCGTCGACGACATGGTCGACACCTCGGGCACCTTGTGCAACGCGGCCGCGGCATTGATGGATGCCGGCGCATCCGCGGTTTTCGCCTACGTCACGCACGGGGTGCTGTCGGGCGGCGCGGTGGCGCGAGTCATCGATTCGCCGATCGAAATGCTGGTCACGACCGACAGCATCGTCGCGACCGAGGCGGTGCGGCAAGCGAACAACATCCGCCAGGTGTCGATCGCGCCGCTGATGGCCGAGGCGATCCGCCGGATCAGCGAGGAGCGTTCGGTCTCGAGCCTGTTCGATTGAGCCTCTGGGCTCGTCCCACGACAATGAACCCCGCGATCACCCCGATCACGATGCCCAAATGGGGGCTGACGATGACCGAGGGCAAGGTCGTCGGCTGGCTCAAGCGGGAAGGACAGCATTTCGCGGCGGGCGAGGAACTGCTGGAGATCGAGACCACCAAGATCACCAATGTCCTCGAAATCCCGGAGGGCGGCGTTTTGCGGCGGATCGTGGCGCAAGCCGGGGCCACCTTGCCGGTCGGCGCCTTACTTGCCGTAGCCGCACCCGAGACCGTCCCCCAAGCCGAGATCGACGCGTACGTTGCCGAGTTCGCCCCCGTCGAACCCGCGGTCGAGAGCGGCGCGGAAGCTGAGGCGTTCCAGCCACGAGAGATCGACGCCGCGGGGCGGCGGCTGCGCTACCTGGAACTCGGCGAAGGCGACAACCCCCCAGTCGTGCTGATCCACGGCTTCGGCGGCGACCTCAACACCTGGATGTTCACCCAGCCAGCGCTCGCCGAGAGCCGGCGCGCGATCGCTCTCGACCTCCCCGGGCATGGCGGTTCGGGCAAAGAGGTGGGTTCGGGCAGTCCCGAAAGCTTGGCCGACGCGATCGATGCCGTGGTGGATGGGCTCGCGGTCGGGCGGATTCATCTCGTCGGGCACTCGATGGGCGGCGCGCTAGCGGCGTTGACCGCGTTGCGCCGGCCGGAGCGCGTTGCGAGCCTGACCCTGATCGCCCCGGCCGGGTTTGGGCCGGAGCTCAACACCGCCTTTATCGACGGCTTCGTCCGCGCCTCGCGCCGTCGCGAGGCGATCGAGGCGCTCAATCAACTGGTCTACGACCCGGCGCTGGTCAGCCGCGCGATGGTCGAGGAAGTCTTGCGCTATAAGCGCCTGGACGGCGTCACCGCGGCGCTGACGACGATCGCTGGAGCGTGGTTCGCCAGTGGCCGGCAAGCGCTGGACCTGACCGGCCGGATCGCTGAACTCGCAGTCCCGGTTCAGCTGATTTGGGGCCGCAACGACCGCGTCATCCCGGTCGCGCACGCCGAGGCGCTCGCCTCCCGCTGGCCGGTGCACATTCTCGACGAGACCGGACATCTGCCGCATCTGGAAAAGTCCGGCGAGGTCAACCGTCTGATTAAAGCGTTCGTCGAACTCCACAACTGACACTACGCAGCGCCGGCAGAAGCGGCATCAGCAGCCGAGCTTGGCGGCAAGATCGACAAAGCTGTCGGCGATCACGTCGAAATCGTGCTCGGCCTTGAAATCGCGGGTCTTGTTGGGGCCTTGCTCCAATGGCCGGCTGACAAAGGCGGTGTGGAAGCCGCGGCCGCGCGCCGCGACCAGATCGCCATTATGCGCCGCCACCATCATGCACTCTTCGGGCTTCAGGTCGAGAAACGCGGCGGTGCGGTCATAAGCCTCGGGCTGCGGCTTGTAGGCATGGGCAACCTCGGCGCCGAGGATCGCGTCCCACGGCAATCCGGCGTATTTGGCCATGTTGACCATCAGCGCGACATTGCCGTTCGATAAGGTCACCAGGATAAATTTGCGCTTGAGGCGGGTCAGGCCCTCGACGGTATCCGGCCACCCGTCGAGGCGATGCCATGCACGATTGAGATGGTCGACCTCCGCCTTGTTGAGCCCTGATATCCCGAATTCCGGCAACAGCTCGACCAGGTTCTCGCGATGCAGGTCGTCGAGCCGGGTCCATGGGCGCTCGCCATTGCGCACTTTCGCCATCGCCGGCTGATAGCGCGCCCTCCATTGATCGGCAAAGGCGTGCCAGTCCTTGTCGTAGCCCTTTGGCCCGAGAAACGCCTTGGCCTCGCGCGCGATGCTGTCGCGCCAGTTCACCACCGTGCCGAACACGTCAAACGTCAAGGCCTTTACATCCGAAAGCGCCATCGTCCGACCTTTCCCAATTGCCTGTTCCCGCTCCCGGCGGGTGTGGCGCAGCTGCGGGGCAGCGTCAACCATCGTAATCGCGGGTCCAGCACAAAACCCTGTCCTTTCCAGCGGCGGTACGGCGCCCCGACCAGGGCATCCGTTAGCCAAACTCCGGCAGTTGGCGGCCACGGGTTGTCGACGATCGAATTTCGTTGCGGCGCGCCTCGCCGAGGCGGAGAATCGCGTCAACAGATCAGGCGTCAGCGGAATGCTGCGGAAGGGGCTTTTGCACTCATCTTTCCGGGAGGAAGACGGCAATGGCACAAGTTGGCACGGGCAAATATACCTACGAACTAGTCCGCGATTTTCTCAAATCGCCCGACGGAGAACCGTTCGGGTTGGTCAGCCGGGTGGCGGCCGATGCGCAGGACCGCATCTACGTGTTCCAGCGCCGGGATCCTCCGGTCGTGGTCTTCGACCGCGAGGGGAAGCATCTGGGCTCCTGGGGCAGCGGTGCGGTCACCGACCCGCATGGGCTGAAAATCGTCGGCGACACGGTCTACACCACCGACCGCTCCGACTCGGTCGCGAAGTCGTTCACCTTGGACGGCAAGCCCGTGTTGGAGCTGGGACAGCGCGGCGTCCACTCTGACACCGGCAAAGTTACCAACTGGCTGGCTGAGCGCGCGGCGGGGCCGTTCAATCATCCGACCGAGATGATGGCCCACCCGAACGGCGACATTTACGTGACCGACGGCTACCGCAACGCCCGCGTGCACCGCTTCACCCACGACGGCCGGCTGGTCAAGTCGTGGGGTACGCCCGGCCAGGCCGCGGGCCAGTTCCACTTGCCGCACAGCATCGCGTTCGACGATGACGGCAAGCTCTACGTCGCTGACCGGTCGAACAAGCGCATCCAGATCTTCTCGCCGGAGGGGGACTTTCTCGGCCAGTGGACCGGCATGGGCGGCCCTAACGACATCAGCCGCGGCAAGGACGGGAATTATTACATCGCCGAGCAGGAAGACGACGGCAAGCCCGCCTATGTGTGCGTGCGCGATGCGAGCGGAGCAGTGCTCACCCGCCTGGAGAGCCGCCACGTCCATGGCGTCGGCGTCGACTCGCATGGCGACATCTACGCCGGATTGACCCAGGAGCGTAGCGTCGACAAGTTCGTGCGCACCGGCTGAGCGGCAACCCAAACGAGGAAGCCGGACCGCAGCGCGGGCGATGTCGTCCGCGCGTCCGGCCGCGGCCGCTCTTGCCCGACCCGGCGGAATGGGGGTAATCCGGCGCGGAAGCGGCGTCGCGAGGGAGAAAGGCTGTGGATATTCCATCCGAGAAGCCGGGAGAGGCCGCCGGCAATGAGATCGACCGGCCATTGCCGAGCGCGCCGTCGAACAAGATCTGGGGCAGCGACGCGATCGCCGCGGCGATCCGCGAACTCGACATCCCCTATGTCGCATTGAACCCGGGATCGAGCTATCGCGGCCTGCACGACAGCCTCGTCAACTATCTCGGCAATCGCCGGCCGCGCATGTTGCTGTGCCTGCACGAGGAGAGTGCGGTGGCGGTGGCGCATGGCTGGGCCAAGGTCACCGGCCGGCCGATGCTCGCCATCGTCCATGCCAATGTTGGCTTGATGCATGCGACGATGGCAATCTTCAACGCCTGGTGCGACCGGGCGCCGGTGATCGTGCTCGGCGCCACCGGCGCGCTCGATGCGACACGGCGGCGGCCATGGATCGAATGGATCCACACCGCGCGCGACCAAGGGGCGCTGATCCGCAATTTCTCCAAATGGGACGACCAGCCCTCCTCGATCGGCGCGGCGCAGGAGGCGGTGTTGCGCGCCAACATGATCGCGCAGACGGCGCCGCGCGGGCCGGTCTATCTCAATTTCGACCTCGCCTTGCAGGAGGACGAGATCGAAACCGTCCCGCCGATGCCCGACATCGCGCGCTTCGCTCCGCCCGCCTCGCCCGAGCCCGGCGGCGCGCTGGTCCGCCAGACGGCGGAACTGCTGGCGCGGGCCGAGCGGCCGGTGATCCTGTTGGGCCGCGCCTCGCGCGACCCCGAATTGTGGCAGCGCCGGGTGGCGCTGGCCGAGGCGGTCGGCGCCCGGGTCATGACCGACCGTAAGACCGGAGCCGTATTCCCGACCGACCACCCGCTGCATTGCGGAGGGCCGGGTGCGTCATCGCCTGACGGGGTCGGGCTTCTCGCCGCGGCCGATGTAATCCTGAGCCTCGATTGGGTCGATCTCGCCGGCACCCTAAAGACTGCTTGCCGCGGGAGACCGCCGGCCGGCAAGGTCATCCAGATCTCGCTCGACCAGTACGTCCACAACGGCTGGAGCATGGATTACCAAGGCCTGCCGCCAGCCGATGTCTATCTCTTGGCGGAGCCCGACGCCGCGGTGCCGCCGCTGTTGGCAGCCGTCAAGGAGTTGCGCCCGAGTCCTCCGCCCTTGCCGGCGCCGCTGACGCGGCGCTCGCCGCCGCCACTCTCGGCGCTTGATACCGCGCGGATTATCGAGGTGCCGATGCTGGCGACCGCGCTCAAGGGGGTGCTGGGCGACAGCGAGGCGACAATGATCCGCCTGCCGCTCTCGTGGGGCGAGCACATGTGGGATTTCCGCCACCCGCTCGATTTTCTCGGCACTGATGGCGGCGGCGGCATTGGCTCGGGGCCCGGGATGGCGGTCGGCGCCGCGCTGGCGTTGCGCGACACCGGAAGCGGTCGGCTGCCGGTCGCGATCCTCGGCGACGGCGATTTCCTGATGGGGGTCACCGCCTTGTGGACAGCGGTGCACAACAGCATCCCGCTGTTGGTGGTGATCGCCAACAACCGCTCGTTCTTCAATGACGAATTGCACCAGGAGCGGGTCGCGCGCGACCGTGGGCGGCCGGTCGAGAACCGCTGGATCGGCCAGTCGATCCGCGACCCCGACATCGACCTCGCCACCCTCGCGCGTGGCCAGGGCTGCCTCGGCATCGGCCCGGTCGAGGACCCGAAAAAGCTGGTCGCGGCGATAACCGAGGCGGTTGCCGCGGTTATCGCCGGCAAGGTCTGCGTCGTCGACGTCCGCGTCGCGGTCGGCTACGACCCCGGCGGCGCCGCCGGCATCATGCAGCGCTAACCAGCGTCGCTACCGGATAGCAATCTGCCGAACCAGCTCCGAGTAAGGGGTGAGGCGCGGATCAGCCGTGTAGAGGAACGCAGGCTCGGCGATCGCCTGTGCGACCAACATCCGATCGAACGGATCGCGGTGCAAGTGGGGCAATTCGGCCACAAGTGCCGCAACGCTCGAAGCGAGGACCAGTTCGGTCAGTCCGGCGTCGAGCGCTTCCCCGAGAACTCCTATGGGATCGACTACGAAATCGGCGCGCCGCAATCCCGCCTTGATCGCGATTTCCCAAATGCTGACAGCGCTGAACAGCACGTCGTTTTCGACTGAGCGGATTGCGGCGCGCGTGTTCTGATCGAGCCGGTCGGGTTCCGCCAATGCCCACAATAGAACATGGGTGTCGAGCAAGATCCTCACTCGCGGCCCTCGAACGCGTCGAGAATGTCGTCCGGCAGCGGCGAGTCGAAATCCTCGGGTATTTTTATTTTGCCGCGCAGTCCTCCAAGGCGGCGTGGGGGCCGCGAGTCGGTTAAAGCCACCAGCCGCGCGACGGGCTTGCCCGCCTTGGCGATGACGATCTCTTCGCCTTGGGCGGCGTCATCGACCAGCCGCGAGAGGTGGGTCTTCGCCGCATGAATGTTGACGGTACGCATCGGCCAGCTCCGACTAAACTAAGCTTAGTCTAGGATCTATCGTTGCTTGGGTATACCTGTTTTTTGCGCCGCCGAGCCAATTTGGATGATGAGGAACGTCGCAACCGAGCCCTGGCGGCAGAAAGGTTTAGCCGCATCGGCGACGGTTCATCGCCGATAGCCGTACACTTCGCGCACCCCCTCGGCGATGCGCTCGGGGCTTGGAATATAGAGCTTTTCGAGCGAGGGCGCGAACGGCACCGGGGTATGCGGCGCCGTCACCCGCTTGACCGGGGCCTTGAGCGCGGCAAACGCCTTCTCGACGGCCAGTGCGGCGATGTCGGCGGCCATATTGCAGCGCGGCGTCGCTTCGTCGACGACGACGAGCCGGCCGGTGCGCTCGATGCTTTCGAGGATCGTGTCCTCGTCGAGCGGTGAGGTCGTGCGCGGGTCGATCAGCTCGCACTCGATCCCTTCCTTGGCCAAGGCCTCGGCCGCCTCGCTCGCGTAATGCACCATGCGCGATAGCGCCACGACCGTCACGTCGTCGCCGTCCCGCACGATGTTCGCCTCGCCGAACGGGATCGTATAGGGCTCGTCCGGGACTTCGGCGCGCAAATCGTACATCAGCTTGTGCTCGCAGAAAATCACCGGGTCGTCGTCGCGGATCGCCTCGATCAACAGCCCCTTGGCGTCATAGGCGTTCGACGGCACCACGCATTTGAGCCCCGGAACCGAGGTGAAGATGTGGTAGGGGCTCTGCGAATGCTGAGCTGCGGCACTGCGGCCGGCGCCGATCATTGTGCGGATCACCAGCGGCGTCTTGGCCTTGCCGCCGAACATGTAGCGGAACTTGGCCGCCTGATTGAAGATCTGGTCAAAGCACACGCCGAAGAAATCGGAGAACATCAGCTCGGCAACCGGACGCAACCCGGTCACCGCTGCGCCCGCCGCCGCACCCATGATCGCGGATTCGGTAATCGGCGTGTCGATCACCCGGCCCTCGCCGAATTCGGCGAAGAGCCCCTTGGTCACGCCGAGGACTCCGCCATAAGCATCGCGCTGGCCGTCGGTCCCGGCCCCGCCGGCGACATCCTCGCCGATCACGACGACGCGCGGGTCGCGCCGCATCTCCTGGGCCAATGCCTCGTTCAACGCCTGGCGGATCGATTTCTGCGGCATCGCGCGATCTCCCTCAAGCCGCCTTGGCGAACCCGGCCTGTACGTCCGCTTCGTAGGCGAGCAGTTTCTGCACGCTTGGCCGCTCTTTCATCCGCTCGAAATGCGCCAGGCAATTGCGGAACTGCGACAAGTCGAGATTGAATTGCGTGCCGCGCCGGAAGCACCAGAAAAAATGCGCATCGGCCGCCGTGAAATGGTCGAAGAAGAATTCGCGGCCGGCCAGCAGGTTATCGGCGATCCGGTAGTTCTCGAAGAGCTGCTCCTGCGCGAGCCGCCGCACCGATTCCGCGGCGCCCGGAAGATCGCAGCAGCGCTGCGGCGCGTGGATGCGAAACAGGAACGGGTGGATGCCCGAAGCGCACCACGACAAGAGCGAAATTGCCTTCAGTTCCTGCATCGGGCCCGAGGGCAGCAGCCTCGCCGCCGGGAAATTGCGCGCGATCCACATCTGGATCGCGACGTTCTCGCTCAGCGGCTCGCCGTCGATGACCAGCACCGGCACTTTGTGCTTCGGGTTAACCGCCAGATATTCGGGCGCCATGTGCTGCGCCTTGCCGAAATTGAGCGGCCGCGCCTCGAACGAAGCTCCAGCCTCGGTCAAGGTCACATAAGGAACCAGCGCACAGGTGATCGGCGCGTAGTAAAGGATCAGCTGCATCGGATATTCCCCAAATTCGTCGGGTTAATAAGAGACGTAGACATCGGTCAGCAGATCGGCCTCGGCTGGCGGCGCCGCCCCGCGCGCGGTTTCGACCGCGCGATCGATCAGCGCCGCAACTTCGGCCTCGACCGCATCGAGCTCTGCGGTTTCGAGCAGTGCGGCCTCGCCGACCCGGCGGCGAAAATTCCTCAGGCAGTCGCGTTCCTCGCGTAGCCGCCGGACCTCGTCCTTGCCGCGATAGAGTTGGGCGTCGCCCGAGTGGTGGCCGTAAAAGCGGCAGGTGTCGACCTCGATCGCGCTGGGGCCGCCGCCGCCGCGCGCCCGCTCGACGGCCTCGCCCGCAGCCTCGTGCACTGCAAAGAAGTCGTCGCCGCTGACCTTGACGCTCGGCAGGCCGAAACCGCGCGCCCGGCCGGCGATGTCATGGCTGCCGATGGCGTAGGCAACACCCGTGCCTTCGCCGTACTGGTTGTTTTCGAACACGAAGATCGCCGGCAGTTTCAGCACCACCGCCATGTTCATCGCCTCGAAGGTGGTTCCTTGGTTCGAGCCGCCATCGCCGGTAAACGAGACCGCGACGGTGCCGCGGCCCAAGGTCTTGGCGCTGAGCGCCGCGCCGACCACCAGCGGCGGTCCGCCGCCGACGATGCCGTTGGCGCCGAGCATGCCGCGGCCGAGATCGGCGATATGCATCGAGCCGCCCTTGCCGCCGCACAGCCCGCCTTTCTTGGCGAACAATTCCTGCATCATTAAGACCGGGTCGCAGCCTTTGGCGATCGAATGCCCGTGTCCGCGATGGGTGCTGGCGATGTAATCGTCGTCGCGCAGATGCGAGCACACCCCGACCGCCGATGCCTCCTCGCCGGCATAGAGGTGGACGAAGCCTGGAATGCCGCCCTTCGAGAATTCCTCCTGCACGCGCTCCTCGAAGCGGCGGATCGTCGCCATCGCGCGGTAGGCGTTGAGCATTTCCTCGCGGTTCAGCTGCACGTCACCCTCCGACTTGTTTTATCGACCGGCATCGCGATCCTGCACGCTCGTGGCAGGTTTAACAATCCCGGCAGGGCGCGCCGCCCCGTGGTCGTGCCGCGCGCGGCGACAAAGCTGATCCCGTCAGGCGCGACCGCAGCCGGATAGCACTCGGCCCGGTTCTCGACAGTGATGGCAGGTGCGGGCATCGCCCCTATATGGCGCATCAGCGCTACAATCAGCCAGCATGGCGCTGGACGAGGCGGCGGCCAAGCGCGAGGCTCGACCAACGGCCGCCGGACGCGAAAGACGAGATCTCACCGTGACCGATATCCCTTTGACCGCCGCGAGCGAACCCGCCGTGGGTTCGGGCCGAATCAGCCTGCGCACACTCGTGCCGATCCGCTGGGTTGCGATCGCCGGTCAGGCGCTGGCGATTCTGACCGTCCATTACGGGCTCGGCTTTCATCTGCCGCTAGCCCCGGCGCTCGCGGTCGTCGCCGGATCGGCTCTGCTCAATGTCGTGCTGATCGTCTATCGCCAGGTGGCCCGCCGGCTCGGCGAGCGTTATGCCGCGCTGTGTCTCGGCTATGATATCCTCCAGCTCGCCATCCTGCTCTATTTGACCGGCGGATTGCAGAACCCGTTCTCTATCCTGATCCTGGCGCCGGTGACGGTGGCGGCGACAATCCTGTCGCGGCGTCCGGTCATCGTATTGTCGATTTTTGCGGTGGCCGCGATCAGCGTTTTGGCATTGTGGCATCTGCCATTGCCGTGGCGCACCGATCCCGGGCCCCTGGTGTTTCCGCCGGAAATCATCGTCGGGATCTGGACCGCGCTGGTGCTGGCGACGCTGTTCATCGCCGGCTACACCTGGAGCGTGGCGCAGGACGCGCGCCGCTTGCGCGATGCGGTTGCGGCGACCCAGCTGGCGCTCGCCCGCGAACAGCGGGTCTCGGCGGTCGGCGCCCTTGCCGCGGCGGCGGCGCACGAGCTCGGCAGCCCGCTCGCGACGATCGCGGTCGTTGCCAAGGAGCTGGCGCACGAACTGCCGCCTGACAGCCCCCATGCCGAGGATGCCGCATTGCTGATGAGCCAGTCCGAGCGCTGCCGCCGCATCCTCGCCGAACTTTCGCAGCGGCCGGAAGAGGACGGTGGCTCGCCCTATACCCGACTGCCGATCTCGGCCCTGGTCGAGGCCGCCGCGGCGCCGCACCAGGAGCACGGGGTCAGGCTGATCTTTGCCACCGCCGGGGCGCCGGCAGAGGACGAGCCCCAGGTCCGCCGCAGCCCCGAGATCTTGCACGGGCTCAACAATTTGATCCAGAACGCGGTCCAATTCGCCGATCGCGAAGTCACGGTCACCACGTTCTGGGACCCGGCGACGGTCACGGTCGAGATCAGCGATGACGGACCGGGGTTTCTGATCCATCTGCTGGGCCGGCTCGGCGAGCCCTATCTGTCGACCCGCGCCGGCGCCGCCGACCATATGGGGCTCGGCATCTTCATCGCGCAGAGCTTGCTCGAGCGCAGCGGCGCCACGCTCGCCTTCGACAATCTCGAAGAAGGCGGGGCCCATGTTGCGATTTCCTGGAACCGTGCCAATCTGGAAACCTCAGACAAGATCCGTCAACCCGTGGCATCGGCGCACGCCCATCGCTAGCTGGCAGCCGGGCTGCGGCAGACGCCAGAGGCGAGGATGATGAACGCGACCGATCGAACCACCCACCCTGCCTCCTCGGAGGGGACCGCGGCCGCGCTGCGCGGGCTGCCCGAGGCCGAGCGCACCCTGCTGATCGTCGATGACGACGCGCCCTTGTGCCAGCGCCTGGCGCGGGCGATGGAGCGGCGCGGCTTCGTCGTCGCGACCGCCGACAGCGTCGCTGCCGGCGCCGCCGCGGCGAGCGAGCATCCGCCGGCTTTCGCCGTCGTCGACATGCGGCTCGGCGACGGCCGCGGGCTCGAAGTCGTCAGTGCGTTGCGCCAGGCGCGGCCGGGCGCCCGCATCGTGATGCTGACCGGCTACGGCAACATCGCGACGGCGGTCGCCGCGGTCAAGGCGGGGGCGATCGACTACCTGCCCAAGCCCGCCGATGCCGATGCCGTCGAGCGCGCCCTGCTCGCCCAGGAGGACGGCGCCCCCGAGCCGCCCGAGGACCCGATGTCGGCCGATCGGGTGCGCTGGGAGCATATCCAGCGGGTGTTTGAGCTGTGTGAGCGCAACGTCTCGGAGACCGCCCGCCGCCTCAAAATGCACCGCCGCACCCTGCAGCGCATCCTGTCAAAGCACGCCCCCCGCAACTAAGCCGCCGGAAAACGCCTATCACCGTAGCGATAGGGCCGACTCTTTCGCCGGCGCAAGCGCCGCCGGACGGCGCTACGCCGTTCTGTGCGGCGCTTTGCTTTCGGCTACTCGGCGTGGCCGGATTGGAGTTGGATGTAATTCTCGATGCCGACCTTGGGGATCAGGTCGAGCTGCGTCTCGATAAAGTCCACGTGATCCTCTTCGGCTTCGAGGATCTCGCTGAACAGGTCGCGGGTGACGAAATCGCGGACGGTCTCACAATGTGCGATCCCCTCGCGCAGTGCCGGCAAGGCATCTTGCTCGAGCCGCAGATCGCATTCGAGCACCTCCTGCACGCTTTCCCCGATCATCAGTTTGTTGAGATCCTGCAGATTGGGTAGGCCGTCGAGGAACAGAATGCGCTCGATGAGCTTGTCCGCATGCTTCATCTCGTCGATCAACTCGCTGTATTCGTAGGCGCCGAGTTTGGTGACGCCCCAATGCCGCAGCGTGCGAGCATGCAGGAAATACTGATTGATCGCGGTAAGCTCGTTTTTCAGCACTGCATTCAAATGCTGCAAGACGGTCGCATCGCCACGCATTTCGCCCTCCGCGCAACTGATCCGAGGTCATGTTGGGGGCGACGGCGTTTGGCCGCAACACCGGAGCGAGGTCAGCCTGCCGCTGGAGCCGGTTGCCGCTGCGGCAGCTCGACGACTTGCCGCAGCAACTGCCGAACAAAGGGCACGCACTTGCCGCATTGCGGCTTTTTTCCGAGGGAGCGATACACCGCCGATACCGTGCAGCCTTGGCATTCGGCGTGGGTGCGAAACTCGCGGTCGGTGATCGCGTTGCAGAGACAAACGTACATATGCGTCCCTATGACCCATCGGCTTTCCCGATGTAACCGCGTTGCGATCAATTCGCAATATCATCTCTGCATACCTGCCGTGCAGGATCAGCCCAATCGCGCGTCCTATTGCAGCTGGCGGATCAATTTTGACCAGCGGTCGAGGATCGGCAGGATCTGGTCCGCGCCTTCCGCCGGCAAGGTGACATTTACCCGGACGGCGCCAAGATCGCGGAAGCGCTTGATCCGGTCTGCGTCTTCCGGCGCGCCGCCGATCGTCACCGGCAACTTGGCGGGATCGCGGCCGGCGTCGGTCGCCATCTGACGAAAGCGCGGCATGTATTCCTCGGGATTGCCGCTGCTGGCGTTCGGATACCAGCCGTCGCCATAGCGCACCGCGCGCCGCGCCGCCCACGGAAAGGCGCCGCCCAGCAGGATCAGCGGCCACGGCTTCTGCACCGGCTTGGGCCAGGTCATCATTTGCGGGACCTTGACGATCTCGCCGTCATATTCGGCGGTCGACTTGGTCCAGATCTCCTTCATCGCTTCCATCTGTTCGCGCATCTTCTGCATGCGGGTGCCGAAGACCGTGCCGTGGCTTTCGATCTCCTCGGCATTCCAGCCGCCGCCGATCCCGAACAGAAATCGCCCGTTCGAGACCTGGTCGATCGAGGCGACAAGCTTCGCGGTCTGGATCGTATCGCGCTGGATCACGAGGCAGATGCCGGTGGCGAGTTTGAGCCGCTTGGTCGCGGCCGCCGCCGCGGTCAGGGTGACGAACGGGTCCATCACATCGTAATAGCGCTTGGCCAATTCGCCGCCGCCCGGCGCCGGCGTGCGCCGCGGCACCGGAATATGCGAGTGCTCGGCCGCCCACAGCGAGTCGAAGCCGCGTTGTTCGAGCGCCACCGCCAATTCCGTCGGCGTCATCGAATAGTCGGTGAAAAAGATCGAAGCGCCGAATTCCATGGCTTGTGTCCCGCTGCTGGTGTTCGTTGGCGCGATCCTAGGTTGCGCCGGTCTCGCGGGCAATGCCGGCGGCCGTGGCGCGGGCGCGTTGGGCGGCGTCGCGGGCCATTTCGGCGCACAGGCCGGTGTAGGCGGTCGGGTCGAGCAGAGCCTTGATCGCTGCTTGGTCGAGATGCGCTGATACCCGCGGGTCGGCGGCGAGCAATTCCCCGAACGGTCGGTGTTCGACAAAGGCCGCCTGGGCCGCGTCGTAGACGACGTCGTGCGCGTGCTGCCGCCCGATCGCTGTGCCGAGGTTCAGCATCACCGCCTCGGCCATGATCAGCCCGCCGCCGAGATCGAGGTTCCTGCGCATGCGCTCGGGATCGAGCCGCAGCCCCCGCATCACCTCGACCAGCCGGGCGAGCATATCGCCGGTCGCGATCGAGGCGCGCGCGTCGGCGGTGTCCATTATCAGGCTGGTCGTGCGGTCGGCCTCGTGCTCGGTCTGCATCGCCTCCAACGCCAATGGCACCATCGCGCGCACCTCGGCCGAGGCGGCGATGATGTCCTGGCACAGCTTCGGGTTGCGCTTTTGCGGCATCGTCGAGCTACCGACGGTGCCGGGCGGCACCGGCTCCTCGACCTCGCCGAACTCGGTCTTCATCAGGGTATAGATCTCGCGCCCGATCTTGCCGCAGGTCGCGGCCAACATGCCCAGCAGGCAGATGTTCTCGGCGAGATGATCGCCGATCGTGCGCGCTGGCACCCGCATCGGCAGCATGCCAAGCTGCTTGCCGATGCCGGCCTGCACCGCCGGCCCTTGCGCGCCGAACGAGGCGAAGGTGCCCGCGCCGCCACCCAGCATCGCGACGAAAATCCGCGGTGCGGCCTGATGCAGCCGCTCGAGATGGCGGATCAGCTCGTCGATCCACACCGCCGGCTTGTAGCCAAAGGTCGCGGGCAACGCGTGCTGGCCGTGGGTTCGCCCAGCGATCGGCATCTCGGCGCCGCGCTCGGCGAGGTCGGCCATCGCCCGGAGCGCATCGGCGATCAGACCGAGGAAGACCTTATGCGCCTGGCGCAACACCAGCAGATCGCCGGTCTGGGTGATGTTCTGGGTCGTCGCCCCCCAGTGGACCCAGCCGCCATGAGGCTCGCCGGTGACGCGGCCGAGTTCCCAGACCAACGGCACGATCGTGTGCCCAGTGCGCGCGAAACCCTCGTCGATGCGGGCGCGGTCGAGGAGTTCGAGATGTGCGGCCCGCCCGATCGCCTCAGCCGCCGCCTGCGGGATGATGCCGAGCTCAGCCTGCGCCTTGGCCAATGCCGCCTCGACATCGAGCCAAGCCTGCCAGCGGTTCTCCTGGCGATAAAGCGCGCGGATGCCAGGGTCCGCAACGCGCGCGGCAGTCGGAAGTTCATCGCTCATCGGGATTTCTCCGTGTTGGTGTCTTCAGGCCTAAGTCCCACGGCGTGGCGCCAAGATAGACCGCATGGTTTGGGCGGCTCGCGAGAATGTCGGGGCCGATTATCGACTGGTCGCGTGTCGCCGCGCCGTGAATTTTGCGACGCACGAGCGCGAGGCCAAGATACAGTCGTGCCGATCAAACCCATTGCGGGCTCAAGACTCCGCTTGCGCGGGGCACGTAGAATACCCGAGCCAAAAGAAGAGGGGCAGGAAATGCAAGCGGATTACGTCATCGTCGGCGCCGGCTCGGCCGGGTGCGTGCTAGCCAACCGGCTGACCGAGGATCCCGCGACGCGCGTGGTGTTGATCGAGGCCGGCGGGCGCGATTGGAACCCGCTGATCCACATTCCTGTCGGGTTCATGAAACTGCTCGACCATCCAACCCTGACCTGGGGTTTCAAGGCCGAGGCCGACCCAGGCACTAATGGCCGCCCCATCCCCTATCCGCGCGGCCGGGTGCTCGGCGGATCGTCGTCGATCAACGGGCTGATCTATATCCGTGGCCAACCCGAGGATTTCGACCATTGGGCGCAACTCGGCAATCGCGGCTGGGGTTGGGACGATGTGCTGCCCTATTTCAAGCAGGCCGAGAACTGGCAGGGAGAGGCGAGCGAGCTGCACGGCAAAGGCGGTTTCCTGACCACCTCGCCGATGAGCGAACGGCCGGCGGCGTGCCAGGCGATCATCGATGCCGGCAAGGAGATCGGTCTTGAATACCGGCCAGACGTCAACAATCTGCCGCCGGGCGCCGGGGACAGCATCGGGTGGTGCCAGCAGACCCGCGGCGGTCGGCGCCGCGCCAGCGCCGCGCGCACCTATCTGCGGCCGGCGGCAAAGCGGCCGAATTTGACGGTCGTCACCGGGGCGCTGGTGCACCGCGTGATCTTCGACGGCAAGCGCGCAGTCGGCGTCGAGTTCTCGCTCAGCGGCTCCGGCAATTCCATCGAACGGGCTGATGCGGCGGGCGAGGTGATCCTCGCCGCCGGTGCGGTCGGCTCGCCGCATCTCTTGCAATTGTCGGGTGTCGGCGAGCCTGAGACCCTGGCCAAGGCCGGCATCCCGGCTCATCACGCGCTGCCCGGGGTCGGGCGCAATTTTCAGGACCATTACATCGCCCGCATGTCCTGCGAGGTGAAAGACATCGAGACACTCAACGAGCGCGGCCGCGGCCTCTCCTTCGCCGGCGAAGTGCTGCGCTACCTCGGCTCGGGGTCCGGGATGCTGACCTACAGCGCCTCGCTGTGCGCCGCCTCGGTCAAGGTGCTCGAGGAATTGGCGACCCCCGACGTGCAGTGCGTCTTCGCCCCGGCGAGCTACAAGCCGGGGCTGATCCGCAAGCTCGACGACAAGCCCGGCATCACCGGCGGGCCGTGGCAGATGCGGCCGCAGTCGCGTGGTTATGTGCTGGCCCGCTCCCCCGATCCGCGCGAGCAGCCGGCGATCAACCCTCGTTACCTGGCCGAGGACACCGACCGCCGGGCGATGGTCGGCGGGCTCAAGTTTCTGCGCCGCCTGTTCGCGGCGCCGTCCTTGGCGAAATACATCGTCGCCGAGAAGATGCCGGGACCCGACGTGCAGACCGATGACGAGCTCTTGGATTACGCGCGGCAGAACGGCTCGACCGTCTACCATGCGAGTTGCAGCTGCATGATGGGCAATCACGCGATGAGCGTGGTCGACGACCGGCTGCGGGTGCACGGGCTCGACGCCTTGCGGGTCATCGACGCCTCGGTCATGCCGGCGGTCAGCTCGACCAACACCAACGCGCCAACAATCATGATCGCCGAAAAGGGTGCGGCAATGATCCGCGAAGACGCCCGCAACTGAATGGCTGCCATGCCCCGGCGCGCGCAGCATTCCCCCCACGCGCATCGTGTTGCGGGTTATTCTCGCTCCAGACGGGCGGCGAACGCCGAGGCCGGCCGCGTCGGAGCGAGGTTATGAGCACGACCCTTTCCGCGGAACGGCAGCACGGGCCACCGCATAGCCGCCGAAGGTGCGGTCTTCTCGATCATCATGGCGCTGAGTTTTTCGCATTTCCTCAACGACATGATGCAGTCCTTGGTGCCGGCGCTCTACCCGATGCTGAAGGGTTCCTACGGCCTGAGCTTCGCCCAGATCGGGCTGATCACCTTGACCATGCAGCTGACCTCGTCCTTGCTGCAGCCGGCGGTCGGCCTCTCGACCGATCGCCGTCCGCAGCCTTATTCGCTCGCGATCGGCATGGGCGTGACCCTGGTCGGCCTGTTGGTGCTCGCCCATGCCGGCAGCTATGTCATGCTGCTGCTCGCGGCGACGATGGTCGGCATGGGCTCCGCGGTGTTCCACCCCGAAGCCTCGCGGGTGGCGCGAATGGCGTCGGGCGGGCGGCACGGCCTGGCTCAGTCGCTGTTCCAGGTTGGCGGCAATATCGGCTCGTCCTTGGGACCGATCCTGGCTGCCTTTATCGTGATCCCGAAAGGTCAGGGCAGCATCGGCTGGTTCTCGCTGGTCGCGCTGTTGGCGATGACGGTGCTGTTTTCGGTCGGCAATTGGTACCGCAGAGAGGGCTCGGCGCCGCCGCGGCCGCGGCCGCACCACGCGGTCGCCGGGCCCGATTTGTCGCGGCGAAAAATCGGCTGGGCATTGGTGATCCTGCTGGTGCTGGTGTTCTCGAAAGCCTTCTATACGACCAGCCTCAACACCTATTTCACCTTCTATCTGATCAGCCGATTCCACCTCCCGCTGGCCACCGCCCAGATCTATTTGTTCGTCTTTCTGGCGTCGGTGGCGGTCGGGACCTTGATCGGCGGCCCGCTCAGCGATCGGATCGGCCGCAAGTCGGTGATGTGGGGCTCGATCCTGGGCGTATTGCCGTTCACCCTGTTATTGCCGCACGCCAGCCTGTTCTGGACCGTCGTGTTGATCGTGGTGATCGGGCTGACCTTGGCTTCCGCCTCGTCGACGATTATCGTTTATGCGCTCGATCTGGTGCCGGGAAAGATCGGCACGATCGCCGGGCTGTTCTTCGGCCTGTCGTTCGGATTGGCCGGCGTCGGCGCGGCGTTGCTCGGCCGGCTGGCCGACGCCACCAGCATTGAATTCGTCTACCAGGTCTGTGCGTTCCTGCCGGCGATCGGTCTGCTGACGGCGTTCTTGCCAAACCTCGGCCGCCCGGTCCCGCCCGCCGCCGCGAGGTCACCAGCCCCCGCGTAGAAATTTCCCGGTTCGCCGTTGACGGTTCGCGGCTCGCCAGATAGCGTTAATACGCGAGCGGATGTTCTCGCAAAATGCGGGTCTCCGGCTCACCCCGCATGGTGCGGTCGGATCGACATAAAAGACGGAGGAAGCAGACCATGTGGACGTCCTTGCGGCGAGTGGCTGCGTCTTTGTTCTGATCTCGATATTGCTGACGGGAATGGCCTATGCCGGTGGCGGCGGGGATCAGGGGCCGTCGATGCGCCGACCGATCTTCGACATCACCCATTTCGACGTGCTGCCGGTTAACGCAACCCTGCCCGATTCTTTCTTGCAACCGGCCTACGCGGCCTTGTTTGCGTATCGCGATGCCAGCGAAACCGATCCGGGTTCCAAGAGCTTTCGGGTCGTCAATTGGCTCGCGGCTCCGAACCATTCCCAAATCATCGACGTCTGGAGCAGCCTCGATGCGTTCGAGGCACATCTGGCGCAACCTCACAGCACCGACTTCCGGTTTGCCGTCCAACTTCCGCCCCCTCTGGTCCCTCCGTTCTTCAGCTGCTGTATCGGTAGCCCGATCGACGACCGCCAATACAGCCTGGTGAAGTCATTCAACGCACCCTGGACCAGCGCCAGCCTTGCTCCGGACTCGGTCGTCGGGAACGAAAACCTTCGTCTGTTTGTCGTGACCTATGTCGATTTCCTGGCGGACGGCGACCCCGGCAAAGCCCTGAGGGAGCTGATCCGCTATGGATCTGACACGAGCCAAGCGGCTGGGCAGCTGAGCTATACCGTCCTGCAGCAGATCGACCGGCCGAACCGCTTCGCGACCCTCGAGGTCTGGGATTCCTTAACGGACTACAATAACTGGCAGACCGATCAGCACACGACGCAATTTGTCACCAAAGTGATGCCGTTGCTCGGCTCCCCGTTTGATCACCGACTTAACCGTCTGTGCGGCTCTACCTACACGGATAACGTCGGCTGCGTCTCACCGTGACAATCATCCGAAGAGCAGTGGGGTAGCGGCGCCCGGATAGGCGCCGCTGTCACGCTGGCGCGCGTTCTTTGTGCTGGGCGCGCAGCCCTTCGATCCGCGCCTCCATCTCGGGCCCGGGCCAGTCTTCGAGCAGCCACGCCGGCAACGGCTCATCGGCGCTGCTGACCGGGAGCGCCTCGTCCTGATCGGTGCGCCCATCGGCGAACAGCTGCAGCGCATGGGGCATCTCGTAATAGATTTCGAGGGTGTTGCCGTCGGGGTCGGCGAAGTAAAAGCTGCGCTGATTGACGTGGTTGGTCGCCCGCATGATGGCGACGCCGTTCCGGACCAGATGCGCATAGGCGTCGCGCAAGGCGGCATAGCTGCCGACTTGAAAGGCGATGTGCCCGAGCCCGATCTGGCCGCGCTGCGGGCGCTGCGCCTCGTCCGGCGCCGGATGCTGGCCGATGTCGAGGGTATGGAAATTCTCGCCGAGGGTCATGAACACGCCGCCGTGATCCGGATCCTCCTCGGCGATCGCAAAGCCGAGAATGTCGCGATAGAACCGCTTTGAAGCCTCCTGGTCGGCGACCCGCAGATTGACGTGGCCGATACCCTTGAGCTTGATCACACTGTCCTCCCTGACTGCATCCCACGCTCCGGCCATAACCGGCTCCCGCCACCATACCCCACCCCGAGCCTCGCGGCCAAGCAAGCCGACCATGCCCGCGCTCAGGGCCCCAATGATAAATCTCTACTCGCGCGATCTCCCTCGGGCGGCGGCGTTTTATTCGGAACTAGGCTTTGTTGAGACCTTTCGCACTTCGGCCTCAGGCGAACCAAGCCATGTCCAGCTCAAGTTGGACGGGTTCTCTCTCGGAATTGCGACAATAGAGGCTGCAAGAGAGCACCACGGCCTTCGTCCGGAAGGAGAAGGGCGCTGGATCGAAATCGTCGTTTGGACCGATGACACCGATGCCGCATTGAGCGCCCTAGTCGCCAAGGGGGCGCCTTTGCTCTCTCCTGCCCATAACTTTCTCGACGGCAGGCTGCGCGCCGCTTGGATCGCCGATCCGGACGGCAACCCTATCCAGCTGGTCCAGCGGAAAGGTTGAAACGGGCCCGGGAATCGCGGTTCGGGTGAAAGGCCGAGGTTACGGTTGCGGCGCTGTTGGCGGGGGGTCATCATGGGTTCCGCCTAAGGAGAACGCCGGGAGGGAGCGCCCATGGCTCAGAGCGTGTCGACAAATCTGCCGCCCGAGCAGCAGCGCGAGATGCTGCGCCGCATGCTGACAATCCGCCGCTTCGAGGAGCGCGCCTCGGCCGACTATCTGGCCGGCAAGATCTACGGCGTCGTGCATTGTTACATCGGCGAGGAGGCGGTGGCCGTCGGCGTCTGTTCGGCGCTCGGCACCGGCGACCGGATCATCTCGACCCATCGCGGCCACGGCCACTGCATCGCCAAGGGCGCCGACCTCAACCGCATGATGGCCGAGCTCTACGGGCGGCAAACCGGCTACTGCAAGGGCAAGGGCGGCTCGATGCACATCGCCGATTTCGGCATCGGCATGCTCGGCGCCAACGGCATCGTCGCCGGCGGGATCGCGATCGTCACCGGCGCGGGGCTGGCGGCGCAGATGGAAGGCAAGGGCGGGGTCGCGGTCTCGTTTTTCGGGGATGGCGCCTCGAATGCCGGGCCGTTCCACGAGTGCCTCAATATCGCGGCGACCTGGAAGTTGCCGATGCTCTATGTCTGCGAAAACAACATGTACGCCGCGAACACCGCGGCCGCCGCGACCCACGCCTTGAGCGATGTGGCGGCGCGCGCGGCCGGCTACGGGATTCCGGGCGTCGTCGTCGATGGCAACGACATCTTTGCGGTCCATCAGGCGGCAAACCGCGCCGTCGAGCGGGCGCGCTCGGGTGACGGCCCGAGTTTGATCGAGTGCAAAACCTACCGCCAGCGCGGTCACACCGAGCGCCGCGGGCAGGCCGACGTGCGCGACCCGGCCGAGATCGATGCGTGGAAAGGGAGGGACCCGATCGCGCGGCTTGAGCGGCAGCTCAGAGACCAGGGCTACCTCGATGACGCCGGGCTGCAAACTATGGAGCGCGACATCATGGGCGCCCTGGAGACCGCCGTCGCCTTTGCCGAGGCAAGCCCGTTCCCGCTGCCCGAGCAGGCGACCGACGACGTGTTTGCGGCTTGAGGCGAGGACCGGAACAATGCGAGAGCTGACGTATAACGAGGCCGCCCTCGAAGCGATCGCCGAGGAGATGCGGCGCGACCCCAAGATCTTCTACATGTCGACCGACGCGCTGCCGCCGCTGCTGAAGGAGTTCGGCCCGCAGCGGATCAGGGCGACGCCGATCACCGAAGCGGCGCTGACCGGCATGTCGATCGGCGCTGCCGGCTGCGGCTTCCGCCCGATCGTCGACTGGCGGCAGGTGACGTTCTGCTTTGTCGCAATGGACCAGATCGTCAATCAGGCGGCGAAGATCCACTATATGTTCGGCGGCCAGGTGAGCTTCCCGATCCTTTATCGGGCAGCCGTCGGCGGCGGCGGCCTGGTCGCGGCGCAGCACTCGCAGTCGCCCTATTCGATGTTCATGAATGTGGCCGGCTTGAAGATGTTTCTGGCGTCGACGCCCCACGACATCAAAGGGTTGTTAAAAACCGCGATCCGCGACAACAACCCGGTCATCTCCTTCGAATCGAGCCGATTGATGACGCGCAAGGGACCGGTGCCGGAGGAGGACTACACGATCCCGCTGGGCCTAGCCGACATTAAACGCGAGGGCAGCGACGTTACGGTCGTGGCCCTCGCTTGGCTGGTTCACGAGGCGCTCGCCGCCGCCGAAGAGTTGGCCCAGGAGGGGATATCGGTCGAGGTTGTCGATCCGCGCTCCCTGGTACCGCTGGATACCGAAACGATCCGCCGCTCTGTGCAAAAAACCGGTCGCCTCGTCATCGCCGACGAGGCCGGGCCGACCGCTGGCTTCTCGGCGGAGGTCGCCGCGGTTGCCACCGAGGATATGGCGACATTCGCACGGCTCAAGGCCCCGGTGAAGCGGGTCTGCGCCTTGCAGGTGCCGATACCCTACAGCCCCATCTTGGAAAATCATGTCTTCCCGGACCGCAGACGGATCATCGCGGGGATCCGCGAGGTGCTCCAAGGACCGGGGTCCGCCTTGGCCGCGTGAGGGCGGTATCGCTCGGTTGGGCCTTGGCGAATAGGCCGCCAGGGATCGCGGTCGGCGAGGCGGCGCTGGACCCAAAAGGGTGGTCCGACGGCAAGTGGCCGACATAAGGCCTTTAGCCGTCACAAAGCCGGACAGTGCTTTTCGTCGAATTGCCGTCGTCCTGTGCGGTTGGGCGGCGGCGGATTTACACCCGTCAACGCAACCCGCCCCGGCTCGCCGGCGCCCCGAGGCGTTGCTCCGGAGCAGGTGAAACCTCCACGCTTGACGTAGTCGAAATAATCCCGGACGAATTTAGTTGCCACAACGCGTAGCGGAAGCGAAAAAGCACCTTGAGGGCTGCGACCGGGGGATGTCGGGCTGAGCAGACCGACAATTCGTTTGGCGGGGGGCAAGGACATTGAAGCTCGCAAAACTGGCGCCGATTTTTCCGGGACTGATTCTGGCTGCATGCTCCAGCCCACCGCCCCCTCCCCCGCCACAAAGCATCGAAGTGCCCCCCAGCGTTAAATGGGGGCGAGGGCTCGACCTGCCGACCAACTCTAGCTCTGTACTGAATGAGTTGAAGGAAGGCCGGGTCGACTTCGTCGCCCGCTATTACCGCACACCGGAATCCCGTTGGCCGGCACTTTCGGCGAGCGAGGCTCAGCAGCTGTCCTCACTGGGCCTGAAGATTGTCGCCGTCTGGGAATCGCATTCCCGCAAGCAGTCGCATTTTACCTATTCCTCCGGCTATAGCGACGCAATAGAGGCATATCCGCAGGCGCGAGCGGTTGGTCAACCCGCCGGCAGCGCCATCTATTTCGCTGTCGACTTCAATGCGCAGCTGCTTGAGCCGATTGACGAATATTTTCGCGGCATTGCAGCAGGTCTAGCCGCGGCAAGTGGCGGAAATGCCAATTATTCGGTCGGCGTGTACGGCTCCGGTGCCGTCTGTGATGAGGTGAAACGAAACAGCCTGGCACAGTACTGCTGGTTATCGAACTCGATCGCGTGGACCAATTCGATCGGCTATCAGGACTGGAACATACGGCAAAGCGGCCGGTTGCCGGAGCTGTCCTTCAACCATGATGGCGACGAAGCCAGAGACGAGTACGGCGCGTTCCAGGTTGCCGACAACGGCGTCGCCGTTTCTTCCTATAATGCTGCCGTGCCCCGAGATCTTGTTGCGCCTCAAACGCCGCAAGACCGGCAATCACCTACACCCGTGGTCATTTCTTCGCGCTGATACCCTGGAGCGGCCCCCCACCAGGTTCCGGCTGCTAAACTGCAGACTTTCTTGATGATCGCGGCGGCAGTTCCGCCAAGCCTTATGGCGCTTTGACCGTTGATGGTGGGCTGGGGCGGACCAGAAGTCCGCGCGCTCGTATTCCGCTAACTGAGCCCGGGCGGTATTGTCGCCGGCATTAGCATTCCGGATCGGACGTTTGGGTCCTTTACCCGATCCGCAAGACCCAAGGGGAGTATGCAATGCAGATCGTCGACGCCCAAATTCACCTCTGGGGAACGGGCCTACCGAGCAACCTCTCGCATCGCCAGGTGACGCATTTTACCCCTAAGGAAGCCATCGCCCTGATGGACGAAGGCGGTGTCGACGCGGCAATCATTCACCCGCCGGGGTGGGACCCTAATTCGACTGAGATGGCGTTTGAGGCGGTTCGCAACTACCCCGGCCGCTTCGCGATCATGGGTGCGCTCCCGCTCGACCGACCGGAATCGCATGGACGCATCGCAAGCTGGAGAGCGCAACCCGGCATGCTCGGCCTGCGCTACGGCTTCCTGAACGACCCGGCGCGGCGGTGGCTACACGATGGCACAATCGACTGGCTGTGGGCGGAAGCCGAGAAGGCCGGCGTGCCGATCGCGATGCTGGCAACCGACTCCCTGACCGACATCGGCCGGATCGCCGAGCGCCATCCCGGACTTCGCCTGACGATCGATCATCTGGGCGGCCGAGGCGGCACCTCGACCTTGAAAGACGCCGCGGCGATGACCCACATGCCGCAGCTTCTGGCACTGGCCAAATTCCCCAATGTCGCGGTCAAGGCGACCGGCGTGCCGCATTATTCGAGCGAAGCCTACCCGTTCCCGGCATTGCACCCCTATCTGCGCCAAGTCTACGACGCCTTCGGCCCGCATCGGATGTTCTGGGGCACCGACATCTCCAAGATGCCGTGCTCCTGGCATCAATGCGTGACGATGTTCACCGAGCAACTGCCGTGGCTCAAAGGCCGCGACCTCGACCTCGTCATGGGCGAGGCGCTCTGCGCCTGGTGGGGCTGGAACCGCGCCGTCCGAGCGTGATGCACCGAAGGTTTGCCGACGCAGCGGCAAGTACCGACCACCCCGGCGAAGGCCGGGGTCCATTTCCCCCAATGGGTCCCGGCCTTCGCCGGGATGGACTTGATTACAACGTCAAGGTCAAAGACAGGTCCCGCCAATGGCGATTTTCGCGCTCGATCAGGTTGATCTTCCAGTCCCGCTTCCATTCCGTGATCTGCTTTTCACGCTGCAATGCCGCGTCTCTTGATTGGTGAGCCTCGAACCATACGAGTTGATCGACCCCATAACGCTTGGTGAAGCCCGGAGCGACGTCGTTCTTGTGCTCCCAAATCCGCCGCACAAGATCGGATGTGGTTCCGATATAGAGGGTTCCATAGGGCTTGCTGGCGAGCATGTAGACGTAGAACATCGTGCTTGCCGTCGGGATGGATCCCAGCCGGAGTTAATCCTCGGGCCGGCCATAAGCCGGACCCGTGGGCGCTCGGGTGGAACTGAAACGCTACACACAAAAAGGAAGATCGAGAATGAAGACCAACGCTAGAGGTAAACAAGTCGCCGTTGTGATCGGCGCCACCTCGAAGTGGCAATCGGATGGCCGCAACACCTTGCTGGCGCACGGACATCCGGTCGACGACAGCGACGTCGAGGTCGGTGTGCGCTGGGGCGTCGGCGGCGCGGTCGCGCAAAAATTCGCCCAGGAGGGTTTCTTTACCGTCCTAACGACACGCAGCGAGGCCAATGCCGCGCCATTAGCGAAAGCGATCCGTGAGCAGGGCGGCGA
Organism: uncultured Alphaproteobacteria bacterium; assembly: GCA_963733945.1. GTDB lineage: Bacteria > Pseudomonadota > Alphaproteobacteria > ATCC43930 > CGMCC-115725 > AP-15. The sequence continues at coordinate 48,849 of CAVTFD010000026.1, read as the reverse complement.
CTGCATGATCGTCGAGCTCGACCTCGTTTCGCAGGACTCGATCGCGTCCGCATTCGCCACGATCCGGCGCGAGGCCGGCGACCCCGAGGTGCTGATCTACAACGCCGGCTATCTCGAAGGCCGCGATCTGCCGCCGGAAAAGGAGCTGCTCGAATACGTGCCGGTCGAGATGCTTGACACCGGGCTGCATATCTCGGCCCGAGGGCCGTTCCTCGTGGCCCAGGAAGTATTGCCGGCGATGCGCAAGAATGGCCGGGGCTCGTTCTTCTTCTCCAACAATTCGAGCTCGCTGCGCGGCAAGAAGCGGATGACCGGCCAGTCGCTATACTATCCGCGGGTGCTGATGCGCACCTTGGCGCAGGTGCTGACCGAGGACTATTCTGAGCACGGCGTGCACGTCGCCAACATAGTCATCGATGGTTCGATCGACTCGCCGGGAAGCCGCAAGCTGCCGCGCAACCAGAACCGTCGCGAGTTTATCATCAACCCGGTCAAGATCGCCGAGGCGTACTGGTACCTACACGCCCAGGACAAGTCGTGCTGGACACACGAGCTTCAGCTGACGCCATTTTCGACCAAGCCGAGCTACTGACAGCGCGTCGCGAAATTCATCCGAAGCGGTTCGAGCGGGGGAAGCCGTTGGGGACGAGGCGGCCGGCGCCGCCGCGGCCGCCGAGCCACGGCGTGAGGTCGATCTCGGTGCGGGTGCGGTTTTCGCCCTGCCGCCATGATAGGCCGTCGGCAAGGCGGAACACCTTGGCGTCGGCGAGGCTGCCGGCTTTGTACCGCTGCAGGATCACGCCGCGTCCCCGGGTCATCAGCGGGATGTCGTCGAGCTTGACCACCAGCATCCGGCGGTTGTCGCCGATCAAGGCGACGGCGTCTCCCTCTTCGGCGCGCAGACAGATCCGCGCGACCGCGCCCTCGCCCGGGGTCAGCACTTGCTTGCCGGCCCGGGTCTGGGCCACCGCCTCCTCGCCGTCGACGACAAAGCCGCGCCCGTCGCTCGCCGCGACCAGCAATTCCATTCCGGGCCGATAGGGGAACATCGCGACGATGTCGTGCTCGTTCGGCAGCTCGACCATCAGCCGCAATGGCTCGCCCTGGCCGCGGCCACCGGGCAATCGGTCGACGCCGATCGTGTAAAAGCGACCGTTGGTCGCGAACACGATCAGCCGGTCGGTGGTCTCGGCGGCGATGGCAAAGCGCGCCGCGTCTCCTTCCTTGTATTTCTGCTCCGCGGCCGAGATGTTGTGTCCCTTGACCGCGCGCACCCAGCCCTTGGCCGAGCACAGCACCGTCACCGGCTCGCGCTCGATCAGCGCCTCGGCCGGGATCTCGATCAACGCCGGCGCTTCGGCGAGCGCGGTGCGGCGCCGGCCCAGCGCGGTGTCGCCGCCGAATTCGGCGGCGGTTTCGCGAACCTCCTTGGCGACGGCGCGCCATTGCCCGCGCACATTGTCCAGCAACCGCGTCAGCCTGGTCTCCTCGGATGACAGCGTGTCCATCTCCTTGCGGATCGCGATCTCTTCGAGCCGGCGCAAGGCGCGCAGCCGCAGGTTCAGGATTGCCTCGGCCTGAAGCTCGCTCAATTCCCAGCGCGCGATCATCTCGGCCTTCGGTTCATCGGCTTCGCGGATGATGCGGATCACCTCGTCGAGATTGAGGTAGACGACGATCTGGCCGCGCAGGATCTCGATGCGGCGGGCGACCGCGGCCAGGCGGTGGCGGCTGTGGCGCAACAATACCTCGCGGCGATGGTCGAGAAAGGCCTGCAAGGCCTCCTTCAGGCTCATTACCCGGGGCACGCCGACGGGATCGAGGACATTGAGGTTGAGCGGCACTCGGACCTCGAGCTCGGTCAGGCGGAACAGTTGCTCCATCAGCATCTCCGCCTCGACGTTGCGCGTCTTCGGTTCGAACACGAGTCGGACATCCTCGGTCGACTCGTCACGAATATCGGCGAGCAACGGCAATTTCTTTTCTTCGAGCAAGGCTGCGACTTTTTCGATCAGCCGTCCTTTCGGCACCTGATACGGCATTTCAGTGACGATAATCTGGTAGGCGCCATGCCCAAGTGGTTCTTTCTCCCAGCGCGCGCGCAGGCGAAAGCTGCCGCGGCCGGTCTCATACGCCGCGCGAATGTTCTCCGTGGGTTCGATCAGAACCCCGCCGGTCGGAAAATCCGGGCCGGGGATGTGGGCGTGCAATGCCTCGATCGACGAGGCCGGATCGTCGATCAGCTGCAACAGCGCCGCGCATAATTCGCCGGCATTGTGCGGCGGGATGCTGGTCGCCATGCCGACGGCGATGCCCGAGGCGCCGTTGGCGAGCAGGTTCGGAAACCGCGCCGGCAGAACGATCGGCTCGTGATCTTCGCCGTCATAGGTCGCGCGGAAATCGACGGCGTCCTCGTCGATGCCGTCGAGCATCGCCTGCGCCACCGCCGACAGCCGGCTCTCGGTGTAGCGCATCGCCGCGGCGTTATCGCCGTCGATATTGCCGAAATTCCCTTGACCGTCGACCAGCGGGTAGCGCTGCGAGAAATCCTGGGCGAGGCGGACCAGCGCGTCATAGACCGCCAGCTCGCCATGCGGGTGGAACTTGCCGATCACGTCGCCGACGACGCGAGCGCATTTCTTATAGCCCGAGGCCGGGTCGAGGCGTAGCTGCTGCATCGCATGTAGGATGCGGCGATGGACCGGCTTCAGCCCGTCGCGCACATCGGGCAATGAGCGTGACATGATCGTCGACAACGCATACGACAGATAACGCTCGCCGAGCGCGTCGGCGAAGTCGACGTTGCGGATCTCGCCGGGCAAATCCGTCACGGGCATGCGTATATGACCTCAGTGGTTTAGCTGCTGATCGTAGCAGTGGCGGACCGCTGTCGCATGCGCTGGGCAAGCCGGGCGCGCGCCGGCGGCAGGGTGCGGCCATGCGGCGACAGGACGTGATGCAGCAGAAAATGCTCGGTCAGGCGCGACCCAAGCGCGATCTGGGCATCGTCAGCGGGGCTGTCGCGCCACAAAAAATCGGGCAATGGCAATAGCTTGTCGTGATAGGGCCGGCCCGCCTCGCGCGATACCGCGCGTCCGGTGCGGGGCGAGACATAGGCAAGGTCGGTCGTGACGCCGGTCGCGGCGCAGCGCGTCAGATCGAGGCCGAAGCCCAGCGCCGCCAGCAGGCTGCACTCCCATCCGACATAGCGCGCCGGCCAGTCGGCCGCCGAATTGAGCGCCTCCAGCAAAGCGCCGAACGCGGCGAAAACATCGGCGTGCGGCTCCCGCTCAGGCAAAGTGGCGGCAATCATCGCGGTTGCCGCGGCGAGGCCGGCGAGCCGGTCGGGATCGTCGATCATGCGGGCGGCGTGGGCGCGCACCAATTCGCAGGAGATCGTGCCGAGATGCTCGGAAAGCCGCCCGCGCCAAGCCGCCGCGACCTCGTTGCCGGGCTGTAATACCGCTCGCGCCTTGGGCGACTGCCCGCCGCGCACCAGCCCCAGATGCCGCCCGTGCTCCCGGGTCAGCAATTCGACGATCAGCGCGCTCTCGCCATGCCGGCGCACGGCCACGACAAACCCGGTGTCCCGCCACTCCATTACATTAAGCGGACAACAGTGAATCCCGGCCCGATCGGCCTATTCCCGTCGTTCCCGCAAATCACCGGGCAACTAATGTTGCCGTCGGAGAAATTCGAGCAGCAGCTCGCTGACTCGTTCGGGCTGCTCCTGCTGCACCCAATGGCCGGCGCCGTCGAGCAGGTGAGCGCCGAGCATGCGGGTGCAGGCGGTGCCCTGCATGCGCTCGAAACTGCCGGGGCGCTGATAGGTGCCCCAGTCGCTCTTGCCGGCGATGAACAGCGACGGCACGTCGATGGTGCGGCCGGAGAACAATTGTAGTTCGGACTCGTATAGCCCGGAAGTGCGGGAGCGATACCAGTTCAGCCCGCCCTGAAACCCGTTCCGTTCGTATTCGGAGCTGTAGACCGCAAGTTCCTTGTCGGACAGCCAGCGGCAGGCCGCGATCTCCGCGGCTGACGGCATGACCGGCGCCACGGTCTCGGCCATGTTCTTGTCGCGATCCATGATGTAGTAGGTCGGCATCTTCGCCAGCTCGCCCGCGCTCCACGATTGCAGTTTGTGGGGCCGGTTGCCGAGCCAATCGGCGCTCTTGTAATGGAAATAGCCGCGCATAAAGGCGTGGACCCCTTGCGGGCAGCGCCACATATCGTCATTGGCCGGCCGAGTCGAATAATACCATTGATAATGCTTGCGCGGCCGATCGAGCTCTGCCAGCGCGGCGTGGATGTCGTCGCCGGGCGCGGTTTCCTTTAGCGGCTGTTCGGCGGTGTCGAACGGCAATGCCGGCGGACCGGCGAACGGCGCGCTCATCAACGCCACCGAGCGGAACACGTCGGGCCGCACCAGCGCGCACCACGCCGCGACCGAAGCGCCGAAATCGTGGCCGACGACCGCCGCGACCGAGTGATGGCCAAATGCCGAGACCAGCCCCAACGCATCCCGCACCGCGTTCAGAATGCGGAACGGGCGCAAGTCGCCATCGTAATCGGCGTCCCAGCCTGACGTGCGGCCATAGCCGCGCTGATCGGGCGCGATGACGTGAAACCCGGCGGCGGCGAGCGGCAGCATCACCTTGCGCCAAGAATAGGCGATTTCCGGAAAACCGTGCAGCATCAGCACGCAGGGTCGCCCCCGCGGTTCGAAGCCGGCCTCGAGCACGTGCATCCGCAACCCGTTGATGTCGGCCACAAAGTGCGAGCGTATGCCCGCCGGTAGTGCCGCGTTGTCGAGTGGCGCCAGTTCGCTCATGCCTCGTCTCCCGTGGGCCGGCTTACCTGTGCCGGGTTCAGCAACCCAGACCGCTGCCTCGTCGTAGCGAAGCGCAACGCTCAAATCTACGATTTTCGAGACGCGCGAAGCCTGCTTGATCCGTCACGATCGAGTGTCGAGGATGTGACTTTCACACAGCCCCGGCGAGACGGCGGAACTCGGTCGCCCCTTGCCTGTTTGCGAGGTGACCGCCGGACGGGAAAACCAGATAGGTCGTTGCCGTTGTGGGAACTTGGTGGATCGTCTTCGACCGTCCCGGAGCCGATACGCCCCGACGATGTCATTGGAGAGGGAACTAAGGTGAAGAAGCGATCGATTGCGACCGGCGTCCTCGGCGCCGGCTTGGTCTTGGCGCTGGCGAGCTGCAATCCGTACGACCCGGTCCAGCGCACCGTCGGCGGCGGTCTGGTCGGCGCCGGCGCGGGAGCCGCGATCGGCGGCGCCGCGGCCGGCGGACCCGGTGCAGCCACAGGGGCTGCGGTTGGCGGAGCGGTTGGCGCCGTTACCGGGCTGGCCACGACCCCGCCGCCGCCACGCTACTAAGCAAGCCGCACCCGCTGATTGCGAAGGCTTTTGCTGGCGGGGTCCGGCCAAGCTGATGGCTGATCAGTCCTGCGGGGCGGATTTGATTAGCTCGGCGACCTGCTGCACCGCGGTGCGCGAGCCACGGTCTGTCGGCGCCGCTGCCTCGATCACCCGTGGTGCGTTCGGGTGAGCCGCCGGCATTGGCGGAGCGATCCCGGGATTGCTCCCGCCACCAGCGGAGCCAAACGGCGAGCCGGCCGGGCAGTCGCCCGATTTGCTGACCGACACCTTTGGCGGGGCTCCGTTGCCCGAATAAGAATAGATCATGCGCTCGCTGCACATACCCGCGCCGGAGGCCATCGACGTCACCACGACGCCTGAGACCTCGCCGGGTCCGGAGCGGGGCATTGACGCCATCGCAGACTCGATCGCCGGGTTTGGGCCTACGAGCCAAACGGGTGCGTCCGCCATCGCCTGCGCCTGTGCGATCAGGCGATCGAAAGCGGCCTCGCGATCGGCGGCGAGCTGATACATTTCGCTTGGCCGCGGGATCACGACATCAAACCCTTGCGCCGCCCATAATGCCGGATCGGCGGTCAAAGCGTCGCCAGGGCTAGGCAGCATCACCAGTATCGCGGCGGGTCCGCCCGGTCCGGCCGCATAGACCCGTTCCCCGCTGGGAACAGCTGCCACGGGGGCGGCGGTCGGATAGGCCTGAGATTGCGGTCCGACGTCGTTGGCGCAGCCGATCAGCGGCAGCGCGGCAAGACAGCAGAAGAGAGTCAGAGCGCTCGGCTTCGACATCGAAGAACCTCCTCTGAAGATCGGTTCGCAAACCTCAAAGTCGCCGGCAATTCCGGCAATTTTTTGGCTTTCAGCCCCCGCCGGGGACGCTGCTCTCAGCAGCCGAGCGCGTCGAGCCGGGCCGGCCCCTCCCGGTCCACTTCAGATCGCTATCCAACCCTTGGCCGCCGACTTCGAAACCGATTTTCGTCGATATGATCGTTAGGCGGCCCAAACCCGCAGCGATGCTCCATCTCAACTTAGCAACCAGCGAGGGCACGAATGCTCTCTATGAGCGTTTCCGCGCCGCGGACCGTCAGATTAACAAGGGCTGTACCTGAGCAACGGCGTCCGCTCGGCAACACGTAGGTGTACTCCGCCAACGCAACGTTTGGCCCCGACAATTTGACGCCTGCAAGCCGCAACGGCTCAGTCAGGCTTCCGTAAAACCGGGAAATGTCGGCCGCTGAAAAGGGACCGGTGGCGCGTTTTTCAGGAATCACAAGCGATGACGCGCTCAAGCCATTCGCCTGACCCAGCGCTTTATAGAATGCACGCACAACGCCGAGTGCATCGGGCACTTTGTCAGTCGGCGGACTGGTGGGCGCCACCTGATCAGAGAGTATCAGGACGCCCCGGTCATTATCGATGGACCAAGAGCTGAGCTTCGAGAGAAAACTTTGGCCGAGCAGCGGATATTCGCTCTGAACCGGAGCTACGTTAGCAACTACATTTGACAGGGTGTGGTTTCCGACCCGCACTTCACGCAGACGAAAACGCTTACTCGCCCGCTCGGAACCGTCGGCGAGTACGAATCTGCCTGTCCCTAAAAAATCGTTTTCCCCGACGGTATGCGTCCGCAGGAGTGTCAAAAACACATCCGCCGGGATGGTCACCTCTGACGCCCCGGTATCGATCAGAAAATCGAGGGTGATTGCGCCATTGATGCGCACTGGTACCAGATATGTGCCACCTTCCTGGCGAAGTTGAATGGACTCGCCATGGGCGATGCGCGGTAGAAACACGATCGCCCCTATCATTACCAAGGCTGCAGCTTTTCTCAGCAGTCCGAGTCCGACCTTGCCGAAGGTCACGTCAAAATTCTTGGGCACGGCGGGTTCAGAAATTCAAATAGGTTTGATGGTCTATGGTCACCCCAGATCGGCGACCCGGGGCAATACCTCCTTTGAGAACAAGGTCAGGTTGTCGACCGTGTCTTCGTGGCTGATCAGGCCGCCCTGGCCCATCATCAACAGGTGGCCGAAGCTGCCGACATGGTCGTAGAACGCCTTCAGCTGGTCGTACACGTCGTCGGGCGTCCCGGCGAAGGAGAGGCCGGCGTCGATCGCCTCGTCAACCGTCATCGTGCGCGGGTTGATCGGGCGGCCGTCCTTGGTCTGCACTCGCGTCGCGCGCGCCGCCATAGCCCCGCCTGATTTCAGCATCTGCGCCGCGGCGCGCGATGAGACATAGCCGGGCGGGTTGGCGAATTGCGGCGCCACGATGCCGGAGGTGCGGCTGTAGCCGAGGATCTGGTCGGCGCGGCGATGCCCCTCTTCGCGCGTCTTGCCAACCCCGATCAAGGCCATGTAGGCGAGGCGGTCGGGCATCGGCTCGCGGCCGACCTCGCGCGCCTTGCTGCGATAAGCCTCGAAGATTGCCGGCGTGCGCACCCAGCCGGTATTGAGGACGCCGATTACCATGCCGCGCGCTGCCGCCTCGGTGGCGCTTTCCGTGCTGCCGACCGGCGTCCACACCGGCGGGTGGGGCTGCTGGTACGGGCGCGGCCAGACATTGACCGAGCGGTATTGGAAATGCGTGCCCTCCCAGTTGAACGGGCCGTCATGGCTGGTCATCGCCTTCAGGATCAGGTCGTGCGCCTCCCAGAAACGCTCGGTCAAATCGGCCGGGTTGGTGTTGGCTGGCGAGATCTCGAACGGCACACCCTTGACAAAGCCCATCTCGAGCCGGCCGCGCGAGATCACATCGATCATCGAATATTCCTCGGCGACGCGGATCGGGTCGTTGCGGTTGCCGATCGGCATACCGAGCGCCAGCAGGCGCACCTTCTTGGTCTCGCGCGCGAGGATCGCCATCGGGATCGTGCACACCGAGTCCGCGCAGGTCGCGGTCGCGTGGTGTTCGTTGGTCATGATGTTGATGCCGAGCTCGTCGCACAGCGCCCACTCGTCGAGATAGCGGTGGTAGAGGTCAGCGCCGACTTTCGGGTCGAAGAGCCGGTTCGGAATGATCACTCGGTACGAGTCGCCGAGCTCCGGCCACGCCGGGTGATAGGCCATCTCGCTGAAATGCCAGACCTTCATCCTTGCACCTCCGAGCCCGCAAAGCGTTCGATCGCGTCGGCGACCGCGTCGGGGCGTTCGATCTGCGGATAGTGTCCGGCCTGCGCCACCTCCTCGAACCGGGCGTTGGGCAGCGAGGCGCGGAGCTTTTCACCGTAATCGGGCGACACGATGCCGTCGCTGTCGCCCCACAGCACCAGTGTCGGCGCCCGCACCCGGTGCAGCCATTGGCGCAAGCCCGGATCGTGCATATAGGGGCGCCAGCCATAGAGCGCGGTGGCCGAGCGGTCGCGGGCGATCGCCGTCAGTTCGTCGTCGCCGAGCGCCGCGTAATCGGGAACGGCGCGCGCCGGATCGAAAAAGGTGCGCCGGTGCCGCTCGTCATCGGGTAAGGCGTAAATATCGGCGATGTCGCGCTCTTCGCGCCCGCCGAATTTGAGCCCGAGCGAGTTGATCAGCACTAGACAACCGACCCGTGCTGTCGAGCGCACGCACATTTCGAGCGCGATCCACCCGCCGATGGATGAACCGACGAGCACGACATCGCTCGGCTGCCGGTCGATCCAGTCGAGATAGAGATAGGCGAGATCGTGGATCGTGCGGAACCCGTCGGGCCGCTCGGAATGGCCAAAACCGGGATGGCGGGGAGCGGTGATCCGCCAGCGACGCGCCAGCCGATCGAGAAAGGCCTGGTTTTGGGCGACGTAGTCTCCGCCGTGCAGGAACAGCAGCGGCGGACCGGCGCCCGCGACCGACCCGTCGAGCGAATATCGACCGATTTCGATCCCCGCCATTCGATCTCTCCCGCTCGCCGCGGCGCTGTCGGCGCGGCGTTCTCGGCCCTCAGTATCGCGATCATTCGCGCCGCGGTCCACCCGGGCTGCGCCTCACCTGCCGAGGCTTGCTTTCAACGCGCGGTGGAACGAGGTTGAATGGCCGGCTGGCCGGCCGCCGGCGGCCGACCCAGGCGCGAAGGAGGCGACAATGCAGGCAGAGCAAACCGCGGGCTCAGGCGCCGCTCCGGTCTCGGTCGACGCGATGGCGCAAGCGCTGGCGCTAAATCCGACCTTCACCCAGTTCGATCGGGCAGCGCTGCGCGCGCTCGCCGCACGCAGCGGCGTTGCCACGTTCGCCGCCGGCGATCTGATCATGGGTCAAGGTGATCCCGGCAGCTCCGCCTATTTGATCCTCGAGGGCGAGGTCGACGTGTTCGTCGAAATTCCGGCCGGACGGATCCATCTGGCGACTCTCGGACGCCATAACACGATCGGCGAGCTCGGCGCCTTCACCGACATGCCGCGTACCGCCACGGTAATCGCCCGCACCGATCTGGTGGCGTTACGGATCGAGCGCGATACCTTGATGGGTCTCGCCGCGGATTATCCGGTAATCGCGATCGCCGTCATCGGCGAGCTCGGCCGCCGGCTGCACAGCATGAACCGGCCGCTCGCTTACCTGACTTACGCGGCAGGCGCGCTCGCCCGCGACGAATACGACGATGCGATGCTGACCGAGCTGACCAACCAGCAGGGTGAACTCGCCAATTTCGCCCGGGTATTCGCGAATATGGCGACGGAGATCCGCGACAAGCAGCAGCGCCGCCGCGAGATGGAGGCCGCCGCCGATATCCAGAAGTCCATCCTGCCGGAGCCGCTCGCGCATGACGGCGCGGCCGCCGCCGTCGACCTTCACGCCGAAATGCATCCGGCCCGCGACATCGGCGGCGATTTCTACGACTACTATTTGATCGACGACCGGCGGCTTGCCGTCACCGTCGCCGACGTCTCCGGCAAAGGCATCCCGGCGGCTTTGTTCATGGCCGTGTCGCGGACGGTGCTGCGCTCGGTCGCCGGGCACGGCGACATGGCCTCGGCCATCGGCGACGCCAACACTCTGCTCGCGGCAAGAAACGACGCCTGCATGTTCGTGACGATGTTTCACGGCGTGCTCGATCTGCCGACCGGGATCTTGCGTTGGTGCAACGCCGGACATGACCCGCCCTATCTGCTGCGCGCCGACGGCGAACAGGAAAGGTTGCATGCGACCGGAATCCCGCTCGGCATCGACCCGGGAGTTTCGCATCGGATCGGCGAGACGGTGCTGATGCCCGGCGACGGGCTGTTTCTCTACAGCGATGGCATTACCGAGGCCTTCAACCGGAACGGCGAGGCCTATGGTGGGGCGCGGCTCGAACGGGCGCTCGATCGGGCGCGCGGCCGCAGCGCCGCCGAGACCATCGCCGACATCCTCGCCGACACCGCACGTTTTGCCGGCGATGCCGAGCAGGCCGACGACATCACCTGCCTGGCGCTCCATTATCGACCGTAAATCGCCGCCCAGGACGCCCACACCAACGCCGCCGCCCCGGAGAGATGCCCGATAAGAATTCTTGTGCCAGGTGCGGCAAATTGTCCTATTCTGGATCGGCGCGGCGGCCGGTTCGCGCCGCGCCTAGTGCGGCGAGGGCATCATGAACGTCGAAGCAATCCTGCGCGGTAAGGGGCGGGCGGTGGCGACGATCCGTCCCGATCAGACCATCGCCGCGGCATTGGCCGCCCTGCGCGACCGCAACATCGGTGCCCTCGTCGTCAGCGAAGACGGCGAGAGCGTCGACGGCATCATCTCCGAGCGCGACATCGTCCACGGGCTCGCCGAGCACGGCAGCGCATTGCTTTCTCTGAACGTCGCCGAGGTGATGACCCGGCGGGTTACCACCTGCGATCCCGCCGACAGCGTCGCCGATCTGATGGGCGAGATGACCAACCGCCGGATCCGCCATTTGCCGGTGGTCAGTGACGGGCGGCTCGTCGGCATCGTCAGCATCGGCGATCTGGTCAAGAACCGGCTCGACGAGATCGAATACGAGGCGCGCTCGTTGCGCTCGTTCATCGCCGGCGCCTGAGCCGCCGCGTACCCCTCAGTCCTCTTCCCAGCGGAGGCAGGGATCTATGGCGACGCGGGCGCGGGCCTTCGCCGGTCGACGCACCCCCACCCCACCATCCATATGCCAACAACAGTCCGATTAGTCCTGATCGTTGCCGGCGCCGCCGCCTATCTCGGGCTGGCCATCCTCGGCTGGGGCGGGTTTGCCGCGTTCTTCTCCCACTCGGCGCTGATCGCGCTCGCGATCGTGTTCTTCGCGGTATCCGGTGCGGCGCTGTTCGCCGGCGGCAATCTGAGCCCCGGCGAGCGTGAGGATCGCGGCAATCGCTGGGTTATCGCTGCCTTCGCGGTGATCGGACTGCTGGCGGCCTACCTGCCGGCCTACACGGACCGGAGGGAGTTCTGGACCATCGACGGCAATGCCATTCGCTGGCTCGGCGTCGTTCTGTTCGCCGCCGGCGGCGCGTTGCGGCTGTGGCCGGTCTTTGTCCTCGGCAACCGGTTCAGCGGGTTAGTCGCCATCCAGCCGGGGCATACCCTGGTCACGACAGGCATCTATGCGGTCATCCGCCACCCCAGCTATCTGGGGCTGCTGGTCAATTCGCTGGGCTGGGCGCTCGCTTTTCGTTCCGGGGTCGGCGTGCTGCTCAGCGCGCTGTTGATCCCGCCGCTCCTTGCCCGCATCCTCGCCGAAGAGCGGCTGCTGGGCGCGCAGTTCGGCGAGGCCTACGACGCCTACCGCGCCCGGACCTCGCGGATGATTCCGGGCCTATATTAAGGCGCGCAGGAAAGATTGCTGCCGGCGAGGAACGGTTCCGTCACCGAAGCCCCAGATGGCAAGCACATCACCCAATGCGGTGCGACGCCGGAGGCTGCTGCAGATGACGGCCCCGCTGCCGACGCGCCGCCGCCCGCCGCCGCCGTGGATCTCGCCGATATGCCCGACGAGGTCGATGTTCCTCCGCTCGTCGTCGACGTGATTGCCGAGGAAGGCGTCGTCGCCGCGATCGCCGGCAGCCCCACCGCGCCGGATGATCCGCTGGTAAGCGCGGTGCCAGCGATGCCGGAGGCCGTCGCGGCGGTCTGCGCTTCCCCCGGATCGGCGAGCGCACTCAGCAGCGGAAGGACAATTAGGACAATCCGAAATAGCTGCGCCATGGCCGCGTCCGATCCGAACCTGACGCCTTTTATGCGGCCCGGCGCGCGTCGATCATCCCCCGCAGGCCCATCGCTCACGCTCAGCGTCACACCCCGTCATTCCCGCGAAAGCGGGAACCCAAGGCCCAAATGTTCCGTCTCTTGCCCGGTTCAAGCCAGAGGCAGGCTCAGGGCCGGCGCTTGCCGGTGCGCGAAGTGCCGCCCTCGAGGCCACACCGCGGCGGCGCCCTCGCGGCGAGTGCGTCGAGATCCCCGTCGCTAACGCATACCGGGCCTTTATATCCGTCCGGCCGCTCGTTACCCTCAATCATGGATGATAAGCCCGAACAACCATTCCCGCGCCCGCTCTCGGGCCGGCTCATTGCAAATCCGCCAAACGGCCTGATACCGGCGCGAACCCCGCTGCTCGGCCGGCACATCGACCTGGAACCGCTCAACCCTGCGATCCATGCCGCGGAACTCTACAAGGCTGGGCATGGTTCCGACGAGAAGCTGCGAATTTGGGATTATCTCCCCTGGGGGCCATGGCTGGATCAGGCGGCCTTCACGGCGTCATTGCGGGGTTGGACCGCCACCTTCGATTATGTCTGGTTCGCACTGCGGCCAAAGAACACCGGCACGGCAGCCGGAATGGCAACCTATCTCGACATCCATCCGCTGGACGGTGTCATAGAGATCGGCGGTATCTGGTTCAGCCCGGAACTGCAGCGCACGCGTGCTGCGACCGAGGCGCTGTTCATGCTTCTCGCTTATGCCATGGACGATCTCGGTTATCGCCGCATGCAGTGGCGCTGCAATGCGCTGAATGTCAAATCCCGCAACGCGGCGAGGCGGCTCGGCTTCCGTTTCGAGGGGGTGTTCTATAACCACATGATTTTCAAGGGCAGGAACCGCGACACCGCGTGGTATTCGATCCTCGATGATGAGTGGCCGGAGGTTCAGGAGATCATCAAGGTCTGGCTCGATGACAGCAATTTCGACCCTACCGGGGTTGCGCGGCGCTCACTCTCCGCGCTGATGGAACAGCGCAGCCCAAGCCGCCGTGCTCTGGGGAACTGAGACACTGAAATTGAGAGCACGCGCTAGGGTTACCGGGAAGTCACAGTGTCGAAATCCGCGCTCGACGTCAGTTGGCCGGTCGCAAAGGCAAGCGCTGCCGCGTTTATCAGCGACTGCGCGTGGGCTCGGGTGACCGCGGCGCGCGCGGTGGCAAGCCCCGTCTGCGCGGAGGTCGCATCGGTCAATGTACCGACGCCGTGCGCGTAGGAATCACTGGCGCTGTGAAACGCGGCCTCGGATGCGTTCTGCAGGGCGGTGGCAGCATCGTATTGCTGCAGCCCCGTATCGACCTGGTCGTAGGCGAGCGCCACCTCGCGCAAAGCCTGGTCGGTGCGTTCCTTCAGCGCGGCCGAAGCCTCTTCGCGCTTTGACTGGGCGAGGCTCAACTTGTTCTGCAGCAATCCGCCTTCGTAGAGCGGCCATTCGAAGTTCAGCAACGCGGCCCCCTGCGGCTTGACGACCCCTAAATAGGGCGAATTGTCAACGCTGAGCCGGCCGATATTCCCCTGCACGTTTGCACCCAGCGAAATTTTCGGAAGTAGAGCGGAGCGTGCGGCCGCGATTTCCGCATCGGTCGCGCGCAGCTTCGCCACGTCGGCGAGCAAGTCAGGCCGCCGCCGCAACGCCTCGCTGAGCACGTCGTCGACGGTGCGCGCGGTGCGCGGCGGCAGCGGCCGCTCCGACGCGCCTGCCACGCGCAGCTTCGTGATCGGGGGCAAGTCCATCGCTGCGAGCAAGGTGTACATCGCGTCGTGCTGAGCGGCATCGGCCTGCGCGAGATCGTACTGCGCCTGGGCCGTCCCGCGGCGGGCGAGCTGCACGTCAACGATGGTATCGAGACCGCGCCCGAACAACGCCTCTGCAGATTGCTGCACCACCTTGGCATCGGCCAAGCCTTGCTGCGCCGCGCGCACTGCGGCATCGGCGCCGTCCAACGTGAAGTACGCGCGGGCCACGTTGAAGATCAGTTGCTGGTGCGCCGCGGTGAACGCCACATTCCCGGCGATCGAAAGCTGGCCCGCCGCTTCCACAGCGGCTGCACGGCCGCCGAAATCAAGCAGCAGATACTTTACAGTGAGTTGCGGATATACTTCCTGGGCGTTGAAGACGATGAAGCCTTGCGGTACGAGGTTGCTGGGAAACGGGAATACGACGTGCTCCCAGCCGGCGGCCGCGCTCGCCGTCAGCGCCGGAAGATAAGCAGCCCGTGCGATGCCGACATCGATCGCCGCTTGCCGCGCCTGTTCCCAGGCGACACGCGTCGTCGGGTTGCGGCGCTGAGCGATATCGATCAGCTCGACGAGCGAATAGACATGGCTGGGGTCGATGTCAGCGGGTGTCGGCAACTGGACTGTCGTGTTCTCAGGCACCGCGAACCGCCGAGCCCCGACGGTGCCGGGTGCAGGGGCGGCTGCCGGCGCTTCCTTGGACCGCTCGAATTGCCACGGGGTGTTGGGCGAAGCCGGTGCCAAGTCGCGCGTGTCGTTGCAGGCGCCGAGCAACGCGCATGCGACAAGGGCAATGCGTCGGAACCTAGCCGGCGGCATGCAATGCACCACCGACTGCCGGCGAGGTCACCGGCTGCGGTTGCGGACCCACCTCGTCGAGAATTTTGCGGATGTCCTGGTGCAGCACGCCATACCATGTCGCGAGCGCCGTGAGGTGATCATCCGGGCCGGATAGGGCCGGCGGTTCGGGCAGGCCGCCGACCACCTCGCCCGCTCCCGCGCCGCTGCGCACCCATGACGCTGCCGCCCGGAACCAGGCTGCGAGCGCCCTGTGATGCGTGGAGAGCGCGTCGCGCATCGCATCCGGCAATTCACGCCAATCCAGATCTGTGCTCAGGTCGAGAACCGCCGAGACGGGGATGAACAGCCAACCCACCTGCTCCACAATAGTTGCGTCGATCCGCCGCCCGACGACGCGCCGCACCTCGCTCGTTTCGAACCGGTCCTTGACCAGGACCTCGCGGGCCTGACCGATAGCCTGCCCGAAAGCCATGTCGGCCGCGGACTGGGCGGCCTGCGAAACCTCGCCATCGGCGCGGGCAGCCAATCCTGCCAGCGCCGCCAGTTGCTCCAATGCGTTGGCGAGGTTCGTGCGCACCACATTGGCCACGCTCACCGGCCAAATCGTCGTGAATATTACGAAGACCACGACATTGCCGAACAGGATGCCGATGGTGCGGTCCCTCGCGGTATACATGTCGATCGTCGGGCCGTAGCCCTGCAGCACGACAAGATAAAAGGCGAGGCTGATCTGCAGGCCGGCATAGGAGATGCGCTCGCTGCTGCTGGCGACCCAGGCGGCGAGCAAGGTCACCGGCGCCAGCAGCAGGAGCAGGTCGCCAAGATCGGTCATGTCAGGCATCAGCAGCAGGATCGCGCCGAGCCCGAGCCCCGCGCCGATCAGGCAGCCGACAACGCGCAATGTCGCTTTGTGCAGTGTCTCGCCTACGGTGCCCAGCGCGACGAAAAAAGCGGTAATCACACAGGTATGGATACCCGGCCAGTCGGCCATGTTCATGACGAAATAGCAGACCATCACCGCCAGCGTGACCTTGAGCGCGAAGCGGCCATACTCCGGGTTGCTGAACGCGTCGGGCGCCAGCAGCCGCGGCGGCGCCGCAGCCGCGTGGTGTGTTTCCTGCCCTGCCGAAGTTCCAGCCAGTGTCTCCCGGATCGCCCGCAATGTGCGTGAGATCGCATCGGCCAGCGGCCTGGCGGCGCCGGTCGCGGAGATCGCAACCGGTTCGGCGCTTGGGGCTTCTCCGTCTTGCAGCGCGCGTTCAGCTTCGCGGCAGGCGTCCGCGACTGAGACTAGCGGATCGCGATCTTTGCCCTCGACACGCAACCAAGAGAGCAGCAGCAGCCCTAGCCGGGCTATGTCGTCGATCAACAAGGCGCCCCAGACCGGGCGGCCCCGGCCGCGGTGCAGCAGGCCGGCGAGATCGTGCAGCTTGCGCAGCTGCGCGGTGCCTTCGAAAGCCTGAGCTTCGAGCTGGTGTTCCGCTCCGCTCTCGCCCGCGCAAAAGCGGGCTGACGTCGCCAACCGCTCGGCCAGCGCGCGGCGGAGAAGGAGGGCCGGGTCTCGTCCCGTCAGCAGATTGGCGGTGATCAGCACCGCAATGGGCACGACGACGGCAAGGCTCAGCCAGAGGAGAAAACGCACCAGCGCCTCTGCCGGCGGGACGAAGAAGATCTCCGGTAACTCGAATTGCGGCGCGTTGCCTGCGGTTGCCGGCTGCAGGGCGAGGCCAAGCACCTGATCGCCCAAGGTCAGGCCGTAGGCGACGATGAAGCCGGCGACAAAGAACACCGGTCCCAGCGGCGACGCTCGCGACAGAAACATCGCGCCAAAGGTCATTGCCGCCATTAGCGGAATGCGCAGCGCCGGCTCCGACAGGCTGAGCATGAACACCGTAATCGTCGCGAAAATCGTCAGCACGACGGCGATGCCCGAGATCAGCGCCGTCCGCACCGTCGAGGCCGCCTCGCGACCCGATAGCAATAGAATGATGTAGGCCGAGAGGGCGATATCGGGGATGCGGAAGGTCTCCGAGACGGCCACGACAATCAGCAACACGATGACGATGCGCATCGAGTCGCCGAGCCGGCCGGGAGTCGGACGCAGCTCGCGGCGCAGCACTGCAGCCAAATTGCGCGCGTCGCCCTCGTCGACATCCGGCGGCGGGCCGCGATGCGCGGCGTGCGCCTTCATCTATCGATCACGATCACGGCCGTGGCGCCGTAGCGCATCAGGTCGTCGGGCGGCGCTTCGAGCAGGATGCGCACCGGGAAGCGCGCCGCGATCCGCACCCAGTTGAGGGTGCGCTCGACATGCGGGAGGCCGCCAATCGTGGCGCTCACATCCGAGGCCACGCCCCAGCCGAGGCTGTCGATCTCGCCGCGTAGCGGACGGCGTGGTTGCGCCATCACGTAGACGGTCGCCCGCTGACCCGGCCGCATTCCCGCGAGGTCGGTCTCGCGAAAATTGCCGATCGCATACCAGTGCTCGGTGTCGATGATCGTAAACAGCGGGACGCCGACGGCCGCGAACTCCCCGGCGGCAATGTCGAGCGCGGTGATCCGGCCATCGCAGGGCGCTCGCACGACCGTCTTGTTCAGATCGCGCTCGGCGAGAGCGAGCGTGGCGCGCGCGCCTTCCAGCTCCGCCTCGGTGGGCTTCGTGTTGGTAATGGCCTGGCGCGCCTCGTCCGCCTGCAGCTGCGCTTGTTGCAGCGTGATTTGCGCGGTGCGCTGTGCGGTGCGCGCCTGATCGACCTGCTGTGCGGTGACGAAGCCGCGCCCGAGCAGAGGCTCTAACCGCGCCAGCGTGCTCGAAGCGAGCACCCGCTGCGCTTCGGCGCTGCCGACGCCGCGCGCGGCGGCGCCCGCCCCGGAGGTCTGCGCCGCGACCTGGTCAGCGGTCAGGGCGACCTTGGCCTCCAGGCCGAGAACCGCCGCGCGCGCCTGGTCCACGCGCAATCGGTAAGGCTCCGCGTCGATCCGGAACAGCACCTCGCCCTTGTGCACTGCCTGATTGTCGCGCACGTCGAGCTCGACGATCCGGCCGCTGACATCCGGCGCCATGTGGACGAGGTCGGCCTGCAGATAGGCGTCGTCGGTACGCGGCCGTTGGTCGATCCGGCGGATTGCGAGCGCCCCTGTCACCAGGACGCCGGCCAGCGCGACGAGGCTGACCAGGATGCCGAGCGCCTTGCGAAGCGGCGCCATCCCTCAGTGACCGAACCAGATCAGCCAGGCGAGCAACGCCGCAGACACCGCGAGGCCGGCATAGGTCAGCAGCGGAGCGACAACATAGTCGTTGATGCCGGCCACGGCGAGGATTTGCCGGATGATGACGCTGGCGGCAATGCCGGCTGCCGCGCACAGCATCCAGGCCGGAAAGTAGGAGCCGAACAGATCCATCGTCGGCGAGAAATTGCATGCGGCCACCGGCAGCGCGATCGCAACCCGTCTCAATCCCCGCACGGCGCAATAACTTCGGCCACCCCGAACGCGTCCGGCGCGGCCGAGAGCATACGAGTTCCGACGCCCGAGACCTGAGATACGTTCAACCCACACCGCGGGCATCGTCCGCCCCAATCCTGAACCGAAAGTTCCGTCTTAACATTCGCGACGGCTTGCCGCCACCGGCCCCCGTCATAACCCATGGATTTGAGGACCGTGGCGATGGTGCCCGCCCGCGCCGGCATGCCGATCGGGCGTCGGCCTGACCGACCGTCGTCATGCAGTGCCGGCGCCTCGCAATGACAAACGCGGGTCGCACGTTTCATGCCTCACGGGTCGGCGAAGTCGGTGGAGGACTAAGAACTCGCTCTAACAACGCGTCGATTACGTAATGGCGGATTCCGGTCCCTGTTTGCCCCGGCGAGGGTGCGGACATAGAGGATAGTGCTCAGAAACAAACATATATTCATGTTATCGTCATGGCCGGGCTCGTGCCACGGCTGTCCGGTTCAGCTGGGGTTCCACTGCAGGGTCATTTGAGCGGGGTTGGCGAGAAGTGGTGGTTCGGGGTCGAGCAGTTGGTGGAGCGGGCGGCGGTGCATCAGGTTGAGGCGCACCAGGCGGGCGAAGGTGAGCGGGCTGGTGACCGCCTTCTGTCCGGCCTGGGCCAGCCGCAGCAGCAAAAAGGCGATCAGCGCGACGGCGATCTGGATCCGCACGGCGTTTTCCGAGGTGCCGAGAAAGCGGCGGATTTTGAGGGTCTGCTTGACCCAGCGGAAGAACCGCTCGATCGCCCAACGGCGCTTGTAGAGATCGGCGATCTGCTGAGCGGTGGCGTCGAGATCGGTCGACAGGATGCGCAGCAGCTTGCCGCTATCGAGCGTGACGCGGACCTCGCGCACCGGATCCTGAAACGGGTTGCGGCGGCCGCTGCCCAGGCGCGCCGGCAGATGGCCGATGCGGTCGGACAGGATCGCGCCGTCAGCCGGCACCGGCAGCTCTTCGACCACCGTCAGCGGGGTGTTGGATTTGAGGCGAGTGACGATGCGGCATTGCGCGGCGTCGAGCTTGGCCCACCACGCATAATCGGAATAGCCGAGAT
Organism: uncultured Alphaproteobacteria bacterium; assembly: GCA_963733945.1. Lineage (GTDB taxonomy): Bacteria > Pseudomonadota > Alphaproteobacteria > ATCC43930 > CGMCC-115725 > AP-15. The sequence goes on along the minus strand of CAVTFD010000026.1, from coordinate 29,211 downwards.
CAAAGACATAAGTGGCGCCGGGCTCGATCGGCATCGCCTGCGCGGCGGTGATGTCGTTGACCCGGGCTGCGGTGATCGCCGCATAGATCGGCCGGTCGGCGTCGGGATCGTAGACGACGTGCAGCTTGGCGCCGCACACGCCGGCGGAAAACTGCGCCCAATCGCGGCTGCGCGCGTCGAGCCGCAGACCGCTCGCATCGATCAGATAAGTCGTGTCGGCCAGAGAGCGGCGCAGCCCGCGATCGGCGCGGCTGATCATCAACGCCAACAGCGCGGCGAAGAAATCGGCGGGCCGGTCGTGGTTGGCGGCCGCCAGGGTCGCGCGCCGCGGCAGGCTGGCTCCCAGATGATAAAGCCGCGCCCGCTGGCTCTGCATCGCGCCGACGATCTCGCGCAGGCTCGCCGCACCGGCCAGCTGGCCATACAGCAGCGCCAGAAACTGGCTTTTGGTGGTCAACCGGCGGGCCCGCGCGTCAGCCCGGTGCGCCCCGACCAGCCGGTCGAATTCCGCCCACGGGACATGCTTCAGCAACTGATGAAAAACGCTATTGTGATGGCGCATGGCGCTGACCCTCGTTTCGTGTCCGGAACGTTTGGCGACGTCCAACCACGAATAAATACAGCGCCATGCGCCACCCACAGCACAAAATATGCCGGACAGCCGTGGGCTCGTCCCGGGTATCCACGCCTTTTCCAGGTGGGCCTCCGGCTTTCCAAGACGTGGATGCCCGGATCAAGTCCGGGCATGACGAGTTGGGTAGCGTCATGCCCCATCCGAAGGAGTTTGAGGCTAACGGTGTTTTGGCTCGTAAAAGAAGATTTCGGCGATAATATCCCTCCGTGACAGGTGCGGCATGAGCGAAGTTGACGAAGACTTTTTTCTGACGGCGAACCTGTTTCCAGCCGACACCGGACTGGCGATGGTGGTCTGGGTTCCCGAACGCGGTCATCCGCGCCATGATGTCCGGATCAATGTCAACCAGTCGCACGGCACGCGAATGTTGCCCGGGAACCTTGCGACGGTCGCGGTGCGCCCGATACCGCGGCTCATAGCGGACCAATTGTCGGCGGCCGACATGCAAGCGGTCAGCGAATGGATTCGGCTCAACGAGGTGGCGCTGGTTGCCTATTGGGAATATCAAGATCAGCACCGCCGGATTGATGCAGCAATTGCGGCGTCTGCCGTGACTGATCAATCCTCCCTGGCGCCAGGGACTTGACCCGAACCCTCGCCATCGCCGCTTTGTTCACCTCGCGCGCCTGATGAGCGGGTAATGGACGGGCTACGGTATTCACACGATTTCGGCTGCGTCGCGAATGACTTGTGGAAGTGGTTCCGTGACTGTGTGAAACCCTCCCCCTGGATGGGGGAGGGTTTGGGAGGGGGTGAACCCCGCCGCGGCAAGGAGCGTGCGAAGGCGCGAAACCCGCTGCCGCTATCAAACGACCTCCCGAACCGGGAGCGCCCTGGCATATCACCCCCACCTGACCCGCCCCCTCGAGGGGGCGGGAAGGCGCCAACGATCTATGAATGGATACTGTAGGATGGACGGGGGAGGCACCGGGTCGGGGGATGATGGCGGATTGCATCCACCCTACTTGCTAAATGTCAAATCCCGTAACGCCGCAAGGCCGCTCGGCAATAAGACGGTGATACAGACCGCTCTGCGCCGGAAAATCGCCACAGGCCTCTCGATGCTGGCCCTGGCAACCATGGCCGTACCGGCAAGAGCGGCGCTTCTTCCGGTCCAAAACGGCGACTTCTTGACGACCTCGCTGACCCAATCTTCTCAATTCAACAGCCAGGTGAACGACTGGTCGCAGAACGTGTCCGGCGGTCGCGTGTACCTCTTCTTTCCGAACACGGCCCTGCCCTCTGAGTCGGGTGCAGTGTATACAGCGGGCAACCCAACCTACATCCTGCATCTCGCAGCGGTCCCGCTGACCACCGGCACGGTGCCCCCTGGTTATCCGAGCACCGTGAACTTTGTCGGCGTTGATAGTGGGTTCAATACTCCGATTTCGCAGACATTCGCGAGTTTGAACGCTGGGACCTATTCCCTTTCATTCTGGTACGCTGGTTCCCAGGAGTGGAGTGGGGACGCAAATGGCCCTCCCTCCAGCCCCACGACGGAGGATTGGGGTGTCACCCTGGGCGGTTCGCCTTCGCCGTGTGATACCGGGGTGTTCAACGTCGGGGCCCAGACCGCCACACCATGGATGCTAGAGACCTGCACCTTTACAGTGCCAACCGCGACGTCGAACGCGGTCCTCCAGTTCCTGGCGACGGGTACACCGGGTACCGTCCCGCCGTTTGCGTTGCTGGCTGACGTCAATGTGCAGGCGCAGGTCCCCGAGCCTGCGTCTTTACTGCTCACGGGCGCCGGTATCGTCGCGCTCTTTGGCATTCGCTGGCGGAGCCGCCGCGCTGCCGCATAATCCTAAGCCCGGTGATGAATAGGGACCGTAGGGAGTTAGATTTGCTTCCGCCCCTGGCAAAGTTTTAATATCGTCGCAACGGCATGGTCCTGCCTCGCCGCCGCACACGCCCACAGGAGATTTTGCAATCCTGATGGAAACGATACAGGCCGGGATCGTACCTGCTCTGACGCATAAACTCCGTCCTTACACGCTGGACATTCTGTGTCCAGGTCTCCTGCGGCATCCTGCTTCTATGGGTAAGTGCCAGCATTCTCAGGCGCCTGAGGTATTTGCGGTTCGCGCGGCGGGGATGTAACGACAGAGCGTCGCCGGAGACACGCCGAGGGCCCGTCGCCTGACCCCTCTCGACATGTCTCTGTGCCGCTCTGGCCGCCTATCGATACCCTAGGCCTTGTGTAATGTAATAGGGGTGTGGCTATGAAGCGATGAATTAAAAAGTACTCCATTACTGACCCCTAGCATGCGGGGAGGCGATGAGCGGGCGAAAAAGCGAGCCGTCTCGGGCAACTCGTCTGGGTTCTACCTTCCTCGCCGGCTACGAGCCTGCGCCCGCTCGGTTTATTGCCCGCCAGCCCTATTACCCGTGGCTCGTCGTCGGGACGGCGTGCATGGCCGGGCTCATCGGCCAGCTCGATGCCAGCATCGTTCAGCTGATATTGCCCACACTCGAGCATGATTTCGGGGCAAGGCTGAGCGCGGTGAGCTGGGTTGCCGTTGCCTACACGCTCGCCAGCGCGTCGAGCCTGCCGGTGCTCGCCTGTCTCGCGGCGAGGACCGGGCGCAAGCTGATGTTCTTGGGCGGGTTCCTGCTGTTCATGCTCGCTTCCGCATTGTGTGGGCTGGCAACGGATCTGACCCAATTGATTGCATTCCGGACCTTTCAGGGATTCGGGGGGGCGATGTTGGCGGCCAACAGTCTTGTCATCCTGATCAAGGCAGCCGGTCCGAGCCGGCAGGCGCGCGCCATCGGCGTCTTTGCAGCGGTCCAAGCCATCGGCGTCACTGCTGGTCCGCGGTCGGCGGTGCGCTGCTCGCCGCACTCAGCTGGCGCTGGGTGTTCTGGGTGAATGTACCGCTCGCCTTTGCTGCGGCGGTGATTGGTTGGCTGGTGATCCCGCGAACCACTGATCTGAGCGTTGATCTGCGATTTGATTGGAAAGGAGCCGTGCTGGTTGTGCCGGCACTGATCTTCCTACTGATTGCGATCAGCGAAAGCTATGTCTGGGGCTCAGCCTCGCTGGCGATCACCGGAAGTGCGGTCGCTGCCGCCGTTCTGCTGTCGGCATTCATTTGGCAGGAAAGCCGGGTGTCGGCGCCGCTGGTCGGTCTCGATCTATTCGGAATTACCGCATTTGCAAGCGGCGTCGTGGCGACTGTTTTCGCTTACGTGATGTTGTACGGAATGTTCTTTCTGATGTCGTTCGCACTGGTCCGCGGCTGCCAGGATTCGCCGCTGGCCGCCGGTCTCCGCCTTGCGATCATTCCCGCGGCATTGGGGGTCGTCGCACCGTTCACCAGCCGCTTGCAGGAGCGCCTCGGCGAGCGGACCCTGTTGCTGGGAGGAATGACAATCTGCGCGGTGGCATTGATCCTGCTCTCTGCAGTTCTGACCGGTGGGGTGGCGAGCCTAGCCGGCATCATGGTGGCGCTCGCCCTCTACGGCGCCGGGTTGGGCCTATTTATCGCCCCCAACAACAATTCGACGATGAGCGCCGCCCCAGGCCATCGCAGCTCCGAAGCGAGTGGCCTTCTCCATCTGTCGCGAGGTTTAGGGACAAGCCTGGGTGTCGCGGGTGCGTCCGCCGTGCTGTCATGGCGGCTGGCGGCGTTGACCGGAGCCGGAGATCGAACACTTGGCGTATCGGAGCAGGCGGTGCTCCGGGCAGTCGACGAGGTGCTGCCGTTACTGATCGCCGCCGCGATTGGGGCTGGCCTCACAGCTGTGCTCCGAGCGCCGCCGAGAGTGCGTAAACATTAAACCTTTTTCAGCTTACGACGGTGCTTCTCAGCGGTCGCACGCAAACTACGAGCAGGCGATGCGTGTTCTCCCGCAGCCCGCGACGGCCCAGCAACTGTAGGGTGGAAAAGCGGAGCGCACTCCGCCGTGCGCCGAGACCGGGCTGCGCGTAGTATGGGCTAAGCATGGCGAAACCCATCACCCCGGTGTTTCGAGGAGTGATGGGTTTCTCTTCGGTTGACCCATCCTACGACCTCCATCTTCTGACGACTTGCGCCTGTATGGTGTCAAGGTCTGGGTGCAGCCAAACGTGCCGACAGCTTCCTTTGCCTTCTGGGTCGATCAGGTCCAACGTGGCGCCCGGCATAAGGTCTGATCCAGATGGCACAGGGACAACATATGAACGATACAACGCCGTTCGACCCTCAAACCGCCCCCGCCATCACATTCCCCCGCCAAGCCGCAGACTCTTACGAACAGTCCATGGGGCGCTGGAGCCGCCGTCTGGCGCCGTTGCTGATCCGGTTCGGTGGCGTGACAGACGGTGATCGTGTGCTGGATGTCGGCTGCGGCACCGGCAGTTTGACCTTCGCCTTACCGGAGATCCGCAACCTCGCTTCTGTTGCCGGCATCGATCAATCCGAAGCCTTCATCAACCATGCGCGCGCCCATAACACCGACACGCGCATCGCTTTTCATCAGGGTGATGCCCGCGCGCTGCCGTTTGGCGATGCCTCGTTCGATCGAGCGCTCTCCATGCTGGTCATGCAGTTCATTCCTGACGCCCCGCGTGCCGTTGCCGAGATGCGCCGTGTCGTGCGGCCCGGTGGGACGGTGACGGCCGCGGTGTGGGATTCCTACGGCGGAATGACCCCGACACGGATGCTGCAGGATATCGCGGCGGTGCTCGATCCAACGTTCGAGCGGCGGCTGTTTCGCTCTTTGAGCGCGCCTGGCGAAATGGCGAACGCCTGGCGGGAACAAGGTCTCGTCAATGTAGAACAGACCAGTCTCTCGATCCGCATGGAGTATTCCTGCTTCGACGAATACTGGCTGCCGCTCACTGCCGAGGGAGTTGGCGCACAGTTGGTCAATCGCGTGTCCAGCGCCGCCCGCACGGCGTTGAGGGAACAGGTGCGGCGCGCCTACTGCGCGGAACTACCCGACGGTCCGCGCTCCTTCGCGGCCGTCGCGTGGGCCTGCCGCGGGACCGTCCCGAATTGATGCGGGATACGCGTTCGAATCGCTGCTCAGTAATATACTGACCGCCCGGCCCCGCCGCCTGCCGACACCAACTCGCCGGAGACCGCCCAGGCCTTTTCCGAGGCCAGGAAGACTGCGACAAACCCGACCTCCGCAGCGTCCACCATGCGGCAGATGGCATTGCCGCGCGGCGAGTCCGGAGCGAAGTCCCGCCGCTCCGCCTCTTCCGGAGATACGCCCAGCTGGGTGGCGCGGGCGGCGAGCAGGCTTGGCGTGCGCTCGGTGCGAGTCGTGCCGGGATGGATGCAATTGACCGTGATCCCATGACGGCCCAGCTGGACCGCCAGCGTTTTTGTCATGTGCACCAGGCCGGCATTGCGGGCGCCGCCGCTGAGATTGCCGGCGTTGCGGGCGTTGCCGCCGCTGATGTTGATGATGCGGCCCCAGCCCGCCGTCTTCATGAACGGGATGACCGCGCGCGAACAGCGCAGAGCCCCGACATACTTCACGTTAAAATCCTCAATCAAATCTTCGTCGACGACGGTTTCGATCGGGCCGGTCGCGGTGGCCGAGCCTCCGGGCGCCGACCCGCTGTTGACCAGGATGTGCAGGCCGCCCAGTTGCCGCGCCGCCTCGGCGACCATATGGTCCACCTGGTCCTTGCTGGTGACGTCGGCTGCGAGGGGAACGATGCGCCGGTTCGTCGCGCTAGCCAGCTCCCGCGCCGTCGCCTCCAGATCCCCCTGGTTGCGCGACACGATCGCCACATCGACCCCTTCGCGAGCCAATTCCCGCGCAATGGCTTTGCCGATGCCCCGGCTGCCGCCGGTCACGATCGCATGCTTGCCTTGCAATCCGAGGTCCATGGCGCTTTCTCTCCTTGGCGGCGTGGCCGCGATTTTATCTGTTCGACCGCTTATTGTTCTCGCAGAGGAAACATGGCGCAAGGGTGTTGCCGGACGCCGGAGACCTATGGAACGTGCCGACACGCCTCCGGCAGCGCAACGGCGTTTTCGCCACAATCCTGCGCTATGGTGCCCGCCTCGTCCGAGCGGGCGATTTCACGAGCATTCTGACGAGGAGGTGGCGGATCGAGCGGCGCGCGAAATTCATCGGACCCCTGCAGCGGTACGCCAATTCCCGGTTCGAGCAAAATAATTCCCGGTTAGGCCGAAAAAATTCCCGGTTACTCGGCGACGGGAATTTGCTCATAACAGATTGATTTAGCACACGGTTTTCGTGAAATAATGGGTCGGCCGGGGCGAAAATCGACAAAGTTCCCGGTCATTTTCCCGGTTCTACGGGAATTCACCGTTGCGCCGTTACGCCTTGCCGGGCCACCCCTGCCTCGACAGGATAGGGCATGAACCGGCTGCTTCACGACCTGCGCATTGTCGAGATCTCGGCTTTTGTCGCCGCTCCGCTGGGCGGCATGACGATGGCGCAGATGGGCGCCGACGTAATCCGCATCGACCCGATCGGCGGCGGCATCGATTTTCGACGCTGGCCGGTGACCAAGGATGGCGCAAGCCTCTATTGGGCCGGGCTCAACAAGGCCAAGCGCTCCTTGGCGCTGGCCCTCGACAAGCCCGAGGGCCGCGAGATTGCCCGCGCCCTGGTTACCGCGCCCGGCCCCGGCGCCGGCATCCTGCTGACCAATCTGCCGCCGTTGCGCGGTCTCGATTTTGCCAGCCTCAAGGCCGGGCGGGCCGACGTGATCGTGCTGCGCCTGGTGGGCAACCGCGACGGCTCGGCCGCGGTCGACTACACGGTCAATGCGGCGAGCGGGTTTCCACTGGTCACCGGAGCGGGCGGTGGCATGCCGCTCAACCACGTGCTGCCGGCCTGGGACATCGCCGCCGGGCTCTATCTCGCGACCGGCCTACTGGCGGCGGAGCGCCACCGCGCGCGCACCGGCGAGGGTCAGGAGGTGGTGGCGGCATTGTCGGACGTAATGCTCGCGACGGTCGCCAACCTCGGCTATATCGGCGACGTCCAGGTCAACCGGCATGCGAGGCCGGCGATCGGCAACGATCTTTACGGCAGCTTTGGCCGCGATTTTGCCACCGCAGACGGGCGGCGGGTGATGATCATCGCGCTGACCCCGCGGCAATGGCGCGCGTTGGGTCAGGCGACCGGGCTGACCGAGCGGTTGGCCATGATCGGAACGATGATGGAGGTCGATCTCAACACCGAAGCCGGGCGCTACGAGGCGCGCGACATGATCGCCGCCTTGCTCGGCCGATGGTGCGCCGGCCATAGTCTCGACGAGATCCGGCAAGCCTTTGCCGGGACCGGAGTTCTGTGGGGGCAGTTCCAGGACTTTCTTCAGCTGGTGCAGGACGACCCGCGCTGCTCGGCGGTCAACCCGCTCTTTGCCGAGGTCGAGCAGCCCGGGATCGGGCCTTACCTGATGCCGGGGCTGCCGCTCGACTTTGCGGCTGCACCGCGCGCAGCGTCGAGCCCAGCACCCCGTCTCGGCGAACATACCGATCTCGTTCTCGCTGAAGTTCTTGGCCTATCGCAGGCCGAGATCGGCCGGCTGCACAATCACCGGATAGTCGCCGGCCTGGACGGACGCTAGCGAGCGCCTCCGCTTTCGGAGCCGCCATCTTCGCTATCGTGCTGGCGCAACTCCTGCAACAGCTGGCGCACGCGGCGCGCCGTGCGCAATTTGCGGGCGATGTCGGGCGCGAGCCTAAGATCGCCCTGGGCGTCGAGCCAGCCGGCCTCGATGTCGGGAGGTAATTCGCGCATAGCCTCGGCAAAGGCGAGAAAGATCTCCTCGACCTGACGCGCTCCGAGACGCCGTTCTCTGGCCACGCGCGGCACCCCTCTCGCTTTGACCGTCAGAGACTAATTCCCGCCGACGTCATCGTCGAGGGCTCCGCGGTCCGCGGCGACCGATCGCGCCTTCACGCCGATCCCAAGCGCAGTTAAGATGCTGCGGGCTTCACCTTTACCAACCCGAGGAGGACCGCGACATGGCCATCAGCATGTATCACGCATCGGTGCCGGTGTTTCTACAGCTGCTCGGCGGCTTGAAAGGAACGCTCGACAAGGCCCAAAAACACGCTACAGAAAAGAAATGGGATGAGGCTACCGTTCTGAATTTGCGGCTCTATCCCGACATGTTCACCTTGGCCCGTCAGGTCCGCCAAGCGAGCGAGCACGCGTTCGGCGCCGGTCGTGCCGCAGGCGTCGAGGTGCCGCAGCTGCCGGCGATCGACAACAGTTGGGCTGAGATGCAGTCGCGGCTCGATAAGACCATCGATTTCTTGAAAGGCCTGCGTCCCGACCAGCTCGACGGCAAGGAAGATTCGCAGGTAACGATTGTTCAAGGCGGCCAGCCGCGTCATTTTCGCGCCCAGGTCTATCTTTATCACTTGGCGATGCCGAATTTTTATTTCCACACGACGACGGCCTACAACATCCTGCGCTCGCTCGGCATCGAGATCGGCAAGCGCGACTTCATGGGCCCGATGCCGTCGTAGAAATCCGTTTTTGGGTTTCGACCAGTCATGCGCCGCTCCCGCGCAAGCGGGGCGGGGATTCAAACTGACGGCTGATGACTGTCATTCGGGGGCGCGGGGTTAATCCGCGCCCCCTATTTATTTAGGACGGCGTGCGATGTCCCGGCCACGCCGGCGTTAATATACTTTGTCGGCCTCCTCTCGAAGGGCACCACGGGACGACGGTTCTCGAGAACCCGACACTTGACTACCACGAGGCCCTGACATGCACCGGTGCCGCTTCGTCGTTCCTGTACTGCTGGCGCTGGGTCTCGTGTTGGGGGCGGCCGCTTCCTTCGCACAGGTGGGTATCGGGCTTAACATCACGATCGCTCCGCCGCTGCTTCCTGTTTATACGCAGCCACCGATCCCGGCGCCCGGCTATATCTGGACGCCGGGCTATTGGGCATATGGACCGTACGGATATTTCTGGGTGCCCGGCACCTGGGTACAACCCCCCACGGTAGGCCTGCTCTGGACGCCTCGCTATTGGGGTTGGGACAATGGCGTCTACGCGTTCAACCAAGGCTACTGGGGACCGCATGTCGGATTTTACGGCGGCATAAATTACGGCTTCGGCTATGGTGGCGTCGGCTACCAGGGAGGCTACTGGAATAACGGCGCGTTCAATTACAACCGTGCCGTCAACAATATCAGCAATACGCACATCACCAATGTGTACAATCGTACGGTGGTGAACAACACAACCGTCAATAACGTGAGCTATAATGGCGGTAGTGGCGGGACCGTGGCCCAATCGACGCCACAAGAACAGGCTTTTGCACGAGCGCAGCGTTTGCCGCCCACGCAAGCGCAGATCGCGCACCAACAAGCCGCTAGCACCAATCACGCGCTGTTGGCCTCGGTCAACCAGGGACATCCGCCGATCGCCGCGACGACCCGGCCGGGTGTGTTTAGCGGCCCGGGCGTCGTCCCGGCACATAATGCCGTGGCGCCCGTGCGCACCGGCGTTGCGCCTGGACCTGCAACCCAGCCCTGCGCGGGCCGGCAGCGGAGCACGCGGGAGTCGCGCCTGGGCTCGCGATCCCAGGGCAGCACGTACCGGAGGCGGCGAGGCCCGCGATCGCCGGTCAGCATGGCGTGGCTCCGGCGTCGCTCGGGGCGTCTCCGACGCCTCGGACCCCCGCCGAAGCGGGCCATCCGGTCAGTCCGGGTGAAGTTGCTGCGAGACCCGTAGCACGGGCTCCGGCGGCCCATGGGCTTGTCCCCCCACAGGCGCATATTGCCCCGCAGGTCCACCCGGCACCGGTCCACCCTGTCGTCGCTCGCCCGGTGCATCCGGCGCCGGTCCACGCTGCGGCCGCTCGACCAGCGCCGCATCCAGCTCCTGCGCCGCACCGCCCCGCGCCACAGCACGAAGAAAAGAAGCCGCCACCGGGCTAGTCCCGGGCCGCGTGACAGGATGGCGTGACGCCGGCCAATGAGCGGAGATCGGCTTGAAGCAGCCGTTATATGGGCTGGAGCTGGGAGTGTTCGTCAGACCGCGCGAACAAGGGCATGGCGCTTGCGGCCGGCGCTGAGTTTCAGCACGCCCTGGGGACCGAGATCGGCGAGCCGGACGATGCGGGTCTCGTCATCGACGGTGGTGTCGTTGATGCGCGCGCCGCCGCCGCGGATCAGCCGCCTTGCCTCGCTGTTTGAGGCGGCGAGCCCGGCGCGGCTGAACAATTCGACGGCGGCGATGCCGCGCTCAAGCAACTCGCGCGGCACCTCGCGAACGATGTCTGCTGCACTCATGTCGGTAGCTTGAGCGGACTCCACGACACCCGCGTGAAAGACAGCGCTCGCCGTGAGTGCTGCCTTCTCGGCTGCCTCGCGGCCATGGCACAGCACCGTCGCCGCGGTCGCCAGGATCTTCTTCGCCTCATTGATCTCGGCGCCTTCGAGGGCTTCCAGCGGGGCGATCTCATCGATCGGCAGTTCGGTGAACAGACGCAAAAAGCGGCCGACATCGGCGTCCTCGGTATTGCGCCAGAATTGCCAGTATTCATAGGGCGACAGCCGCTCCTCGTTGAGCCACACCGCACCCTTCGCGGTCTTGCCCATCTTGTCGCCCGACGCGCTGGTCAGCAGCGGCGTGGTCAGCCCGAACAGGGTGCGCCCGTCCATGCGCCGGCCCAGCTCTACCCCGCCGACGATGTTGCCCCATTGGTCGGAGCCGCCGATCTGCACCTCGCAATTGAAGCGCCTGGCCAGCTCGACGAAATCGTAGGCCTGCAGGATCGGGTAGTTGAATTCGAGAAAGCTCAGCGGCTGCTCGCGCTCAAGCCGCAAGCGCACGCTATCCTGGGTCAGCATGCGATTGACCGAGAAATGCCGTCCGACGTCGCGCAACAGCGGGATATAGCGCAATTCGTCGAGCCAATCGGCGTTGTTGACCATTGCCGCATCGGTCGCGCCGTCGCCGAATTCGATAAATTTGGTAAAAACTTTGCGGATCCCAGCCATATTGCGGGTGATTTCGGTATCATCGAGCAATGGCCGCGCCTCGTCCTTGCCGGAGGGATCGCCAATCCGCGTGGTGCCGCCGCCCATCAGCACGATCGGCTTGTGCCCGTTCTTCTGCAGCAACCGCAGCAGCATGATGCCCACAAGGCTGCCAACATGAAGACTGTCGGCGGTGCAGTCGTAGCCGATGTAGGTGGTGACGCGACCGGCGTTCATCCGGTCGTCGAGCGCGTCGAGATCGGTGCATTGATGGACAAAACCGCGTTCGAGCGCGGTGGCGAGAAAGGCGGAGCGAGGTTTCGACATGGCGCCGTCATCTAACATAGGCACGCCGCCCGAACCACAACACTCCCGCCCCGACCCTGACCCTCCCCCGCGTGCGGGGGAGGAAAGGGAGGGGGTGCGCCGCGCGATCGGGCTGATGAGCGGAACTTCGCTCGACGGCATCGACGTCGCGATGGTCGAGACCGATGGTCGCGAGCGCGTGATCACCGGCCCGGCACTGACGATTCCCTATCCGGATGCGTTTCGTGAAAGGCTGCGCTCGGTTCTCGGCGGCGTCGGCCCGGTCGGCGAGGTCGAAGCCGAGCTCACCGGACTGCACGCAGAAGCGGTCGAGCAGTTTGTCGCACGCCATCCGGGTATGACAGCCGACATCGTCGGGCTGCACGGCCACACGATCCTGCATCGCCCGGCCGAGCGGCGCACCTGGCAGTTGGGCGATGGCGCTTGGCTGGCGCGCCGGCTCCGGATCGACGTCGTCGCTGATTTTCGCTCGGCCGATGTCGCCGCCGGCGGCGAGGGAGCGCCGCTCGCGCCGCTGTTTCACGCTGCTCTCGCCGCGGCGCTGCCGAAGCCGCTCGCGGTGCTCAATCTGGGCGGCGTCGCCAATCTGACCTGGATCGGCAACGGGGGGATCGGCAGCGGGGGGATCGGCGGGGCGACAGACATCCTCGCTTTCGACACCGGCCCCGGCAATGCGCTGATCGACGACTGGGTGCGGATTCACACCGGTGCTGCTGCCGATCTCGGTGGCGTGCTCGCCGGCGCCGGACGCGCCTCCGAGGCGCATGTCACGCGATTTCTGGAGCGGCCTTTCTTCGCCCGCAAGCCGCCGAAATCGCTCGACCGCGACGATTTTCGCGATGCCATGCCCGAGGATCTTTCGTTGGAAGACGGCGCCGCCACCCTGACCGAGATGACGGCCGCCGCGGTCGTTGCGGGTTGCAAATATTTCCCCGCCCCAGCCCGCGAGTGGCTGGTCTGCGGCGGCGGGCGACACAACCCGACACTGATCATGGCACTGGCTCGCCGGCTCGGCGTCCCCGTGCGCCCGGTCGAAGCGGTCGGCTGGAATGGCGACGCGCTCGAAGCGCAAGCCTTCGCCTATCTCGCAGTCCGCTCGATAGCGGGGCTGCCGCTTAGCCTGCCTTCGACGACCGGGGTTCCCCTTCCCACGACCGGCGGCCGGCTGTTTCCCGGCCGCTGATCGCGGTCCGCCCGCGTTATTGGGCCGGCACCAGCTCGGATGTCTTTGCCTGGGCGAAGGCCGGCATGACCTCCTTGCCGAAGCGCTCGAGCTGTTCGAGGGCGACAGCTTTGGGCACGCCGACGCTGAGGCTGACCGAGACCCGGTCGAGCCCCGGATAGCGCCGTTCGAGCGCCTTCAAATGCTCGATGATCTGCTCCGGTGACCCGCACAGCACGCCGCCGGCGGCGATCGCGTCCTCGATCCGCGGAAGCTTGGCAAGGGGCGCCCGCTTTGGATCGCGCATGATCTCGATCTGCTCGTCGCTGAGCGCGCGCACCAGCCGCAGCTCGCCAAACATCTTCATGTTCTCTTCGTAATATTTCCCGGCCTCGCGAATGCCCTGCTCGCGGTTGTCGGCGATGTAGAAGTGGAAGCCGAAACACAGCCGCTCGCCCAGTTCGAGGTGCTTGCCGATGCGGGCATGCGCCTGCTGCCAGTCGAGCACCACCTTGTGCATCGCTCCGCCCTCGGCCGAGCCGCCACCGATCAGACCTTGGATGCCGTGCTTAGCCATGAAATCGAGCGCCCGCTGGGTCCCGCCCTGAACCGGCTGCCAGCATTCGACCGGCAGCCGCAGCGGCCGCGGCACGACGGTCAGCTCTTCGAGGGTGTAGCCGCGATAGGGCACCTGCGGCGGGAGGGTGTAATGCTTGCCCTTGTGGGAAAACGTCTCGTTGTTGAATGCCTTGAAGATGATGTCGACCTGTTCTTCGAAGAGTTCGCGATTGGCCGGCTGGTCGAGCAGCGGCGAGCCGAAAGTCTCGACTTCGCGGGTATGGTAGCCGCGCCCGACGCCAAAGGTGATGCGTCCGCCGCTCAGGATGTCGGCGGTGGCGTAATCCTCGGCCAGCCGCAGCGGATGCCACATCGGGGTGATGTTGAAGCCGCAGCCGATCCGTAACTGCCGAGTCAGGTGCGCCAGATGCAGCGCCATCATCAGCACGTTGGGGATACATTCGTAGCCCTCGTGCTGGAAATGATGCTCGGCCATCCAGAAAGTGTTGTAGCCCAAGCGATCCATCAGCTGTGCCATCGCCTGCGCCTTGTCGAAGACGGTGGCGAGATGCTCGTTGGGATAGCGCCGGTCGTTCACCGGGACGCCGCCGTAGCCCACATTTTCGATATCGACGTGTCCGGCGAACAGACTGTCGAATTTCGTAATCATGCCATGACCTCCACGGGAGAACCGCCGATCGATTTCCGGCCGATTGTACGCCGTGGTTCGGGGCTGGCAACCCGCTCGCCGGGCTCACCAGCCCTGCGGCACCACAACTAAACAATGCCGTTGCCGATTGTCCGGGATCGACCTTGAGACTACTGTCTTTAGCCGCGAGGCCCGGTCGCACCAGCTTGATCGAAGATAGAAATGCGTTCCTCGGCTCTACTGGCAACGACGATTGCCGCCGCATTTCTGATCGGCGGCCCTGCCGTCGCCGAGCAGGCGGGAGGGCGCATCACCGCTGAGCTACCCGATATCGGCAGAGTCGAAACGCGCATCCAGAAATACGATCAGGCGCTGGGGGTCGTCAGCCAACTCACTCGCGCGTTCGAGGCCGACACCGACTGTCAGGGCGTTTGCTATTTCCCGAGCAGCACCAAATCGGTTTCCTGGCGCTGCGCGCCGAAGCAGCGATGCGCTCTGCATTGCGCGGTCAACCCGCCGGTCGGCGGGTGCGACTAAGCGGCCATACACGCAGCGCCGCGGGACTGCCGCAACCGAGATTGACCCAGGGATGCTCCTACCGCCCCAAACCCCTGGTCCAAAATCCGCGTGGGATTGGTTAGGTCGGGTTGATAGCCGGGACCCGCGTTCTCGAGCGAGGAGGTCGGATTTCGGCGTTACGATGGCTGACAAAATCGCTACGCCAGCGCTCACGGAAGGGCAACGACGCGCCCGCTTTTGGACCTGTGACGGCGTAGGGTGCGTCCCGCGGACCCTCTCGGACAGCCCGCGTCATTTGCTTAAATTAAGCACTCGCGTCCCGGGCGATTTTTTGGAACAATCGAGTTCCGCGGTCTCAATCGGGCCGCGTTTCAACTCGACAGGAAACCGACTTGATCAGAGACAGGAACTTCCGTCAGCCGCGCCGCCGCGACTTCGACGATGATAGTTACGATCCGCACTTGCGCGAGTTCGGCAGCTCGCCACGTTTCAGTCCGCCCCGGTTCGATGCGGCGCCGTCCGGACCGCCGGTCCGCGCCGTCGTCAAATGGTTCAAGCCCGAAAGGGGATTCGGGTTCGTCGAGCTGTCCGACGGTTCGGGCGACGCCTTTCTGCATGCCAGCGTTCTCGAGCGGAACGGGATCACCGCGGTCCAGCCTGGCGAAACCCTCGAGATTAGGGTCTCGCCAGGGCAGAAGGGACCGCAGGTCACCGAGGTCCTTAGCGTCGACAGCAGCACGGCGACACCGGCGGCTGCGCGACGTTCGGGGTTCCCGGCCGCCGGCCGGCCGTCTTATGAAACCTCCGAGGTTGCGGTCGAGGAGGCGGGCACGGTGAAGTGGTTCAACGCCCAAAAGGGCTTTGGCTTTATCGTTCGCGAGGGCGGCGGCAAGGACGCCTTTGTCCACGCCTCGGTGCTCGAGCGCTCCGGCATCGGCACCCTCAATGAAGGCCAACGAGTGCTGGTCGACATCGCCGAGGGCCGCAAGGGGCCCGAGGCGGTAAGGGTGCGCCTAGCCTAGGTCGGAACGGCGGCGCCGGCGCCGGCGCTTTTTGGGGGGAAGTGATGGATTTCGGCGCGGCGATGTTCTTTACCGATTATTCGATGGGTCCGGCCGAGCTAGGCCGGGCGCTGGAGGCCCGCGGGTTCGAGTCGGTCTGGGCGCCCGAGCATTCGCACATCCCGAGTTCGCGCGCGACCCCATTCCCGCAAGGCGGCGAGCTTCCCAAAAAATATTATGACGCGATGGATCCTTTCGTCACCTTGGGCGCGGCGGCGGTGGCGACGAAGACCTTGAAGATCGGCACAGGCGTGTGTCTCGTCGCCCAGCGCGATCCGATCCAGACGGCAAAGCTGGTCGCCTCGATCGATCAGATCTCGCGCGGGCGGTTTCTGTTCGGTGTCGGTGGCGGCTGGAACGCTGAGGAAATGGCCGATCACGGTACGGTGTTCAAGACGCGCTTCAAGCTGATGCGCGAGCGGGTGGCGGCGATGAAGGCGATCTGGACCGAGACCGAGCCCGAATATCATGGGGAACTCGTCGACTTTCCGAAGATGCGGACTTGGCCGAAGCCGGTGCAAAAGCCGCACCCGCCGGTCATCGTCGGCGGCGCTTTTCCATATGCGGCGCGGCGCGCGCTCGCTTATGGCGATGGCTGGGTCCCGCATGCCGGCCGGCCGCAATATTCGGACGTGACCGATTTCCTGCCGCAGTTCCGGCAGATGGCGGTCGAGGCCGGGCGCAGCCTCGACTCGGTCCCGGTGACAGTATTTGGCGTTCCCGAGGATCTCGACCGGCTGAAGCTCTACCGCGATCGCCGCATCGCGCGCGCTGTGGTCAGCCTGCCCTCGGCCAAGGCCGACGAAATTCTTCCCGTTCTCGACCACTGGGCCGAATTGATCCGGCGCGTGCAATAGCGCAAAGCCATTTGAAAGTCGCAGAAGGACCTACGCTTCGTAGGATCACACCGGAGGCACGTTAATAACCTTCTCGAAGACCCTGACCTTCGTCACCGGCCTGCTGTACCTGGAGAAGCGGGTCAGCTATCGGCGGCTGCGCAAGGAATTCGGGATCGATAACGAGACGCTCGATGATCTGCGTCACGAGCTGATCGTCAAGCGCCTGGCGGTCGATGAGGGCGGACACGGGCTCGCCTTTGTCGGCGCGGCCATCTTCGAGACCGGCGACGCCCCGCCCCCGTCATTCTCGACGGTCGCCGCGCCGGTTTCGTCTGCGCCTGTGCCGCCTGTGGCGCCGGCCGCACCGGCCACGGCGGCGGAGGCCGAGCGCCGCCAGCTGACCGTGATGTTTTGCGACCTGGTGGGATCGACGGCGCTGTCGACCGGGATGGACCCCGAAGATCTGCGCGATGTGATCGCCTCGTATCAGAACCGCTGCAGCGCCGCGATCCGGCATTACGACGGCTTTGTCGCGAAATACATGGGCGACGGCATCCTCGTCTATTTCGGCTACCCGCGCGCCCATGAGGACGAGGCCGAGCGTTCGGTGCGGGCGGGGCTCGATATCGTCGATGCGATGGCGGAGCTGAATGCCGCATTCCCGAGGCCGCCCGGGGTCGAGCTCGCGGTGCGGATCGGCATCGCCAGCGGGCCGGTGATCGTCGGCGATCAGATCGGCGAGGGAACCGCGTCGGAGACCGCGGTCGTCGGCGAGACGCCGAACCTGGCGGCGCGTCTGCAGGCATTGGCGCAGCCGAACCAGATCGTCGTCAGCGCGGCGACGCGCGCGATGCTCGGCGATCACTTCGACCTCGAAGATCTGGGGGCCTATGAGCTGAAGGGGTTCGCCGAGCCGGTGCCGGCCTGGCGCGTCTTGTCGGCGCGGGATGTCGAGAGCCGGTTTGCCGCAACCCGGACCGGGAGCTCTGCCCCCCTTGTCGGGCGCCAGGAGGAGATGGGGCTGCTGTTGCGGGCCTGGGATGGCAGCAGCCATGGCCGCGGCCAGGTCGTGCTGATCCAGGGCGAGGCCGGGCTCGGCAAGTCCCGCCTGGTGGAGGGCCTAAGAGAGGCGGCCGGCAAGGATCACATCTGGGTGGCGCTCCGCTGTTCTCCGTTTCACACGGCGAGCGCCTTTCATCCGATCGTCGAACATTTGAAGCGCGTGTTCGGCTGGCAGCCCGAGGATACCGCGCAGCAGCACCTCGAAAAGCTCGAAGCCGGGCTCGCCGGCTTCAAGACCTTGCCCCTCTCCGAGAGTGTCAGGTTGTTCGCCGATTTGATGTCCGTGCCGGTGCCCGAGGACCGCTATCCGCACCTTGCGATGACGGCGCAGCAGCAGCGCGACGCGACCCTCGATGCGATCATTGCCTGGCTGATCGAAACGGCCGAAAGCGCCCCGGTGCTGATGGCATGGGAGGATTTGCACTGGGCCGATCCGACGACATTGGAAACGTTAGGTATGCTGATCGAGCAGGCGCCGACCGCGGCGATGCTGGTCGTCGCGACCTATCGGCCGGAGTTGACGCCGCCCTGGCCGCAACGCTCGCACATGACGCCGATCACATTGAACCGCCTGGAGCGCCCGGAGGTCGAGACGATGATCGGTCATCTCGCCGGCGGACGGCCATTACCCGGCGAGGTGGTCGATCATATCGTCGCCAAGGCCGACGGTGTGCCGCTCTATGTCGAGGAGCTGACCAAGGCCATCCTCAGCTCGGGGGTGATCGAGGCCCGCGGCGACATCTACGTGCTCACGGGCGCGCTGGCGCAATTGCACATCCCGGAGACATTGCAGGATTCGCTGATGGCGCGGCTCGATCGGGCGCCGCGGCTGCGCGAAGTGGCACAATTGGGCTCCGTTCTCGGACGCGAGTTTGCCTATGACATGATCAGCGCGCTGGCCGGGATCGAGGAAGAGATATTGCAGAGCGGTCTCGGTCAGCTGGTGGTCGACGAATTGCTCTACCAGCGCGGCCGCCCGCCGCGCTCGCGTTACCTATTCAAGCATGCGCTGATCCAGGATGCCGCCTACCAATCCTTGCTGAAGCGCACCCGCCAGCAATATCATCAGCGGGCGGCAAAGCTGCTGGAGGACCGCTTTCCCGAGGTGGCGAGCACGCAACCGGAATTGGTGGCGCATCACTACACCGAGGCGAATTGTCCGGCGCCGGCGGTTGCGTATTGGCTCAAAGCCGGAGCGGCCGAGGCGAGGCAGTCCGCGAACCTCGAAGCGGTCGAACAATTTCGCCGAGGCCTGGCACTGGTCGAAGCGCTATCGGACCCGCGCGAGCGGGCCGAGCGTGAGCTCGACTTGCAAATGGCGCTCGGTCCCGCTCTGATCGCGACCAAGCTCTACAACCACCCCGACGTTGGCAGAGCCTATGCGCGGGCCTGGGAGCTCTGTCGGCAACTCGGGGATCACCCTCGGGAGTTCACGGCGCTCCGCGGCCTGCAGCTCCACCATCAGAACCTACTCGAGATGGAGAAGGCGCAGCATTTTGCCGAGGAGGCGATGCGTGTGGCCGAACGGCTTGGCGATGCGGCCCGTCTCGTCGGGGCGCACCAGGCGCTCGGCTTGACGCTGTTCTGGCAGGGAAAAGTCGAGCCGGCGCTTGCGCACTTTCGGCGGGGCTTCGAGATGTTCGATCCGAACATGCAGTTCCCGGATTGGCCGGGTTCCCACCCCGGCGTGCAATGCCAGTCCTGGCAGATGCTGATCTCCTGGATGCTCGGTTACCCGGATCGGTCCCTCGATGAGCTGAGGGCAGCGGTAAGGCGCGCCGAGACCGCTCGGGCATCCGTTGACCCTCGCCCAAACGCTGTCTCACGCCGCGCTCGTTCACATCTTTCGCCGTGAGCCATCGGCGGCCGCCGACTATGCCGGACGGGCATTGCGGATTTGCGAGGAGCAGCACATCGCGCAGTGGCATGCATATGCCCTTTGCGCGGATGGATGGGCGCTCGGCGTCTCCGGCGACAGCGAGAAGGGGCTGGCCCAAATCGGCCAAGGGGTGGACAGCCGCGGTATTGGGGCGCCCCCTCATATTCTGTTGGCGTTGCAGGCCGATGCGCAATTGGCGAACGGCAAGCCCGAAGCGGCGCTTGCGTCGGTCGCCGCCGGGCTGAAGGCGGTCGAAAAGATGGGCGGAGCGCCGCTCGAAGCGGAGCTCCATCGGCTCAGGGGCGAGGCCTTGCTCGCCGGCGCCGGGACGCCGAGCGATGCCGAGGCGGCCATCGAGAAAGCCATCGCCGTCGCGCGCCGGCAGAACGCGAAGTCCTGGGAGTTGCGCGCCGCGATGAGCCTCGCCCGCCTGCGCCGTCAGCAAGGCCGTCCGCAAGAGGCGGTCGCCCTGCTCGCCCCGATCTACGCCTGGTTCAGCGAAGGCCTCGACACCGCCGACCTCAAAGAGGCCAAGGCGCTGCTCGCCGAACTAACCGAGCCGGCAATCGCCGCAGAAGGGTGAGATTGCCTCACTGTCGTCATCGCGAGCAAAGCGAAGCAATCTCGATCAGACGTGCGCTTAGCGGCCCGAGATTGCTTCGTCGCTGCGCTCCTCGCAATGACATCACCGTTTTGTCGTCATTGCGAGCCCACGGGTCCGGCCGAAAGCCGGCCCGAGGACAGGCTCCGCGAAGCAATCTCGCGGCAGGGAGAGGGGCGGTGTGGACAAGGTCTACTGTGTCTACATTCTGACCAACCAGCGCAACACTGTCCTTTATACCGGCGTCACCGGCGACCTCGGGGCGCGTGTGTATCAGCACCGGGAGAAGCTGCTGCCCGGGTTCACCGACCGCTACAACGTGTCCAAGCTCGTCTTTATGAGGCGGGATACGATGCGTCCGGGGCCATAGCGCGGGAAAAAAAGATCAAGGCCGACTCACGGCAGAAGAAGATCGACCTGGTCAACGGGTTCAATCCTGAGTGGCGCGATCTGTACGATGATCTGTAACCAGATTGCTTCGCTGCGCTCGCAATGATGCCAGGATAAGTTGTCATTGCGAGGAGCAGAGCGACGAAGCAATCTTGATCGGACGTGCGCTTAGCGGCCCGAGATTGCTTCGCTACGCTCGCAATGACAGCTCCCTCGTTCTCACGCTACGCTCGCAATGACGCCAGGATAGGTTGTCATTGCGAGGAGCGCAGCGACGAAGCAATCTCAGCGGTCGGCGGTCTCGGTCGTGCGCACCTTGGCGCGAAGACGCCGTCTGGTCAGGTGGCGTTGCGGTCGAGCAGCTCGATATGGACGTTCTGCGGGCCGCGCAGAAAGGCGATGCGCACGCCGGGCCGGATCGTTTTTGGCTCTACCGTGAATTCGGCGCCTTTCTGCTTGAGCTCGGCGACCACCGCGTCGATCCCCTCGACGCGCAGCCCGAGATGTTCGAGCCCGAGATAGGGCGGCTCGGGCGGGGGAGCGATGGCTTGTTCGTCAGGAACTTGCGCGATAAAGACCGCTACGCCGCCGAGATTGAGGTCGAGGCGCGGCCGGCCGTCGGACTGCACCGAACGGATGATCTCGGCGCCGAACATCCGCTCGTACCAGCGGGCAGTCTCCTCGGCGTTGGGGCTGCGCAGATGGATGTGGTCATAGGTGAAGGCGGTCATCGCGTTTCTCCCTTGTTTGTCGCGAGGTGGAACTCTAGGCTCCGCACGGACTCGGTTCCAGCCCGATCACTTGCCGCGTACCTTGGGGCGGCGCCGCTCGCGCCAAGCGTTATGGCTCTCCTTGGCGTCCTCGGTCATCGACAGGGCCATAAAGCGGTAGAGATCGATATAGGCGGCGTCGGCGACATTGGGCATGTCGAGGCCGCGATTCAGCGATTCCTTGGCGAGCCGTGACGCGAGCGGCGGCAGTTCGGCCAGGCGTTCGGCTATCTCAGTCGTTTGCGCGCGGAACTCGGCATGCGGCACCAGCCATTGCGCCAGGCCGAAGCGAAACGCCTCCTCCGACTTCATCGGATAGCCCATCGCCACCTTCATTGCCTGGCCTTTGCCGATCCAGCGGGCGAGGCGGACGATGCCGCCATGGCTCGGCAAGATGCCGAGCGCCACTTGCGGCAGCCGCCATTCGGCGTGATCGGAGGCGACGATCAGATCGCAGCAATAGGTGACGATGCAGCCGATGCCAACGGCATAGCCATTGACCGCGGCGATCACCGGCTTCGGAAACTCGCTCAGCACCTGGCCCGCGGTGCGGCGCCGCTGCGGCAGGCCGGTGATGAAATCCGCGATCGCTGCCTGGGTGTGGGTGCGCGGATCCTTGAGATTGGCGCCGGCCGAAAACGCGTTGCCCGCCTCATCGCCGGTCAGCACCGCGACCCTGACCTCGTCATCTGCCGCCATCTCGCCGCAGCGCTGGGCGATCTCCTCGTTGAAATCCTCGCCCCAGCAATTGCGCGCCTGGGGCCGGCTCAAGGTCAGCCAGCCGACACGGTTGCGCTTTTCATAAAGCACCGGCATCGCCTGCTCCTTTGGTCATCCGAATCCTGGCCGACCAATCTTGCCTGCAGGCAGCCGCGATTTGCATCCGCAATCTCGCGAGTGCTGCTAAATTGGGCAAAGGACCAGGGGAGGAGGGAGAAAAGCGGCATGGCCGAGGCGGCCGAGATCGACGCGCATAAGCGAGGCGCGACCACACGTCCCGGCCGCTTTCCGGACAGCATCGAGAGCCGCGCGTCTTGGCTCGCAGCGCTGCTCGCCATCTGCATCCTGTCGATCTCGTACGGCGCGCCGCTAATCGTCGTCGTCGGGCTGAAGCCGATCGCGATCTCGCTCGGTAGCGACCGCTCGGTGGTGGCGCTGGCCGCTGCCCTCGTCTGGGTCGGGACCGGCAGCGGCGGCATGCTGATGGGGTGGGTCGCCGATCGCGTCGGAATGCGCCGGATGGTAATCTTCGGCGCGGTGATGACGGCGCTCGGGCTGGCGGTCTCGGCGACCGGCAAAGTCTGGGCGCTCTACCTCGGGCATGCGCTTCTGATCGGCTTTCTCGGCGGCGGCGCGCTCTACCCGCCAATGCTGATCTATATCAGCCGCTGGTTCGACCGCCGTCGCGGCACCGCGCTGGCGCTGATCTCGTCCGGGCAATACGTCGCCGGCATGATCTGGCCATCGGTCTTTCAGCACGCACTGATTTGGGTCGGCTGGCAAGCGACGATGCTGGGCTTTACCGCAGTCATCGCGGTGATCGTGCCGTTGGCGTTGATGCTGCGGCCGGCGCCGCGACCAGGGCGTGCCTCTGGCTCAGCGCCATTCCTCGTTCGTGGTACGCAGGCGCTCGGCTTGCGGCCAAATACCGTGCAGGCGCTGCTGTGCGTAGCGGGATTCCTGTGCTGCGTGCCGATGGCGATGCCGTCGAGCCATCTCGTCGCCTTTTGCAGCGATCTCGGTATTTCGCCGGCGCAGGGTGCCGCGATGCTGTCGGTATTGCTCGGTTGCGCCTTTGCCAGCCGGGTGTTTTGGGGCTGGCTTGCGGATCGGATCGGCGGGCTTGGCACGGTGTTGGTCGGCTCGGCCTGTCAGGCGCTGGCGATCGCTGCGTTCTCGGTGACCAGGAACGAGGCCGGGCTGTTCGCGGTTTCGGCCGCCTACGGTCTCGGCTTCAGCGGGATCATTCCGGCTTATGTCGTGGCGATCCGCGAGCTGTTTCCGTCGTCCGAGGCGTCGTGGCGCGTGCCGATCCTGTTGTTTACCAGCATGCTGGGAATGGCGTTCGGCAGCTGGTTTGCCGGCGCGCTCTATGACAGCTTTGGCTTCTACGCCCCGGCATTCGCCGCCGGCACGCTCTTCAACCTCGGCAACCTGCTGGTGATCGGGTTCCTCGTCGTCCGCCAGGCCCGCGGCGCCCGTTTGGCGGTGGCGTCTACCGCGTGAACTGACCTGCCAGCCGTCAGACCGCAACCTTTTCGAGTTTGTGAAGGACGCGGATGCGCTTTGGCGGCGGGCCTTTCGAGAACCGCCCCCAGCTGCGGCCGGACAGCTCGCCGACAAAGATGTTGCCGTGCTGGTCGACGGCGATGCCGTGCGGCGAGGTGAAGTGCCCCGGTTCCAGCCCGGCATGCATCTTGCCGAGCCGGGCGAGCACCTGGCCTTTGGAAGTATGGACGCTGACGCGCGGTCCGATATTCGGCCAGTCGCGATTGATCTCGCCCGACGGGCCGCCTTCACCGATATAGATCAGCGGGTCGCGGCCGGCCGCCATGCACATGCCGTTGGGCCGGTGCAGATTGTTCCACTGGGTCTCGAACTTGCCGTTGCCGTCGAATACTTGGACCCGGTGATTCTCGCGGTCGGCGACATAGACCCAACCGTCGGGATCGCAGCAGATATTGTGCGGGACGTTGAACTGGCCGGGATCGGTCCCTGGCTCGCCCCACGACATCAGCAATTTCCCGTCCAAAGTGAATTTGTGGATGCGCGCATTGCCATAGCCGTCCGAGATATAGAGCTCGCCCTTTGGTGAGATCGCCGTATGAGTGCAGCGATGGAACGGCTCGCCGCTCATATAGGGCTTGGGCTCGCCGGGGACTCCTAGGGTCATCAGCACCTTGCCGTCGAGCGTGCAGTGGCGAACCGTATGGTCGCCGTCGTCGGTCAGCCAGATCGTGTCATCCGGCCCCATATGGACACCATGCGCGCGGGTGAAGACACCCTCGCCCCATGAGCGCAGGAAATTGCCTTCCGCGTCGAACACCGCGATCGGGTGCTCGCCGCGATTGAACGCGTAGACCCGGTCCTGCCGGTCGACCCCAACGGCCGCTACGTCGCCCAGAACGATCTCATCCGGCACCTTCGCCCAATCCTGTCGGACGGCGAAGGTGAACTGGCCGCTGCCGAGTTGAACCGCCATGCGTCCTCTCCCTTGTGCATTGATGCTTGTCGAAGTCGATCATAGCCCTCGGTATGCACGTCACGCGAGGGGCGTATGCCGCATTTCTGTGGCGCGGCCGGCGCGGTCCACGTACGATGCGGTTCAAATACCGACGACATCTCTGCGTAAGGCAACAGGAGCGCGTCATGCCAGAAAAGCTGATCTCGGGCGACAACCACATCGACCTGACCTACCTGCCGCCCGATCTGTGGTCGTCGGAGGCGCCGCAGAAGTGGAAGCAGATGGCGCCGCGCGTCGTGGAAAAGGACGATGGGCTGCACTGGTTTGTCGACGACCAGGACAGGGGCATGTGGAACGGTATCGGCCCGGGATTCCTGCCGTACCAGAAAGGGATGTTCGGTCATATCGACGAGATGAAGGATAGCGGCTTCGAGTGGAGCTCCAAACCCGGCGCCAAGCCGCGGCCGACTACGCCCGAATTGCGGATCGCCGATCTCGACCGCGACGGCCAGGACGCCGAAATCATCTATGGCTGCCTGATGGTCAACGATCTGATCGACGACGCGTCGCTGCGCGCCTGGACCGACAAGACCTATAACGACTGGGTCGCCGATTTCGCCAAGCGCGCCGATCCCAACCGCGTCTTTCCGCTGGCGATCATCCCGAACACCGACCCGCTCGAGGCCGCGGCCGAAGTGCGGCGCTGCGCCAAGATGGGCCTGCGTGGCGGCGATCTCGCCTTCAAGCGGATGACCCCGCCGCTCTATACAGATCTGTGGTTTCCGTTGTGGGAGGCCGCGGCCGAATGCCGGTTCCCGATCTCGTTCCACTCGACCGGGTTCAAGGCGTTGCGCGCCCCCGACTCGCCCGAGCAGGAGCAGAAATACTTCACCCAGTGGCGGCTGGTGCGCTCGGCCTTGTTCCAGCTCGACACGATGGAAGTGCTGGTGTCGGTGCTGGCCTCGGGCGCCTGTGAGAAATACCCCGACTTCAACTTCGTGCTCGGCGAGTCAGGCGTGACCTGGCTGCCCTACGTCTTCGACCGCCTCGACACCGAATATGCCGATCGGGCGAAAAGCCTCAATTTCAAGCTGAAGCCCAGCGACTATTTCCGCCGCCAAGGCTACGTCACCTATCAGCAGGACCAGTTTCTCGAACCGATCATCCCGCTGATCGGCGAGGACAACATCATCTGGGGCGCCGACTATCCGCATCCGGACTGCATCTGGCCCGGTTCGCGCGCCACCCTCGACCGGAACCTCGCCCAGATCTCCCCGGCCGTACGGCGCAAGATCACCAGCGAAAACGTGACTCGCCTCTACCAACTGCACCAATAGCCTGATCCGCCGCCTCTTTGCCCTCCCCCTTTGCGGGGGAGGGTTGGGGTAACGTGTCGCTATGCTGCCCGGCGTCAGCGGGCCAGCAATGTAGCCGGGTCGGCTGAAAGTTCAGACGCAATCGAAAAAGGCGAAGCGCTCGCCGGCGCCGAGACCCTCGTAGTAGGTTTTGCGCAATTTCGCGGTCTTGCCGTGCGCCGCGCAGGACGTCTTCGCGAGTTCGGTCGCCTGGTCGAGGCCGTTCATGACGCCGTCGTAACGGACCGAGACATGGGTGTCCGAGCCCTCGATAACCTCCACGGGATCGCACTCGGTTAAGGTCAGGAGGGCCGCAACAGCAACCAGCCAGCGGTATTTCACCAGTGCGCGCAACGGACCCCCGACGCCAACGCGCTTCTGCGTGATCTCGGTATGCGGTATACTTTGTCTATGATATACACTTACCATCATTCGCCGGATACCTTCTGCAGGATAAAGCTGACGGCCGACAACCCGAATGCCGCTAACAGGTTTTGCGAGTCTCCGACCGGCCTGCAAGACGTTGCGGATCGGCCGGCGAACGCGTTGACGGCCATCTCTATCGGCTGCCGCCGAGCGGTGGGGAAACGCGCATGCACGTGACCTTGTCCAGCCGGATCCTGGTGCCGCTGGTCGTCGCCTGCGCGATGTTCATGCAAAACCTCGATTCGACGGTGATCGCCACGGCATTGCCGACGATCGCGCGGTCGCTCGGCGAAAGCCCGCTGCGCCTGAACGTCGCGATCACCTGTTATCTGTTGAGCCTCGCCGTCTTCATCCCGATCAGCGGCTGGACCGCGGACCGCTTCGGCGCGCGCCGCGTGTTCAGCTTGGCGATCATTGTCTTCACCCTGGGCTCGATCGCATGCGGCTTTTCGAACTCGCTGCCGACCCTCGTGGCGGCCCGCATCCTTCAAGGCATGGGCGGAGCGCTGATGGTGCCGGTCGGGCGTCTCGTGCTGCTGCGGACCGTGGCTAAAGCCGACCTGGTGCGGGCGATGTCCTATGTCAGCGTGCCGGCCTTGATCGGGCCGGTCCTGGGGCCGCCGGTCGGGGGCTTCATCGTCACTTTTGCATCGTGGCGCTGGATCTTCTTCATCAATATTCCGATCGGGGTCCTGGGTATCATCCTGGTCAATCTGCTGGTCGGCGACCTCAAGGAAACCGGACGCCGGCCGTTCGACCTCGCCGGTTTCGCGCTGACCGGGATCGGCCTGGCGAGCCTCGCCTTCGGCTTCGAGAATGTCGGGCGCGGCGCATTGCCGAATATCCTGGTGATCGCATTATTGGCCGTCGGCGCGGTGTGCCTTGCCTTCTATGTCCGCCACGCCTACCGCGTCTCGCATCCGATCATCGATCTCGCCCTGTTGAAGATCCCGACCTACGCGATGGCCTCGATTGGCGGCTTTCTGTTTCGCATGGGGCTCGGCGCGTTGCCGTTCCTATTGCCATTGATGCTGCAGGTCGGGTTTGGCCTCAGCGCGCTGAACTCCGGGATGTTGACCTTTGCCGGCGCCGCAGGGGCGATGCTGATGAAGACGTCGGCTGTCCGCGTACTGCGCACCCTGGGGTTTCGCGTCGTGCTCGTCGGCGATGCGGTGATCAGCGCCGCGTTCCTGTTCGGCTACAGCTTGTTTCGGCCCTCCACGCCGCATCTGGTGATTTTTCTGGCACTGCTCGCCGGCGGGTTCTTCCGCTCGTTGCAGATGACCAGCATCAACACCCTGAGCTATGCCGACGTGCCGCCCGCGATGCTGAGCCGCGCCACCAGCCTGACAAGCATGGCGCAGCAACTCTCGCAGACCGCGGGTGTCGCTACCGCCGCGCTGCTGCTGCACACCGTACTAACCCTGCGTGGCGGCACCAGCCTCGCCGCGCCCGATTTCTACCCGGTCTTTGTCGGGGTCGCGATGATCTCACTGCTGTCGGTGCCGTTCTTTCTGCGGATGTCGCCCGACGCCGGCGCCGAGGTCAG
Source organism: uncultured Alphaproteobacteria bacterium (assembly GCA_963733945.1). Lineage (GTDB taxonomy): Bacteria > Pseudomonadota > Alphaproteobacteria > ATCC43930 > CGMCC-115725 > AP-15. Next base: position 1,318 of record CAVTFD010000026.1, on the reverse strand, counting down.
CGGCCGCGCCCCCGTGCGCTAGGCGGCGGCGATAGCGAGCCGGGCGCGTAGGAAACTACGGCAATGTCTCCGAGCGCGTGTAGCGGCGCCAGGCGCTCATCTGGATGGCCGAGGTCAGGCAGTGGACGACGACGGGCTTTGTCTTGACGGCGAAGGCCCGGGCAATGCCGTCGGCGATCTGGTCTTCGCTGCGGATGGTGATGCCTTCGGCGCCGAACGAACGGGCCCATTGGGCGAAGTCGGGGTTGGTCAGCCGCACGCCGTCCATGAATGGGCGTTCGGGGTAGCGCACATAGGAGTGCATGCCGATCGTGCCGTACATGCTGTTGTCGGAGATGATCATGATCGGATTGGCGCCGTATTGGAGCGCGGTGGCGATCTCGTTCCCGGTCATCAGCGCGCCGCCGTCGCCGACGAAGGCAACCACTTGCGTGTTCGGCCGGCGCAAGGCCGCCGCCACCGCCATCGGCATGCCCGAGCCCATCGCGCCAACCACCGAGGCCAGGAACACCTGGCCCTGGCGAAAGCCGATATAGCGGTGCACGAAGCTACCGAAATTGCCGGCATCGGTGGTGACGGTGGCATCGGGGGCAAGATGTTTGTCGACCTCGCAGACGATCGCGGCAAAGTTGATCCCGTCCGAGGTCGGCTCCCATTCCTTGGCCAAGAGCTTGCGGTGGATTGTGTGCAGCCCGTCGACCCAGCCGCGGCGCTTCCTGGCGTCGGATGGCACGGCCCGGCGCAACAACCCCTTGATCACCTCATAAGGACTGCACGGCATGCCGAGATCCGGACGCCAGACGCGGCCGACCTCGTTCGGGTCCGGCCAGATATGGACGAACGGCAATTGCGGCCGCGGCGCCGACGGGAAACTGTAGGACTGGCTGACCGAGTCGGTCATGCGCTCGCCCAAGGCGACCATCAGATCGGCGCGCTTCATCTCGGCGATCAAAGCCGGCGGCACCCGGATGCCCATATAGCCGCCATAATGCGGATGGGTCGCGTCGAACAATTGCGGCCGGCGGTGGGTCGGGTTGATCGGCAAGACCCATTCCTCGGCCAGCCGATTAGATCTCCGTAGACAGCATTGTCGTGCACCGCGTCGGCCAGGAGCGCGCCGCCGACCAGCACCAGCGGCCGCTCGGCCGCTTCGAGCATCACGGCGAGGCGGTCAGATCGTCGGCCGCGGGCCTGCGACGACGCGCGGCCGCGCCGCGTCGAGGGTGGCGTCGGTCTCCTCGTCGAAGATGTCCTCGGGCAGGATCACCGCGACCGGCCCGGGGGTGCCGCTTTCCGCGATATGGAAAGCGCGGGCGAT
>CAVTFD010000025.1:0-133729 GCA_963733945.1 uncultured Alphaproteobacteria bacterium | reverse complement strand
CGCGGCGCTGTCGCCGTTCCGGCCACAGGCGTTCGCGGCCGAATAGGCGCGCCTCAATCCCCGCCGGGACGGCAAGCAGGCGAGGCCGTGTCGTCGTCCGGGAGGCGGCCCGCTACCAACTCGTAGGTTGCACCCGCCTCGTTCCCTGTCGTCACCACAAGATGTTAATCGGCCTGCATGCCCTTTGAAAGCGGATGAGATGAAATTGGCAACGGCCGATGGGCAAGTGCGTCCCGCAAAATATTTCACGCGATTTGTTCCCCATCAGGCGGGCGCTACCTCCATCCGAGGCCCATCGGCTACCCAAAGGGTATCTTGACGACAGAAATAAGGCGCCTGATATCATCGCGCAGCGGGGATCGGCGCGGCCGAATGGAGAGGCCAGCGATGTGGAAAAACGATCTAGTGGAACTCATTCAAAACACGATCACGAAATTTTGCCATGATTTCCTCTTGCGGCCGTATCTCTGTTATACCGAACACGGTATGCATGCTCTATTCTTTCAACAACTGTATAACGTGCTGCCGAAACCAATCGTACACTTCGAGGGTGAAGACGTGTGCATTTTGCAAAAGGAGTACCCTACCGCGAATAAGTTGGGTAAATCGCGTCGGCAACACTGGGATATAGCATTGATCAAGACGCCAATTGAAATGCCTCAACGAAGACCACGTTTTGATTATCTACGGCTAGCCGCAGTTATCGAATTTGGGCTTAACTGTGACTCGAAGCGCCTTGAGGACGATATAGAGCGGCTTTGCCATCCAGATGCGAATGTCGATAACGGCTTTATCGTCCATCTTTACCGACTGTCGAGCAGCAAGGCTAAGTTTTCTGACTGGGATTGGTCGCCCGACTCGGGTATTCTATGTTCAAAGGAGTTGATACAAGTGGTTCTCAGCCAGCGCGAACCGCCCATAACAGTGTATTATGGGATCGTGGATATGACGAACAAATATCCAAGGGGTCTATGGGGGATCAGCAGTCAAAATATCATGCCTTTATCTCTTCCATTTCGACCAGCCTAATACGGTCAGCGGGGAGGCTCGACGAACTTGACACCGCTGCCCTCTAAAGGACCACGCTACGGGATATGTAGGTCTGGACGTTCGAGAGAGCAGTCCCGCGGTCGATGAAAACCGTAGCCAAAGGTGGGGAAATGAGGTGGTCGTCGTTTCTCATAATACTGACTGCCCTCATGTATTTAATGGATAACAAAAGGTCTCAAGCTGATACTCCTGTGCCGATACCGGATCACCCAGGCGGGGAGTACTTTCTACAAGACGACACTCCGGGCTGTTCTGTGGCAGTTAATCTACATCAGGTCGAATCTGGCTATTACGCTGGCCATGACGATAAAACTGACTCACAGGCGTACAAAAGAGCAGGTTGTCGGACTTTGTACAGGAATACGAAGGTGCAATGGGATGGCAACACGCTCATCTCTTCCGATCTTGGATTCCCCGCTGCCAAGGTCAGCACCGGCGACGGAAACTTTTGGGAATTATATAGTTGACTCCCCGCTCGGAAAAGTCCATATTTCCATTGTAAACCGAGGGCTTGGCGATGAGCAAGAGCACCATTTCGACCTTCCAGCTTTTTGAGATGTTCCCGGATCAGGAAACCGCGCGGACTTATCTTGAGGGGCTGCTTTGGCCGGAAGGCCCGCGATGCCCGGTTTGTGGAACTGGCGATCGAATCACGCCGCGTAAGGACGGCTTCTACCGCTGCCGGCAATGCCAAGAGGATTTCACGGTTCGTACGGGAACCATCTTCGAGCGGTCGCACGTTCCACTGCATAAGTGGGTTTACGCGATGTATCTGCTCGTCACGGCGCGTAAGGGCATCTCGTCTATGCAGCTCGCCAAGGAAATTGGCGTCACCCAGAAAACCGCTTGGTTCATCCTTGGGCGGCTCCGCGAGGCTTGTGGTAAGGATTTTGGGAAGCTCACTGGCATCGTCGAAATCGACGAGACCTATATTGGTGGCAAAGAGGGCAACAAGCACGAAGGGAAGAAGCTGCGTGCCGGGCGTGGCGGGGTCGGCAAGACGGTCGTGCTGGGCATGCGCGAACGAGGCGGTCGGACGATGGCGCGGCCCGTCGATGGAACCGACGCCGAGACGCTGGGCATGGAAATTCGTGAGAGTATCGAGCCGGGCGCAACGATCTATACTGACGAGCATCGCGGCTATGCGGGGCTTGGTGGCGATTATCAACACGAAACCATCATTCACAGCGCTGGCGAGTACGCGCGGGACGATGGCGTGACAACGAACGGCATTGAGAGCGTCTGGGCCGTTCTGAAGCGCGGGCTGCACGGGGTCTACCACCACGCCAGCGACAAACACTTGCATCGCTATGTTGACGAGTTCACGTTCCGCCTCAACGAGGGCAACGTGAGGCGGCACACCCTGCAACGGCTGGACAGCTTCGTGACCGGCGTTGCGGGAAAGCGGCTCACTTACAAGGATTTGATCGGATGACGGATAGTCCGAAACCGCCGCCAGAACTGGACGCCATGGCGCGCAAGGTTCTGGCGTATCACCCGAAGCCAAAATCGAAGGCTGCGAAGAAACGAACAAAGACTGCACGAAAGCGTTCACCGAAGATTCCTTCTTCCTAATATTTCTTGAATCTTATTTTCTGTATTTTCAACATCCCGGATCGCCCTTTTTATTCTCCATAATGCTATACCTACACCAAACCCGAGGACGCTGAGACCGGCAGCCGTGCCCCATATTTTGTCTGTCGAATTTCTCTTTTCTGCTAATATATATTTACTGCAGGCGGAAATAGCCGCTGCTTTCTTGTTGGGTGTAGGTATAGTATACGAAGCTGCAAAGTATCCTGAGGCTGTCCATAAAATCGCCTTTTGGTATGTAATTTGGGGCGTTGGGCTTGAAACAATATTTAGCATATTGCTCTTTGCTTCAGAACAGTATATAACAAACACCGCCAATACACAGGCCGCCACTGCAAATGAGCGGGCGGCGATCCTTAACGATAGAGCGGCTGTTACGGAAGCGAAACTAAACGCTATGCGTAGACAACTTGGGCCTCGCACACTTGGTGGACGGAAATTTGAGGCGGATATATCGGGAATTCCTAAAGAGCCAGTCGTTCTATTGGTAGCAGAAGACGACCCGGATTCGTGGCTCTTGGGTTCGGGAATTTTCGGTGCACTACTCAAATATGGGTGGCAAGTGGATTGGAAGCCGTTGCCCAAAGGCACTGGTCCTTTCCCGTATTGTGGCATTTGGACTGGAGTGGCAGTGCTCACACATTCAATGACAGAAAGTGAGTCGAATGAATTCTTGGCGTTCTTGCGTGACTCACGCCCATTAACAAAAAAAAGTGCGCTTCTAGGCATAACTAGCACTCTTAGCGATTCTTTAGGTGGAAGCGCCGAGGGCGGAGCCATGATCGTAACCTGTCCAGAAGTGCCTGCCGGTATCCTGCAAATAGCAATTGCGCCGCGGATGCAGGGAACAGCGGCTTTCTCAAAATAGGGAGTCAACTATATAATTCCCAAACTTTTGGTATACGTTTGCTAACTCGCTAGGAGTGGAGCCATGGCAAGATCCGTTCATCACCGATTTTATCACGGCAGACGGTGCGTTGCTTTGTATGTCGCCTGAGAAATTAGACGAGGGCCTACAGGCAATGACTGATCCAAAATGGCTTTCAAGCATCGACTGCGTTGTAGCGAGAAAGGGGATCCCTGTGCGAAGAATAAAACCACACGCGTCTTTTGATGATGGACCGTGGCAGGTTCGCGTGATGCCGCCCGGCGGGGATGGAGTGACTATGTGGGGCTCGGTATCCAGTTTTTTGTTGCCCGATGGTACGATGGTCCGACAGTAATGGCGCGTTTAGAGCACGAGCGGTAGTCGCCAAAGCTAAGGGCGACGGGCTGACGACCTTGCCCACGGGTCCGCGCCTCGCGCAGCCCGACGACAAGCATTGTGTTGAACAAACCCGCCAGCGCATCCAGCACACCTCCGCATCGGGCCGCCCAAATTCCGGTTGATTTCGGCGTCGCCGCGGCTTCGATTGCAGTTTGCGAGCGAGGGTTGAATTCGGCCCGATCGCGATCGGGTCGCGCCGCAACGCCGGTCAAAAAGAGGGAGCGAGACCATGCCGTCGATGTTCAATGCGCGCGCTGCTGCCAATTACGAACACCTGATGGGCCGCTGGAGCCGGCGGCTGGCGCCGATCTTCATCGCGCATGCCGGCATCGCCGACGGCGAGAATCTCCTCGATCTCGGCTGCGGTACCGCCGGCTGATCTTATTACCGCCCGCGGCGGCGATCTTCGAGTTCGAGGGTGACCAGGCGGGCCACCGTCGTGGCGAGATAGAGCTGACCTACCATCGCCTCCAGATTGGCCAGGCTGCGGGCGAACGGGCTCACCGGAACGATGTCGCCGAAACCGGTGGTGGTTATAGTGGTAAAGCTGAAATAGAGCATAATCGCGATTTGGCTGGGACCGCGCCCGGGAGTGATGGCGCTAAGATTGGAGAAAGCGCCGGGGTTGAGGTCCCAGATCAGGTGATAAGCCGAAGCGAAGATCGTCGCGAGATTGAGGTACAGCACAAGGGTGCCCTGTAGCCGCCGAAAGGTGATGCGGCCCGGGGCATAGACCGCGTGCGCCACGACCCAGCTCAACGCCGAAAAGGTGAGGATGCTTCCGCCGCGGCTCAACAGGCTCACGGCCAGCGGCGCCGAGTCCTGCGGTAGCCACAGGCTCGCAAATGTCGCAGACAACGCCAGCAGGATGGCCAAGATGGCGCCGGGACGGTGGGACAGCATGACGACGATCAGTACGACCGCCAGCACCAAACTTTCACCAACCACCCGAGCAACCGGGCGCCCTTGCGCGGCCAGTGGGACAGCGACAAAGAGGGCGCCAAGTTGGAGGATCAGCAGGACGGTCAAGCTCGGATCTCTGATCCGATCCTGCCAGGTGTGGATGGCGGTTCGCCGCATCGCCGAGAAACGAGAAGTGGGGACCGTTTGGGTCGAGGCCGCTATGGACCGGCGCCTGTCTGGCAGCGAAGTGGGCGCGAGTCCAGAGCGGTGAAGGGGTGATCGACGCCGCGTCGATTCCAATCGGCGGCGGCGACGGCTAAATTCGCGGCTACCGCCACGCCGCCGGTCGCGTCGACCGGCGGAGAAACCGAGGGAGCCGGCCATGCCGTCGATGTTCAATGCGCGCGACGCCGCCAATTACGAAAGGCTGATGGGGCGCTGGAGCCGGCGGCTGGCGCCGATCTTTATCGAGCATGCCGGCATCGCCGACGGGGACAGGGTGATCGAGGTCGGTTGCGGCACCGGCAGCCTGACGTTTGCCTTGCCTGAGGCGGCGAACATCGCGAGCCTGACCGCGATCGACCATTCCGAGGTTTATCTGGCCGCCGCCCAGGCCAAGAACCGCGACCAGCGCATCCATATCGAGCAAGGCGACGGCGCCGCCCTGCGCTTTGCCGATGCGAGCTTCGACCGGGCGGTATCGATGCTGGTGCTGCCCTCGGTCATCCCGCGGCCCGAACTCGCGGTGAATGAGATGCGGCGGGTTACTCGGCCCGGCGGTGTGGTGTGCGCGGCGTTCTGGGATTCGCCGGGTGGCGCCGCCGCCAACCGCATGTTCTGGGATACCGCCGCCGCCCTCGATGAAGCGGCGGCCGAGGCGCGCGACCGCACCATGTCGCGGCCGATTTACGCGCCAGGCGCGCTGCCGCGGATTTGGGCTGAGGCGGGGCTGACCGAGATCGACCAGCGCTCTTTGACGATCCGGATGGATTTCGCGGATTTTGCCGACTATTGGGAGCCGTTCGCCAGCGGCGAGGGCATGCTCGGCGAGTATGTCGCGAGCCTTGATGCGGCGCGGCGCGACCGCCTGGTAGGCTACCTGCGCCCCGCCTATTTGACCGGAAGGCCGGACGGCCCGCGTTCGTTTGTCGCCGTCGCGCTGTCCTGCCGCGGCGTCGTACCCGGCTGACCCATGCGGAAAGAGCGCCGACTGACCCTCCGCAATGGTCACGACAAGTGCGCTCGAATGCTTTCGGTTCTGGGCAAGAGCAAATTTTACTATAAGCCTGTCTGGTATTTACTGTGAAGTGCGGCTAAAGTAGTGGGCCGAGCAAATTTCCATATTAACTATCTTCGGTTGCAGACCAAATGCAAGTCTCGGCAAATCCAGAAACCGCCCGCCGAACCGATCGTTTGAGGAATAGCCGGATCAAAGGCGTCGCCGGCATCCTTGCGATCCTGTTGGTGATCGCGCTGGCCGGAGCGCCGACTTGCGGTTGGGCGGCGTCTTCCGCTGCGGATCCCCACCTGGATCTCTTCCTTCGGATGATTCGAGCCCGTTCCGGCAGTGCGATCACTGGTCCGCCGGCGCCGGTCTCACAGTCCGCGTTCGAGCAAATGCTGCGGATCCTTCCGGCGGTCAATGTCGGCCACGGCGGCGGCCCGCCACTGGCCTCGAGTTCTCAGAGCACGGCGCCGGCTCCGGACCGTTCGATCTATGGCTTCTGCTATGAGGCCTGCATGACCGAACGTGCCGTCGGCAGCTGCGGCCAACCGGCGCCGGGCGCGTCCGATCCGCCTCAGCGCCTCTGTGCGCCGGTCGTGGACAACCCTACCCTGAACGCGATCATCGGTCTGCAGCTCGGGGCCGGGGTAAGCCCGTTTGTCGACGACAACACCGGCCCCGACGGCGCGCAGCCCGCCGGCTACACCTTCGTCGGCCAATTCATCGATCACGACGTCACGCGCACGACCACCGCGCTCTCGGCGCTGGGCGCGCTAAGCCAGCAAGCGCACGGCGACGCGTCGGTGCGGGCGAAGCTCGTCGCAGCGGGCATAACGCTCAGCCAGCTCGACCAGGCGATCGCTGACTCTGCGACACCAGGCTCGGCGCTTAGCGCAAACACGGCCAGGCTGGATCTCGACAGCGTCTATGGCGTGCGCGACTTCGCGGCATTGACCGCGATCAGCGCGCCATGGTTCGAGCAGCAAAAAGGCGTTTACACCGGCCGTTTCGCGTTGCGCGAAGTTCAAGCCCCGACTTCGCCCAGCGCCCCGACCCAGATCGACGGTTTCGACTACGAACGCAGCGCGGCTGGGACGGCCGAGATTCCCGACCCGCGCAACAGCGAGCACAAGATACTGTCGCAGGTCCAGAACCTGTTCGAGCTCGCCCATAATGACTGCGTCGATCGCGCGCTGGCCGGGACCATCACGCCAAGCCCGGAGCGGGTCGGCGCCGCCTTCGATGCCTGCCGTTACCGGGTGCTGTGGACCTATCAGACGATCGTAGCCACGGATTTCCTGCCGCGCATATCGGCCGACGCGACCCTAAACCGCGTCGCCCCGGGAGCGCTCCACGCTTATGTGCGCGACACCGCCGCGACTTCGGTTCTGCCGGAGCCGGCCGATGTCCACACGTTTCTCTATAGTTGCAAGCCGGGGCGCGGCAACGAAGCGACGATCCATATCCCGTATGAATTCGCGGTGGCCGCATTTCGTCTTGGCCATTCGCTGGTGCGCGACGCTTACATTCTTCACGCCGAGGTGCGCGGCGCCGACGGCAAGCTGCTGACTGGACAACCTCGGCCGATTTTTGGTGCCGCCGGTCAACCGGAAGCAGCGGGGCTCATTGGCGACAACCCGCTTCAGCCCGGCGACGTGATCGATTGGCGCTATTTCTTCGATACCAGCGCAAAGTCCGCTCAGGCGTCCCGGCCGCTCGACACGCTGATCTCCGACAAGCTGTTCTCGTTGCCGATCGCAGCCCTTCCGCCCGGCCCGGCCGCAGATGGCAAGGATACCCCGTCAGAGCGCAATCTGCCGCGCCGCAACATCCTACGGGCGTCGGAACCGACTTCCGACCTGACCGGGGCGGTCGGTCTCGCGATCGGCGAAGAGGTCGAAGGTTACGCGGCACAGCGCATCCCCGGCCTGCACGACGCGAGAGCCGAGGTTAGGCAGGTTCTCGCGATGCGGCTGGCGAGTGCTGGTTTCGATCCGGACTTCCTCGGCGCCTCCACCCCGCTTTGGCTTTTTGTCCTCGCCGAAGCCGAAAGCACAGAACACAGCCAGCGCCTCGGCGAACTCGGCAGTCACATCGTCGACGAATTTCTGCTGGGCGCGTTGCGTTGCGACGAGGCATCGGTCCTCTACGCCGCTCCGGCCGACTTACGTGGCTGGGGTCCGACCGAGAGAATCGGCCGGCATCGCCGCTATTCGATGCCCGAGCTGATTGCCTATCTGCAAGCCAATGCGGTGGTGAGCGGCCAACCGGTTCGGCTGTTCAGCCGATAGCATAGCGGGCAGGTCCTATTCCGCCGGGAGCGGCGCCGGAAGTCGCTCGCGACCGGTGCGCCCGATGAACAGTACCATCAGCGCAGCGCCGAGGCACATCAGGCCGGCCAGCATGAACGCTTCGAGGTAAGTGCCGAGTGCCGTTCGCAGTGCGCCCGCGCCGAAGGCGGCGATCGCCGCGCCGAATTGGTGGGCGGCGGCGATCCAGCCGAACATGATCGGGCCACGCGCGACGCCGAATATCTGCGCGGTCAGGCGAACCGTCGGCGGCACCGTCGCGATCCAGTCGAGCCCGTAGAACATTGCGAATAGTGGCAAACCGTAAAAGGAGGCGTCGAAGGCAAAGGGCAGATAGATCAGCGACAACCCGCGCAGCCCATAATACCACGCGAGCAGCGCGCGATTGCTCCACCGGTCGCTGAGCCAACCGGACAAAGTGGTGCCGATAAAATCGAAGATTCCCATTGCGGCCAGAAGTGTCGCACCCGTCACCTCGGCAATGCCATGATCGATGCAGGCTGGGATCAGATGTGTACCGATCAGCCCGTTGGTCGACGCGCCACAGATGAAAAAGCTGCCGGCGAGCAGCCAAAAATCGCGTGAGCGCAGCCCGTCGTGCAGGGCAAGCAGTGCGGTCATAGCGGGATTGCCGCGTGCGGCCGTGGGCGGTATCGCGCCCGGCTCGGCGCCGTAGGGGACGAGCCCAATATCGCCGGGCCGGTCGCGCATCAGCAACGCGACGACCGGAATCATTGCGGCAGCCGACACGGCGACCACCAACGACACCATGCGCCAGCCATGATTGACGGCGATGCTCGCCAAGAACGGCAGAAAGACCAGTTGGCCGGTCGCGGTGCTCGCGGTAAGCACTCCCATGACGAGCCCTCGCCGCACCGCAAACCAGCGTGCGGCGACGGTCGCGCCGAGCACCAGCGCGGTGGTGCCGCTGCCGGTGCCGACAACGACGCCCCACAGCAACACGAGCTGCCATGGCTGCGTCATCAGAGGAGTCAGCGCCACGCCGGCCGCAATCAGGGCGAGGGCGGCGAGCATCGTGCGGCGCAGGCCGAACCGGTCCATCACCGCTGCCGCGAACGGCCCGATCAGCCCGTAGAGGAAAATGTTGATCCCGACCGCGAACGAAATCGTCGCCCGCGACCATCCGAACTCGGTCTCGAGCGGCACGATCAGAACGCCAGGGGTGGCGCGCACGCCGGCTGCTGCCAGCAATGTCAGAAAGGTGACCGCAGCGACCACCCAAGCGTAATGCAGCTTGCCCCGCCTTGCCATTAGCCCCACTTTCGCTATTCTAAGCGGGCAATGTGAGAGACAGGTCTGTCTCTTGTCAAAACCTGGATGCGCAGGGCAGGAATGTCAGGAGAGCGGAAGCCGGTACGAGAGCGCATCCTCGAAAGCGCGTCGGAGATGTTCTACCGCAACGGCATCCGGGCTGTGGGGATCGACGCGATCATTGCGCGCTGTGGCGTCGCGAAGATGAGCCTCTATCGCAATTTTCGGTCGAAGGACGCGCTCGTCGCTGCCTGGCTCGAAGACCGCGACAAGTTCTTCTGGCAGCGCTGGGACGGGGCGGAAGCTTCTTGCGCCGGCAATCCGAGAGGTAAGCTCGAAGCGATTCTCGACATAGTCGCGGCGACCGCGTCCAACCCGAAATGGCGCGGCTGTCCGTTCCTCAACACCGGCAACGAATTTCCGGAGCCCGATCACCCCGCCCGAGCCGTCATCCTCGCCAACAAGCGCGCTGTGCGCGAGCATCTGAAGACCCTCGCAGCGGCGGCGGGCGCGCGGGAGCCCGATCTTCTCGCTCAGCAGCTCCAGCTTTTGATCGACGGCGCCTACGCCATCGGCCAAAGCCTCGGGCCGGAAGGGCCGGCGAAGACCGTCGCCGCGGCGGGCCGGGCGCTGATCGCGGCGCAGATCGAGACGTGAGGAGGTATCTTCGCGCGTGCGGCTGCGAGCCCCGCAACTCCATGGAGCGCCATGATGCCGATGATCCGTCTCGACGAAGGTCTTTCGCTGAATTGCGCGGTCGACGACTACCTGTGGCCGTGGGATGCATCGACACCGGTGCTGATGCTGCACGGTTTCGCGCGCAACGCGTCTTTCTGGAACCGATGGGTCCCGACAATCGCCGCTGGCCGCCGCATTTACCGGCCCGATCTGTTGGGTTGCGGCGCCTCCGACCTACCGGCCGCCGGCTACAATTTCACGCCTGAAAAAATCAGCGGTGAGATCATCGCGGTGCTCGACGCCTTCTCCTTGCCGCGGGTTCACTGGGTCGGCGAATCATCGGGTGGGCTCGTCGGCTTGCTGCTCGCCGCGGCCCATCCCGAACGGGTCGCGAGCCTTGTGTTGTGCAATACGCCGACCCGGATTTCGGAAGATATGAAGGGGATCTACGCGCTCGACCAAGAAAGCACGGCAGCAGCGATCCGGGCTTACGGCACCGGCGAGTGGTGCCGGCGCACCCTCGGCTATCGGCTCGATCTCGAATATGCTGATGCGACGCTGCGCGAGTGGTGCATCGCCGAGATGGACAAGACGCGTCCCGATATCGCGGCGGCGCTGCATCTATGCTTCGAGGGCGTCGACGTTGTGCCGGTGCTTGCCGGGATCAACGCCCCGGTGCTGTTGCTGAGCGGCGACAAGAGTCGGATCGCCTCCGAACAGCAGCGGATCCTGGCTCAGACCTTGCCGCACGGCCGGCTTGAGCTGTTCGCCGGATATGGCCATGGGGTCAATCTGCTGCAGCCGCAGCGCTGCGCCCGCGCCGCCCTGGATTTCTGGCGAGAGATCGACAAAGGCCGGTAAGCGGGGTCGGCCGGCCCGGACCGCGGTGCGGAACACGCGTGCGGCGAACACGACCAAAATGATGTATAGAATATTGTCGGCGTCCCGCGCGATCGGACCTCTCGGGACTCGGTCTCCTGGCGACCCCGGGCAGCGTCGGCGACGGCATTTTCCGGATTCGGGCTGGTCCACCCGCCCGACGCGAGCAAAAGGGAGTTAGCGCAATGGCGCGCCTGCCTTATCTCGACAAATCCGATGTTCTGCCCGAGCACCAGGACCTCCTGGCGCGCAACATAAATCTCTATCGGTTGCTGGCGCACAGCCCGCGCGCAGCGCGCAGCCTCAATACCTTGGCGCGGTTCATTCGCGACGGCAGCCGGCTCGATCCAAGATTACGCCAGTTGGCGATCTTGCAAGTCGGCTATGTGACCCGGTCGGCTTACGAGTATTCGCATCACATCAGGATCAGCCGCGAATTCGAGGTGTCCGACGACGATATCCGTGCAATCGCCGAGGAAACCGCCGGACGGACGACGTCACTCGAACCTTTGGCGAGGGCTGTGTTGCGCGCCGCCCGCGAGATGACCCTCGATGTCGCGCTCTCCGACGACACCTTTGCTGCGCTATGCCAGGGGCTCGACCCAGAGCGGCTCACCGATCTGATCATCACGATCGGTCACTACAACAGTCTGGTGCGCGTGCTCGCCGCGATGCGGATCGATGTCGAGGACGATTACCTGCCCTACCTCGACGAATTCCCGCTGCCGGCGGGGTGAGGACCGCCGCGAGCCAGGGTTTACTGGCTGGCCAGCGCCCGAGCCAGCTGGCTCACCGCTTCCTGATGCTTCTCGTTTCTGATCTCGGCGAAATTGCGCGCGATTTCGAGCAGCATGCGCTGATGCGGCGTGACCTGGCGCGGTCCTTCCTCGCCGATCCCTTCGTAGAAATGGCTGACCGGCGCGCTCAGTGCGCGGGCAATCTCGAACAGCCTCCCGGCCGAAACGCGATTGATCCCGCGCTCGTATTTGTGCGCCTGCTGATAGGTGACGCCGATCATCTCGGCGAGCTGCTGCTGCGTGAGCCCCAGCATGATGCGGCGCTCGCGAATGCGTGCTCCGACATGGTCATCGATTGCGGCGGTCGACCGCCCTCTCTTCGGCTTAGCCATATCTTCACCCGTGCAAGTTTGCTTCAAGCACCGATCGTAGTCTGCGCCGCCCTATCAAGATGATAACGACCGGCCGATTCCGCCGGGTAGCCTAAGCGGCCCAGAAAACGCGGTCAACGGACCTTCGATCTCGACGTCTATCAACGAGAACGGCAGTCCGAGCCTCCGATAATCCCCAAAGTGGTATCGTAGCGGCTGGATGACAAGAGGCGGATAAGCAGTGCGATCCGAACTTACTCGCATTCGCAGCGCGGCAAGTCGGGCGCCGGCTTCGCCAGCCTGACCGGGGCTAGGGGCAGCGAAAAATGGCAGTCGACGGTGATCGCGGCGCAAGGGTAGACCAGGCACGTGGCCTGATGCTCGCGTTCCTCTTGGCCGGTCTCGCCGGCATGGTCGACGCGATCGGCTTTCTTCGCCTCGGTCACCTGTTTGTCTCGTATATGAGCGGGAACAGCACACAGTTCGCGGTCGCGCTCGGCCGCGGCCGGGTGACCGAGGCCGGTTCGATACTGTGGTTGATCGCGCTGTTCGTGACGGGTGCGGCGGGCGGACAAATGATTGCGCATTGCTCCGGCCGCTGGCATCTGACCTGCGTGCTCGCCGTGGTGGCGCTGCTGCTCGCGGCTGCCGCGGTGTTCGGAACCGCGCCCGAGCCGATGGTGGTCGCGATGGGGGCTTTGAACGCATCGATGCACCGTGCCGGAAATCTTGCGGTCAGCCTGACCTTTGTCACCGGAACTTTGGTCAAATTCGGCCAAGGATTGGGCGATTTTCTGACCGGGCGAGGCGCCGGTTGGGCTTGGGCGGAGCAGGCCCTGCCCTGGGTGGGGTTGGTCGTCGGAGCGGTTGCCGCCGGCGCTGGATATGTACGGATGGGGGCCGGCGTGATTTGGATTCCGGTGGCCGCCGCCTGCCTGCTGACCCTCTGGTCGGTCGCTATCCCGGAGCCGGAATAGTCGGGGCGGCGACACAGGAGGCGAGGCGCGCGCGCAGTTCTTTGCCGTTAAGGTTCTGGCCGATCAGCACCAATCGGTTGCGCTCGGGGCCGGGTTTCGGGCTTTCGTCGAGGGTGAACCGCCTGCCGACAAGATGGAAGACGTGACTCTTGTCACTCCCATCGACCCACAAAATTCCCTTGCCGCGGAACACGTTGCGCGGCATTTCTTCGAGAAAGGATTGAAATCGGTCGGCTGCGAATGGCGCCTCGCTCTCGAACGAGACGGCGTCAAAACCGTCGCCTGCCAGGTGATCATGATCGTGATCGTGATCGGCGAGATACCGGTCGGATTGAAACAGCCCGGCGCTGAGCACCAATGGCAGCGGGATTCGGGTCCGCGTCGTGTGGATGATTCGCGCCGCTTCGCCGATCGCGCGGATCTTTTCTTCGATGGCTGCGGCGACGGCGGGGCCGACGAGGTCACATTTGTTCAGCAGCACAACGTCGGCGTAGCGCAATTGATTCGCGGCGGCTCTACTGTCGAACAGATCAAGGCTGAAGCTTTGCGCGTCGGCGACGGCGACGATCGAATCGACACGGACGACATCGCGAAACTCCGATCGCAGAAAGGTCAGCACGATCGGCAGCGGATCGGCGAGGCCGGTGGTTTCGACGATCAGATACTCAACCGGCGGCTCGTTGCTCAGCACGCGAAAGACCGCATCGACCAGATCATTGTTGATCGAGCAGCAGATACAGCCGTTGCTGAGCTCGACCATGTCACCCGCTGCGCCGATGATCAGCTCGTTGTCGATCGCGAGATCGCCGATCTCGTTGACCATGACCGCGATCCTGAGCCCATGCTGTTGGGCCAGGATGTGATTCACCAGGGTGGTCTTGCCGCTGCCAAGAAAGCCGGTGACGATCGTGACCGGCAGGCGGGATTCGCCTTCCATCAGCGCGAGAAGGTATAGGTGGTGCCGACCGCGGACTGACTGACCGCGTCGCCAAAGGCGTTGGCGAGCGCGTGCAACGCGCGCCAGCCGGTGCAATGCCCGGTGATGATGTGCGCAACCGCGAACGGCCGCAGCGCTTCGACCGTATCGGGTATCAGCCGTTCCATGACCCCGCCCAGATGCAGGCCGCCCATCACGCAATGGATCGGCAAGTCGGGGAAGAGATTGCGCACCTCGGTGCAAACATTGACGATACCGGCATGCGAGCAGGCGCTGAAGACGATCAACCCGAGACCGCGGACATGGGCGACGAGCATGCGCTCATCCATCAGCAACGGATCGGGCTGCCACGGTGCGTCGGGGCCGCTCCGGCTGAGGTGATCGACTCGCCCTTTTTCAAAGGCGCTGAGCCGTGGAATTTCGCCGCTCAAATAGAAATGGCCGTCGAGCAACAGTCGTGCTGCCGGGTCGTTGACCACCGTTGCGCCCAGCGTCTCAATCTCGGCCGGGGAGGGTACTTTGGCGGCCGGCACGACCGTTCCGCTGCTCAATTGGACCGCGCGCTCGTTGAACATTCCGGGGTTGACGTGGACGGTCGCCTTGCCGCCCTGGTCTCGGATCGCATCGAGTGCCGCCGGCAATGCCGCCATGTGATCCCAGTGGCCGTGGCTGACCGCGATGCATTCGATCTCGCCCAACTGGATTCCGAGATTGGCGCAATTTCGGATGAAGATCGCGCCTTCGGGCCCGGTGTCGAACAGCATCGTGTGACGCACGCCGCCGACGGTGGAGACCAGCCTGCAGCCAAAGCCCAGATTGGCGCACAGCAATGCCTCGCCCGACAACGCCTTGGCGCCGGCGCGCACGATGTTGGCGAATTCGGAGACCGCGAACAGCGTCTTGCTGACGTAATTGTCGCTGACGTCGTCGGTGATGACATCGACGGCCAGCGAATCCAGCGGCGCCAGAGGAATTCGCGAACTGCCGCTGCCGGTCACTCTTATCCTCCTGCGCCGTTCCGGCCGGAACCTAGGCCAGGGGCACCGTCGAGGCAATTTCCTCGCCGCGCTTGTCCCGATTTGGATTTCTGCTTTGCGTGGGTAACGGCCATTTGCACCAGGCTTGCACACGGACTATCCTGATGAAAATATGGGAAATGTTGCGTAGGCTCCTGATATTTCCGGAGGTTTTTCTGGCATGGCCGCTTACTGGCTGACCTACGTGCCCAAAGAAGAATCCGATCTAGGCTGGCCGTTGTCCAATTTACGCGACTTGATCGGGCGTGTGGAAGCTGATCCCGACGCCCCTGACTCCACCGAATGGTGGCGAATTGCGAACAATGGGGCTCGAGTTGGCGAGCGGGTTTATGTGTTTAAGCAAGGCACGAAGAGCCCAAGAGGAGTAATCGGCGTCGGTGAAATTGTCCGATCTCCGGAAATGCGCAGCACGCCGACTGATCCTGAGTTACATCGCAGGGCCGAAATCCGTTTTCAGAGACTGGTTGATCCCACCGCTGACTTCCTCCTCCCGCTGGCTTCAGTTGAAGAATTTGTACCGAGACACCTCATCAACGCGCAGAGCAGTGGTACGCTGGTTCCCGACGATGTAGCCGCTGAACTTGAGCATCGACTTATCGCGGTGCTGCTCGATGGAAATCTAACCATCAACAGCAAGGAGGCCGATAACCCCGCCTACGATCCCGCCAGTGTTGCAGACGAACGCGAGCGCGCAATGCGCGCCATCTGCATTCGGCGCGGTCAACCAGCCTTCCGTGCTGCCCTCCTGGTCGCGTACGGCGGTCGCTGCGCCATCACCGATTGCGACGTTGAGGACGTGTTGGAGGCTGCCCACATCTCGCCGTACAGGGGCCTTTCCTCTAACCATGCCTCGAATGGACTGTTGCTGCGCGCGGACATCCACACGTTGTTCGATTGCGGGTTGGTGGCATTCGACCCCAAGACGCGGAAGGTGGTGCTTGCCGACACGCTAAGTGTCTGACTCAAGAATCGCCCTGGTTGTGTTGGTGCTAAGCGCCGGACGAGGAGTTGCACTGAGGCAATATAAACCCAGGCGGCGGCGCTGGCGATCGACGCCTCGAAGTCTTTGGCGAGACGGCGGTTGCGGTTCAACCAGGCCAAGGTGCGTTCGACCACCCAGCGACGGGGCAGCAGCTGAAACCCGGCGGTCGCCGCGGCGCGTTTGACGATCTCGATCGACCAATCGCCGAATTTGACCAGCGCCGCGCGCAAGTTGGGACCGTTGTAGGCACTGTCGGCAAAGAGGTGACGCAGCCAGGGAAACAGATCGTGGATGGCTTCGATGACAAGCCCGGCACCGTCGCGGTCCTGGATGTCGGCGGGATGGACCACGACACCGACCAGCAGGCCGGAGGTATCGGTCACGACGTGACGCTTGCGGCCCTTGATCTTCTTGGCGGCATCGTAACCCCGTGGCCCGCCGCTCTCGGTGGTCTTGACCGATTGGCTGTCGATGACCCCGGCCGACGGGCTCGGTTCGCGGCCGGCGACCCCGCGCGCTTGCAGTAACAGCTCAAAATTGATCTGCTCGAACAAGCCGCTGTCGCGCCAGCGATAAAAATACCCTTGCACCGTGGTGAACGGCGGAAAGTCCTTTGGCAGCATGCGCCACTGGCAACCGGTTCGGGCGATATACAGGATGGCGTCCAGCACCGCGCGCAGATCGGTTCCCCGCGGGCGGCCCAACAGTTTGCGCACCGGCATAAAAGGCGCAATCAGCGCCCATTCCGCATCGATCAGGTCACTTGCGTAGCGCGGCGCCACGCGGTCATACTTCGGACGAGTGATTTCGGTCCACATGTTGTCCCCCACTGTTTGCTCGACACAACCAGTGTCTCACAACATGCTGAAATCACTCAATTCATTTTCGGTCAGCCTCTAAGAGGATCGGATTACGCACACCTGGCCGGTCAGGGCCTCCGCAAACCTAAGAATCCCGCCCAGCAACCCAGCTTGCTTTCCTTGGAGCAACGGTGGGGAGTTTTTTGTCGGGTGCAGAAGTCTTTCACACGGTCTGCTTGATCTATGCTCGACACGATGACCTCCATGGGTCGAATCCACGCGCCGACCGATGATCGTGGGAGGGGCCGGTTCGGATCATGAAGTCGACTCTAGTTGGCGGGGATCGTACTATGGGGATAATCGGACGGCCCCGAATTGGTGCATGAGTTTGGCAAACCGATCGAGGAAGGCGGGGTCGTAGCATTCGTCGACGTGGTTGGCGTTCCAAAGGCCCGAGACGCGCACACGCTCCCGACTGCAATAATGGCCAAGCCACGCAGCTGACGGCGGATCGAGCGGTTCCTTGCCGTAGTTACTGAGCAAGGCGATGGCGTTGCGTTCGATATAACCGCGTAGGCTTTCAACCCGCGGCTCATCGTCGACCGGCAGCCACAGGAAAGGCATGGCACCGATGATCTTGCTGACTTCGCGCTCTAGGGGCAATTCGCCGGCTCGAATGGCAGCTGGCGCGGTTGACCGACGGTCATCCCAAGTGCCCTTGTCGTAGCCGTGCTTTGCGATGAGGGCAGTGCCGACGATCAACCTGAAGACCGAACCGCGATGATTGCCGCCGCCGGAATGTATCTGCCCGCGATGCTGTGAAAGGCGCGTCCATAAGCTCGTTCCCGATCCGGCTTTGAGCGCGTGGGTGCCGACCCGCACGATGCGCCTTCCTGTTCCGCTGTCGCTTCGGAATTCCCCGTCTTCCATAAAGAAATAGACGCCCCGTGCCGGCCAATCCTGCCTTCCACTACAGGTAGCAAGCGTGCGCGTGCCGCCAATCAGCTGATGAAGCTGGGCGGCCAGATCGTAAAATCTCTTGAGGTCGGGAAGCCTTTGACGTTCGATCGACATCTGCCAGATTTCCCGACGCTTTCCCATCCAGGATCGCGGTTCTGACCGGTTTGGGCAACGGCAAAGCGCCGTCTCCAGCGATCAATGCGTCTTACGAACGCATCGATTCGAACGCTAATTTGTAATTGAAGATCAGCTGCTGACGGGAAGTGGTAAGTTCACTCTTCGACAGCCGCGACAGGGTGTCGTCGCGGATTTCGGAAGGTGCATGTGCTGCCTGCAAGACATCCTTCGCCGCGGCGATCACATCTTCTAAGGAGACGGAACCACTAAATGCTCGGAAGGTATCTTCTCGACCTACTATCCCTGCGCGTCGTGCAAGCCCCGCTTGAACGGAGTAGTGGATTACCTGAGTGAACGGTCTTGGAAAACCTCGCTGTGCCAGATGCTGGGAAACAACCTTGCCGACTGCGATGATGCTTGCGCTGGGACTGGCGCAGAGCTCTATCTCTTCCTGCAACAACGCGTACCATCTGTCATATCGTCGGATCCTCGCGATGCCCGCATGATCGACGAGCATCGCTCCCTTGGAAAAATCGGTAATGTGATATCGCTCCGCAGGCTTGCAAAGATAGTGTCGAACGCAAAAGTGAAGGATGAAATCCTCAAGCGAGAAGAGGAAGTTCTTGAATCCCGCTTCTATTCTCAACCTTGCGTGGTCTGCCGACCGAGCCCACCAGCCCAAGGATGGCTCCATACATATCAGAACGTACTGAACGGTACCTAATGGATCAGGATTTGGGAGAAAGACGTCGCCATCGGCCTCCGCGAGCGCCTTCATCCGTTCTTCAAGTTCTCGGTACGCCGCATGGAAGCTTTCGTCGGTTAGCATAGTGCTTTCTTAGACGACACCCGCATGAGGTCGCCGGTCGCGGTGACGGTTGACTTTACCGCCGGCTCGTCGGCGCCGCAATGTCACTCGTCCGCTGTGCCCGTCGCACCGCGGATGTCTGGCGTCCGGCAAATGGCCGTTTGGGGTCGAAAGTCGAAATTCGACCTGAGGGACTACCGTTGGGCAAACATCGTACGGTACTTGCGCGCGACGGCGCTGCGGCGGCAAGCTGGCGCATCGATTTGTTCGAGAGGACATCATGACGGAACCGGTTGGCCTCGCTCGCGGCCTCACTAATTACGGCGATCCCGATTTCGCGCTTTACCTGCGGCGCTCGTTCGCCCGCTCGATGGGCTATTCGACCAATTTGTTGGCGCGGCCGGTGATCGGCATCGCCGACACCTATTCCGGCTACAACAATTGCCACCGGCATTTCCCCGAGCTGATCGAGGCCGTCAAGCGCGGCGTCTTGGCGATGGGCGGCCTGCCCTTGACCTTCCCGACGATCTCATTGGGGGAAGTGTTCCTGAACCCGACCAGCCTGATGTTCCGCAACCTGATGGCGATCGACACCGAGGAGATGATCCGCGCCCAGCCGATGGATGCGGTGGTATTGGTCGGCGGCTGCGACAAGACCGTGCCGGCCCAGCTGATGGGCGCGATCTCCGCCAACCGGCCGGCGATCCAGCTGGTCGCCGGGCCGATGATGACCTCGCGCTGGCATGGCGAACGGCTCGGCGCCTGCACTGACTGCCGGCGCTTCTGGGCCAGATACCGCGCCGGCGAGATCGGAGCCGACGAAATCCACGAGGTCGAAGGCAACCTCGCGACCACCGCCGGAACCTGCGCGGTGATGGGGACGGCGAGCACGATGGCCTCGATCGCCGAGGCATTGGGCATGATCCTGCCCGGCAGTGCGGCAATCCCGGCGGTCCATGCCGACCGGCTGCGCGCCGCCGAGGCGACCGGTCGCGCCGCGATGGAGCTGGCGCGCACCGGGTTAACGCCGGACCGCATCGTTACCCCTGATGCGGTCGAGAACGCGCTGCGGGTGCTGATGGCGATCGGCGGCTCGACCAATGCGGTCTTGCACCTGACCGCAATCGCCGGACGGGCCGGGATCGACATCGACCTCAACCGGCTCAATCGGATCAGCGACGAGACCCCGGTCCTGGTCGATCTGAAGCCGACCGGGCCGCATTACATGGAGGATTTGTTCGCCGCCGGCGGCATCGGCGCGGTGATGCGCGAATTGCAGCCGCTGTTGCATCTCGATTGCCTGACGGTGACAGGCGAAACCTTGGCCGAGCGTCTCGCCGCCACCGCTGGTCCGGTCGACCGCTCGGTCGTCAAGCCGCTTGCCGACCCGCTGCAGCCGGTGGGTGGGCTCGTGGCGTTGTTCGGCTCGCTGGCGCCTGACGGAGCGATCTTCAAGCGCTCGGCCGCCGACCCCCAGCTGTTCGAGAAAGAGGGGAGGGCGGTCGTCTTCACCTCGCTGGAGGATTTGTCGGCGCGCATCGACGATCCCGGCCTCGATGTGACCCCCGACGATTTCCTGGTGCTGCAAAACGCCGGGCCGCTCTCCGCCTCGGGCATGCCGGAGGCCGGCTACCTGCCGATCCCGCAAAAGCTCGCGCGCGCCGGGGTCAAGGACTTGGTGCGGGTTTCCGATGCGCGGATGAGCGGCACCGCCTATGGCTCGATCGTACTGCACGTAACGCCGGACGCGGCGAGTGGCGGCCCGCTCGCCAAAGTCCGCAACGGCGACCGCATTCGCCTTTCGGTCAAGGAGCGCCGCATCGACCTTCTGGTTCCGCCCGACGAACTCGCCCGCCGTCCGGTCGTCCCGCCGCCAATCCCCGAGCGCGGCTACGCCCGCCTCTACCGCCACGAGATCCTCCAAGCCGACCGCGGCTGTGACTTCAACTTCCTGCGCAAACACCCGCTTGGGGCTGGCGCACCCTGACCCCTAGCGGGGCGTCGGCAGGGGAGGGAACCAAACGATTTTGAGCGCGGTCAGGCCTTTGAGTGGGTCGATGTTGGCGACCTGCGTCCCCGTCAGGTCGAGGTTTTGAAGCGCAGTCAGGCCTTTGAGCGGTTCGATGTTGGCGACCCGCGTCCCACCTAGGTCGAGGTAGCGAAGCGCGGTCAGGCCTTTGAGCGGCTCGATGTTGGCGATTTGTGTCCCCATCAGGTAGAGGGTTTGAAGCGCGATCGGGCCTCTAAGCGGCTCGATGTTGGCGACCTGCGTCCCCGTCAGGTTAAGAACCCGAAGCGCGGTCAGGCCTTTGAGCGGCTCGATGTCGGCGACCTGCGTGAATGCAAGAACGAGGTCGTGAAGCTTGGTCAGGCCTCTGAACGGCTCGATATTGACGACCTGCGTGTTCGACAGATTAAGATCCTGAAGCGCGATCAGGCCCCTGAGCGGCTCGATGTCGGCGACCTGCGTCGAATTCAGGTAGAGGGTCTGAAGCGCGGTCAGGCCTCTGAGCGGCTCGATGTTGGCGACCCGCGCCGTCGAGAGGTTGAGGTATTGAAGCGCGGTCAAGCCTCTAGGCGGCTCGATGTTGGTGACCGGCTGCCCCGGCAGGTCGAGCTTCTGAAGCTTGGTCAGGCCTCTGAGTGGCTTGATATTGGCGACCTGCGTCGCCAACAGGTTGAGGGTCTGAAGCTTGGTCAGACCTTGGAGTGGCTCGATGTTGGCGACCCGCGTCCCACCCAGGTTGAGGATCTGAAGCGCCGTCAGGTCTTGGAGCGGCTCGATGTTGGCGACCCCCGTCCCCTGCAGGTTTAGGATCTTAAGCGCGGCCAGGTGTTTGATCGGCTCGATGTTGGCGACGTGCGTGATCGAAAGGTCAAGGTTCTGAAGCTTGGTCAGGCCCCTGAGTGGCTCGATGTTGGCGACCTGCGTCCTGGTTAGGTTGAGGTACTGAAGCGCGGCCAGGTCTTTGAGCGGCTCGATGTTGGCGACCTGCGTTCCCGACAGACCAACCGCATAGATGCGGCTTGCCAGCGTTTCTAGGAGCGGACGAGTCTTGGCTAAGGTGTCGTCTGTAAACCCAGCATTGGGCGTAACAGCGAGCCAACCGTCCTTGTCGGAACTCGACAGGCCCAAATCCTGAAGCTGCTCGCGAATTCGAGTTGTTTCGGATTGGTCGAAAACGACGAAACCGATGGTCGTTGCCAGCGTCAGTACCAGCAAGGTGGGCGCAACATAGGCGATCGCCGGCCGCCACCAGTCGCGGCGGTGGCGACCCAAGTAATAGGTAGCGGCGCGGGCGACGAAATCGTGCGAAAGCTCCCAAACGCCTTGCGCCGGATCGAGCGGTCGAGCAAGCGCCGCAATCCCGAGACCATTTAACACCGCACGCACCTCGCCGTGGCGGAGATGCGTTTGGGTCACGAGCTCTTCCTCCGACCTCGGCCTCTTGGTACCTTGCTCAGTGAGAAGTTTTTCCAATACTGGTCGCGAAAAATCCCGAATTCCGGGTTGTTCGACCGCCTGTTGAATATAATCCCGCACCAACCTGTCAGCCTCCAAGGATGGCGCCGATCCCAAGCCTTCGGCGAGCACATGCCCGACCACATTTAAGGTTATCGGCCGGATCTTGGCCGGTATCCCATCCATTTCGGCGGCGCTCGTCAGAACATGTTCGAGTGCTTCCGGATGCAAACCAAGGCCGGACCGCTCCATGAAGCTCTTGGAAGCAGCGAGCGAAAAACAACCTAGCGGATACCAGTTTTCGTACTGTCGCAAGACTGGCAATCCGACGTCACCCAAATTGTCCTCATAGTCGCGGCGCAACACCAGCAGCAGACGTAAGCCCTTAATCGGATTGTCGCGAAGGCTCGCGATCAACGCGGAAAAACGTTCTCTGGCCTCCGGCTTGGCTAGGATCACGAACTCTTCGAATTGATCGAGGACCATGAGCAGGCCGCTATCGGATCGACGCGCTACGGCCTCGATCAAGGTGCGCAGTTCATTGGCCCCATCATCATTTGATCGCCGCCTTGAGCTCGACAGCTTCTTCTGCAGTTCTTCGCGCAATGACGTCGTGGGGTCTTGCCATGCTCGCGCCTCGACAACGGTCCATTTTTGCTCGCGCAGCCTGGGTAGGACGACAGCATTCAACAGAGAACTCTTCCCGGAGCCGGAATCGCCGGTCAGGTAAAGCGGAACGGCGCTTGATCGTAGCACCCATGCCAACACCTTTTCCTGCGCCTGATCGGCACGATCGAATTTCGTTCGATCCTCGGGACTATCCAAATAAGGCCCAATGCGGAAATAGCCTCTCGGAACCGCATCAATCTTGACAGCGAGCTCTTTAGTTTTCTGTCGGACCCGCGCGGCCTGCCACTCGATCATCAGCTGGCAGGTAACAATGAACATAGGAGCAACGATCAAGAGGCCGTAGCGTAGCCAAGGCGGCGGCTGATCGAGATCGATCCCGAGGAACTTCTTCAGGCCCGCATCAAACCCACCAATCCAAGCCAGGACCAAGAGTACCAAGGACAGCAATGCCGCCGTGCGCCCGAGCAGCTTTCCAGGCAGAAAGCTCCGCACAGCCTCGATATCGGCGTTGTCGATAGCCGGGAGTTTCGGCACCTCCAGCCCATGCGCGCCGCTCATGCTCGTCTCCCCACCCCCTATCGACGGCGGACGATCTGATTTTAGTGGCGACGGCGCTTATACCACCGGCTATTGAAGATCGGACTCCTCGAAACGGCGCCGCTTGCCGCTGGCCCGTCAACGCCAAGCCTCCGCGTCCGCGCGCACCCGGTGATATTTGTAAATGGCGCAGCAGAGTGAAACCTTTACTCGGCAAATGCATTGTAACGGCGGCGGTGATCAGAGTGTCAGCCGGGTCAAGGTTTACCAACCTGGCGGGGCAAGCAGCGTGTTACTTAGCGCGACCTCGCCGGCGGAAATCACCTCGGCGTAGATGCCCATGTTGATGTGGCCGAAATTGCGGTCGAGGGCCGCGGGGATTTCGAGATCGCGCGCGGCGGTGGCCGGATTGACCTGGGTTGCGGCACATCTTGTGATCGGCGAGACGACGCGCAGCCGCGCCGTCCCTAGCGTGATCTCGGCGCCGATCCAGTCGTGCTCGCCCCACGCCGCCTCGCCGTCGAAGTAGAAATTGGCGCGAAAGCGGAGCGGGTCGATCGCCGCCCTCATCGCCCTTTCGAGCGCCGCGATGCTGGCATGGTTGATCAGCGAGACATATTGGCCGGTCGTCGCGTTCGGCCTGCGCCGCGCGTCGGCAAAGGCGTGCCCCGGGGCCTCGACCATGCGCAATGGCCCGTCGACCCCGGGCCCGAGAAAATTCGCGCAGAATTCGGCGATCGCGCGACATCCTGCGGGCTCGGTCAGCGGTGCATGCAACAATTCCCGGCCGTTTTCGGTGATTGTCAAAACGCCGGTTTCGGCATCAAAGCGGGTTTGCAGCAACGCCAGTTTTTCATCGCGCATCAGCATGACGAATTTGGTCTTCGGCAGCCATTCGGGGTTGTGCGGATCGAACACGGTCGAACCGAGCGCAATCGCAAACCGCCGGTCGTGCGGCAGGCATTCGCCCGGGACGAGCGCCACACGCTCCATCTTCTCGGCGCTCAAGCCCTTTACCGGGTAACGGTAGATCGCGCTGACCCTCATGACCATGGTGCCCGCCTTCTGTAACCGCCACCGCAGTTTAGCGCGGGACGAAGCCGGCTTTCATAGCGGAATTGCACACGGCTCGACCGCTCGGGCTGCCGCCGGCATAGGCGGGGTCTTGAAGCCGATCGGGTTTGCAGGCAAAGCTCGCACCGGGCGAATGATCAGCGGAGCACGGAAAACAAAATGGCCGATTACATTCTGCGCGGCGGCGAGGTCATCGACGGCAGCGGGCGGGCGCGGTTTCGCGCTGACGTCATGATCAAGGGCGATCGCATCGCCGAAATCGGGACGGTCACCAGAACCGCCGGGGCGCATGAGATCGATGTGGCGGGCAAGGTCGTCGCTCCCGGGTTTATCGATGTGCATACCCATGACGACCGTGCGTTGTTCGCGACGCCCGAGATGACGGCAAAGGCGAGTCAGGGGGTCACCACCGTCGTCACCGGCAATTGCGGGATCAGCCTGGCGCCGCTGTTGATCGATCATGCGCCTCCGCCGCCGCTCGACCTGATCGGCGATGCCGCCGATTACCGCTATGGCCGCTTTGCCGAATACTTGATGGCGCTCGATCGCAGCCCAGCGGCAATCAACGCTGCCTGCCTTGTCGGCCATTCGACATTGCGGGTGGGTGCGATGACAGCACTCGACCGGCCGGCCGAACCAGCCGAGATCGGGCGCATGGGCGAATTGTTGCAGGAAGCGCTCGACGCCGGCGCGGTGGGCATGTCGAGCGGCCTCGCTTACGCCCCGGCGGAGCACGCGCCTGCGGCCGAGATCGAGGCACTGGCCGCTCTGCTGCATCCGGCGGGCGCGCTTTACACGACGCATATGCGCAACGAGGGGGACCGGGTGCTCGACAGCCTCGAAGAGAGTTTTGCGGTCGGGCGCGCGGCCGGGGTGCCGGTCGTGATCTCGCACCACAAGACGATCGGGCGGCAGAATTTCGGCCGCACCGCCCAAACCCTGCCGGTCATCGCCGCAGCCCTCGCGGGGCAGGAGATCGGGCTCGACGCCTACCCCTACATCGCCTCCTCGACGGTGCTGACCGCGGCGCAGGCCGAGCGAGCGACAAAGGTGCTGGTGACCTGGTCGAAGAGCGCGCCCGAGCAGGCCGGACGCGAACTCTCCGCGATCGCTGCGGATTGGGGGGTCGGTCCGAAAGCGGCTGTCGACCGTCTGCAACCGGCCGGTGCGATCTATTGGATGATGGACGAGGCCGATGTGCGGCGGGTGCTCGGCTTCCCGCACACGATGATCGGCTCGGACGGGCTGCCGCACGATTTCCACCCGCACCCGCGTCTGTGGGGCACCTTTCCGCGGGTGCTTGGCCATTACTGCCGCGATCTCGGCCTGTTCGAACTCGAAGAGGCGGTGCGGCGGATGACAGGGCTGCCGGCCGCCCGGTTCGGCCTCAGCGGGCGCGGCCAGGTCGCCGCCGGCGCCTATGCCGACATCACGGTCTTCGACCCGGCGACGGTGATCGACCGCGCCACCTTCGAGCAGCCGATAACCCCGGCCGCCGGCATCGAGCACGTCTTCGTCAACGGCCGCCCGGTCTGGGTCGATGGCAAACCCACCGGCGACCGCCCCGGCCGCGCCCTGCGCCGCCAGCAAATGCGGGCGCACAGCTAGTAGGCGATGCAATCCGCGGGAAAAGACATCGCGGCTGCGCTAAGGTTGGGTCATGCTCACGCTTTACCAGACCGCAGCTGGTCGCGGCGAACGGCCGGCGGATCTCGCGCGCGGGTCGCTGCCGGCCGAGGCCGTGTGGATCGACATGGTCCGCCCCGAACCGGACGAGATAGCCTTTGTCAAACGAACCACCGGCCTCGATGTGCCGAGGATCGAGGAGCTGAGCGAGATCGAGAGTTCGAGCCGGTTGCGCAACGAAGCGGGCACGCTCTACCTGAGCGCCCCGTTCGTCTACCGGTCCGACACCGATCAGCCGGTAACCACGCCGGCGGGGTTCGTGCTGACCCGCGAACGGCTGATCACGGTGCGATTCGAAGAGCTTCCCTCGTTCACCAACTTCGCAACCCATGATCTTTCGACCGAGACGGATCCGCTGAGCAGCGGGGCTGTCTTTGCCGGCCTGATGGACGCGATCTCCGACCGCCTTGCCGATGTCCTCGAAAACATTGCCGCCGAGCTGGACGACCTATCGCATCGGCTGTTTCGCAGCCCGGCCACACAGACCGGCCGGCGGCGGCCACCGGCGCGCGAAAGCGCCGATCTCCGGATCATCTTGCGGCGCATTGGCCATAGCGGCGATCTCGCCTCAAAAATCCGCGACAGCCTGCTCGGGATCGGTCGGATCGTGCCATTCGTCGCGACCCACGCTACCGATTGGTTGCCGCTCGAGATCAAGCCGCGCCTGGAGACGGTGCGGCTCGATGTGACCTCGCTCAGCGATTACGACATGCACATCGTCAACAAGGTCCAGCTGCTTCTCGATGCCACTTTGGGCCTGATCAACATCGAGCAGAACAACATCATCAAGGTCTTGACCATCGTTTCGGTGGTCGGCATCCCGCCGACCCTGATCGCCAGCATGTATGGGATGAATTTCAAAAACATGCCCGAGCTTGATTGGAGTTGGGGCTATCCCTATGGACTGGCGCTGATCGTCCTAAGCGCGATCCTGCCGATCCTGTGGTTCAAATGGCGCGGTTGGATTTGAACTCGCTCTTGCGGGTATAGCAAAAAACGCCTCCGGAATTCCGGAGGCGTTTCGTTATCGAGGCGTTGGGGAGGGGCCGCTCAAGCAGCCTGCTTGTGCTCCACCACCTGCGGGGAGCCGCTGGCGATCTCGATCTTGCGCGGCTTGGCTGCCTCGGGGACCTCACGGACCAGGTCGACATGCAACATGCCGTTATCGAGGCTAGCGCCGGTGACCTTCATATGGTCGGCGAGGCTGAAGCGGCGCTCGAATGCGCGCCGGGCAATGCCGCGGTGCAGATAGCGGCCCTCTTCCTCTTCCTTTTTCGCCTTGCCGGTCACCAGCAACGAATTCTCGTGGACGGTCACATCGACCTCGTCCGGCGCGAATCCGGCCACCGCCATGGTCAGGCGATAGGCGTCCTCGCCGGTCGTCTCGATGTTGTAAGGCGGGTAGGAGAGAGCTGCGTTGTCGACGCGGCTTGCGGCGTCGACCATCCGGGTCAGACGATCAAAGCCGATCGTCGAACGAAACAGCGGAGAGAAATCGAAACGATCCATGACCACATCCTCCATTGAGCAATATGGATCTGAGCACCTGCATCAGTGCCGGGTGCCAGTCTTGATGTACGGCCCCAAGGTGGCGACCGCACCAATTCGAGATAGTGATTGCCAAGGCTAGGTCAAGGGGTCACCGCGCCCCTCGATTCATTCAGGGCTTGATGCCGAAACTCTGAAAGCGCTTGTTGAAACGGGCCAATTGCCCACCGGTGTCGACCAGCCGCTGCTGCCCGCCGGTCCAGGCCGGGTGCGATTTGGAATCGATGTCGAGGCGCAAGGTATCGCCCGCCTTGCCGTAGGTCGAACGCGTCTGATAGGTGGTCCCATCGGTCATCACGACAGTGATTTCGTGATAGTCCGGGTGAATGCCTTGCTTCATGCCGCCGCCCTCAAAACCGGCGCGGGTATAGCGCAAGCCGGCCGGCGGAGCAATCGGTTGCATGACCGCCGCCAACCCTGTGCAGTCAGCTTCTATGGGCGCGAAAGCGCAGGCGGACATAATCGGCGATCCAGGTGCCGGTCTCATCCATCAGGATCGGGCGCAGCAGATCGACAACTTCGGTGCGGGCCGGCACCCGATCGGACGGCGGCAGGGCGCCGAAAAAATCGTCGGTGAAGGCGTCAAGCCAGGCTTCGAGCCCAGCCGGCAGCGGAGTTGGGCGCGGCACGATGCGGATGTCGTCGACCGTGAACCCGGAGGCTTCGAGCCTCTCCCGATAGGCGCCGGCGGAGGGAAACCACCACGGGCTCAGCTGCCGCGCATCGAGCCCGCGACGGGACACGACCGCGCTGAGCGCCACCATGATCGCAGCAGTATTGTTGTGACCGCCCATTTCTCCGACGAACCGGCCGCCCGGCTTCAATGCCCGATATACGCCGGCGAGGACCGCCTCGGGCGGGCGCATCCAATGCAACGCCGCATTCGAGAACACCGCATCGAACTCGCCGTCGAAGGTCAGGGCTTGGCCGGCCACCACCCGGGCGTCGAGGCCGCGGGCCCGCGCCGCGGCGACCATGTCGGGCGCGGCGTCGACCGCGACGACACTGGCGCCGGCGGCGGCGATCTTTTCAGTCAGCACCCCGTCGCCGCAGCCGAGATCGAGGATATGCTCGCCCGGCTCAGGTGCCAGCAATTCGAGCGCTGGCGTTCCAAGGGCCGGCACGAAATGGGCGGCCTCGGCATAGCGCTGCGCCGACCAATACTGCCGCGAATCTTGTCCCATGCTCAGACCTCCACGATGCCGGCGCCGCCCGCGCGAAATTCCCGTAGAACCGGGTTGACCGGGAATATAACCGGGAATTTATTGTATTCGGCCCTGAAACCGGCGATCTGGGCAAAAATACATACTCTTGAACAATGGGTTGCGAGGAAATTCCCGTCGACGGACAACCCGGAAAATTTTCGATCGAACCGGGAATTAATTCCGCGTAACCGGGAGTTCTCGGTAGCAGGCGGTGATCGCCTGCGGCGAAGCCCGATGCCCGGCAACCGGCCGAGCAAGCGCCGTCCGAGCAATATTCCGTTCATCCGCTACCATCATGCCGAAAGCCGCAATCACGCGCGATGCTACGACCATCTTTTGGCAAGAGCATGACGATGGCCGGTTGACGGGTCGCGACCCGACGCGGGCGTCATCGGGCCGCTGGGACAAGGTCGCTAATTTTCCATCGTCCGGGCGCTACGGCGTCAAAATACTCGGCGTGTTCGGTAAGCGCCTCCGAGATCGCGAGCAGCCCGGCGCGCGCCCGCAGAATGGCTGTGCCCGGTCGAGCCGCGAGCGCGTCATCAAGATTGGCAAGCGTCGCAACTGCCGCCGCGCTGTTGCCGCCCGCCAAAGCCTTAAGCGCTTCATCAAGAATCGGGCCAAGATCGAGAAGGTGACAAATGTTTCGCAGGCCGATGATCTCGCAACCGACCGCCAGCGCCGCCAGGAGCTGCGAGCGCTGTAGCGGCGTGGCCGAGCCCGGCAGGACGGAGAGGCGGCTATAGACGCGACCCTCCCAGGCCTCCGATGTCGGAGGAATTCTTTTGCCCGTCGCAAGGCGCCGGAGATCCCGTAAAGTGAGACGGAGCAAACTACCGGCCCGCGATGCCGGAGGCAGCAGCGGCAGTAAGCGATACGAGAGAGCCGCGCTACCCAATCCTGTGACCGCGGCCGCTGCCGCATTATAGAATTGTACAGTATCGTAGCTCATTTGGTTTGTCGGTGCGAGGAGAAAACAAAAGAACGCTGCTATAGCGGTAAACATTGGCGTCCGCCACGACTGGGCCATCCCTGCGCCGGCGGGCACCAGAACAAGGCCAATCGCCAGGCTAAAACCGGCGAAGGTCGTCAATGTCGGCAGCACAGCGAAGCCGATGATCGCCGCGAGAGCCGCGGTGATAAAGGTGCCGACCGTGAAACTCATGGTCGCCGGATATGCCTGGTCGCCTCGCGATGCGAACAGAATCGTCCCGATTGACGCAAAGATTATGGCGAAGGCGCCATTCGGCCATGCGGTGACGATCCAGAACAGCTCGACAGTACCAACCGCAACCAAGACGCGCGCTGCGTCGGCCAGAGGCGGGAGCCAGTTCGGCACATGCAGCCAAACCCCACGACGGCGCTGAACCGGCCGGACGAGATCCCCAACGATCAGCGCCAGCCCGTTAAGCGCGCACGAGACACCCGCCAGCACTTCAGCCGTCTGATCGGCTAGCAGCCGCAGCGACGGCGTGTCCGCTGGCATGGCGTTCAGCGCCGCTGCACCTTGGTCATAAAGACGACGCAGGCCGGCGGGGTTGCTAAGCCATTCCGCCTGGTCTGCGCTCTCGAACCCAGGCCTCAGCTCGTTCGGTACGGCTTGCGACACGGTCGCCGCCAGTTGTTGCGCGTGGTCATGCGGTAGCTGGGCAAGGTGAACGGCAACGATGCGCCAGCCGGCCAGCGCCTTGAGCAAACCGTCCACCGCCGCCCGTAACACCGGCGAATTCTGACGCAGCTGCGAAGATTCTCCGACCGCCTCTTCGATGAACGAATCGAGTTCGATGACACGCCGGGCTAGCTCTTGCCGTACCGGCTGCGTCTGCAAAAGTTCGCGCCCAACCAGTGCCAAGGCGTCGGCGAACCGACCTTTGATCTCGGTCGCGATGGATCCGATCTGGGTGGCCAGCCGGCGATCTGCCCTGCCGAAATCGGTTACCGAGAGGACGATGCCGGCGCACACGATGCCGATGCAAATCTCGGTACAGCGGATCACCGCCAACGTAAAAGCCACGCCGTTCACGCCTCCGGTTTGCCCGAGCTGGTTGCCTGCGATAATTGCTGCCGTAACCCCGGCGAGTTGCGCCGCAAGGGACAGGAAATTGCGCAGTATTGTGGCGACAAAGGCGCACGCCGCGCCCCACAACGCCAGGCCAGCGAGAAAACCGATGCGGTTCTGCGGGAAACAGGCGGTCAGCGCCACGATGGCTATTCCGCCGACGATCGTACCGATCATGCGATACCAGCCCTTGCGCAACGAAGCGCCAAGATGGGGCTGATAAACCAGAGCTGCGGTCGTTCCCGCCCAGTAAGGATTGTCGAGCTCGAGCCAGAACGCGACATAAAGCGCCAAGCAGACAGAGACCCACAGCCGCAGGCCAAAGAACAGCGGTGAGCCCACCGCTCTTAGGGTATTCGCCATGCGAGCGGGGCGAGCCCGGTCAAGGGAGGTCCGAGCGGCGCGATGCGCTGCGTGGACGCCCGACATCGTTCGGCTTAGGAGCGCCACGAACTTGGCGATCCAGGGAGTGGTGGATCAGCGAACTGGGTGGGCTTCACGTCCGGGTCATACGGTGTCTGATAGACGATCGGAGATAACCGGGATGACACCCGCCAGCTTAGCAAACGTAGGGCAGACAGCGCAGCGCATTCCGCCGCCGTGCATACTCCTTAGATGCCGGGTTCCGGGCGGGACCTTCCTCTTTACCGTAAACCTGCTTGAGCGGCGCTCGAACCTGTTGGTGGCGAATATCGACGCGCTGCGCTACGCGGTTCGCAGAGTGCGCGCCTGCGCGCCTTTTCACATCGACGCCTGGGTCGTCCTCCCCGACCACATGCACTGGGGTGTGCGACCTTGGGGACGTTGCCGCAAGACGATGCCGATTTTCCGGCTCCGTGGCGAGCGATCAGGAGTGGGTTCACGAAATCGCTGCCGGTCGGCGAGCCGCGCGGTCACCGGTCATGACAAACCGCAGTGAACGCGGCATTTGGCAGCGGCGATACTGGGAGCACACGAGCCGCATACGGAGATCCATACGATGCGGATTGACCCCAACACGACCTGCTAAGAATCACAAACCTATCCTTGCCCTCTTCCTTGCACACAAAGGGAGAGGGTAGGATGGGGGTTCTGCTCTCGTTGCAAATATTCATTCCCTTTAAGGTTGGGGCAGTCCGGAGGAACCATGCGTACGACGTTTCAACCAATCGACGAGCTTTGCATCAACACCATCCGGACGCTGTCGATCGACGGAGTCCAGAAAGCGAACTCGGGACATCCGGGGATGCCGTTGGGCGCGGCACCAATGGCGTACGTCTTGTGGACGCGCCATCTGCGGCACAATCCCACCAACCCCAAATGGCCCGATCGCGATCGTTTTGTGCTGTCCGCCGGGCATGCCAGCATGCTGCTCTACAGCCTGCTGTTCCTCACCGGTTACGACCTTACGATGGCTGATATCCAGCAATTTCGCCAATGGGACAGCCGCACCCCGGGGCATCCCGAGTATGGCGTGGTGCCAGGTGCGGAAGTTACGACGGGTCCGTTAGGCCAAGGTGTTGGAAACGCGGTAGGATTTGCAATTGCGGAGCGTTGGCTGGCCGCCACCTTCAATCGATCGGGCCATGAAGTGGTGAATCACTACACGTATGTGATGGCTAGTGACGGCGACATGATGGAAGGTATCGCAGCGGAGGCCGCTTCGATCGCGGGTCAGTTTCGGCTCGGACGATTAATCGTGCTCTACGACGCCAACCAGATAACACTCTCGGCCAGCGCCGATGTAACTTTCAACGAAGATGTCGGCGCGCGATTCCAGGCCTATGGGTGGCATGTGGAGCATATCGACGGGCAGGATACCGCCGCGGTCGATGCTGCCCTGACCAGGGCAAAGGCGATCGATGACCGGCCGTCGCTGATCGTGGCGCGCACGCATATCGGCTTTGGCAGCCCGAATAAGCATGACACTTTTGGGGCCCACGGCGAGCCCTTGGGCGTCGAGGAGGTGCGGTTAACCAAACGCGCGCTGGGATGGCCTGAAGACAAGGTTTTCTACATCCCCGACGAAGCCTTGGCCCAGTTTCGCAAGGCGGTCGAGCAAGGGCGCGAGCTGGAAACTCAATGGAATCGACGAGTGGACGAGTTGGGCGCCATCGATCCACAGGCAGCCGGGACGTTTCGGCAGGTACTCGCCGGTGAACTGCCGAAAGGATGGGAAGCTGCACTTCCCCACTTTACGCCGGGCGACGGCGCGATGGCGACCCGCGACGCCGGCCAGAAAGCTATCAACGCGCTGGCCGATGTCCTACCTAACCTGATTGGCGGCTCGGGCGACCTCGATCCGTCCACGCGCACCGCGCTCAAGGGACACGGCGACTTCGAGAGTCCCCTGTTTAAGTCTCCCGAGGGTGCGCCGCCGACCCAGGGACTGGTAGGCGGCCCGAAGGGATATGCCGGGCGGAATATTCATTTCGGTATTCGCGAGCACGCGATGGCCGGGATTGCCACGGGCATGGCCCTGCATGGCGGCGTCCTGCCCTTTGCCGCCACCTTCTTTACGTTTTCCGACTACATGCGGCCAAGCATCAGACTGGCGGCCTTGAGCAAGGCTCACGTCATCTATGTATGGACCCACGACAGCATCGGATTGGGCGAGGACGGACCTACGCATCAGCCGGTGGAACAACTGGCAAGCCTTCGCGCGCTTCCTGATCTGACGCTGCTGCGCCCGGCGGACGCCAACGAGACCGTGGAGGCGTGGAAGATCGCGGTTGCGCACACCTCGGGGCCGGTAGGACTTGTGCTTACGCGGCAGAGATTACCTACTCTGGACCGCTCAACGCTGGCGCCGGCTTCGGGAGTGGCGAAAGGAGCGTACGTCCTCAGCGACTGCGCTACGGGTTCGCCGAGCGTTATCCTAATCGCTACCGGTTCCGAAGTGTCGGTTGCGCTAGAAGCGCACAACCAACTGACGCACGAAGGAATTGCGAGCCGGCTCGTCTCGATGCCGTCGTGGGATTTGTTTCAGTCGCAACCGCAATCCTACAGGGACACGGTTCTTCCTCCCGGCGTTAAAGCGCGAGTCAGCATCGAGGCAGGCTCCACGCTCGGATGGGAGCGCTACGTGGGCCTCGACGGGGCAATCATCGGGCTGAATTGCTTCGGTGCGTCGGCGCCCGGTGAAATCGTGATGCGTGAGCTGGGCTTCACCCCGGAACACGTTGTCAAAGCTGCAAAATCGCTGATCGGGGGCCACCAGCCCGGATAGAACCGGCGGACCGAAATTAATCTCCAGCGACGCTTCCTTCCAATCCGAACCAGGCTGCAACTAATGAGCGGGGGTTGGCATCTGACAAAGGCCGCCAGCTGCTGTGCGCCGGCGGGCCGACGAGCTTCCGCTTTCGGCGCCGGGCCGCCGAAGCAGATCAGAGCCAACCATGCCGGCAGTTGCCCCCGAACCAACCTACCCGATCACCGTCGAATTACCGGTTCGCCAAAGGTTGTCCTTGCTAGGCCAAAGCGCCGTCGTGCTGGAGCCGCTCAAAGTCCGCAATTCGGGTAATTTGGGTAGGGACAAGACGGGTTCGGGTAGGGGTATGGGTACGCGTACGCCGGATAGGCCGTACTGGCGACGGCACCGCCGACGATGGCACCCGCCGCGACACCGGCGGCGACACCGCCCCAACCCGGGCCGCCGTAGTAGCCGCCTCCTCCTCCATAATAGCCGCCACCGCTGACGTTGACGTTGCGGTTGACATTGACGGTCCCGCTGCGGTTGATATTGGCGCTGTTAAAGTTTCCGCGGTTGACATTTCCCCCGGCGGCGCCGGCCCAGGAACCACCGCGAGCGGCACCGCCACGGTTGACCCCGCCTCCGGCACCAGCGCCGCGGTTGTAACTTCCGCGGTTGGCGCCCCCTCCGGCAAAACCGCCGCGACCACCCTGATAACCACCGCCGCCCCCGCGATGACCACCGCCACCGCCAAAACCACCACCGCCTCGGCCGCCGCCACCGCCTCGGCCGCCGCCACCACCGCCTCGGCCGCCACCACCGCGAGCCACAAGCACCAATGGCGCATCCTTGCCGTCCGCCGTCATGGCGGCGATATCGCGGGCCATGCTGCCGCTCCAGACAGCGGTGGCGGCGGGCGCTTTGGTGGCCATCAATCCGGCCAAAGCGATCGACGAAGTGAAAAGCAGATACTTGGTGATCATCCCAGTCTCACTCGGTGGCTTTGGCCTAAGCTTCGGTCCGGCTTAGGATTGCTTCGGAATGTGGGGGCGAATTATGCCATACCCGCTACCACGACCGACAACAAGATCCGCGCTTTTGTGATTGATTCATATCACTTAAAGTGAGCAAATTCCGCCGCAACTATGGCCGTCTCGAAAAAATCTTCTGACGACGGGAGGAAAGGGTGAACGGCAAAACCGCAGCTGTACTCTTGGCGGCCTTGTTAGCTGCCTGTACGCAAACAGCACCGCCGCAGGTCGCAGCTTCATCCGCGTCGTCGCCGCCCCCGGCTCCCGCGGCGGCACCAACACCACCCCCGGCTCCGCCACCATCCGCGGTCCCCGCGGCAGCACCGGCTCAGCCACCGGCGGCCAAATCGGCGCCAACGGATCACATCGTCAATATTCGCGAAGTAAGCTGCCAAAACCTGCTGAGATTGTCGCCGGAGGATCGCGCCGCGGCGTCTATGTTTTATGTCGGCTATCAGGCGTCGCGCTTCCGGGCCAGAACCATCAATGTCAGCGTGATCCCCAGTATCGAGGCTCAAGCCGTCGCTTACTGCCAAGAGAACCCCGGCTGGACGGTCGCCCAGGCTTTTGCCCAAGCTTACTCACGACCCCGAAGTTGACGTCCGCTTGGCGGCCCAAAAAAGTTAGAAATTCGACTTATCGCGGATCCCAAGTGTCCGCTTATGGGAAACTCTGGAACGCGATGCAGAACCCCGCCTCAGGCGTCGGCGTTGGTGTTTTGCGCTTCTGCTTGATGGCGGATGGCGGAGAGGGTGGTGCGGGTGGTGATGATTTCGGGGTCCATTGCGAGCTCGATGACCGCGGCGCGCTTGCCGGCGGCGGCTTCTTCGAAGGCGGGGGCGAACTCCTCGGTGCGCGTTACTCGCGCACTGAAAGCGCCGTAGGCGCGGGCGAGGGCGACAAAATCGGGGTTCTTCAGCGCGGTGCCGACGACGCGGCCGGGGAAGCGGCGCTCCTGATGCATGCGGATCGTGCCGTACATCGCATTGTTGAATAGAAGGATGATCGGGCCGACGCCCTCGGCGAGCGACGTCGCCAATTCCTGCCCGGTCATCAGAAAGCCGCCGTCGCCGCAAAACCCGACCACCAGCCGATCCGGATGGACGAGCTTGGCCCCGACCGCGGCCGGAACCCCGTAGCCCATAGCCCCGCTGGTCGGGCCGAGCTGGCGCCCCGGCCGGCGGTAGTGCAGAAAACGGTTGGGCCAGCCGCTGAAATTGCCGGCGTCGCTGGTGACAATCGCGTCGTCGGGCAGGCGCTCGCGCAGCCAGCCCATGACTTGACCGAGATCGAGCGCAGCGCTGCCGGCGGAGGAGGGGAGGAGCCCCGCCTCGTACTCGACGCGCGCCGCCGCCCGCCAGGCCGACCAGTGCGCCGGCGCCGGCTCCAATGCCACCGCGGCGGCGGCGAATTCGGGCATGCCAGACTGGATCGCCAGGCTCGGACGAAAGACGCGGCCCAATTCTTCGGCGGCTGGATGGACATGGATCAGGGTCTTGCCCGGATCGGGGATGCCCATCAGCGAATAGGATTGTGAGGTGATCTCGCCGATGCGCGCGCCCACTGCCAGCAACAGATCGGATTCCTTGACCCGTCCGACCAGCGTCGGGCTCGCCCCGGTGCCGAGATCGCCGACAAAGCATGGCGAGCGGTTGTCGACGATATCCTGACGCCGGAACGAGCAGCAGACCGGCAGATCGTTCGCCACCGCAAAGCGGGTGATGTCGCGACAGGCCGCGTCGCTCCAGCCGCTGCCGCCGACCAGCATCATCGGCCGCTGCGCCGCCGCGAGCAGCCTCCGCAGCTCGGCAAGATCGGCAGCGCCGGGGTGGGCGCGCACCTGGAGGTAGGGGCCGGAGACCGGGGCCACAGCGCGATCGCGCAGCATGTCCTCGGGCAGTGCCAGAACGACCGGGCCGGGGCGTCCGGAAGTCGCTACCTGGAACGCCTGGTTGACCAACTCGGGCACGCGCTCGGCCATGTCGATCTGGGCCACCCATTTGGCGAGCGGCGTGAACATGCGGCGGAAATCGACCTCCTGAAAGGCTTCGCGGTCGATCTGGTGGCGGGCAACCTGGCCGACCAGCACGACCATCGGCGTCGAATCCTGAAACGCGGTGTGGACGCCGATCGAGGCGTTACAGGCGCCCGGCCCGCGGGTCACCAGCAGCACACCCGGTTTGCCGGTGAGCTTGCCGTAAGCTTCGGCCATAAATGCCGCACCGCCCTCCTGGCGGCAGGTAATGAGATGGATCTCGGGGGCGTCGAAAAGGGCATCGAGCACTTCGAGATAGCTCTCGCCGGCGACACTGAAGGCCATCTCCACCCGATGCGCCCGCAGCGCGGCGACGACCAGCTGGCCGCCGCTGAGAGGTGCAAGATTTGCCGCCATGACCCGACCTCGACCGTCCGAATTGGGATATCCCATTTGAGACGATAGGGCAGCGTGACGAAAGGGGCTTTGCGCCCGCCGGGATGCCACGCGCCGGGGCGGCCTATAATCGTCTACCGCGGCGCAGGAGACGCGCGGTTGCGGGCTTGCTAAGCTCGCCTCGGCGAGGTTTTCGTTAGACGACGATGGACGACCAGCGCAGCGATATCGAGGCTCCGCCGAGACCGGCGAGAGAACCCGGCGATGTATTTGGTCCGGGCAGCGAGGAGCATGCCCTCCCGCCGACGGAAATTTCCCCGAGGACGGGGCGCCGCCGGTCGCGGTTGCGGCCGATCCTTTGGCTGTTGCTGGTGGCGGCCATCGTCGGGGCGGCGGTGTGGTACTTGCCGCGGCCTGGCAGACAACCGAGCTCGGGTGGGCGCGCCGCTTCCGGCGGTCCGGTGCCGGTTGGTACCGCGACGGTTCAACAAGGCGATATGCCGGTTACTTTGAGCGGGCTCGGCACCGTCACCCCGCTAGCCACGGTCACGGTCAAAACCCAGATCAACGGGTATCTGATGGCCGTCGGGTTCCAGGAGGGCCAGCAGGTCAAAAAGGACGACTTTCTCGCCCAGATCGACCCCCGTCCGTATCAGGTGGCGCTGGAACAAGCAGAGGGCCAGCTCGCCAAGGACCAGGCGTCTTTGAAGAACGCCCAGCTTGATCTGAAGCGCTACAACACTCTGGTCGCGCAAAACTCGATTGCGACCCAGACGCGCGACACGCAGATCTCGACGGTTGCGCAGGATCAAGCCGCGATCATTTCCGACAACGCGCAGATCGACGCGCAGAAGCTCAACCTGACCTATGCCCACATCATCTCGCCGGTGACCGGCCGGGTCGGGCTGCGCCAGGTGGACGCGGGCAATTATGTGCAGACGAGCGATCCCAACGGCATCGTCGTCGTTACCCAGCTGCAGCCGATCTCGGTTATATTCACTCTGCCCGAAGACAATCTGCCCCAGGTGATGCGGCAGTTGCACGCCGGGGCAACGTTGCAAGCCACTGCTTACGACCGTACGGGGACGACCGAGCTGGCGACCGGAACGCTGGAGACGATCGACAACGAAATCGATACGACGACCGGTACCGCGAAACTGCGCGCGATCTTCGACAATCCGCAGGACAGCCTGTTTCCCAACCAGTTCGTCAACGTGAAGCTGTTGGTCGAGACACTGCAAGGCGTGGATATCGTCCCAAGCGCGGCGATCCAGCGCGGCGCCCCCGGCACTTTTGTCTATCTGGTCAAGCCCGGTAACACGGTGTCGGTGCAGAAGGTAAAGCTCGGCCCGACCGACGGTCAGCGCGTCGTGATCCTCTCGGGGCTGCAAGCCGGCCAGAGCGTCGTCGACGATGGCGCCGACCGGCTGAAGGACGGGGCCAAGGTTACGCTCGTTTCGGCTGGCGGGGGCGGGGCCGACGCTTCCGGCAGGCCGGCGAACGGCGCTGGGCCTCATACCCGGCGCCAGGGCAAGGGCCACGGAGCCGGACAGCAGTCCTCGCAATGAGCCCGTCTCGTCTGTTCATTCTGCGCCCGGTAGCGACGACGCTGCTGATGGCGGCGATTATGCTGGTCGGGCTGTTCGCCTACCGGTTTTTGCCGCTCTCGGCGTTGCCCGAGGTCGATTATCCGACGATTCAGGTGCAGACGTTCTATCCCGGCGCCAGCCCCGATGTAATGACTTCCTCGGTTACCGCACCGCTCGAAGTGCAGTTCGGCCAGATGCCCGGGCTCAACCAGATGTCCTCGACGAGTTCGGCCGGGGCCTCGGTTATCACCCTGCAGTTTAGCCTCGATCTCAGTCTCGATGTGGCCGAGCAGGAAGTCCAGGCGGCGATCAACGCGGCGGGTAATTTACTGCCCTCGGATCTGCCGGCACCGCCGATCTACGCCAAGGTCAACCCGGCCGACGCGCCGATCCTGACCCTGGCATTGACGTCGAAAACGATGCCCTTGACCGAGTTGGAGGACCTCGCCGACACCCGTCTCGCGCAGAAGATCTCGCAACTGCCCGGCGTCGGCTTGGTCAGCAT
Organism: uncultured Alphaproteobacteria bacterium; assembly: GCA_963733945.1. GTDB lineage: Bacteria > Pseudomonadota > Alphaproteobacteria > ATCC43930 > CGMCC-115725 > AP-15. The sequence goes on along the minus strand of CAVTFD010000025.1, from coordinate 93,957 downwards.
CAGCGGCGGCAACCGCCCGGCGGTGCGCATCCAGGCGAACAATCTCCAGCTCGCCGCTTATGGGCTCAACATCGACAATCTGCGCACGACCCTGGCCAATGCCAACGTCAACACCCCCAAAGGCAATTTCGACGGGCCGAGCCGAGCCTACACGATCAACGCCAATGACCAGATCAAAAAGGCGTCCGAATATAACGATCTGGTCGTCGCCTATCGGAACGGCGCGCCGGTCATGCTCTCCGATGTCGCCCATGCCGAGAACGCCGCCGAGAACACCAAGCTCGCCGCCTGGGTCAACACCGAGCCGGCAGTCATCGTCAACGTCCAGCGCCAGCCCAATGCCAACGTCATCGCCGTTGTCGACAGCATCAAGTCACTGCTGCCCGCGCTCAAAGCGGGGCTTCCTGCGGCGGTCAACGTCGAAGTCGTGACCGATCGCACCACGACGATCAGGGCCTCGGTCTCCGATGTCGAATTCGAGCTCGGGCTCGCGGTTGTGCTGGTCGTCGCCGTGATTTTCCTGTTTCTGCGCAGCCCGTCCGCGACCCTGATCCCGAGCCTCTCGGTGCCGCTTTCACTCGTCGGCACTTTCGCCTTCATGTATCTGGCCGGGTTCAGCCTGAACAATCTGTCGCTGATGGCGCTGACGATTGCGACCGGCTTTGTCGTCGACGATGCGATCGTGATGATCGAGAACATATCGCGATATATCGAAGCCGGTGACCCGCCATTGCAAGCAGCGTTGAAGGGTTCGGCGCAGATCGGGTTTACGATCATCTCGCTAACGATCTCGCTGATCGCGGTGCTGATCCCGCTGCTGTTTATGCCCGACGTGGTCGGCCGGTTGTTTCGCGAGTTTGCCATCACCCTTGCCGTCACCATCGTCATCTCCGCGGTGGTGGCGCTGACCCTGGTGCCGATGATGTGCGCCAAGATCCTGCGCCACCAGCAGCCATCGGAAATGCTGTGGATCGCGCGCAAGAGTGGAGAATGGTTCGATGCGCTGATCGCCCGCTACGGCCGGTTGTTGAACTGGGTGCTCGATCATCAGCTGATGACCCTGCTGGTGGCGGTCGCCACCCTCGCCCTGACGGTGCTGCTCTACATCGCCATCCCCAAGGGCTTCTTTCCGGTACAGGACACCGGCCTTATCCAGGGCATTTCGGTGGCCTCGCCCTCGGTGTCGTTCGCCGCAATGTCCCAGCGCCAGCAGGCATTGGCGGCAGTGGTTCTCAACGATCCCGATGTTGACAGCCTCACGTCCTTCATTGGCGTTGACGGCACCAACACGACCCTCAACAGCGGCCGTTTTCTGATCAACCTGAAGCCGCGCGATCAGCGTCAAAGATCGGCCAGCGACATTATCCGGCGACTGGAGAGAGAGACCGCAAAAGTCGACGGGATCACACTCTATATGCAGCCGGTACAGGATTTGACGATCGACGCGACGGTCAGCCGATCCCAGTACCAATTCGTGCTCGAAGACGCCAATTCGGCCGAGTTCGCAATTTGGGTCCCGAAATTGCTGCAGCGGTTGGAACAAATCCCGCAGATCGAGGATGTCGGGAGTACCTTTTCTCAGAACGGCCTTTCGGCATATGTCCAAATCGATCGTCCGACCGCGGGGCGCTTTGGGATCACCCCGGCAACCGTTGACAATGCGCTCTATGATTCCTACGGCCAGCGCATCGTTTCGACGATCTTTACCCAGTCGAACCAGTATCGGGTGATCCTCGAGGCGGATCCGCTGCAGCAGCAATCCTTGACCTCCCTGGGAACGATCTACCTGCCGTCGTCGACCGCGGCAAACGGTCAGGTCCCGCTGTCTACAATCGCGCAGGTCCAGGAGCAGACGGCACCGCTGGAGATCGATCATCTCGGGCAGTTCCCATCGACAACGGTGTCGTTCAATCTGGCGCCCGGCGCCTCGCTCGGCGAGGCAGTCGATGCCATACAGCAGGCCGAAAAGGAGATCCGGCTGCCGGCCAGCATGATCACCGTGTTCCAAGGCGCCGCGCTGGCCTTCCAGGCAGCACTCGGCAACGAGCTGATCCTGATCATTGCGGCGATCATCACGATGTACATCGTGTTGGGCGTGCTCTACGAGAGCTTTATTCACCCGATCACGATCCTTTCGACTCTGCCTTCGGCTGGGGTCGGCGCCCTATTGGCGTTGATGATCGTTGGCAGTGATCTGAGCGTTATCGCCATTATTGGGATCATCCTGCTGATCGGCATTGTCAAAAAGAATGCGATCATGATGGTCGACTTTGCCCTGGACGCTGAGCGCAACGAGGGCAAGACGCCGCGCGAGGCGATCTATCAGGCCTGCCTGTTACGCTTCCGGCCAATTCTGATGACGACGATGGCGGCGATATTTGCGGCCCTGCCGCTGATGCTCGGCACCGGGGTGGGCTCGGAGCTGCGCCGCCCTCTGGGCGTGACGATTGTCGGCGGGCTGATCGTCAGCCAGTTGCTGACCTTGTTTACGACACCGGTCATTTATCTCGGCTTCGACCGGCTGGGCGAGTGGGTCCGCCGGAGCACGAGCGGTGGCAGGGCTGCGCCGGAGAGCGCGCTGCGGTGAACCCGGCTGCGCCGTTCATCAAGCGGCCGGTCGCGACCACTTTGCTGACGATCGGGATCGCATTGGCCGGAATCTTCGCTTTCACGAAGCTGCCGGTGGCGCCACTGCCGCAGGTCGATTTTCCGACCATCTCTGTTTTTGCGACGATGCCGGGCGGCAGCCCCGACACGATGGCCACGACTGTGGCGACGCCGCTCGAACGCCATCTCGGCGTCATCGCCGATGTCAGCCAGATGACCTCGTCGAGCACCGTTAACACGACACGCATCACCTTGCAGTTCAATCTCGACCGGAACATCGACGGCGCCGCGCGCGATGTCCAAGCAGCAATCAACGCCGCCCGCGCCGATCTGCCGACCAGCCTACGCCAGAACCCGACCTATCGCAAAGTCAACCCGGCCGACGCACCGATCGTCATCCTGGCGATGACCTCGGCGACGCTGACGCGCGGGCAGATCTACGATGCGGCCTCGACCGTCGTGCAGCAGGCGCTGTCGCAGATCGAAGGCATCGGGCAGGTGGTGATCAGCGGCAGCTCGCTACCGGCCGTGCGGGTCGAGCTCAATCCACTGGCGTTGTTCAAATACGGGATCGGCCTCGAAGACGTGCGCGCGGCGCTTGCCTCGGCCAACGCGCACAGTCCTAAGGGCGTGATCGAAGACGGTGACCGGCGCTTCCAGATCTACACCAACGATCAGGCGAACCATGCCGCCGATTACCGACCCCTGGTGATTGCTTATCGTAATGGGTCGCCGGTGCATCTGACTGATGTTGCCGAAGTCAAGGACTCGGTCGAGAATATTAGGAATCAAGGACTCGCCAACGGCAAGCCGGCGGTGCTGGTCTTTCTTTACAAACAACCTGGCGCCAACATCATCGACACAGTAGATCGCGTCAAAGCGATCTTGCCGCAACTCGAGGCTTCGATCCCGAGCGCCATCAATGTCACACTGACATTGGACCGGACGACCACGATCCGCTCCTCGTTGCGCGACGTCGAGCGCACGCTGATCATTGCGATAATTCTTGTCGTGCTCGTCGTCTTCGCGTTCCTGCGCAATGTGCGGGCGACCTTGATCCCGAGCGTGGCGGTGCCGGTTTCCCTGATAGGCACCTTCGGGGTCATGTATTTTTTGGGGTACAGCCTCGACAACCTCTCGCTGATGGCATTGACGATTTCGACCGGCTTTGTCGTCGACGATGCGATCGTCGTGCTCGAGAATGTCACCCGGCACATGGAAGCCGGGATGACCAGGATGCAAGCGGCGCTGCAAGGCGCGGGCGAAGTCAGCTTCACCGTGCTGTCGATGAGCCTGTCACTGATCGCGGTCTTTGCCCCGATCCTTCTGATGGGCGGTATCGTCGGCCGGCTGTTTCGCGAGTTCGCAATGACCTTGTCGGTCGCGATCACGATTTCCCTCGCTGTTTCACTGAGCACGACACCGATGATGTGCGCGTATGTGCTCGCCGACCCGCGCGACCACAAACCTGGCAGGCTGTACCGGGCCAGCGAGCGCACCTTCGTGGCTGTCCTCGGACTGTACGATCGTACCTTGCGCCGAGCGCTGCAGTGGCCGTCACTCGTGATGCTGAGCCTGCTGGCGACGCTGTGCCTGGGCATCTATCTCAGCATTATCGTTCCAAAGGGCTTCTTTCCCACTCAAGATGTCGGACTGATGTTCGGCGGCATTCAGGCCGATCAGAGCATCTCCTTCCACCTGATGGAAAAGAAATTGACCCAGTTCGTCGATATCATTCGGCGGGATCCGGCAGTCCAGAGCGTCAGCGCCTTTACCGGCGGCGGCCAGACCAATGGCGGTTTCGTATTCGTCGTATTAAAGCCGTTGTCCGAGCGACACGTGTCGATGGAGCGGGTCATGGGCCGGCTGCGCCCCAAATTGAACGAGATCGCCGGCGCGCGGCTCTTTCTCCAGCCGGCAAGCGACATCCGGATTGGGGGACGCGCGAGCTACGCTCAATATGAATATACGCTGCTTGGCGACGATTCCGCTGAAATCTACAAGTGGGCGCCCAAGGTCGAAGCCGCATTGCAAAAAATCAAGGGGATAACCGAGGTCAACCTCGACCAGCAGCAAAAGGGCCTGGAGGCGGATCTGGTTATTGACCGCGTCACCGCCGCCCGCCTCGGCCTCAACGTTGCCGAGATCGACAACACACTCTACGATGCCTTCGGCCAGCGCCAAGTGTCGGTAATCTACGCTGCGCAAAACCAATATCACGTCGTAATGGAGGCCGACCCGAAGTTCTGGAAAACTCCCGAAATCCTGAAAGACATCTACGTCAGCACCGCCGGCGGCACGGTCAGCGGCACTCAGTCGACCAACGCGCTCGCCGGCACAATTTCCGCCAAAGCGCCGGCCGCGAGCGGCAGCGCAGCAACCACTGCCGCCGCTCAGATCGCCAGCGACACCGCGCGCAACCAGGCGAACAATTCGCTTGCCAATACCGGCCACGGCGCCACCTCGACCGGTGCTGCGGTCAGTACAGCATCCGAAACCATGGTGCCACTTTCCGCCTTCAGCCATTTCGGCCCGGGCAACACGCCGGTCGCGGTCAACCACCAGAGCCTGTTTGTCGCCGCGACGATCTCATTCAACCTGGCGCCGGGAGTATCGCTCGGGCAGGCGCAGCAGGCGATCGAGGACGCGGTCGAGCAGCTCGACATGCCATCGTCGGTCCATGGCGGCTTTCAGGGCACGGCCGAGGTCTTTGAGCAATCATTGGCGAATGAGCCGGTGCTGATCGTGGCGGCGTTGCTCGCCGTCTATATCGTGCTTGGGGTGCTGTACGAAAGCTACGTCCACCCGATCACGATCCTGTCGACCTTACCCTCGGCCGGTGTCGGGGCGGTGCTGGCACTGATCGTGACCGACACCGAATTCAGCATCATCGCGCTGATCGGCGTGATTTTGTTGATCGGGATCGTCAAGAAGAACGCGATCATGATGATCGATTTTGCCCTCGATGCCGAACGCCGCCTGGGCTTGAGCTCGCGTGAAGCGATCTATCAGGCCTGCCTGAAGCGGTTCCGTCCGATCATGATGACCACCCTGGCGGCGATGCTTGGGGCGCTTCCGTTGGCGATCGGGTTTGGCGAGGGTTCCGAACTGCGCCGCCCGCTGGGCATTTCCATCGTCGGCGGGCTGATGGTCAGCCAAGTGTTGACGCTTTACACCACACCGGTGATTTATCTCTATCTCGACCGGTTCCGCCTGTGGGCGCAGCGGCGCTGGCGCCCGGGCCACCCGCGCCTCGATGCGGGACAGGTTGCCGAACCCGGCGAATGAGACCAGCCGCATTGAGGGGCGCCGTTGCCGGCGCCGTTGTCCTTTCGGCATGCACGGTCGGCCCGGACTATCACCGCCCCGGGGCTCTGGTACCGGCGCTGTACAAGGAGGCGCGGCCGCAGCCGGGATGGAAGCTCGGCCAGCCGAATGACACGATCAGTCGCGGCGCGTGGTGGGCGATCTACAACGATCCGGTTCTCGACGGGCTTGAGCGGCGCGTCGACATCTCGAACCAGAACCTCAAGGCCGCCACGGCGGCGCTGCGCCAGTCGGAAGAAATTGTCGCCGAAGCCCGCGCCGGCTTTTTCCCGACCGGAACAGTTGGCTTCCAGGCCCAGCGCTCGCGCAGCGGCGGCAGCGCCTCGAGCGGCACCGGCTCGTCGTCCTTCCTGGTCGGAAGCGGTGGCCGCCTCGGGAGTTTTTTCAGCGATAATGTCGCAGCGAGCTGGACCCCGGATCTCTGGGGTCAGGTCCGCCGCACGGTCGAGGCCAATGTCGCGACGGCTCAGGCGAGTGCAGCCGATCTCGCCAATGCGCGGCTCTCGGCACAGGGCACGCTTGCCGGCGATTACCTGCAATTGCGCATCGCAGACGAATTGAAGCGACTGCTCGACCAATCGGCCAAAGACTTCGCCGAGTTGCTCCGCATTACCCAAAATCAATATGCCGCCGGCACGGCAGCGCAATCGGATGTTTCGCAGGCCGAGGCCCAATTGCAGTCGACCCAGGCGCAGGCGATCGCGACTGGGGTAACCCGGGCGCAATTCGAGCATGCGATTGCCGTGTTGATCGGGGTCCCGCCGGCCGAACTGACCATCGAGCCCGCCGATTTCGTCGAGGAGGTGCCCGAGATCCCGTCCGGGCTGCCCTCGGCCTTGCTCGAACGGCGCCCCGACATCGCCGCCGCCGAGCGGACGATGCAAGCGGCCAACGCCGAGATCGGGGTCCAGGTTGCCGCCTTCTATCCGACAATTACGCTGTCAGCCGATGCCGGCACTTCCGCCGCATCGCTGAACAGGCTCATCGGTGAAACCGGCGAATTTTGGTCGTTCGGCGCGAATCTGGCTCAGACAGTATTCGACGCCGGACTGCGCAACGCCCGGGTGCAGCAGGCGGTCGCTGTCTTTGATCAGGATCTCGCCGATTACCGGCAGACTGTGCTGACCGCGTTGCAGCAAGTCGAGGACCAGCTCGCCGCGCTGCGGATCCTCGCCGAAGAGGCGGCAGTCCAAGACGCTGCCGTTGTTTCGGCGCGCGAAGCGGTTCGCGTCCTGAATAACCAATATTTGGCGGGCACCGTCGCCTATACCAGCGTCATCGTCGCCGAGCAGACCGCGCTTAGCGACGCCGAAACGGCGCTGACCGTCCGCGAAAGCCGGCTCGTCGCAAGCGCCAGCCTAATCCAGGCTTTGGGCGGCGGGTGGGATGCCGCCCAGCTGCCAAGCCGAGAGAATATTGACGATGCCGCCCCGCTGAACTTCAACCCGCTGCCGCCGATCCTGCCGGTGCAGGGGCGCTGACGGTGTCGCTGAGATGGGAGGGGGCGGCCACCTATCGGGCGTCGTCGTGATCGCCTCGCGGCGGCGACCAGGGGCGCGGCCCACGATGGATCAGCGCGACGAATTTAGTCCGCTGCTCGGGCGACAATGTCGCCAGGAAGGATAAGGTTGTGGTCGTCAGATCGTGCACGAAGTGACGCCGCGTCTGCGCGGCTTCGTCAAGCAGCTGCATCACCTTGGTCTCGTCCGCCCCGGATTTGGCTACCTCGGACCAGGCGTTGACAATCTGGGGCCGAACCGCATCGTGCATCGATTGCACGCGCTCGCGCATGGTTTGCGAATAGTGGGCAAAGGCGGCCTTTTGCTGCGCGTTGAGCCCGAGTTCGGCGGCCATGTCCTCGAGTCGCTGTTCGGGGCTGATCGGCGGCGGCGGGGCGTGAATGCGGATCCACAGGGCGCCGACGACAAAGAACAGGTTGAGCGCGATAGACAGCGCCATTACCGTTCTGAGCAGATGAAATCGTTTTCCACGGCCGACGGCCGCCTGAAGGACAGTCATGTCTGCTGCCCCCCGCCCAGATCGCGTAAGAAGCCGGTCGCGGGGTCGAGCACTTCCGGCAGTAGGCTATCGACGCCGACCTGGCTCTGCTGGCGGGGCTGACTGAGGTCGAGGGATGCGCCGCTGCCCATTGCGAAGCCGAGCCAACTCGCCACGACGATTGCCGCGGCAAGACTGCCCCACTGGGCCAAACCCTGCAGGATGCGGCGGTGCGCCGGCAATGCGTGGAACGGCAGCACAAGGCCCGGCTCGGATGGCGCAGCGGAGACGAGGGCGCTCGCTCGGGCGATGACGCGCCCGGTTTCGGCCGGCGGAGCAGCGAGGCCGCGACTGAGCGCCAGCGCGGCGGCAACGTCGGCGGTTGCGGCCGGATCGGCGGCGAGGTCGGCAGCAACCCGGTCGTGTTCCTCCTCGTCGAGGAGCCCCTCGGCGAAGGCGGCAAGATCGAGAAGGCGCGCCGCCTCGTCCATCGGGACGTCAGCCGATTGGCAGCGACGCCACAAGGAGCGCGCCCGTTCGAACTCCTCCGAATGTCCGGCTTCTTCGTTGGTTCGGCTCATCGCACCTGTCTCTGCGGATATTTACGCCGACGGGGCGACCCGCATCCCCGAAACCATTTGGCTTGTTCGCTCATTCCGCTTTGGCCTTGAAATGGGCGCGCAGCTTGATCATCGCCTTGTGATGAGTGCTGCGGACGGTTTGCGGGTCGATGCCGAGGGCGGCGGCGATCTCCGCGACCTCCATGTCGCGATCATAGAGCATCGACAGGATTTCCCGTTGCCGAGGCGATAGCAGCGCCTCCGGCAGCTTGAGCTTGCGCACCGGCTCGATCGGGTCGACGGCGAGCCGAGCCTCCGGCACCAGATCGATCGGCACCGCGACCGGCCGATGCCGGCGCAGCGCGTCGCGAGCGGTGCTGCGGGCGACGATCGTGATCCAGGTGGAGATCCCCGCCCGCGCGGGGTCATAGCTGCGCAGGAGCCGAAAATCGTTGCGGCACAGGCGCAGAAAGACCTCTTGGGCCAGGTCCTCGACCTCGCTGGGCTCGCGCGCGAGGCCGCGCACGGCGGCGGCGACCAGACCGGCATAGCGGCGGACAAACGCCTGCCAGGCGCCCTTTTCGCCGCGCGCCAACGCCGCCACCAATTCGTCTTGCGGCAGCCCCGCATCCTGCGCCAACCGGCCCTCGCACTCCGCCCGATCAGGATTCCGCTCAGGTCAGTCCGGCGAAAAAATCGTTGCCCCTGTCGTCGATGACGATAAAGGCCGGGAAATCGACCACCTCGATGCGCCACACTGCTTCCATGCCGAGCTCGGGATATTCCAGGAGCTCGACCTTGCGGATGCACTCGAGCGCCAGGCGCGCTGCCGGCCCGCCGATCGAGCCGAGGTAAAAGCCGCCATGCCGGCGGCAGGCGTCGCGCACCTCGCCGCCGCGATTGCCCTTGGCGAGGGTAACAAAGCTGCCGCCCGCCGCCATGAAAGCGTCGACATAGCTGTCCATGCGCCCGGCCGTCGTTGGACCGAACGAGCCCGAGGCATAGCCCTGCGGCGTTTTGGCGGGGCCGGCGTAATAGATCGGATGGTCCTTGGCGTAGTCGGGCAACCCCTCGCCGCGGTCGAGCCGCTCCTGCAATTTCGCGTGGGCGATGTCGCGCGCCACGATCAGCGGGCCGGTCAGGCTGAGCCGCGTCTTGACCGGGTATTGGGACAAGGTGCGGCGGATCTCGGCCATCGTGCGGTTGAGGTCGATCGGCACGACCGCCCCGCCCAACGCGGTCTCGTCGATGTCGGGCAGGAAACGCGCCGGGTTGGTTTCCAGCTCTTCCAGAAACACACCCTCCTCGGTGATCTTGCCGAGGATCTGCCGGTCGGCCGCGCACGACACGCCGATTCCGATCGGCAGGCTGGCGCCGTGGCGCGGCAAGCGGATGACCCGCACGTCGTGACAGAAATATTTGCCGCCGAACTGCGCGCCAATGCCGAGGCCGCGGGTCAATTCGAGCACCTCGGCCTCGAACCCGCAATCGCGATAGGCTTGCCCCCAGCGATTGCCCTCAGTCGGCAAATTGTCGAGATAACGGCAGCTGGCCAGCTTGACCGTCTTCAAATTCATCTCAGCCGAGGTGCCGCCGATGACGATCGCGAGGTGATAGGGCGGGCAGGCGGCGGTGCCGAGGGTGCGGATCTTTTCGTCGAGAAATTTGAGCAGCGCTTTTGGGTTCAGCACCGCCTTCGATTGCTGAAAGAGGAAGCTCTTGTTGGCTGAGCCGCCGCCCTTGGCGATGAACAGAAATTTGTAGGCGTCGCCGGGTTCGGCGTAGAGGTCGATCTGGGCCGGCAGGTTGTCGCCGGTGTTGACCTCCTCATACATCGACAGCGGCGCCACTTGGCTGTAGCGCAAATTGGCTTCGGTGTAGGTGCGGCGGATGCCGGCCGAGATCGCGGCGGCATCGTCACCCTCAGTCCACACCTGCTGGCCTTTCTTGCCCATCACGATCGCGGTGCCGGTGTCCTGGCACATCGGCAATACGCGTCCGGCCGCGATATTGGCGTTTTTTAGGAGGTCGAGGGCGACGAACCTGTCGTTGGAGGACGCTTCCGGATCGTCGAGGATCGCCCGCAGCGAAGCGAGATGACCGGGGCGAAGCAGGTGGGCGCTGTCGGCAAAGGCCTGGGCCGCAAGCAAGGTCAGCGCCTCGGGCATCACCTTGACGATACGTCGCCCCTCAAAATCGCCGATCGACACATGCTCGCCGGTCAGCTTGCGATAGGGCGCCTCGTCGGCGCCGAGCGGAAAAAGCTCGCGGTAGGTGCTCTCGCTCTCGCCCATGCGTCGCTCCGCAATCGAATTCGGTCGCAGGATCGCCGTTTGTGAGCCCGCGTCAAGCAAACGCTAGCGTTTGCGAAACCGGTCGAGGGTGAGGATTTCCGCGGCCGGCCGTTCCGGTGGCGCGGTCTCGGCGGGCGGCAGCGCGGCGGGAAGCTTGGCCTCTTCGGCCGGCGCCTCGGCCGGGGCTGCGAATTGGAGGCCGAATTTAACCGACGGGTCGGCGAAGCCGGTGATCGACGCGAGCGGAATGGTCAGCCGCTCCACCCGGCCGCTGAAACTCAGCGACACGGAAAAGGCCTCGTCCCCGACCTCGAGGCCCCAGAACTGATGCTGCAGCACGATCGTCATTTCTTCGGGAAACTTGGCCAAGAGCTGCGGCGGCAATACGACCCCGGGGTCCGAACTGCGAAAGGTGACGTAGAAGTGGTGGTCGCCGGGCAGACCGTCGCGCGCGGCGATGGTCAGCGCCTGGCGGGCGACGCCGCGCAGCGCCGTCTCGACCATCTTGTCATAGCGGAAGAGATCCTGGGCCATACTCGGCGGCTCGCTGGCATGGGGTGGCGGACAAGGCGAGTGAGGGGCTTCTGTTGCCCGGTGCCCCTCGGACCGCGATTTGCTTTAGGCTTTTACCCCGTTAAGGGTTAGGCCGCGAGCGCCTCTGTTGCGAAGTTATCGTTCGCATCTAGGTTATGACCCGATAACGGTGGTATCATGCCGGGCGACGGATCTTACCTTTACCACGCGCGTCGAGCCTGTTTCGCCCCCGTGAACCGCCGGCCCGATTCGCCTGCGGGGCCGGCGGAGAGTGGTGGAGGCGCCGGGTACTGCCCCCGGGTCCGCAACGCTTATTTCGCAAGCCGTGTATCGCCATAGTCGGTAGACCGACCGGGCAGATATAAGGCGGCAGTCAAGGGAACGCAATCCCGTCGCCTACCGGGCAGCGAGGTCAACAGATGCGGCTCACCCAGCAGCAACAAGCCGAGATCGAGGGGCAACGGGGCGAGGAACGACCGACGCGGCGGGCGACGGTGCCGGCGCTGGAAGAGATCCTGTACGAGCCATTGCCGGTGCTCGATCACGGCTTTGTCCGGGTCATCGACTACATGGGCAGCGACGCGGCGGTCGTGCAGGCGGCGCGCGTCTCGTATGGCCGCGGCACCCGGCGGGTCAGCGAGGATCAGGGTCTGATCAACTATCTGATGCGCCATCGCCACACGACCCCGTTCGAAATGTGCGAGATCAAATACCACGTCAAATTACCGATTTTCGTCGCCCGACAGTGGATCCGGCACCGCACTGCCAACATCAACGAATATTCGGCGCGGTATTCGGTCCTCGACAACGAATTCTATGTGCCGGCGCCGGAGCATCTGGCGGCGCAGGCGACCGCTAACCGCCAGGGACGCGGCGAGGTTTTGGAGGGGCCGGCGGCGCTGCGGGTGCTTGATCTGCTGCGCGAGGATGCCGAACGCGCCTATGCCGGCTATGCCGAACTGCTGAACGAGGACGCCTCGGGCGCCGACCTCGGCCCCGATCGGCCCGGCCTCGCGCGGGAACTGGCGCGCATCAACCTGACGCTCGGCTTTTATACGCAATGGTATTGGAAGACGGATCTACATAATCTCGTACATTTCCTGTCGTTACGCGCCGATCCGCATGCGCAATACGAGATCCGCGCCTATGCCGAAGCGATGCTCGACACCGTGAAGCGCTGGGTCCCGATGACCTACGCAGCCTTTCTCGAATACCGGATGAACGCCGCGACGATCTCCGCCACCGGCCTCGCCGTGATCCGCCGCCTCCTCGCCGGCGAACCCGTCGACCAGCCCTCGAGCAACCTCTCCCCCCGCGAATGGCGCGAGCTGATGGCCCTGCTCGGCCGCCCGGCCTAAGCCGCCGGTCGGCACCGGCATCGGCTTCCGCAACCGCGGAGGACGCGTTGAGCGCGGAGGCCGGGCAAAAATCCCGTTGCATCGACAGGGTGCGTGCTTCGGAACGCGCTCCGGCTTCACCGAAGCGTTCCTCAGCATGACGTGAGTCTTTGATGGTATTGGGAACATTCGTCATCCTGAGGAGGCCACAGAGCGGCCGTCTCGAAGGGCGCACGGCCTCGATCCGGCTCTCATGGCAATCCATACCCAGCCTCCGAGGACTATGTGATAGAGCGCTGCGGACGCAATAAATAAAAACCCGCGCCCATCGACGTCGCCCTCGCAAAATCCCCTGGATCGAAAGCAGGCCAACGCCACCTTAGAACGAGATTTTGGTTCCTTACTAAGCTCTTACGTTGACATCTCTCCCCCAAAAGTATTATATTGATTAAAAATCGAGCAGATCGGTCGGCCAGCAGCTATCCGCGGTTCGGGAGGATGACATGACGCTTCGCATTTCCGGGTTGCTCGCGCCCGCCGCGTTTGCCGCCGCGTGCTGCAAACGGCCGAATGCGAGGTCGGCGCTCCCGCAGGGACGGAAGCGCGCCGAAGTCGGGTCCGGTCGGTGGCAATGGCGAGCTACGGCAGCATCGGCCGTGACGTTTGCCTTTGGGCTATTTCAGCCGGCGCACGCTCAAGTAACATACTACTATACCGGAAATCCTTTCGTCGCAAGTGCCGCTCCCGACGTCTCTCCCCAAGGATGCTCTTTCTACATACCGGACCCATGCATCAATGGACACGTGACAGGTACGGTCATATATAACAGCCCTGGCCCTGGCGACTTCTCATTCACTCTTACCGCGAACGGGGTTACGCTTGAATCCAATAATTATAATGCGCCCAGTAGTTATGTTGCTACGTCGGGTGTTTGTGAATTGGGGGCGGAATTTTTTGTGCAGAACGGCATCCCGACGGCTTGGGATTTAGAATTGGTCAGTTCCGAAACTCCTGTATCAAATTTTGCATATATAACGACCCTCGATGGCGTGGGCAGGGGCGTTCCCGCTGGCGCCGGCAGCGACGAGGCCTTATTCGGGCAGGGTTACCTCGGTGCTCTCAACATCACAGCGGTGGGAGCTACCGACTCCCCCGGAGTCTGGACTACGACCCCGCCAACTTGCGCGCAAATCCTCACGGGTGCCGTGGGCTCGGCCGTTTTAAGTGGGCAGAGCGCCTCGACTACTGGGGAGCCCACAACAATCCAGGTCACATTCGCTCCAAATTACGGGATGACCCTTCAGCAAGCAGCGACGGCCTGTGGATTCGACAGCACGGTCGGGGCCTCTGGATTTAACTGGATACAGCAAAAAACGGACCCTGCGCCTAGTCCTTTTTTTGCTATCAATCTCCCCGGTCCCGGTCAAATCCCCGGTATTCCCACCAACGTCGTTGGCGATAGTTTCGACCCGCCTCCTCATGGTGGATATACGTACCAATATTATGACCCAGACCCACGGTATGTTAATTCTTACCATTTCGGAGATTTTTCATATCCATTTTTTTGCAATGACAAGTACAGCTTCCTTCCGGGGAATCACTGTGCCGCGACTACGAATACACTCTCATTTGGCAATTCCCCGGTGGACAATTGCTTCGAGAATGCCGACGGCACCCCAAGTCTGTCATGGGCCACCAACAATAATGGATTTGGCACAATCGGTCCAAATGGTCAGCTAACTACAGTCAAGCTACTTTGCGGTGGTAAAACGGTACCGTTTGTGGGTTCGTTTACTCTTTTTCACACCATCCTAGTCGGCATTCTGCCAGGTTTTGTGTCTGGAACCCCTTGCTTAACGCTCGGGACATGCAAGGACCTTACGATATACGGGGACGTTAAAGACTGGATCAGCACATTTAACGGAACGGCGGGAGGCGACGTTGCGGCAGATGAAGGACCGCCAATTGACCCTGGAAGCGGGAGCGGCGGCATAACAGTGTTGCCACCCGTCGTACCGCCGAGTGAAGTTGCCACGACAGCCTCCGGTCTGGCCTACAGCCGGGTCAGTCAAACCTTCAACGGGACCGTGACCCTCACGAATATCAGCAGCGGCGTGATCAACGGCCCCTTGCAAATTCTGTTCACCGGAATGCCAGCCAGTGTGACGCTGGTGAACGCCACGGGCAGCCTTTTCGGGAATACCCTACCTGACGGTTCCGGCCGGAGCCAGCCTCGCGCCCGGCCAATCGGTCACTGTCAGTGTGCAGTTTGAAGAATCCGTCGAACGCCACGATCAACTTTACCCCGGCGATTTACTCCGGGAGCATGAGCTAACATGAACAAGCGTGCATCGCTTTTCATTGCGTCATTCCTTTGCTTTGCGTCGATGGCGTCGGCCGCCCCGATTACCTACGACGTGACCGTCAATAGCTCCTCCATTTCCGGGACAGCGGGGTCGCTCGATTTCAACTTCAATCCCGGCCCGTTGGTGACCCAGCCCGCCTCGCTCCAAATCCTCAATTTCACATCGGACGGAACGCTGGCAGGTAGCCCTGTGCTGACAGGCGATGTTACCGGAGCCCTGCCCGGAACGTGACCTTCGACAACGGGACGGCATTCAACGATTATTTCGAAGGTTTCACGTTCGGCTCGACACTATCGTTCCAAGTCAGCCTCTACGGGCCTGCGCTGAGTTCACCCGACGGGACGTCAACGTCCGGCAGCACATTCGCTTTCAGCATGTTCTCCGACCCTGCTGGGACGATGCCGGCTCTGACGACCGACACGACCGATGGGTTCGCTTTCACGGTGGATGTGAACCTCGACGGGACGACCACGGTAACCAACTTCTCGTCGCAAACCACCGTGGTGCCGGCAACCCGTGCTGTCCCGGAACCGGGCAGCTTGGCGCTGATGGCGGCGGGGATTGGCCTCTGGCTCGCGTTCCATCTCCGGCTGCAACGGCGGTGAAGAGACGCCTGAATAGGGATTGGAGACACCGCCGCTCTGCCGATGACCGGAACGCTCTGGTGTGCATCGAACCATAGACCCGCTATAATGCGTCGATGGTCAAGACACTGGAACTGGCGATCTCGAAGGCGGTCGCGCTTCCCGAAGCGGCTCAAGAGCAGCTCGGGCGCGAGATGCTCGAGCGAATCGGCACGCTCGCCGAGTTGCGGGCCGCGATCGAAATCGGTGTGGGCGAACTCGACGCCGGCAAGGGCGAGCTGTTGGAAATCGAAGATGTCATAGGGCAGGCGCGCAAGGAGCATGCCGGCGGCTAGACGGGTCACCTGGGCGCCTGCCGCCAGACGCGATCTGCGGGAAGCCTGGCGATATTACGCAGACATGGCCTCGCCCGACATTGCTGATGGCGTTTTGCGGGAAATAGGTCGCGCGGCGGATCGTGTAGGGGGGAACCCGCTCGCTGGGCGCCGGCGGGACGAGCTGCTGCCGGGGTTGCGATCGGTGCTTGCGCATCCCTATGCGATCTTCTACCGCGTCAGAAATGACGACGTTGAAATCGCGCGCGTGCTCCACGAGCGGCGGGATTTTTCCGCGGCCCTCTCGAAGGATCAGCGATAGCGGGCGTCAGGAGCGTCACTCCTGCCGGGCGCCTATTCGATGACGATGCGGGGTGGGGCGCGGCCTACGGCGTCGGCGCCGGCAATTTTTTCCCAGATGCGCGCGGCGATGGCGCGGAAGACTGCCGAGTGCGGGTTGCCGGGGTCGGAGACGGTGATCGGATGCCCCGAATCCGAGGTCTCGCGGATCTGGAGGTCGAGCGGCACCTCACCCAGGAACTCAGTGCCGAGGCGCTCGGCTTCGAGGCGGGCGCCGCCGTGGCTGAAGATCTCGCTGCGGCCGCCGCAATGCGGGCACAGGAAATAGCTCATGTTCTCGATGATGCCGAGCACCGGCACCTCGACCTGGCGGAACATGTTGAGCCCCTTGCGCGCGTCGAGCAGGGCAATGTCCTGCGGGGTCGAGACGATGACCGCGCCGGCGAGCGGCACCTGCTGGGCCATGGTCAGCTGCGCGTCGCCGGTGCCGGGCGGCATGTCGACGACCATAATGTCGAGATCGCCCCAGTTGACCTCGCGCAGCATCTGCTGCAGGGCGCTCATCACCATCGGGCCGCGCCAGATCATCGGCTTGTCCTCGGGCACGAGAAATCCCATCGACATGCAGCGCAGCCCGTAATTTTCCATCGGCGTCAGCCGCTTGCCGTCAGGCGAGGACGGCCGTCCGGAAATCCCCAGCATGCGCGGCATCGAGGGGCCGTAGATATCGGCGTCGAGCACGCCGACGCGCAGCCCGTTGGCCTTCAGCGCCAGCGCCAGATTGGCGGCGACGGTCGACTTGCCGACCCCGCCCTTGCCCGAAGCGACGGCGACGATGGCGCCGACCCCGTGGACGGCGCCGCGCTGCATCCGGTTGGCGGCGTGCGGGGCGGGGCGGCCGGGCGGGGCGGCCGCCGGCTGGGGTGCCACGCGGCCACGGGGAGCGGCCTGCGCGGTCAGCACAGCGGTGACCGAAAGCACATCGGGCAGCGCCTCGACTGCCTTTTCGGCGGCTTTGCGCAGCGGTTCCAGCCGCGGCCCGCGCTCGGGCTCGACCTCGATCGAAAAGGCGACGTTGCCGTCGCGGATCGCCATCCCCGAGACCATGCCGAGCGAGACGATGTCGCCGCCGCGGTCGGGATCGGGAACCGTCGACAGGGCGTCGAGGATCTGTTTTTCTGTGATTGCGGCCATCTCACTCCCCAGCCCGCGGCGGGCGAAACCTGGATAACGCGATCGTCGGGTCCGTGTCGGTGCGGCAGCCCGATCTGCCGGGCGAATCCGATAGCCGGCACAATAGGCTGAGGGTACGGTCGCCGCGAGGAGCACTCGATCCGACGCAACCGATCAGCGAGTTCAGCCGGCCAAACCGGATTTGGGGCTGCCGGCTCTGCTTGACAACACCCGCACCCGACCTCTATCGGGTCGGACGTTTGGTGCGCCGCGCTGTCGGAGACCGCAGCCAAGCCGAGCTCGGGCCGACCCAACGGCGTGGAAAGGTTCAGGCCGATGTTCTGGCTAAGTCAGGGGGGCGGCCCGTGGGGCGGGGGTTCTCGCGGCGGCGGCCCCTGGGGCGGTGGTCCCCGTAATAATGGCGGCGGCCCCGGGCGGCGCGGGCCCTATCCGCCCGATTTCGAAGACATGCTGCGGCGCGGCCAGGACAGGATCCGCCGCCTGATGCCGGGCGGGTTCGGCACCGGCACCGGGATCGCCATCGTCATCCTCGCCGTCCTCGTGATCTGGCTGGCAAGCGGCTTTTATCGTGTGCTGCCCGACGAGGTCGGGATCGTGCTGCGCTTTGGCGCCTACAACCGCACGACCCAGCCCGGGCTCAACTATCATCTGCCGGGCCCGATCGAGACGGTGCTGACCCCGAGCGTCACCCGGGTCAACCGCACCGAGATCGGTTTCCGTTCCGCCGGCAGCGAGCTCGGCCAGAACGGGGTTCGCCAGCTGCCTGAAGAGGCGCTGATGCTGACCGGCGACGAGAATATCGTCGACATCAACTTTACCGTCTTCTGGGTGATCGATGACGCCAAGGCGTATCTGTTCAACATCCGCGACCCGGAGCTGACGGTCAAATCCGCCGCCGAAAGCGCGATGCGCGAGGTCGTCGGCGAAACCCCGATCGCCCAGGCGCTGGCCGAAGGGCGGGCCAAGATCGAGGCGGACACCCGCGAATTGCTGCAGTCGATCCTCGACAGCTACAGCGCCGGGATCCAGATCACCCAGCTGCAGCTGCAGCGGGTCGATCCGCCTGCCGAGGTCATCGACGCGTTTCGCGACGTACAGGCAGCGCTCGCCGACCAAGCCCGGCTGCGCAACGAGGCCGAGACCTATCGCAACGGCATCATCCCCGGGGCGCGCGGCGATGCGGTGCAGATCGAGCAGCAGGGCGAAGGCTATCGCCTGGCGACCGTCGCCCGCGCGCAAGGCGATGCCGCGCGCTTCCTCTCGGTCTTCCACGCGTTCAAGGCGGCTCAGGACGTGACCACCGAACGGCTCTACCTCGAGACCATGGAGGAGGTGCTGAAGAACAGCAACAAGGTGATCCTCGACAAATCTGCCCAGGGCGGCAACGGGGTGCTTCCCTTTCTGCCGCTGCCCACCCTCGGCAGCGGCGGCAAGGCCGGCGCGCTGCCCGCGGGAAGCTCTCCCGGCGCCACGGCTCCAGGCGGCGGGAGCCAGGCCCAATCGTCGGATACTGCGACCTCGACACCGCAACCGAGCGGCGGGCAGCAATGAGGAAGAGCCGGCGATGAGGACCAAACGATGAGCCGGGGCGTTTTGTTTGCCATTGCCGCGGTACTGGTCGTTGCCGGCATCTTTGCAATGAGCTCGCTGTTCATCGTCGACCAGACCGAGCAGGCCCTGGTGCTGCAATTCGGCCAGCCGCTCCGGGTCCTTCGCGACCCCGGGCTGCAGGTCAAGAAGCCGTTCATTCAGAATGTGATCTTTTACGACAAGCGCCTGCTCGATTTCGAGCCGCCGCCCGAGGAGGTCATCGCATCCGATCAGAAACGGCTCATCGTCGACACCTATGCCCGCTACCGCATCACCAACCCGCTGCTGTTCTATCAAACCGTCGCCTCCGAAGTCACGGCGCGGGCCCGGCTCGGCGCGCTCGTCAGCGGCAGCCTGCGACAAGTCATCGGCAATGTGACCCTGTCGGCGCTGCTGTCGCCGGAGCGGGCGAAAATCATGCGACAGATCCGCGACGCGGTCGCCGGCCAGGCCAAGCCCTTTGGCATCGAGGTGGTCGATGTGCGCATTCGCCGAGCCGACCTGCCGCCGCAGAACAGCGAGGCGATCTTTGCCCGCATGCGGTCCGAACGGCAGCAGCAGGCGGCCTTATACCGCGGCGAAGGCGCCCAGGCGGCGAAGACTGTTCGCGCCAACGCCGACCGCGAACGCACGGTGATCCTCGCCGACGCGCAGCGCGACGCGCAGAAGGTGCGCGGCGACGGCGACGCCAAGG
The DNA here is from genome assembly GCA_963733945.1 of uncultured Alphaproteobacteria bacterium. GTDB lineage: Bacteria > Pseudomonadota > Alphaproteobacteria > ATCC43930 > CGMCC-115725 > AP-15. Next base: position 74,258 of record CAVTFD010000025.1, on the reverse strand, counting down.
CCATCGAGATCTATGCGAACGCGTACGACCAGGATAAGGATTTCTTTGTCTTCTATCGGTCTTTGCAGGCCTATCGCGACGCGCTCACCGGCAACAATACGTCGTTCGTGCTGAACCCCAACAGCAGCTTTTTCCGATTCTTCGGGAACCCGGCTGGGACGGCGCCGCCGCAACCGGCGACCACGGCGAAACCCGGTTTGCGGTGAACCGAACATCGTTCGCGGCCGGTAATTGGGCAGACCGATCCGGCAATGAATGACCTGTGGACGGCGCTCGCACTCGTGCTGGTGATCGAGGGTTGTCTCTACGCCTTGTTCCCAAAGGGCATGAAACGGGCCGCAGCTTAGGCCATCTCGATCCCACCGCAGGCGCTGCGGATCGCTGGCCTCGCCGCCGCCTGCGCCGGCGTCGCCCTGGTCTGGCTGGTACGACGCGGACCATGACGCGCCGCCTAGCAGGGGGCGAGGCGAGCGGTATATCGCCGGTCGGCGATTAGCCCCGCCCAGGGCGGCGTTGCCGGCATCGGCCCTTTCTGACATCATCGCGCCCGCCTGCGGAGCCCCCGGCCATGTCTAATCTTCGGAGCGGAACGCGATCCGATGCTGTTTGATCTGGGCTGGTCAGAGATTCTGCTGATCGGGACTGTGGCGCTCGTCTTCATCGGACCGAAGGATTTGCCGAAGGCGATGCGCGTCGCCGGTTATTGGATGCGCAAGGCGCGCACCCTCTCGCGCGAATTTCAGAGCAGCATCGACCAGATGATCCGCGAGGCCGAGCTCGAAGAGGTGCGGCAAGACCTCAAAAAGGCGACCGAATTCGATCTCGACAGGGAGTTCCACAACACGATCGACCCAACCGGAAGCCTGAGCGAAAGTCTGAAACCGCCTGAACTGCCGAACTTTTCTGAGACGGAAGCATTGCCGCCACCGGTCGCCGAGGACGGCGAGCCGGCAATCGAGGCACCGACGCAGCAGCCTGCGCCACTCGAACGCCCACTGGGCGATGCCACGCCCTCGGCGGTGGCGGCGCCCGAACCCGGCTCGACGGAACCCGCGCCCGGCGAACCGGCCCCGGGGGTCGACGCGCCGCCCGGCGCCCTAACCCGCGAACCCGGGCCGCCCCAACCGTAGGTCGCTATGATGGAGGACGATCGGGACGCCGAGCTCGAAGAGGGGCGGATGCCGTTGCTCGACCACCTGATCGAGCTGCGCAACCGGCTGATGTGGTCGATCGGCGCGATCATGGTCGCATTTCTGATATGTTATCAGTTCAAGGTGCGAATTTACGATTTCCTGGTCCATCCGCTTGCGGTGATCTTTGCCGGCCAAACCGGACGGCATTTGATCTACACCGGGCTGACCGAAGCCTTCTTCACCTATGTCAAGGTCTCGTTCTGGGCGGCGCTGTGCATCGCCTTTCCGGTCGTGGCGATCCAAATCTGGAAATTTGTCGCACCGGGCCTCTACAAAAACGAAAAGAGGGCATTCTTCCCTTACCTGTTTGCGACGCCCGTGCTGTTTCTGATGGGCGCTTCTCTCGCGTATTTCGTAGTGATCCCATACGCTTGGCGGTTTTTTGTCAGCTTTGAGTCACCGGGAGGTTCGGGAACATTGCCGATTGTTCTCGAGGCCAAGGTCAACGAGTACCTGTCCTTGGTTATGACCCTGCTGTTCGCGTTTGGCGTCGCCTTTCAACTGCCGGTGCTGCTGACCTTGATGGCGCGGGTCGGGCTCGTCACCGCGGCCGGGCTCGCCTCGAAACGCCGCTACGCAATCGTCATCATGTTCGTCGTCGCCGCGGTATTGACCCCGCCCGATGTGATCAGCCAGACGAGCCTGGCGATCCCGCTGATCATCCTGTTCGAGGCCTCGATCATCTCTTGCCGCATGGTCGAGAAGGGGCGCGCCAAGCGCGAGGCCGCAGAGGAGGCCGAACTCGCCGGCAAGGGCACCCCGGCTCCCGGTGGGTGACCGCCGCTGCCCTCGTTACGACGTGCGAACGATCCGCCGGGGCCCGGATCTATTCCGCCGCGAGCTTGGGGCGGACGGCCTTTTCACGCATCGTGACGAATTCTTCGGCCGCACTCGGATGGATGCCGACGGTCTGGTCGAACTGCCGCTTGGTCGCGCCGCATTTGACCGCGATTGCCACACCTTGGATGATCTCGGGCGCGTCCGGGCCGAGCATGTGGCAACCGAGCACGCGGTCGCTGCGCGCGTCGACGACGAGCTTCATCAGGGTGCGCTCGTCGCGTCCGGACAAGGTGTTTTTCATCGGCTTGAAGCGGGCGCTGTAGATGTCGACCTCGCCGGGTTCCCGGCGCGCCTCCTCCTCGGTCAGTCCGACGGTCCCGATCGGCGGCTGGCTGAACACCGCCGAAGGGACGTCACGGTGGTCCATCTTGATCGGGTTGTTGTTGTAGACGGTCTCGGCTATGGCGCGGCCTTCGGCGATCGCGACCGGGGTCAAGTTGATCCGGTCCGTCACATCGCCGACGGCGTAAATGTTGGGCACGGTCGCGCGCTGCCATTCGTCGACGACGACCGCCCCGTTGTCGTCGAGCTTTACGCCGGCTTCGGCTAGGCCGAGGCCCCGCGTGTTGGGCTTGCGCCCGGTCGCGTACATGACCAGGTCGGCCGAGACCTCCTGGCCGTGCGTGGTGAAGAGCGAATAGCCCTCTCGCGGCGCCTTGACGATGCGGGCGATCTGGGTGCGGGTATGGATCTCGATGCCGCGGCCTCGCATTTCCTGGGCTAATGCCACGCGAAGGTCGTCGTCGAAGCCGTAGAGCAACTCCTCGCGCCGGATGATCTCGACGACCTCGCTGCCGAAACCGTTGAAGATGCCGGCGAACTCGACCGCGATGTAGCCGCCGCCGACGATCACGATGCGGCGCGGCAGATGGGGCAAGTCGAGCGCCTCGTTCGACGAGATCACGTGCTCGATGCCGGGGATGTTCGGCACGGTCGGGTGTCCGCCGACGGCGATCAGGATCTTGTCGGCGGTATAGGTCTGTCCGGCGACTTCGACGGTGTGCGCGTCGCATACGATACCGCGGCCGTCGATGATCTCGACGCCGCTATTGTTGAGCATATTGATGTAGATCTGCGACAGACGCCCGATTTCGTTGTCCTTCGCGGCGATCAGGCTCGGCCACTCGAAATGCGCCGGCGGCACGGTCCAACCGAAGCCGGCGGCGTCAGCGAAGGCGTCGGCGAATTGCGCGCCGTAGACCAGCAATTTCTTCGGGACGCAGCCGCGCAGCACGCAAGTGCCGCCGACGCGCAGCTCCTCGCAGATCGCGACACGCGCGCCATAACCGGCGGCACGGCGCGAACTCGCCACCCCGCCGGAGCCGGCGCCGATCGTGAATAGGTCGAAATCATAGCGCGGCATCAGCAGCTAGCTCCTTGTGGCTCGAATTGCGCGTCTGGTTGTCACAACTCGGCCGGTGCTGCAAGCGTGCAGCCTAGGATATGATCGCTCGGAGCTGTGCTGACGAGGAGGGCAGGCGATGTCTTTGACGAGGGACGGAATTTCGGTCGACCATCACAATTGGCACTCGGCGAGCTATGTCGACGAATGGATCGCCCGCGACGTGACGCGCGACGAGGAACGCCGCCTGCGCCTGCGGCAGATGCTCGCCGCAGCACCCTATGCAGTAAAGGACGAGATTACGGTATTGGACGTCGGCGGCGGCTATGGCGTGGTGAGCGAGGAGGTGCTGCGCGCCTTTCCCCGCGCAGTCGTGACCTTGCAGGATTATTCGCAGCCGATGCTCGATCAGGCGCGGCAACGCCTGGCTGCGCATGGCGAGCGAGTGAAATACGTTGTCGGCGATCTTCGCGATCCGAAATGGACCGATAGCGTCGGCGGCCCGTTCGATCTCGCCGTCTCGGCAATCGCGATCCATAATCTGCGTGATCTCAATCAGATCGCCGCCAGCTATTGCGCGGTCGCCGGTATATTGAAGCCGGCCGGCGTCTTCCTCGACTACGATTTGTTCGGTCTGATCGGCGGGATCGACGCGCAAATGGAGACGATCCGCAGGGCCGGCTTTGCCGCGGTCGACTGCCTTTGGCAGGAAGGTCGGCTGGCGATCGTCCGGGCTCGGGAACCGCGCGGCGTCGCGTAGACCAATTTCCGCGCATGCCACGACAGCGTGCCGCAACCTTGCGGATCAGAGCCATGTGTCGCATCGTCGGATCGGAGTGGGCGCTGATCGTCTGGATGACGCATTCTGTCGGGGCGCCCGGCAATGGAGTCCGATCCGATGACAACGCCCGCGGCGATGGGTGATCCGAACGCCGTGCCGCAACCGGCCGCGGCGCCGCTGACGCCGGCCGCGATCTTCCTGGTGGTCACGGTCAACTCCGGACCGGAGGCCGAGGCGGCGGTGCGCTCGTTATGCGCGGACCTCGCCACATTGTTGCGCGCGGTCGGGTTTCGCGACCTCGAAGGCAGACTTTCCTGCGTGACGGCGTTCGGCTCCGAGGTCTGGGACCGGCTTTTCGGCGAGCCACGCCCGGCGGAGCTGCACCCGTTCCGCGAGTTCCGGGCCGGGGCGCGGCACGCTATCGCCACGCCGGGCGACATCCTGTTCCACATCCGCGCCCAGCGCATGGGTCTGTGCTTCGAGCTGGCGGCGCAAATCATGGAGCGGGTCGGCGGCGCGGTATCGTCGGTCGACGAGGTGCACGGCTTCAGCTATTTCGACCAGCGCGACCTGCTCGGTTTTGTCGACGGCACCGAGAACCCGGAAGGTCAGGCCGCTAAAGACGCTGTTTTCGTCGGCGACGAGGACCCCGGCTTCGCCGGCGGCAGCTATGTCATCGTGCAGAAGTATCTTCATGATCTGGCTGCCTGGAACGCGCTGCCGACAGAGGCGCAAGAACGCATCATCGGCCGCACCAAATTGTCCAATGTCGAGCTCGACGATGCGGTCAAGCCGAGCTCGGCGCACAATGCGCTAACGGTGATTGTCGAGAACGGCGAGGAAGTCAAAATCGTCCGCGACAACATGCCGTTCGGCGAGATCGGGAAGGGTGACTTCGGCACCTATTTCATCGGTTACAGCCGCTCGCCGCGGACCATTGAGCAGATGCTCGAAAACATGTTCATCGGCAAGCCGCCCGGGAATTATGACCGCATTCTCGATTTCAGCCGCGCCGTCACCGGCAATCTGTTCTTTGCGCCGACCGCGACGTTTCTGGAGAATGTGATCGTCGACGGGCCGCCAGCGGCCTCCACGGTCGATCCCCCGCAACCCACCTCGCCGGTGCACGATGGTTCGCTCGGCATCGGCTCGCTGAAGAGAGGCCCCCAGAATGAATAACCTGCACCGCGAGCTGGCGCCAATTTCCGATGCGGCCTGGGCGCAGATCGAGGAAGAGGCCTCGCGCACCCTAAAGCGCTACCTGGCCGGCCGGCGCGTAGTCGATGTGCAGGGCCCGGCCGGGACGATGCTGTCGGCGGTCGGCACGGGGCACCTGCGGAATATCTCAGCGCCGGGGGACGGCATCCTCTCCCGCCAGCGCGATGTCAAGGCGCTGGTTGAATTGCGCGTGCCGTTCGAACTCGACCGCCAGATGATCGACGACGTCGAGCGCGGCGCCAACGATTCGGACTGGCAGCCGACCAAGGACGCCGCCAAAAAGATCGCCTTTGCCGAGGACGGCGCGATCTTCGAGGGCTATGGAGCGGGCGGCATCCAGGGTATCCGCGCAGGGCGCCAGCAACCCGGTAGTGACCCTTCCGGCAGATGTGGCCGACTATCCGGACGCGATCGCCCATGCGCTGAGCGAACTGCGCCTCGTTGGCGTCAACGGCCCTTATTCGGTGGTGTTGGGAGCCGAGACCTATACCGCGGTCGCCGAGGCGCAGGGACCACGGCTATCCCGTAATTCAGCATCTCTATCGGCTGGTCGAGACCGAGATCATCTGGGCTCCGGCGATCACCGGCGGTTTTGTGCTGACCACCCGCGGCGGGGATTTCGACCTGCATATCGGCCAGGATTTCTCGATCGGCTATCTGAGCCATACCGACGCCGCGGTCCGCCTTTATTTGCAGGAGAGCTTCACCTTCCTGCTGCTGACCAGCGAAGCCGCGGTGGCCCTGGCGCCAGCGCCGACGACATAAGCGCCACCCGCTGAGGGCGGCGAGCGAGGGGAGGGGGCACCGGCCCGACGACATTCCCGTAGAACCGGGAAGACAACCGGGAATTTCATCGATTTCGCCCCCACAGCCCTCGATTTACGGGAAAACGAGGCGTAAATTCAAGTAGTTGCGAGCGAATTCCCGTCGGCTGCAAACCGGGAATTTAGTTGCCCGAACCGGGAAATAAATTCAGGGAACCGGGAATTACGGGAAGTAATAACATCTCGGGGTGTTTGTGCGCCGCAGCGCTTCGAGTATGCCGGCGGAGGTGGATATCTCGATCATTTCGGGACTTGGCATGTCGGTGGTGAAACCTGCCGCCGACGATACAATCATTTCGCGGCCAAACCGTGGCGGCGAAGGCTGACGGCCCGAGGAGGGGCGACCGTGCAGATGCTGATGCAGCCCGGCATGGTTTACGAATACCCGCTGTGGGGGGTCGGGCTGCTGTTGGTGGGTGCAGCCGCGCTCGGCGCGATCTTGCTCGGGCTGGCGATCCGCCCGTTCCTGTCGCTCGAATTCCGCCGCCGACACAATGACGTCGCAGCGGCGATATTCTCGGTGATAGGTGTCACGTTTGCGGTGCTGCTGGCCTTCGTCGCCATGGTCGTTTGGGAGCACTACAACGCCGCGAAGGCCACAAGCTATGCCGAGGCCGGCATTGTTCGCGATGTCTACAATGTCTCGCTCGGGTTCGCCGACCCGGAAAGGTCGCTGCTGCGTGACGGCATTCTCGGCTATGTCGAGACCGTGGTCAGGGTCGAGTGGCCCGCACAGGCCAAAGGGGTAGAGGTCGCCAACAATTCGCTCTGGTTGAACAAATTGAACGCGATCGCGGCCGGTCTCAAACCCTCCGGCGCGGCCGACGACAGCCGGCAGACGATGCTGCTGCAATCATTGATGCGGCTATCGGATGCGCGACAGGAGAGATTGGCGGCTGCCGACACCACCGTTCCGGCGGTGGTCTGGATCGTGACCTTGATGGGCGGCGCTCTGACCGTCGCTTTCGCCTCTTTACTCGGCGTTCCGAGCATCGGCATGCACCTGGCCATGTCGGCGGTAATGGCGATTTCGGGAGCTTTGGTGCTGATCATGATCATCGCGCTCAGCAACCCGTTCCGCGGCGATTTCCGCGTCTCAACCGACCCCTTCGACCAAGTCTTGGCGCAGGTTCAGGCGTCACCAACCCAGCCGTGAGTGAGATTACGCTAGCATCTGCGCAGCGAATGGATCGGGAGATTTATTTCGGTCGGCTAGGGCGTCGATGCGAGTGGCGCGCGCCAGCAGTTCGTCACGGACCGGTCGACCCGGTGCTCGGCGTACGGCTGCGACGGGAAGGCCACGGGTATGCAGGCTGCTCTTTGCATTCGGCCGCGACGGGGCCATTCTCTCGCGCAACGATACGACCGCGAGATGACCGATGAATTTTTCCCTGATCGACGAGACCGGCGGCGCTGTCCCGATCGCCGCCTTGACCAAGGACCGGCTCACGCCCTGGCTCGAAGGGGCGGCGGAGCGTGAGCGCAACTGGCTGCGGGCGATCGGCTTTTCGGCCGATGCCGGCAAGCTCGCCTTGGTGCCGGGGGAAAGGGGCGGGCTCGCCTGGGTGCTGGTCGGCCTCGGCGAGGCGGGCGACGCCGCCCAGGCGATTTGGGCGCTCGCCGGGCTGCCCGAGGCGTTGCCGGAGGGAAGCTATCGGCTCGAAGCCGCTCCGGACGGCGCCGATCCGACGCAGCTCGCGCTCGGCTGGGCGCTTGGCACCTATGCCTTTACCCGCTACCACGCCAAGAGCCGCACCGCCGCCGCATTGGTCTGGCCCGAAGGCGCCGATCGCGGCCGGGTCGAGCGGCTCGCCAGCGCCGTGTTCCTGGCTCGTGATCTCGTCAATACGCCGGCCGGAGATCTCGGGCCCGAAGAACTCGCAGCGGCGGCGGTGCAGGTCGCCGAGACAGCCGGCGCTTGCCATCGGGTGATCGTCGGCGACGAGCTCCTCGCCGAGAACTATCCGACGATCCATGCCGTCGGCCGCGCCAGCACGCGCGCGCCGCGCCTGGTCGATATCGTCTGGGGCGAGCCGTCAGCGCCCAAGGTGACCTTGGTCGGCAAGGGCGTGTGCTTCGACAGCGGCGGGCTCGACCTCAAACCCGCCTCGGGCATGCGGCTGATGAAAAAGGACATGGCCGGGGCGGCGATCGTGCTCGGCCTCGCCCAGGCGATCATGGACGCGAAGCTGCCGGTGCGGCTGCGCGTGCTGCTGCCCTGCGTCGAAAATTCGGTGTCCGGCAATGCCATGCGCCCGATGGACATCATCCGCACCCGCAAGGGGCTGACCGTCGAGATCGGCAACACCGATGCCGAGGGCCGGCTGATCCTGTGCGATGCGCTGGCCGAGGCGGCGACCGAGAAGCCGGCGCTGCTGATCGACATGGCGACCTTGACCGGGGCGGCGCGGGTGGCGCTCGGCCCGGAGCTGGCGGCGCTGTTCTGCAATGACGAGGCGCTGGCGCGCGGCCTGCTCGACGCGGCCGAAGCCGAGGCCGACCCGATGTGGCGGATGCCGTTGTGGCGGCCGTATCGGAAGATGATCGACAGCAAGATCGCCGATCTCAACAACGTGTCGGAATCGCCGCACGCCGGCGCGATTACCGCGGCACTCTATCTGCAGGAATTCGTCGAGCCCGGTATCCCCTGGGCGCATCTCGACGTGATGGCGTGGAACCCGCAGAGCCGCCCCGGCCGCCCCGAAGGCGCGGAGGCCACTGCGCTCCGCGCCCTCTACGCCCATATCGCCCGGCGGTTCGGTTAGCGGGGGGTCACCAGAACCGGCGATTTGGCGGCGCAGGGCGCGACACTCGCCGAACTCGCGCGCAGCTACGGCGTGGGGAAAAGTACGATTTCTCGACTGTGACGTGAAGCTGCTCGCGCCGAACCGAAGGGGAAAGAGTGGGCCTTCAACTTGTCCCATTTTGCGGCCAGGGGTTGTTTGTAACGGTCACCCAAATCCACGGGGCCGCGTCGCTGAACGCTCGCTGCGCAACGACCTCCCCAAGGGCCGTGAGAATCGGTGGACTGTGGGGTTCCGCCAGATCAATTGAAATGTACGTTTCGTATTTCTTTGAGCTTAATATACTGCTGGGCATCTCCATCACTTCAGAGAACTTGGCTGGATCGCAAATTACACCGAAGGTGCGGGGTTCGTGAGTAGCAATAGGCCGTGTAATCAAAGTTTCCGAACCTTTGAAATCAGAATCCGGCTTCTGTCGCTGCGCGGGGAATATTTTTTTGTCAAAGCTCTTATGGTGACGTCTGCCGTCCTTGTGGTGGCTCCCGTGCGGGTTCCATTGTTGCCAGTCCCGCTCTGATCTCCCTATTGGAAACGCATAGTAGATATCACCAAGTTTCGCGCGCCTGATGCGTATCCATAGAAACAAGTCTCCCTCGTCACGAACCGCCACAGCGAACATACGCTCCATTTTCAAGTCTCGATCCTCTCCACCTTTTTGCCGAGCGCCGCGAGGCATTGCGCGCCGCCTATCGAACCGCAGAGCGCCAAGGACTATGCGGCACCAGTGCATTATTGGGACACAGACGCACGGGATATGCCAAAAAGCCCCGCCAGAAACCTCATTGCTGCTCGTCATGTCGCTTATAGGGTTCGATTGTATGACCGGTATTCCAGACCGAGGCACAACCACTAGATGTTGGCGAGCCACGGCCTTGTCCGTATTGTGCATAGGCATGGGCGCATTTCCCGCCAACGCCAAGGGAATGGACGTAAATACGCTCATACGCAGCTACGACATAGCACCGGCCGCTCGCGAGGAAATGGAACTAACTGCCGGCAGCATACAATACGGATTTCTTCTTTCGAATTCCTATATAATTCGATACCGTCACGAAGAACCTATGTATTGTCAACCGGGTAACCTAACGCTAACAGGCGCGATGGTGATCGATATGCTTCGGCATGCAGCGCAAGCCGACCCGACAATCGGAACCGCAGATTTCGGACTCGGGATTCTGCTGACTCTCGCGAAAACGTTTCCGTGCACAAAATCAAAGTGAGGCAATCCAGGCAATCGTCAACGGCCTGGCCAGGCTTCCTACTCTTTCTGGTTGATCCCGAATGTGGTTGGCGGTCGCGGTCGGTTTGCCCGTGCTCTGAGAATGAACAGCCCGAGCGCGGCGCCCAGGAGGGCGAGGCTGGCGGGCTCGGGGACGGCGGCGGCGAATACGACGGCCCCGGTTGGATTGGTATCAACTTGTTCCGGTGCGGGTGGAAAACCGGGTGCCCATCGTACCTCCGACAGCGCGTCTGGTTCAACATCTAGTGGTCAGGACGAGACAAATAATTCCCGCCGTCGCTCATCGTAACGAGATTGCTTCGTCGCTCCGCTCCTCGCAATGACAGCCACTTACAAGGTCATTGCGAGCGCAGCGAAGCAATCTCGGTGAGCGGCGGTGCCGGTATCAAGCGTCAAATTCACACCACTAGGCCGGTCATGAAAAATATCGTAAGCGTCGGGGAACTGGGAGAATGCTTCGATGGTGTCCAACGCGCCGGTGATATACGTGCCGTTAGTGTACGTACCCGCGTAGGGGGCTGCCCCGGCCAGGGATATAGTTACCGCCGACTCCGTGAATGTTGTCGTGTCAAAGGTGAAGGAGCCGGAGATCATCTCCGTGTCACCACCCAGCACAGTTGAGGCACCAGGCGCAAATACATAAGCGATCGCGGTCGCGCGGGCCGACGGTGGTGCAGCGAGGAAGACCCCTGCGGCGGCCGCCATGGTGATACTGCGGAGGCGGCGGCAGACTGTTGGAGCGACAGATAGGGCAAAGATAAGAGTAAGCATCGATGGACTCCTTTGTCCTGGGATGGCGTACTCACGTAAAAACTATATAAAATTTTTCCGGCCCTGGATGATGCGGGATCAGAATTTGTCGCAAATGTGGGCTGTCGTTCGTGAAAAGCGACGGATCACGTGGCAACACTTCAAATATTGTGATTACGAGGTTGTCAATCTCTGTGCCGTTAACTTTATACGGTGGTGGCGATTGTCCTGGTTGTGGCGATTGTGGCGGCGGGGGGGCGTCGCCCCAGTCGAAGGACATCCGTGCTCCCTGTTTTAAGAGCTTTTCGGGATATCGAATATCCTCCCATTTATCGAGTGTAGTGATTGTAGTGTCAAATTGTTCGAGTGAAGAGACTGGAAAGTCGTTCTTAAACGTATGCCAAATTTTTGGCAAGTCATGCCAAAACATGTTGTGAAGATCATGCAAAGAATACTTTCGGGAGAGGCCAGCCTTCAACAACATTTCAACTGCGTGGTGATACAAATTGCCGGTGACTGGCATTGACCCGGCCAGAGCCGCCGACCGAGCGGCGAGATAATATTGAAGGCCGACACGCAGAAGCTCCTCCTCTTCTCGACCGGACGGCATAATTTTCCACCTTTGCGAAATAACCCCGCGTGCTCAATATATGGGGAGGGTCGCGCCACTTTCCGGGCGCAGCAGGAAGCACGGGCTCTCTGGCGCGCCTGCATTGATGAGCGAGCTATCCCCCTTCCCTGTTCGACCTCGCCGCCGTTGTGCTTTCACCTCCTCGCGCCTGATTTTCCATAAGTGCGTTATGCGTCAAACCGTGGCGGGGCCGTTCGCCGCCTTTCAATAGCCGCGCGCCGGATCGCTCTGGTTGAGGAGGGCCCGCCTTCTTCGAAGCGGCGGAAGTTGTCGAGGACGATCGGGGCGGCGGTCGCGCAATCGCAAGCGTTATCGACCCCATCGATCCAGCTCGTCATCGGGCAAGGGATCAAAAAACTCGGGACCGATACTGAGTTTGCCGCGCATTGCCCCGAATTCGCGCTTTCCTTTGCGTATGGCCGGCACCAACTTGGCGACCGGCGTTCGCCCGCGGACAATCGTGATCACCTCGCCGGCTTCGACCCGCGCAAGAAGCTTTGACAGCTGCGTCTTGGCAACATGAACCGGGACGGTGTCGTCCAACGAACGGCTCTCCTTGGTCATTCAATTAGAGCGGTTTCCGATCAAATTGAACCGGACCCACCCCCTCCCAAACCCTCCGCCATCAACGGCAGGGCTGTCCGGGGAAAATGTTGGTACAATTTCTGGGCGTTTCGCCGATGTTGGAGAGATCGTCTTGCCCGGCCTTGTGCCGGGTATCCACGCCGGCATTTCCGGCGCCAAAAGACGTGGATGGCCGGGACAAGCCCGGCCAATACGAAAAACAAGGCTGCAATTCAAGCTTTGCGGTCACCGCCTGCTTTCCCCGGACAGCCCTGCATCAAGGGGGAGGGCCTGTGTCAGCAGCCCAGATTTGTACTCCCGCCCCCTCGATGGGGGCGGGTCGGGGTGGGGGTGATGCGCCGAGTGCATCGACTCGGTCGTCGAGATTGCTTCGTCGCTGTGCTCCTCGCAATGACAGCCACTTACGGTGTCATTGCGAGGGTAGCGAAGCAATCTCGATGGCCGGGACCGGGTATCAAGCGTCAAATTCGTACCACTAGATAAGGAGAACTTGGCGTCGCCCGCGGCATTGCGCAACCGTTCAATACCCCTGCGCGGGATCGACTTGGTTGAGGAGCGGGCGGCCTTGTTCGAAGCGGCGGATGTTGTCGAGGATGATCGGGGCGGCGGTCTGCGGATTGGTGATGCCGGCGATGTGCGGGGTCACCAGGATGCGCGGATGTTGCCAAAACGGGTGACCCGGCGGCAGCGGTTCTTCGCGGAAGACGTCGAGGGCCGCGGCCGAAAGCTGGCCCGAATCGAGCGCCGGGATCAGATCCTCCTCGACGAGGTGGGCGCCGCGGCCGGCATTGACCAAGCCAGCCCCTCGGGGCAGCGCCGCGAAGGTGCGGGCGTTGAGGATGCCTTGCGTCTCCTCGGTCAGCGGCAACAGGCAGACAAGGATTTCCGTCTGGGCGAGGAGCTGCGGCAGACCGGCCGGGCCGGCGAATGTCGCAAAGCCGGCGACTGTTCTTTCATGCCGGCTCCAGCCGGAAACCGGAAAACCCAGCGCGGCGAGCTTGCGGCCGGCATCCTGTCCGATCTCGCCAAAGCCGAGAATGCCGACCGGCCTTTCCCCGGCGTTTTTCTGCGCGAGTTCCCGCCAGATCCCGGCCTGCTGCTGGGCGCGGTAGTCGAGATCGTGGCGGTGCAGCCGCAGCACCTGCAAGACGACGTATTCGCTCATCGCGTCGGTCAGATAAGGGTCGACGAGGCGGGTGATCGGCACGCCGGCGGGCAGATGGGGGTCGCATAGGATGTGGTCGATCCCGGCGCCCAAGGACAGGATCAATTTGAGGTTCGGCAGCGCGGCCAGAAGGCCGGCCTCGGGCCGCCAGACGAGCGCGTAATCGATCTCTGCCGGATCGCCGATATCAGGCCAGATGCGGATCTCCAGCTCCGGCATCAGCCGGCCGAGCTGGCCGCTCCAGCGCGCGGCCGAATCGACGGTGGAGCGGAATAACAGCGCCATCGCCGACGGTCATAGCACAATCGGCGCTGCTGCCATATTCCGGCCCGCTTCCGGGTCCATCAGCGCCGCGCCATCACCAAGGGGGGTCGGTCGATGCGCTCGCTGTGGAGGATGATCGCGTTACGGTGGCTCGGCGGCCAGGGCTCGGAAGCGCTGACCGGTGATTCGGCGCTGCTCGATCTGTTGACGATCGGGGAGCGCGCGCCGCCGATCGGCTTTGAGGTGAGCCGGCGATCCGGCGTCTCCCATCACGCGATCAATTCCCAGCAGGTTTCCGGCCAGGCGGTCGTCGAGCCTGGCATCGTCGGGGGATTGGGCGGCGATCGCTCCCGGTGACAGCCACGCCGGCAGCCTTTTCCGGCTGCGCGCGGTGGTGTTGCAATCGGTTATAATCCGTGTTGTGTTGCCCTGGCGCCGTCTCGCGACGGAACGACGCCGCAGGTTTTGGCCGTCACCGGCGCGGCCACGGGCGGCGTCGGACAAAAAGGACGAGGGCGTGAGGACGAAGCAGCAGACGCTGTCCGGCTCATCGGACCCCAAGGGCAGGATGACCCTGGCCGAGCGCGTCCGCGACTACTTCGCGCCGCATGAAATCGTCGACACCTCGCCCAAAGTATCCGACGAGGTCAAATACACGACCTGTTATATGTGCGCCTGCCGCTGCGGGATCAAAGTCCATCTGAAGGATGGCGGCATCCGCTACATCGAAGGCAACCGCGATCATCCGGTCAACCGTGGGGTGATTTGCGGCAAGGGCGCTTCGGGGATCATGCAGCAGCAGTCGCCGGCGAAACTACGCAAGCCGTTGAAGCGGGTCGGCGAGCGCGGCTCCGGCGTGTTCCGCGAGATCGAATGGGACGAGGCGATCGCGACCGCGGTCGAGTGGCTGTCGGCGATCCGCGCCACCGACCCGAAAAAGCTCGCCTTCTTCACCGGCCGCGATCAGAGCCAGGCGCTGACCGGGTATTGGGCGGCCCAATTCGGGACGCCGAATTTCGCGGCGCATGGCGGGTTCTGCTCGGTCAACATGGCGGCGGCCGGGATGTACACGCTCGGCGGCAGTTTTTGGGAGTTCGGCGAGCCGGACTGGGAGCACACCCGTTTTTTCATGATGTTCGGCGTCGCCGAGGACCATGATTCGAACCCGATCAAGATCGCGCTCTCCGGACTGCGCCGGCGCGGCGCCAAATTCGTTTCGGTCAACCCGGTGCGCACCGGCTATTCGGCGATTGCCGACGAATGGGTCGGGATCAGACCGGGCACCGACGGGCTCTTTGTCCTATCGTCTGATCCATGAGCTGCTCGAAGCCGATCGGATCGATCCCGATTATTTGGTGCGCTACACCAACGCTGCTTGGCTGGTGATCCAGGCGCCGGGTGCGGCGGATGACGGTCTTTTCGCGCGCAACGAGGCTGGCGAGCCGCTGGTGCTCGAAGGGTCAGGGTCGCCGGCGAGCGCGATGGCGGCGGGGACCGAGGCGCGCCTGGTCGGCGAAGCTGCGCTGCCCGATGGCCGGCGCGCGGTTCCGGTGTTTCAGCTGGTGGCGGAACGCTATCTCGATTCGCGCTATGCGCCCGAAGCGGTGGCGGAGACCTGCGGCGTCCCGGCCGCGACGATCAGGCGGCTCGCTGCCGAGATCGCCCAGGCTGCGTTCGAGGAGGAGATCGAGCTTCCCGTGGCCTGGACCGATTGGGCCGGAAGGCGGCACGATTCGATGCGCGGCCGTCCTGTCTCGCTCCACGCGATGCGCGGCATCTCGGCGCATTCGAACGGGTTTCAGACCTGCCGCGCGTTGCACCTCCTGCAGATGCTGATCGGCACGATCGATGTGCCGGGCGGGTGGCGCTACAAGTCGCCGCACCCAAAGCCGTGCCCGCCCGGACCAAAGCCCGCCGGCAAACCCGATCAACTCGCTCCCGGGCAGTCGCTGCCGGGGATCCCGCTCGGCTACCCGATGTCGCCCGAGGATCTGATCGTCGATGGCGAAGGCCGGCCCGCGCGCATCGACAAGGCGTTTTCGTGGGACGCGCCGATCGCCGCCCACGGCATGATGCATATGGTCATCGCCAATGCATCGAAAGGCGATCCGTACCCGATCGACACGCTCTTCATGTACATGGCCAACGCCGCCTGGAACTCGGCGATGAACACCGCCGAGACGATGCGCATGCTGATCGACAAGGACCCGGTGACCGGCGCCTACCGCATTCCCCGGATCATTTATGCCGATGCATATTATTCCGAGACCGTCGCTTATGCCGATTTGGTGCTGCCCGACACGACCTATCTCGAACGCTGGGACTGCATATCCTTGCTCGACCGCCCGATCGGCGGGGTCGATGGCCCGGGCGATGCGATCCGCCAGCCGGTGCTAACCCCAGACCGCGACGTCCGCCCGTTCCAGGACGTGCTGATCGAACTGGGCGAGCGGCTCGGGCTGCCCGGCTTTGTCACACCTGAAGGGCAAGCGCGCTATCCCGGCGGTTATTCGGACTATATCGTCAATCACGAGCGCCGGCCCGGGGTCGGCTCGTTGGGCGGCTGGCGCGGCGCGCAAGGCGACCAGGCGGGTCGGGGCGCGCCGAACCCGCACCAGCTCGAGCGCTATGTCGCCAATGGCTGCTTTTGGAAGCACCGCCTGCCCGCCGACCAGCTCTATTTCAAGCACGCCAACAAGGCCTATCTCGAAACCGCGGTGGCGATGGGCTTCATCGAAACTGCCGCCCCGATCGTGCTGCAGCTCTACGTCGAACCGCTCCAGCGCTTTCGCTTGGCCGCTCGTGGCCATGGGCGGATGCAGCCCCCCGAGACCCACCGGGAACGGATCGCGACCTATTTCGATCCGCTGCCGTTCTGGTACATGCCGTTCGAGGAGGCGCGGGTCGACCGCGACCACTTCCCGTTGCATGCGCTCACTCAGCGGCCGATGCACATGTACCATTCCTGGCATTCGCAGAACGCCTGGCTGCGGCAGATCATCGGCAATAACCGGCTGTTCGTGAATCGGGCGGCAGGACGCGCGCTCGGCCTCGACGAGGACGACTGGGTCTGGGTCTCCAGCCATCACGGCCGGATCCGCGTGCCGACCCGCCTGATGGACGGCGTCAACCCGGATACGGTGTGGACCTGGAACGCGATCGGCAAACGCGCCGGCGCGTGGAACCTCGATCCCAATGGCCCGGAGTTCCGCAAGGGGTTTCTGTTGAACCATCTGATCTCGGAACTGCTGCCGTCGGATGGCGGCTATCGCTATGCGAATGCCGATCCGATCACCGGCCAGGCGGCGTGGTACGATCTGAGGGTGCGGATCGAGCGCGCACCGCCGATCGAAGCCGGGACGAGCGAGCCTTCGTTTTCGCCGCTGGCGCATCCACGGTCGCTACCGCAGCTGCCGCAGATTCTACGTTATGGCGGGGACGGGGGCGGGGTGTGACCTCGTTGCCGGCGCCGCAGCCGGGCCAGAAAAAGCTGGGCCTCGTCATCGACCTCGATATCTGCGTCGGCTGCCATGCCTGCGCCACCGCGTGCAAGGAATGGAACAGCGGCGGGCATATGGGGCCGCTCCCCGATTTCGAACCCTATGGCGAGAATGCCTGGGGGGTATGGTTCAACCGCATCCATTCCTTCGAAGAAGGCGACGGCGACGGCGCGCGGACAGTTTATTTCCCGCGATCCTGCCTCCATTGCGAGGAGCCCGCCTGTGTCACGGTGTGTCCGACCGGCGCCTCCTACAAGCGCGCCGAGGATGGGATCGTGCTGGTCGACGAATTGATCTGCATCGGCTGCAAGCTGTGCTCCTGGGCGTGTCCCTATGGCGCCCGCGAATTCGATGCCGACGAAGGGGTCATGAAGAAATGCACCTTATGTATCGACCGCATCTACAACGAGAACCTGCCGGACGAGGATCGCCAGCCGGCCTGCGTCATGGTGTGCCCGGTCAATGCCCGGCATTTCGGCGATCTCGGCGATCCTGATTCGGCGGTTTCAGAGATGGTGGCGGCGCGGCGCGGCGCCGATCTGATGCCGGAGCTCGGCTACCGGCCGGTCAACAAGTACCTGCCGCCGCGACCCGGGCGAATGGCGCCGTGCTCGTCGTCGCCCGAAACCGTCGCTGCGCTGTCGCCGGCTGCGGTTTCTGCCGCCGACAAGCTGCTGCGCTGGGTTGATCGGCTGCTGTCGCGCTGACGGCGGCATTCGCGCGAGACGAAGATGCATCCGGCGTTATCGATTGTCCTGTTTACGACGTCGTCGGGCACCGGCTTTGCGCTGTTGCTGCTGCTCGGGCTCGGCGCGCCGCTGGGATTGCTGCCGGCGAGCGCCGGTTTCGCATTTGCCGGGCTCGCGGTCGGAGTGGGGCTCGCCGTCGCCGGGCTGGTCAGCTCGGTATTTCACCTCGGGCGGCCGGAGCGCGCCTTTCGCGCCTTCTCGCAATGGCGTTCGTCCTGGCTGTCGCGGGAGGGGGTGTTTGCCGTGCTGACCTTTGTGCCGCTTTCGGTTTTCGGCATTGGTTGGGTGTTTTTCGGCGCGACCCGAGGGTTCGTCGGCCTCTGCGGCATCCTAGCGGCGGCGCTCGCCGCGGCGACGATTTATTGCACTGGGATGATCTACGCATCCCTAAAGCCAATCCACCAATGGCACAATGGGTGGGTCGTGCCATGTTATCTGGCGCTCGGTCTGATGGGCGGATGCCTGGTGCTCGACTTTCTCGTTAGGCTGTGGGCTGCGCGCGCCGCCGCTCTCGCGGTCTCGACCCTGACCGTTGTGATCATCGCCTGGTGGATCAAAGAAGGATATTGGCGCTTTATCGATACGAGCCCAGCGCGCAGCACGGTCGCGAGCGCCACGACCCTCGGCAGCCGTGGCCGCGTTCGCCTGTTCGAGGCGCCGCATACCGAAGAGAATTACCTTTTGAAAGAGATGGGGTTTCGTATCGCACGCAAACATGCCGCGCGGCTGCGCCGGATCGTCCGGCTTGCTGGCTTTGCGCTGCCGGCTCTGGCGAGTTTGTTCGCGGTGTCCCTCGGGCGCGCTCCCGCCGCGGTCGCCGCCGGGATCGGCGTTGTCAGCGCCGCGCTGGGGCTCGTCGTCGAACGCTGGCTGTTTTTCGCTGAAGCCAAGCACACCGTCACCCTCTATTACGGCGCCGAGCGGGTCTGAGTTGGGTGCGGCGTTTCCGGTCGGTGAGGGACCGGGTCTTTCGGGGTTTGGTGGTCCTTGGTCTTGGTGATCATTGATCGGGCAAAGGGGAGTTGACGGGGGTATGGGGCGGAGGTATAAGCGCGGCCCCGCTGTGGTCGGCTGGCCGGTTGTGGTCGGAAGGCCTGGGGGATTGTTGATTGAGATTGTAGGGAAGGGAAGGGATGCGCGGGCGGCGGCGCGGGTTGCCGGACGCTGGCGCATTTGCGAGCGTTTTGGAGGCCCTGATATGGGTCCGTCCGCTCGGGTCGGTGCCTCTTTGGGGTGTGAAGCTTCAGGGGGGTGCGGGTCAAGACGGAGGGGCCTGGGATAAACTTGAGAGTTTGATCCTGGCTCAGAACGAACGCTGGCGGCATGCCTAACACATGCAAGTCGAACGCTCTTGGGGCTTCGGTTTCAAGGGAGTGGCGCACGGGTGAGTAGCGCGTGGGAACCTGCCCTGTTGTGGGGGATAACCGAGGGAAACTTCGGCTAATACCGCATACGCCCGGCGGACCTCGAAAGGGGGAAACCGGGGAAAGATTTATCGCCGCAGGAGGGGCCCGCGTCGGATTAGCTAGTTGGTGGGGTAACGGCCTACCAAGGCTTTGATCCGTAGCTGGTCTGAGAGGATGATCAGCCACACTGGGACTGAGACACGGCCCAGACTCCTACGGGAGGCAGCAGTGGGGAATATTGGACAATGGGCGCAAGCCTGATCCAGCAATGCCGCGTGAGTGATGAAGGCCTTCGGGTTGTAAAGCTCTTTCGCCTGCGAGGATGATGACGGTAGCAGGAGAAGAAGCCCCGGCTAACTTCGTGCCAGCAGCCGCGGTAATACGAAGGGGGCGAGCGTTGTTCGGATTTACTGGGCGTAAAGGGCGCGTAGGCGGCGATGTAAGTCAGGCGTGAAAGCCCCGGGCTCAACCTGGGAATTGCGCTTGGGACTACATTGCTGGAGTTCGGGAGAGGAGCGTGGAATTCCCAGTGTAGAGGTGAAATTCGTAGATATTGGGAAGAACACCGGTGGCGAAGGCGGCGCTCTGGACCGATACTGACGCTGAGGCGCGAAAGCGTGGGGAGCAAACAGGATTAGATACCCTGGTAGTCCACGCTGTAAACGATGTGTGCTAGACGTTGGGGAGCCTAGCTCTTCGGTGTCGCCGCTAACGCTGTAAGCACACCGCCTGGGGAGTACGGCCGCAAGGTTAAAACTCAAAGGAATTGACGGGGGCCCGCACAAGCGGTGGAGCATGTGGTTTAATTCGACGCAACGCGAAGAACCTTACCAGCCCTTGACATGCCTCGTATGGGCCCGAGAGATCGGGTTCTTCGGTTCGGCCGGCGGGGACACAGGTGCTGCATGGCTGTCGTCAGCTCGTGTCGTGAGATGTTGGGTTAAGTCCCGCAACGAGCGCAACCCTCATCTTCAGTTGCCATCGGGTTAAGCCGGGCACTCTGGAGAAACTGCCGGTGACAAGCCGGAGGAAGGCGGGGATGACGTCAAGTCCTCATGGCCCTTATGGGCTGGGCTACACACGTGCTACAATGGCGGTGACAGAGGGCGGCAAGGGGGCGACCTCGCGCCAATCTCAAAAAGCCGTCTCAGTTCGGATTGTTCTCTGCAACTCGAGAGCATGAAGTCGGAATCGCTAGTAATCGCGGATCAGCACGCCGCGGTGAATACGTTCCCGGGCCTTGTACACACCGCCCGTCACACCATGGGAGTTGGCTTTACCTTAAGGCGGCGGACCAACCTCGCAAGAGGAGGTAGCCGACCACGGTAAGGTCAGCGACTGGGGTGAAGTCGTAACAAGGTAGCCGTAGGGGAACCTGCGGCTGGATCACCTCCTTTCTGGATGCCAGAAGACAGGGATCAGGTATCAGGGATCAGAAATGGTGTCTGAGATGATCTTTCTTCTGCATACCACAACGCCGGAGATCGGCGGAGCTCGGGTTCTGATGCCTGATCCCCGATGCCTGATCTCTGGCACGACGCCGCCGTCTGCGCATCCCTTCTCCCGAGCGTCGCTGGGGCGTGGCCCTAGGGGCTGCCGTTGCGGGCCGCCTTGGGGCTAGTAGCTCAGCTGGTTAGAGCGCGCGCTTGATAAGCGTGAGGTCGGAGGTTCAAATCCTCCCTGGCCCACCATCCAGGGATCAGGCGTCAGGGGTCAGGGAAGTTTTTTCCTGGCTCCTGACCCCTGGTGCCTGAAGCGGGGGTGTAGCTCAGTTGGGAGAGCGCCTGCTTTGCAAGCAGGAGGTCATCGGTTCGATTCCGTTCACCTCCACTCGCGCCGACGCCAGCGATCGGATGGCGCAGATCACCGCACAACGGACCGCGATGCGGGCTGTGATCGCGGCAATCCGGTTGCTGAAAGCGATGCTCGGAGAAGACCAGGTTTGGTTCCGGTTCCGGGGCGGCCGGGCGGGCATGTCCCGCGCCGCAGGTTCTGCGGCTAGTCCGGCCGAGGTTCCGGGGCTGGCGTTGATTGAAGGGTAAAGCGGATTTGTGAATGTGACCGAGGCGGACGGGCCGCGGCACTGGCTTGCTGCCCTGTGGGGCTGTTGTCCTGTGGGGTGCGAACCGGTGCGAGGCGCCGTCCGAAGAAGTGTCTTCATGCGAGCGGCCGCGGGCGGGGTTGCCCCTCTGTCGAGAGAGGGTGGGGCTTGCCCCTGTGCGCGGCGGTTTTCCGGGGGGCGGCTGGCCGTGCGGGTGATCCTTGGATGATCCGCGGGGCGGGCGTCCCTTGTGATCGAGCGCGAATGAAGGGCATCTGGTGGATGCCTTGGCACTGAGAGGCGATGAAGGACGCGGCACGCTGCGAAAAGCCCGGGGGAGATGCGAGCGATCGTTGATCCCGGGATCTCCGAATGGGGCAACCCACCCGGCAACGGGTATCCCGCGCTGAATTCATAGGTTCGGGAGGCGAACCCGGCGAACTGAAACATCTCAGTAGCCGGAGGAACGGACATCAACCGAGACTCCGCGAGTAGTGGCGAGCGAAAGCGGACCAGGCCAGCGGCTGTTGATTTTGGTACCGGAAGCGTCTGGAAAGGCGGGCCGTAGCGGGTGACAGCCCCGTACGGGAAACCGGATCGACAGTCCTCGAGTAGGGCGGGACACGAGCAATCCTGTCTGAACATGGGGGGACCACCCTCCAAGCCTAAGTACTCCTCAGTGACCGATAGTGTACCAGTACCGTGAGGGAAAGGTGAAAAGCACCCCGACGAGGGGAGTGAAACAGTTCCTGAAACCGGATGCCTACAAGCAGTCGGAGGTTCAGGGGTCAGTAATCAGGAGTCAGGGATCAGGAAGAAACCTTCCTGACACCTGAATCCTGACGCCTGGCTCCTGCACTGACGGCGTACCTTTTGTATAATGGGTCAGCGAGTTGGTCTTGGCAGCAAGCTTAAGCCGTTAGGCGTAGGCGCAGCGAAAGCGAGTCTGAATAGGGCGCTCCAGTTGCCGGGATCAGACCCGAAACCGGGTGATCTAGCCATGGGCAGGTTGAAGGTGCGGTAACACGCACTGGAGGACCGAACCCACTACTGTTGCAAAAGTAGGGGATGACTTGTGGCTAGGGGTGAAAGGCCAATCAAACCCGGAAATAGCTGGTTCTCCGCGAAATCTATTGAGGTAGAGCGTCGCTTGGTCGGCGCCGGGGGTAGAGCACTGGATGGGCTAGGGGGGCGCGAGCCTTACCAAACCTAACCAAACTACGAATACCGGCGAGCGCAGAGCGGCAGCCAGACGGCGGGTGCTAAGGTCCGTCGTCGAGAGGGGAACAGCCCAGACCGCCAGCTAAGGTCCCCCAGTCGTGGCTAAGTGGGAAAGGATGTGGGACGGCCAAGACAACCAGGAGGTTGGCTCAGAAGCAGCCATCCTTTAAAGAAAGCGTAATAGCTCACTGGTCGAACAGCTGTCCGGCGCCGAAAATGTAACGGGGCTCAAGCCACGCACCGAAGCTGCGGGTGTCAGGTGTCAGGAACCAGGAGTCAGGTGCCAGGAAAGGTTTAGGGATGCGAGAGAGGATCGAGCGGGTCGAAGATCTCGAAGTCTTTCGGCGCGCGTATCGTCTATCGCTGGAAATCCATAAAACCAGCCTGGGGTTTCCACGGATCGAGCAATTTGCGCTGGCGGACCAGCTCCGCCGGTCGTCGAAATCGATCTGCGCCAACTTGGCCGAAGGCTTCGCCCGGCAGAGTTGTTCTGCGGCGGAGTATCGGCGGTATCTGACGGTCGCGATCGGCAGTAGCGACGAGACGCAGCTGTGGCTGCGCTACTGCGTCGATCTCGGCTATATCGAAGAAGTCGCGGGACGGCGATGGATGGCCGACTACGTTGAGATCAGCAAGATGTTGCAGGGTCTCCACGCCAGTTGGTCGCGTTCATCCTGATCCCTGACTCCTGGTTCCTGATACCTGACGCGGTAGCGGAGCGTTCCGTAGGCCGGTGAAGCCGGGGCGCGAGCCCTTGTGGAGGCATCGGAAGTGCGAATGCTGACATGAGTAGCGTAAATGAGGGTGAGAACCCCTCACGCCGAAAGTCCAAGGGTTCCTGCGCAAGGTCATTCCGCGCAGGGTTAGCCGGGCCCCTAAGGCGAGGGCGAAAGCCGCAGCCGATGGGAAGGGGGTTAATATTCCTCCGCCTGCCGAGCGTGACGAAGGCCGCAAGTCGTTCTCCCTTACTGGATTGGGGGGGCGGCGAAGGACTTCCGGGAAACAGCGCCGGCGCCATAGACCGTACCCGAAACCGACACTGGTGGACTGGTAGAGCATACCTAGGCGTTTGAGAGAACGGTGTTGAAGGAACTCGGCAAAATGCCCCCGTAACTTCGGGAGAAGGGGGCCCCGTCTTTGCGCAAGCAGGGGCGGGGGGCACAGAGGAGGGGGTGGCGACTGTTTACTAAAAACACAGGGCTCTGCGAAGTCGCAAGACGACGTATAGGGTCTGACGCCTGCCCGGTGCCGGAAGGTTAAGAGGAGGGGTTCACGCTCTGAATCGAAGCCCCGGTAAACGGCGGCCGTAACTATAACGGTCCTAAGGTAGCGAAATTCCTTGTCGGGTAAGTTCCGACCTGCACGAATGGCGTAACGACTTCCCCGCTGTCTCCAACACCGGCTCAGCGAAATTGAATTCTCCGTGAAGATGCGGAGTCCCCGCGGTCAGACGGAAAGACCCCGTGCACCTTTACTACAGCTTTGCAGTGGTGTTAGGGATGGTGTGTGTAGGATAGGCGGGAGCCATTGAAGCCCTGGCGCCAGTTGGGGTGGAGGCAACCTTGAAATACCGCTCTCACGGTCTCTGGCATCTAACCGCGCCTGGGCGATCCCCGGGCCGGGACCCTGCATGGTGGGTAGTTTGACTGGGGCGGTCGCCTCCCAAAGAGTAACGGAGGCGCGCGATGGTGGGCTCAGGCTGGTCGGAAATCAGCTGTCGAGTGCAATGGCACAAGCCCGCCTGACTGCGAGAGCGACGGCTCGAGCAGAGACGAAAGTCGGCCATAGTGATCCGGTGGTCCCACGTGGACGGGCCATCGCTCAACGGATAAAAGGTACGCCGGGGATAACAGGCTGATGACGCCCAAGAGTCCATATCGACGGCGTCGTTTGGCACCTCGATGTCGGCTCATCGCATCCTGGGGCTGGAGCAGGTCCCAAGGGTATGGCTGTTCGCCATTTAAAGCGGTACGTGAGCTGGGTTTAGAACGTCGTGAGACAGTTCGGTCCCTATCTGCCGTGGGTGTTCGAGACTTGCGAGGCGCTCTCCCCAGTACGAGAGGACCGGGAGGGACGCACCTCTGGTGGACCGGTTGTGGCGCCCGCCGCAACGCCGGGTAGCTAAGTGCGGACGGGATAACCGCTGAACGCATCTAAGCGGGAAACCCTCCTCAAAACCAGGTCTCGTCGAGAGCCGTGGAAGACCACCACGTCGATAGGCCGGAAGTGGAAGCGGAGCAATCCGCGCAGCCGACCGGTACTAATCGCTCGAACCCGCCCGATCCGAACGCTTTTCCGAGCGCGAGCTGGGGAAAGCCGGAAAACCGCCGGCGTGCAGCGGCAAGCGCCCATCACGGGGCGCGCCCGCCGCCGCCCGCCCGACACTTCCCCGCCACCTTCACAAATCCCGCCCGGCACAAATCCCGCCCGGCCATCCCCGGCCGTCCCCCCCAGGGGGCGCAACACCAAAGGGGCGTAACCTCCGGGGCGCAAACCCGCCGCGGGGGCGAGATAATGCCGGGGCTGTAATGTCAGGGCTGTAATCCTAGGGGGGCTTGGCCAGCCTGGTGGCCACAGCGAGGGGCCAAACACCCGATCCCATCCCGAACTCGGCCGTGAAAACCCTCAGCGCCGATGGTACTGCCGCTCAAGCGGCGGAAGAGCAGGTCGCCGCCAGGCTCGCCAACCCCCCCAACACCCGGCCGCCAACCCGCCCCGGCGCCGCGCCGGCCCGAACCACGCCCCGGACTTGCGCCGCGGGCCCCAAGATGCCGCCAACACGCCACCGCCGCGGGGTGGAGCAGCCCGGTAGCTCGTCAGGCTCATAACCTGAAGGTCGTAGGTTCAAATCCTACCCCCGCAACCATACCCATAAACTAAATCAGCCAGCGTCGGGCGTTTCGCTGTCCGATAAGTGTCCGAAAAAACGCCTGTCGACAAGGATCCAATATCGACCGTAAATAATGGGTTTAAGGGCACTGGTGCGAGCTTGGCGAGCTCCGCAGCGCGCAAGGATCGCAACCAACTCGATTGCCAAGACCTAAAGCGTCATTGTCCGGCCGAAGGCGACCGGCGAGCACAAGACGGCTAAGCGGTCGAGGAAGCCTTCGGCGCACACATCGACTACGCGATGCTGGTGAAGCTGTCCTTGCTCGGGCCATGATTGGGTGTCATTGCTCCGCGGATCGTGTGGGAGATCGCACAGTTGCTGCGATTGTGGTTGACCAGCGGATCGCTGACAGCGGTTCTGGCGATCGGGTTGGTGTTTGGCTGGCCGGCAGGCGGCTTTGCTGCGGCGACGGGATGGATCGGCGACAGCCACGCCGCCGCCCGGCTGATCACCGCCGCCGAGGCGACGGGGTCGGCGTCGGCAATCGAGGCCGGGCTCGGTCGCAGCTGCCACGGATGCCGTCGCGGACCGGGATCTTGCCGCAGGAAGGGCGAGCGCTATCTTTAGAAGCGTGAGCGGGTCCATCTTCAGACATTTGGCGCTTCTGTTCGTCGCCGCCGCCTTCGTGCTGGCGACGGCGCTCCCCAATTCCGTCTCGGCGATGGCAGGGCCGCCGGAGACGCCTTGTCGGAATTGCCCGGACAAGGCTCCGGCCGGCAGCGATCTCGGCAAGATGGCGTGCGGCGCGCTCGCCTGCGCCGGCGTCGCGATCGGCTTGCCAGTGCGGCACGCGCCATATCTGCCGGCCTTCTCAACGCTTGCCTACTCGCTGGATACCGCTCCGGAAATAATCGGCGCTGCGCCGATGCCCGACCCGTACCCGCCTAGACCCATCGTCCTCGGTTAGCCCGGCCTCCGCTAGAGCGGGTCGGGGCGAAGCGCTTTTGCCGCTATCCACGGACGGAGTTGATGGCAACACATTCGTCGCCGGCGATCGGCCGCCGGCAATTCCTGAAATTCGGCGGCGCCTTCGCCGGTGTCGCAGCGCTGCCGACTGGAGCAGGGCGCGCCTTCGCGGCTGAAGGGTCAGCCACCGAACGGCGTCTTGTCGCCGCACCCACGCGACTGGCGCTGGTCGGCGGCAGCTATCCTGCTACCTCGGTCTTGGCCTATGACGGCACGGTGCCGGGGCCCGTTTTGCGCATCCCGCAGGCTCGCCCTTTCCAAGCCCGTGCCGAAAATCGGCTCGACGCGGAAACAACGGTGCATTGGCACGGCATTCGGCTGCCCAACGCGATGGACGGGGTGCCTGGCCTGACCCAACCGCCGATCAAGCCCGGGGGCAGCTTTCTCTACCAATTCACCCCGCCCGACGCCGGCACGTTCCTTTACCACCCGCACGACAACAGCCTCGAAGAGATGGGCCGCGGCCTCGCCGGAGCGCTGCTCGTCGAGGAGCCGGAACCGCTCCACGTCGATCGCGAGCTCGTTTGGGTGATCCAGGACTGGCGCCTGAGCAGCGAGGCGCAGATCGCGCCGGGCTTTGGCAACAGCATGGAGGCCGCGATGTCGGGCCGCGTCGGCAATACAGTGACGATCAACGGCCGGGTACCCGACGCTGTATCGGTGCGGGCCGGCGAGCGCATCCGCCTGCGCATCGTCAACGCCGCGACCGCACGGATCATGGCGCTCGCCTTCGAAGGACATCGGCCAGCGGTCATCGCGCTCGACGGCCAGCCCTGCGATCCGCACGAACCCAAGGGCCGGTTGCTGCTCGGTCCGGCGATGCGCGCCGATTTGATCCTTGACATGAACGGCGCGCCCGGCAGCCGGTATGCGGTAACCGACGATTTTTACGGTGCCCGGCTCGGCTACACGCTGGTCGAGCTGGCTTACGACGCCGACCGGGCATTGCGCGAACACCCTCTCGACGCACCGATCCGCCTGCCGTCGAACCCGCTGCCCCAGCCCGATCTCGCCACGGCCAGGCGCCATGTCGTCCGGCTCCAAGGCGGGATGATGGGCGGTATGGCGATGATGGGCGGGATGATGGGAGGCGGCGCCGAATGGGCGATCAACGGCAAATCGATGACCGGGGACGGCTCGGCCGATATGACGCCGATGCTGATTTTGCGCCGCGGCACGAGCTGCGTGCTTGAACTGAGGAACAAAACCGCCTGGTGGCACCCGATGCACCTCCACGGCCACAGCTTTCGGGTGCTGAGCCGCAACGGTACGGCAGATGTCGGTGCGGTCTGGGGTGACACCGTGCTGGTCGAGCCGTACCAGACAATGGAAATCGCCTTTGTCGCCGACAACCCCGGCAACTGGCTGCTGCACTGCCACATCATGGACCACCAGATGGCCGGAATGATGACCGTCATCCGAGTCGCGTGATGACTATGGCGCGCCTCCAGCTTCTTGATCCCGCGATAGTGGCGGTCATCCTGAACGGGCTCGTCCGCGAGGGAGTGCCCGCGATGATGCCCGAAATGATGCGCTGAGCCGACCCGAAGGGGAGAACGTGTGATGAAACGAGGGTTTGTAGCGGCGCTCGCGATCTTGGCGGTGATTGCCTCGGGGTCGTCGTGGGCGGGGGCGGCCGCGAGGGATCAGGGAGCCGGCAACACCCTCCAGACCCGCTTCGACTATCTGAGCACCCACGGCAATTCCCCGTGCTCGCAATCCTTCATGGATTCGATCGCGTCGATGCCGATCGGCGCGCGCTTGCAAGGCTCCTGCTGCAGCCCGATGGTGCTGCAGCGCTACATCGAGCAGGTTAATGGACTAAAGAAATACGCGAGTATTCGCGAGATACCACCAGATCCATACGACATCGACCCGAGGCTCGCAAAGAAGATGCTGGTAGCCTATGACGCGAAACTCACCCCGGTGCAGCAGGCGGCCTACGACTACGCGATGGAGCATTCCGCAGAAAAGGGGCCGTGCTGCTGCAAATGCTGGCGCTGGCATGCCTATGGCGGGCTCGCCAAGCTGCTGATCCTCGATCATTACTTCACCGGCCCCCAGGTCACCGAGGTGTGGAATTTATCGGACGGGTGCGGCGGCAACGGTTGAATGGGGATCAGAGGAATCAGCGGTTTTTGGCGTGGGAAGAGGAGGACTGATGCAGGTCGAGGCCGTCGAGCGTCCGCCGCCTTTTCGGCTGTGGTTTTTCTTGCCGGTGGTCCTCGTTGCCGGGCTGTTACTGATCTTCTTCTTCGGCCTCGGCCGCGATCCGCGTGTCGTCCCGTCGGCACTGATCGGCAAGCCGGTGCCGCAGTTTAGTCTGCCGCCGGTCAAGGAGCGGTCGCTCGGCCTGTCGGATCGCGACCTAAAGGGCGGGGTGTCGCTCGTAAACGTCTTCGCCTCATGGTGTGTCGCCTGCCGTGAGGAGCATCCATTGCTGATGCGCCTGAAAGCCGCACGAGCGGTTCCTATTCACGGTCTCGACTACAAGAACAAACCGGACGATACGGCACGCTGGCTCGACGCGATGGGCGATCCCTACACTCGGACCGGTGCTGACGTCGACGGGCGCGTTGCGATCGACTGGGGCGTTTACGGCGTTCCGGAGACGTACGTCATCGATCGGCGAGGCCGCATCGCCTTCAAGCAAGTCGGCCCGATCACGCTTGAGACCCTCGATAAGGAGATAATGCCGCTGATTGCCCGGCTGCGCGCGGATCGCGGCGGCCCCGATCGAGGTTCACGCTGAGCCATGCGCGAAGCCGGGGCGCCAGTCTCAAATCGTCGCCTGACCAGGCTCGCCGTCGTCGGCGCAGCAGGGTTGCTCTTCGCGCTCGCGGCATTTCTTGCCTATTTCTTCGGGACGGAGTTCGTGACCCCCGATCGGCAGCCAGTCGAAGCCGCTCAGGATCTCCGAGCCAGGGGATCGTCGCCGTCCGACATGTTCAAGCTGTCGTTTCTGACGCAGCCGCGCAGCTTGCCCGAGCTTCGCTTCGCGGACCGGGGCGGCCATCCTTTGTCGCTCGGCGATTTCCGCGGCCGGCCCGTCGTTCTCAACATATGGGCGACGTGGTGCCTTCCTTGCCGCAAAGAAATGCCTGCCCTGGATCGACTCCAGGCCTATTTCGACAAGTCTCGACTGGTGGTTTTGCCGCTATCGATCGACCGCCAGGGTGCGCCAGTCGTAAGACGGTTTTACCAAGAGGTCGGTTTGACAGCCCTTGGCATCTATCTCGACCCCTCCGGCAAGGCGTCGAGGGATCTAGATGTGGCCGGCGTCCCGACGACATTGCTGATCGATCGCGATGGGCGCGAGATCGCCCGCAAGCTTGGGCCTGCCGAGTGGGACCGCCTGGCGACAATCGAGCTGATCCGCGAACATTTCGGCCTGATTTCGAACGACGAGAAGGCAAGCCCATGATCCGCGATTCATCGCCCACTCCCCAGAGTCGGACAATGCACAGGGATCGCGTCCGACTGCTATTGATCGGCGGCATCGCCGTCGTTGCCGCCGGGTTGGTGTCGGGGTGGAGCTGGCTCAGCGCCCTTGGAGTCGCTCCGATCCTGATAAGCGTGGCGCCGTGCCTTGCGATGTGCGCGCTTGGGCTGTGCATGCACCGGATGTCGGCCGGATCCTCCGTTCGCGATGCCGAAAGAGGCCCCGAGCTCCCGGGCGGGACCGGCAGTGCACCTGCGGTCCTACCGGTTGACCCTGGCCAAATTGGATCCACCGACGTGAACGGAGTTTGCGAAATGACGATGATCAGCCGCCGCCTCGTCCTCGCTGCGGGCGCCGCGACCGCCTTTGTCCCGCTGCTGACGGTTGCCGCGCCGATGCGGGTCACGCTCTACAAAAACCCGCAATGCGGCTGCTGCGAGGGCTATGCCGACTATCTGCGGCGGAACGGCTTTGCCGTCGATGTCGTGCCGACCAACGATCTGGTCACGATGGCCCGCGACAAGGGTGTGCCGGAGCCGCTCGATGGCTGCCATATCTCGGTGATCGAGGGTTATGTCGTGATCGGCCATGTGCCGATCGACGCGATCCGCAAGCTTTTGGCCGAGCGCCCGAAGATCATCGGCATCTCGATCCCGGGCATGCCGATGGGTTTGCCGGGAATGCCGGGGCCGCACCCGGAGCCAATTGCGATCTATGAGATCACGCGCGACGCCGCGGAGCCGAAGGTGTTCATGATGGCGTCGTAATTCAGCGTATCTTCCCCATTCCGGGGCAGAAACGGAGGCTGGCATGATGAGTTCAACCACAAGACGCGCTCTTTCCGCTTTTGCCGTTGCCATCACCCTGGTTGCGTTGCCGGCGATCTACGTTCGCGCGCAGACGGACGCCTCCTGGGGCGGCTGGATGGGCCGGATGATGAGCGGCTGTGGCGGGATGATGGGTGGAGGCGAGCACCCCAACCAGCAGTGGCGGCGCTGAAGGCCACCGGATCGCTCCGATCGATGATCGCGAGCACGGCGGACCGCGGCCGCAAGCCGGGGCGGTGCACGAGCGCCTGGGTCTCCGCGGTGCTGGCGCTCGCCTGGCCGGCGGGCGCCTATGCCGCGGCGACGGGCTGGGTCGGCGATAATCACGCCGCCGCGCGGCTGATCACCGCGGCCGAGGCGACCGGGTCGGCGTCGGCGATCGAGGCCGGGCTCGAAATCAGGCTTGCGCCCGGCTGGCACTCCTATTGGCGCTCGCCCGGGGATGCGGGCATACCGCCCAGCATCGACTGGGCGGGCTCGGACAATTTGGCGCACGCCGAGACCGCTTGGCCCGCGCCGCGGCGCTGGTCTGTGCAAGGGTTCGAGACCGCAGGGTACGAGAACCATGTCGTCCTGCCGATCGCGCTGACCCTGGCGCAGCCGGGGCGCCCGGTGGTGTTGCACGCCGCGGTCGATTATGCCGCCTGCGCCAATATCTGTGTGCCGTATTCGGCAAAATTGGAGCTGAGCCTGCCCGCGGGCGCGGCGACGCCGGCGCCCCAGGCAGCGTTGATCGCCGCGGCTAGCGCTCGGGTCCCGCAAAGCCTCGGCGCCGCCGGGATCGGGCTGATATCGGCCGCTGCCGCCGGCAGAGGCCGGGACGCTTCCCTGGTCGTTCGGCTGCGCGCGACCGGTGCCGCTTTTCAGACGCCCGACCTGTTTGTCGAAGGCCTGGCCAAAGGTTCGCCCGGCCGGCCGAAGGTGGAACTTTCTCAATCCGGTCATATCGCGCGCCTGACTGTGCCGATCCACGGCGCGGGCGCGCCCGGCATTGCGGGCGCAAAACTGACCTTGACGTTTGTCGACGGCGCGAGGGCGGCCGAATTCCCGGCCACGCCGCTCGCCGAGCCGATGCGCGGCGATGCGCCACGGCTGTTGCCGATCCTCGCCGTCGCTCTTCTCGGCGGGCTCATTCTGAACTTCATGCCCTGCGTGCTGCCGGTGCTGTCGTTAAAGATGCTGTCGGTGGCGAGCCATGCCGGGGCCGAGCGGCGGCGGGTGCGGATCGGGCTATTGATGACCGCGCTGGGGGTGCTCGCCTCGTTTGCGCTGATCGCCGCGGCGCTGATCGGGTTGAAGGCGTCCGGGGCGGCGATCGGCTGGGGCATTCAATTCCAGTGGCCGTGGTTTATCGCGGCAATGGCGGCGCTGACGACGTTGTTCGCGGCCAGCCTGTGGGGATGGCTGACGATCGGATTGCCGCGGGTCGCCTATGACGTGGCGGCCGCGAGCAGCACCGAGCGGCCCAATGCGGATGCGTTTCTGACCGGGGCCTTTGCCACCTTGCTCGCCACCCCGTGCTCGGCGCCGTTTGTCGGCACCGCAGTCGGGTTTTCGCTGGCGCAAGGACCGGGTCCGATCGCCCTGGTGTTCGCGGCGCTGGGGCTGGGCTTTGCCGCACCCTATCTTGCCGTCGCCGACGTTTCCGCGGCTGGTCCGGCTGCTGCCCAAACCCGGGCGCTGGATGGATTGGCTGCGCGCGGGGCTCGGTCTGGTTTTGGCCGGCACCGCGGTCTGGCTGCTGTTCGTTCTGGCGGCGCTATCCGGCGAGCGGGTGGCGCTCGGCGCCGGGTCTGCGCTCGCCCTCGTGCTCGGGCTGCTCGCGCTGAGGCAATGGCGCGGGCTGCCGGCAATCGCGGCACGGCTCGCCTCAGCAGCCTCGGTGGCGTTGGTGGCGGCCGCGGTGTTGTGGCCGGCCTTTGCCGGCGTCGAGAGCGAGGCCGCCGCGACGGCTGGCCCTTGGCGCCGCTTCGATC
Source organism: uncultured Alphaproteobacteria bacterium (assembly GCA_963733945.1). GTDB lineage: Bacteria > Pseudomonadota > Alphaproteobacteria > ATCC43930 > CGMCC-115725 > AP-15. Next base: position 41,603 of record CAVTFD010000025.1, on the reverse strand, counting down.
CGAACGCGATCCCGCAATTGGTCGGCGAGGGCAAGACCGTGTTTGTCGACGTGACCGCGGCCTGGTGCCTGACCTGCAAGGTCAACGAGGCGGCGGTGCTCGATCGCGACCCGGTCGCGAGCCGGTTGTTTGGCGCGGATGTCGTCGCGATGCGTGGCGACTGGACGCGACCGGACCCGGCGCTGACCCGCTATCTGCAGGATTTCGGCCGCTACGGCATTCCGTTCAACGCGGTCTACGGCCCGGGCCGGCCGCACGGCGAGCTGTTGCCAGAGCTGCTGACCTCCGGCGCTGTGGAACGCGCCCTCGATGACGCCGCCTCCCGCGGGGTCGCATCGCGATAACCACGCAGTCGTCAGATGCCGAACACGACTGACGCTGGCGGGCGTTTGGTTTCTGCGATATTTTCGGGCGGCCAATGAGCAAGCGCTTCGAGAACGACGATCGCGAGACCGACGACCGCAGAACGGCCGCGCTGATGGGCCTGGTCATCGTGCTCTCGCTGGCGATCGCCGGGGTCGTGTTGGTCCGCGATCTTGGGGCGGAGTCCAAGCTTGAGGATTGCCTGATGTCGGGGCGCACCAACTGCGCGCCGATAGAGGTTCCGCCGCACCCATAGCTCAGCGTCGCCTGCGACGTTTGGCGCGCGACACGTCGGACGAGGTTGCGATGGACACCAGCCGGCAAAAGCTATAGGTATTGTCTATGATAGACATTCATTAACTTTAATAACCAAAGGAGTCGCTCGCTATGATGAGGCGTGCGATCGGCGCGGCCGCGATCATTCTGGTGGCCGCGGCGGTGGTGATCTGGTGGCGCAGCTCCGGCAGCGAGGCGCCGGCGGCGAGGGCGCAGACCGTGGCGCCGAGCATCCCCGTCACCGCGGGCACGGTCGTCGCCAAGGATGTCCCGGTGTTCCTGAACGGCATCGGCACGGTCCAGGCCTACAACATGGTGACGGTCAAGACCCGCGTCGACGGCCAGATCGTCAAGGTCGATTTCAAGGAAGGGCAGGAGGTCAAAGAGGGCGATCCGCTGTTCCAGATCGATCCGCGGCCCTATCAGGCGTCGCTCGAACAGGCGCAGGCGGCCAAGCAAAAAGACGAGGCGCAGCTCGCCGGCGCCAAGCTCGACCTGGAGCGCTATTCGAAGCTGCTCGGCACCGGCTACCAGACCCGGCAAAGCTACGACAACCAAACAGCAGTGGTCGCCCAAGAGCAGGCCGCGATCAAAGGCGATCAGGCGCAAATTGACAATGCCCAGCTCAACCTCGGCTATGCCGACATCCGCTCGCCGATCGACGGGCGCCTCGGCGCGCGACTCGTCGACAAGGGTAATTTGGTCCACGCAAACGACAACACTGCCCTGGCCACGATTACCGAGCTGAAGCCGATCTTTGTCAGCTTTACGTTGCCGCAGGATACATTGGACGAGCTTCGCCAAGAGCAGCAAAAGTCACCGCTCGTGGTGCGCGCCTATACTGGCGACGGCAGCAAGCTGCTCTCTGAAGGCAAGCTGACCCTGATCGACAATTCGATCGATCAAACCACCGGCACGATCCACCTTAAGGCGCGCTTCGACAATCTCGACGAACGTCTGTGGCCCGGCGAATTCGTCAGCCTGCGGTTGGTCTTGAGGGTGCGCCCCAATGTGGCGACGGTGCCGTCGCAGACTATCGAGGCCGGACCGACTGGCTCCTATGCCTATGTCATAAAATCCGACGACACGGTCGAGCGGCGCCCTGTCGAGGTGGCCTCGGTCCAGGACGGGATTGCCGTTGTCACCAAGGGCCTCAAGCCCGGCGAGCGGGTAGTCGTCGACGGTCAGTTTCGCCTTACCGAAGGCGCCCATGTCAGGCTGCTCCAGCCTCGGCCACCGGGCGCCGCTGGCTGAGCGGCGCAGCAGTACGCCGCTGGTGTTGCCTCGACTAGGCTGCGGCTGAACTTCGCAGGTAATTGCCGATGAGCATCTCGGAACCGTTCATCCGCCGACCGATCGCGACCTCGCTGTTGATGCTGGGGATCCTGGTGTTCGGCATCGGCGCTTACGGCCTGCTGCCGGTGGCGGCGTTGCCGAATGTCGATTTTCCGACGATCGTCGTATCGGTCAATTATCCGGGCGCCAGCCCTGATACGATGGCCTCGGCGGTTGCCACGCCGCTTGAGCAGCAATTCGCGGCAATCCCCGCACTCGACCAGATGACCTCGACGAGCGGCATCGGCTCGCTGTCGATCACCTTGCAATTCGATCTCTCGCGCAACATCGACGCTGCGGCACAGGACGTGCAGCAGGCAATCAACGCCGCCAGCGGGCTGCTGCCCACGGATCTGCCGACGCCGCCGACTTATCGCAAAACCAATCCCGCCGATCGCCCGGTCCTGATCTATGCGGTTCACTCAGACTCGCTGCCGATCTATCGGGTCGACGATTTTGCCTACACGATCCTGGCGCAAAAACTGTCGACGGTGCCCGGCGTCTCGGAGTCCCGCATTTTCGGCCAGCAGCCTTACGCCGTGCATGTCCAGATCAACCCTGGGTCGTTGGCGTCGCGCGGCCTCGGCTTTGAAGACGTGCGCAACGCGCTGACAACGACGACACTCGACCGGCCGAAGGGCAGCCTCGAAGGCGTGCACCAGACCTATACCCTCGACACTAACGACCAGCTGTTCAACGCTGCGGCCTTCAACAACGTCATCATCGCTTACCGCAACGGCGCTCCGGTTCGCGTAAAAAACGTCGGCTACGCGATTGATTCGGTTCAGAACGCGCGTACGGGCGCATGGTACAACGATACCAAGGCCGAAGGCCTGGCGATCCAGCGTCAAGCCGGCGCCAACACGATCGAGCTGGTCGACACGATCAAGGCGCTGGTTCCCAAGATCATGGAATCATTCCCGCCTTCGCTCCATGTCGTCCTACTCTCCGACCGCTCGCTCGTCATCCGCGCCGCAGTGCGTGACGTGCAATTTACAATGATGGTGACGATCACCCTCGTCATCATTGTTATTTTTCTGTTTCTCCGAACATTGTGGGCGACGATTATTCCTAGCATGGCGGTGCCGCTGTCGCTGCTGGCAACCCTAGCCGTCATGTATGCGGTCGGCTACAACCTCGACAACATCTCGTTGATGGCGCTGACGATCTCGGTCGGCTTTATCGTCGACGACGCCGTCGTCATGATCGAGAACATAATGCGCTATATCGAACAGGGCATGCGCCCGTTCGACGCCGCACTCAAAGGCGCAGGCCAAATCGGCTTTACAATCATCTCGATCACCTTCTCGCTGATCGCGGTATTTATCCCGCTGCTGTTCATGGGCGGCATTATCGGACGGCTGTTCCGAGAGTTCGCCGTCACCGTGTCTGTGGCGGTCGTGGCCTCGGCGGCGATCTCACTGACCCTGACGCCGGTTTTATGCTCGTTGTTCCTCAAGGAGCAAGGGCTCCAAACTCAGGGCCACCTTAACCGAGCCCTCGAAGGTGGTTTCAACTGGATGCTGCGCGCCTACGACCGTGGTCTCGGCTTTGTCTTCCGTCACCAATTGCCGACCCTGTTGTCGACCCTGGCGCTGATCTTCCTGACCGGCTATCTTTACGTAATCATCCCGAAGGGCTTTTTTCCGGAGCAGGATACCGGCTTCATCTTTGGCCAGGCGGATACGCGCGAGGACACCTCGTTCCAGGCCATGGCGGATCTCACCCACCAGGTCGTCGATATTGTCCGAAAGGATCCCGACGTTTCCGGCGTGTTATCCTTTACTGGGGCTACTGCGTATAATCCGACCGAGAACACTGCTCGGGTGTTCATCCAGCTGAAGCCGCACGACCAGCGCAATTCGACCTCGAATCAGATCATCCAGCGGCTGCGCCCCAAGGTGGCTGCGGTTCAAGGCATCAAATTTTATATGCAGTCGGGACAGGACATCAGCGTGGGCGGGCGCCTCAGCCGCACCCTGTATCAATATACGCTGACAGACACGAACCAAGAGGAAATCAATCACTGGGCGCCGATCATCGAACGGGGGATGAAGAAGCTGCCGCAGCTCCAAGACGTCGCCTCTGACCAGCAGGTCTCCGCGCCGCACATCGCGATGGAGATCGACCGCGATGCCGCGTCCAGGATGGGCATTTCGCCGTCGCTGATCGACCAGACGCTTTATGATGCGTTTGGACAGCGCCAAGTAGCCAACATGTATACGTCGACCAGCCAATACAAAGTGATCCTCGAGGTCCAGCCTCAATTTCAGAGGGATCCGACGGCGCTGTCTAAGATCTTTATCGCCGGCCCCAATGGATCGCAGATTCCGTTGAGCGCATTCGCGCATTTCACCTCAAAGGTCGAATCGCTCTCGATCAACCATCAGGGCCAATTTCCCGCCGTGACCTTGTCGTTCAATCTGGCGCCGGGCGTGGCGCTAGGTCAGGCGGTTGACAAGATCCAGGCGCTGATGACCGACCTCCATGTACCGGGGACACTGGGCGGATCGTTCCAGGGTACGGCGCATGCCTTCCAGGCTTCGCTGTCGTCGACGCCGCTTCTTGTCGCCGCGGCAATTCTCGTGGTCTACATCGTCCTAGGCGTGCTTTACGAAAGCTACATCCACCCGATCACGATTTTGTCGGCCTTGCCGTCGGCGGGTGTCGGTGCGTTATTGGCATTGATGCTGCTGCATTACGATCTGAGCGTGATCGCGATGATCGGCGTCATCCTGCTGATCGGCATCGTCAAGAAGAACGCGATCATGATGATCGACTTTGCCCTCCAGGCAGAGCGGATCGAGGGCAAGAGCCCGCGCGAGGCGATCCATCAGGCGTGCCTGCTGCGCTTCCGGCCGATCATGATGACGACCTTTGCGGCATTGTTCGGCAGTCTGCCGATCGCGCTCGGTCAAGGCGCCGGCTCGGAACTCCGCCGGCCGCTCGGTATCGCCATCATCGGCGGGTTGGCTGTCTCGCAGTGGCTGACCCTGTATACGACGCCGATCATCTACCTCTATCTCGAACGCTTCGCGCGCTGGGTCGGCCGCCCCTACCGCCCGTCGCGCGTGGCGGAGGCCCTGGCAGGCGATGCCCGGCCGGCGCTGATCCACGGGCGCCAAGGCGCGGAGTGATCCGCACCCGAGCGGCATCAACCCCGTAGAAACACAAGCTTTTCTGATTGTGAGCCAAAGACGATGAGCATTTCGGAACCTTTTATCCGCCGCCCGATCGCTACCTCGCTGCTGATGCTGGGGGTATTGGTCTTCGGCATCGTCGCCTACAACCTGCTGCCGGTGGCAGCGGTGCCGAATGTCGATTTCCCGACAATCAGCGTTACCGCGCAGTACCCCGGCGCCAATCCGAGCACGATGGCGTCGGCGGTCGCGACGCCGCTCGAACAGCAATTCACCTCGATCCCGTCGCTTAGCCAGATGACCTCGTGGAGCGGCGTCGGCGTCACTTCGATCACGCTGCAGTTCGACCTGTCGCGCAATATCGATGCGGCAGGGCAGGACGTGCAGCAGGCGATCAATGCGGCGAGCGGGCTGTTGCCCCAGGACATGCCCACTCCGCCGACCTATCGCAAGGTGAACCCGGCAGACTTTGCCATCCTGATCTATGCGGTCCACTCCGACGACTTCCCGCCCTACGCGGTCGACAATTACGCCAACAATGTCATCGCTGAGCGGCTGTCGACAGAGCCTGGGGTCGGGCAGGTCTTCGTGTTCGGCTCGATGCCTTACGCCGCCCGCGTCCAGATCAACCCGGCGTCCCTCGCCGCAAAGGGTTTGGGCATGGAAGATGTCCGCAATGCGCTTGTCGCGGCCACCGTAAACCGCCCCAAGGGCGAGATCCAAACCGAACATCAGGCGATTGCGCTCGATACCAACGACCAGCTGTTCGACGCCAAAAGCTACGGCAACATCATCATCGCCTACAAAAACGGCGCGCCGGTGCGCATCAAGGATGTCGGGGACGCTATCAATTCGGTGCAGAACGAGCGCTTGCGTTCGTGGTTCGGCGACCAGCGGGCAGAGGGCATCGCGATCCAGAAGGCGCCGGGCGCCAATACGATCGCCGTCGTAGACGATGTCCAGGCGTTGATGCCCAAGCTCGAGCAGTCACTGCCGCCGGCGGTCCATGTCGACCTGATGTCGGACCGCTCGCAGACAACGCGCGCCTCGATCCGCGATGTGCAATTCACGATGATGCTGACGATCAGCCTCGTCGTCGTCGTTATCTTCCTGTTTTTGCGAACCTTGTGGGCGACGGTGATCCCGAGCCTGGCGGTGCCGCTGTCGCTGGTCGCGACGTTCGGCGTCATGTATGCCGGCGGTTTCAGCATCGACAACATTTCGCTGATGGCGCTGACGATCTCGGTCGGCTTCATCGTCGACGATGCGATCGTGATGATCGAGAACATCGTGCGCTATATCGAGCAGGGCATGCGCCCGTTCGACGCCGCATTGAAGGGCGCCGGGCAGATCGGCTTTACGATTATTTCGATCACCTTTTCGCTGATCGCCGTCTTTATTCCGCTTTTCTTTATGGGCGGTATTATCGGCCGGCTTTTCCGCGAGTTCGCCGTCACCGTAGCGGTCGCCGTAGTGGCTTCGGCTGTAATTTCGCTAACTCTGACGCCCGTTATGTGCTCGCTGTTTTTGAAGGAGGAAGGGCTGCATTCCAAGGGCCGCTTCAACCGAGGTGCCGAGCGCGTCTTCCAGGCGGCGCTGCGGCGCTACGACCGCGGGCTCAACTTTATCTTTCGCCACCAATTCGCGGCGCTGATTGCGACGCTGCTACTGATGGTCGCGACCGGCTATCTCTATGTGAAGATACCGAAAGGATTTTTCCCGCAGCAGGATACCGGGTTCATCTTTGGCGAACTGGACATTCGCGAAGACGCTTCGATGATCCTGACCGACAAGATCCGGCGGCAAGTCGTCGATATCGTCAGGCAGGATCCTGCCGTCGAGGGGGTTTTCTCCTATGATGGCGCAACGACCTACAACCCCGCCGAGAATACCGCCCGCATCTTTTGGGGGTTGAAGCCCTATGACGAACGCGACGCCACCGCGGAGCAGGTTATCCAACGCTTGCGCAAGAAAGTCGCGGGCATCCAGGGGGCAAAGTTCTTTATGCAGGTGCCGCAGAACATCACAGTCGGCGGCCGGCTCTCCCGCACTCAATACCAATACACGCTGACCGACACCAACTTGGACGAACTCAACCATTGGTCGCCGATCCTCGAACAGGCGATGCGCAAGATCCCCGAGCTGCAGGATGTCGCGTCTGATCAGCAGATCGCCGCCGCCCATCTGGCAATCGACATCGATCGCGACGCCGCCTACCGGCTCGGCCTCTCAGCCGCCCTGATCGATCAGACGCTTTATGACGCCTTCGGCCAGCGGCAGGTCGCGACGATGTATACTGCGACCAATCAATACAAAGTCATCCTTGAAGTGCAGCCGCAATTTCAGCACGACCCGAACCTGCTGTCGAAGATTTACGTGTCCGGTCCCGGCGGCGCTCAGGTGCCGCTGAGCAGTTTTGCGCATTTTACCCGGAAAACTGAGCCGCTGATCATCAGCCATCAGGGCATCTTCCCGGCGGTGACGCTGTCGTTCAACCTGGCCCCCGGCGTCGCGCTCGGCCAGGCCGTCGACAAGATTCAGGCGATCGCCGAACGGCTGCACGTGCCGGCGACGTTGAACACGTCGTTCCAGGGTACCGCGCAGGCCTTCCAGGCGTCGCTGTCGTCGATGCCGCTATTGGTGGCCGCCGCAATCCTAGTCGTCTATATCGTGCTCGGCGTCCTCTACGAGAGCTATATCCACCCGATCACGATCCTGTCGGCGCTGCCGTCGGCCGGCGTCGGCGCATTGCTGGCGCTTATGCTGCTGCACTACGAGCTGTCAGTCATCGCGATCGTTGGCATCATTCTGCTGATCGGCATCGTCAAGAAGAACGCGATCATGATGATCGACTTCGCGCTGCAGGCCGAGCGGCTCGAAGGCAAGAGCCCGCGCGAGGCGATCCATCAGGCCTGCCTGTTGCGCTTCCGACCGATCATGATGACGACGTTCGCCGCGCTGTTCGGCGCCATGCCGATCGCTTTTGGCAAGGGCGGCGGCGCCGAATTGCGGCAGCCGCTCGGCGTCGCGATCGTCGGCGGGTTGCTGATCTCGCAATGGCTGACCCTGTACACGACCCCGGTCATCTATCTCTATCTCGACCGCTTCGCCCGCTGGGTCGGCCGCCCGTATCGACCGTCGCGCGTGCAGGAAGCCTTGTCGCCCGAACCGATGCCGGCGCTCGCGCGAGAGCGGCAGGGGGCGGAGTGAGGGCGATGACCCGAGTCTCCTCAACCACGGAGCGCGCCGCGGGTAGAGCCGCGGTGGTCGATCGCACCTTCGGTTTCCTCGTCCACGACGTTTCGCGTCTGGTAAAGCGGCGTTTTGAGCGGCAGGCGCGTCAGATCGGGCTGTTGATCACCCGGCGCCAAGCCGCGGTGGTTCTTTATATCGCACGAAACGAAGGGGTGAGCCAAGCCGAGGTCGCGGCCTGGCTCGACCTTGAGCCGATCGCCCTGGTCCGCATGCTCGACAAGCTGAACGAGGAGGGGCTGGTCGAGCGCCGCGCGCATCCGACCGACCGTCGCGTGCGCACCCTATGGCTGATGCCAAGCGCGGAACCGGTGGTCCAACGCATCCTCGACATCAATCAGGCGATCCGCGAGGAAGCTTTTGCCGGCTTGGAGCCGGGCACTCGGGTCGCGATGATCGCTGCGCTCGGCAGCATCAAGGAAAACCTCACTTTGCAGGAGGAGAAGGCTGACGCTTCGGCTCTCCCGGCTGCAAAGCTCGCATCTGAGCCGCTCGACGCTGACTGGGCCGAGTAACGAGTCCGTTGTTGCAGATCCGCCCATCGCGCAGGCGCGGGCTCACCTCATAAAAGATCACTTTGGGTGTATGAATTGCCGATTTGGCTTTTTTCCTATCCCGCTTCGGCGGTGGCAATGGGATGCGCCCTTTTTATGGTGGAGCTCAGCTTTTGAGACGATTTGGCGGCCTCGTCGTGATTTTCCGATAGTTCCCGGTTCGGCGAATTTAATTCCCCGGTTCGCCAGAAAAAATTCCCGGTTACGGTGCCACAGGAATTTCTCATCGGTTATTGATAAAAAGCATATTTCTAAGGAAAACACGGGTTGTAACAGGAAATCGATGAAGATCCCGGTTTATGCCCTGCCGATCTGTAATCTATTCATATAGCTGCGGGAAGCAACCGTGAACTCACTAGCATGAGCCAACCTTAGCGAGAGTGTCAGCAATCCCGACTACCGGTGCTCCGTTCCGGTGATGACGAATTGACCCCGGCTGCCGCACTCGGCACAGACCTTTGGGCGCATCAGGTTCGGCTAGAGGCCAACAATCCTCGCCATGCCGACGAAGAAGAACCGCACGTCACACGCCACGCCGGATGGCGCGGCACAGGCTGTTGAGTTTGCGAGCAGGCTCGCGCACATTTTGTTCGTATTGCCCTCCCGAGTAACGCTCAGCTTGAAGGAAGCCGGGGGCAAACCTGTCGCCGAGGGCGGGAACCTACCGGAGAGCTAAGGTCGGAGCGAATACCTTTTACCCTATTTAATCCGACTCCGCTCTATCTTTTGCAGAACAAGCGACCCGCCAAAACTTGTGGGATCAGCCGATCCCAATCATTGAGGGGGTGCAGGATTTGGGCAGTCAGGAGTGTTCGGGTAAGTGTAGTTCGCCGAGCTGGTGGCGGTTCCCGAAAATCCGGGGCACCCATCGGCGACCGTGTTGCAAGGCTCAGCCGGTGGAAGCGCAGTAAGGTACGTGTAGATCGCCTTGAGATCGTCATTGGTCATACTGTGATAGGTCGGCCAGGGCATGACCTGAAGGACAGGGGTATCCGGCCCGAGTGCGCAAATGGGGTCTGTAGGGAATTTTTCACAGTGAATGTCTTCACCGGTGCGCATTACTTTAATGAACTCAGCCTGCGTGAGCCCTTCAGGTCGTCCGGTAGTGTCCGGTGTCAGGTTGCGCGCCATAAACGGGCCGAAGCACTGCCCTCCTGCAACGTAGTGCGAGACGTTAAAGTTTGCGACAAGCTGCTTGAACAGGCCCTGCGTGGAAGGTAGGCCCTCGTACGGATCACCAGCAGCCGGGTTGCTGCCTGCGGTATTACCCTTTTCGAGATATTGCGGGAACGAGTGGCAGCCGCTGCAATCTCCGATGGCATTTACCAGGTAGCTGCCGAACCCTACGGTGGCATAGTCCTTTCCCGCGAAATTCAGCTTGGCCTTAGGTATTGGGGAAATCGCGAACCCTTGCTGTACTTTATCCGACGAGATGACGTTATCGTGATCGCCCGCATAGGAGTTGCTGCAAGCGATGACTGCGGTGAATATAGTCAACGCGATTGAGAGCGCACGCGAATTCATCTTGGCCCCCCTGCTTCTGATTGTTGTTCTTCTTTCTAACCTAAACCGTAGCGTGTTAGGGCCGCCGCGTCAAGAGCGACTTACGATTTACCGGGCTGATGCTCTAGTTTACAGTATGATCTCCGACCTCGATATGTGGCGCGCCGCCAATCTGCTGATCCGAAGGCACGGCGCCACCGCCGACCTTGAAGCGGCGACGACCGTCGCCCGCCACAAAGTTGCAAAAGCCCTATTGTGGAAAGCCATTTCGTGAAGTTGACATCCACGCGCGGAAATACCGTGGGCGATGTCTGAAAGCAAGGGTAACGCTCGCCCGGCCCGCCGACCCAAGCGCGCAGAGAACCGGCCGCCTAAAGCCGCGGAACCGCAGCGCCCCGAACCCTGCTGGAACGATCGTAACAGTTGTGAACGCGCGCGTATGGCCGGCCCGAGCAACCGTCGCGATTGCTGCAAGCCGCCCGATAAATTACCGTTGCAGGCTTTATCGATGCTACGCGCGAGACGAGGACGATGATGGTAACCGATCAGATCTGGCCGGCGCTCGACTACAGCCGGGTGCCGTACCGCCTCTACCACGATGCCGAGATCTACGAGTGTGAGCAGCGCCATATCTTTCAAGGTCCGGTGTGGAATTATCTCGGGCTCGAGGCCGAGATCCCCGAGCCTGGCGATTTCCGCGCGACTTGGGTGGGCGAAACGCCGGTTGTCTTCAATCGGGACCGGACGGGCACCGTCAAAGCCTTTGTCAATCGCTGCGCCCATCGCGGCGCCTTGGTGCGGCGCGAGCTGTCCGGCAACGCCCAGGAGCACATTTGCATCTATCATCAGTGGTGCTACGGGCTCGACGGCGGCCTGACAGCGATCCCGTTTCGCCGCGGAGTCCGCGGCAAGGGCGGGCTCGACGCCGATTTCGACATGGCTGCGCATGGCTTGCGCCCGCTGCGGGTCGGGATCGTCGACGGGGTGATTTTTGGCACGCTCGCCCAGAATGACGAGCCGATCGCGGACTATCTCGGCGCGCCTATCCTGGCCCAGCTCCGACGCTTGTTCGACCGGCCAGTCCGTGTGCTCGGCTACAATCGCCAGCGGATCCGGGCGAATTGGAAGCTCTATGCCGAGAATACCCGCGACAACTATCACGCCAGCCTGTTGCACGAATTTCTGGTCACCTTCGGGCTCGACCGTTCGACCCAGGTGGGCGGAGTCAAGATGGACCGACGCCACCGTCACAACATCACCTGGGCAGAGGCCGACAGCGACACCGACGAGATCGCCCGTCAGGCGTACGCGAGCGCAGGGGTGCGCAACGACTATCTATCGTTGAAGGAACCGGCGCTGGTCACCTTTCGCCCGGAGCGGGAAGATAAGCTGAACCTGGCGGTGACGTCGGTCTTTCCTTCCTCGGTCTTCGTACAGATCAGCAACAGCCTGGCGATCCGCCAGATCCGGCCGCGCGGGGTCGACGAGTTCGAGGTGTTCCAAACGATGATCGGCTACGCCGATGACTTTCCCGAGATGACCTTGCACCGGCTGCGGCAAGCAAATCTCGTCGGCCCGGCCGGTCTGGTTTCGATGGAGGATGGCGAGGCGATCGAGATCGTCCATCGCGCGTCTAAACCTGATCCGGATCGCACGACGATCATCGAATTGGGCGGCGGCGGCGTGATTTCCGACCGCGACTACCGGGTCACCGACGTCCCGCTGCGTGGCTTCTGGTCATATTATGCGGAGCTGCTGGGCATCGAGCCTGCCGGCGCCCTGCGATGACCCTCGATTGCGCCGCGGTGCAGGACCTCCTCGCCGAATACGGCGCGTTGCTCGACAGCGCGAAATACGACGAGTGGCTGGGCCTGTTCGCCCAGGAGTGCCGCTATTATGTCATGCCGCGCGAGAATCACGACCGCGGTCTGCCCGCAGCCTTGATCTTTTGCGATAGCCGGGCGGTGCTCGAAGACCGCATCCGCGCATTGCGCGAGGCCAATAAATACAACATCCATATTGATCGCCATCTGATCGGCCTGCCGCGGCTCCTCTCGCCCGAATCCGAGCAACTGGTAGTCGAGGCGCCGTTTGCGGTGTTTCAGACGGATCAGGAGGGATCGACCCGGCTGTTTGCGACCGGCCTCTACCGCGACCGGCTCGAACTGGCCGAGGGCGGCCTGAAGATCCGCGACAAGCTCGTTCTGCTCGACACCTTTGCTGTACCAACCCTGCTCGCAACCCCGCTGTGAAACCCCTTTAGGTGAGATCCCGGCCCGCGTTTCCGAAAGAGGGCGCTAGATCGATGCAAAACACTCGGCTCGCCTCTCTCGATTTCGAGCTTGGCTCGGAGATCGACATGCTGCGCGCGACGGTGCGCGATTTTGCCGAGGACCGGGTTGTGCCGCTCGCCGCCGAGATCGACCGTACCGACCGCTTTCCGATCGAGCTGTGGCCTGAGATGGGCGCGCTCGGCCTCCACGGGATAACCGTCGAGGAAGAATATGGCGGCGCTGGCATGGGCTATCTCGCGCATTGCGTCGCGATGGAGGAGGTAAGCCGCGCCTCGGCCTCGGTCGGGCTTTCCTATGGCGCGCACTCGAATTTGTGCGTCAACCAGATTCGCCGCAACGGCAGCGAGGCGCAGAAGCGCAAATACCTGCCCAAGCTGATCTCTGGCGAGCATGTCGGGGCGCTGGCGATGAGCGAGCCGGACGCCGGCTCGGATGTGGTCTCGATGCGGTTGCGCGCCGAAAAAAAGGGCGACCGCTGGGTGCTGAACGGCACCAAGCTGTGGATCACCAACGGCCATGTCGCGAACACGCTCGTCGTCTACGCCAAGACCCGGCCCGAGGCCGGCGCGCGCGGCATCACCGCCTTTCTGATCGAGAGCGGGTTCGAGGGGTTCCGGCCAGCGCAAAAGCTCGACAAGCTGGGCATGCGCGGGTCGCCGACCTCAGAGCTGGTCTTCGAGGATTGCGAGGTGCCTGAGGAGAACGTGCTCGGCGCGGTCGACGAGGGCGTGCACGTGCTGATGAGCGGGCTCGATTACGAGCGGGCGATCCTCGCCGCCGGTCCGCTGGGCATCATGCAGGCCTGCCTCGATGTGGTCATTCCGTATATCCACGACCGCCGGCAGTTCGGTCAAGCGATCGGCGAGTTTCAGCTGATCCAAGGCAAAGTCGCCGACATGTACACCGCGATGAACGCGTGCAAATCCTATGTCTACGCGGTGGCAAGGGCGTGCGACCGCGGGCAGACGACGCGCAAGGACGCGGCCGGCGCCATTCTCTATGCCGCCGAAAAGGCGACGGCGATGGCGCTGGATGCGGTGCAGGTCCTCGGCGGCAACGGCTACATCAACGATTACCCGACCGGACGGCTGTTGCGCGACGCCAAGCTCTACGAGATCGGCGCCGGCACCTCGGAGATCCGGCGCATGCTGATCGGCCGCGAGATCTTCCAGGAGACGGCCTGACATGCGCCGGCTGATTTCCTCGGGTTCGCCGTTCGAGGCCGCAGCCGGGTACAGCCGGGCAGTGGTCGACGGCGACTGGGTCTTTGTCGCCGGGACCACCGGGTTCGACTATGCGCAGATGACGATTGCCGAGGATCCGGCCGAGCAGGCGCGCCAGGCGGTTCGCAACATCGAGAAGGCATTGGCCGAGGCGGGGGCGAGCCTCGCCGATGTCGTGCGGGTGCGCTACTACCTCCCGGACTTGGCTGATTGGCCGGCGGTCGTGCCGGTGCTGGGCGAAGCCTTTGGCGCGATCCGTCCGGCAGCGACGGCGCTGATTTGCGGGCTCGTCGATCCGCGGATGAAGATCGAGATCGAGGTAACCGCGCGGCGTCGGAACGGCTCGCCGCAAGCGGGTGACGGCGGTTAGCTCGCGTCCTCCTCCGCCAGCACCTGGGTGAAGAGGGCGCGGTCGATGTTGCCGCCGGATTGGATTACCGCAACCCGCGTGCCGGCGAGGCGGCCGCGCTCCTGCAAGGCGGCGGCGAGGGCCGCTGCGCCGGCGCCCTCGGCGACATTGTGCGTGTCGGTGAAGAGGATGCGCATCGCCTGGCGGATCTCGCCCTCGGACACGTTGACGATGTGAGAGGCGCCGCGGCGGATCACCTCGAGCGCGGAATTGTCTGGCACCCGCACGGCAAGGCCGTCGGCGATCGTGTCGGCGGAATTGGTATGGACCGGCGCGCCGGCGGCAAAGGACAGCGCGTAGGTTGGCGCCTCGGCGGCGACGACGCCGACGATCTCGGCGGTCAGGCCCAAGGCGTCGCGCGCGGCGATAACCCCGGAAATGCCGCTGCCGAGCCCGATCGGCACATAGACGACATCGAGATCGGGGACGGCGCGAAACAGTTCGAGGCCATAGCTTGCCACCCCGCGCACCAGCAGCGGATGATACGAGCGGACGAGATGCAGGTGGTCGCGCTCGGCCAATGCGACCGCGTGCTCGTAGGCGGCCTGGAAATCGTGGCCTTCCTCGACCAGCCGCGCGCCGAACGCCGCCATCGCCCGGTTTTTCTCGACGCTGTTGCCGTGGGGCACGACGACCGTCGCGGCGAGGCCGAGCCGCGAGGCGGCAAAGGCGATGCTCTGCCCGTGATTGCCGCGGGTCGCCGTCACCACACCCGATATCCGCGGCTGCGAGCGCCGCACATCGTCGAGATAGACGAGGCCGCCGCGCAATTTGAAGGCGCCGATCGGGGTATGGTTTTCGTGCTTGACCCACAGCTCGGCGCCGACCCGCCGCGACAACAGCGGCCAGCAATATTGAGGGGTCGGCGGCACCACGCTGCGGACCAGGGCGGCGGCGAGGTCGAGGGTTTCGAGGTCGGTCATGGCCGACCCGTTTGCGCCGATTTCCGCGGCTAGGCAAGCCCGCCCCGGGGCGGGCGGCAAATTCCCGTGAACCGGGAAAATAACCGGGGAATTTCTGCAATTCTCCCGATCGGGCGCTTAAACTGCCCAAAAACCGCTTGGATAATCATGGCCTTACCGACCAATTCCCGTAGCCTCGTAAACGGGAATTTTTTCGGCCGAACCGGGAAATAAATCGGCCGAACCGGGAATTGACGGGAACGCCCATGACCCACGGCGACCGGCGCGTCAAACATGGCGATCAGGACCAAGCCGAGCGTGAGCATGGCCGCGAGATACCACGCCTTCGCGGCGATTTTCGGGACAGCGAGAAAGCCGGCGCGATTCGTCGATTGCAATTTCGGGTCGCTGGCGTCACTCGGCCGCGAAGCCAACGACGGCGGCTAAATCGCGCCGCCGCCGAGGCGATGCACTTGGCACGCATCACCCCCACCCCGACCCGCCCCCATCATGGGGGCGGGAGTACAAATGGGGTGCTGAAACAGGCCCTCCCCCTTGATGGGGGAGGGTTTGGGAGGGGGTGAGTGCGGTTCAATTTATCGGAAACCGCTCTAAATCGCGCCGCCGCTGAGGTGATACCGCATCAATAGCCGACGTGATCGCTGACCCTCGGCCCGGCGCCGTCGGAATAGGGGCGCGAGGCGACGTAGGGATCATTGTAGGGCGTCGGCCGGGAGTAGTAATACGAACCGGCATACGATGGGTACACGTAGTTGTAATAATAGGGATAGGGATACGTGTAGCTCGGGGAAGTCGTGTAACCCGGGTATGCCGTGTAGCCCGGATAGTAATATCCCGAATAGTAAGCCTGTGCGTTCGCGGTGACCGCTGCGAACAGCAGCCCGGTCGCGAACAAGACTGATCTGGCGATGATCCGCATCGGAACCATCCTATTGTCTGTTGACGGTTACTGGGTTAAACACGCCACGAAGATGAGTGGTTCCGAGTTCGCTTATTTCAGCCGGGCCGGCGCGCTCGAAAGAGAACGGCATTTGACCATCGAGAGAACCTGCGGCCGCGGGGGGCGGGGTACCGCACCACTGCTAGAACTTATTACGCCCGCTACGGCAAGGTAGCATCGTTGCACGCCCCGCCCGAGGGGACGCCGCCGCGCCACGACCACTCATCGCTGGTCCGCCGCCTGCGGCAGCAATTCGCGCAATTCGCCGAGCCAAGGTTCATAGCGGCGCCAGCGCGCGACCGAGGTGGCATAGACCGGCTGGCGCGCCTGCCACAGGCTGGCGGTCCTGACCGTCCGCTCGTTGCGCTCGGGGCTGAGGCAGGAATCGTCCCAGTCGAGACCGGCAAAGGCGATCAGCCGCCGGGTCACGGCCTCGCGGCCGGCGATCAGATCCTCGTAATCGACCTCGATAAACCGCTCGCGCGGCAGCACCGCGCGCCAATGGTCCATCAGCCGGGCATATTGCCGGTAAGCGAAAGCGAGGTCGGCCTTGGCCCAGGCGAAATCCATCCTCTGGCTGAAAAACGTGAAATACATCGACAGACAGGTGTCGACCGGATGGCGGCGGCAATGGATGATGCGCGCCTCAGGGAGCAGCAGGTGAATGAGGCCCAGCCGGATATGATTGAACGGCGCCTTGTCGGTGACGCGAGCGGCCTGCGGCCCGATCCGGCGCAATAGGTCGAGATATTCCCGCGCCAGGCCGTGCCCCGCTTCCGCGGTCAGATAGGTCGCTTCGGCGATCCCCGACGACATGCCGCGCTTGACCCAGAAACGCAGCTCGCCGCCGGCGGCGACCTGATGATGGCTGGAGACGATCTGCTCGACCAAGGTCGTCCCCGAGCGCGGCATGCCGACGATCAACAGCGGCGTCTCGTCGCGCACGCCAAACGCCTCGCCCGCGGCAAAGAAATCCGGTGTGTAGCGGGCCACCAGCCGATCGATATGCTCGGCCAGCTCCGGCCCGTCGAACCGCGCGGTCCGCCGCTTGATCGCGTTGGCCTGATCGAAATGCAGCATCGCCTGCCGGTATTCCGCCAGATCGTCGAACACCTTGCCGATCGCGAAATGCAGGAATGCCCGGTGGAAATCGCCGATGCCGGCGCTGGCGAGCGCCGCCAGCATGCGGTCGAGCCGGGGGCGGTCCGCTTCGGTGCATTTCTTCGCCTGGACCGCGCCGTGATATGCGCTGACCTCGCGCGGGTTCAGATCGAGGACGCGGTCAAAGGCCGCAATCGCCTCGTCGAAACGTCCGTCGAGCGCGAGGACAACGCCCAGAGCCTTGTGCAGCCGGTCGCTGGCGGGATCGAGCGCGATCGCTTGCCGCACCAATGCCTCCGCCTGCCGCGGATCGCCGTCCAGCAGCAGCGCGTCGATCTCGTTAAGCCGGCCTACCGTCGTGTCGGGAGAGGCGGCGGCGGCGCGGCGGTAGCATGCCGCCGCTTCCTCGACATCGCCCTCGGCTTCGAGCAGCGCGGCGAGGCGGCGATGCCCCTCGGCCATCTCGGGCATCAGCTCGACAGCGCGGCGATAGGCCGCCATCGCCTTTTCGGTCAGCCCCTGACGGTCGAGCGCCACCGCCAGACGATAATGAGCGATCGCGACACCTTCTTCGAGGACGATCGCCAGCTCCAAGCTGACGGTTGCCTCGGCGAGGCGGCCGCTGCGCAACAATGCCAGGCCGAGCGCGCGGTGCGCTCCGGCATCTCCCGGGTCGAGCCGGGCCGCCTGGCGCAGCGCGGTGATCGCGGCCGGCAATTTCCTCGCCCGGAGCAAGCCGACCCCCTGCCGGCGATAGCGTTGCGCCGCCTCGGTCTGCCGCAGCACCGGCCGACGCGCGCCCGGCCCCAGCCGAATTTCCCGCGTTCGGAGGAGTAGTCCGGATTCCGTGCATCGAGTGGCTGAGCGCTTCCGCCGCCTCGCGCAATTTGCCCGCTTCGCTCAATGGACCGAAATTCATCCGAGCCGGCCGGGCGGCGTGAGGCGGGCTGACGGACGCTGGCGTGGGGCGCGCCCCGCCGCAGCATTGCTCGAACTGACGCCCGCTGCCGCACGGGCAGAGATCATTGCGGCCGGTTCGTTGTGCCGGCGCCGCAGCGGGGCCGTTCATCACCCATCCTCCGAGGCCGTAGTGAAATTGACGATCAGCTGGAACGGCGCTGAGCATCCTTCGAGACAGCGCGTAGGGCGGAACAGCGCAGCGCCTTCCGCCTCACACCCTCGCCGGTGGGTTTCGCTTGCGGTCACCGCGGCTCGCCGGTTTCTTGCGGCTCGCAGCTGCCGCCAATCCAGCCAGTGGGATAGAGCCCGCGGGCCATGCACCGGAGAAACGAAGAATATGGCCAATCCACCGGGTGTTCGACGAGGCCATGCTTTACCGGGTTGAAGTGAATATAATCGAAGTGAGCAGCGAGGTCCCGATCATCGCGGATCGTGTGCTCCCAGTACCGCCGCTGCCAGATGCCGCGTTCCCCGCGGCGGCTCATGACGGCCGATCGCAGTTCGCTGGCGGGCAAGGATTTCACAAACGCGATCTTGATTGCGCGCCAACGACCGGAAAAGTCGGGATCGCCCTCCGGCAGCGTCCAAAGGCAATGCATGTGGTCGGGAAGGACGACCCACGCATCGATGCGAAACGGCGCGCGGGCGCGTGCCTGCCGAACCGCGTCACGCAGGGCCCCGATCTGCGTTACCAACAGGTCCGAGCGGCGGTCCAGCAAGTTAACCGTGAAAAAGAACGTTCCACCTGGAACCCGGTTGCGGCGATAGTTCGGCCTCGGCGAAGTATGCTGCGTCCCGCGGAACGGCGGAAGGCGCTGCGCTGTTCCGCCCTACGTCTACTACGTCTACTGAACGCGTCCGAGCACTACGTGTACTACCAGCGCATCGGGTCAAGCCGGGGTCCGAGCGGCGCGGTTCTTGATCCGTTGCCGGAAGACGAAGCGGAGGCCGAGCAAACCGGCGCCGAGGAGCGTCCAGGAGGGGGGCTCCGGCACCGGCGCTGCAAGCGGAACGCCAACGAGGTTGTAATCCTGCGTCAGCAGATCAGTGTTGGTCGTGGTGGTGGTCGTGAAGATGTCCACCAGAGTCAGGGTGAACTCGTCGAAGTCTGTTTGGCCGGCGGCGAGGGCGAACGGTGTGCCGCCGATTGTGCAGCCGGACATAAGCGGATAATCGCCGGCCACGCCGTACGGATTAGACGTTGAAGGACCCGCTGGCAGTAATGTATAGCTCTGGCAGACGCCGAAATCATCGATATTCAACGTCACCGGGCCGAACCATAAACCAACGCCGATCAATGCGCTAGACGTCTCGCCGGTCTGCGCGGTCTGGGTCATGCTGCTGAGGGTATTGGTGCTGTTCAACAGAGTGGGACCGAGGAGCGACACCGCGCCGGCGCCGGTCAGCACCAATTCCGCGGTGCCGATCGCCGACTGAAATACCGGGTCAGCGAAGGGCACCGGGAAGGTCTGATTGTAGAGCACCGGCCCGCCCTGCATCTCGGCGGTCAGTTCGGTGGAATACGTATTCACGTTCTCCGTGACCGGCGTGTCGATGATCGTGTCGACCTCGGCGGTCGAAACTGTGAAGTTGGTGGTTGTGCCAGGGATGGCGAGTGCGGGGCGGAAGGCGAATGCCGATAAAGCAATAGCAGCAGTCCCCGCCATGAATAATGTTTTTGTCAATGACATGTGCTTCTCTTTTTCCTAGAAGAGGCCCAGCAGGTTTATTCGCGACGGTCGCCCGCCCTTATCGCGCAGAACTCCCGCGCCTTGATTAAGCGCCGACAACCCATCCCCCCTTGAAATCGCGAAAGATTCATTATCTCTTCCCTGTGCAAAGGTTAATAGGGCGCAAATCGCCTCTTTTTGTTTATTCTAGCTAATTAAAACATAAAGAGCCACCTCTAACTCAGATCGGATCCAATTTTCTATCACCATCTCCAGGCTCGCGCGCTATTTCGGCACCGCCGCGGAATTCTGGCGCGGCCGAACATCCCCTCACCCTGCCCTCTCCCCCGTGACGGGGGAGAGGTGAAATTGGAACGGCGATCGAGCGCGACGTGCGGTTGCGGGCCGGGCTGGCGGCGTAGGGGAAGGGAAGCATGCGAAAGGAAAGACGTGGATGCGCGGAACAAGTCCGCGCATGACGGTTCAAGAACCGAATCGGGACTGGCCATCGGGCGGGAGTGCAGCCGCGGGTCGGCCTGGCGGCGTAGGAAGGGAAGTACCCGAAAGGAAGGCGTGGATAGGCGGAACAATTCCGCGCATGACGGTTTAAAGAACTGAACGGAGGCTGGCGGCGACGAGGAATGCCATCGAAGAGGGGTCCAAGCAGGTTGCAACTGGGCTATTCTCCGTCGGGGCGGTTAGGAAGGTTTGGCGGTGGCGGGGCGGCTGCAGCCGAAATGGGTGCGCCCGCGCCTTGTCATCAGGCAGGCGTCGTAGGGGATTGGGGCAGCAATGGACGATGCTAAGCGCTCGGTGAACTGCTCTGCACGCGATTTTCTCGCGGCCTGGTGGCGCGGCGATGCGGGGCCGGTCCCGTGCGGCGACTGCTCGGCCTGCTGCTATTACGCGGGCATCCCGGTTGACAAGAAGCGGGATCGGAAACGCTTGCCCCACCTCCTGACGGAGCGGAACGCCGATGGCGAATTGGTGCTCCAACGGCGCGCAGACGGCGCCTGCGTTCACCTCGGGGAGCGGGGCTGCACCGTCTATGAGCACCGGCCATCGACCTGTCGCAGCTTCGATTGCCGCGCTTTCTCGGCGATGGGCTTAGTCGAGCACTGCGATCCTGATCATCGGACGCCGGATTGGCAGTTCGCCGCGCCGGATCAAGCCCAGCCCTAGTCGATCTGTCGCTGGCCCTCGCCGAACAGGGGCCGGGGCTCGAGCGCGACGTGCAGTCGCGGGCCAGGTGGGTGCGAATGACGATGGAAGCGATTTCTTTTCTCTGCCGATCGTCACCCCGGCATACTGCGCCCGGCCTGTAAACCGGGTTCTGCCTGTGGGGCGGAGACGGCGGGCATATGTGATTCTGATGAGGAGAAAACGGGATGTTCAGCCATATTATGGTCGGGAGCAACGACATCGCCCGGTCGAAGAAATTCTACGACGCAATCTTCGGAGTGCTGGGCGTCAGTCCTGCTACCCCGGACGCCAGGGGCCGGCTGGCCTACGCGCACAATGGCGGGCGCTTCATGGTGTCCAAACCGATCGACGGCAAGCCCGCCTGCTCTGCCAATGGCGGCACGATCGGCTTTGTGATGAGCAACACCGAGCAGGCCAAGGCGTGGCACGATGCCGGCGTCGCGAATGGCGGCACCTCGATCGAGGACCCGCCAGGCGTCCGCCAAGGGGCTGCCGGGCAGATGTATCTCGCCTATCTGCGCGATCCCGACGGCAACAAGATCGTCGGGCTTCATCGCATGGCCTGAATTATCGCGCGGAACAACGCCGAAGAGGGCCGCCCGTTCCGGGCGGCCCTCGCGCGCGATGGAACTGGGCTCGGCCGAATTGGCCGCGCATCTCAATTAAAAAAAGCGGCGCCCGGAGGCGCCGCCCATTTGGAAAGGTTGGAGAGTTACTGCTCAGCGGCGCCGGCGCCGGCGAACGGAGGCAAAACCGATCAGTGCCGTCCCGAGAAGAGCAAGCGATGCTGGCTCGGGAACACCGCGATGCGGGGCGCTGCCGATCACATTCCAGTCGATTGACTCATTGCCGTCTTCGCCAAACATACTGTTGTTAACGAAGTCCCATTCCCCGGTATCGAGGATGTGGCCGGTGTCGGAGAAGTTCTCGATCGGGAGGCCATTCTCAGAAAAGCTAACGACGGGGATGGCGTTGGCGCACGTAGTAATCTGGGCGGCAGTCATCAAAGCTACAGGGCTGGAACAACCGCCGATGAGGTTTGTGCCGACGGGGTTATTTGGGTTGAGATTTGCGGGCGGAAGAGCGCCGAACACCCCAAAATCACTGGTGTCAAATTGGGTGTCGACACCGTTATTTTGAGTAAAGATGCCTATCTGGCCGGGGCCGATGACGAGCGGGTTCCAGAGCGCGAACGTGCTGCCGTTGGAAGGGAAGAATACCGAAAAGTTCGAGATCGTGATCGCGGCGCCGCTGGTGTTGTCCAACCGGACGGCGCCTGAATCAAACGTCTGAGCGGCAGAACTCTGGCTTACCACGTTTGCGCCGCCAAGCCACGGGGTTGGGAAGAACCCGCTCGGACGAAGGTTGTCGGCGTAGGCGACGAACACCGAGATCGGATCCGCTTTGGCGGGCCCGACCGGGAGCTGGGTCAAGATCAACGCGAGAGCGGCCATCGACAGCTTGCCGGTACGAGAAATAATTGGTTCCTTCATGACCCTCTCCATGATCGGGGCTGCGATCGATTAGTCGCAAAACGAGGAGCAAAATTCGTGCCACAACATCATATCAAAGGGTTAGATCCTTTCAAGCGGCACCGCTGTAAAATTCTCCGACATCTGTTAATTACAGGTTGCTGACACCAGGCTGCGTTAACAACCATGGTTTATTTTCCTTGCGCAGGTTAGTTCGCACACAATGTGCCTTGCGAGGCTGTAAGCTTTTCCGACGGCAACGAATGGTCGGCGGCGCTTCAGAGCTGGCCGCGAGACTCATTCGTGAAGCACGACAATCAATCGTTCGAACGAGCCCTTGCTATGTTCATTGCACTTTGATCCAGTCGTCTGATCCCGCCACTTTGACCGACACGTCCGAAATAGAAATCCACACCGGCTTGCCGTCCGCCGTCCCGCGGTGATCCGTCGAGACAAGGAGCGGACCCGCCTTTTTGTTACCGTCCCAGGTGGCGATCACAACCTTGGGCTTCGCGGTTCCGCCCCGGCGGTAGACCATCTGCTCGACCCGCTTGTCCGCGCCGACATAGAGCTCCCACGTGTCGCCAGGCGCATAGCCGCCGCCCTGCGCAGGATATTTCATCACGAGCTGTTCAGCGGAACCGTTCCCTATCGGCAGTTTGTGCATGCCCGCATCGGTCACCGTCGCGCTGCCGTCCCATATGACGTGAAACGGGAGGAGCAGCCAATACTGGTCATTGATGAATGCCGGATCGATTTGTTTCTTTACGGCATCGCTTTGGCTGCCGAGTTGCGAGCGCTGATATGTAACGTTTACCGGTTTGCCTGCCTTGTCTTTTCCCTGGTAGGAGACCGTGTCGGTCTTCGGGTTCCATTCCCACGAGCGAGAAAGTGTGACGCCAGGAAGTTCCGCGGTGAAGGTGTAGCGGATCCCCTCGATTTGCCCGAACGAATCGAGGCCGTAGGTCTTGGCCATCTGTTCGGCAATCGGCGGACGCTGCTGCGCCCAAGACGCCGCAGGGAAGATCAACAGCAGCATGCTGAAGGCGAAAAGGCGGATCACATCGAGCCGGCTCAAATTTGTCATGAACATTCCTCTTCGATGAATGAAGGGATGTGTGTGGATAAGACTCACGGGCTCCGAAATCGAGTTTAATGAGCACGGACCTCGGGCGGAACGTCAAATCCACCACACCAGGCGTCAGCCGTTTCGGAGCCGATAGCGAAGCCAAACCGCGCCACCTTCGAGCATTTCGCAGCTCGCCAAGGTCATTGAGCGGATCGGCGCTGCGACGCCGGCATCCTCGTCGCCGGAGTCGAAGATGCTCGGGGCGCCCCTCCCGCCGTCGACGGCGGGACAGATCGCCAGGCTGATCTCGTCAATCAGGCCGGCCCGCAGAAAAGCCCCGTTCGAGCCGCCGCCACCTTCGAGCAGCAGGCGTTCGAGCCCCAGCTCACGGTTCAGGATTTCCAGCGCCAACCCCAGATCGAGCTGCTGCCCGCCGGAGAAGATGTAGGAGACGCCATCCCGGCGGAGGCCCGCCAAATGCGCGTCGGAGACCCGCTCCGTCAACACCGCGACGATCGGGTCGCCGCCGATGTCGGACCGTCCCCAGGCGATCTTGCCCCGCGCATCGAGTGCGATGCCGTAGGCTTTCGCATCGCGCCGCGCGAACCAGGCTTCCCGCGGATAGGTCTGGTCGGCGTGGCTAGGGTAGGCCTGGGCCTTAGCGTATTCGCTGCCGGTCACTCGGCCGATCAGCCAGGAGCCGCCGCCGAGCTCTTCGTGCAGGCGCTCGAACAGCCCCGGCAAGCGGTTCTCGGCGGGCCGCCACCGGCTGCCGAGAATGCGGCCGTCGATGCTCGCGTTCATGTGGCAGATCACATAAGGCTTCATATCCGCACCACGGCCATTTCGCAGTTTGCCCCCAACGCAGATCTTTCGGCGCAAGGCTTAAGGCGTCAGGAACGTGCCACTTGGGGACCGCGGGGGGCAGCGTGGAACATCGAGACCGCGGAGCGTTCGGCATCACCGAAGGGCGAGGGACTGCTTGACTCCCGTCAGGTATTTTTGATATCATCATTATGTCGTAAATTTGTGGACGGAGACCCCGTCATGTCAGCCACGATCATTTCAGCCCCGCCAGCCCGCAGCGCGTTTGTCGACAGGGATCTCCATGCCGGCAACGGGTATGTGATGCTGGGGATTGGCTTAGCCTTGATCGCCGTTTCTTGTTGGCTGGCCTACACCGGAGTCGTCGTAGGCCACTCGCTCGTTCCAGCCTGGATTGCTCTGCCAGTGATCATCTTCGCCGTCACCGTCCTAAAGGGGCTTGTCGTGCTTCAGCCTAACGAGAGCCTTGTCTGTCTATTGTTCGGAAGCTACGTCGGCACTAAACACCGGCCGGGTTTTTGGTGGATCAATCCTTTCAATTCCAGGCGGAAAATCTCGCGCCGTCTGGAGACATTGGAGAGTGGTCCGCTTAAGGTCAATGATGCTGTCGGCAATCCGATTGATATTGGTGCGGTAATCGTCTGGCGTGTGGAGGATGCCGCAAAGGCGCTTCTGGAGGTCGGCTCCTACGCCAACTACGTCAAGGCGCAGAGCGAAACCGCCCTGCGGCGGATGGCGAGCGTGCACCCTTACGATCTGGTCGAGGCTGAGGAAGCCGTGAGGCAAGGCGGACGACCGACAAGTGAAACAGAGAAACCGAACCACGATCATACACCGGCGTCGACGGTCAGTTTGCGCGACGGTGGCGATGCAGTCATTGAAGCCTTGCTGCACGAGATCCGGACACGCATGGAGCCGATCGGTGTCTCAGTGCTTGAAGCACGAATCTCCCACCTCGCCTACTCGTCGGAGATCGCCGGCGCTATGCTTCGCAAGCAGGCGGCCAGCGCAGTGGTTGCCGCCCGACGCATGGTCGTGCAAGGCGCCGTGAGCATCGTAGAAGACGCTCTTAGCGAGCTCGACAAGAAAAAACTCGCTGACGCTCTCGATCCAGAACGTAAAGCTGCGATGATCTCTAATCTGCTCGTTGTCCTGGTTGGTGACAGGGAAGTCACCCCCGTGATCAATACTGGCACCTTGTATTCATAATCGATTATGGCTCAACGAGGTCGGCCGCCCGGACCGGAACGCATCGCCTTCCCGCTCCGGGCGGAGAAAGCCATTCTCGATGCAGTAAAGCGATGCGCGGTGGCGGACTTACGGAGCGTCAATGCCGAAATCGAGATACTTCTTCGGGAGGCATTGACGCGCCGCGGCATTCGAATCAGACCCGAGAATAAAGATGGCAAGGACAACTTCAACAAAGGACAACTTCAATAAATGACGACGGAGCGCGGCAAATGACGACGCAGCGCGGCGAGATTGGCAAGACCCACGCCAGCACGAGCGCCAGTCCTTTAGCACGAGCGCATCGAGGGCGATGCCATAGGCGGCGGCGTCGCGCCGCGCGAACCAGGGTTCCCGCGGATAGGTCTGATCCGCGTGGATAGGGTAGGCCTGGGCCTTGGCGTATTCGCTGCCAGTCACCCGGCCGATCAGCCAGGAGCCGCCGCCGAGTTGGTCATGCAGCCGCTCGAACAGCCCCGGCATGCGGTTCTCGGCGGGCCGCCACCGGCTGCCGAGAATGCGGCCGTCGACGCTCGCGTTCATGTGGCAAATCACATAAGGCTTCATTTCCACACCATGGCCATGTCGCAGTTGCTCCTTGCAGGCATGGAACCTACGTGGTCGCTGCTTCCATGCCGTCCACCACCTCCTTGGCCGACGCATAAAGGTCCTGCACCCCGCGTAAACCTCGATTGCCAGTGCCGCCATGAGCTATTGAGTTTCGGAGGTCATACGCGGATCGGAGAGCTTCAGCCAAATCGTCACGGGTCTTCAAAAACGAGCGAAATTTCGAGCCCCATCCGACATCGAACCGCTCGAGAAGCTGGGCAATAGCCTCGCAGTTATAGTTGGTGCCGACTTTGAAATACCCGCGTATGAAATTCTGCACGCGCGGATGTGCCCGTTGCGCAATTTTTTTCCATGATGACGGTCTCGACGCTTCGTTCGACGAAACCACAGAGCAAAACAATTCCACGCTTCGCCAAGTCAGATCGTATTTCGTCGGAAATCGCTGGGTCGGCCGCTCGGCGGAAATGCGTTTCGAGCTGCTGCTTTCGCGTTTCGATCGCATGGAGCGGCACTTCATACAGCCGCAAAAGCCCCGATCGCAGCTTCGAGCCGGGTGCGTACATTTTCCTCCCTGGCAGTAGCGCGCTCGCACGCTTGGCGATAATCGGCGTTGCCTAACAAAGTGTTGTAAGCGGGTAGGATGGCGGCACCGTTTAAAGGACGATTTGCTGTGATCCGTTTAGCTATTCCGACCAATACCGAATCGAAAACGGCTGCGTTGAGCGTGCGCACAAGGCGAAACGCACGAGGAATATGCGCAGCAACGACTTCGATAGAACTAACAAAGATATTTCGCAATTCAGATAGCTGAGTTGCAGATGCTTTGTTCATCTTGTCTGAAAAGTCATTTAAGAATTTGTTCATTGGCGCAACATATGTGCTTCCGTCCACATATAGAGCGAAAAATCGGACAATAAGCTCTTCATCTTTGGATCTATTATTTATCGGTCCAAACACTCGACGCCACGATTGGTGATGGTTGAGTGCCTTTATCATATCTGTGAAGGGGCCAAGGCTTATGCAGTTACGAATCTCCTGAGGAGATAGGCGAATGCCGCCCGAGTTGATTCGTTCAAATACGAAATAAATACTATCTAATACATCGGCAGGGCTTTCCTGCTTGAAGATCGTGGCATGCACCACCGAATCGTCTAGCTTCAAAATGTCAGCTGGCTCCAACTCATCATACGCCTTGTTCAGCCAAGGTTCGCGCACACCCTCAAGTCGAAATTCGTTGTCGTTGAACAAACCATCATAGAACATTTTCAGGGTAAGTAACCGCTGCTGTCCGTCGATGACGAGATGTTCGTTACTGTCAGCCTCTTTGTAGAGAAAAATGCCGGGCACCGGTAATCCCATAAGCAAAGACTCAATAAATTTGGAGGAATGCTTCAACGTCCAAACAAACTTCCTCTGAAACGGCGGAATTTTGAATGCGCCATCGCGCATCCGCTTAACCAACGTATCGACAGGATAGTCTGCTCCGTAGCTGCTGATTGAAAATTTTCGCGGACCAGGGTCTTCTAAAAGAGATTCGTCCTCAATGTCTTGCTCTAAAGCCAGGTCGTACTCGTCCTTAGCTACATCGTCATCCCGGATCGCTTCGGCTCCGAGCGCAGGCGCGGGGTTATCAGGCATTAAGGCCTCCTGAAATTGGCGCGGCTCAAAACCGCACGACCTCACGGCCGGTAGACTAACACAGGGCTGTCCGCCCTTTTGCTTTCAAAGATCGTGCACGGTGCCGGGGACCGCTGTCGGCGCTGAACCGACTACCGGCCGGTGGCGACAAGAGGAACCATCTACGCTACGCGTCACGGGGCCGTGCAAAAACCTTGATAGACGCGTCCCCTGCGGATAGCGGCGCTCAGGCGGGAAGGCGCCAGCCGACCCATTTGCATAGGGCTTCGCCCATGACGAGATCGAGATCGCGGCCCTTCAGCCAGGGCAGTTCCTCGGTGAACACCGTCACGCATTGCCGCCAGGAGCACGGCATCCGGGTGATGTCGGTGCCCCAGAACATCCGCTCGGGGCCGAACGCGTCGAAGCACGCGATGCAGGTGCTCGTGAAAGCTGCGGAACGGATACGCGTCCTCCGCGTAGCCGGGCTGACCGGTCGCCTTGACCGCGACGTTCGGGTATTTGGCGAGCGCCAGCAGCTCGGGCTGGAAGCGATAGGCTGACGGGCCGCTGCTCCCCGGCGGCACGGCCATGTGGTCGACGATCAGTTTGAGCCCCGGGTGACGCTCGGCGATCTGGCCGACAGTCGGCAGGAACAACGCGGCGGCGAGCGCCACCGGCACGCCGGCCCGCTCGGCCGCGGGCCACAGCCAGTCGAGGCTCCCGTCGGTCATCCACTCCCGCTTGTGCCGCTCGTTGAAATAGAAGCGCAGCCCGAGCATGCCCGGCCGCTCTTTCCAGTGGGCGACGAGGTCGCGGCCCTTCGGGTCGTCGAGATAGAACCAGCCCATGATGGCGAAGCGGTCGGGGTGTTCGCGCGCCGCTTCGACCGCCAGCTCGTTCGAGTCCGGATCCCACAGCACCGGGTGGATCAGCGCCCGGTCGACACCGGCCTCGTCCATGGCGGCGATCGCTTGCTGCGCGGAGTATGGCTCCTGACGATGTGGCGGGGACGGTGTGCCCTTTTCCCAGAGATGTATCTGGCCGTCGACGATCAGCATGTAGCGTATCCTTTCGATCCCAAGATTTTCAGCTGCCTAGCTGGTACGAACCGAACAGATGATTCCCATCTTTTCTTTCTCGTCGACCCAGCGGAGGCCGCCCTGGGTGCCCGCTTTCGCGGGCATGACGGAAAAAGACTGGGTACCAAATGTCAAAATCATACCACTAGAATACGCTGATCGCTGAATCCGCCGATAGCGCCACACCGTCGAGTTCGTCTGCTACGATCCGGCGATCTGAGCGACTGATCGACTGGTGCCGTAGCACGTGGCCGAACGCGATGCCGGCGCAATCCGGCTGGAAGGAAGGTGGGCAGGATGCGCGCGCTGATTTTGGGAGCGACCTTGGCGATGGTGGCGACGCCGGCGTTTGCGGAATTCACATTGTCGTCGACGGACGTCAAGAGCGGCAGCCCGATGGCGTTGGCGCAGGTGCTCGACCGCTGCAACGGGCAGAACATTTCGCCGGCGCTCACCTGGGCGGGCGAGCCCGCCGGCACCCGGAGCTTCGCACTGACGATGGTTGACACCGACGCCCGGGACGGCAAGGGCTGGTGGCATTGGAGCGTGTTCAATATTCCGGCATCGGTCAATGGGCTGGCGGCCGGCGCCGGCAGCGAGGGCTCGAAGAATTTACCAGCGGGCGCAATCCAGGGCCGGACCGATTTCGGATTTTCGCATTACGGCGGGCCGTGCCCACCGGTCGGCGACCACGCGCATCACTACGAGATCAGGATCTACGCGCTCAAGGTGACATCACTGCCGCTCGATGAAACCGCCTCGGGCGCCCAGCTCGAACCCAGCCTCGACGGCAACACGCTGGCAACCGCGAAGATCGTCGGACGCTACGGCCGTTCGAAGTAATGCCGGTCGACGAAGCAATTGACGGCCGGCGGGCTAGGTCAGATCACACCGTCTTGTTCGAGCGCGGTGATCTCGGCGGCCGACAAGCCGAGCCAGTCGCCGTAGATCTCGCGGTTGTGCTGGCCGAGCTTTGGGCTGGGCACGGTGTCGACCGGGTCGGCGCCGTGGATGCGCAATGGCGTCGTCGGCACCACGATGCGGCCGATCTCGTCGTGCTCGATCCATTCGAGCATGCCGCGCTCGTGCATGTGGCGGTCGGCCATGACCTCGTCGACCTCGCGCACCGGCGCCAGCGGAATGCGGTGCCGTTTGGCGATCGCGAACGCCTCCATCTTGCCGAGCGTGCGCGTCCACGCCGCTACCACCGCGTCGGTCGCCTCGCGATTGGCGACGCGCGCCGCGTTATCGGCGAAGCGCGGGTCGTCGCGCAGATCCTCGCGGCCCATTGCCCTGAGGAGGTTGTGCCAATGCTCTTCGACCGCGATGTTCATCGCGACGTAGCCGTCATTAGTCGGATAGACATTGAGCGGCACGCGGCCGTGGCTGGCATTGCCGGTCCGCGGCGGCGCCTTGCCGGTCTCGAAATAGGCGTGCAGTTGCGAGGTCAGGGTCGCGTAGGCGGCCTCCTGCATCGCCACCTCGACCAGGCGGCCCCGCCCGGTGCGCTCGCGCTCGAACAGTGCGGTCAGGGTGGCGGCATAGAGATGGATCCCGGAGATGAAATCGACGACCGCCGGGCCGGCCTTTACCGGCGGCCCTTCCGGAAAACCGGTCGCAGCGATGAGTCCCGAGACCGCCTGGATCGTCAGATCCATCGCCAGATTGTCGCGATCCGGCCCCGTCAGGCCGTAACCCGAGCCCGAGGCGTAGACGAGACGGGGGTTGATCTTGTGCAATACCTCCCAGCCGACGCCGAGCCGGTCCATAACCCCGGGTGCGAAATTCTCCAGCAATACGTCGCCGCGCTCGACCATCCGGAACAACAGCGCACGGCCGCGCTGGTGCTTGAGGTTCAAGGTGATCGCGCGCTTGTTGGAGTTCAGCATCGCGATCGGAAAGGTCGTGCTCTTTCCCGGCGGGGCTCGCCGACGCAACGGCTCGCCCTGCGGCGGCTCGATCTTGATCACGTCGGCCCCGGCCTTGGCCATCAGCAGGGTCGCGTACGGCCCCTGATAGACCTGACCGAGATCGAGCACGGTGATGCCGGCGAGCGGCCGGTTGGCCCCGGCCGGCATCAGCGGGCGTTCTGCGCTTGTGGCATGCGGGCAGCTTGCGGGCGGCGCGGCTCGGGTGTCAACGCCGCTTGATTTTGACGCTGCCGGCAGCACGACATTATCGTCGCTGAATAAGCGATAGCTGCTGTTGACTCTGTCAGAACTGTCTATCACCGTTCGCGGAGTATTTTTTCACTTCGGACAGCACAGGCACCATGAGCCCGTTGGATGCCGCGTGGCAACAATTGATCCCCGCATTGCACGCGTCCGGCCGCAAGGCTGCGCTGGCGATCACCGGGGGCGGCAGTGGGGCGGTCGGTGAGCTGCTTCGTATTCCCGGTGGCTCCCGCCTGCTGATCGAGGCGCAAATTCCCTATGACGCGCTGGCGCTTGCGGCGTTTCTCGGCTTTGCACCGGCCCAGGCCTGCAGCTCCGACACGGTAATTGCGATGGCGCGAACCGCACGGGCCCGCGCAGCCAGGCTGGCGCCGGCGGGCGCCGATCTGGTCGGCCTTGGCGCCACGGCGGCGCTGGTCAGCGATCGCCCGCGTCGAGGCGAGCATCGATTTCACATCGCATTCGCCAACTCCGGCGGCATCGCGCACTGCACTTGCGTGCTGGCCAAGGGCCGACGTGACCGCGCCGCTGAAGAAGACCTCGTTTCAGGTGCGATCGTTCTGTGGCTGGCTCGTGCATGCGGGATTGCCGCGCCGTCGCCGCGCAGCCTGCTCGATGCGGATGAACATTATGCCGAGACGGTGGTCGCGGCCGTGGATACAATCGATCAGCTCTTGATGGGCGAACACGATCGCGTCACCGTCCAGCCCGACGGCCAAATGATGCTGTCGGCGCCGCAGCCCTTTGTGCTGTTCCCAGGTTCTTTCAACCCGATGCACGAGGGGCATGTATTGCTGGCGCGGGTCGCCGAAGAGCTCAGGCAGCAGCCCTTGGCGTTTGAAATCTCCGTCACCAACGTCGACAAGCCGTCGCTGGCGGGCGAGACGGTGAGAAACCGGCTCGCGCAATTCGCCTGGAAGTCGCCGGTCGAACTCACGAGAGCGCCGACCTTCCTCGAAAAGTCGCGCTTGTTTCCAAGCGCGACGTTTGTGATCGGCGCGGATACGGCGGAGCGGCTGGTTGCCTCGAAATATTATGGCGATGACGAGCTCCTAATGCATGTGGCGCTCGAGGAAATCGCCAATTCGGGGAGCAGCTTTCTGGTGGCCGTGCGCATCGACGCGGCGGGGCGGATACGCGCGCTGGACGACATCCCGGTGCCGCGGCGTTATGCCGATCTCTTCACGGAAATCCCCGAGCACGTTTTCCGCGTCGACACCTCCTCATCCGAGATTCGCGCCAGGCGACGCTCAGCTGGTAACTCATAGCGAGCCCGCTTCGCCTCACGCGGGCGGAAAAACGTAAGGCGGGCCATTGCATTCTTGGAGCTTATTTCGTGAACCGACAGCAGCGGCGTGCGGCAGCCAAAGGCGGGGTGCCGTTAGGTAACGCGCCCACAGCTCTCACTGCGACGACGACCGCGGCGGGCAACACCGCCGAGCGCCTCGCTGTCGCACAGAAGCTCCATCAGGCCGGGCAGCTTGCCCAAGCTGAGGCGATTTACCGCCAAATCCTGACGATAGATCCGTGTCATGCGGGTAGCCTGCATCTCCTCGGCGGTATCGCGCTCCAGACCGGTCATAAGGAAGCCGCCATCGATCTGATCAGAAAGGCCATTGCGCTCAATCGCCGGATTCCGGCATTCCATTGTGATCTGGGCACTGCCCTTCAGCATCAGGGCAAGAGCGACGAAGCGGCGAAGTCCTACCGGCAGGCGCTGGCTCTCAAGCCGGATTATGCGGAAGCGCTGAACAATCTTGGCAATGTCCTTACAGCCCAGGGTAAGCTGGATGATGCGTCGAAGGCTTACCGGAGGGCGCTGGCCTTCAAGCCGGATTATGCCGAAGCGCATTATAACCTGGGCCACCTCCTGACGCGCGAATACAGGCCGGATGAAGCGCTGGCCTGTTATCGCAAAGCTCTCGACTTCAAGCCGGACTACGCTGAACCACTCAACGCCGTCGGGCTAGCTCTTCAGGAGCAGGGCGAGCTGGGCGAGGCGGCAGCCTGCTATCGCAAGGCTCTCGACCTGAAGCCGGACTTTCCGGAGGCGCATTTCAACCACGGCCTTGTTCTTCTGCTGGAAGGAAAATTTCGTCAGGGGTGGGAGGAATTCGAGTGGCGCTGGCGAAGTAAGGAGGTTCGACGACGGTACCCTGCTGATCGGCGATGGTACGGCGGCGATCTGAATGGCCGGACGATACTTCTCCATGCCGAGCAAGGTTTAGGTGATTCACTGCAATTTGTTCGCTACGCGCCGTTGGTGGCGCGTTTGGGCGCGACGGTTTTGCTGGAGGTACAAAGGCCGCTGGTCGCTCTGTTTTCCGAAATGGGCGGCGTGTCCGGCGTGTTTGCCCACGGCGATGCGCTTCCCCCATTCGACACCCATTGCCCTTTGATGAGCCTGCCATTGGCGCTGGCGACAACCCTCGATACCATCCCCGGCCATACGCCGTATTTGCGAGCCGATGCGGAACGGGCGGCGACTTGGCGGCGCCGGAGCGAGGCGTTGCCTGGCCTGCGTGTCGGCCTTGTCTGGGCGGGCAATCCAAGGCCGTTTCAGCCTGGTGCGCACGCCATCGACCAACGGCGGTCAATCACCCTCGCTCACTTTGCGGCGTTCGCCGCTCTGGAGGGCGTCACCTTCGTATCGCTGCAGAAGGGTGAGGCCGCGTCGCAGACCAGGGTGCCGCCAGCCGGGCTGACAATCCATGATTGGACCGACGAGCTGAACGATTTTGCCGATACGGCGGCCTTTGTGGACACACTCGACCTGGTGATCGGCGTCGACACCTCGGTCATCCATCTGGTCGGCGCGTTGAATAAGCCGGTATGGCTGCTCAACCGCTTCGATACATGCTGGCGCTGGCTGCTGGAGCGTGACGACAGCCCGTGGTATCCGACGCTGCGCCAATTCCGCCAGCGATCGCCGGGCGACTGGACGGACGTCCTGTCGCAGGTCCATGCTGAACTTAGATCAACGATCGCCGCTCGAACGGCCGCGGATGGCGCAGTATAGGGACGCCGCTTTCTTGGCAAATCCGACTTAAAAGGTCTACAAGCGTATCCGGCCAGCGGCGATCGGCGCTGCGGCCGCAACATCGGAGGAGACTGCCATGCCGTTCTTCCAAAAGGGCGATATTCGCATTCGCTACGAGGAGGTCGGCTCCGGCTTCCCGCTGCTGGTGACTCCCGGTGGCGGCCTCAATTCCCGCGTCAGCAACTGGCCAAACGCTGTTATCAACGCGATGGAAGAGTTTAAGAACGACTTTCGCTGCATCACGATGGACCAGCGCAATGCCAATGGCGGCGAGTCGACCGGGCCGGTGCCTGTCGACAAGGCGTGGGACGCCTTTGCCGACGACCAGCTCGGGCTGATGGACCATCTCGGCATCCGCGAATTTTTTTATATGGGCTATTGCATTGGCGGCTGCTTCGCCGGGAAGCTGCTGCAGCGAGCGCCTGAACGCGTCGTGGCCGCGGTGTTCTGCCAGTCCGTCGGCCACCGGCCGGAAGACCCGGACGTCATGGTGAGGCACAGCCACGAGAATTGGCTTCCCGATTTCCGCGCCCGCCGACCCGAGGTGTCGATGGACACGGCCGAGAAGTATTTCCACAGCTTGTGGCGCGAGCAGCCCGATTTCCTCTACAGCGTGCCGCGCGAGTTCATCAAGAACTGCCGGACGCCGATCCTCGTCTTGCCGGACGACACGCCGTCGCATCCGCTGCAAACGTCGATCGACGTGGCCTCGCTGGCGCCCAACTCCGAGATCACCGTCTTCCCGTGGCGCGAGCCGCCGGAACTCAAGTCACGCACGATCAGCCGGGTGCGCCGTTTTCTAAAGGCGCACGTGCCGAATAGCACTTTGCGGCGATACGCGCCTGCCGCGCAATAGTCGACCGTTTCCGCCCCGCGAAAGCGGGGTCCGAAGGGAGCGCACGGTCGGTTTCCCCGAATCCCCGCTCGCGCGGGATGACGACATGAATTGCGAAAGGGAGAAAAACCATGCCGTTCTATGAAAGAGGCCAAGTTCGCATTTATTACGAAGAGGCCGGCTCGGGCTTCCCGCTGCTGGTGATCCCCGGCGGCGGGCTCAACTCGACGGTCGCGGGACTCGCGACGCACCCTTTCAACCCATTCGATGAGTTCAAGGGCGAGTTTCGCGTTATCGCAGCAGATCTGCGCAACGCCAAGGGAGGTCAGTCCTCCGGTCCGCTCGAGGTCGACCGGCCGTGGGACGCCTATACCGACGACCATATCGGCCTGATGGACCATCTCGGCATCGACAAGTTCATGGTGCTTGGCTTCTGCATCGGCGGCCCGTTTATCTGGAACCTGCTGAAGCGGGCCGGCGACCGCGTCGTCGCGGCCTTGCCGGCGCAGCCCAGCGGCTACCGTCCGGAGATGCCGGGCCTCTCCTACAACAACAATATGAAAGGCTGGGGCCCGGAGCTGTGCGCCCGCCGGCCCGATATCACGATGGCGATGGTCGACACTTTCCTGACCAACATGTACGGCGGCGCTCGCGCCGATTTCGTGTACACCGTGACGCGCGATTTCGTGCGCAGCTGCCAGACGCCGATCCTGGTGTTGCCGGACGACGTGCCGGGGCACCCGTACGTCGTCGCGATGGAAACCGTGCATCTCGCGCCCAACGCGCAGGTAAGCCTCTACCCGTGGAAGGACATCCCGGACAAGATCCCGCTGGCGGTGCGCCACATCCGCACCTTCCTCCGCGCCCATCGACCTTTCCCCTTCTCTCCCTGCCGCGATTTCGTGCGCAACTGCCAGACGCCGATCTTGGTGTTGCCCGACGACGTCCCGGGGCACCCGTATGTCGTGGCGATGGAAACCGTGCATCTCGCGCCCAACGCGCAGGTCAGCCTTTATCCGTGGAAGGACACCCCGGACAAGATTCCGCTGGCGGTGCGCCATATCCGCACATTCCTCCGCGCCCATCGACCTGCAGCAGCGCAATCCATGGCAGCCGCCGCCCAGTAACGCCCGACACTTCGTTCGCGGCTCACCAGGCCCGGGGTACTATCGCCCCCGAGGCCTCACGTCGGGCTATGACGGCACTGGGGAGATCTTCACCCATACGCAGCGTCGTAGCCCGTCGGCTGCAGAGCGCCGACAGCGGTCGTTACCCTTATTCGTTGGAGCAAGGGCTGCGTCAACGACCCGCTATCTGCGCGCTGCGGTTGACGCCGGCCCAGATGCTTCTACATGCACCTCGGTTGTTACGAACTCTGAACACGGCATCGAGAACCCAGAGAGCCATGAACACGTATCAAGGGGTAACCGGACCGGCCTAACTCGAACCTATACCGGGGGCAAGTTTTCGGCTGTCGCAGCGCTACTTACGCATAGACGATCTTCAAGGCTTTCGTGCTCTCGACCTCCATCAGGTCGACGGGATGGTGTTGGCTTTGGGATTGGGTGGTCGGGAACGCTCATCATATATGGGGGAGTGCCGTGTTGGTCGCTCCAGGCGTTGCGCTGACCGCTCGACATGTCACCGAGGAAATGCGCGTTAGGGGCTTCTTGGCCGCGCAGGGCGGGCATCTGTTGGCATTCGGGTTTCATCATGACGGGATGGCAATCTGGAACCCCCCGCTCGTTTACGACTATCGGTGATGGCGACCTTGCAATGTTGACCCTGACGCGGGTAACCGCCGGTCCCGGAGCCGTCGCGCAGCATCCAATTGCCCTGAATGTCGCAGTCATGGCCGCGCGGCAACCATGGCTGGGCGAAATAGTAAGTCTGGTCGGCTACGCTGCGTCTGAAATCCGCTTTGACATGGCGGACGGTCACGGCGCAGGAGTTTCTCTATTGGGCGGGGTCGGCCCAATCACCGATCTCTATTCAGCGGGCCGCGACCTAAGCTTACCCAACCCCGCCATCGGCATCTGCGCGAGAACTGTTGGTGGGATGAGCGGAGCCGGCGCATTTGATGAGCACGGACGGCTGATTGGGGTCATCACCAGCGGGCTGGGCGAGGAGAGATCCTTCGTATCCTTGTGCTGGCCCAGCGCCTTCACGCCACTCCAGCTTACATGGCCGCCAGGACTTGTCGAAGGCGATGATCCGACGTTGCACTCGATGGCTGGGCTGGGCCTTTGCCGTATCGAAGGCTTAGACGCTCTTCACGCCGATCGTGAGGGCGACGACATGCGGGTGTCGCTTTCATGGTAGCCGAACCCTATCGGACTGTCGGGGCGTAGGACCATCGACGATCCAACGCAGCCCGCGTCCGGTTCCACCGAAAGATCGCAAAGGGGCAAAACCAGTCGATCCCGCGAGGGTTTCCCGCGCTGGCCCTAGCGCCGGCGTATCCCGCGGCTACGTCGATCGAGGGGCACAAGTTCCGGTCCGGTCACGGCACGTTGAGCCGCGTGTTATTGTCGCGCGAGAGCCATGCAGCTTCCCCGGTCGGTCGGCATTGGGGATGTTGTTGCCAGCCTGGTGGGTTCTTCACAAACGCCACGTCGAATGTGGACATCGCCCTAGTAGTATAGGTTCTTCTGGGGACGACCAAGTACATCGCCAAGCCGTCGAACTGACTCTTGCCCTGGAGAGGGCGCCAAATCACCGCATTGAACGTCGAATCTCGACTAGAATTCTACGCCATGATAAGGCTCCCCAAGAGGCGTAGCATAGCAGATCGTGTATCCACTCGGTGATGCAATGTTCTGATAATATGCTTCTCCTTTCTGGTTTGAATCAATATTTGTGGCCAACGCAATACCTACAATGGCCTTCGGTACTCCAAAATAGGAAGCTACAGCTCCTATAATCGCCTTTCCTTCAGGTGATCCCGCCTCCTTTATCGTCTTGTCAAAGAGGCTCTGGTGCTCTTCTATTTTAACAGAATATCTCTGTACGAGAATATCGTCGCTTTCCGCAAATGATGATGAAGCGGTAAGCAGGAACATGGAAGCAAGTAATGTTGTATTAGCAATATTCATGTTCATGGAATTCCTCCACAACTCCGCGCCTTCCCAGCAACCAGCCTCGATAGTCATTTCCCGCGCCCGCCGGGGCGCCAGTGCATCCTGCAGCTACGACGACCTGGTCTCCTCGCGGTAGAGGCTCAAGGCCTTCATCACGGGGGCGTCGCTGAAGCTGAACAGGAAGGCCGGGTGGTCGCCGGTGTTGACGTGCTCGCAGAAGGTCCAGGTGGGCGCCGTGAACACATCCTTGTCTTCCCAGTCGAGCCGCTCGCTGCCGACCATCGAATAGCCGGCGCCCTCGACCACGTGATAGTTGGTGCAGCAGACGCGGCGGCTGGCCTGGGTCTTCTCGCCGGGACGCACCAGCTGCATGTGGCAGGCGATGGTCGGCATGACCGGTCCGCCGGTCGCCCGGTTCTTGTATTCGAGGATGATCCCCTCGCCGATGTCGGCGGTATTGGCGGCGGCCAGCCGCTCTAGGGCGGCTCGCATCTCCGACATCGGGTAGCGCCACTGCGAGGCGTTGACCGCCGCACCAAACTCTTGCCGCTCCTGGGGGTACTCTTCATAGAAGCCGGCCTCGAGCATCCGCACCAGCGGGGTGTCGAGGCCGTCGAGCCACATCATCGGCGCGTCGGTGTCGTTGGCGTGGTCGTGCCAGCACCAGTTGGGCGTCAAGACGAGATCGCCCGGGTACATCGGCACGCGCTCGCCATTGACGACCGTGTAACCGCCCCGGCCCTCGATGATCAGGCGCAGCGCCGCCGCCGAATGGCGATGGGCCCGGGCAATCTCGCCCGGCATTACGATCTGGATGTTGGCGACGAGCGCGTTGCTCGCTGCCCCGGGCAGTTCGGGGTTGGTCAGGCGCAGAACCCGGCGTTCGGCCTGCGCGGTGCCGACCAGCTCGGCCGCCCGCATCGCCTGCGGCCGCAGATCGCGCCAATGCCACAGGTAGGGCACCGCCTTGCTTTGCGGCTCGATGCTGATGCCGCCGCCGATCCAGGCCGGTGTGATGTGCTGCGCGGCCAATTGCGCGTAGTAGTCCTGCAATTCCTCTGGCGAAGATTGGATGTCCGAAAGCTCCAGCATTGCAGATCCTCCGCGTTATGAGTATCTTGAAGGAGATTGCTTCGTCGCTACGCTTCTCGCAATGACAATCGCTCTATGTCATTGCGAGCGAAGCGAAGCAATCTCGATCCGCCGCTCCCCGGCATCCTCGTTTCTCGCCACCGGCACGGCCAGGATCAGGCGAGCGCGGCGCGTACCGCGGCCAGCCGCTCCAGCGAGCTTAGGACCTTGGGCTGATCGTTGGTCAGATGGCGCACCAGGATGTCGGTGTAGCCGAGTTTCCCGAAGCTCTGAAACTGTTCTGCGACTTCGTCGACCCTTCCCGCGATCAGGGCTTCCGCCGGCATGCCGCGATAGGTTCGGCTCAATGCCTGCTGCAATACCGCCTGCGCCTCGGACGATGATTGGCCGACATAGATGTCGCGCCGCAGGACGATGGCGCCCGGCTCTTTGCCGTAAGCGGCGCAGCGCTCACGATAGAGATCGGCCTGGGCGCGCGCCTCGTCGCGGATGAGGCCGGGGCTCGCGATCCAGCCCTCGGCCAGTCGCGCCGCGCGGTCGATGGCCGGCGGGGCGCTGGCGCCGATCCAGACTTCGACGGGCTCGGCCGGACGCAGCGCCAAGCTCGCTTCGGCGACCCGGAACCGGCGCGAGGAACTCACTGTTTCGCCCGCCAGCAGGCGCCGAACAATGTCGAGGGCTTCCTCGAAAGCCGAGGGACGGGTTCTGAAGTTGATGCCCATGGCGGCGAACCGGGCTTCGCCCCAGCCGAGCCCACATTGCATGATAAAGGGGCCTTGAGCGATGGCGGCCAAGGTGCCGATCTGCTCGGCCACCAGCACTGGGTGCCACAACGGGAGCAGGAACAGGCACCCGGCCGGTGCCTCACCCCATTCCGCAAGAAGCCGCCCGAGCATCGGCGTGTTCTGATAATAGGGGGTGGCCGATACGTGCTGATCGCCGACAAACAGAGAATCGAGCCCGGCACGGCGCGCCGCCGCCGCTCGCTCGATCATCCAGCGCGCTCCCTGGCGTGGATCTGTTGCGTCC
The DNA here is from genome assembly GCA_963733945.1 of uncultured Alphaproteobacteria bacterium. GTDB lineage: Bacteria > Pseudomonadota > Alphaproteobacteria > ATCC43930 > CGMCC-115725 > AP-15. The sequence goes on along the minus strand of CAVTFD010000025.1, from coordinate 1,345 downwards.
GGATGATTGCTCGTCAGCGAGATCCCGACTCTCATTGCGTTATCCTTGTCGCCGCTATGACTACTTGAGCTGGTCCTTGATCCTGTCCAGACCGGCGCGGGCGCAGGCGTCGTCGAGATCGCCGCCCGGCGCCCCGGCGGCGCCGATAGCTCCGACCACCTCGTCGCCGACCTTGACGACGATGCCCCCGCCGAGCAAAAGCAGATGCGGCAATTTGAACAGGTTCGCCAACACCGGGACCGTCTTCGACCTTTCAACAAGCGCGGTCGTATCGGTCTTGAACGAGGCGGCGGTGTAGGCCTTGGAGAAGGCGCTGTCGAGCGTGTGGGCGCCGGTGCGATTGCCGCGCAGCAGCGCCTGCTGCACGCCGTCGGCATCGACCAGCACGCCGGTCTCGGCGTAACCCTGGCTGGCGCATTTCGCGACCACCGCCGCAACGGCCTGGTTCGCGAGATCCGCGGAGATGCGGTGCGTCTGGAGCAAACCCTGGGCGTGGGCTTGGCTCACGAGAAGAGCGGCGCAGAGCGCAGATAGGAGAAATGGCTTCATGCAGTAGATGACCTTTCAAAGTCCGCTGTGGGCAGCATCCTCCGCTTGTCCGGCCTGGACAACGCCAAATCATCCTCAGGCGCCCGGCGCGCCCGGGCCTTGGACGGTGATCACGATGCGGCGATTCTTGGCGCGGTTGGCCGGGGTGTCGTTGGGCGCCACCGGATGGGTGTCGCCAAACCCCTTGGCCGAGATGACGTCCGGCTTGATGCCTTGCGATATCAAAAAGGTCACGACCGCGCCGGCCCGCCGTGACGACAAGGTCAGATTGTCGTTGATGCCCGCCCGCTGCAGCTCGGGCCCGACCGGGGTGTTGTCGGTATAGCCGTAGACCACGATTTTGGCGTAGGGCAGGCCAACGAGCCGTGGAACGACATGATTCGCCAACTCGGCTTTGCCGGCGGCGCTGAGCCTATAGCCGCCCGCGGGGAACAGAAAGTCTCCCGCCTCGACGAAACTGGATTGCGCCTGCGCCGTTGCAAGCTGTCCCTGGAGCTGCTGGTTCTGTGCCTGGAGTTGCTGGTGTTGCGCCTCAAGTTCGTCATAGGCGCTCTGCGAGACGCAGGCCGACAGCAACCCTGCAACGAGGATGATGGCGGGTGTGGCAAGGCGCTTTACGACCGAGAGTAACCGGCGGGCCATGACGGCTGTGCTCCCCTGTGATGAGCTAGTGGTACGAACCGAACAGATGATTCCCATCTTTTCTTTCTCGTCGACCCAGCGGAGGCCGCCCTGGGTGCCCGCTTTCGCGGGCATGACGGAAAAAGACTGGGTACCAAATGTCAAAATCATACCA
>CAVTFD010000024.1:0-24951 GCA_963733945.1 uncultured Alphaproteobacteria bacterium | reverse complement strand
CCCGCCGCCGCGCACCGCCAACGAACACCGAAGTGATTGCTGTATGCAAAGGCTGTTGTTTACCTAGGATGATAGAATGCGACGACCGGCATCAAGCAGCATATCGCTGACCCACGCCCCCTGCATCACATCCAGTTGCATTTTGCCGCCAGCCTGTCGGATGCGATTTGTGATTTCCTGCATTGCCTTGACGACTTCAGAGTGGTCGGGCTGGCCGGGATAGCCAAGACTTTGGGCAAAATCGTTTGGGCCAATGCTGTAGAGGTCGATGCCCGGCACCGACTGAATAGCGTCGAGGTTGTCCAGCACAGCGACATCTTCCAAGAGAGCGCACACCAGCATCTGTTCGTTTGCTTCTCGGTAGTACGCCGCCTTGTCCGCAATCCCGGCATTGTAGTCGGTGCCGCGGTTTGCCCCGAATGACCGCTCGCCGAGCGGGCCGAAGTAGCACGCGCGCACCAGCTGGCGGGCGTCCGCCTCCGTGGCAATATGCGGGCCCAATATGCCCATGATCCCACGGTCGAGATAGCGCAGGATTGTCGACGAGCCGATGTCCGACACCCTGGCGATTGTCGTGACGTTATGGCGTTCGGCGGTCCTGCAGAGGTCTTCAAGCTGGTCCAGGCCGAACGGCCCATGCTCGCCATCAATGAACACGTAATCGAAGTCGATCTTCCCCAAAATCTCGATCACCCATGGGGCTGGGAAGGAAAGGCTGTAACCGTACGCTTTGCGACCGGCACGCATCGCGGTTTTGACTCGGTTCGGTTGCTTCATCGTATGCTCCCATTGTTCCCGTCCAAGGATGGTCAGGTTGCGGTATTCAGCACCATGTCCGCGGCCTTTTCACCAATCATGATTGATGGCGCATTGGTGTTGCCCGATGTCAGCGTCGGCATGATCGAGGCGTCGGCGACGCGCAGACCCGCAATGCCGTGAACATGAAGCTGGGCATCGACTACTGCCATCGGGTCCGAGCCCATTTTGCACGTCCCGACCGGGTGGTAGGTGGTTTCCGCCGCCTGCCTCACCCAGTCCAGGATCTCGTCATCGGTGGTCCGATCGACGCCGGGTACGACCTCGCTCGCCTGAAAGGGAGCCATGGCAGGAGCAGTCATGATCGCGCGGGCGATGCGGACCGCGCGCACCGTCAGCTCCGCATCGGGCGGCGACGACAGAAAATTGAAATTGATCGCCGGCGGCCGGCGCGGATCCGCGGCGGTGATGTGAACGTGCCCCCGGCTCTCAGGGCGCATCGGGTGGGCATAGAGTGTCACGCCCGATTGCCGTGATATCCTCGGCCCTTTAGGGCTGGGTTCGGTCAGCATCGGGATCCAGCCCAGCATCAGGTCCGGCGCTTCCAGGCCCTCGCGCGAGCACACGAACGCACGGATCGGGGCGCCCGCCATGGCCAGCATGCCCTGCCGGGACAGCGCGTAGCGCATCGCCTGATGCACGAGGCCGAAGCCGCGCCCCCGATCGTTGAAGGTGATGCCCTTTTTGCCGATTAGCCAGCGGGTGCGTGGCACGTAATGGTCGCGAAGGTTTTCGCCGACGCCGGGCAAGGCATGGCCCACCTCGATGCCGAGGTTACGCAGGCGTTCAGGCTGACCGATGCCGGATAGTTCCAGCAATTGCGGCGAGTTGAACGTGCCGGCGCTGACAACGACCTCTCGCGTCGCCCGGGCCTCGCGCGCACCGCCAGCGACCGAGTAACGAACGCCGGTACAGCGCTGCCCGTCGAGCACCAGCCCCTCGGTCAAGGCCTCTGTCTCGATATTCAGGTTCCGGCGCTTGCGGATCGGGTCCAGATAGCAGCGGGCCGTGCTCATGCGGCGGCCGGCGGCGATCGTCGCCTGGCTCATCGCGATACCTTCCTGACTGGCGCCGTTGTAATCCGGGTTGTGCCGGATACCGACCTGCCCCGCCGCATTGATGAGCGTGGCGAAAAGCGGATCGCGCGGTTCTGGATTGGTGACGCGCAGCGGGCCTTCCCGGCCGCGCAAGGCATCGTCGCCCGCGCCGGAATAGCTTTCCATGCGCTTGAAGAAAGGCAGCACCTCGGCATAGCTCCAGCCCCGGTTGCCCATCTGCGCCCAGGTATCGAAGTCTTGGGCCTGGCCGCGCACATACACCATGCCGTTGATCGAGCTGGAGCCGCCGAGCAGCTTGCCGCGCGGCACTGGGAGCCGGCGGCCATTGGTGCTCGCCTCGGGCTCGGAGGAATAGAGCCAGTTGGCCGCGGGATTGGTGATCAGCCGGGCCATTCCGATCGGGATAGGCGACCACGGATGGCTCGCCCGACCGGCTTCGAGCAACAACACCTTGTTGCGCGGATCTGCCGACAGCCGGTTCGCAACGGCCGCGCCAGCTGACCCGGCGCCGACGACAACGTAATCATAGGTTTCCATGTCTGGTGCTCCTGCTTCAGCCGGCAGGCCGGGCTTGCAAGATCAGGCCGAGGCGATGACCCCTCCTCAAGAGCGGTTGGCCTCGCCTCGCCCGCGGCCCCGATGCCCGCTCGTCAAGCACTAGCCCGGCGCTCAAGGGGTGATCAAGCCCGCGGCTGCCCGCCCCTCCAACGCACCCTCTTCCGCTTGCACGATGGCGGATCGTATCGTTTACAGCGAATTCCGCGGTGAGGATCCATCATGATGACGGACCGATACGAACTTCCCTTGTCCACCGGCTCGTCCGCCGCTCGGGACGCCTATGTACAGGGCTGTGGGGCGAAGTTGACCATGTACCCTGGCGCGATCGAGGGGTTCGAACGTGCCATCGCCGCGGATCCCGGCTTCGCCCTCGCCCATGCCGCCAGAGCGCACGTACTGCTGGAACACGGAGACGCGGCGATGGCACGCGCGGCGATGGCAACGGCCAATTCTCTCACCGCCGGTTTGTCCGAGCGGGAAGCGAGCCATATCGCATTTTTCGACCTGCTTTCGGCTGGCGATGCCGAAGCGGCCCTTTCCTCATTGTCCGCGCACCTGGCCGCCTGGCCACGCGACGCTCTGGTACTCGCCACCACCGCGTTCACCAATGGCCTGATCGGCAGTTCCGGCCGCGCCGGGCAGAAACGCATGCTGTTGGAGTTTCTGGACGGGCTTGCCCCGAGTTACGGCGACGATTGGTGGTTCACGGCCCATCATGGCATGGCGCTCTCGGAGAATGGGCAGCGAGATGCCGCCCGCCCAAAGATCGATCGATCCCTCGCTCAGAACCCGAACAACCCCTGGGCGGCGCACGCCCGCGGGCACCTCTGCTATGAGGAGGGCGATCCAAACGCGGCCCGCGCCTTCCTGGCGTCTTGGCTCACCTCCTATCCGCGTAACGGGCTGTTATATAGCCACCTGAGTTGGCATCTCGCGCTCGGCGATCTCGAGGCCGGCGATCCGGCGGCAGCGTTCCGGCTTTTCAGGGAAGCCTTCTCACCCGATGTCCATAGCGGGCCGCCGCGCGCGAAGGTGAACGATGCGGTTTCGTTTCTGTGGCGCTGGGAACTCGCTGGGCATCCGCGTGACGCCGAAGCATGGCGCATATTGCGCGACTTCGCGAACGGCGGGTTTCCGCGAGCCGGCGTGGCCTTTTCCGACATGCACATCGCCCTCTCGCAGGTGGTGGCTGGCAATGACGCGGGGCTGGAGGCGCGCGCACGGCAGATCGACGAGCTCGCGCGCCAGGGTCGTTATCCATCCGGCCCCTGCGTTCCGGCGGTGTCGCGCGCCTTCGCCGCTTTCGAACGGCGGGATTTCTCCGCTGCGATCGGTGCGCTTGAACCGATCGCCGGCGAACTGGAACGCATCGGCGGCAGCCGCGCACAGCTCGACCTGGTCGAGTTCACGCTGGTCAAGGCCTATCTCAGCGCGGATCGCCTGGACGATGCGCGCCGTATGCTGAGTGTGCGCCGTCCAGGTCTCTCGGCCATCCCCGTTGCCGGGCTGGCGGCAGTGCACTGATCGACGAAGCGACTGTGACTTGACCCGGATCGATCTCACGAAGATCGGTGTTTCCCCGACCCCACCCGGAGGCTCACGCGGTGGGTACTGAACGCCGCGCGTTTGCGCCGATTCCGGCCGTTCGCGGAACCGCGGTGGAACCGCCGGACTCGACCGATCGCCCCGGGGTCGCCAGCCCGCCCGCCCGGCGGATCAGCGAGGCGATGATTTCAGTTGGCGAGCCCTGGTCTGGCGAGGGACGGCCGGGCATGCTCCCCGAGCGTGCCGCGGGACAGCGCCAGTGCCGCGACCGCCCCGATCAGCGCCAGCGCACCTGCGGCGACAAAGGCCGAGTTGAAGCTGCCGGTCGCGGCGACGAGATAGCCGGTCACGATCGGCGCCAGCAGGCCAAAGGTGTTGCCGCCGAGGACCAGAAAGGCGAAAGCCCGCCCTGCGTCGCCCGGCGAGCGCAGCAGGTCGCTGACCAGGGCGCCGTTGGCGGCCGGCCCGACATTGGCGAAGGACACCGCGATCGTCACCAGGACAAGAACCCCCGCGAGCGATTCGACAAAGGGGATTGCCAGGCCGACTGCCGTCAACAGCAGGCACAGCGCCACCAGATAGCGGCGGTTGCCGCGGCGCACGGCATCGACCGTCATCAGCCTGTCGCCGGCCCAGTTAGCCGCAATGTTGACCGCCGAGGCGGCTAGAAACGGGATCGCGGTGTAGAAGCCGGAGCTGAGCATCGAGACGTGCCGCGCGGTTTGGAGATAATTCGGCAACCAGGACATGTACAAATAGACCGTATAGACGAGACAGCCCTGGGAGATGAACAGGCCCCACATCGCCGGACAGCGGATCAGCCCGAGATAGCCGACGCCGCTGTGGCTCGGCGGCGCAATACCAGCGTCGCGCCCGGCCAAGATGTCCTCTCGCTCTGCTTGCGGCAGCCAGCGCGTCTTTTCCGGCGTCGATACCAGTGCGAGCCAGACCAGCACCCAGATAAACCCGACCAGCCCGGTGATGACGAAGGACCAGCGCCATGACAATGTCTCGATCAGCCATGCCACGGCGGGTGCGCCGAGCGCCAGCCCGAGGCTCGATCCGGCAGAGATCGCGGCGATGGCGGTGCCGCGCTCGGTATAGGGCGACCATGACCGGACGCTGCTATAGGTGACCGGGGCGAACGGCGCCTCGCCGACGCCGAGGCCCAGCCTCGCCACCAGCATCGTTGCAAAGCTGCCAACTACGCCGGTTGCCATCTGTGCCGCCGACCACACCGCGGTGGCGACCGAGGCGATGATGTGCGTGCCCCAGCGGTCGATCAACCGCCCGCCGGGCAGCATCATCAGCACATAGGCCCACAAAAACGATGAGAACAGATAGCCGAGCGCAATCGGCGACAGCCCGAACTCGTGCGCGATCGGCTTGCCCGCGACCGACATGTTGACGCGGTCGACATAAGCGATGGCATTGAACAGAAACAGCAGAAAAAAGACCCAATACCGGCGGTGTGACATCTTCATCGATGGGCTCCTCGTCTTCTTTTGGCCCGACGCCCGCGACTAACGCTCGCGACGGTTAAGGAGCCTCCCGATTCAAACGCCTCCTGCCGCTCGCAGCGGAGGAGCGCGCACACGGCCTCGACACTTGCTCGGCGCGGTCCAGCGTGCGTGACGACTAAACTATCTTTTTAAGGACGTTTGGCTAGCCCCGTTGCGCGGCAAAACTCCAAGCCCGCCGCAGAACCGGTAACGCCGGTCGATTACGCCCGACCCCGGGGAGGATGAACCTTCGCCAGCATCGGCGCCAATCGCTATCCGATCGCTTCGCCGCCCGCGCCGCAGAAATTGATTTTCCCGCTTCTACCGATTCGCTAGCTGCAGGTTCCACAATTTATTCCGCGGGGGCGGGAGGCGGCCGACGACGACGCTCGATATCGGTCAGCAGCCAATATAATGCGCCCAAGGACAGCGCCAACCCACCCAAGCCCAGCAACATCTCTAACGTCGTATTGGTATAGTCCAGCAAGATTAGCTTTCTCGCGATCACAATGATGGCGATCAGGATGACCACGCGAACCTCTAAAATCCCCGATCTGCGTCGCAGAGCCAGAACGATCGAGTGATTGAACTCGATCAGGATCAACAGGCTTAGGATCAGACCAAACGTATCCTTCAGCGCGCCTTGCTCGGCGAAATGCAGGCCGGTGTGAAAATCGCCGGCCAGCGTGATCATCATCAGCCCTGTCGAATATATGATTATAATGGAGATAGTGATCAGCAGGATCGTGGAAATAATCCGTTCGAACTGGTCATAAGCCGCATAAATCACAGCACCCTTACTGAAAAGGTCACGCAGCATGTGCGGCCCTCCTTGGACCGGTTTTGTGCCAAGTGGCGGCGGTGCGGCACTGTGCCATGCACGCTCTACACGGCCAAGCCGATAGGCTGGCGCTCGCGCGATCGAGGCGGCTGGACAGGCCGCCTGGCCTGGGCCAACTTTCCTGTCCACGCCCAAAGGGAGTCAGAAATGGCGGACGCGAGTGGAGCAAAGCCATTCAGGCAATATCTGAAGCGGGAGGCATCGCAAACGCGCGCTTACTCCCAGGCCGTCATTACCGAGGGTGGTCGGACGATTTGGCTGGCCGGGCAGGTCGGAGCTGCCGATGGGTCCGGCAGGTCGCTCGCCGGCGATTTCGACGGCCAGGTCCGCGAGGTGTTTTCGCGGCTCGGCCAGACCTTGGCCGAGGCCGGCGGCAATCTCCGCGACATGGTCACGATGACCGTCTTCATCACAGATGCGCGCTATGGCGATCGCTTCACGCAGCTGCGCAAGGAGATCTTCGGCGACAACTTCCCGGCGAGCGCGCTGATCACCGTCGCCGGCCTTGCCCGCCCGGAAATCCTCGTCGAGGTACAAGGGGTCGCGGTTATCCACTAGCGCGCGACGACGTCCGAATCGTAGGAGGCAGCTCGGCGCCGTGATCAAGATCTCGCGAGTGTTTTATGCTCTCGCGCTGGTCGTGGTGTCGAGCGCAGCAGGCTCCGCCCGGACGGCGGCCCAGGAATGCCGTCCAAGGGCCCCTCTCGAGCTCGCGGTCACGCCGATGGGCAATGTCCCGATCGTCACGTTGATCATTAATGGTTCGCCCGCGAACGTTCTGTTCGATACCGGTGCCGAACGCACGATATTGACCGCGCCCGCGGCCAAGCGGCTCGGGGTCGTGCCACACTTTGAATATGCGCGGCGGATGCGCAGTCTCGGAGGTGCGGTGGCCGGTGGTGACGCGCGGCTACGGACCCTCGGCCTCGGCGGCAGGACGCTGGCGGATGTCAGAGTGCTTGTCGGTTCCGTCTCCCTGCCGATGGTCGGCGACAAGCCGATAGACGGACTGCTCGGCGCCGATTTTCTCTCCGATTTCGAGGTCGACCTCGATCTGGCCCGCCGACGGGTGCTGCTCTACCAGGCGCCACCGTGCCCGATCGCAGCGCCGGCATGGAGCACGCCTTACGCGACCATAAAGGCCAACCGGTCGCTGCATGATCGCCTATTTTTCCCGGTCGGCCTTGACGGGCATCGCCTCGCGGCGCTGATCGACACCGGAGCGCAACTGACCGCGCTCGATGCGACTTCAACAGCGGCTCTGGGGGTGACTGGAGCCTCTTTGGCGCACGATCCGGTGGCTACCCTGCGCGGCGCCGCAGCCGAGGTCGTCAAGTCACGCGCTCACCGCTTTACGCAACTGGACATCGACGGCGAGATATTACGCGACCCAATAATCGTCATCGCCAGTCTCGGGTTGCAGGACGCCGATCTCGTGCTCGGCGCCGATTTCCTGCGCTCCCACCGGGTTTGGCTATCCTACCGATCGCAGCTGATTTTCATCGGCCGCCCCTGATAAGGGAAGGGGCAGCTCAGCGGCAGCACCGGACCGGTCCAAGCCAGACCGCTTGTTCGTTCACCGTCCCGTCGCCCATGGGAGTCTCGTGATTGCGACGCCTGCGGCCGGGACGCACTCTTGTGACGACTTCCTCGATGAAGATCTGACATCATCGTAAACATGCGGTCCGCGCTAACCGAAGATGACGATCGGGGCGACCCAATGATCGAATAGACGGCAAATTGGCCCCGGTGGTGGCAAAGGCTAAATTGTGTTCGTGAACGGCGCTTGGCTTTCAGCAGGAGGATCGCGGCAATCGAGCCTACTCTTTAGTGGACAACAGTTAAGCGGCTTGGTCAGAACGGTGGCTCCAGCGCTCCTGTTCGGCTTGCGCCTTTGGGCTTCGGTCTGCCTCGCGCTCTATGTCGCGTTCTGGCTCGAGCTCGACAACCCGTTCTGGGCCGCGACCACTGCGGCGATCGTCTGCCAGCCTCATCTCGGGGCATCGCTACGCAAGGGCTGGTACCGGATGATCGGCACCGTGATTGGCGCGGTGGCGATCGTGGTTATGACCGCGTGCTTCCCACAGAACCGCGCTGCCTTTTTCGTGACCCTGGCGCTGTGGGGCGCCGCATGTGCGCTCGTCGCAACCCTTCTGCGCAATTTTGCGGCCTATTCCGCGGCATTGGCCGGGTACACCGCCGCAATCATCGCAAGCGACCAGCTCGGCGCCGTCGGCGGCCTCAACGGGCAGGCCTTCATGCTCGCCGTGGACCGCGCCAGCGAGATCTGCATCGGCATCGTCTGCGCGGGAGTCATTCTCATGTTAACCGATCTCGGCGGCGCCCGACGTCGGCTTGCCACTCTTTTCGCCGCGATTTCGGTCGAGATCGCCGGCCGGTTCACCGGCACATTGGTCACTGCCGGAGCCGAATTCGAGAACACCCAGACGATCCGGCGCGAACTCCTCCGCCAGGTCATCGCGCTCGACCCGATCATCGACGAGGCGCTCGGTGAGTCTTCGCAACTGCGCTACCACTCCCCGGTCTTGCAGGAAGCTCTGGACGGATTGGTCGTTGCCCTCGCCGGCTGGCGTACGGCGGCGCATTTGCTGGCGCGATTGCCGGAGCCGAGCGGGCGGCAAGAGGCGAGCGCGGTGCTGGCGCGGGTGCCGGAGCCTCTTCGCGTGAAGCCCGGAGAGGATGCGGCGGCGCGCTGGATCGCCGGTCCAGCGCACCTAGTCCAGGTGTGTGACACCGCGGTGCGCAGGCTCGTCGCCATGCCGGCGGCGGTGCCGTCGCTGCGGCTGCTCGCCGACCAGGCGGCTGAAGCGCTGGCCGGACTCTCGCTCGCTCTCAACGGGCTGGCCTTGCTGGTTGCCGATCCTGCCCAGCCGGTCGATCGCGGGCGCGGCAGACGCCGCCTCCGCATCCCCGATTGGCTTCCCCCGCTGCTCAATGCCGGGCGCGCCTTCGTCGTGATCGGCGTCGCCGAACTGTTCTGGATCGTCACCGCTTGGCCCGATGGCGCCAGTCTGATTACCTTCGCCGCCATCATCGTCATCCTGTTCACGGCGCGAGGCGACCAAGCTTACGCTATCGCGATCGGCTTTATGATCGGCGCCATCTTGACCGTGGCTATTACCGCAACCCTTAAGTTCGCGGTGCTGCCCAACGTAGAAACCTTCGCTGGCTTCAGCTTGATAATCGGTTTCGTGCTGGTGCCGGTGGGCGCGTTTCTTGCCTTGCAGTGGCAACCGGCGATTTTTACCGGAGTTATGACGGCCTTTGTCCCGCTTCTCGCGCCCACCAACCCGATGAGCTACGACACGCAGCAATTCTATAACGAGGCATTGGCGATCGTTGCCGGGGTGGGCGCCGGCGCATTGTCGTTTCGCTTGCTTCCGCCGCTGTCGCCGGCATTTCGGACGCGCCGGCTGCTGGCGCTAGCATTGCGCGATTTGCGCCGCCTCGCGACCGATCGGATCCCGGATAGGCCGGACGATTGGGAGGCCCGCATGTATGGCAGGTTCGCGTTGCTGCCGGATCAGGCGCAACCGTTGCAGCGCTCGCAGCTCATGGCGACATTTTCGGCAGGGACTCACATCATCCAGCTTCGCCGCATCTGCCGCCGGTTCGATCTGAGTCCGGGCCCCGATGGGGCGCTCGACGCCATCGCGCACGGCAACAACGGAACGGCGATCGCAAAGTTTGCCGATCTTGAAACCGCGCTCATCTCTCGTCCGGGCGCCGCCGCTCTTCGGGCTCGCGGCCTGATCCTTGCCATCTCCGAGGCGCTCACCCAACATCCCTCCTATTTCGACGCAGGAGCGCCCGGGTGAGGTTCACCGAGATCAACCTCTTTGGCGTCTATGTCGCGCCGGCCTCTGTAATCATGGTCGCCGCCTGGCTTGCCACCATTTGGTTGCGCTGGGGCGCCGCCCGTTTTGGCTTGTTGCGCTACGTCTGGCACCCGGCTCTATTTGTCTTCGCGGTTTATATGATCGTGTTTTCGTCGATGGTTCTGTTGATCGCAAGATGGCCGATACCGAGCTGAGACCGCGCGACGACGTCGCCCCGAACGCCCCCGTCGCGGACCGGCTTGGCACGCCCGCCGCAGCTTCCCGCCGGCGGTCTCGCATCCGCCTCCTGCCGCTCGTGATCACGCTGATCGCGGTGGCGGCTGCTGTCGCACTCGGACAAGCTATGTGGAACATCTATATGGAGGCGCCGTGGACGCGCGACGGCACGGTACGGGCCTACGTGGTGACAATGGCGCCGCAGGTCGCGGGCCAGATCGTGCAATTGCCGGTTGCCGACAATCAATTCGTGCATCGGGGCGACCTGTTGATGGTGATCGATCCGACCAACTACAAGATCGCCGTCGACCTCGCCGAAGCGGCGGTGGAGAATGCGCAAGTTACCGCGCACAACGCGCAGCGGGAGGCGCAGCGACGCCAGGAACTGACCCGATTGTCGGTGACCAAGGAGGAAAAGCAGACCTATGAGAGCGAGGCGATTGCCGCCCAAGCGACGTACCAGCAGGCAGTGGCGAATTTGAATCAGGCGCGGGTCAATCTGCAGCGCACCGAGATCCGTTCCCCGGTCAACGGCTACGTCACCAATCTGTTGGCGCAGCTGGGCGATTACGCCACGGTCGGTGAGAATCTGATCTCCCTAGTCGACGCCGATTCATACTGGGTTGACGGCTATTTTGAGGAGACCAACCTCGCTCACATCCGCAAGGGCGATCCGGCGACGGTTAAATTAATGGGGTATTCGCAAACCCTGCATGGCCATGTCGATAGTATCGCGCGTGCAATTACCGTAGCCAATGCGCAGCCGGGCCAGGAGGGGTTGGCCTCGGTCAACCCGATCTTCACCTGGGTGCGCCTTGCCCAGCGCGTTCCGGTCCGCGTCCATATCGATCATGTGCCGAAGGGCGTAGTCCTGGTGGCCGGAATGACCGGTACGGTGCAGATCGATCCCCGACCCAAACCACCGCCCTCAAAATAAGCCGCCTGGTTGTCGGTAGGGATGCTCGATCGTCAGGTTGCCTCGTCCTTGATGCACTCTCTTAGAGATTGTTCAACTTGACATTTTGCGTGCTTTCATCGCATCTGGCGCGGCTCGCTGGCGGGCCGCGGCGTGGGTGCATCGCGGGGCCGCGGCGACGCGCTAACGCCATAACCGGCGCGAACTTTGCTTAAGGATCAGGGAAAGGAATCACGATGGCAGACGACGGAATCATCCGATCGGGCGCCGCACTTACGCGTCGCCGGCTGCTGCGCTGGAGCGCTGTGGGAGGTGCGGCGGCAGTTCTGGCGCCGACGCCGATGCGCTACGCCCTGGCAGCGTCGACGCCCTACAAGATCGGCAGCATCCAGCCGCTGTCGGGCGGCGCCGCATCGATCGGCAAGACCGCGCTCGTCGGCCTGCAGATGGCCGTAGATCGCATCAACAAGAACGGCGGCATCCTGGGCCGTGAAGTTCAGCTGATCGCCGAAGACGACGCGTCGGCGCCCGATATTGGCCGCCGCAAGACCGAGAAATTGCTGGTCGAGGACGAGGTCGACGCCAATGTCGGGGGCGTTCTGTCCAACATCTGCCTCGCCTGCATGCCGCTCTATCAGCAGCACAAGATCGTCAACATGATCAGCGTGTGCCTCGACACGACGATCACCACCAGCAAATGCAATCGCTACAGCTTCCGCCCCTACGATTTCGCACCGGCGCAGGCGGTGGCGTTTGGGCCGTACCTCGTCAACAAGATCGGCAAGAAGTGGCACATCGCTTATGCCGATTACGCCTGGGGCCAGTCGACCCGCGACGCCTACATCGAGTCGATCAAAAAGCAGGGCGGCGAGGTCGTCGGCACCACCGGCATCCCGCTCAACACCCCCGACATGACCCCGTTCCTGTCTAAGGTCAGCGGCAGTTTCGACGGGTTTCTGATCATCTTTTTCGGCAAGGATGCGATCAACATCGTCAACCAGGGCTACGATCTAGGGCTGACCACGAAATACAAATGGGCCGGCGACGGCGCCGTCGCGGTGCCCTCGAGCCTGCCCGCCCTTGGCAAAAAGATCGACGGTTTCACCGGCATCGACCGCTACATTCCGGTGCTCGAAGAGCCGCTCGACACCCCCTATGCGAAGTCGTTTTACGAGGAGGCGGTGAAACGGTTGCAGTCGGTCGCACCGTCGAACCCGTTGCCCGACCGCTACGTGCAATCAAATTTCGAGGCGATGAATTGCCTTAAGCTCGGCATCGAGAAATCGAAATTCCAGGGGCGTGCCGACGCGATGAAGCTGATCGAGGCCCTCGAAGGGCTCGAGATGAAGGAAGGCTACGACTTCCCACAGGGCGACAAGACCTTGCGCGCGGCGGACCATCAGGCGTTTTGCCGCGAGTTCATCTACGAGGTCGACGGCGGCACCTACCACATCAAGGATGTCATCGCCAAGGACAAGACGATCGTACCGCCGGCCTGCAGTTTCGCCGCCTAAGTGTCGGCCGACCCGTCGCTGGCCGCGCCGGCCCGAGCTGAGGTCAGCCCGGGCGCCGGTGCCGCGCCGCTGTTGCGCACCGAGGACCTGACCATCCGCTTCGGCGGGCTGACCGCGCTCGACCACGTCAATTTCGCCGTCGAGCGCGGTGAGATCCGCGCCATCATCGGCCCCAACGGCGCCGGCAAGAGCACCTTCTTCAACTGCCTGACCGGCGTCCTGCGTCCGACTTCGGGATCGATCGTCCTTGCCGGCGTGGACATCACCGGGCTGCCCCCGAACAAGATCTCGCAGAGGGGAATTGCCCGCTCGTATCAGATCACCAACGTCCTGCCAAACGCGACCGCGCTCGAAAACGTCCGCATCGCCGCCCAGTCGCGTCGGCATGGCTGGAGCATGTTGACCCACCATCACTCGCATCGCGATATCATCGATAAGGCCGAGGCGGCGCTCGACGCGGTCGGTCTTTTATCCAAGGCCGAGGAGCTCGCCGCCAACCTCTCGCATGGCGAGCAGCGGACCCTCGAAATCGCCATCGCGCTGGCGACCGAGCCGCAATTGCTGTGCCTTGACGAGCCGACCGCGGGGATGAGCGCCGCCGAGACCCACGACACGATGCAGCTGGTCCGCCGCATCGCCGAGAACCTCACCATCCTAATCGTCGAGCACGACATGCAGGTGGTGATGGAACTGGCCGACCGGATTACCGTGTTCCATTACGGCGAGATACTGGCCGAAGGGCCACCCGCCGCGATTCAGAAAAATCCGCGCGTGCTCGAGGTTTACCTGAAGACATGACGGCCGGTTCGGGGGCTAGGCGATGACCGGAGCCGGCGCGCCGCCGGGGCAGATCCGGGAAGCGGCAGAGGCGGCGCTGCTCGCTGTCGACCGCATTCACACCTATTACGGTAAGAGCCACATCCTGCACGGGGTCTCGCTTGAGATCGGACGCGGCGAAGTGGTCGGGCTGCTCGGGCGCAACGGCGTCGGCAAGAGCACCACCTTGAAGGCGATCGCCGGCATCGTCCATCCCAGCCAGGGCGACGTCAGGTTCGAAGGGCGCTCGATTATCCGGCTGCCATCGCATCGGGTGGCCCGGCTCGGGATCGGCTATGTCCCCGAGGATCGGCGCATCTTCCCCTTATTGACGGTGCTCGAAAACCTCCGGGTCGGGCTCGACCGACACGGCGTCGGTAAATCGCGCAAGACGGAGCTGATCGACAAGGTCTACGCCTATTTCCCGGTATTGGCGGAGCGGCGCAGCCAGAGCGGCGGAACCTTGTCGGGCGGCGAGCAGCAGATGTTGGCGATCGCCCGCGCGATGATGCTGGAGCCCAAGATCATCCTCCTCGACGAGCCGACCGAGGGGCTGATGCCGCGCATGGTCTCGCAAATCCGCGAGATCATCGCTGTCCTGCACCGCGAGGCGGTAGCGGTGCTGCTGGTCGAGCAAAACGTGCCGCTGACCCTCGAGGCCAGCCAGCGGGTGTATTTTATCGAGAAGGGCGAAGTACGGCACCACGCCTTGGCCTCGGAATTGCACGTGGACGACGCGGTCATCCACCAGTATCTCGGCGTGTGACATGGGCGTCCCGCTCGATCAGATCCTGATCCAGACCATCAACGGCGTCGTCACCGGCATGATCCTGGCGCTGGTGTCCTCCGGTCTCACCCTGATCTTCGGCATCATGGACGTGGTTAACTTCGCGCATGGCGAATTGTTCATGCTCGGCGCTTATGTCGGCGTGCTGACCCTGGCGGTCACCGGCAATTTCTGGTTCGCGCTGATCTCAGCCAGCGTCCTGATCGCGCTCCTGGGAGCGGCGATCTATCTGGTCACCTTGCGGCCGCTGATCGGCCGCGACCCGCTGACGACGATCTTGGCGACCTTTGGGATCTCGCTGGTGTTGCAGAATTACGCGCTGTGGCAATTCGGGCCGGTGTCGCGCAAGATCGCCGAGCCGATCGGTGGCCACTTCACCTTGTTCTATCTCGATTATCCCTGGTACCGAGTGGCCATCGCGCTGCTCTCGGCGGCGATCATCGGCGGCTTCTGGCTGTTCCTCAAATTCGGCATCTGGGGCATCTGGATCCGCGCCACCACCCAGGACCGGGTGATGGCGCAGGCGATGGGCATCCCGGTGCCCTGGGTGCTGACCGGCGTGTTCGCGATCGGCTCCGGCATGGCCGCGGCAAGCGGGGTGTTGTTCGGCCCGTTCGGCGGCGTCGACCCGACGATGGGCGTCAACTGGATCTTGCGGGCGTTTATCGTCGTCGTGGTCGGCGGCATGGGCAGCCTCGGCGGCTCGATCGCCGCGGCGATCTTGATCAGCCTCCTCGAGGCCTACGCGTCCTTATGGGTCAGCCCGTCACAGGCGGTCATCGTCTCGTTCGTCGTGCTGATCGTGACCCTGCTGTTCCGACCGACCGGCCTATTCGTCGCGACGCCGAAATGAGGCGGGGTCACGGCGTCGTCTTCTGGACCGGGTTCGTCGTCGTCATCGCCCTCCTGGTTGCGGCGCCGCTTGTCCTGTCCGAGTTCTGGCGCCGCTTTCTGACCGAGATCCTGATCTGGGGTTTGTTGGCGATGTCGTCCGACATCCTGATCGGCTACACCGGCATGGTATCGTTCGGTCATTCGGCGTTCTTCGGACTCGGCATGTATGGCGCGGCCGCCGCCCTGCTGACCTCGCACCCGCCTAACCTATGGCTGGCGCTCGCCTACGGGCTGATTGCCGCTGCAGGGGTTGCCGCCTTCGTCGCCTATTTCTCGACCCGGCTGCGCGACATTTATTTCGCGATCACGACGCTGATCTTCTCGCAGATCTTCTACGTCGTCATCTTCACCTGGACGGCGGTAACCGGTGGCGAGAACGGGCTCAACTTCGACCAGCCGACGCTCGGTTTCGGACGGATGCTGTCGATCCCGTTCACCCCGACCATCCTGCATTGGTTCGTGCTCGCGGTGGTCGCTGGGTCCTATCTCTTGCTGCGGCGCATCACCCAGTCGCCCTTCGGCATGGTATTGCAGTCGATCCGCGAGAACGAGGCGCGTACTCGCGCCATCGGCTATGCCATCGAGCGCTACAAGATCGTCGCGGTGATGTTGTCGGGCCTATTCGCCGGTCTGGCCGGCGTTCTCTACGCGATCCAGAACCAGTTCGCCGCGCCCGACTTCGTGTTCTTTCTCGTTTCCGGCGAGACCGTGATCTACAACGTCATCGGCGGTATCGGCACCTTGGTCGGGCCGATTGTGGGGGCCGCTTTCTTCTTGCTGCTGCGCGAGGGTCTGTCGCGCTTCTTGACCGAATACTATCTGATCCCGCTCGGCATTATCTTCATCGCCATTGTCGTCTTCTTGCCGCAAGGGTTGCTCGGCTTCGCCCGCCGCTGGCTCAACCAATAAGCCTCATGTCCCGCCGGGCAGATTTTGTGCCGTTTGATTAAACAGCACGCGCCGTTCCTCGTCGGAAGGCGGCGCCGAGCGGCGCAATTCCTTGCCCAGATCCACCCCGCGCTGCACCGCCGGCCGATCTCTGAGCGTCGCGCGCCACCGCGCGACATTGGGAAAGTCATCGAGCGGCTGGCCCAACGGCTTGGCGATAAGCACCCATGGCCATGATGCCATATCGGCGATCGAATAATCGTCGAGGATGAATTCGCGCCCATCGAGGCGGCGTTCGAGCACGCCGAGGCAGCGATTGTATTCGTCGGCGTAGCGCTTATGGGAATAAGGGTGCTCGCCTTGCGCATAATTGACGAAATGGCTGAGCTGGCCGGCCATCGGCCCGAGATTGCCGACCTGCCAGAACAGCCATTCGAGGCATTCCTTCCGCCCGCGCCGGGTCTGCGGCATGAACTGCCCGGCCCTTTCGGCGAGGTGGATCAGGATCGCCCCCAATTCGAATACCGGCAGTGGCCCATCCGGCTCGTCGTGGTCGACAATCGCCGGCATGCGATTGTTCGGGCTGATCGCGAGGAATTCGGGTTTGAACTGGTCGCCGCGGCCGATATTGACCGGGATCACATGGTATTCGAGGCCGCACTCCTCGAGCATGATCGCGACTTTCCAGCCGTTCGGCGTCGGCCAATAATAAAAGTCGATCACGGCTAATCTCCGTCTGCAGCAGCCGCCATTTTGGCCGAGCCGAGTTCCGCAATTTCGGCGGGCGAATAGCCGAGTTCGGCCAGGATCTCATCTGTGTGCTCGCCGAGCGCCGGGGCGCCGCTGCGGATCTCGGTCGGGCGTGCGCGAGAACCGCGCCGCCGCGCGCGCTTGGCGCAACCGCCCGGCCTTTTTGTGCTCGGTCTCGACGACGAGGCCCAGCGCCTCGACCTGCGGATGGCGGATGACCTGGTTGCGCGTCAACACGGGGCCGCACGGAACCTGCGCCGCGGTCAGCCGCTCCAGCCACTCCGCCGCCGGGCGGGTTAACAATGCCTGCTGCGTGAGTTCCAGCCTGGCGTCTATATTCTTTTGGCGCAGCGCCGAGGTCTTGAATCGCTCGTCGTCGACCCACTCCGGATGGCCGACGACTTGCGCCAGGCCGGCCCATTGCCGGTCGGTCAAGGCCGCCACGGTCATGTAGCCATCCGCCGTGTCGTAGATCAGATCGAGCGCGCTTGCGGCTTCCTGCTGCGAAGGCTCGTCGCCGACAAAGGTCTGGCTGCCCATATCCGAGGCCCACAAAAACGCCAGCACGGCTTCCAGCATCGACAGCCGCACATGCTGGCCTTCGCCGGTGCGCTCTCGCGCCAGAAGGGCAGCGGTGATCGCCTGCGAGGCGGTGATCGCGGTCAATTTGTCGGGCAGGATCGTGCGCAGCAACCGCGGGCGCGCCTCGTCGGAGCCCGCTTGCACCGTCGCCAGCCCCGAAAAGCCCTGAATCACCGGGTCGTAGGCCGGCTTTGCGGCATAAGGGCCCACTTCACCAAAGCCGCTGATCGAAACATAGACGATGTTGGGCGACACCGCGCGAACGGCGTCCTCGCCGAGTCCAAGGCGTTCGGCGACACCGGGGCGAAAGTTCTGGACAAAGATGTCGGCGCCGGCGATCAGCCGCATCACCACCTGTAATGCTGCGGGCCTTTTCAGATCGAGAACGACCGAGCGCTTGTTGCGGTTGTTGTTGAGGAATGACGCGGTAAATCCGGCCCGTCGATTGCCCCCCGCTCGAGTGGCGTCGCCGCCATCGGGCGCTTCAACCTTGATCACATCGGCGCCCTGGTCGGCGAGGATCATTGTCGCCAGTGGCCCGGAGACATTCGACGTGAGATCGACAACTCGATACCCATGCAGCGGACCCGGCATCTGGCAGCCTTTCGCATCAGCGAGAATCGCTGGCGGACCAGACTACGCGCGACCCCGAGAGGTCAAGCTCTGCCCTTCGATCTGGAACGCGGGAGTCGAGCCTCAGAAGGCCGGCACCACCGGGGCCGGCACGACGTGCTCCTCGACGCGGCGAACGCCGGGGATGTTTTCGGCGGCGACGCGCAGCGCGTCCCGCTCGGCTATGGGCTGGTCGTCCGAGAGCCAGACATGCACAACCTTGTCCCGGACCATGATGTCGGCCGCCCAGATATTGGCCCAGCGCTGGCCCTTGAGCTCGTTCAGCAGCTTTTCGCGGATAGTGCGGTCGTCGGCGTCGGCCACGATCGCCGGGGCGCTGCTGGTTGTCGCCAACGCGCGCACCAAGTTGGCGCGGCTGATGATCCCCACCAGCTTGCCGTCACGGACGACCGGCACCCGCTTGATCAGCTTGGTTTCGAGCAGCATCGCAACTTCGGCGAGATCGGTCGTGTCCGAGACGGAAATGACGTCGCGGCTCATGATGTCCGCGACTTTGCGGCCATGTTCCTTCACGTATTCGCGGGCGGCTTCTTCTTCGGCCGCGAGCGAGTCGAGCCACCATGACCGCCGCTTTTGCAGGCGCCGCTCGGTGCCGGTCTCGGCGCGGTGCAGCAGATCGCCCTCGCTGACGATTCCAACCAGCCGGTCGCCTTCGCAGACCGGAACCCCGCTGATGTTGCGCTCGGAAAGAAGTTTTGCCAGATCCTGTACTGTCGTCTCGGGATCGACGGTGATCACCGGGGTCGTCATCACATCCATGGCGCGCATCGAGAGCCTCCAACCCATTTTTTTGAATAGACTTGCTATCCTAGCATCATGCTTTGTTTCAGATCAACGACGCCCAAAGAGTCCGAATCCCGCTCAGTGAGACGCAACTCCCCCGCCGGCTTGTGCTCGGCTACGGTAGACGGCATCCGAACCGGCGGACTCGGAACCTCATTCAAGATTGGGCGTCCGGCGGGATCGCAAAATGCCAGGAGAGTGCCATGCCGAAAAATGTTGCCGTCGGGCTTGGGCTGATGGAGTTTCCGTTCGACAGCGTGGCCGGCTATTGGCGCTGGGTCGATCTGTGCGAGGCAGGCGGCGTCGACTCGCTGTGGCAGACCGACCGCATGGTCAGCCGCGAGCCGATCCTCGAATGCATGAGCGTGATGGCCGCACTTGCCGGGCGCACTCGGCGGATCAAATTTGGCGTCAACGTTCTCTCCTTGGCGTTCCGGGACCCGGTACTGCTGGCCAAGCAATGCGCCACGATCGATGTGTTGTCCGAGGGGCGGCTGTTGCCGGCCTTTGGCATCGGCAGTCCGCTGGCTCCCGAATGGCGCACCTTGAACCTCGACACCAAGACCCGCGGCCGCAAGACCGATGAGGGTCTCGAAATCATCCGCCGGCTGTGGGCCGAGGACGAGGTCGATTTCAAAGGCGTCCACTACCGGCTCACTGGCGCCTCGATCAGCCCGAAGCCGGTGCAGCCCGATCTGCCGATGTGGATCGGCGGCTCCAGCCCGGCGGCGATCCGGCGCACCGCGCGCTTCGGCACCGGCTGGCAGGCGGGCGGCGAGACTCCCGATGATATCGGCGCCGTCGTCGCCGCGATCCGGGAGGCCGCGATCGCCGAAGGCCGGCCGATCGACGACGACCATTACGGCGCCGGCATCGCGTTCCGCTTTGGCCGGCCGGACGACCCGGCTCTCCACCGACTGTTCGACGCCTACCGCAGGCGCACCGGCCGCGAGCCCCAAAAATATTTCGCGATCGGCGACGCCGAAGCGATCGTCGAACGCATCGCTGCCTATGTCGCAGGCGGCATCTCGAAGTTCATCTTGCGTCCGGCGGCGCGCGGCGACGCGGAGATGCTCGCCCAGACACGGCGCCTCGTCGAAGAGGTATTGCCGCGTATTGCGGCGCACTGGCCGAGGCCGAAACGGCGGGCCGCCGCGATTCCAGCGCGGGGCGCGGCATGACCGGCGAACCGCTCGACGGCATCCGGGCCTGTGTTTTCGACGCCTATGGCACGCTATTCGATGTTGCCTCGGCAGCGCAGCGCTGTGCCGATGCGCTGGGCGATGCGGCGCCCCGGCTCGCTGCGCTGTGGCGTGACAAGCAGCTGCAATATACGTGGCTGCGTGCGGTGCAGGGCCGGCACGCGGATTTTTGGCAAGTCACCGGCGATGCGCTCGATTTCTCGCTGGAATCTTTAGGGCTGGCTGACCCCGCCCTGCGCGAGCGGCTGATGCAGCTCTATCTGACCCTCGACGCCTATCCCGAGGTGCCGGAGGTGCTGCGGCAATTGCGCGGCGCCGGCTTGGCCACCACGATCCTGTCGAATGGCTCGCCGGCGATGCTCGCCGCGGCGATCGCACATGCCGGGCTCGAAGATCTGCTCGACCATGTGCTGTCGGTCGAGGAAGCCGGGGTCTACAAACCGCACTCCCGCGTCTACCAGCTCGCGGTCGACCGCCTCGCCGTCCCGGCACGAGAAATTGCCTTTATCTCGTCGAACGGCTGGGACGCCTGGGCCGGCTCTGCCTTTGGCATGCGCGCCATCTGGTGCAACCGGCAGAGTCAGACCCGAGAACGGCTACCCGGCGCTCCCGACCGCGAAATCCACCTCTTGTCTGAGCTGCCACCGCTCGTCATAGCATAGCGAGTAGTGATCGCCGTGGCCGAACTCGGGTCGTGTATAATTGTGCAACCGGAATCGCCCCTACCCGGTCCCGCGCATCGAACGAGGGCAACACATGAAGCGGTCGGTTTTTGTGTTGGTTGTGGCGTTGCTTATCGCCCTCGGGCTGTCCGCGGGCAGAGCCGGGGCGACCAGTCAGGGCATGGGCGCGATCGTACGTTGGAAAACGATGGACACTTGCGCCAAGCAGGCTCAGGCAGCCTTTCCTGACTTCACCCCCGACTCGAATGCCAAGCGCGAGGCCAAACTGAAAGATTGCCTGAATGCCAACAACCTTCCGCCGCGCGAACCGCTAGCGCCGCCGCAGCCCCACTGAGCGATATAGAGCAAAGGGTGCGGGTTCAGCCCGCATGACCCTCGCTCCAGCCATCTGCCATCGGCGGCAAGCGCAACAACTGTTGCGATGCATTCGCGTCCAGTCCCGATCCGACCCGGTCGAGAAAAGCGAACTGAGCGCCAAGATCAATCGCGACGCTCGAGGTGATCTCCAGCCGAATATCCTCGAAGACATTGGTACGGCGACGCCAGCGCCACGCCGTCACGGTTTCGTCGCGCTGCCGCAGCAAAGCGACGATCTGCGGGCGGAATAGAGCGAGCATGGCGCCGATCCAGCGGTTGAGCACTGCAGGCCCGCCGACCCCTCCGAACGTAAAGCGGTCGAGCATGCGAATGACATCTTCGGCCCGGTACCAGGTCTCGCCGGTAACCCACCGGTTGGTGGTGAACAGCCGCATCGGCTCGCCACGTGGATCGAGTGCGATCGCCACGAGGTGGCTCACCTCATCGCGCGCGCCGTGCTTGAGCGGCGCCGCTTGCGGCGTCGGCCGCGCGGCGTCGGCGACCGCGGTCTCGGGCAGAACCAGCGGCGCCACCCCCAACGGCATACCCTCGGCGCGCAGGAAGGTGTGAAAATGCCCGTGTTCGCGTACCGCCCGATCCGCCGCTGGGTGGGCGTGGTAAAAATATTGAACGTGGGTCTGCGGATCGTAGACCTCGCCCCCGGGGTAGCGCTGCCAATCGACGAGCGCCCCCTCCTCCGCGCCGATCTCAGCGAGAATACCGCCGCCGCGAGCAGCGAGCGCACGATGGCATGCGGCGACAACCGCAGCCGCCGCCTGCATCGGCGCGACCTCGTACGGGCTCACCCGCAACTCGGTTAGCTTGTGCGCAGCTACCATCCGCCCCTCGCGCGAACAAAACGTGACCACTATAGCTAGCGCCGCTTTCGGGTTAAAGCGGGATTGGTGACGGTCCACACGACGATGTCCTTGATCACAGCATCCGCTGCCGCATTGAAGGCAGCGACCACGGCCGGGACTTCGTCTGTCGCGGCCGGCACGCGCCGCTCGAACGAAGTCTGGGCAATGATCTCGCGCTGCGGGATTGCGACGAGCCTGGCAATCATCGCGACCCACACCGTCGGCGGGGCGCCATTTCCGACGCCCACGGCTTCGAAATGGCGAATCTCGGTCTTGAGAACGAAGTCCGCCCTCAAACCGATCGATTCGCTATCGATCGCAGTAATTGCCTTGCTGTTCTCAAAGGCTACCAGCAACGCTGTCTGCACCAGGGTCGAGACGCGCTCGGTCCACTCTGAATTGGCGTAATAATCGAGCGAGAGCGGCGATCTGCTCAGCGCGATCCGGGAAACGTCGATGCCGGCCGGTGCCTGTGGGACGTCGACGAGAAGCTGCGCGCTTACATGGGGCAGCTCGATGGATAGGCGGTGTCGGTGGACAGTCGGTAAAGGTGCCCCGGAGGCGTGGCGACAAAGAGGCTGGCGCAACCCGCCAGCGCCAGCACGGGTGCCCAGGCGAGCCGACGGCGCGCGACGCCGGACGACGACCCGGTCATTGTGGCTGATATCCTTTGCGCCGGTCCCCGAACAGCAGCCGCGTCGGGTCCCGCTCGAGCTGCTCAACCAGCCGGGTCAAATTTGCCGCCAGCTGCTGCGCGTCGCTGACCAGGTTATTTACTCCGGGTAGGGGCTGCTGACTAAAGTTACGAATTCCTGGCCGCGCCTCACCGATCGTAAGCTGGAGCTGACGGCTGGTGTCGGTCAGGTTCGCGGCCAGCTTGTCGTAATCCTTGAGCGTTTGCGAGACTTGGTCCTTCAACCCACCGCGCCCGACATAGCTCTGATCGACATGCTGAAGCAGCGTTTTGAGCTCGACCATCGCCGCATTGGCGTTGTCGAGGACCGCGCCAAAATCCTGGCTGTGATCGGCGAGGGCCCCGGTCACGGTTCGGATATTCTGCAGGCTCTCGGCAACCGCCTGACGATTCTGCTCGTTGAGCAACGCATTCAGTTTCGCCGCGGCGGCTTTGAGTTCACCCGTCAGCTCGGGAAGCGAGGCCTTTACTTCTTCAAATTCTGATCGCCCCGGCTCGATGACCGGATAGCGATGTCCGGCTTAGCCTCCAGATCCCGGGCCGCCTGGGTGCCGCCTCGGATTTGAACTGTCGAGATTCACTCAATATATTGGCGTCGAGAAATGCGCGCGCGTCCGACTTGATCGTGACAAGATTGGTATCGATCTCGACAGTCACCTGGATTTGTGCTATATTGTCGGGATCGACGCGAATGTCGGTTACTCGGCCCACCGGATTCCCGTTATATTGAACCGCCGCCCCTTGCTGAGCCCGGCTACCGACCCCTTAAAGAAGATATAGTAGGGCGCGAACACCTGCGAGAACTCGGTGCGGCTCAGCCACAGCACGCCGCCAAACGCCAGCAAGACGACAACCAGCACGAACACGCCGACCGCGACATAATGTGCCGGGTCTCCATGATCTGCCTCCGGCGTGCGGAACGGCTCAGGCCGAAGCCGGAGCGCCAACCCGGGCCTCCGTTTGCGGGCGGTGACCGGATTTGGCGTGCTGCGCCGCCCGCCGCGGGGGCCGTGGAAATACGAGCGGATCCATGGGTGATCGTCTTGCAACATTTGATCGAGTGTGCCGACGCGAATTTCTTGTCGACCAGCACCGCCACGCGATCGCAGATCGCGAACAGGCTGTCGAGGTCATGCGTCACCATCAATACAGTAAGCCCGAGGCTGCTCCGCAAATCACCGATCAGCTTGTCGAAATCCCCAGCAGCGATCGGATCGAGCCCCCGGCTGTTGGCTCGTCGAGAAAGACAATTTCTGGGTCGAGCGCGAGTGCGCGCGCAAGGCCGGCACGCTTGCGCATTCCGCCCGACAACTGTGACGGGAACTTCTCTCCGGTGCCCTCGGGAAGTCCGACGATGCCGACCTTAAATGCCGCGATTTCATCCATTAAGCGCATCGGCATATCGTAGTATTCTTTTATTGGTACCTCGATGTTCTCCGCGACCGTCAATGAACTGAACAGCGCCCCATCCTGAAATGGGCCCCCCCAGTGTTTCTCGATCTCCCGTTGATCATGCTCGCTCATCGTCAGAATACTGCTCCCAAACGCTTCGACATCGCCCGCGGCCGGGCGATTGAGACCGATGATAGTTCGCAAGAGAACCGATTTTCCGGACCCTGACGCGCCGACGACGCCCAGAACTTCGCCGCGAAATACGTCAAGGTCGACACCGTCATGCACCGTCTCGGCGCCAAAACGATTGACGAGGCCGCGCACGCGAATGATCGGCTCGCCCGGCTGATCCGGCATGCTCAAATCTGCAATGTAAAAAAAAGATAGAAAATCCGGCGTCGATCACGATCACGAGAAAAATCGCTTCAACCACCGACAGCGTCGTAAGCCGGCCGACGCTCTCGGCGCTGCCGCTCACCTGAAATCCCTCGTAGCAGCCGATCAAGGCGATGATTACCGCAAAGAACGGCGACTTGATCAGGCCGATCCCAGAAAGACCATCCGGCGACCGTGGACAGATGGGTGAGGAATTCGGGAATACCCATCCCCAGCTTGACCCAGGCCATCAGCCCACCGCCAAAGATCCCCATAAAGTTGGCGCAAAGGGTAAGCATCGGCAAGGTCAGCACCATTGCGAAGAGACGCGGCAGAACCAGCACCTCGACCGGATCGAGGCCGATGGTGCGCATCGCGTCGATTTCTTCGTTGACGCGCATCGTCCCGATCTGGGCGGTAAAGGCACTC
>CAVTFD010000023.1:0-66643 GCA_963733945.1 uncultured Alphaproteobacteria bacterium | reverse complement strand
TTTGCGGCGCATTTCGGGTGACAAATCGCTCATCTGGCGCTCGATTGCAGTGCGTGAATTGGGCCACACGCTGTCGGGGTGCGGGTAGTCCGACGCCCACAACAAATGACCCTCGCCAAAGAACGGAATCAGGGACATTGCCGCGTAGTCTTCCTGAAAGGTCGCCCAGATCTGGCGCTTGAACAACTCGCTGGGCTTGGTTTCGAGCGCGGCGCCGCCTTTGTCGGCCCAAAACTCTTTGGCCTCCCACAGCCGCCAATGACGGTAGTCGAGCTCCTGCACGAGCCAGGGCAGCCAGCCGGTGCCGGCCTCGGCCATCACCATTTTGAGCTTGGGATGGCTTTCGAGGATGCCCCAGGCGAACAGGTCGACAAACGGTTCGAGGAAGTTGTCGAGAAACCCCTTGGTGTTCTCGAATACGCTGGCGGCCTTGCCGGCGGCGCGGTCGCTGGGCTTCACGCCAAACACGGTGATGTGCCAGGACAGGATGATCCCGGTGTCTTCGAGTGCGTTCCAAAGCTTCTCCCAGGCCGGGTCGTCGAGCTTGGGTGTAATGTTGGCGATCATCAAGGTGACCTGGCGCACACCGCCTTTTGCAGCGAGACGGAGCAATTCCTCGGTCGCCGCATCGGGGCTTTCGGGCAGCATCGGCGTGCCGATCAGTCGGTCGGGCGCGGCTGCGCAGAACTCCATCAGCCAGTCGTTATAGACGCGATAGCAGGCCACTCGGAGCACCGGGTCATCGGTCGAGATTTGAAAGATCGGGCCAAAGATCACCTGCGTCTGGACCCCGTCGCGATCCATATCGGCGAGACGCAATTCAGCGATCGCCGGGCGTCGCGCGCTCTGCTCGTGGATGCCGCCACGGTCGAAAGCATTATACAGCGGCTTCGGCCGCGCCAACTGCTCGTTCGACAGCCGCTTGCCGCCCCAAGTGCCCCAAACCTTGCCGTCGCAGATCCAAACCGCCTGACCGTCGCGCTCTTCGATGTGCGGCGCCCGGTCGCGCAATTCGGCGGGTAATCGCGTCGTCCACAGATCCGCCGGCAACTGGCCCAAATCCATGTGGTCGTCGCAAGAGATCAGCTTGTCGGCCATTTTTGCCTCCGATTCATCCCAACTGGTGCTACGGCCGCGGCGGTCAGGCGGCGGCAAGCGAAATGCCGAGCGCTTGAAGATCGGGGGCCACCCGATCGCTCAGCACCCCGACTTTGCGGAGATTGCGCACGAGTCCGGCATGCAGGTCGCGGCGAAAAAATTTGCGGAACGCGGTCTCGTCGCCGCCCGCCGCGCGTTCGCGCCGCAACTGCCGGATCTCCTCGATCTCGCCGCCGCTGAAACCGGTTTCCTGATAGGCCGCGAGCGGGAAGATGCCGCGCAGAGTGCGGCTCAATGCCCAGATCGCAAAATCTTCCATCTCGCGCCGTTCCGCGGCGCTGGCCTCGGCGACGACCACCGGCAACGACAGCATGCCAAACCCCATATGGCGTGCTTCGTCCTGCAAGATGCGGCGGCAGACCTGGCGCAAGACGGCGTCCTTTGACGATTCCGCCAGCATGCGAAACAACGACACGGCAAAGGTCTCGGCGACAAGCTGCAATCCGATCGTCTTCAAATACCAGGCCCCGGTGCTCAGCAACGTGTCGAAAATCTCTTTCACATTGTTGGCGAGCGGATAGTTCCGCCCTTCGAGGCGCAGGGCAATGTAGCGATGGAGCACCTCGTTGTGACGCCCTTCGTCGACGACCTGGGTTGCCTGGAACAGCTTGGCGTCTTGGCCCTGGACGTTCTCGACCAGCTGGCTGCACACCAGCATGGCGCCGTGTTCGCCGGCCATCAGGGTCGACAGCCGCCAGCGGGTCACCGCACGATTGACCTCGACCCGCTCGGCCGCAGCCAGGCGGTCCCAGAATTTAGTGCCGTGAATATCGACAAGGTCGTCAGCGATCAGCCCGCCATCGCCGTCAAGCGGCTGGGACCAGTCGATATCGGTCGCGGCGTTCCACTGATCGAGCTTGGCCTGCTCGTAGAGGTGCCGCATCTCCGCGTGCTCGCCGTCGTAATCATGGCGGAAGTAAGCGACATTGCGAATGTCGACCTGGTGCCCGCGTTCCATAAAATCGTCTCCCGCTCCGCTTTCCCGGCAAAGAAAACTCAAAAAAACGCCAGGGTGCGGATCTCGATGCTTTCGCGCGGCCGCGCATGCGGAGGCGTCGTCGGATCCTCGAAGGCGGTGTGCGCGGTGAACCGGGCGCGGCCGTCCTTCATCGACTCAAAGGTTTTGAACACCAACGCCTCGTCGGGACGCATATGCGGGAACCAATACCAGCGGTGTTTTGGGTTCCAAGTGATCGCCGAAGTCTGGCCGACACGGTCCGGATAGCGGCGCTCGGTCACCACCAGGTCATCGGGCGACAGGCTGCGCGAATCAGCGATCGCCAGCGGCCAGCTCACGACCGAATGGCGGATCGGCCGCCACGTCTGGATGATTGCAAAGCGGTGCTTCAGCAGCTCCTCTGCTTCGTCGCCCATCAGGTCGCGTACCCGCTGCGGCCCCGACCATTCAGTATAGTCGTTGTGGACGCGGCGTACGACATCGCGGGTTTTTGCAGCCTGGCGCAAATCATCGTCGGCGGTGCGCAAGGTGTGGTCGAAGACGACGACGCGCTTGGCGCCGGCCTCGGCCTTTATCAGCGCCTCCATCTCCGGGTAGTAGACGCGGCGGATCTCGTCCTCGTCATAGAAATCTGCGACCCGCGTGTCGTGCCGGACAAAGCGGAAGCCGTTCTTTTCGAACACGAATTCGTCGGCATGAAGCCGCCCGTTTTGCAGGGTGACACGGTGTGGCTCGGAATCGCCGCCGCCAACGCGCTTGTCGGATTCGCCAGGCGCGCCGACCAAACTCACCGGCATTTCCTTGGTGTCGACGAAATAACTGAGGGTGGCTTCGAGCGCTCCGCGCTCGGTATCGAGTTCGGCGAGCTGCGCCATCGGGGCTCCTCCACACGCTTGACGCGATGATAGATTGGCCTGCCGGCCGACACAACAAGCGCCAGGCCCACTGCCGATCGGCTGAACGAAAGGAGCAAGCCCCAATGCACGATCCTGACGCCGATGCCCGCAAGGCGCTCAGACTGATCGGGCCCGACCCGCACAACTGGGTCCCGGACCGGTTCGGGATCGACCACAACGTCGTGATCGTCGGCGGCGGGCAGAGCGGCAGCGCCTTTGCTTTTGCTCTGCGCCGCGCCGGGATAGGCAAGGTCTCGGTGATCGACATGGCCGAGGACGAGGCGGGGGCTGGCGTCTGGCTCAATGCGGCGCGGATGAATGTATTGCGCACACCAAAGACCTTGCCGGGACCCGAATACGGCATTGCGGCGCTGAGCTTCCAGGCGTGGTACGAGGCCCGTCACGGCGAAGCCGCCTATGCCGCGATCGAGCGCATCCCGCGGGCAGACTGGGCCGAGTATCTCGCCTGGTACCGCCGGTTCCTCGGCATCCCGGTCCGCTACCGCACCCGGCTCCGCCGCATCGAGCCGGCGGACGGGCATTTCCGCCTGCATCTCGAACTCGATGGCGTGGCCAAACTCGAGACAGCGCGGAAAATCATCCTTGCCAACGGCGTCGCCGGCAATGGCGGGGCCTTTATCCCGACGGCACTGACCGACGGGCTGCCGGCGCATCTATACGCGCACACCGCCGATGCGATCGATTTTTCCACATTGCGCGGCAAGAAGGTCGCGGTGGTCGGCGGCGCCGCCTCGGCCTTCGATGCGGCGGGCGTGGCGCTCGAGATCGGTGCGGCGTCGGTCGACCTGTTCGCACGCCGTCCCGCGCTCGCCTCGCTGCCGGTTGGCCGGGTGCGCGGCTATCCCGGCGCCTATGACAATTTTCCCGAATTGCCGGACGCGGTGCGCTGGCATCAAGCGATCCGCTTCCGCCGTGCCGGATCGACGCCGCCTGCCGACGCGATCGAGCGGATCCTAAAGTTCCGGAATTTCCGTCTGCATCTCGCCGCGCCGTGGCTGTCGGCGCGAGAAGAGGCGGGCCGGATCGTGGCGCAGGCGGCCGACGGGGAGTTTGATTGCGACTTCGCGATCGCCGGCACCGGCTATTTCGTCGACCCCGGCGTCCGGCCCGAACTCGCCGACTTCGCGCATCACATTCTGCTGTGGCGCGATCGCTACGCGCCGCCGACGGGCGAGGAAGATGATTACCTCGCCGCCCACCCCTATCTCGGCACCGGCCACGAATACCTCGAAAAGGTTCCGGGCACAGCTCCTTTCCTAAAGGACATCCACATCCAAAACCCGGCCGGTTTCGTCAGCTTTGGCGTGCCGGTCGGCGACGTGCCGAGCATGAAGCGCGGCCTCCCCGCCGTCGCCGCGCGGATCAGCCGCGACCTCTTCTTCACCGATTTCCCCGCCCACCAAAAACGCCTCTCGGGCGACGTCGCGCCCGAGTTCGATGAAGCCCTTTACGCCTCGGCCGTGCGCTCCCCACCGTGACGGGCTGTGACGTTAAACGCTACGTTTTTAACGCATCAGCAATGACACCAGCAGCGCGAGCGCCAACAGAGCGGCCAGGCCTTGCCAGACCCGCAGCGGCGCGCGTTCGTAAAGCGTGGGCCGCCGTTGAATTGCGGGCGGGGCCCGGGCCGGTCCGGCCTCCATTTCGAGCGCGAACTCGGTCATGTCATGAAAGCGCCTCGCGGGATCGAGGGCGATGGCGCGCGTCAGAGCCGCTTGGACCCAGGCCGGAAGGTCCGGCCGCAGCGCGGAAAAGTCTCTCGGCCGATTGCGGCGCGGCGCGCTGGTGGCGTCGGCATTGCCGTACGGGTATTCGCGCGTGAAAGCGCGGAACATGGTGACGCCCAGAGCATAAATGTCGGTGGTTTCGTTTCCGGGTTCGCCAGCGAGCATTTCGGGGGCCATGTAGGCCGCGGTACCTGGAATGTTTTCGGGAGGAAACTCTTCCAGGCCTGTCACGCGAACCACCCCGAGATCGATCAGCTTCAGCGATCCGCCGCCTTCGAGGATCACGTTGTCGGGCTTGATGTCGCGATGGATGATGCCGGCGCGATGCAGCGCCGCCACCGCGCGGGCCAGCGCGACCGCGATATTCCTCCCTTCTTCCAATCCCATCACCGGACTGCGCGACAGCCGCGTTTCCAGAAGCTCGCCTTGGTAGAGCGGCATGACCGTGTAGAGGCAAGTCTGGCGTCCGGGCGGCAGTTCGATGACGCGCCCGAGCCCGGGGTTGTGCACCCGGGCACCAACCCATGCTTCGCGGACGAACGCCGCGTGGTACGCTTCGACGCTGGCAACTTGGGGCTTGGGGAACTTCAAGGCGACGGTGCCACCCTCGATTTCGTCCTCCGCGCCGAACAGCCGGCTGTATCGGCCGTCGGAAATAAGCGCTCTCAGGACAAATCCATCGATCGTCTCGCCGTCCACCGGCACCGGGATTATGGGCAACCGCATGACGGCGGCGCTGATGTCTGCCGATCCCGCGGTCGGCAGCGCAACCACGTCCAGCACTAAGGCCGTGCAGTTGTCGGTGCTGCCGGACTGGAGCGCGGCTGCAACCAATGCGCCGGCGGTATCCTCGGGAGCGGAGCGGTCGCGCAGGATGTCGGCGATGCTGTGTTCCGTCAGAAACCCGTGCACGCCGTCGCTGCACAACAGGAAACGGTCATGCAACGCCATCGGTTGCGTCGCGTAGTCGAGGCGCACGTCCCCCTCGACACCCAACGCACGGATCAGCGTGTGCGAGTGACCCGTGCCATCCTGTCGCACATGGTCGTCTGTTAGGCAAGTCAGGTGATCTCTACTCAATCGGTAGGCACGCGTGTCCCCGACGTGCAACAGATGCGCGACGCGGCCGCGCAGCACCAGCGCCGTGAACGTGCATCCCATTCCCGCGAGATCAGGGTCTTGACGACCCAGGGTATTTATCCAGCCGTTGAGTGCGGTGACGATCTTGGCGCCCGCTCGCAGCACCTCCATGGATTCGGGCAGATCGCAAAATCCGTCGAGGAACCCGCGCACCGCGGTTTCGGCCGCGACGCGGCCTCCCTTTGCGCCGCCGATTCCATCGGCGATCGCCGCCACCACCTCCTGGCGCGGCTCGGGCAACTCCGCGCCGTATAGGGCAGCGGCGAAATCCTCATTCTCCTTGCGTGGCCCGGTCTTCGAGGCGAATCCGACGCGTGCCTGTACGCCGACCTCAACCGTCTCCATTGCCTCGCTTCCGCAGCGTTGCCCCTCGCCCGATTCTCACAGCGGCGATGCGAACATGAATTCGTGGTCGCGCCGTCACCGCGATTTTGCCGACTCCGATGATCATGTCGAAAATACCCCCGACGCTCGATGCAGTTTGTCCAATTTATGCTCTCCAGCCTTCTTAAAGTACCCTTACAAACGGGCTTATGAACGTCCTGATTTGATAGCCTAGATTTTATGCATGTTTTTGCTTATAAATTGGGCATATTATCGAACGAAACGGGTGGCGCCCGGTGACCTCGGATAGCGCCAAACACCGCGCTCCAGCTAGCCCGGCCGGCATGTGTAATACAGGAAATAGCCGCCGGTGCTTGACGCGTTGCGAAATTGGAGCCGACCCGTAGCGCGTTCGAGTTTAAAAATCCCCTGTTTTGGATCATGCCAGTTAATCCACTCGTCGGTGATGATTGCCGCGAGGGAATTGACCCGGCTGTGGTCGAGATCGACGGTTATCGGCCAGCTTGCCCCGCTCGCGGGATTGGTGCAGCGCAGGTGGAGGATTCCAGCGGCTGCCGCCTGGCCGTCACTGGCTGAGGCCAGCAACAGGGTTGCCGCCGCGAGCCCGGAAACCACCGATTGCCGGCAGCGGCGCCTGGCGCCCCGCGCAAGCAGCGTTGTTGCAGGCCGAAACCAAAGCAGATCGAGCATCATCGAACGGGCGCCTCGTCTAGAGCCGGCGGCGGTTTTCAATCTAGGCACGGATCTTGCCTCAAAGCCATCCCGAGGGGTGCACATCTCGCATTCGCCAGTGAAGGGCGCGGCTTTAACGCTTGAGTCCGACCACAACCGTAAGAGGTATATAGATGCTAGTCGCTTCGCCAAAATGGCTTGATACCGGCTCCAACGCTTGGCAAATGGCAGCCGCAACCTTCGTCGGTCTGCAAAGCGTACCCGGGCTCGTGATCCTCTACGGCGGAATCGTAAAACGGAAATGGGCGATCAACTCCGCCTTTATGGCGCTGTACGCCTTTGCCGCCGTGATGGTCGTCTGGGTGCTGTGGGCTTACAACATGTCCTTCGGCCCGCAGTGGTTCCCGTTCTGGGGTACGCCGCAGCCGGCGCTCTCGCCCGGCTTCCTGGAGGGGCAGGCGACGATCCCGGCCGCCGCGTCAGGCATGCCGCCCTTGGCCTTTCCGATGGCGACGATGATGTTCTTTCAGTTCGTCTTCGCCGCGATCACCGTGATCATTCTTGCCGGTTCGCTGATCGGACGAATGAATTTCAAGGCGTGGATCATCTTCGTGCCGCTGTGGATGACCTTTGTCTACACGGTCGGCGCGTTCAGCATCTGGGGCGGCGGATGGCTCGCCCAGCTCGGGGCCCTCGACTTCTCCGGCGGCTACGTGATCCATCTTGCCGCGGGCACCTCGGGGTTTGTCGCGGCGGCGGTGATCGGCCCGCGCATTCAGGCCGATCGTGATCATTTCCCGCCGAACAGTCTGCTGATGGCGCTGGCCGGCGCCGGCATTCTGTGGCTCGGCTGGAACGGATTCAACGGCGGCGACCCCTACTTTGCCAACGCCGACGCCTCGGCCGCGGTACTGAATACCAACCTGACGACCTGCGTTGCGCTGCTGGTCTGGACGATGATGGACTCGATGGTCTACGGCAAACCGTCGGTGGTCGGCGCGATCAACGGTATGATCGCCGGCCTTGTCGGCATCACCCCGGCGGCGGGCTATGTCAGTGGCTGGGGCGCGATCATCATCGGCATCTGCGCCGGCATCATTCCGTGGTTCATGATGAACAAGGTGCAGACCACGGCGCTCTTCAAAAGAGTCGACGATACGTTGAGCGTGCTGTCGACCCACGGCGTCGCCGGCTTGATGGGCGGCCTGTTGACCGGCATCCTCGCCAACCCGGACATGATCGAATATATCGGGACCGAGAAGGACGCACCGGGCGTGAGCGGAACCGGCTGGTATTACGGCAGCTTCCATCAGTTCATGTTGCAGGTCTACGCAGCGGCGTTCATCATCGTGCTCAACGTCATCGCCACGTACGTCATCCTCAAGGTGATCTCGATCTTCGTGTCCTTGCGGATGGATGAAGCGACCTTGCGCGTCGGCGACGATGCGGTCCATGGCGAGACGGCCTACAATTTCGGTGACGAAGACGAAATACCCGCGGTCGCCGAATAAGCCGCGGGACCCGCTCCTGGCGGTGCGGAGGGGCCGGCCGCAACGACCGGCCCCATTCCGTTTGAGTGCATCTCGACAACGGACGCCCGAAATTCGCGATGATCGCCCCTGTCAGGCCACAAAGCGATGGGACACGACGGACGGGACCTCGACGCTTTTGGCTTGCACAGCATCGGGCGCAGTGCGCTTGCCCGGCCGCCCGGCGAATTTTTTGCGGAATGGTGAAGTGATGAAAAAGATTGAAGCGATCATCAAGCCCTTCAAACTCGACGAGGTCAAAGACGCGCTGCATGAGGTGGGCGTATCCGGCATGACGGTCAGCGAGGTCAAAGGATTCGGGCGCCAGAAGGGACACACCGAGGTTTACCGCGGAGCAGAGTATGTGATCGACTTTCTGCCCAAGATCAAAGTCGAGGTGGTGCTCGATGACGCCCTCGTCGAGCGCGCCGTGCACGCCATCCAGGACGCCGCGCGCACGGACAAGATCGGCGACGGCAAGATTTTTGTGGTGCCGATCGAGCAGGCGATCCGCATCCGCACCGGCGAGCAAGGACCGGATGCCGTGTGACCGGGCCGTCCGGCCCAACCCCATTGGCTAAATCGATACAGAGGAACCCGAACGATGTCCGAGCCTGGCAAAGTCATGGAGCTGATCAAGGAGCACGAGGTCAAGTATGTCGACTTCCGCTTCACCGATCCGCGCGGCAAGTGGCAGCATCTGGCGCATCACGTGCGCACGATCAGCGAGGATTTTCTGAATGAGGGGGTGATGTTCGACGGCTCGTCGATCGCCGGGTGGAAGGCGATCAACGATTCGGACATGATGCTGGTGCCGGATTGTTCGACCGCGGTGTTGGACCCGTTTGCGGCGCAGACCGCGCTGATCATTTTTTGCGACGTGCACGAGCCGTTGACCGGGCAGCCCTATGCCCGCGACCCGCGCTCGACCGCGAAAAAGGCCGAGCGCCACCTGATTTCGACCGGGATCGGCGACAAGGCGTTTTTCGGGCCCGAGGCCGAATTCTTCATCTTTGACGATGTGCGCTACAAGACCGGCATGAACGGGGCGATGTACCAGATCGACAGCGAGGAGGGGCCCTACGTCTCGGACAAGGAGTTCGCCGACGGCAATTCCGGCCACCGGCCGCCGATCAAGGGCGGCTATTTCCCGGTGCCGCCGGTCGACGGCCAGGCCGATCTGCGCGCCGAGATGCTCTCGGTGATGGCCGATATGGGGCTCTTGGTCGAAAAGCACCACCACGAGGTGGCGCCCTCACAAGCCGAATTGGGCTTTCAGTTTTCCACCCTGGTCGACACCGCCGACCATATGCAGATCTACAAATACGTGGTGCACAACGTCGCCCAGCAATACGGCAAGACCGCGACCTTTATGCCCAAGCCGATCATGGGCGACAACGGCTCGGGCATGCATGTCCACCAATCCTTGTGGAAGGGCGACAACACGGTGTTCGCCGGCAACCTCTATGCCGACCTCTCCGAGACCGCGCTCTACTACATCGGCGGGATCATTCGCCACGCCAAGGCGATCAACGCCTTCACCAACCCGACCACCAACAGCTACAAGCGGCTGATCCCCGGCTTCGAGGCGCCGGTGCTGCTGGCCTATTCCTCGCGCAACCGCTCGGCCTCGTGCCGCATCCCCTATGTGTCGAGCCCCAAGGCCAAACGGGTCGAGGTGCGCTACCCCGACGGCGCCGCCAATCCGTATCTGGCCTTTGCCGCGATGATGATGGCCGGGCTCGACGGCATCCAGAACAAGATCCATCCGGGCGACCCGATCGACAAGAACCTCTACGACCTGCCGCCCGAGGAGCTGAAGGACGTGCCGGTGGTGTGCGGCTCGCTGCGCGAGGCGCTCGGCGAACTCGCCCACGACCACGCCTTTCTGATCAAGGGCGAGGTCTTCAACAAGGACCAGATCGAGGCCTATATCGAGCTGAAATGGGAGGAGGTGTACAATTTCGAGCACACCCCCCACCCGATCGAATTCCAAATGTACTACAGCGTCTGAGACTTAGAACATTGAAATACATTGTGCATTGGCTGCCGCGTTAGACAAACCCGCGGTCGTCTTCAACCACCGCAGGCGCCGAAACCCTAGGGTCAAAAGCGCGAGTTTAACGCGTCTGTGTGTCGCACCGGCAACAGGGGTATGGCATTTGGGTCATGCCCCCGGCGTAGCGCCGTGAAGCAGCTATCTCGGGCCGTGCTTGCGCGCGGCTTGCCCGACGTCATCCTTTGCACCAGGAAGCCGGCATAGAAAAACAGGAGTGGCCCGCTCGCTGCTCTGTCACCGAACCAGACCTTGCCGCCTCCAGTGTCGCGGCAGGTCAGTGGATCGGGCCGGGCCGGGTGGTGTTGACGAGTTGCCCAATGGCGTCCGTGATCCGGCATCAGACCGCCACGCCGCTGTCGTTGCCGGCCGATGCGAGCTCGTCGCCGCGCGCGGCGCTTTCCTCTAGCGCCCTCTCGCCGTAGTGCTTGAGCATCAGGGTGGCGGCGCGCCGGACGTCGATACCGGGGAACACGTCGCAGAATTTCCACGAACGGACCGAAGACTGCAAGACAGCTCAGCTGCGTCGGAACTCAGGACCTTCTCGCGCCGTTTGATATGCGAGAGCCCGCCCCTCCGGAATGTGGTTCCCCCACCACGCTGCTCTCGACTAGCAAAGCGCCATGCTCCCCTCATGGCGCTTTCTCTTTTACCCGCGACGCAGCCCGCGCACGGCGTCGATTAAGGGCGCACGTACAAGGGTTCCGTGTTGGTGTCACTGCCGTGTCTTCTGTGACCTGGCCGAACCCCTTCCGCCCTGAGAAAGCTCAAATGTCCTCTCCTCTATACCCAGAAATGTCTCGGAAGCTTGCCAGGTGGTACTCAAATTTCGTAGACTGGCTGACGGCTGCGGAGTTTCGGCAATTAACTTTGGCTATTTGAAAAAGACGTGTGGTGATCTCTTCGTGATTTTTTATTTAACCAGGGTTACCGGCACGCGAGCGAACTGAATTACTTTTGTCGAAACCGACCCGAGAACCATCCCGTGCCAAGAACTCAGACCTCGCGTCCCCATTACGATATGATCGGCACCGATCTCGCGGGCTGTTTTGTTGATAATATCTGCCACGGGACCGAAGGTCGAACGGCTGTCGAACTTTACCTGCGCGTTGTGGCAGAGTTCGATCGCCTGTCTGAGCGCCTTTTGTGACTGGGCGGCAGCGTATTCCGCGTTCGCACCCACCGACGTTACGCCCGAGATGTCGGATACATCGAGGGTTTGCCGATTTTGCACATTCAGCAGGGTGATTTCGGCATTAGGACGACCTTCAGCAAGCGCTATTGCGCACGCCGCAGCCCGGCCCGCGCTGGCGGAACCGTCAACCGGTACAAGAATCCGCATGACAATCCTCCCTCTACGACGAGGCTCTCATGCCGGGGGCCATCATCGCTCCGTTCCGCTGCCCGCACGTGGGATCGGCGTTCGGCTTCATTCTCGTAGCGTCTATCATTGAGCCCATTCACGTCTTCGCTCGTCTCGCATCCTGACTTCGCTTTCTAAGATTGTCATTCGCTAGCCGCCTGCCCCAAACCGGGTGATGGCGTCGACGCCGGCGATCCGTGGGCGCGTTAGAATGCGAACATCGTCGTATCCGGTGCGAGACCGAAGAGGACGCGGCCGATCGTCTCGTAATGCGCCTGTCGTCCTTGGGCCTGTTGCGAGGCCGTGTGCATGTCACGGAAGCGGCGTTCGAACGGGCGGTTGTCGAAGATCGCCGTCGCTCCCGCGCTGTGATAGAGGGTGTTGATGACCTCGCGTGCCTGATCGATGGCCCAGGTTGTGGCGAGGCGGATCTTTGTGTTCTGCTCCAGGTTAAGCTCACCGGTCTCGCCAACCGCGTCCCAAATCTCGCCGAGACCGCTCAGCAGGAAGGAGCGCGCCGAGCCGAGCCGAGCTTCGGCCTGTGCTCGCTGCGACTGGATCACCTGGTTCTCGCACAGCCGCTGTCGTGCGCCGCGCGGCACCTTCTCGGTCGCAAGTTCGGTGAAGTCGGTAACCATGCCGCGCGCGATGCCAAGCGTCACCGCGGCAACCCCGACGGCATACATGTTGCTGCTGCTAAAGCAATAGAGTTGGCCAAGCTCCCGCGGCGCGATCTGGGGGTCGCGCAACACGGTATGACGTTCGGGGATGAACACATCGGTCACCGAATACCGGTCGCTGCCGGTGCCGCGCAGACCGACCACGTGCCAGATATCGGTCATCGTGGCGTGACTCTTTGGAAACAGCAAGGTACGGAGAATTTCGCCGCCGTCCGCGCGGCACAGTGGCGCGCCGTCGGGACCATGCGCCACGATATGGGCGCCGAGCCAGCTGGCATGATGGCTGCCGCTGGCGAAGTTCCATGCACCGGTCAGGCGGAACCCGCCAGGGACGGCGCACAGTTCGGCCGACCCGACCGGGCCCCAGGCGACGATGCCGTCGGGTGGCCCGAAAATTTCCTGCGCAATTTCGGGATCGAGAAAGGCGGCAGCCATCGAGCAGCCGTTCGCCTGCTCGACACACCAGCCGGTGCTGGCGTCAAGACTTGCGAGTTGCTCGACCACCTGCATGTAGGTCATCGGGTCGAGCTCGGCTCCGCCAAGCGACCGCGGCTGCAACAAGCGGAAGAGCCCGTTGTCGATCAGCGCAGTCACAACCGTTTGCGGTAATTCGCGGTTGCGCTCGATCTCGTCCGCCGCCGCGGCCAGAACAGGCCCGAGCGAGCGGGCACGCGCGGCGTAGTCAGGGTTGTCGTGCAAAATCGTGTGCATCTCCCGACCTCCAATCTGCGCGTCGTGACGCAACGAGGTATTCAATGGTGACCCCCGCAGCTTGCCCTTGATCTGGATCAAAGAGGGCGTCGGGACACCGCTGGACCGGGAGACCACCGATTGACCGACTGGGAGGCAATCGGCAAGATTCGGAGGCCCAGCGCGCCGCACTCGGCTTCGCTTAAGCCTGGGTCACGATCGGATCCCCCGTGACGGCCCCTCACGGGTGCCACAAACCCCCGGGAAGTACGGCCCTTTCGCACTCACCCGGCATGATCAGAAACGTAATCTGTATCAGTCACTTGGACTGGCTGGGGGATTAGAATTCAAACCTAGACTGGCGGAGAGGGAGTATGCGAATTAGCGACAGTTTCCCCGCACTGAGCGCGGAGCTTCGGCGCACAATTCGTCAGGCTTCGTGGTGACGCGCTAAGCTGCGAATGCATTGGCCGACGGCGAGTGCCGGCTCTCCCGCTATCCCCGCAGCAGGCCGCCGCTCCGGCAGTGTGCCGGCCAGCTGATGCAGCACGACCCGAAGATCCGCGTTACCCGCTAAACCGCGTGACCGGCATGTCATGAAGGGATCTACCGCGCGATTGGCTGCCGACCCAGCTGCTCGAGCAGTTGTCGCAGCGCGTCAAGCTCGGCGCCAAAGCCGCTCCAATCCCCGGCCTTTAGGTGCTCGATTGCCCGATCGTAATGGCCGAGCGCCTCACGGGCCCTCTCGTTTTCGGGACCAGCGGATGGCGTCCCGACGCGTACCGGCAGCGGGGCAGCTGGAACGGATTCCTCAAACAGCGCGGCCAGAGCCGCCGGAAGGGTTTCCTCCATCACCACGCGGTCGCCGTAGGCGGCGATTACCCGCTTGAGCTCGGGCAACTGGCCCGACTCCGCACGCAAATACAATGGCGACACATACAGGATCGAGTTCTCAATCGGCACGACGAGAAGGTTTCCACGAATGACCCGCGAGCCCATTTGATTCCACAGCGAGATCTGCTGCGAGATCTTGGTGTTCTGGTTGATCCGCGCCTCAATCTGGAACGGTCCGTAGACGAGCTTTTCCTTGGGGAACTCGTAAACAATGAGCTTACCATAGTCGGGCGAATCGCAGCGCGCGGCCAGCCAGGCGATCATGTTTTCCCGCTGGCTCGGCACCATTGGCAGCATCAGGAAGAATTCGGTGTGCGGATCGCCGGGCAGGCGCATCATGATGTAATATGGAGCCATCTTGGCGCTGTTGGTGCCGTCGGGGCCGGTTGGCTCGCGTGGGAACTGCCAGAGATCCTCGCGATTGTAGAACACTTCGGGCGCCGTCATGTGGTAGGCGCGGTATTGCAGAGCCTGTATGTAAAACAGGTCCTCGGGGTAGCGGATGTGCTTCTGCAGATCCGGCGGCATCGCATCGAACGGCTTGAACAACGTAGGAAAGATGCGCCGGTAAGTCGCGATGATCGGATCGGTGGCATCTGCCACGTAGAACACCGTCGTTCCGTTGTAGGCATCGATGACCACCTTGACCGAATTGCGAATGTAGTTGGTTTCTCCATCGGGTTGAGGCTGGGCGTAGGGGAACCAACGGCTTGTGGTGTAGGCGTCCTGCATCCAGTAGAGCTGCCCATCGCTGATCACCACATAGGGGTCGCGATCAAGCTGCAGAAATGGGGCTATGGTCCGGACGCGATCCTGGCTATTGCGATGAAGGAGGATCCGACTCCCGCTGGTGAGGTAGCGGCTGAGCAGGATGTTGACGTCGTTTAAATACCAGGCGAACAGCGTCCGCCAGGCGGTCCCTCCGATCGGGATCCCGTCTTTACCGTCGTATGCCGTATAGACGTTCTCTTTTCCCTTGGGATAGTCGAACTCCGGCGTGCTGCCTTTGACGATCACGTAATCGTCCGCGCCCTCACCGAAATAGATGCGCGGCTCGGTTATCGCAGGACCACCAGAGGCCACAGGAGGGATGTCCGCCAGGTAAAAAATCGGCAGGCCTTCCGTGGACTTCTGGGTGACCGGGGACATGACGACCCCGTTGCCGTGGGTGAAGATCAGATGCAAGTTGACCCAAGTCTGGGCGTTTGCTGACAGCAGCGAAGATGCCAACTCGCGCGCCGCGAGCGTCACCTGCTGGTATAAGCCGTCGATGTGGTAGCGATCGACGTCGACATCGAGGAACTTGTAATAGGTGCGGATCTCCTGCAGTTGCGCATAGGTGTCCATTAGCGGTTGCCAGTCCCACAGTCGGATATTGCTGATGGTCCCGCGGTTATCTTGCAGCGACTTGAAATTCAGTCCTTGCTCCGCGGGGAATGGCTTCACCGTGATTTGGCGAAGGTTGTAAGCTTCCCGGGTGAGAGCGATGTTCCGCTTGATGTATGGCGTTTCTAACTGCAGTTCGCTCGGCTGCACGTAAAAGCGTTCGAACAGTCCAGGAACCACCTCGGAGAAAACAAACGAGCTGCCGAAAACCAGCACCGCCGCTGCAATGGGAAGCCTGTAGCTGCGCAGCCTTACGTTGGCCCAAGCGACAACGGCAGCAGCAGCAGCAAGGCAGGCCAGGAGCCAGAGCACGGGCAGCTCGACATGGATATCGCTATAGCCCGCGCCGACCACAACGCCGTTGTCGCCGTATAAGAGCAGGAAGCGGTCCAACACGTAGGACCAAGCCTTAACCGCGAAGTAGAGACCCAACAACGCGGAGCCATGCGCGATAACGGCAGACGAGATGCGCCAGGGCCAGCGGTCCAGGTTGATTTGGCCGTGTACGAAATACACCGCTGCGGCCATCAGGGCGCTCAGGAACAAGATCAACAGTATCCAGTTCTTGAGCGCGACATAGACCGGCAACGAGAACAGGTAGAAGCCGATGTCCTTGTCGAACAGCGGATCGTTCCGGCCGTAAGGCACCTGGAAGACGAACCGCAGGATCAGATCCCATTTACCGGTCTCTCCGATCGCGATCAGCAGTCCGATCGCGAGGGCGGCACCCAGGATGAGTAAACGCCACGGCAAGCGCAGGGAGGGCGATCCTGACAATTCGGTCGGCCTCCGGGGCAATGCCTGGACCGTAGGAAAGCCTGGGTCGAGCGCTGCCGGATGCCGTGGCTGCCGCCGTGACGCAAACCGTAATGCCAGCGTTCCGTTCACCCAGAAAAGGAAGCTCGATACCACAAAGACTGCCAGGAAAAGGGCCGCTTTCGTGGCGAAAACCCTCCAGAAGACGC
Organism: uncultured Alphaproteobacteria bacterium; assembly: GCA_963733945.1. Lineage (GTDB taxonomy): Bacteria > Pseudomonadota > Alphaproteobacteria > ATCC43930 > CGMCC-115725 > AP-15. The sequence goes on along the minus strand of CAVTFD010000023.1, from coordinate 50,163 downwards.
CGACATAACCAATCGTCGAGAACCACGCCCAATCGACTACGACGCTGCCGGCACGCCCCAGAACGACGAGGGAGGCCAAGACGACGGCGATGGCGACGCCGATGCCTTTCAAGGGCATGCTTCCTCACCTGTCCCGCGTTGCTAGGCGCAAGACTGGCAGCAGACGATGCTTCGCCTGCTTTGGCAAGCGCCTGGTTTGCCTGCCATCGCCAGGTCTTGCCGCTGCGCACGACGTGCTTTGGCCATCAACCCGTGCGCGCGGGTCCGGTCGAGCGCGGTATCGATGCGGTATCTCCCTCATCAGATTGGGACAGGGGCAGCCGATATGCAGGAATGCCGAAATGCCGGCAACGGGTTGTTGCACGGCGGCAGCAGCTCGGCAAAGACCGGCCGGCGGGTCCAGACCGGTGCTTTGCCCTCCAGCCTGTAGTGTCGCTGCACGACATGGCACGTCCTCTTCAGGCTGGCCCACGGCATTCGAGCAGTGCGCACCGGATCCAATGGCAGCGTCGAGCGGCCGGCGGCTTGATCTACATCAACGCGGCCCGTGGCTATCCAGTAGCAACATTGTTGGCGACGAGGCAGACGGCAGCAGGAGACCTCTTATGGCCGCCAAAGACCATGTCCGCTGGTTCGACGATATCCGGCTGCAGGATGTGCCTGCCGTCGGCGGCAAGACCGCATCGCTTGGCGAACTGCGCGCGCTTCTCGGCGACCGTGTACCCGAAGGGTTCGCACTAACTGCGCAGGCCTATCGCACAGCGCTGGTCGAGGCTGGGGTCGAGGTGGAACTTCGTCGGCTCCTCTCGGGTTTCGATCATCACGATGTGGCGCTGCTTGCCGAGCGCGCCGCCGCCGCCCGCCGCCTGGTTTACGACGCCACCGGCAATGCGGCTCTTTGCGCAGAGATCGCGGCCGCCTATCGCAGGCTCGAACAGAGATGCGGTGCCAAAGTCGCGGTCGCGGTACGCAGTTCGGCGACCGCCGAGGATCTGCCGACCGCCAGCTTCGCCGGGCAGCATGAGAGCTTTTTGAATGTGCGCGGCGAAGACGAGGTGGTCGAGGCCTGCCGGCGGTGCTTTGCCTCGATCTTTACCGACCGCGCCATCGTCTATCGCATCGACAACGGTTTCGATCACTTCAAGGTGGCGTTGTCGGTCGGGGTTATGAAGATGGTCCGCTCCGATCGCGCGGCGAGCGGCGTCATCTTCACGCTCGACACCGAATCGGGCTTTCGCGATGTGGTGTTCATCACCGGGTCTTACGGGCTCGGCGAGAATATCGTTCAGGGCAAGGTCGATCCCGACGAGTTCTACGTCCACAAGCCGACCTTCCGGCAGGGCTACCGCGCGGTGCTGAGCCGCTCGCTCGGCGGTAAGGAATTAAGGCTCGTCTACGCCCGCGGACATGGCGACGCCAGCACGCGCAATCTGCCGACCCACCGGACGGAACGCGAACGCTTCTGCCTCGCCGATGCCGAGGTCTTGGAGCTCGCGGATTGCGCAATCCGCATCGAGGACCATTACTCGAAGCTCGCCGGTCAGCCGACCCCGATGGACATCGAATGGGCCAAGGACGGCGAGGACGGCAGGCTCTATGTTGTCCAGGCCCGGCCCGAGACGGTTGCTTCGCAGCGCAAGGCCGATGCCTACGAGACCTATGCGCTGAGGGGCAAAGGTCCGGTGCTGGTCACCGGCCGCGCGGTCGGCGAAAAGATCGCCTCTGGGGCCGTCCGGGTGATCACGGATGCACGCGGGCTTTCCCTCTTCCGCCCGGGCGAGGTGCTGGTCGCCCAATCGACGAGCCCCGATTGGGAACCGGTCATGAAGACGGCCGCGGCGGTCGTCACCAGCCGCGGCGGCCGCACCTGCCACGCGGCGATCGTCGCCCGCGAACTCGGCGTGCCGGCGGTGGTCGGGGCCGAAGGCGCGACCGAGCGGCTAAAAACTGGCGCGGTCGTCACGGTGAGCTGCGCCGAAGGCGAGACCGGCTCGGTCTATGGCGGCGGACTCCCGTTCGAGGCGACGCGGGTAGCGATGGGCACGCTGCCGCGGCCGCGTACTCAGATCATGGTCAATCTCGGCAATCCGGAACTCGCCTATCACACGGCGATGCTGCCAAACGACGGCGTCGGGCTCGCGCGGATGGAATTCATCATCAGTGAGCATATCGGCATCCATCCGATGGCGCTCGTTTCGCCGGACAAGATCGTGTCCAAGACGGCGCGTGCCGCGATTAGGAGGCGGGTGCGAAACTATGCCCGGCCGACCGATTATTTTGTCGAGAAGCTGTCGGAGGGTGTCGGCACGATCGCCGCCGCGTTCTACCCGAAGCCGGTCATCGTGCGGCTCTCTGACTTCAAGACCAACGAATATGCGAGCCTGATCGGTGGCGCTGGGTTCGAGCCGAAGGAGGACAATCCGATGCTCGGCTTCCGCGGCGCCTCGCGTTACGCGCACCCGGCCTATGCCGAGGGCTTCGCGCTCGAATGCGCCGCCCTCGCCCGGGTGCGTGGCGAGATGGGCCTGATCAACCTGAAAATCATGGTGCCGTTCTGCCGCCGTGCCGTGGAGGCGGAACAGGTGATCGCCGCAATGGCGCGGCATGGGCTGAAGCGGGGCGAGAACGGGCTCGAAATTTTCGTCATGTGCGAAATCCCAAACAATGTCATTGCGATCGATGCCTTCGCCCGATTGTTCGACGGCTTTTCCATCGGCTCCAACGATTTGACACAGCTGACTTTGGGCGTCGACCGCGACTCCGAGATCGTCGCCTTCGATTTCGACGAGCGCGATCCGGGCATGCTCGAAATGCTGCGGCTCGCCGTTACCGGGGCCAAACGCAACCACCGCCATGTCGGGATTTGCGGCGAGGCGCCGGCCAATTACCCCGAGATCGCGCGTTTTTTAGCTGGGCTGGGCATCGACTCGATCAGCGTCAACGCGGCCAGCCTGGTGCGCACCATGACCGTCGTGCACGAAGCCGAGCAGGCGGCCGCAAACCCGCCGCTCGCCGCTCAATAGGCGCTCATCGAGAGGTGCCGCCATGGCAGCGATCGTCACTTTGACGATGAATCCGGCGCTCGACATCGCCACCGCGACCGAGCGGGTCGAGCCGATGCACAAGCTGCGCTGTACGGCACCGCGCTACGACGCCGGCGGCGGCGGCATCAATGTCGCGCGGGCGGTCCATGCGCTGGGCGGCGAGGCACTGGCGATTTTCCCGGCCGGCGGTGCCGCAGGCGAGATGATCCGGTATCTGTTGGACGAGGAAGGTGTAGCTTACCAGGCCGTCGCCATTGCCGGGTTCACCCGCGAAAGCCTCGCCGTCGAAGAGCGCCGGAGTGGCAACCAATATCGCTTCATCCTGCCCGGACCCGAAATCGGCCCCGCCGATCAGGAGCGCTGCCTCGACCAGCTTTCGGCCGCGGCGCCGCAAGCAGACTATATCGTCGCCAGTGGCAGTCTGCCGCTCGGCGTTCCCGATGATTTCTACGCGCGGGTCGCAGCGTTGGCGAAACGGCACGGCAAGCGGATGGCGCTCGACACCTCCGGCGCCGCGCTGAAGCAGGCGGGCCAGGGGATCTATCTGCTGAAGCCGAGCCTGCGCGAACTTGAGCAACTCGTCGGACGAGAAATCCGCGCACGAGGAAGCGGCGGCGCGGGAGGTGATCGCGCAAGGCCGCGCCGAGATCGTCGTTTTGTCGCTCGGTGCCCGTGGCGCCCTGCTCGTTAGCCAAGAAGAGAGCGCGCGGGTTCCGGCGATCCCGGTCGAGGCGCGTAGCACAGTCGGCGCCGGGGACAGCATGTTGGCGGGGATCCTCGTCGGCCTGACGCGAGGCCTGCCGCTGGCCGAGGCTGTCCATTTCGGCATGGCGGCCGGCGCGGCGGCGCTGTTGGGTAGCGGCACCCAGCTCTGCCGGCTCCCCGATGTCGAGCGGCTCAGCGCGCAATTGTCGTCGACCCCATCCCGGCTCGCACCGGAGCAGAGAGCTCAGGGGTGAATTGCCAAGGCTGTCGCTTCCCGTCCGGCAACTGCCAAGCGTTTCGCGGAAAATCCTCGGTTCGCTCGTCGAAGGACCGTATTTTTGGGGGCATTGATCGGATCCCCGGCTGCTGTGGAGAACGGCGATGCAAGTAGCTGATGTTATGACCCGCGGTGTGATCTCGGTCTCCCCCGAAGACTCGATGCTGAGGGCGGCGCAGGTGATGCTGCAATATGATTTGAGCGGCTTTCCCGTGGTCGACCGCGGCAAGCTTGTCGGCATGGTGACAGAAGGCGATTTCTTGCGTCGGTTTGAAACCGGAACCGAAAGGCATCAACCGCGATGGATTGAGCTCTTGACGGACCCAGGGCGGCTCGCTGAGGAATACACGCATGCTCATGGGCGCCATGTCGGGGAAGTAATGACCGCCGATGTAGTGACGGTTGCCGAGGATGCCTCCCTCGAGGAGGCTGTCCGATTAATGGAACGTCATCATATTAAGCGACTTCCCGTTGTCCGAGGCGAGGCGTTGGTGGGAATCGTCGCTCGCGCCGATATCTTACACGCGTTTGTTGTGGGATCGCCCAAACCGGTCGCTGTACCGGTGAGTGATGCTGCAATACGCGAGCAACTCTTGACGGAGCTGGCGCGACAGGCCTGGGTGCCGCGCCATTCGGTTGATATCGTCGTCGATAATGGCGTGGTTGAGTTACAAGGTTTTCTAACCGATGAGCGGCAGCGAGTTGCGCTGCGCATTGCCGCTGAGAACGTCCCGGGGGTCAAGGAGGTCCGCGACCTGCTTCGGAAGCTCGAACCGGGCGTGGGAAGGTAATCGCGGTGCTCCGAATAACGCACGGCAAGCTTGTTCACAAACGCGCCTTGCTATTCGGCACCCTTCGCTGAGCCGATACGCGCCGCAGTTTCGTCGATCGTTGTACGCCGCAGCCGGCAATGATTGGGCGGCCGGATAATACGTAGTTTCCCGTAGGTAGCATCCCGTAAGGACCAATACGGATTTCTGCGGCCTCAGGGCTTCGCCATTGTCCCGACGATCCAAGCGGAGGAGGGACAGATGTTCAGACAATTCGATCATTTCGGCGCCAACGGGTTCACCGACGTCTCGCGCCCTTTCGGCCTGGACGGCACCGCCATTGCCCAGTCCGGCCAGCTCGATGCGCTGGTTGCGCTCGAGCGGATCGGCTCTCGCCGCAGCTTCGTGCGCGACGAAGAGATCTATGCCGAGGGCGATCCGTCGGATGGATGGTACAAGGTGGTCTCGGGGACGGTGCGGATCTCGAAGCTACTTGCCGATGGCCGCCGCCATATTGCAGAATTCTGCTTCGGCGGCGACTGCTTTGGGTTCGAAAACGTCAGCGAACGGGTGTTTTCGGCGGAAGCCGTGGGCAAGGTCATCGTAATGCGCTACCCGCGTCGCGCGACGGAGCGTTTGATCGACGAGAACCCAGTGCTGGCCCGCCACCTGTGCGATATGACCTTGCGCGATCTGGCTCATGCCCAGACCCGGACGATGTTGCTGGGGCGGATGACTGCGCCAGAGCGGGTCGCGAGCTTCCTTCTCGAGATGTCGGAGCGGCGCGACACCAGACGAGTGGTCGACCTGCCAATGTCGCGCAATGACATTGCCGATTATCTCGGCCTGACGATCGAAACCGTGTGCCGCGTACTGTCCGCCTTCAAGCGCGCCGGATCCGTCGCGATCCCAAATCCGCACCGGATCGAGCTGCGCGACCTGGGTGCGCTCGAAGCGGTCGGTGAAGCCTGAGCCCGCCCGCGTGGCAGGAATCCCGAGGTCAGCGTGAGCCATGATCGCACACGGCGATCGGCACACCACCGCTGATCCAGTTGCGCTCCCCTCGTGACATCGGCCGGTGCACGCCGCGGCCAGCGTGCTCCCGATCGCAGCGGTAGTATCTTTCCAGTTGCTGCTGCAGTTGACGCATTGCAGCCCGAAGCGGTTTTGGTTACGACGATGCTGTTCAGCAGCCGGCTCGATGCGCCATCACCGAGCGCGGGCAAGCTCGGGGTCAACGCAATATTGGAGAAACCACTTGCCGTTCCCTGGCTTATCGAGCTGATCCTTTCCAGTCTGTAACAACCATGGCTCCGGTGCCATAACGCCAACCCGGACCACGCCGATGACCACAGACAAGACTCCCGATATCCGCGCCGAGAGCCCCGCAGCCCGTGCCGAGATTTTCGGGCCGCCGGCCGTCGTCAAATTGCCGGCGGTAGTTCCGCCGGCGCCGAATGCGCGCGGTCCACGGCGCTGGCTCAGACGCGCTCTACTGCCCCTCGTGCTGCTGATCGCCGCGGCTGCGGCTGGTTACTGGTGGCTTCACTCGGGATCGGGCCTGCCGCCCGGCATCGCTTGGGGCAATGGCCGGCTCGAGGCCGACGAAATCGACATCGACACCAAGTTTGCCGGCCGTGTTTTGAAGCTTTTCGCCGATGAAGGCGATTTGGTAAGGGCGGGTCAGGTCGTCGCGGTGATGGATACGAAGGATCTGCAGGCGACGCTCAAAAAGGACGCAGCCCTGGTGCAACAAGCGCGGCGCGCGCTCGACGAGGCCAAGGCCAATCTCGCGCAGCAGCAGACACAAGTGAAGTTTACCCAGCAAGAACTCGACCGCACTAGCGCGCTCGTCCCTCGGGGTTATGCCACGGTTGAATTGCTCGATCAGCAAACTCAGCTGAGAAATGCCGCCGTTGCCGCGGAAAACGCCGCAAACGAAAAGGTCGCTGAGGCGCAGCACGCGCTCGACGCCGCCGAGCAAGATGTCGAGCTGTACCGGGTCAATATCGTTGATAATGCTCTCGTCGCACCGAAGGATGGTCCGATCGAATACCGTGTCGCCAATGTCGGCGAGGTTCTGCCGGCTGGCGGCAAGGTCTTCACGATGCTCGACGCCTCCTATGTCTACATGGACATTTATCTGCCGACGGCAGAAGCCGGCCGGGTCAGGATCGGCGCCGAGGCCCGCATCGTCCTTGACGCTTATCCCGCGCATGTGATCCCGGCCAAGGTCGTGTTTGTTGCCAGTGAGGCGCAGTTCACACCGAAAACTGTCGAGACCAAGGATGAGCGCGACAAGCTGATGTTCCGGATCCGGGTGCGGATTGATCGGGAGCGGCTCAAAGGTCGCGAGGCGATGGTCAGGAGCGGGCTGCCCGGGGTCGCCTATGTCCGCACCGATTCTTCCGTCGCTTGGCCGGCCAGCCTGCAGCCGAGCGCACCTCCCCGCGCTCCGGCCCCGTCATGACAACGGGAAGCGGCACGACCGCGGAAAATGGCCTCGGCACGACCGGAGAAAACGGCGCGGTTGTGCGCATCGCGGAAATTACCCAGCGTTATGGCAAGACCGTCGCGGTTGACGGCGTCACACTGGCGCTTCCCGCCGGCTGCGTCGTCGGGGTGATCGGGCCGGACGGTGTCGGCAAGTCGACGCTGCTCGCCATCATCGCCGGCGCCCGCCATATTCAGTCCGGAAAAGTCTGGGTTCTCGATGGCGACATGGCTGATGCGGCGCACCGCGCGGCCGTTTGCCCCCGCATCGCCTATATGCCGCAAGGGCTCGGAAAGAATCTCTATCCCGATCTCAGCATCCGCGAGAACATCGAATATTTTGGCCGCCTGTTCGGACAGTCCGCCGCCGAGCGGGAACGGCGCATTGCCGAGCTTCTTGCCAGCACCGGGCTGGCGCCGTTTGCCGACCGCTCGGCAAAGAAATTATCAGGCGGCATGAAGCAAAAGCTGGGGCTCTGCTGCTCGCTGATCCACGATCCCGATCTGTTGATCCTCGACGAGCCGACGACCGGTGTCGACCCATTGTCACGTCGCCAGTTCTGGGAGCTGATCGCGCGGATCCGCGGACGCCGCTTGGGCATGAGCGTCGTCGTCGCGACGGCCTATATGGAAGAGGCCGAGCGGTTCGACTGGCTCGTCGCAATGAATACCGGAAAGATTCTGGCGGCCGGCACGCCAGTAGAATTAAAGGCAAGCACCAGGACCCGAACCGTCGAGGACGCATTCATCGCCCTCTTGCCGGAACAGCAGCGCGCCAGTCACCGCGCATTGCAAATCCCGCCACGCCGGTCGATCGAGACCGAGCCGGTGATTGTGGCGCGCGGCCTCACTCGCCGGTTCGGCGATTTCACCGCGGTCGACCAAATCAGCTTTGCCATCGAGCGCGGCGAGATCTTCGGTTTCGTCGGCTCGAATGGGTGCGGCAAGACGACCACGATGAAGATGCTGACCGGGCTCTTGCCGGCGAGCGAGGGCGAGGCGCTGCTGTTCGGACGGCCGCTCGATGCCAGCGACCTTGGCGCGCGCAAGCGCGTCGGCTATATGTCACAGTCCTTCTCGCTCTACTCCGAGCTGACGGTTCGCCAGAACCTTCAGCTCCACGCACGCCTGTTCCATCTTCCGGTGCGGGAGGGAAAGGCGCGCATCGCCGAACTGATCGAGCGCTTCGGCCTTGCCGACCATGTCGATCAGCGCGCCGAGGACCTGCCGCTCGGCATCCGCCAGCGGCTGTCGCTCGCCGTCGCGATCGTTCACGAGCCCGAGATGCTGATCCTCGACGAGCCGACTTCGGGCGTCGACCCGCTGGCGCGCGATCGGTTCTGGGAATTGCTGATCGATCTGTCGCGCAACGAGGGCGTGACGATCTTCGTTTCGACCCATTTCATGAACGAAGCCGAGCGCTGCGACCGCATTTCGCTGATGGATTCCGGTCGCGTGCTGGCGACCGATACACCCGCGGGTCTCGTCAACGCGCGCGGCGCCGCTACGCTTGAGGATGCATTCATCAGCTACCTCGAAGAGGCATCAGGCGTGCGAGCTGCCGGCAGCAGAGCTGAGGTTTCCGAGCAACCGCGTCGACGATCGGAAGTTCCGCCGACGGACGGTCGATTGAGCGACGCGTCCGCCTTCAGTTTGCGGCGGCTTTTCGCCTGCACGATCCGCGAGACATTAGAGCTGCTGCGCGACCCGATCCGGATTGGCTTTGCCGTCTTCGGCACGACGTTCCTGATGTTGGTCTTCGGCTTCGGCATCTCTACCGACGTCAATTCTCTCACCTTCGCTGTCCTCGACCACGACCACAGTCACGAAAGCCGCGCCTATCTCGAAGAATTGCGTGGCTCCTCATATTTCGTCGAAAAACCGCCGATCGAGGATTATGCGGATCTGGAAAAGCGGCTGGCGGATGGGGAGATCGACGCCGGTGTCGAAATCCCCCCTGGCTTTGGCCGCGACATAGCGCGCGGCCGTCCTCCCTGGGTCGCCGCATGGATTGATGGGGCGAGGCCGTTCATCGCCCAGACGATCCGCGGCTATCTCCAGGCCATGCATCAACTTTATCTGTCTGACCCGATCGTGACGACGAGCCAGCCGGCACCGCCTCCGCCGGCCGATATCGAGGTCCGCTTCAAGTACAATCAGGATTACGACAGCGTCTATGCGATGGTGCCATCCACCATTGCCTTGATGCTCGCGCTTTTCCCGGCCATCCTGATGGCGCTTGCGGTAGTTCGCGAAAAGGAACTCGGCTCGATCACCAACCTTTACGTAACTCCGGTGACGCGTCTCGAATTTTTGTTGGGCAAACAATTGCCGTACATCGCTCTGGCGATGATCAATTTTGCGCTGATGTTCTCGATGGCGCTGTTGGTCTTCAGAGTGCCGCTCAAGGGAAGCTTTCCAACGCTGCTCGTCGGCACGCTGATCTATGTGACGACGACGACAGCCTACGGCATGCTGATCTCGGCGTTTGCGCGCACCCAGATCTCGGCATTGTTCGGCACCGCGATTCTGACCGTCCTACCGGCGACAATGTTCTGCGGGGATGCTTGTTCCGGTGTCGTCGCTGACCGGGATGGCGCAGGTAATGGGCCGGCTGTTCCCGATGAGCTACTTCCTGCCAGTCAGCGTCGGTACTTTTACCAAGGGCCTCGGCTTCTCGGATCTCGCCGCGAACATTGCCGCGCTCGCGCTCTTCATTCCGGTCTTGCTGGCGTTGAGCCTTCTGCTGCTCCGTAAGCAGGAGCGTTAGAGATACGCTCGCAATGCCGAAGCTCAGCAACATCTTCTGGCTCGGCACCAAGGAACTGCGCAGCTTTCTGCGCGACTACGTGTTGCTCGGCCTGACGATCTACGCCTTTTCGGTGGTCGTGATCGCGCAGTCGCAAAGCAGCTCGCAGGAGGTTCGCAATGCCTCCGTGGCGATCGTCGACGAGGATCATTCCAAACTGTCGCGGCGGATCGCCCGTGCGTTCCTGCCGCCCTATTTCCAGACTCCGCAGCCGATTGCGGAGCGGGACATCGTACCGCTGATGAACGCAGGAAAATATACATTTGTGATCGACATCCCGCCGAATTTCGAGCGCGATGTTTCGGCCGGCCGCGAGCCGGCAATCGAGCTCAACGTCGACGCCACGGCAATGGTTCAGGCGGGGCTTGGATCCGATTATGCGCAGCAGATCATCATGACCGAGGTAGAAAATTTTTTGTCGCGCGCCGAAAGCACGCCGTCCCCGCCGGTCAACCTCGTCGTGCGCATCGCCTTTAACCCGAATGCCGAGACTTCCTGGTTCACCAGCGTCATGCAAATTACCAACAGCACGACGATGCTGGCGATCATCCTCGCGGGAGCCGCGATCGTGCGCGAGCGCGAGCACGGCACGATGGACCATCTCCTGGTGATGCCGCTGACCCCGTTCGAGATCGCGATGTCGAAGATCTGGGCCAACGGGCTCGTCATCGTCGTCGGGGCGGGCCTGTCGCTTTACCTCGTGGTGCGCCTGCTGCTCGGCATCCCGATCGCCGGGTCGATCCCGCTGTTCCTGGTTGGGGTCGCCGTCTATCTATTCTTCGCCACCGCCATCGGCATCTTTCTCGGCACAGTAGCGCGCTCGATGCCGCAGCTTGGACTGCTGTTTCTATTGGTTTACCTGCCGCTAGCGATGCTTTCCGGCAGCAATACGCCGCTCGAGAGCATGCCGCCATGGCTCGCGACGATCGCGCAGGCGTCGCCGACCGCGCATTTCGTTTCGTTTGCGCAGGCGATCCTCTATCGCGGCGCCGGCCTTGCCGTTGTGTGGCCACAGTTCGTCACCGTCGCGCTGATCGGCGGGCTATTTTTGGGCCTCGCCTTGCTGCGCTTCCGCAAGGTCGCCGCTGCTGCGATGTAAGACCCGCTCCCCACTGGCCGCAGCGAGATTCTGATTTGGATCAACGCGCATCTCGGGTTCTCGATCGTCTATTACACACCGGCTCCACCTGAAGAGACGCACATGAACGATAAGCTCGCCACGCCCGACGGCTACGACCCCGTCTCGCCGGCTTGTACCCTTCGCGCGGCCTGTCAAATCAGGGGACACGATGATGGCGGGAAACGTTGCCCTGTCTGTCCGCTGAAAGACCTTTGCGAAAGCGAAGAGCGCTGGTTCGTCGAATTAGCTTCGCGGTCTCGATCTATTTAGCGGTCGATTGATACCAACGACGAAACCATCTCTGCGCTTGATGCGAATGGCTGCGGCTTGGCTCCGGCGGATTGATCTGGATCAATGCGGTATAGCGGCTCCCGCAGTCTAGTGAACCGGAAAGTAACTCCGGAGGCGTTCCGATGCGCGCGACAGAAGTAATGACGACTAAAGTGATAACCGTCGGTGAGAACGCATCCGTGGCCGAGGTCGCAAAGCTCCTGGCCGAGCGTGGCATCAGCGCGGTGCCGGTAGTCGACAAGGAGAATAGGGTAATCGGCATGGTCAGCGAGGGCGATCTCTTGCATCGTACTGAAACCGGAACCGAGAAGTGCCGTTCGTGGTGGCTCGAAATGATGGCGTCGACCAACCAGCTCGCCGGGGACTACATCAAGTCGCACAGCGCCAATGTAAAAGACGTGATGACGCGCGATGTCATCTCGGTCAGCGACACCACCCCGCTCGCCGATATCGCGATTCTGCTGGAGGCAAACCGGATCAAGCGTGTGCCGGTCGTGCGGGACGGCAAGCTTGTCGGCATTGTCAGCCGGGCGAACCTGGTGCGGGCGCTCGCGATGACGGTCAACGAACCACCGGGCAGCGTGGAACTCGACGACCGCACGATCCGGGACGAGCTGTTGGCTGAACTGAAGGCACAAAAATGGGCTGAGGTCTCACCCGCGAACGTAACCGTCAAGGAAGGCGTCGTGCATTTGTGGTCCTCCTATCTTTCCGAGCAGGAAAAGCGAGCACTCGTCGTCGCCGCGGAGAACACCCCGGGCGTACGGCGCGTTGAAGATCACATGAGGCGAGTTGGGGTTTATCTGTTGAGCTAGCGCCTTATCGCGCCCGCCAGGCGGCTGTCCAGTGGAGTAACTAGATGACTATGCATCCGATTGCCGACAAGGCAGAGGTCTCCGTCGATTTTCCAGATAAAGCTTACATCGGCAGTTTCAGCCGGCATTCGCAATTCGATGCCTACGCCGACGCGGACAGCGTCGCCGTCCGGCTGGTGCGGCCGGGCGAGGATCGGCGGGAGGCCGTGATCCATCTGCATTATGGTCTGTTGGCGGATATCCTCGCGGAGCTCGCGAGATCATTGAGCGCGCGCGCGCCGCTCGACGAGCAGCACCGCAGTGAACTCAGCGCGGCGGCAAAGCAGCTTTCAGTGTCGCTGGAGCCGAGGGAACAGAGCTGAATCCCAGCCACTGCATTGAATTCTGATTGATGCGGCGATGATGCAGTAGGCACCTATAATAGCGCGAAAAATCGCTGGCGATCGCGACAAGTCGAAAGGGTGCACCACAGTGTTCGACAGACGACTCGGCACCACGTTGATCTTTCTGATGCTTGCCCTGGGCAATGGTTATCCGGCCCGGGCCGCCGCCGACAACGGCGCGCAGCTCGCTCGGCAATGGTGCGCCAATTGCCACGTCATCGGCAATAATTCCGCCGGCCCCGTTCCGCAAGGTCCACCGAGCTTCCAGATGATCGCGCACAGCGGATTGACCGCTGACCAGCTTCGGGCTTTCCTGTCGCATCCGCACGGTGCGATGCCGGATCTGTCACTGACGCGGACCGAAATCGACGAGCTGATCGCCTACATAAACTCATTTCGCTGAGCGTGCAGCTTACGACAGCGGATATTGCAGCCGTCTCAGTAGCGGGCCTGTCGTGGTGGGCGAGATAGACAGGTTGCCGTAGCGATTGATCCAGGTCAGTACGCACTATTCGAACCCGGATCAGATTCGGGCTATTCACGACGAGGTCCGCATGCCCGTTCCTTGGGGACGCCGCCCACTCGAACAGACCCGCGAGCGTATCTGCATCGTCGATGACGACGAGGCTGTGGCCGATTCGCTGAAGGCACTGCTCGAAACCGTCGGGTTCGGCGTGCAATCATACGGGTCGGGAGCCGATTTTCTCGCCGATGATCGGGTTAGCAAGGCGGGGTGCCTGGTCATCGACCAACAGATGCCTGGTATGAACGGTCTCGACGTTGTCGACCATCTGCGGCGAGAAGGCATTCGGCTGCCGGTAATTCTGATCTCGGGTCGGCTCGACACAAGCACGAGGGAGCGTGCCGCTAGGCTCGGCGTGACCAAAATCGTGGACAAACCCTTTGCCGCCTGCCGTCTGGTCAATCTTATCCAGGTGACCTTGTCGGAGCCCAACTGACGCCCCACCGCTGGCCTTGAGCTCGGCAATTCGGCAGCATGTTGATATGAATCAGTGGTGCTCCTGCGAACCATGTCAATTTAGCCGATGGGCTGGCATGTGCATTATCGGCGCGGCGATCAACAATTTCGTGCTCCGGCAGCAGACCGAGGGGCTGCGATCGCGGTGGCCTGCATCCTCCTTCGTGATGGCCATGAAGTGGTGAAGCTCGAATCGCCGACAGGCGACACGATCGAGACCCACGAAATAAAGGCCCTCTGCGAGCGCTGACACCGCTTCTTCGAGGGTTCCGCCGAGCAGTTTGTCCATGTTATTCAGGACTCGCTTCCGAAGAGGGTCGCCGTCGGCGAGCCCAACTTCGAGGGTTCGGCGAATGCGTGCGGCGGGGTCGGAAGTCGAAAATGAAAATGGCGGGAGTCTCGCCGATTCGCTCTATCGGGCAATCGTCGACACCGCCGTCGACGCCATCGTGGTCATCGACCGGACTGGCACGATCCGCTCGGTCAATCACGCAACCGAGGGGCTCTTCGGCTATGCCGCGGCAGAGCTAATTGGAGGCAACGTTAAGCGCCTGATGCCCGACCCCTATGCTGGCCAGCACGACACCTATCTCGCCAACTATCTTCACACAGGCAACAAGAAGATCATCGGGATTGGCCGCGAGGTTGTCGGACAACGCAAGGACGGGTCGGTGTTTCCGATGGACCTCTCCGTCGGCGAGGCGCGCGACGGCGACGAACCGGTCTTTATTGGCATCATTCGCGACATCACCGATCGCAAAGCAGCAGAATTCGCACAGCGCGAAAGCGAGCTGCGGCTGCGCTCGATCATCGACACGGTCCCCGACGCGATCGTCGTAATCGATGCGCAGGGAACGATCCAGTCCTTCAGCCCGGCGGCCGAGCGGCTATTCGGCTATGACATCGGCGAGGTGATCGGGCGTAACGTCAACATCCTGATGCCGACGCCTTACCGCGAAGCGCATGATGGCTATCTCGGCCGGTATCTACGCACCGGCGAGCGTCGGATCATCGGCATCGGACGGGTGGTCGTGGGTCTGCGCAGAGGCGGCGAGACTTTTCCGATGGAGTTGCAGGTCGGTGAGTTCGTCTTCATGGGAAGCCGGTTTTTCACCGGATTTGTTCGCGATTTGACCGAAAGACAGAAGTCCGAGCGCCGGATTCAAGATCTTCAGGCCGAGCTGTTGCACGCCTCGAGGCTCAGCGTCATGGGACAGATGGCTTCGACAATGGCGCACGAGCTCAATCAGCCGCTCACGGCGGTGACGAATTACCTGGAGGCGGGTCGGCAACTGCTGGCCACCGGCGCCGGCAGCCCCGAACGTCTCGGCGAGATCATGGAGAAGGCGGTCGCTCAGGCTCAGCGCGCCGGCGAGGTCATCCGTCAGTTGCGCCAATTCGTTAGCAAAGGCGAAACCGAGCGCCGCATCGAGAGCCTCAACCAATTGGTCGAGGAAGCGCTCGCCCTCGCTCTCGTCGGCGCGAGGCAACGCGGCGTGCGCACCACGCTAGAGCTCGATCATTCCTTGCCGCCGGTCCTCGTCGACCATGTGCAAATTCAGCAGGTCGTGCTCAATCTCGTTCGCAACGCCATCGAGGCGATGGAGGAGATGGAGCTGCGCGAACTCGTCGTCGCCACGCGAACTGTCCCAGATCAGGAAATGGCGGAGGTGATCGTCGCCGATAGCGGCCCCGGCATCGCACCGGAGCTGGCCGATCGACTGTTCCAGCCATTTGTTACAACGAAGAAGACCGGAATGGGCCTCGGATTGTCGATCTGCCGGGAGATCGTCGAGGCGCATCACGGGCGATTGACCACCACGCCCGGATCGCCGCGGGGCACCGTCTTCCGGATGACCTTGCCGATCGCGAGCCGCCAGGAAACGGACGACGCTCGATGACCGATAGAATTTACAACCTCGACGGCGGCGAGGGGTATGTGAACCTCCGTAGGTTCAGCGCAAAAGCTACGCTGTAAAGGCTCCGGTTCGGCCCCCGAATCAATCATCGATATCGACGCTCTCCAGCCGGACGTCCTGTGCATGCGGATCGCGAGGATCATCCGACACTGCGATTTCCAATACTGCTCCCGCGCCGAGGGTATCTCGCGCTTCGATGACGAAATGCTCGCGAAAATGCTCGACCGAAAGATGGCTCAGCGCGCCGAGCCAGATTTTGGCCCCAATCACCCGACGCGCGCCCGCCGAGCGCGCTAGGTCTTCGATGCGGTGAACGATATCGCGGACCAGAGCTGTCTCATGCATGGTCGGCCGATCCTTCCTGAAGCGCCGCCAACCTCCGCGAAAGTTCGGTGAGGATGTTCTCCGCCACTCTATCGACGGCATCGCTGACCGCCGGCGACATTCGCGCTCCGATGTCGAACCGTTCGCCTTCGACCAGGTACATGACGAGGTGGCGGGGCAACCGGCCGAGAATGCGGGCAAGCTCTACCGCCTCGGCGATCCCGAGGTCATGCGTGGAGCCGCGCGCAAAGGCGACAAGGGGCGACGGGCCTTGGAGATCAAGACGATGGATGCGGCCCGGTCGACCAATCGGTGCTGCCGCATCGACGACTAGGACCGCCGAGAACCCGGCCCACTCCTCAATTAGGCTGAGGACATCGCCGCCGCACTCGATAACCCGAACCCCGGCCGGCACCCTTCCCCGAAGCCGGTCGGCGACCGCCGGCCCAAAGCCATCGTCGCCGCGATCCGGGTTGCCGATCGCGGCGACCAGCACGCTGAGTGGGCCCCCGCCGCTCATGTCCGGTTCACGCGCAGTGTCAAGAAATGCGCCGCGCAGGAGATGCACGGGTCATGGTTGCGGATGCTCTGCTCGCAATTGGCTTTCAGCGCGTCCTCGTCGAGATCGAGACCCGCCGTTGCGACCCGCCGCAAGTCCTCTTCGATTACGCCCTGGTTTTGCGAGGTCGGCGGAACGAGGCGCGCGTCTACGATGGTTCCCTCGGCATCGAGCCGGTAGCGGTGATAGAGGATGCCGCGCGGCGCCTCGGTGCACGCATAGCCGACAGCGGCCCGCGGCTCGGCCGGCACGAAGGCCCGCGCCGGCGGCTCGTAGTCGGCGATCAACCGCAGCGCCTCGCCGCAGGCGTAGACCACCTCGACGGCGCGAACCAGGATGCTGCGGAACGGATTGCGGCACGTCGGGCCGAGACCGGCCTCGTCGGCAAGCGCGCGCACCTCGGCCGGCAATCGGTCGCGGTTGAGCGCATAGCGCGCCATCGGTCCGACGAGATAGGCGCCGCGCCGTCCCAGCACCGAATGCAGCGCCGTTGAATACGGTACCTGGCGCTGGATAAACTCGGTTTCGTAATCGGCGGCGGCAACGTCAAGACCGGCCGAGGACACGATCCGCCCGCCATTCATCGGGTATTCGTCGGGATGACGCAGGGCGACGAACTCGTAATCGTGGGTGAAGTCGGGAAACGAAAAGGTCGCGGCCCAGCGCAAAGTTGCGATAGCCAGGTCGCGCGCATATTTCAGCGATTCCACCACCGGGACGAACTCGCTACGGCTCGGCATGCGGTAGAACCCGCCGACCCTAACATTGACCGGATGGATCGCGCGGCCGCCGAGCAAGGTTAGCAGCTCGTTGCCGGCCTTTTTGAGCGCGAGGCCGCGCTGCACTGCGTCGGGGTGGTCACGGGCCATCGCGATGCCGTCGGGATAGCCGAGGAAGTCGGGGGCGTGCAGCATCACGATGTGCAGCGCGTGGCTCTCGATCCACTCGCCGCAATAGAGGAGCCGGCGCAGGACGCGGGTCGGCGGGTCGACCACGATCCCCAGCGCCTCCTCGATGGCGTGCACGCCGCTCATTTGGTAGGCGATCGGACAGATCCCGCAGATCCGCGCGACGATGTCGAGCGCCTCGCCGAACCCGCGTCCGCGCAGCAACGCCTCGAAAAATCGCGGTGGCTCGAAGATGCCGAGGCGGACACGTTCGACCTTGCCGTCGCGAATCCGCAGATCCAGCGAGCTTTCGCCTTCGACCCGCGCGATGTAATCGACCCGCAGCGTCCTATTCGCCATGCTCCTCGGCCTCTTTCCGGAACGCCTCGGCAGCGGCGTTGAAAGTGCGGAATACCCGGGCGATGTCGCGGCGCGCCATGCCGAGCGACGCGAATTCGCGGGCTATCGCAGCGGTGTTGTTGGCGCCGTCGACCGGGCCGAAGCAACCATAGCAGCCACGGTCGTAGGACGGGCAGATCGCGCCGCACCCGCTGTGGGTAACAGGACCCAGGCACGGGGTCCCGTGCGCGACCATGACGCAGACATTGCCTCGGCGTTTGCAATCGATGCAGACGCTGTGATCGACGATCGCTGGCTTGCGTCCGGCAAGAAAGGCCTTGATGACCTCGAGCAGCTGACCCTTGTCGATCGGACAACCGCGCAGCTCGAAATCGACGGGCACATGGGCGCTGATCGGCGTCGAGGTCGCCAACGTCTTCACATATTCCGGATGAGGATAGACCGCAGCCGCAAACTCGCGGACGTCGGCGAAGTTGCGCAGCGCCTGAATCCCACCGGCGGTGGCGCAGGCCCCGATCGTCACCAGGCGGCGCGAGCGCCGGCGCACCCGCAGAATACGTTCCGCGTCGGCCGGCGTCGTGATCGAGCCCTCGACCAGCGACAGATCGTACGGCCCCGCCATAATGCGCCGCGACGCCTCGGGGAAATAGGCGATGTCGATCTTCCCGGCGAGCGCGAGCAGCTCGTCTTCGCAATCGAGCAGGCTCAACTGGCAGCCGTCACAGGAAGCGAACTTCCACACCGCGAGTTTCGGCTTCCGCCTGGTCGTAGCTGCCATCTCACAACTCCCGCACGGGCAACAGGCGGTTGACCTGGTCGTAGCGCATGACGGCGCCGTCGCGGCATATCAGGGTGGGGCCGAACTGGCAGTGACCGCATTGCCCAACGGCGCACTTCATGTTGCGCTCCAGGGAAAGAAAGATCCGCTCCGGGGCGACGCCGGCGGCTTCGAGCGCGCCGGCGGTGAAGCGCATCATGATCTCCGGGCCGCAGACCAGGGCGACGGTATTGCCTCGATCGAAAGGGGCGCGGCCGATCAGATTTGTGACGACGCCGACATGGCCGCGCCACAGGCTGTCCGCGTGGTCGACCGTCACCTCGATATCGATGTCGAGCCGGCGACGCCAACGTTCGAGCTCGCGCCGGAACAGGATGTCCGCCGGACTGCGGGTACCGTAGAGCACCACGATGCTGCCGTAGTGGTCCCGCTCGGCGATGAGCCGGTAGATCGCCGGTCGCAAGGGGGCGAGCCCGAGCCCGCCGGCAACAACGACGACATCGCTGCCTTGACTTTCCGCGACCGGCCAGGCGGTGCCGTAAGGGCCGCGCACCCCCAGCGCATCGCCCGGCTTCAGCCGCGTTATCGCCTCCGACACCGCCCCAACGGCACGGACCGTATGAATGAGAGGACTGGGCGTCCCCGGGTCACCGCTGAGGCTGACCGGAATCTCGCCGATGCCATAGGCGTAGAGCATGTTGAACTGGCCGGGCCGGAACTCGAATCCGCCGGCATCGATCGCCAACGTCCAGGCATCGCGCGTCTCGCGGCGGCGGCCCTGGACCCGCGCCACGACCGGCACCGTCGGCGGCTCAGGCGCCGGGGCCGTAGACATCGAGGATCTGCAGCTGCGCAGCGTGCAGGCGCTGCACCAGCATCGCCATGAAACGCCTCATCATCTCGTAGCCGAAATCGTGGTTGTCTTCGCACTTGTCGCGCAGGCATCGGGCCTCGATCGACAGCGCGCGGGTCAACTCCAGCGCCTGCGCGTCGAAGATCCAGCGATAAGGCGCAACGAGCCACGCTTCCCCGACGATCTCCCCAGTATTGACGGTCAGAAAGCGTAACGGCCCGCGGCCCGGCGCCATGACCTCGAGCGCCACCCGTCCGTGCCGGATCAGAAAGAATTCGTTGGCAGGCTCGCCCTCGCGAAACAGGTACTCACTTGGGCCAAACCGCACGTTTCTGGCGCAACCGCCAATCAGGTCGCAATGCTCCGGCGCCATGCCGGCGAAGAACGGGTGCTCAGCAATGAGCCTTCCGAGCCCATGCACCTGCATGCCGTTACCTCCCCTGTTCCGCCTCGGCGGTGTCGGTGCCTCGGATTGCCGCCACCTCCTCGGTGATGTCGATTCCCACCGGGCACCAGGTGATGCATCGGCCACAGCCGACGCAGCCCGAGCTGCCGAACTGGTCCCACCATGTTGACAGTTTGTGGGTCATCCACTGGCGATAGCGAGAACGCGGCGAAGTGCGCACACTGCCGCCGTGGAGGTACGAGAAATCGATCGTGAAGCAGGAATCCCAATGTCTCATACGCTCGCTCTCGGCGCCGTCGAGTGAGGTGACCTCCTCGACAGTGGTGCAGAAGCAGGTCGGACAGACCATCGTGCAATTGCCGCAGGTAAGGCAGCGCCCGGCGACTTCCTCCCAGCGCGGACTCTCGAAATTGCGCTGCAACAGCTGCGGTACCTCGTCTGCGGCTGGCATGACGCGACCCATCCGCGCGGCGGCCCCAGCGATGACGGCATCGCCCGCCACCACTTCCTCGGGCATCGCATCGCGGTGCGGCAGCTCGGCAAGCACCATGCGCCCGGCCTCGCTGCCCGCTTCGACAACGAACTGATGCTCCCCTTGGCCGATGATCTCGGTCAACGCCAGATCATAGCCGCTCGCCGCTTTGGGACCGGTATTCATCGAGGCGCAAAAGCAGGTGCCGGCGGGCTCGGCGCAATTGACCGCGACAAGGAAGACCCCTTCGCGTCTGGCCTGGTAGTGCGGATCGGCATAGGCGCCCTCGAGCAGGACTCGGTCCTGGATCGCGATCGCGTGCAGCTCACAGGCTCGGACGCCGACAAACGCAAGCCGTTCCGTGGATTCCGGTTCCGGCACAATGCGCAGCCCCTCGGGTCCGCGTTCGGCCTTCCACAACCGTTGCGCCGGCGGGTGCAAAAGCTTCTTCCACGAATGCGGTCCGACCGCATAGCCGAACAGCGCATTGTCGTTGCGCCGGTGCAGCCGATAACGCCCGCCATCTTGCTCGTCGGTCCAGTCGCGCGGTAGGTCGTCGAGTGAGGCGATGTCGTCGTAGACGATCGCCCGGTCGCGCACCGTCGGGCCGACGACGCGGTAGCCCCGCCGGCGCAAGGCTTCGAGCAGCGCTGCGACGCCGTCGGTCGTCAGGACGCTGCGCGGAACCCTGTTCATCGACAAGACCCGTGCTGGGCGGCCATTGATGCGCGCGCGTTCATTCGGGATCGGACTTGACCGGGGTTCCATGAATACTTGCGATGCGTATGACGTCTGTAGCCACCGAGCCAAGGATCAGTCCCGGCTGCCCTATCGACCGGGACAATGATCCTCACGACCACAGCCACCCGCCTTTTCGCCTTCCACAAGCATCCGGGTCACATGCGGATCGCGTTCGTTCCGATCGGCCCCATGCTTGGCCGTCGGCCGCATCGCAGCCTTGATCCAGGTCAACGGCGACGAGCCATTGCCGCACCGTCATGCACTATTTTGAGCTCGCCCTACTCCGCTTTCGCAAAGTGACCGCCGCCGCGCTGTAACGGTCCAGCCACGGCGATTGACCTGAGTCAAAGCCATTTCGGTGACATTGGTGATCAATGGATAAGGCGATGCGAGCCCCTCGCAAAAGGAGCTGCCGATGATCAAGACCATTCTCGTCCCGGCCATGGGCAATGAGATCGATGTCGCGGCGTTTGCGGTGGCACTGCGGGCTGCTCGGTCCTTTGCGGCCCATCTCGATGTCCTGCACGTCCGCCTCGACACGATCGAGGCTGCGGTCGCCATGACCGCCGATGGCGGGGGCGGCGCTCTATCCTCTGGGCTGATCGAGCAGCTGGAGCAGGAGGTCCGCGAGCGCGAGGCGAGAGCCCAGCGTATCTTCTCTGAATTCTGCGCGCACAATGGCCTGACCATCACTGCGTCGCCGGCGGAGGGGAGGACAAAACCGTCGGCGCAATGGCATGTCGAGACTGGCCAAGAGCCGCGCTGGATGGCGGCCTACGGGACGACCGCCGACTTGATTGTGGCATCGCGCGGCAGCGGGGATGATGCTGCATTGCGCTCAATCCTCGAAGCCGTGCTGCTCGAAAGCGGCCGACCCTTGTTGATCCCGGGCGCCGCCGCGCCCGCGGTAATGATGGCCGAAAAAATCGCGATCGCATGGAAACCAACGGCGGAGGCCGCTCGTGCGGTCGCCCTGGCAATGCCTTTTCTGGCGCGCACCAAGGAAATCGTTGTGATGACGGTCGAGGAGGAGGAAGGCCGCCGCGACGACGCCGATCGGCTGGCGCGCGGCTTGGCGTGGCACGGCCTTGCCGCCACGGTAGAGCGGCTGACACCCGGGGCACACGGCGCCGCTGAGACGCTACTCGCCGCCGTCAGCACCAAGGCTGGTCTTCTCGTCATGGGCGGGTACGGCCACAGCCGCCTCAGGGAATGGGTGTTCGGCGGCTTCACCCAACGCGTCCTCGCGGATGCCCCGCTGCCTGTCCTGATCGCCCACTAGGTTGGGCTCGACATTACCGCCCCGCGGGATCGGCCAACCAGTTGAGTCCCCGCCTGGATAACACCAAATCCATTTATACAATCTTCTCCTCCTCTCGATCTGCCCGATGGCCTAGCCGCGCTCGACGACCTGGCGCTGATCTTGTGGCAAAAATAGCCTGGTCTGGCCGCGAGACAGCGAGCTGCTCTGAACTTGAATGTCAGGCCAGGGTGAGGCCAAATAGCGCCGCCGAACCCGGTTCCGGCGGCCGGACACCGGCGGCAGGTCCACGTAAGATGGATTTGGCGCCCCCGAAGCGGAACCTTTTCCGCACCGCTTCGCCGGAGCTGTACGCTCAGGAGGCTGGCGATGCCGGCAAGTCAGTTCATTTACGTCGTCGATGATGACGAAGCGGTGCGCGACTCGCTTTCGCTCTTGCTCGAAGCGCGCGGCTACAACGTGCGCAGTTTCGCGGGGGCGCCGCAATTTCTCGCCGCGGCGCCGGGTTTGCGTCCGGGCTGCCTGATTGCCGACATCCGCATGCCCGATATGGACGGGCTCAAATTGCAGCAGCGCTTGGTCGAGCGCGCATTCTTGTTCCCGCTGATCGTGATCACCGGACATGGCGATGTCCCGCTTGCGGTGCGCGCGATGAAGGCAGGTGCGGTCGATTTCATCGAAAAGCCTTTCGCCGCCGAGACGATCCTCAATAGCGCCACGGCGGCTTTGAGACGGCTTGCTCGGCCGCGCGATCAGGATCCTGCAGCGGCGGAGCGGCTAGGGATGTTGACGCCGCGCGAGCGAGAAGTCCTGTTGGGTCTGCTCGCCGGATTACCCAACAAATCCATTGCCTATGATTTGGCGATCAGCCCGCGTACGGTCGAGGTCCATCGTGCCCGGATCATGGACAAGATGGGCGCGCGCAGCCTGTCGGAGCTGATTAGAATGAGCCTCGCTGCCGGCATCCTGCCGCCCGTGAACTGATTACCGGATGACGGGTGACCGGCGCGGAGGCGGAAGCACAGGGCGCCGGTGACGCCGGACCGCACGATCTCGAGGATCAAGTTACGGACGAAGGCGGTTTGATAGCTTTTAAATGGGGTAATGGGCAGCTAAATTTGACGGGGTGATTTCTTGTATCTTTGCAGCGACCAAGGTGGGTAACTCTTTTGAGAGCAGAGATAATATTTCCTAAAGGTAGTATAGTTTATCCAGGCTCAGTTCCAGAGGTCTTGGTTAGAGGAAATTCTTGGCATCGTGCAGTAACATGCACCGAAATTACTGAGAAAGTATGGTATGATGCCTCAGATAAGCAGGGATATCCTCTGGGAAAACGCCATCAATTGCCGCCAGTACCAAAAGAACTACTGGCAGAACAATTAGGAGGCTGGAGACCTCCAAGAATTTGGCCATTCTTTCGGGTTTGTGATTCGATGATCGCGGTCTGCGCTGGGGGCTGAGATGCGCTTATAGGTCTGTCCTGACTGGGGCGCTGTCAAAAGGGCGAAAAGGAACCGGGTGGCAGAAGACAGGAAGCTTGTTCGGTCGTTCGTCGCGACCGATCTCGTCTCATATGCGCCCGACGGCACGGGATCGGTCGGGAGCGGTTAAACTCATCCCCGCTATATGAACTTCATCTCACCTCCTCGCGCCGATGGCGACCTGGCGACCTGGCGACCTGACAGCCCGCTGCCATCCGCACCGTTCTCCCCAGTAACGGCAATGCGGCAGGCGATGATCCGGACCAATATCCTGCCTTAACTTCCGGAGGAGACCCCGGAAATTCGGCTTGACGGCGATCAATCGATTGGCGCTGCTGTCTTGTTAGGCGAAAATCGCGGGGAGGTCCGCCGAGATGACCGGTCAAACAGCGGCCCGCGCTCCCGACGGCACGGTCGGCGCGCAGGCCGCCGGCCCGAGCTTTGAATTCGGGCATCCATTGCCGCCAGCTCTGCTGTACCGCCGCTGCGACCCGGCGGAACTCCCCTTCGCCCTTTGCAGCGAGCTGGAAGAGGCGCCGGACCTGATCGGTCAGGAGCGCGCGGTCGAGGCCATCCGGTTCGCCATGCGAATGCAGCGCAAGGGCTACAATGTCTATGCGCTCGGACCTACCGGCTCCGGCCGGCACGCACTGGTCGAAAATCTGCTTAGGCAGCAGGCCGAGGGCGAGCCGACGCCGCCCGACTGGTGCTATGTCAACAACTTTGTCGATCCGCAAAAGCCGTATTGCCTGCAGCTGCCGCCGGGGCGTGGCGCCGGACTGGCGGCGGCGATGAAGCGGCTGGTCGAGGAGCTGCGCGGCGCTTTGCCCGCGGCTTTCGAGCGCGATGAATACCGCTCGCGACGCGAGGTCATCGACCAGCAATTCAAACAACGCAACGAAGCGGCGTTCGGGGCACTCCAAAAAACGCGCCCAGCAGAAAGGCATCGCGCTGTTGCGCACGCCGATGGGTCTGGCGCTGGCGCCGGTGCGCGACGGCAAGGTGCTGGAGCCCGACGCCTTCGAAGCCCTCCCGGCAAGCGAGCGCGAGTCGGTCCAGCACGAAATCGAAGCGACCCAGAGCGAACTCGAGGCAATCATGCGGCAAGTGCCGCAATGGGAGCGCGAGCATCGCGATGCCGTGCGCGACCTCAGCCGCGAAACCACCGGCTTCGCGATCGTGCATCTGATGGGAGAGGTCCGCGCCGCGCTATGCGCGATTTGCCCGAGGTCGCAAAATACCTCGACGCTGTCGAAGCGGACGTAAAGGAAAACGCCGACGACTTTCTCGCTCCGCCGGCGCCGGCGGCCGACGCGACCGGTTCCGCGCCTGTCCCGGCGCCGATATCGGCCGCGATCGAGGAATCGCGCTTTCGGCGCTATGGGGTCAACCTGTTGGTCGACAATGGCGGCCAGCGCGGCGCGCCGGTGATCTACGAGGATAACCCGACCCACCAGACGCTCGTCGGCCGGGTTGAACACCTTGCGCGCTTCGGCGCGCTGGTCACCGACTTCAACCTGCTGACGCCGGGCGCCCTGCACCGGGCCAATGGCGGCTATTTGATCCTCGACGCGCAAAAGCTGCTGACCGGCAATTTCGGCTGGCCCTCCCTTAAGCGGGCGCTCAGCGCCGGCCAGATCCGCATCGAAACCCTCGAACAATTAATGAGCGTGGCGAGCACCGTGTCGCTCGCGCCCGAACCGATCCCGCTCGACGTCAAAGTCGTCCTGGTGGGTCCCGCGACGCTTTACTATCTGCTCAGCGCCAATGACGAGGAATTCGCCGAGCTGTTCAAGATCGAAGCCGATTTCGAGGACCGGATCGAGCGCACGCCTGAAACGACTTTGTTGTATGCCCGGCTGGTCTGCACCATCGGCCGGCGCGAGAAACTGCGACCTCTCGACCGCGACGGCGTGGCCCGCGTCATCGAGCAGGCGTCCCGGCTTGCAGCGGATTCGGGGAAATTGTCGACCGGGATGCGCTCGTTCGTGGATCTCTTGCAGGAAGCCGACCAGATCGCCGCCGACAGCGGGAAAGACGTGGTCGGCGAGGCCGAGGTGCAGGCGGCGATCGACGCGCAATTCCGCCGCGGCGACCGCATCTATCGTCGCCTGCAGGAAGAGATCGGCCGCAAGACAATCCATATCGAGACCGATGGCGCCCAAATCGGCCAGGTGAACGGGCTTTCCGTGATCAGCCTCGGCGAGCTCGCCTTTGGCACCCCGACCCGGATTACCGCGCAAGTGCGGCTCGGCCGCGGCGAAGTCGTCGATATCGAACGCGAGGTGGCGCTGGGTGGGCCGCTCCATTCAAAGGGGGTCCTGATCCTCGGCGGCTTTCTCGGCGGCCGTTTCGGCAAGAGCCGGCCCCTGTCGCTCAATGCCAGCCTGGTTTTCGAGCAGTCCTATGGCGGCGTCGACGGCGACAGCGCCTCGGGCGCCGAATTGTTTGCCTTGCTCTCGGCGCTGGCCGAGGCGCCGATCAAGCAATCCTTCGCGGTCACCGGCTCGGTCGATCAGCGCGGCCAGATCCAGGCGATCGGTGGCGTCAACGAGAAGATCGAGGGCTTTTTCGACAGCTGCCGGATCACCGGCTTTACCGGTCATCAGGGCGTGATCATCCCGGCGAGCAACGTCAAGCACCTGATGCTGCGCCATGACGTCGTCGCGGCAGTCGCCGAAGGCCGGTTCGCGATCTATCCGATCGACACCGTCGACCAGGGATTGGAGCTGCTGACCGGGATCCCCGCGGGAAGGCTTGACGGTGACGGAAATTATCCGGCCGGAACGCTCAATTATCGGATCGCCGCGCGTCTCGATGCCTTTGCCGCGAAGGCGGTCGAGCTTGCCCGCGCCATCTCTGCGTTCGGATCACGCCCATGACTGCCGCGATCGAGCGCGTCGTCGTTCCGCTCGACGCCGCCTCCGAGAACCGCGCCGCGATCGATACGGCGGCGCGGCTGGCGGCTCGTGCAAAGGCGCCTCTCCATGGCATTTTCGTCGAGGACGAGGATCTGTTGCGCCTGGCGAGCCTGCCGTTCGCCCGCCAGATCACGCTCGGAGCTGGCGCTGAGCCATTCACGGCCGAACAAGTCGAGTTGCACCTGCAGGCCGCTGCCGAGCGGGCCCGGCGGTATCTCAGCGCGGCCGCGAAACGGCACGCAGTCGACTGCTCGTTCGAAATTGTGCGGGGCGCCTCGGAAATTGTCTTGTCCGGCGTGACCGAGCGCGATCTTGTCGTCGCCGGCGCGCTGACCCGGCCGATTGCCGGTGGTTTTCGCGTGGAATGCCGGTGGTGGTCCTCGATCGAGGTCGCGACGGGTCCGTTTCTTCTGACCCGGGGGGGCTGGGACGGGGTCGGCTCGGTGGTCATGTTGCTGCACGACCGCGGCCCTGCATCGGTCCGGCTGCTCGAAGCGGCAGCGCAGGCCGCCGAGGCCCGGGGAGGCGCACTGACGGTGATTTCCCCGCCCGCTGTCGCCGGCGCAGAGGGTTTCGAGACGTGGATCGCGGAGCGGCTCGCCGCCTTTTCAGTCCAGGCTCAGATCGAGGTCGCGCAGGCCGAACCTGCCGCCCTGCACCGGCGGATCGGTGAACTCGACTGCCGCTTGTTGGCCGTCGACGCCGGCCGAAGCGAAGGCCATTCCGGCCGGCTACGGGAGTTTTTCGAGACGCTTTGCTTGCGACATCCTGTTCGTCCGCTGAAATCCCCAGGGAGTAGAGCAATCCGCGTTGCGCGGAGCGGCGGAACCGCCGCGCAAAGGGCCATTTTAGGCTGTAAGATCTGCACCGCTGGATTTGTGCGAACGGTGACAGTCTGTCCGCGCTAGGCCACCTCCACTTCGGGTGCGTTTGACCGCCTCCGGCGCCCTACCTATAATGTCGGTCAAAATAGACGGATCGAACCTTTCGCCCTGACGGCAGGCCCCGATCCGCGGTCAGGGAGAGTAGCATGAACCTTCGCATTTCCTGGTTGCTCGCAGTCGTGGCCTTTGTCGTCGGGTGCCCTCTCGGTAGCACTCAAGGCCTCGCGCAAAACGCCTACATCACGAACTACAACTCCAACAACGTGTCGGTGATCGCCACGTCGACCAATATGGTGATCGCTACAGTTCCGGTCGGTATTGAGCCCCTCGGCGTGACGGTGACCCCGGACGGCAGCAAGGTCTATGTCGGAAATTTCGGCGCCGCCCCCGCCTACGCGGGTACCGTGTCGGTGATCGCCACAGCGACCAATACGGTGATCGCTACAGTCCCGGTCGGCAGTTTTCCCTACGGCATGGCGATGGCCCCGGACGGCAGCAAGGTCTATGTCGCGAACGAGGTATCCGGCACCGTGTCGGTGATCGCCACGTCGACTAATACGGTGACCGCCACGATTACCGGCTTCGGTCTTCCCATCGGCGTGGCGGTGACCCCGGACGGCAGCAAGGTCTATGTCACGAACGTCGGCTCTGAAACCGTGTCGGTGATCGCCACAGCGACCAATACGGTGATCGCTACAGTCCCGGTCGGCGTCCAACCCCTCGGCGTGGCGGTGACCCCGGACGGCAGCAAGGTCTATGTCGTAAACGGCGGCTCCAGCACCGTGTCGGTGATCGCCACGTTAACCAATACGGTGACCGCCACGATTACCGGCTTCGGTATTCCCTACGGCGTGGCGGTAACCCCGGACGGCAGCAAGGTCTATGTTGCGAATGAAAGCTCCGGAACCGTGTCGGTGATCGCCACGTCGACCAATACGGTGATCGCTTCAGTTCCGGTCGGTATTGAGCCCCTCGGCGTGGCGGTAACCCCGGACGGCAGCAAGGTCTATGTTGCGAATGACAGCTCCGGAACCGTGTCGGTGATCGCCACGTCGACCAATACGGTGGCCGCTACAATCGGCGTCGGAAGCCGCCCCTTTGCCTTCGGCGTCTTCATCCAACCGCCAGTGGTGCAATCCGCGCCCGCTTCAGGGAGCCTCTGCAACGGCGTGTATGACGGCACCTTCCATGGCAACATTACCGTGTTCGCCGGCCAAGATTGCGCATTCCTTAACGGCGGCAAGATTACCGGCAACGTCACGATGACGGGCGGCAACTTTGTTCTCAACGGCTCATCGGTCGCCGGCAATTTGACCGTTAATGGAGGCGGAACCTTCACGCTCGCCCCCGCCGCGACGGTCGGCGGCAACCTGACAATCCAGAACATCCCGCCGGGCAGCGCGAGCAACTCCGTGTGTGGCACGACGGTCTACGGCAATATACTACTCAAGAATGACGAAACCGCCGTCCAGATCGGCTCGGCCCCGCCGCTGACCTGCGCAGGCAATACGAGCGGCGGCAATATCGAGGTCGTCGACAATTCCAACTCAGCGCTGATGTTCGACAATTCCGTCGGCGGCAATATGTCGGTACTCGACAACACCGGCCCCGTCGATGTCGTGGGAAACATCGTCCGCGGCAATTTGACATGCCAGAACAACTCGATGCTGATGATGGGTAGCGGCAACACGGCGAGCCGAAAGACAGGGCAGTGCAATTAATAGCGGGCGCAGGCCCCGGCAACGATGAGATCAAGCTGGCGATAGGGCTGCCGGCGCTCGGTTCCGGTGACCACGAAATCAATCTGTCGGCTGCCGCATTCTGAGCATACTAGCCGGTGGTGCCACTCGGGGACGGTCGTCTCGGCGCCATAGCGCTCTGCCATTTCGGCCGCGTCGGGCTCGACTTGATGGCGGCAATCGAGACACCACACGATCAGACGCACGTGGGCCGCGGCGGCGTTGCCGAGCGTCATCGGCGGGCCGGGTTGCGACTTCACCATAAACGAAAACGGATGCTAGTGGGTTATTTCTAACACAAAATCCATAGGTGTCGCAATAGAGTATCCTGAATTGCTGACCATGGTAAAATATTTAGCGCTATCGGCAAACGGTACGAACTCGCTTACTACGCCTATTACCCAGAGCTTATATCCAAAAGCTATAGGGTCTGTTTCTATAACTGGGCCTCCGCTGTTTCCTGGATAGACTGGACAGTCGAGCACTATCGAGTGCCTATTGACATTTTGGCCAGCCACAAGGCCTCTGCGTAGCAACGGGCGCATAGGATCGAGTTGGGCGAGTTCCTTTAGCTCAAGGGATGTCGGATATCCGAACACAATTACGTTGTTGCCGACAAGTATTTGATCGAATTTCTTTACGACATCTAGGTTTACTGAAACTATTCCATTAGGACTAACAGCTTTAATAAGGACGCCTGGCAAGAATGTAACGCTCCCAGCGGCACCAGCGATCACCTTTCCGGTAATAGTAGCTACCTTTACGACGGCAACGTCTTGAGTGGGATGCCCCTTAACCCCCAAGGTCGATAAATTCAATTCGAATATATTCGGGCTCAGGTCGGACGGATCTCTCGAATAGGAGCGGACCTCGATGTTAGAGGCCCGCAGGTTTCCGCTTGCTGGATCAAAGAGGACGTGTTTTGCAGTGACCAGAAATGTAGCATCGGCCGTGTTCAGATAAAATCCTGAACCGGTAAAATTTGGGCCTGAGATCAATACCGGATAACCCAAGTTATCGTCAGGTATTGAACGTTGCGTAGGAGCAGCGTTTACGGGCTTAATTGGTATAGATTGGTGCTGAGCGTTGGCCGAGAATGCAAGAAATATCAATGCAAGGAAGGTGAGAGCCCTGGATATTTTTGCTGACACCGTGCTATTGTTAGGAACATTGACCATCAACCCCACCCCAAGTAGTCGTTAGGCATATAAGCGCACTGGCGAACAGGTCAAGAACATCGTCAGCGGGGTTTAGGGCGGACCTCACTCCCGTCGCCTGGCCGCAACCCTATTCCGTGGCGTCATACCAGCCTTGATCGGCGGCAGCGGTTCGGGCTGCGGTGCCGGCAGTTCCAGCTTCGCCAAGATGGCTTTCAGCGGGTCGAGCCGTGGCGCATACGGGAAGGGGTCATATTCGAGCGCGTGCCTGAGATGGGCCACCAGCACAAGCTTCTCGTCATCGGTCAGGTCGAGCGTCGGCATAATCGCGTGATATGGTGCCCCGATCGGGCGTGACGATGGTTCCTGAAATCGACATTTGGCGCGCTGCCAATCTGCTCATCCGAAAGCACGGAGCCAACGCCGAGCTTGAAGCGGCGAAGCGCGCCGACGTGATGCTCGACCGCGGCGACGATGATGGCCGTCCCGGATTGGCACGCGCGGTTTGTTTGCTCACATTGCGGGAGCCGAAGGGGGGCTATGGTCGTTAGCGGAAGCGCCGTACAAAAGGCCATTTTGGTCTTTAAGATCTGCACCGCTGGATTTTTGCATATCGCATTTCGGGGGCGATCGGATGAGTCTCGCTCTGTTTTTGTTCAGGTGCTCCGCCTGTCGCGGGCGATTTGGCGCCCCCAAACCTATTCCCGATAATTCCCGGTTCGGCGAATTTAATTCCCGGTTCGGGCGGAAAAATTCCCGTTTAGTTTGCTACGGGAATTCGCTCTTAACAGATTGGTTCAGCTTATATTTTGGTCCCCGAAAAGCGCCAGAGACGGCAAATCGCCGAAGATTCCCGGTTATTTTCCCGGTTCGCGGGAATTCCGCGGCACCGCCGACGGCGCTAGACTAAACACAGCGGAGACTTCGACATGTCCTACGCCGCCCCGCTCGCCGATATGCGCTTTGTGCTCGAGGAGGTCGCAGCGATCGACGAGGTGGCGTCGCTGCCCGGCTACGAGGCGGCTTCCGCGGACCTCGTGGCCGCGATCCTTGGCCAAGCTGCAAAACTCGCTGAAACAGTGCTGGCGCCGCTGAACCAGCCGGCAGACCGTATCGGCAGCGTTCTCGAAAACGGTGTCGTGCGCACCCCGCCGGGGTTTCACGAGGCCTATGCCCACTATGTCGAGGGCGGCTGGAACGGGCTCACCGGCGACCCCGAATATGACGGGCAGGGGCTGCCCTTCGCTCTAGCGGCGCCAGTGGCCGAGATGTGGAACTCAGCCTGCATGAGTTTCGCGTTGTGCCCGCTGCTTAACATGGCGGCGATCGAATTGCTGCAGGCCTATGGTTCTGAAGAGCAGAAACGGCGTTATCTGGGGAAGCTCGTGTCGGGCGAGTGGACCGGCACGATGAACCTGACGGAGCCGCAGGCCGGATCGGATCTTGGCGCGCTGACGACCCGCGCGGTGGCGTCGGGAGATCACTACCGGATAACCGGCCAGAAGATCTTCATCACCTATGGCGACCACGATCTGGCGCCCAACATCGTCCATGCAGTGCTGGCGCGCACCCCTGGGGCGCCGCCGGGATCGCGGGGACTCTCGCTGTTTCTCGTGCCGAAGTTCCTGCTCGATGACGAGGGCATGCCCGGGCAGCGCAACACCGTCCGCACCCTGAGCCTCGAGCACAAGCTCGGCATCCACGCCTCGCCGACCTGCGTCCTCGCCTATGAAGACGCGGTCGGCTGGAGGATCGGCGAGGAAAATCGCGGCCTCGAATACATGTTCACGATGATGAACAACGCCCGGCTGAATATCGGGATGCAGGGCGTTGCGATCGCCGAGCGCGCCTATCAGCAGGCCCGCGACTTTGCCCGGATACGGGTGCAGGGCCAGCCGCTCGGCGCTGCGGCCAATGCCGGACCATCGCCGATCATCCACCATCCCGATGTGCGTCGCATGCTGCTGTGGATGCGCGCCGCGACCGAGGCGATGCGCTCGCTCGCCTACTACGCCGCGGCAATGATCGATCGTGCTCGTCGCGATCCCGACAAGGCCGAGCGGTTCCGGGCGCAACGCCGGGCCGATTTGTTGATCCCGGTGGTCAAGGCGTGGTGCACCGATCTCGGCGTCGCGGTCGCTTCGATCGGGATCCAGGTGCATGGCGGCATGGGCTACATCGAGGAGACGGGTGCGGCGCAATATCTGCGCGATGCCCGGATCGCGCCGATCTACGAGGGCACAAACGGCATCCAGGCGGGCGATCTCGTCGGCCGCAAGCTGGCCCGCGATCGGGGCGAGGCGGCGCAAGCGCTGTTCGCTGAAATCGGCGCAACTCTGGCCGTTCTCGAACGGGCGGATGGCGGCGACCTAGTCGCGATCGGCGAGGCGCTGCGCGCCGGGCTGGCGGCACTCGAAGCCGCGACCACCCGGCTCGTCGATAGCGAATTCAGCGGCGGCGGCAACGGGTTCGGCGCCCTATCTCCAACTCTTCGGCATCGTTTGCGCCGGCTGGCTGATGGCGCGTCAGGCGCTCGCCGCCGACCGCCTTCTGGCCTCGGGCGAAGGCGATCCCGCTTTCCTCAACGCCAAGATTGCAACCGCTCGGTTCTATGCCGAGCATTTCCTGGCGCTGGCGCCGGGCCACCTTCCCGCTATCCTCGGCGCCGCCACGGTGCTCGGCTTCGATCCGGACCAGTTTTGAACAGCCGGTGCCCACTCTCCCAGCGACCTCCCACGCGTCGACGATGTCCGGCTCGGCATCGTCTACATGGTCGCGTCGGTGTTTCTGTTCTCGTTCCGGAACGCGATCGGCAAACGGCTGGCGCAGAATAGGGCAGTCAGCGATGGTGGGCTCGACCGTACCTCGCGAAGACTTCGTTGAAAGCAGCGACCGCGGCGCGGGGTCCGGCGGGGTGGGACCAGATCGCGCCGATGACGGCGAGGAAATCCGCGCCGGCTTCAACCAGAGGTCCGCAATTCTGTTGGGTGATGCCGCCGATCGCGCAACACGGCACGACCGTCGTTTCGCTCCAGTCGCGCAGCACCTCTGGATCGGCGCGGTGCTTGGTGGCGGTCTTTGTCATGCTCGGGAAAAACGCGCCGAAGGCGACATAATCGGCGCCGGCCTCGGCGGCGGTAATGGCGCGGTCTCGGCTGTCGCCGCAGGTCACCCCGACGATCCGGTCCAGGCCGAGCAGGCGCCGGGCCTCGTTATAAGGCATATCCTCTTCGCCGACATGGACGCCGTCGCAGTCGAGCTCCGCAGCGAGGTCAGGGCGATCATTCATGATGAAAGCGACGCCGCGCGCCTGTGCGATCGGCTTGAGCACCGCGGTCGCCCGGCGCACCGCAGCGTCGTCGACATCCTTGAGCCGCAATTGCAGGCAGGCGACATCGCCGCCCGAGAGCGCCTCTTCGAGGTCCTTCGCAAAGCGGTCGGGATCGAGCGCCGGCGGCGTAATCAAATAAAGCCGCGTCGTCACCGGCATCTCGCCTTTAGGGGTCATCAGTCCTTGCCCTGATAGATCTTGATGATCTTGATTCTGCGCTCCTCAGGCCTTGGTGGTCGAGGCGCTGTAGATCTCGTCTATCGATTGCGCTAGGGCGGCCTCGAATTCGGCGTCGCTCATCGACACCCTCAGATCCTGGGCGAGGGCGCGGGAGAAGCTTGCGATCATTCCGTGATTGGCGGCGAGCTTTTGGCACGCGTCGGCCCTCGTGTAGCCGCCAGAAAGAGCCACGACCCGGCCGCAGCGCGGGTGGTCGACCAGCGGCTTATAAAGATCGGGAACATCGGGCAGCGTCAGCTTGAACATGACCTGCCGGCCCGCCGGCAGTGCGTCGGTGCGTTTTTTGAGCTCAACGCAAAGGATCGCCTCGGCGCCCTTTTTGTCGGGGCTCTTGATCGACACCTCGGGTTCGAGGATCGGCATCAGCCCGTGTCGGCCAATCTGGTCGCCAAACTCGAACTGCTGCGCGGCGATCGCGGCAATCCCGTCCTTGTTGGCGAGGTTGATCACCGAGCGCATCTTGGTGCCGTATACGCCGAGCTTCACCGCGCGCTCGCACAGCTGATCAAGCTGCGGCATCGGCCGCATCAGCTGGACGCCGTCCTTTTCGGATTCGAGCCCGCGGTCGACCTTGACAATCGGCACAACGCCCCGGTCTTCCCACAGATATGAAGGAGTCGGCTTGCCGCGCACCTCGCCGTCCATCGTCCCTTCGAACAGGATCGTGCCGATGACCTTGTCGCCGGTAAAGGCGGGCGCAGTCATCATTCGCACCCTGAACTCGTGGATCAGCCGAAACATCTTCTGCTGGTCGTCGGTGTAGGCGCTGTCGGGGATGCCATAAAGGCGCAGCGCCCCAGGCGTCGAGCCGCCGCTCTGATCGAGTGCTGCGATGAACCCGGCTTTTCTGGACATCTGCGACATCATCTGTTGATCGGCCATGATCGTCATCCTTTGTCGAAGCCGCCTTTACGAGAACGCCTCTGGTTTCCACTCATTGCTGTTTAAGCGGAGATTGGCGCGAATTCGCTGTCTGCGCAATCCAACGCACTCCTTCCCCGCGGCACGTGATGGAACCCTCGTACCAGAATCGGGCGCCCGACGCGAGCCGATAGCCGGCACAGGATTTATCGAACCTGTCGGGCGCGGTCCCTGCTATAGTCCTTCAGATGCAATCCTCCACGATCACAGAAAATGGAAAGGGGGAAATGATGGATCCCGTCGTCGGCACCGGCAAATATACCTACAACGTCAACGAGAACTGGATGAAGCCTCCGGCCAATGTAGAGGTCAGGGCGTGCGCGGTTTCAGTCGATTCTCAGGACCGGGTCTATTGCTTCAACCGAAACGCCGAACATCCGGTGGTGATCTTCGACCGGAACGGCAACTTCCTGTCGTCATGGGGCGCAGGATTGTTTTCTTTTCCCCATGCGATCCGCATCGACGAGAACGATTTCGTCTGGCTTACCGACGAGTACCACGGCCAGTTCATGAAATTCACCACCGATGGCAAATTGCTGCAGACCATCGGCGTCAAAGGCGAGCGCTCCGACACCGGCGTGCCGCCGGACCAGTTCAGTTCGGCCGCCTATAAGCAGGTGACGCATGGCGGCGGCCCGTTCAACCTGCCGACCGACATCGCCTTTGCGCCGAGCGGTGAGATGTTCATGAGCGACGGCTACGGCAACGCGCGTGTCCACAAATTCGGCGCCGATGGAAAATATCTGTTTTCCTGGGGCGAGCCGGGAACTGCGCCTGGGCAGTTCAACCTGCCGCACGGGGTATGGATCGACCGGCGAGGGCGTCTGCTGGTGGCCGACCGCGAAAACGATCGGGTACAGGTCTTCGACCAGAACGGCAAGCTGCTGACCGTGTGGCCGACCGAACTGATTGGCCCGGCGTTCTTCTATGTCGATGACGAAGACACCGTTTACATCCCCGAGCACAATGGCGGCATGATCAGCATCCTCACTCTCGACGGCGAGAGGCTGGCGCGCTGGGGCGACGGTCCCGTCAACCGCTCCTGCCACGGGATCTGGTGCGACTCGCACAAGGATCTTTACGTCGTGCAGCCGGGCGAATGGGGCCGGGTGCGCCGTGTGGTGAAATACACCCGGCAATAGTGAGACCGCGGCGGCCGATAAAACTCAGCCGGGCCAGGGGGTCCCCCAGCGGTCGGCGTGGCTGACTTCCGCCGGCGGGCGGCGGATCAGCGGGCCGAACTTGTCGAGGGGCCAGCCGATCGGCATCAGCGCGAAGGTCGCGACGTCGTCGGGGATGCCGAGCACGGCCTTGACCTCGCCCTCGCAGCGGATGTGGTTGGTGGTGATCACGGTACCGAGACCGAGGGCGCGGCAGGTAAGCAGGATGTTCTGCACCGCAGGGTAGATGCTGGCGCCGCGAATGCGGTCGACATAAGCTAATTCGTTCGCGTAATCGGCGGCTATAGCGGGCGGCAACGACTCCGCCGGCGGCACCACCGGGAGGTGCTGGCACGGGACAAGCAGCACCGGAGCCTCGCCGATGTGATCCCATAGATATCCTCCCGCACCCAACATCCGGGCGAATTGCTGCTCGGTGAGGTGGGCCGGGCGGCCGCGCGCCGCATACATGGCTGCGGCAATATCGGAGGCCTTGCGGTAGATGGCGCCGAGTTTGCGCCGCTGCTCGGGATCGCGAACTACCACAAAGGCCCAGTTTTGCGCGTTGCCGGCGGACGGGGCGCGGATCGCGGCATCGAGGATTTTGGTGATCAGCGCCTCGGGAATGGGGTCGGGCTTGAGGCGGCGCAGGGAGCGCGCCGAATAGATCGCCTCGAACAGTCCGATCTCAGGCATAGGTCAGCCTGATCGAAAGAAGGCCGGCGCCGCCTGGGCGATCGGGGCTGCCGCGTCGAAAATCTCTCGGCGGTCGCCGGAGCGCGGAGGATAGATGCGCTCTCGGTTGATGGTCTCCTTGGTGCGCTTGGCGGCAGCCCCTATGGTCGCGACGCGGCGATCCCAGCCCTCGGTGCAGACCGCTCCCCAAGGCCCGAGGTCGAGAATGGTCGTGTACCAGTCGATGTTGAGCGGCAGCATCGGCAGGCCCAGCAAGTCGCAGACGACATTGTGCCCGGCAAAGCGGCCCATCGGCCGACCGTGCTGGCACGACATTACGCAAGAATGGTTGCCGTCGATCGCAAACCAGGCGGCGTCGCCGGTCGCAAATTCGGCCGGCATATCCTTGACCTTGAGAAAAGGATCGACCGGAACTCGGCCGAACCGGTCGCGCTCCACCGGGAAGAGGCTGGTCAGCGGATGCGACTGCATCCCGGCGCACCAGACGATTGTCGCGGCGGCGATGCGCTCGCCCGAGGTCAAGGTCGCGCCGGCTTCGTCGATCGCGGCGACCGAGACGCCGGGCCGGGTCTCGATGCCGAGTGCCGTGAGCGCCTCGTCGATTATGGCGCGCGCCTCCTCGCCCATGTCGGAACCGATCCACGGTTGCCGGTCTGCAATGATCACCCGCGACGCGCCCGGCCCACTCCCGAGGGCCGAGCGCAATTTCCCCGGCATCTCGGCCGCGACCTCGATGCCGGTCAGGCCGCCGCCGATGATCAGCGCGGTCCACTGCCCCGGAGATGGCGCTCGCGCCGGCAACGCCGCGATATGGGCGTTGAGCCGGCAGCCGGCGTCGTAGGTGTCGACGTCGAAGGCGTGAGAGTCGAGGCCCGGGATCGGCGGGCGGGCGAGCCTGCTGCCGAGGGCGAAGACCAACCGGTCATAGGCAAGTGGCTTGGCGCGTCCGGTCCCGAACATGCGACCTGCCGGTTTGCGAAGTCGATGCCGGTTACCTCGGCCTCGATGCGCTTGACGCCGATCGGGCTCAGAACCTGATCGAGTGGAACTCTTGTCGCGTCGAGATCGACCTCGTAGTTGCGCACGCGGATCGAATGCCATGCGCTGCGGTCGACGAGCGTGATCTCGACCCGGTCGGGACCGATACCGAGCTCATCGAGTTTGCGAGCGGCGCCGATCGCGGCCCACAGGCCGGCAAAGCCAGCCCCCAGGACGACGATCCGCTGCATTAGGGCCGCTGCGGCCAGGGCCGCGTCAGACCCGTTCGAGCACCGCGGCGATGCCTTGGCCGACGCCGACGCACATCGTCACCAGCGCATAGCGGCCGCCGGTGCGCTGCAATTGGCGTGCGGCGGTCAGAGCGATGCGTGGACCCGAGGCGCCGAGCGGATGGCCGACCGCGATCGCGCCGCCGTTCTGGTTGACCCGGCTGTCGTCAAAAGACAGGTCGAGCCCGCGCAGGCAGGCCAGCACCTGGGCGGCGAAGGCCTCATTGATCTCGATCACGTCGATGTCGGCGAGGCTGAGCCCGGCGCGGGCCAACGCCTTTTTCGAGGCTTCGACCGGGCCGATCCCCATGATCCGCGGCGGCACCCCGGCGACGCCGCTGGCGACCACGCGAGCAAGCGGTTCGGCCCCGGCCGCGTCGCCGGCCTTGCGGCTGGCGACGATCATCGCCACCGCGCCGTCATTGATGCCCGAGGCGTTGCCGGCGGTCGTCACCCCTCCCTCCTGCAATGGCCGCAATCGGGCGAGTGCCGCGAGATCGGTTTGCGGGCGCGGATGCTCGTCCTCGGCAACCTTGACCGGGCCGGCGCGGCCGCCCGGCACCTCGACGACGAGGATTTCACCTTCGAAAAAACCGTCGGCCTTGCCGGCCGCGTATTTGCGCTGCGACCCAGCGGCGAACACGTCGCAAGCCTCGCGGGTGATCTGGTAGTCGCGCGCCAGATTATCCGCCGTTTCGGGCATCGTGTCGGCGCCAAACTGGCGCTCGATCTTCGGGTTCGGAAAGCGCGCGCCGATCGTCGAGTCGAAGACGCGGCCGTCGCGACCGAAGGCGCTCTCCGCCTTGTTCATCACATAGGGGGCGCGGCTCATGCTCTCGACGCCGCCGGCGATGAAGGCTTCACCCTCGCCGCAGGTGATCGCCTGCGCCGCCATGACGATCGCGTTGAGCCCGCTGCCGCAATTGCGCTGCAAGACCGAGCCCGCCACCTCGATCGGCAGCCCGGCGAGCAGCCCGGCATGACGCCCGACGCAGCGGCTGTCCTCGCCGGCCTGGTTGGCGCACCCGACGACCACATCCTCGATCTTGGCCGGGTCGAACGAGCTCTGCTCGACGACCGCGGAAATGACCGAGGCCAGCATATCGTCGGGCCGCATCCGGGCGAGCGCGCCGGCGTGGCGGCCAAAGGGAGTGCGCAAGGCGTTATAGATATAGCCGTCGAGCATGGCGGGTTCCTCCTCGCCGCATCTCCGCGCGCCGGCCGGCCGCTGTCAAGCCCCGCAATCGGCAGCAGTGACTTCAGTGAATTTCGGTTCCCGACCCTTCTCGGCCACTCAGCCTTCGCACAGGGAATGGACCTCTTACCCCATCTGGAGGCCTGTTCCAGGTAGTCAGCGCATGGTACGACGGCTCAATATCGACGGCGATGGTCAAGGAGATTCGATATGGAAGACCGAGAGATTCGAGCGGCTCTGGATCGCCATTGGGCCGCCTCCGATGCGAACGACTTCGAGGCGGAGCACCAGATTTACCGGGAGGACGCGGTGCTCGAATATCCGCAATCGGGCGAGCGCATCCGCGGGCGGCGAAAGATACA
Organism: uncultured Alphaproteobacteria bacterium; assembly: GCA_963733945.1. Taxonomy (GTDB): domain Bacteria; phylum Pseudomonadota; class Alphaproteobacteria; order ATCC43930; family CGMCC-115725; genus AP-15. The sequence continues at coordinate 10,562 of CAVTFD010000023.1, read as the reverse complement.
GTCGTCTCGCGCCGCGCAGCCGAACCGGAAACGCTTCACAGTGCGGCGGATAATCGGCGCAGGCGATTTCTGGGTCACTGAATTCGTCCTAACCTATGACGGGCAGCCGTCCTACACCGTGAGCATCATGGAGTTCGTCGATGGGAAGGTGGCCCGCGAGACCCAGTATTTCGGCGATCCGTTCGAGCCGGGGCCTTCGCGCGCGCAATGGGTCGAGCGGATGCCCTGAAACCTGGCCGCTGTAAGGATGGCCGCTGTCCATCCGTTGCGGAAACTCAATCCGGGGCGCTACCCAATCGGTGTTCCCGCCTGAGCGCTTCCAACTTTTCGTCGAGCCGTAATTTTCGATTATACTGTTAGCGGGTATTGGACGAGTTGCCGCGGATGCAGCACGATCACTCCTCCCACAGGCACTCCTCGCACGGGCATGGCCGGCCGGATTACGGGCGGGCTTTCGCGATCGGGATCGCCCTCAATGTCGCCTACGTGTTGATCGAGGCGGCGGCCGGCGTCGTTTCCGGGTCATTGGCGTTGCTCGCCGATGCCGGGCACAACCTCGGCGACGTGCTCAGCCTCGCCTTGGCCTGGGGTGCGGCGATGCTGAGCCAGCGCCAGCCGAGCGGCCGGTTCACCTATGGCCTGCGCTCGAGCTCTATCCTCGCCGCACTGGCCAACGCTGTCATTTTGCTGGTGGTCACCGGCGGCATCGCCTGGGAGGCGGTGTTGCGCTTTGCCGATCCGGTTCCGGTCGCGAGTGGGATCATGATCGGGGTTGCGGCGATCGGAATCATGATCAATGGCGGAACGGCATTACTTTTCGCTTCGGGCCGCGCACGCGACCTCAACATCAAGAGCGCCTTTGTCCACATGGCCGCCGATACGCTGGTCACCGCCGGCGTCGTCGCCGCCGGGATCGTGATTGGGTTGACCGGTTGGCGGTGGCTCGATCCCGCGGGCAGCCTCGCGGTTTCGGTGGTCATCGTCATCGGCAGCTGGGGATTGTTGAAAAGCGCCATCGGCCTCGCCCTCGACGCGGTACCGGAAGGACTTGACGCCGATGCCGTGCGCGCATGCCTCGCGACGTTGCCTGGGGTGACCGCATTGCACGATCTGCACATTTGGGGCATGAGCACGACCGAGACAGCGCTGACCTGCCATCTGGTGATGCCGGGCGGCCATCCCGGCGACGCAGCGCTCAACGCGATGACGCATGAGCTTCACGACCGCTTCGGCATCGCCCATGCGACGCTTCAGATCGAGCTCGCCGACACCGACGAAATTTGCGCGCTGACCCCGGAGCACCTCGTCTGAGACGGTTGCCCGAATGGCGCACCGGGACTAGCTTCGCCGCGAATATTATCGGGAGGAGAGAATGCGCGAACGTCCCTTTGTCCGCGAGGTGGGCTTGCGCGACGGGCTGCAGAGCCTCGCCGAGATAATGCCGACCGAGCAGAAGATCGCTTGGCTCGACGCCGAGCACGCTGCCGGCGTGCACGAAATTGAGGTCAGCTCGTTCGTCCCGCCCAAATTGCTGCCGCAGCTGGCCGACGCCGAGGCGGTGGTGCGCCATGCGCTGTCCTTGCCGGGGCTCACCGTGTCGGCGCTGATCCCGAACCTCAAGGGTGCCGAGCGCGGCCTGGCGCTCGGCGTGCATGAAATGAATTTCGTGCTGTCGGTCAGCGAGGGCCACAACCGCGCCAATGTCCGCCGCGGCACCGAGGAATTTGTCGAGGATTTCCGGCGAGTGGTGGCGCTGTGCCACACGGCCGCGGAGGGCAAGCGCCCGCGCCTGACCTGCGGGCTCGCCACCGCCTTTGGCTGCACGATCGAGGGGGCGGTCGACGAAGAACGGGTGCGCCGTATCGCGGTCGAGGTCGCCGAGGCCGGGGCCGACGCCATCATGCTCGCCGACACGGTCGGCTATGGCCAGCCGGCGGCAATCGAGCGCGTTTTCCGCCGTGTCATGGCCGATGTCGCGCCGCTACCGGTGAGCGGCCATTTCCACGACACCCGCGGGCTTGGTCTCGCCAATGTGCTGGCGGCTCTCAACGCCGGCGCGCGCGCCTTCGACGCCTCGCTGGGCGGGCTTGGGGGCTGCCCTTATGCGCCCGGCGCGACCGGCAACATCGTCATCGAAGATTTGGTGTTCATGCTCGAGGCGATGGGCTTCGAGACCGGCATTGATCTCGATCGGCTGGTCGCGGTGCGCGAGCTGGTGCATGGCGCATTGCCCAACGTCGTCCAATACGGCGCCATCGCCAAGGCCGGTCTGCCGAAGAATTTCCACGCACTGCCGACCGCGCAAGCGGCGGAGTAAGGGGCAACCATGGCCGAGCAGTCGATTTCGCCCGAGCGCTTCGCCGTTCTGGTCGAGCGCGCAGGACTGAAGCTAACCCCGGAGCAGTTCGAGGAATTGCGCCAAGCCTATCGCCAAGTCGAGCGCATGCAACGCTCGGTGCGGCGGCCCCGCGACCGGGCGGCCGAGCCGGCCCACATTTTCGTCCATCCGAGGGCGTGAGGCGGCGATGGACCCGACCCAACTGACCATCGCCGAGGCAAGCCGCGTTATCGCCGACGGCAGCCTTTCTCCCGTCGCGCTGACCGAGGCCTATCTCGAACGCATCGTGGCGCTCGACGGCGAATTGCACAGCTATGTCCTGGTGCTGCGTGACCAAGCCCTCACCGCCGCGCGCGATCTTGCCGCAGGCAGGTCGCGCGGTCCGCTGCACGGCATCCCGATCGGCCTCAAGGACATCTACAAGACGCGCGGGATCCGTACGACGGCGGGTTCGCGGCGCTACCTCGACCATGTGCCCGACGAGGACGCCGAAACCTGGGTGCGGCTGCGCGCTGCCGGCGCGATCCTGCTCGGCAAGCAGGAGACGCATGAGTTCGCGATCGGCGGCCCTGATTTCAGCTTGCCGTTCGAGCCGGCGCGCAACCCATGGAACACCGCGCATTACCCGGCTGGGTCGTCGAGTGGCTCGGCTGTCGCCGTCGCCGCCGGCCTTTGCGCCGGGGCGATGGGCTCGGATACAGGTGGCTCGATCCGCGGGCCTGCCGCCTATAACGGCATTGTCGGGCTGAAGCCGACCTATGGACGGGTCAGCCGGCGCGGCGTCTTTCCGCTGTCCTACACGCTCGATCACTGCGGCCCACTGACCCGCACCGTCGAGGATTGCGCGATCATGATGCAGGCCCTGGCCGGCTACGATGCGCAAGACCCGGCCTCATCCGATGTGCCAGTGCCGGACTACCGCGCGGCCCTGACGACGCGCCTCGACGGGGCGAGGATCGGCGTCATCCGCCATTTCCACGAGCATGACGCGGTCGCCGATTTCGGGCCCGACAGCGCCCCGAGTGTGGCCTATTCTGCGGCTTTCGACACCGCCTGCCGGACCTTGGAGAGCCTCGGCGCGCGCCTTGTCGACGTGCGGTTGTCGTCGCTGATCGACTATGTCGACGCCAACCGGCTGATCATGCTGGCCGAAGCTTATGCACTGCACGAAAAGGATTTTCAGGAGCGCCCGCAGGATTTTGGCCACCACATGTTCGCGCGGATCGGACTCGGCGCGTTTTTGAGTGCGGCCGATTATGTCGAAGCAATGCGGCAACGGCGCGAGCTGTGCGTCGAATTTGCCCGTGCGCTCGACGGTGTCGATGTCGCGGTCTCGGCCAACGCGACCGGCCCCGCGCCGCGGATCGACTCGGTCCCGACCTATTCGACCTTCGAGCGGGCGTCCTATACCGGACCCTACAATCTGACCGGCAGCCCTGCACTCTCCGTGCCGATCGGCTTCGAGGACGGGTTGCCGCTCGCCTTTCAGATTGCCGGCAAGCCGTTCGATGAGGCCGGTGTCATGCGCGTCGGTCACGCTTTCGAGCAGGCGACCGATTTCCACCGCCAGCGGCCGGCGATCGCGACATCTTTACCATCGCAGCGCTGAGGAGGTCCCGATGGCCGATCCCGGTTTTGCCCATCCCGAATTCCTGATCGATACTGAAACGCTCGCTTGCGAGCTGAGCGATCCCAATCTGCGCGTCTTCGACTGCACGACCAATCTGATCCCGGACCCGAAGACGACCTACCAGGCGGTGCCGGCCCGCGCCGATTTCGAAAAGGGTCATATCCCCGGCGCGCAGTTCATCGACCTTCAAGCCGATCTTTCCGACAGCAACCAACGGTTGCGCTTCATGCTGCCCTCGGCTGACAGTTTTGCCGCGGCGATGCGCCGCTTTGGTGTTAGTGACGGAACGCGGGTCGTGCTCTACAGCACCGCCAATCCGTGGTGGGCGACGCGGGTGTGGTGGCTGTTGCGCGTGTTTGGCTTCGACAACGCGGCAGTGCTCAACGGCGGCTGGCAAAAATGGGTTCGCGAGGGTCGCCCGGTCGAGACCGGACCGTCGAAACCGCATCCGCCGGGGCATTTCGCCGTCCGCGAGCTACGCCCGTTGATGGTCGGCAAAGATGAGGTCCTGCGCGCCATCGGCGACGGCGGCGTTTGCACGCTGAACGCGCTGGCGCCTGAGCAGCACGCCGGCTCCGGCGGCAACAGCTACGGCCGGCCGGGCCGCATCAAGGGCAGCGTCAATCTGCCCGCCGCACACCTGCTCGACCCGGCGACCAACGAATTCCTGCCGCCGGCCGAATTGCGCCGGCGGTTCGAGGCGGTCGGCGCCTTCGACAAAGATGTCATCACCTATTGCGGCGGCGGCATCGCCGCGAGCGCCGATGCGCTGGCCCTCGTCATGCTCGGCCATCCCGCGGTCAAGCTCTATGACGCCTCGATGAGTGAGTGGGCGACCAACCCCTCCCTGCCGATGGAAACCGGCTGATGTCCGCGCCGGAGAGTGGTCCTAGGCTGGTGCTGACTGACGCCGCCACCTCGGAGGACGAGTCCGTCATTCGCGACGGGCTAGGCGCCTACAATCTCGAAAAAGCCGGTTATCGCGACTACCGCCCGCTTGCCGTGCTGGTTGCCGATCCGGCGACAGGCGAGATCGCTGGCGGACTCTATGGCAGCACCTCGATGGGGCTTCTGCGGATTGACCGTTTTTTCCTGCCGGAAAGGCTGCGGAAGCAGGGACTCGGCAGCCGGATCCTCGCGGCAGCGGAGGAAGAAGGCGCGCGCCGCGGCTGCAGTCGGGCGATCCTGTCCACCCTTTCATTCCAGGCGCCCGGCTTTTACGAGCGCCAGGGCTGGCAGGTGCTCGGCCGGATCGATTGCGATCCACCCGGTCATACCCGGTTCATGATGACAAAGAAATTGGCGGGCCGATAAGCCGCTTGCCGTTGTTCGGGGTTGAGGGGCGGGCCGATCAGTGCTTGATCGCCGCGGTGACCAATTTCATGAACCCGTCCATCGCCGCGGGATCGGTCCAGCGCAGGACTGCGACGAGATCGTCCTCGGGATCGACCCAGGTCAGGTTGCCGCCGGCGCCGCGGGCGTAATAGCTGCTGGCCGGGGCATTCGCATAAAGACCGCGATCGGTGTTGAGCCACCACAGATAACCGTATTGCGGATGGAGCGGGCAAGGTTCGAGCATCCTCTCGATCCATGCCTCCGAGAGAATGCGGCGGCTGCCCCACCTGCCCCGGCGCAATAGCATCAGGCCGATCCGGGCCTGGTCGCGCGCGTTGATGAAGACCCCGCCGCCCCAATGACCGCCGCCCGAGACCGATTGCACCCGACGCCCGTCGATCTCGACATAGGAATTGCGGTAACCGTGCCACTCCCAATCGGGCGAGGCGCCGATCGGATCCATGACCAGCTCGCGGAAAACTTCGGGTAATGGCCGGCGCCATAGCCGCAACAGCGCGAGGCTGAGCCGGTTGACCCGGACGTCGTTATATTCCCAGAAGCCGCCGGGCGGCTGGAGATCGCGGTGAGTTCCCTTTGGCGCCGGACTTGGCCGACCCGCTGACGAGCGATTGCGGTCGATCAGATCCGGCTTGCCCCACAGCTCGCCCTCCCACTCCGAGGTCTGCTGCAGCAGCTGGTGCCAGGTGATCGCATCGTTATGCGGCGGGTCGAAGCCGCCATCATCGACGGTGCGCGAGACCTTGTCGTGCGGGTCGGCGATCAGCCCGCGATCCCAGGCGAGCCCAGAAGGATCGAGAGATAGCTCTTGGCGACGCTGAACGTCATATCGGCCCGCGTGGTATCACCCCATTCGGCGACGATATCGCCGCCGCGCAGCAACAGGCCGTTCGGCCCCCCGCGGGGACGCACCGGCCCGAGTGTCTCGTTCCAAGGCGGTCGCTCGCTGAAATCGCTCGTCACCATCTCAGCCAGATCCCGCGTCCACGGCGTCTCGTGTTCGGCGGCGTGGCGAGCGGCGGCGGCAACCGCGTCGGCATCGAGCCCCACTTCGGCGGGTGCGCGTCTTCGCCAATCAGTCGAATACGGCGGCGGGAAGTCCGTCATCGGCAGCACTCCATGGTCCATCGGACTTGATTTTCGGGGAATTCGCACGACCTCGTAAGCGGAGCGGCGCGGGATATGCCGCCATTAGCTTGCAATTCGGCCGACGCGCTTTATAGAGAAGTGTCTCGTCAGCCTTCCGAGGTCGTCGATATGGGTTCGTTCAGCTTGATGCACTGGATGGTGGTCCTGGCCATTATCCTCATTCTGTTTGGCGCCGGGAAGCTGCCGCGAGTCATGGGCGACTTCGCCAAGGGCATCAAGGCTTTCAAGGCCGGCATGCGCGAGGAGGACGAACCCGAAGCCGCGTCGGCGCCGGCACAAGTGTCGCCGCCTGTTGCTGCAGCGAGCACGACGGCGCCCGTCGGGACCGCCGATCGGCCGCACGACCACGTCTGATCCCCGCGGACAGCGGGAGGATGTCGGCCGCGGCGAGGCCGGATCGCTTTTCGCCGATTCCAAACCTTCGAGTAGAGGTCCGCACGTGCCCTGAGCGTGGGCGAGGCGTGTTCGCGCGGGAACCCATCGTGGCCGGAACCGTGGTCGAGGCAGCGCCGGTAATCATTGTCCCGGCGACGGAATGTCGGTTATTGGACCGGACGATCCTCTACAACTATTACTTTCACTGGGACGGCGACCCTGATAGCGAGGGGCGCGGTGCATTGGGTCTGGGCCTGGTCAGCCTGTGCAACCATGCGAGCCGGCCGCGCGCCCGGGTCGACCGCAACTTTGTCCGGCATACGCTCGACCTGGTCGCGATCACCGACATCGGACCCGGCGAAGAGATCACGATCGACTATGGCTGTGAATTGTGGTTCGAGCCGTACGACTAGCAGGCCCCGGCTGATTGACCATGGCAGGACTGGCGTCATGCCCCGCCACAGGTTATGTCATCGCGCGAATAACAAGGGGCATAAACAACATGCGACGTTTCGAGGGCACCGAAAGTTATGTGGCGACGCCGGATCTGCAGGTCGCGGTCAATGCCGCGATCGCTCTCGAACGCCCGTTGCTGGTCAAAGGCGAGCCCGGCACCGGCAAGACCATTCTCGCCCACGAGATTGCCCGCGGCATCGGCAAGGATCTGATTACCTGGCACATCAAATCGACCACCAAGGCGCAGCAAGGGCTTTACGAATATGACGCGGTTTCGCGGCTGCGCGACGGCCAGCTCGGCGACGAGCGGGTCCACGACATCGCCAACTACATCGTGCCCGGCAAGCTGTGGGAGGCGTTTGAGGCGGATAAAGCCCCGGTGCTGCTGATCGACGAGATCGACAAGGCCGATATCGAGTTTCCCAACGACCTTTTGCTCGAACTCGACCGCATGGAGTTTTACGTTTACGAGACGCGGCGGACGATCCAGGCGCGCCAACGCCCGATTGTCATCATCACCTCGAACAACGAAAAGGAATTACCGGACGCTTTTTTGCGGCGCTGCTTTTTTCACTACATCCGCTTTCCCGACCACGAGACGATGCTGCAAATCGTCGACGTACACTTTCCCGATTTGAAGCACGAATTGCTGCACGAGGCGCTGACAATCTTTTTCGACATCCGCCAGGCGCCGGGATTGAAGAAGAAACCCTCGACCTCCGAGCTGCTCGATTGGATCAAGCTGTTGCTGGTCGAGGACATCTCGCCCGAGACCCTGCGCACCCGCGATCCGGCAAAGCTGATCCCGCCTTTGCACGGCGCCCTCCTAAAGAACGAGGAAGATGTGCATTTGTTCGAGCGCCTGGCCTTTCTGCACCGGCGCGAACGCGGCTAAACAGAGGCGGGTCCGCAAGTTGCGTTGACCTCGGTGAACGATACGGCCCGGAACAGGCAGGTGAGCAGCATGCGCTTCGGCATCGGACAGCCCGTCACGCGCAAGGAGGACGGCCGGTTTCTCACGGGGCAAGGCCGTTACGTCGCGGATATCGATCTGGCTCGCCAGGTCTATGCGGTCTTTCTGTCTTCGCCGCATGCCCATGCGAGGATCCGCTCCGTCGATAAGTCCGCTGCGGAGCAGGTGCCCGGTGTCTACACGGTGCTTACCGGCGAGGACTGGGCGGCCGACGGGCTTGGCAGCCTCGATCCCGAGGCGATGCCCGAGGATATGGGTGGGCCCAAAGGCTACCGAACCAAGCGTCCGCCGCTGGCGCAGGGCCGGGTGCGCTACGTCGGCGAGCGCGTCGCCGTCGTGATTGCGGCAACCGAAGCGATCGCGCGCGATGCGGCGGAGCTGGTCGCGGTCGATTACGAAATATTACCCGCCGCGGTGACCGTCGAAGCAGCGGTCCGTCCGGGTGCACCGTTGGTCCATGACGGCATCCCCAACAACACCTCGTTCACGATGCGCCTCGGAAACGGCGATGCGGCCGACGCGGCCTTCGCCAGGGCGCATCACGTCACGCGGCTCTCGCTCTTCAACAACCGCCTCACCGCGGTCACGATGGAGCCGCGCGGCTGCATCGCCGATTACGATCCGGGCACACGCCGCTACACGCTCTACTCGAGCACGCAAAACGTGCACGGCGTCCGCCAGACCCTGGCGCATCACATCCTGCATGTCCCGGAAAGCCGCATTCGCGTCGTCGCCCGCGATGTCGGCGGCGGCTTTGGCATGAAGGGCAACGTCTATCCCGAAGAGGCGATCCTCGTCTGGGCGGCGCGCCGCGTCGGCCGGCCCGTCAAATGGATCCCGACGCGTTCCGAGGCGTTGCTCGGCGATTATGCGGGGCGCGACCAGAACGTCGCCGCCGAACTGGCGCTCGACGCCGCCGGCAAATTCCTGGCCTTGCGCTGGACCGGCTCGCACAATATCGGCGCCTATATCGAGGGCGCCGGCGCCATCCCGATCATCTTTTCGCTAAAGCTCGCCCCAACCGTCTACGACATCCCGGCGGTGTCGGTCACCAGCAGCCTCGTTTTCACCAATACCGCGCCGACCGTGCCCTATCGCGGCGCCGGCCGCCCCGAGGCCGTTTACATCATGGAGCGCCTTGTCGATCGGGCAGCGCGCGAGATGCACATCGATCCGGCGGAATTGCGCAAAAGGAACCTGATCCGTTCCGACGCCTATCCCTATCAGACGCGCACCGGCTGGATCTACGACACCGGGAACTACGCCGCAGCGATGGCCAAGTGCCAAGCCCTTGCCGATTGGGACGGCTACGCCGTGCGGCAAGCCGACAGCAAAGCCGCAGGCAAACTACGCGGCCGCGGCATCACCTACTATGTCGACAATACCGGCGTCTTTAATGAGCGCATGGAAGTGCGCTTCGACCCGTCAGGCGAGTTGACGATCCTCGCCGGCACCCTGTCGCACGGGCAGGGGCACGAGACGACCTATGCCCAGATGGTGGGCGACTGGCTCGGCGTAGCCGAAGACAAGATCCATCTGGCGCAGGCCGACACCGACGAGGTCGCGATCGGCCGCGGCACCTATGCCTCGCGCAGCATGATGATCGGCGGCAGCGCCCTGCGCGCCGCGGCCGACGAGGTCATCGAGCGCGGCAAGCGCTTTGCCGCCCATTTCATGGAGGCCGACGCTGCCGACATCAGCTTTGCCGACGGCGCCTTCACGATATCAGGCACCGACCGGTCCATGCCGATCGGCCAGGTGGCGCAGATGTCGTTCATCCCGGTCGGCCTACCCTCGGAGCTCGGGGTCGGGCTGCAGGGGGCCGGCGCCTTCAACTCGGATCTGCCGAGTTTCCCCAATGGCTGCCATATCTGCGAGCTTGAGATCGACCCGGAGACCGGTGCGGTCGAACTCGACCGCTATACCGTCGTCGACGATTGCGGCACCGTGATCAATCCGTTATTGGCCAAGGGCCAGATCATGGGCGGCGTCGCCCAGGGCGCCGGCCAGGCGCTGCTCGAAGATGTCGTCTACGACCATGACAGCGGCCAGTTGTTGACCGGCACCTTGATGGATTACGGCATTCCGCGCGCCGACACGGTGCCGTCGATCACCATTGATTTCAGCCCTGTCCCCAGCACGACCAATCCGCTCGGCGCCAAAGGGGTCGGCGAAGGCGGCACCGTCGCCAGCACGCCAACGGTCATGAACGCGATCCTCGACGCGCTCGCTCCGCTCGGCGTCCGCGACCTGCCGATGCCGGCGACGCCCGAGCGGGTGTGGCGGGC